>NZ_KQ089962.1:0-224751 GCF_001037805.1 Enterobacter sp. BIDMC93
GTCTCAGGGAGAACTCATCTCGGGGCAAGTTTCGTGCTTAGATGCTTTCAGCACTTATCTCTTCCGCATTTAGCTACCGGGCAGTGCCATTGGCATGACAACCCGAACACCAGTGATGCGTCCACTCCGGTCCTCTCGTACTAGGAGCAGCCCCCCTCAATTCTCCAGCGCCCACGGCAGATAGGGACCGAACTGTCTCACGACGTTCTAAACCCAGCTCGCGTACCACTTTAAATGGCGAACAGCCATACCCTTGGGACCTACTTCAGCCCCAGGATGTGATGAGCCGACATCGAGGTGCCAAACACCGCCGTCGATATGAACTCTTGGGCGGTATCAGCCTGTTATCCCCGGAGTACCTTTTATCCGTTGAGCGATGGCCCTTCCATTCAGAACCACCGGATCACTATGACCTGCTTTCGCACCTGCTCGCGCCGTCACGCTCGCAGTCAAGCTGGCTTATGCCATTGCACTAACCTCCTGATGTCCGACCAGGATTAGCCAACCTTCGTGCTCCTCCGTTACTCTTTGGGAGGAGACCGCCCCAGTCAAACTACCCACCAGACACTGTCCGCAACCCGGATAACGGGTCCACGTTAGAACACCAGCCATTAAAGGGTGGTATTTCAAGGTTGGCTCCACGCAGACTGGCGTCCACGCTTCAAAGCCTCCCACCTATCCTACACATCAAGGACCAGTGTTCAGTGTCAAGCTATAGTAAAGGTTCACGGGGTCTTTCCGTCTTGCCGCGGGTACACTGCATCTTCACAGCGAGTTCAATTTCACTGAGTCTCGGGTGGAGACAGCCTGGCCATCATTACGCCATTCGTGCAGGTCGGAACTTACCCGACAAGGAATTTCGCTACCTTAGGACCGTTATAGTTACGGCCGCCGTTTACCGGGGCTTCGATCAAGAGCTTCGCCTTACAGCTAACCCCATCAATTAACCTTCCGGCACCGGGCAGGCGTCACACCGTATACGTCCACTTTCGTGTTTGCACAGTGCTGTGTTTTTAATAAACAGTTGCAGCCAGCTGGTATCTTCGACTGATTTCAGCTCCGCCCGCAGGGGCTTCACCTACACATCAGCGTGCCTTCTCCCGAAGTTACGGCACCATTTTGCCTAGTTCCTTCACCCGAGTTCTCTCAAGCGCCTTGGTATTCTCTACCTGACCACCTGTGTCGGTTTGGGGTACGATTTCGTGTTACCTGATGCTTAGAGGCTTTTCCTGGAAGCAGGGCATTTATCACTTCAGCACCGTAGTGCCTCGTCATCACACCTCAGCGTTAATAAGGTACCGGATTTACCTGGAACCTCCGCCTACATGCTTAAACCGGGACAACCGTCGCCCGGCTGACATAGCCTTCTCCGTCCCCCCTTCGCAGTAACACCAAGTACAGGAATATTAACCTGTTTCCCATCGACTACGCCTTTCGGCCTCGCCTTAGGGGTCGACTCACCCTGCCCCGATTAACGTTGGACAGGAACCCTTGGTCTTCCGGCGAGCGGGCTTTTCACCCGCTTTATCGTTACTTATGTCAGCATTCGCACTTCTGATACCTCCAGCATGCCTCACAGCACACCTTCAACGGCTTACAGAACGCTCCCCTACCCAACAACACATAGTGTCGCTGCCGCAGCTTCGGTGCATGGTTTAGCCCCGTTACATCTTCCGCGCAGGCCGACTCGACCAGTGAGCTATTACGCTTTCTTTAAATGATGGCTGCTTCTAAGCCAACATCCTGGCTGTCTGTGCCTTCCCACATCGTTTCCCACTTAACCATGACTTTGGGACCTTAGCTGGCGGTCTGGGTTGTTTCCCTCTTCACGACGGACGTTAGCACCCGCCGTGTGTCTCCCGTGATAACATTCTTCGGTATTCGTAGTTTGCATCGGGTTGGTAAGCCGGGATGGCCCCCTAGCCGAAACAGTGCTCTACCCCCGAAGATGAGTTCACGAGGCGCTACCTAAATAGCTTTCGGGGAGAACCAGCTATCTCCCGGTTTGATTGGCCTTTCACCCCCAGCCACAGGTCATCCGCTAATTTTTCAACATTAGTCGGTTCGGTCCTCCAGTTAGTGTTACCCAACCTTCAACCTGCCCATGGCTAGATCACCGGGTTTCGGGTCTATACCCTGCAACTTAACGCCCAGTTAAGACTCGGTTTCCCTTCGGCTCCCCTATACGGTTAACCTTGCTACAGAATATAAGTCGCTGACCCATTATACAAAAGGTACGCAGTCACCCCATAAAGAGGCTCCCACTGCTTGTACGTACACGGTTTCAGGTTCTTTTTCACTCCCCTCGCCGGGGTTCTTTTCGCCTTTCCCTCACGGTACTGGTTCACTATCGGTCAGTCAGGAGTATTTAGCCTTGGAGGATGGTCCCCCCATATTCAGACAGGATACCACGTGTCCCGCCCTACTCTTCGAGTTCACAGCATGTGTGCTTTCGTGTACGGGACTATCACCCTGTACCGTCGGACTTTCCAGACCGTTCCACTAACACACAAGCTGATTCAGACTCCGGGCTGCTCCCCGTTCGCTCGCCGCTACTGGGGGAATCTCGGTTGATTTCTTTTCCTCGGGGTACTTAGATGTTTCAGTTCCCCCGGTTCGCCTCGTTAACCTATGTATTCAGTTAACGATAGTGTGACGAATCACACTGGGTTTCCCCATTCGGACATCGCCGGGTCAAGGGTTCATATCACCTCGCCGGCGCTTTTCGCAGATTAGCACGTCCTTCATCGCCTCTGACTGCCAGGGCATCCACCGTGTACGCTTAGTCGCTTAACCTCACAACCCGAAGATGTTTCACTTCTGATTGCGAAAATTTGAGAGACTCGAACACACATGAGCTGTGTGTCGTTTCAATTTTCAGCTTGATCCAGATTTTTAAAGAGCAAATATCTCAAACATGACTCGCAAGTCAGTTTTGAGATATGACGGCAGGTGACTTTCACTCACGAACCAGCAAGTGGCGTCCCCTAGGGGATTCGAACCCCTGTTACCGCCGTGAAAGGGCGGTGTCCTGGGCCTCTAGACGAAGGGGACGTACAGTCTCAATCGCAAGACGCCTTGCTATTTACTTTTCATCAGACAATCTGTGTGAGCACTGCAAAGGCAGGTTCTTTAAGGTAAGGAGGTGATCCAACCGCAGGTTCCCCTACGGTTACCTTGTTACGACTTCACCCCAGTCATGAATCACAAAGTGGTAAGCGCCCTCCCGAAGGTTAAGCTACCTACTTCTTTTGCAACCCACTCCCATGGTGTGACGGGCGGTGTGTACAAGGCCCGGGAACGTATTCACCGTGGCATTCTGATCCACGATTACTAGCGATTCCGACTTCATGGAGTCGAGTTGCAGACTCCAATCCGGACTACGACGCACTTTATGAGGTCCGCTTGCTCTCGCGAGGTCGCTTCTCTTTGTATGCGCCATTGTAGCACGTGTGTAGCCCTACTCGTAAGGGCCATGATGACTTGACGTCATCCCCACCTTCCTCCAGTTTATCACTGGCAGTCTCCTTTGAGTTCCCGGCCGGACCGCTGGCAACAAAGGATAAGGGTTGCGCTCGTTGCGGGACTTAACCCAACATTTCACAACACGAGCTGACGACAGCCATGCAGCACCTGTCTCAGAGTTCCCGAAGGCACCAATCCATCTCTGGAAAGTTCTCTGGATGTCAAGAGTAGGTAAGGTTCTTCGCGTTGCATCGAATTAAACCACATGCTCCACCGCTTGTGCGGGCCCCCGTCAATTCATTTGAGTTTTAACCTTGCGGCCGTACTCCCCAGGCGGTCGACTTAACGCGTTAGCTCCGGAAGCCACGCCTCAAGGGCACAACCTCCAAGTCGACATCGTTTACGGCGTGGACTACCAGGGTATCTAATCCTGTTTGCTCCCCACGCTTTCGCACCTGAGCGTCAGTCTTTGTCCAGGGGGCCGCCTTCGCCACCGGTATTCCTCCAGATCTCTACGCATTTCACCGCTACACCTGGAATTCTACCCCCCTCTACAAGACTCTAGCCTGCCAGTTTCGAATGCAGTTCCCAGGTTGAGCCCGGGGATTTCACATCCGACTTGACAGACCGCCTGCGTGCGCTTTACGCCCAGTAATTCCGATTAACGCTTGCACCCTCCGTATTACCGCGGCTGCTGGCACGGAGTTAGCCGGTGCTTCTTCTGCGGGTAACGTCAATCGACAAGGTTATTAACCTTATCGCCTTCCTCCCCGCTGAAAGTACTTTACAACCCGAAGGCCTTCTTCATACACGCGGCATGGCTGCATCAGGCTTGCGCCCATTGTGCAATATTCCCCACTGCTGCCTCCCGTAGGAGTCTGGACCGTGTCTCAGTTCCAGTGTGGCTGGTCATCCTCTCAGACCAGCTAGGGATCGTCGCCTAGGTGAGCCGTTACCCCACCTACTAGCTAATCCCATCTGGGCACATCCGATGGCAAGAGGCCCGAAGGTCCCCCTCTTTGGTCTTGCGACGTTATGCGGTATTAGCTACCGTTTCCAGTAGTTATCCCCCTCCATCAGGCAGTTTCCCAGACATTACTCACCCGTCCGCCACTCGTCAGCGAAGCAGCAAGCTGCTTCCTGTTACCGTTCGACTTGCATGTGTTAGGCCTGCCGCCAGCGTTCAATCTGAGCCATGATCAAACTCTTCAATTTAAAAGTTTGATGCTCAATGAATTAAACTTCGTAATGAATTACGTGTTCACTCGTTGAGACTTGGTATTCATTTAGTGTCCGAGGACATTAAGAATCCATGTCACTTTGAGTGCCCACACAGATTGTCTGATAAATTGTTAAAGAGCAGTTGCGACGCGCTTCAGCGCTCTGTCGCGAGGTGGCGTATATTACGCTTTCCTCTTTCAGAGTCAACCCTGATTTTCAGGATTTTTTCTCTTCAACCGACCGGGTTATCTGTGAAGTGATTCACATCCGCCGTGTCGATGGAGGCGCATTATAGGGAGTTCTCCGCAGGCCGCAACCGCTAAATGACAGAAAAATGACTGACTGCTGCATTCCACAGCAAAACCCCGCCTTATACCTTTTTACACACAGACTTATCCACAATCTATTGACGATCCCGGTGTGATCCAGCGATTTGAACACTATACTAGCGGCAAATATTTCTCTCGCGGGCCAACCTCATGACGACACAACGACTTCAACGTGACTGGCGTATCCCAACCGCCGGGCTCGCCGTGCTGGTGTTACTTATGGCAGGTTTTGCACTGCATACGCACTGGAATGCTTTTATTCAGTGGTGCCTCGCCACCCAGATCACCCTGCACCGATATCTGGTGATGTATCTGCTGCAACTTAATAATCATCAGTACAGCGGTGGGCTATGGTTGTTAACCGGTGCGTTTCTTTATGGTGTACTCCATGCCGTTGGACCTGGGCACGGCAAATTTATCGTCACCACGTATCTCACCACCAATAAAGAGAGCCAGCTCGCGGCGCGCGTCGTACCGTTTATCGGTAGCATGATGCAGGGCGTCAGCGCGATCGTCTTTGTCTTTATCCTGGCGGTTGGATTGAACCTCGCGTCAGGAGATATCAGCACCAGCCGTTGGTACGTCGAGAAAATCAGCGCCGTGCTGATTGCCGTCTTCGGTGCGTTTATCATTTATCAGGCGCTCAGCAGCCTGCGTCCGCGCAAAATGGCGATTAGCGCCATCAAGCCGCTTCACCAGCATAATGAACGCTGTGGCTGCGGCCGTCACGGCGTAGGGGTGGATCTGACTAAAAGCGACTGGAAAACCCGTCTGGGCGTGGTGCTGGCCATTGGCGCACGCCCGTGCAGCGGGGCAATTATGATCCTGATGTTCTCGAATGCGCTCGGTATTATTAGCTGGGGGATTGCTGCTGTGATGACAATGTCGCTGGGCACGGCGCTGTCGATTATGGGGCTGTCGCTGGCAGTACGTTACGCGCGTGAACGCACAGTAACCTGGTTTGGCGGCGGCACGTCCCTGAACTGGGTAATGCCGATGGTCAAAATTGCCGGAGGGGTTGTTCTGATACTGTTCGCGATGATCCTGTTCCTGACGGTGATCCCCGTCAGCGCCGGCGGCGACTATATTGCCGCAGGATGCTAATAAAAGAAAACCCGCCAGCGGCGGGTTTTTTTATCACTCGTTAATTCGCGGATGCTGATCGACAAGGCGAGAGCGTTTTGTCTGGAGCGCCTCAATCTCTGCGTCAATATCTTCAATCTTCTGCTCTACATTATCGTAGTGCTCACGCAGGATCTCTTTCGCTTCCTGAATATCAGACGCCGCAGGCGTTGCCCCTTTCAACGGACGATTCGCCGTCTCCTTCATGGTAATACCGGTAATCAGGCCGATCACCGCAATGACCATCAGATAGTAAGCAGGCATCATCAGGTTCTGCGTGCTCTCCACCAGTGAAGCAGCAAGCGTCGGCGTCAGGCCCGCAATCAGAACGGAGATATTAAAGGCTGCCGCCAGCGCACTGTAGCGAATATGCGTCGGGAACATTGCCGGCAGCGTAGAAGCCATCACCCCGATGAAGCAGTTGAGGATCACCGCCAGCATCAGCAGACCGGCGAAAATCAGCCCCAGCACATTGCTATTAATCAGAATAAAGGCCGGGATTGCCAGTGCGAACAGGGCGACGCTGCCGAGAATAATGAATGGCTTACGGCCAAAGCGGTCGCTCAGCAGACCCATAATCGGCTGCACAAACAGCATACCCACCATGATGGCGATAATAATCAGCACACCGTGGTCTTCCGAGTAGTGCAGATTATGCGACAGGTAGCTCGGCATGTAGGTCAACAGCATGTAATAGGTCACGTTGGTGGAAATCACCAGACCAATACAGGTCAGCAGGCTGCGCCAGTGTTTGGTCGCAATCTCCTTGAACGACACTTTCGGGCCATCCTGTAATCCTTCACGGTCACCCTGCTCCAGCTTTTCAACGTGCTGCTGGAACGCAGGCGTCTCTTCCAGGGCGTGACGCAGATAAAGCCCAATGATGCCCAGCGGCAGCGCCAGGAAGAACGGAATACGCCAGCCCCAGTCAAGGAAGTTCTCTTCACCCACTACGGTTGAGATCAGAACCACAACCCCCGCGCCCATGACAAAACCGGCAATCGAACCAAAGTCCAGCCAGCTGCCCATAAAGCCACGTTTACGGTCCGGAGAATATTCAGCGACAAAAATCGATGCGCCGGTATATTCGCCACCAACGGAGAAGCCCTGCGCCATCTTACAGATCAACAGCAGAATCGGCGCCCATATACCAATAGTTGCATACGACGGAATAAGGCCGATACAGAATGTACTTATCGACATGATGACAATGGTAATAGCCAGGATCTTCTGGCGACCATATTTATCACCCAGCATGCCGAAGAAAAGGCCACCGAGAGGACGAATCAGGAAGGGAACGGAGAACGTACCCAGCGCAGCAATCATCTGCAAGCTGGGATCGGCACCAGGGAAGAACACTTTACCAAGTGCATAGGCCACAAAGCCGTAAACACCAAAATCGAACCACTCCATCGCATTACCGAGCGAGGCCGCTGTAATCGCTTTGCGCAGTTTCGCGTCATCAATAATGGTGACATCGCGCAGCGTGATGGGTTTTACTTTTTTCCTTCTAAGCATAGCTTTCCTCGTAGACTCAGCCCCGTCCGTTTCACAGCGCATTTTGCAAGCTGTGAACCAGAGATCCGCTCCATGCGAATCTCCTTATTCAAGCGTAGCAGGTTTACTTACATTGACGTTTTACCTCAATACAACCGAACCTGTTGACGCCTGTCTGGGCAGTTAAAGACCTTTTTACCCTACCAGCGTTTATATATGTGATCAACTTCACACTTATTTTTCCTGTTCGTAAGTTGCCTTCAGCTTTTGTCAATTCACGATAAATAAGGTCATTCTAAACCCCCTTATCAAACAGATCTTAACGCCCGTTATTATTCCTCCCCAAACAAAATGCAAGCACATTTTTTCACAGCGAATTTACACAAAATTCAATTATTAACAGTGGGCAATCCTGTTTACATTCAATATGTGACGAAGATAACTAAAACAGCGTTTTATTTTCGTTGAATCACAATTCCAAAGATCGCATGATAAATCCGAACACGATATCCCAGCAGCTTTCAAATGAAGGAATGCTGAACACCTGAATTTCGCTCTACAGCATAAATAACGAATCGATTGGTCCCAAAAAAGGCAATCGTTTGAATTTGTTGATCTATTTTTTGAGCTTTCCGCCAGCCATGCGGACGAGATGTGAGGGTTAATGATGAAGATTAAAGCAACAATAGAACGCATCCCGGGCGGGATGATGCTGGTCCCGCTGGTACTTGGCGCGATATTAAATACGCTAGCCCCGAATACCGGTGCTTATTTTGGCGGTTTTACAAAAGGTATGATTACCGGAACGGTACCGATTCTGGCAGTCTGGTTCTTTTGCATCGGCGCATCTATTAACTTGCGTGCAACAGGTACGGTATTACGTAAATCAGGGACGCTGGTCATTACTAAAATTGCGGTCGCCTGGGTTGTTGCCATGATCTGTGCGATGTTCATTCCGGAGAATGGAATTCAGACCGGCTTCTTCGCCGGATTATCTGTTCTGGCCATAGTCTCAGCAATGGATATGACCAACGGCGGTCTCTATGCCAGCCTGATGAATCAATATGGCACCAAAGAAGAATCGGGCGCGTTCGTGCTGATGTCCCTGGAGTCGGGTCCGCTGATGACGATGTTGATTCTGGGTTCTGCCGGCCTTGCCTCTTTTGAACCACACCATTTTGTCGGGGCGATCCTGCCGTTCCTGATTGGTTTTGCGCTGGGCAACCTCGATCACGATCTGCGTGATTTCTTCAGCAAAGCCACCCCGGTACTGATCCCGTTCTTCGGCTTCGCGTTGGGCAATACCATCAACCTGAACGTGATTCTGGAAACCGGCCTGCTGGGCATTGTGCTGGGTGTTGCCGTCATCGTCATCACGGGTATTCCACTGATTATTGCAGACCGCGTCATCGGGGGCGGCAACGGAACCGCGGGCGTGGCCGCCTCTTCGGCCGCAGGCGCTGCGGTAGCCAACCCGGTAATTATTGCCCAGATTAACCCGGCCTTTGAACCCGTGGCCGCTTCCGCCACGGCTCTGGTTGCCGCCAGCGTGATTGTGACGGCAATTCTGGTCCCTGTCATCACGGCACTGTACGCCAGACGCTTTGGGCATGTGCCTGAGTCCCGGACAGAACCTGAAGCGGTAGAAATGCACCACTAACCCTTTCGCCCCCTCCTTAAAAAGAGGGGGCAATCACGTACCAAATATCTCTTCCACCATGCCATCCACCAGCCGTTTTGCCGAACAGAGTCTCGGCATCCCCAGCGCGACCGTTTGCCAGCTCTGCGTCACTGACCAGCTCACCGGATGTTTATCCGCCTGACACCAGTCCCCCAGCCAGCCCAGCATATCTTTATAATCAATCAGACCGGGAGAAGCGGGCGTCGTCAGCCACTGATGGTAAAAATGCCGGGTGGTGGGAGAAGCATTAATTCCCTGTGCCAGATAGTTTGCGGCCATGCTGCGCAGATTATCTTTCAGCATGGCCGCCACATCGCTATTCGCCAGACGACAGGCATCGCCAAACGCCCCCCAGCGCAACTCTTCCAGCACGATAAAGCAGCGGCCAGCCAGCGACCAGCCGTCATACTGCCCGGCTCGCCAGCGGGTAAAAATTTGCTCGCTGTGCTCACCCGCCTGAACCGTAAGGCCGCGCTGCGCGAGCGCTTTCTCTTTATAGGCGGCACGCTGGTTGAAATGTGCGGAGAGCTCCTCGTACTGTTGCAACAATCCGGGCGGTTGAGGGAGGCGTGGATTCACCTGCTGGCGCAGGGCTACCAGCCTGTCGGACATACGGGTCAGCGCAAGGTGTCCGGGGTCGAGCATACCGGCCAGTTTCTCCGCCAGACCCAGCCGCAGCGCTGCATTTTCGTTGAGCATTCCCGCCATTGCCCACGGCCGCAGCCGGGTCTGCGTAATGATCTCCTGCGTCAAACGCTCACGAAATTGCAGTTGCTGTGGCCCCAGGAGGGAGTGACGTGCAGCATCCGCCCCCTGGACCAAATCGACCATAAATTTTGGATGAATACACTCCAGCGTCCGCCCGGGACCGTCCAGTAGCTGTGTTGTCATGGTTGCTCTGCCGCGAATAAGGTTTGAATATCATCGCGTAACAGTCGGGTATCTTCCTGAATCCACGCCGCAGTAGTCATACTTTGCTTCAACAACTGGCTAAGCGCCCGGGTTGAATGTTCATTCTGCTGCCGCACGGCAAGGCTATCACGCAAGCTTTCCTGTAACCCGGTCAGGCACAACGAAAACTCTGCAAAGAACGTTGCCATACCTGCCGTAACAGAGACATCGACCTGCGCGGCCAAAGCTTTACGTATTTGATCGCAAAACTGATCGATATGTTGCGTAAATTTGCCATGAAGCTGAACGATGTCGATGACATAGCGTGTGCGCGTCACGACATACTCTTCCCAGCCCCAGCCGGGATTATTGAGCCAGCGCGAGACGGTATTACGTACGCTGCCTGCCCCGGCTGGCTGACTGGCGGGAGGGGTGTCCTGCACAATGGCATCATTAAATAAGCCGCGCGTATTGAAATTAAGCTGGTTTGCCTGAAACGCCGGGAAGCTAATCCGCGCCCGAAATCCGGCATGACTGAGCTGTTCCTTGATTCGCGTCTCGATAGGGCGCATCGCCTCATTCAACGATCGGGCAAGCGTAGACTCCAGCTGATCGAAGCGTAACGCCAGCTCCCGGCCAATTCTGCTCTGCGCATTCAGCATAATCTGCTCGCATGACGATCGAATCTTGCTCAGGACAATCTGCGCCTGCCCTTCATCGTCAAGCACCAGCTGCTGGATCGCATCCGCGTCGTCTGCACGCAAACTGGATGGCTCGCGCCCTGCTAAATCAAGAATAGACGGGCGGCTAAAAATGTCGCCCAGCGCCTGGTGAAGTTCACCTTTCTGGCGAAGCAGGAATGCATCCGTTGCGTTAAGCGCCTCTTCAACTTCATGCTGGACCTCATCGCTCACCACGCTCTGCCGCTGACGCAGCATCGTCATATCCTCTTCCAGGCGCGCAATATTCAGCTCCAGCTCATCAAAAGCGACCGTCAGTCCCTGATGGCGAAAATCCAGGTATTCTCTGGCATTTTGCGCATAGTTCAGCAGCTTATGCGATGCCGACCGCAAAGCGAACAGCGAGGCGTTGGCGTAAGCCGCGTAAATCAGTTTGCGGATGGGCTGTTCGAACAGCGAATCCTCCCACAGCAGATCCGCCGCATGGCGAATATGGTCAATATCGTCCAGGTCGGCCGTTCGCCAGCGGCGGCCCAGCGCGGCCTCGGCAAAATCCTGTACCCAACGCTGATCCTGATGATCGGGAAGGCGCCCATGAACGTTCATCTCATAGCGGGCGCGGTTTGCCAGATAGGCCCACATAGAAGAGACCGGATAAATTTGCCCCGGAGAAATATTTCCTTTCATCAGCGTGCCGGAAATCATCGCCCGCACCTGCTCTTCATCGTCGCTGTTACGATCTTTCTGATCGAATTTGTTGACCAGGGCGTAAAGCGGTACGGATTTCCCGGCAGCCGAAATTGCCTGACGAACCTCCGCATCAGAAATAGATTTAAGCTGTGTATAGTCCATCACCGCCAGCACGGCGGAGGCGCGCGCCAGCTGCTCGCTGAGCATTTTTTGCAGGTGCGGCTGACCGGCCTCGTTCGGCCCCGGCGTGTCGAGCAGCGTCAGTTGCCCCAGGTGCGCATCCAGACCGGCGAGATGCACAAACTCCACCTCAATCACCGGAATATGTTCTATCGCGGCATACTCAGAGAACGGAAACTCCACGCCCAGCGCCTGAGACAGCCGCACCAGATCGTTCAGGCTTTTCAGACAATGAAAGATGGGCTCCGCGCCCAGGTGATGTTTTTCAAACGCCTCACCTCTTTCTATGCGCTCCAGCAGCGTATTCATGTCCTTGTCGATTTCCAGACGCCGCGCCAGCTTGCCGCGATCTTTATCACACAGTTTTTTCTGCAACTGGGTAATCAGGGTATCGATGGGCGAAACGTGCAAAAAATGCAGCACCGGCTCCTTCTGGCCCGGCGTATGGCGGATCAGCGTGGGAAGTGCCGTCATCGGACGATTGCGGTTCGGCAGCACTTCCGTGCCCACAATCGCATTAATGGTGGTCGATTTTCCCGCTTTCATGGTACCCACAATCGCCAGCACCATTTCGAGGCGGGTTATTTTGCGTAATTCGTTATTCAGCATCGCCTGCTGAGCGTCGACACCCCGTGCGCTAAAATGTAACGGCAAAACGTTGTTATTAACGCCGCTCATCGCAGCGGCTGTGCTATCCAGCTTTGCAATCGGCATAGATTTTAATGAATCAAGATTGTTCAGAGCGAGCTGTAACAATCGTTCAGCTTCCTGGCTTAATTCAAATATGGTCTGTGTGTGCATGATAAAAGCCTTCCCTTAACGCAAATTTATTACTTTTATTAAGCCACGATGTTTTAATTATACTTTTCAGGCTTATATGATCACGTATGGAAAACATGTTCATTTAATACAACTAACTGAAGATAATGAGAATTTAAAAACCACCCTCGTAATACGTGTAAAACATCCCCTGGCCAGAAAGCCAAAAGTGAATAGACAAAACGCATTTTCAGGAAACATCAGGATATATCATCGTTATTTACCCACCAAAAAAGAGAGGTATTCCCTGGCGCCAAAAGATGTATGGCGTCAGAAAAGGATAGATAAATAACGGCTTGTTCCTTCACCTTATCCGAAATGGCACAACGTAGCAATTTGCTGTAATAAAATATTCGATACATTTAGCATGATTACGATCTCTGCCGTTCAGGGCTTAAGCTTCCCTTAATTCACTGACAGTTCGTGTCATCGCTTGCGCATTTATGCGCTATTTTTATAAAACAATATCACCGACAAAAGTGGGGATTTGCGTTATACTCGCTGCCTTTTTCGGCACACTGCCGTCATTTAGCTGGCGTTTTCCAGCGTGTTAACACTTTTGAGGATACCAACATGCAACTTCCACACTGCCCGAAATGCAATTCTGAATACACCTATGAAGACAATGGCATGTTCGTTTGCCCGGAATGCGCCCATGAATGGAACGATGCGGAGCCTGCGCAGGACAGCGATGCGCTGATCGTGAAAGACGCGAACGGCAACCTGCTGGCAGACGGCGACAGCGTTACCGTTGTGAAAGATCTGAAGGTAAAAGGCAGTTCCTCCATGCTGAAGATCGGCACTAAAGTCAAAAATATCCGTCTGGTTGAAGGCGATCATAATATCGACTGCAAAATTGACGGCTTCGGTCCGATGAAACTGAAATCTGAGTTCGTGAAAAAGAACTGATTGTCCCGCCCGGTGACGCTTCGCTTACCGGGCGTTCGGGAACTACACTTAACGGGCTTTTCTTACGTGAGGTAAAGATTATGCCGTTAAGTCCCTACATCTCTTTCGCCGGCAACTGTGCGGAGGCGACCGCCTTCTATCAGCAGGCCGTCGGCGCAGAGCTCCTCTACAAAATCACCTTCGGCGAAATGCCCAAAGACGAAAACAGTGAAGAAGGCTGTCCGTCAGGCATGAACTTCCCGGATACCGCCATCGCCCACTCTAACGTCCGCATTGCCGGCAGCGATATCATGATGAGCGATGGTCTGCCACCCGGCAGCAGCGCGCAGTACGCCGGATTTACGCTGGTGCTCGACACGCAGGACGTGGATGAAGGCAAACGCTGGTTCGACAACCTCTCTGATGGCGGCAATGTCGAAATGGCCTGGCAGGAGACTTTCTGGGCGCACGGATTCGGGAAAGTCACCGACAAATACGGCGTGCCGTGGATGATTAACGTCGTTAAGCAGCAGCACTAATTTTCGGGCGGTGGGCAGTCTGCCTCCGCCTGTCATCAAACTCCCCTCAACTCTTCAAATTCCCGCAACCGAGACTTAACCCAAATGTCATATTGATGCGCCAGCATGAGGCCACATTTATCGTGAGGCCCGGCACATGCAAACTGTCATTCGCGTCGAGAAACTGAGCAAAACCTTCCATCACAACAAGGCGCTGCATGCCGTTGATCTGACCGTCCAGCAGGACGAAATGGTGGCGCTGTTGGGACCGTCTGGTTCAGGTAAATCCACCCTTCTTCGTCACTTGAGCGGCCTGATTACCTGTGACAAAACGCCGGAAAGCCGCGTCGAACTGCTGGGGAACACCGTGCAACATGCGGGGCGTCTGGCGAGCGATATTCGCAAAAACCGCGCTCAGACGGGCTATATCTTTCAGCAGTTCAACCTGGTGAACCGCCTGACCGTGCTCGAGAACGTGCTGATTGGCGCGCTCGGCAGCACCCCGTTCTGGCGCACCTGCCTGCGCTGGTTCTCCCCATCCCAGAAGCAAGAAGCCTTACAGGCGCTGACCCGCGTCGGCATGGCGCATTTCGCCCACCAGCGCGTCTCCACGCTCTCCGGCGGACAGCAGCAGCGCGTCGCCATCGCCCGCGCCCTGATGCAGAAAGCCAAAATCATTCTGGCCGATGAACCTATCGCCTCGCTGGACCCGGAATCGGCCCGCATCGTGATGGAAACCCTGCGCGACATCAATCAGAACGACGGTATCACCGTGGTGGTGACGCTGCACCAGGTGGATTACGCCCTGCGCTACTGCGAGCGCATCGTCGCCCTGCGTCAGGGCAATGTGTTCTTCGATGGCGCAAGCCACCAGTTTGATAACGAACGTTTCGATCATCTCTACCGCAGCGTAAACCGCGTCGAAGAGCGCGCGCAGGCTGCTTAACGTCCCCATAACGAGGAATGGACATGAACTACAAAGCCGTTGCCGCGCTGGCCTTCACCAGCATGTTCAGCATCAGCACCCTGCTAAGCCCTGCTTACGCTGAGGAACAGGAAAAAGCGCTGAACTTTGGCATCATTTCAACGGAATCACAGCAAAACCTGAAGCCGCAGTGGGAACCGTTCCTGAAAGATATGGAAACCAAACTGGGGATCAAAGTAAACGCCTTCTTCGCCCCGGACTACGCGGGCATCATTCAGGGAATGCGCTTCAACAAAGTCGACATCGCCTGGTATGGCAACCTCTCTGCTATGGAAGCGGTAGATCGCGCGAACGGCCAGGTCTTCGCCCAGACCGTTGCGGCAGACGGCTCCCCGGGCTACTGGAGCGTGCTGATCGTGAACAAAGACAGCCCGATCAACAACCTCAACGACATGCTCGCCAAACGCAAAGAGCTGACGTTTGGTAACGGCGACCCGAACTCCACTTCCGGCTTCCTCGTCCCTGGCTACTACGTCTTCGCGAAAAACAACGTCTCCGCCAGCGACTTTAAGCGCACGGTCAACGCCAGCCACGAAACCAACGCCCTGGCCGTGGCGAATAAGCAGGTTGACGTCGCCACCAACAACACTGAAAACCTCGACAAGCTGAAGACCTCCGCGCCGGACAAGCTGAAGGAAATCAAGGTTATCTGGAAATCACCGCTGATCCCGGGCGACCCGATCGTGTGGCGCAAAAACCTCTCTGAGAACACCAAGGACAAGGTCTACGACTTCTTTATGAACTACGGCAAAACGCCGGAAGAGAAAGCGGTTCTGGCACGTCTGGGCTGGGCGCCGTTCCGCGCGTCCAGCGATTTGCAACTGGTGCCGATTCGCCAGCTGGCGCTGTTCAAGCAGATGCAGGGCGTGAAGGACAACAAAGGTCTGAAGGAAGAAGAGAAGACCAGCAAAGTGTCGGAAATTCAGGCGCAGCTGGACGATCTCGACCGCCTGACCGCCGCGCTCGGCGCCATGACCAGCGTGAATAAAGCGGTGCAGTAACTTACGTCCCCTCTCCCTTGAGGGAGAGGGTTAGGGTGAGGGGGAAATGAGCACGCTGATGCCCTCACCCCGGCCCTCTCCCACAGGGAGAGGGAGAACAGATCGTAGGCCGGATAAGCGTAGCGCCATCCGGCACACAAAGAGCCACGGAGTAAAACATGCAAACCATCACCCTCCCGCCGCCAAAGCGCAGCTGGTTCT
Source organism: Enterobacter sp. BIDMC93 (assembly GCF_001037805.1). Lineage (NCBI taxonomy): Bacteria > Pseudomonadati > Pseudomonadota > Gammaproteobacteria > Enterobacterales > Enterobacteriaceae > Enterobacter > Enterobacter sp. BIDMC93. The sequence goes on from NZ_KQ089962.1 coordinate 16,169, forward strand.
CGCTCATAAGCTGGGCCGTTCTGCTGGCGGTGCTCGTTATCTCCTGGAAGGGCGCGGAGATGGATCCGCTGCTGCTCTTCAGGGACTCCGGCAACATGGCGACCTTCGCCGCCGACTTCTTCCCGCCGGACTTCAGCCAGTGGCAGGACTACCTCGGTGAAATGGCGATCACCCTGCAAATTGCCGTCTGGGGCACCGCCCTCGCCGTGATCCTCTCCATTCCGTTTGGCCTGATGAGCGCCGAAAACATCGTGCCGTGGTGGGTTTACCAGCCGATGCGTCGCCTGATGGACGCCTGTCGCGCCATCAACGAAATGGTCTTTGCGATGCTGTTCGTGGTCGCCGTCGGCCTGGGTCCGTTCGCGGGCGTGATGGCGCTGTTCATCCACACCACCGGCGTGCTCTCCAAGCTGCTCTCCGAAGCGGTTGAAGCCATCGAGCCCGGCCCGGTGGAAGGCATCCGCGCAACCGGAGCGAACAAAATCGAAGAGATCCTGTACGGCGTCCTGCCGCAGGTGATGCCGCTGCTCATCTCCTACTCCCTGTACCGCTTCGAGTCCAACGTTCGCTCCGCCACCGTGGTCGGCATGGTGGGCGCAGGCGGCATTGGCGTCACCCTGTGGGAAGCCATTCGTGGTTTCCAGTTCCAGCAAACCTGCGCCCTGATGGTGCTCATCATCGTCACCGTCAGCCTGCTGGATTTCCTCTCTCAACGTTTGCGTAAGCACTTCATCTGAGAAGCGAGGCTTTGATTTGTATGCACTTATCCAGACATCCGACCAGTTACCCCACCCGCTGGCAAGAGATTGCGGCCAAGCTCGAAGTGGAGCTGCGCACGCACTACCGCTGCGGAGACTACCTGCCCGCCGAGCAGCAGCTTGCCGACCGCTACGAAGTGAATCGCCACACCCTGCGTCGCGCCATCGATCAACTGGTGGAGCGCGGCTGGGTCCAGCGCCGTCAGGGCGTCGGCGTGCTGGTGCTGATGCGTCCGTTCGACTACCCGCTCAATGCCCAGGCGCGTTTTAGCCAGAACCTGCTCGATCAGGGCAGCCACCCCACCAGCGAAAAGCTGCTGTCAGTCCTGCGCCCCGCCTCCCGCCACGTGGCGGACGCGCTGGGGATTCAGGAGGGCGACAACGTCGTTTACCTGCGCACGTTGCGCCGGGTGAACGGCGTGGCGGTCTGTCAGATCGACCACTACTTCGCGGACCTCACCCTCTGGCCCGTGCTGCAACATTTCGCCAGCGGTTCCCTGCATGATTTTCTTCAGGACGCGACGGGTATCGCGCTCAAACGCACCCAGACGCGCATCAGCGCCCGCCGCGCGCAGGCGAAAGAGAGCAAGGTGCTGGAGATCCCCAACATGGCCCCGCTGCTCTGCGTGCGCACCCTCAACCACCGTGACGGCGACGTCAACGCAACGGAATACTCCGTCAGCCTGACCCGCGCCGACATGATTGAATTTACCATGGAGCACTGAATGCACTTCGACACCTCCACTCGTCAGCGCTGGATGCGCGTGCTGGCCCACAGCCAGCCTGATGCGCTGGCTGCCCGCATGAGCGCGCTCGGCCTGACGCCGGACTACGACACGATCCGCGCGCCGGAGATCGGCCTGGTGCAGATCCAGGCACGCATGGGCGGCACCGGCGAGCGCTTCTTCGCCGGCGATGCCACCCTCACCCGCGCGGTGATCCGCCTGAAAAGCGGCACGCTGGGCTACGGCTACGTACTTGGGCGCGACAAAACGCACGCCGAGCGCTGCGCAGCGATCGACGCGCTTTTACAGGAACAGCCGCATTTTCAGACGTTAATGGAAACCCTTATTGCCCCGCTGGAAGCCGACCGCGCCGCACGCCTTGCCGCGCGTCAGGCCGAAGTGAATACCAGCCGGGTCGACTTCTTTACGCTCGTTCGCGGAGACAACGCATGACGCTTCAACCTGCTTTTACCCTGGCCGTCCAGGATGCCCAACAGAGTTTCCGTCGCCTGCTGAAAGCCATGAGCGAGCCGGGCGTCATTGTCTCGCTGCACCAGCTCTCCCAGGGCTGGCTGCCGCTGAACCTCGCCTCGACCAGCGTGCTGCTGACGCTGGCGGACAACGACACCCCGGTATGGCTGTCAGGCGCATTGCTGAACGATATCGCCAGCCAGAACCTGCGCTTTCACACCAACGCGCCGCTGGTCGAGCAGCCCCAGCAGGCGGTCTTCGCCGTGGCCGACGAGCAAATCAGCCACGAACAGCTTAACGCCCTGAGCGAAGGCAGCGCCGTCGCACCAGAAACCAGCGCTACGCTGATTTTGCAGGTCTCCAGCCTGAGCGGTGGCCGCATGCTGCGCCTGACGGGTGCAGGGATCGCCGACGAGCGGATGGTCGCCCCCCAGCTGCCGGAGTGCATCATTCATGAGCTGACCGAGCGCCCGCATCCGTTCCCGCTCGGTATCGACCTGATCCTGACCTGCGGCGAGCGCCTGCTGGCGATCCCGAGAACCACTCACGTGGAGGTGTGCTGATGTACGTTGCCGTCAAAGGGGGCGAGAAGGCGATCGCCGCCGCCCATGCCTTGCAGGCGCACAGACGCCGGGGGGATGACGCCCTTCCCGAGCTGAGCGTCGCCCAGATTGAACAGCAGTTAAACCTGGCCGTCGACCGCGTGATGACCGAAGGCGGCATCGCGGACCGCGAACTGGCGGCGCTGGCGCTGAAACAGGCCAGCGGCGATAACGTGGAAGCCATCTTCCTGCTGCGCGCTTACCGCACTACGCTTGCGAAGCTGGCGGTTAGCGAGCCGGTGAATACGGCGGAAATGCGATTAGAGCGCCGTATTTCTGCGGTGTACAAAGATATTCCTGGCGGCCAGCTGCTTGGTCCGACCTACGACTACACCCATCGCCTGCTGGACTTCACTCTGCTGGCGAACGGTGAAACACCGCAGCTCAGCGTCTCTGACGCTGAACAAGACGCCTCCCCTCACGTCTTTAGCCTGCTGGCAAACCAGGGGCTGGCGAAGGCGGAAGAGGACACCGGCAGCACACCGGATGACATCACCCGCACGCCGCCGGTCTATCCCTGTTCGCGCTCGTCCCGCCTGCAACAGCTGATGCGCGGCGATGAAGGGTATCTGCTGGCGCTGGCCTACTCCACGCAGCGCGGCTATGGGCGCAACCACCCCTTCGCGGCAGAGATCCGCAGCGGTTATATCGACATTGAAATCGTGCCGGAAGAGCTGGGTTTTGCGGTGAACATCGGCGAAATGCTGATGACCGAGTGCGAAATGGTCAACGGTTTTGTCGCGCCAGAGAATGAAGATCCGCACTTTACCCGCGGCTACGGGCTGGTGTATGGCCTGAGCGAGCGCAAGGCGATGGCGATGGCGCTGGTTGACCGTGCACTCCAGGCGCCGGACTACGGCGAGCATATTGCAGGCCCGGCACAGGACGAAGAGTTCGTGCTGGCCCACGCGGATAACGTTGAGGCCGCCGGCTTTGTCTCGCACCTCAAGCTGCCGCACTACGTCGATTTCCAGGCCGAACTGGAACTGCTGAAACGCCTGCAACGGGAGCGCGCCAATGGCTAACTTAAGCGGCTACAACTTTGCCTATCTGGACGAACAAACTAAACGCATGATCCGCCGCGCCATCCTGAAGGCAGTGGCGATCCCCGGCTACCAGGTGCCGTTCGGCGGCCGCGAAATGCCAATGCCCTACGGCTGGGGCACCGGCGGTATACAGATCACCGCCAGCGTGATTGGCGAAGCGGACGTGCTGAAGGTCATCGACCAGGGGGCAGACGACACCACCAACGCCGTGTCGATCCGCAACTTCTTTAAGCGCGTAACAGGCGTCAACACCACCGAAAAAACCGAAGACGCGACGCTGATCCAGACCCGTCACCGCATTCCGGAGACCCCGCTGACTGAAGATCAGATTTTGATTTTCCAGGTGCCGATCCCGGAGCCGCTGCGCTTTATCGAGCCGCGGGAAACCGAAACCCGCACCATGCACGCTCTGGAAGAGTACGGGATCATGCAGGTCAAACTGTATGAGGACATCGCCCGCTTCGGCCATATCGCCACCACCTACGCCTACCCGGTGAAGGTGAACGGCCGCTACGTGATGGACCCGTCGCCGATCCCGAAATTCGATAACCCGAAGATGGACATGATGCCCGCCCTGCAACTTTTTGGCGCCGGACGGGAAAAACGCATCTACGCCGTACCGCCGTACACCCGTGTGGAGAGTCTGGATTTTGACGATCACCCGTTTACGGTGCAGGAGTGGGACGAGCCGTGCGCCATCTGCGGTTCGAAGCATAGCTATCTGGATGAAGTGGTGCTGGACGACACGGGCAAACGGATGTTTGTCTGCTCCGACACCGATTACTGCCGCCAACAGAGCGAGGCGAACAGCCAATGAAACCGCTGCTTTCGGTTAATAACCTGACTCACCTTTATGCGCCGGGCAAAGGCTTTAACGACGTGTCGTTTGAGCTGTGGCCGGGCGAAGTGCTGGGCATTGTCGGCGAGTCCGGCTCCGGTAAAACCACCCTGCTGAAGTCCATCTCCGCGCGCCTGACGCCGCAGAATGGCGACATTTTGTATGAAGGCATGTCGCTGTATGGCATGAGCGAAGCCGATCGCCGCCGCCTGCTGCGCACCGAGTGGGGCGTGGTGCACCAGCACCCGATGGATGGCCTGCGCCGCCAGGTCTCGGCGGGGGGCAACATCGGCGAACGGCTGATGGCCACCGGCGCGCGCCACTACGGCAACATCCGCGCCACGGCGCAGCACTGGCTGGAAGAGGTTGAAATTCCCGCCTCGCGCATCGACGACCTGCCGACCACCTTCTCCGGCGGCATGCAGCAGCGTTTACAGATTGCCCGCAATCTCGTCACCCATCCGAAGCTGGTGTTTATGGATGAACCGACCGGCGGGCTGGACGTCTCTGTACAGGCTCGCCTGCTCGACCTGCTGCGCGGCCTGGTGGTGGAGCTAAACCTGGCGGTGGTGATTGTCACCCACGATTTAGGCGTCGCGCGCCTGCTGGCAGACCGCTTGCTGGTGATGAAGCAGGGTCAGGTGGTGGAAAGTGGGTTAACCGACCGCGTGCTCGACGATCCCCATCATCCGTATACCCAGCTGCTGGTGTCGTCCGTATTGCAGAACTGAGGGCGCGGTTGCCGGGTGGCGCTGCGCTTACCCGGCCTACGAACACCGCACCTTGTAGGCCGGGTAAGGCGAAGCCGCCACCCGGCAAAACGAACACCGCACCCGTAGGCCGGGTAAGGCGAAGCCGCCACCCGGCAAAACGAACACCGCACCCGTAGGCCGGGTAAGGCGAAGCCGCCACCCGGCAAAACGAATCGCGAGGCCAAAATGATCCACGTTGAAAATGTCAGTAAAACCTTTGTGCTCCACCAGCAAAACGGCGTCCGCCTGCCGGTACTGCAAAATGCCTCGTTAGAGGTCAGCAACGGCGAATGCGTGGTGCTGCATGGCCATTCCGGCAGCGGAAAATCCACCCTGCTGCGCTCCCTGTATGCCAACTACCTGCCGGACGAAGGCCATATTCATATTCGCCATAACAATGAATGGGTCGATCTGGTTCAGGCTCCCGCGCGCAAAGTGCTGGAAGTGCGCCGCTCGACGATCGGCTGGGTCAGCCAGTTCCTGCGGGTGATCCCGCGGATCTCCGCCCTGGACGTGGTCATGCAACCCCTGCTGGATCTCGGCGTGCCGCGCGAAACCTGCGCCGCTAAAGCCGCCAGCCTGCTGACGCGCCTCAACGTACCGGAGCGTCTGTGGCACCTCGCCCCGTCGACCTTTTCCGGCGGCGAGCAGCAGCGCGTCAACATCGCCCGCGGCTTTATCGTCGATTACCCGATTTTACTCCTGGATGAACCCACCGCCTCGCTCGACAGTAAGAACAGCGCAGCGGTGATGGAACTGATCGAACAGGCCAAAGCGCGCGGCGCGGCGATCGTCGGGATCTTCCACGACGAAACCGTACGCAGCCGCGTGGCAGACAGACTGCACCCGATGGGGACACACGTATGATTATCAATAACGTCAGGCTGGTGCTGGAAAACGAGGTGGTTGGCGGCTCAATCGAGATCCAGGACGGCGTCATCCGCGCCTTTGCCGAAACCCGGAGCCGCTCACCGGAAGCGATGGACGGCGAAGGCGGCTGGCTGCTGCCGGGGCTGATTGAGCTGCATACCGATAACCTCGATAAATTCTTCACCCCGCGCCCGAAGGTCGACTGGCCTGCTCATTCAGCGATGAGCAGCCACGACGCGCTGATGGTCGCCAGCGGCATCACCACGGTGCTGGACGCGGTAGCGATTGGCGACGTGCGCGACGGCGGCGATCGCCTGGAGAACCTGGAGAAGATGATCAACGCCGTGGAGGAGACGCAAAAGCGCGGCCTCAACCGCGCCGAGCACCGCCTGCACCTGCGCTGCGAGCTGCCACACCACACCACCCTGCCGCTGTTTGAGAAGCTGGTGGGCCGCGAGCCGGTCTCGCTGGTTTCCCTGATGGATCACTCGCCGGGGCAGCGCCAGTTCGCCAACATTGAAAAGTATCGCGAATACTATCAGGGCAAATATTCGCTCAACGACGCGGAGATGGCGCGCTACGAAGAAGAGCAGCTCCAGCTGGCGGCCCAGTGGTCGCAGCCGAATCGCCTCTCCATTGCCGCGATGTGCCGGGACCGTAATATTGCCCTGGCCAGCCATGACGACGCCACGCACGATCACGTGCGCGAATCCCACCAGCTTGGCAGCGTGATAGCTGAATTTCCCACCACGTTTGAAGCGGCAGAGGCATCGCGTAAGCACGGCATGAACGTCCTGATGGGCGCGCCAAATATCGTGCGCGGCGGATCGCACTCCGGCAACGTGGCGGCAAGCAGGCTCGCCTCGCTCGGCCTGCTGGATATCCTCTCCTCTGACTATTACCCCGCCAGCCTGCTGGACGCGGCCTTCCGCGTCGCGGACGACGAGAACAACAGCTTCACGCTGCCACAGGCGATTCGCCTGGTGACGAAAAACCCGGCCAGCGCGCTTAATCTTCACAATCGCGGTGAAATTGCCGAGGGGAAACGGGCCGATCTGGTGCTCGCCCACCGTAAGGGCGAGCACATTCATATCGACCACGTCTGGCGTCAGGGAAAGAGGGTGTTCTGATGGGAAGACTCATCTGGTTAATGGGCCCGTCCGGCTCCGGGAAGGACAGCCTGCTGTCGGCGTTACGGCAGCGGGAACATTCACAGCTGCTGGTCGCGCACCGCTATATCACGCGCGATGCCAACGCCGGAAGCGAGAACCATATCGCCCTGAGCGAGCAGGAGTTTTTTACCCGCGCCGGACAAAACCTGCTGGCGCTGAGCTGGCATGCCAACGGTTACTACTATGGCGTCGGTATTGAGATTGACCTCTGGCTGCATGCGGGGTTCGACGTACTGGTTAACGGCTCGCGGGCGCATCTCCCGCAGGCTCGCGCCCGGTACGAAGCGGCGCTGCTCCCGGTCTGTTTGCAGGTTTCCCCGGACGTTCTCCGTAGCCGGCTGCAAAAGCGGGGGCGCGAAAACGCGCGCGAGATCGACCAGCGGCTGGAACGGGCGGCACGCTACACCCCGTCGGGTTGCCATCTCCTCAATAACGACGGAAGTTTGCTACAGTCAGTCGAGACCTTTCTATCGCTTATTCGCCAGAAGGAGAAACAGCATGCCTGACTGCCAGCTTCGCCCCGCCACCGCCGACGATGCGCCGATCGTTTACGCGCTGGTCTGCGAACTTAAGCAGGCCGAGTTCGATCATCAGGCGTTTCACGCCGGGTATCTGGCCAACTTGCAGGATCACAATATGCGCTACCAGCTGGCCGAGCTGGACGGGCAGATCATCGGTATGATCGGCCTGCATATGCAGTTTCACCTGCATCACGCCCGCTGGATCGGCGAGATCCAGGAGCTGGTGGTGATGCCGCAGGCGCGCGGATTAAAAGTGGGCAGCCAGCTGCTGGCCTGGGCAGAGGACGTCGCGCGACAGGCAGGCGCCGAGCTGACCGAGCTTTCCACCAGCGTGAAGCGCGTGGACGCGCACCGTTTTTATGTTCGTGAAGGATATACGCAAAGCCATTTCCGCTTCACCAAACCGCTGTAGAGGTGCGTTATGAGTCTGACGATCACGCTGACAGGAACCGGAGGGGCGCAGCTGGTGCCGGTGTTTGGCTGCGACTGCGCGGCGTGCCGACGGGCGCGTTTACAGGAAAATTATCGCCGTCGCCCCTGTAGCGCGGCGGTGAAATTCAACGATTCGGTCACCTTGCTGGACGCGGGTATTCCACACCTGATGGACGACTGGCCCGCGGGGAGTTTCAGGCAGATTTTGCTTACCCATTATCATATGGATCACGTTCAGGGGCTTTTTCCTCTGCGCTGGGGCGTGGGAGCGACCATTCCGGTTTACGGTCCGCCGGACGACGCAGGCTGTGACGACCTGTTCAGGCATCCGGGCCTTCTCGATTTCAGCCACACGGTGGAGCCGTTTGTGATGTTTGAACTTCAGGGCTTGCGGGTCACGCCGCTGCCGCTCAACCATTCAAAACTCACGTTTGGCTATCTGCTGGAGTCCGCCCACAGCCGCGTGGCGTGGCTTTCTGATACCGCCGGGCTACCGGATAAAACGGTGACGTTTCTGCTAAACAATCAGCCGCAGGCGATGATTATCGACTGTAGCCATGAACCGCGCCCGGAGACGCCGCGCAACCATTGTGACTTGAATACGGTGATTGCGCTGAACGAGGTGATTGGCTGTCCGCAGGTGATCCTGACGCATATCAGCCATCAGTTTGACGTGTGGATGATGGATAACCCGCTGCCGTCCGGCATTGAAGCGGGGTATGACGGGATGATGCTGGTACTGGATTAGGTTTTGCCGGGTGGCGGCTGCGCCTTACCCGGCCTGTGCGTTGCAATACCGGGGTTACCACCGATCGTAATCATCCTCCAACCGGCGCTCATCCTCTTCTAACCGACGCCGATCGTCATCCAGCTGCCGCTGACGCTCGTCTAAACGCTGGCGTCGATCTTCTAACTGTCGACGACGATCGTCGTACTGGCGGCTGTCGGTTTGACGGCTGCGATCGTAACGATCGTCGTCGTCATCATTACGGCTGCTGCCGGGGTTATAGGCGTCGTTGATCGCCTGCTGAATATTGCCAATGGCATCATCAATCACATCGGCATGCGCCAGTTGGCTGGTTAAAGTCAGCAGACCCAATAACAGAGCGGTAGAGTAACGTTTCATAAGGCCAGACTCGCAGGTGAACTGGCCTTACGGTAATGAATGGCAGGGAACCGGGGTAGCGGAGGAATCTCAATTCCTGGCCTGTTCAATCGCCCCTATCGCATCGACTCGCGCCTGATGTCGTCCCCCTTCAAACGGTGCATTTAGCCAGGCATCGACGATCATTTTTGCCAGCTCCAGTCCGACCACGCGCGAACCAAATGCCAGCACATTCGTGTTGTTATGCTGCCTTGAAAGCTGAGCTGAATAAGGTTCGCTACAGACCACTGCGCGGATGCCCGGGAACTTATTGGCCGTAATGGAGATCCCTACCCCCGTTCCGCAGATCAGGATGCCGCCATCCACCTCCTTATCGATAATAGCCTGTGCAACCGCGCTGGCATAATACGGGTAGTCAGTACGCTCCGGGGAACAGGTGCCTTTATCCACCACGTCGATGCCACGCGCGCGCAGATGGGCCAGAATATCCTCTTTCAGCATAAAACCTACGTGATCGCAGCCAAATGCAATCTTTTTCATAATAAACCTCATCGTGGGTTAACTTTACGAACTCGATGGAGTTGTGATTTAAGACCGGTCAGTTGTGCAATAAAACCTCAAAACCATCGAGTTCTGCGCGTGTTCTACACCCCTGACTTTGACATTTCAACTCTCTCATGACGGTATATTTCTTACGGCATGCATTAAAATCCGTTAACGTGTCATAATTATATTATTGATTTTTAAGGTCATCCTAAAGCAACCGCCCATCAAAACTTCACAGACAATAAAACTTTATGAATTTTCAAACATTGTGAAGTTGCCAGCATATTTTCATGCCAGAGTGTGGTGATATAGTGTCGTCTTCATTTTTAAGGACAAAAGAGAGCGATGAGTCAGTCAGAATTTAAAAAAGAGCTGCCTAACGGCATTGGCCTTGCACCGTACCTGCGCATGAAGCAGGAAGGCATGACCGACAACGAAAGCCGTATCGTCGACTGGCTGCTCCAGCCGGGTAACCTGAGCGGCGCGCCTGCGATTAAAGACGTTGCCGAAACGCTGATGGTGTCGGAAGCGATGATCGTGAAAGTGGCCAAACTGCTCGGCTTTAGCGGTTTCCGTAACCTGCGTGCGGCGCTGGTCGACTACTTCTCGCAATCCGAACAAGTATTACCTGCGGAACTCGCTTTTGATGAAGCACCACAGGATGTGGTTAACAAAGTGTTCAATATTACGCTGCGCACCATTATGGAAGGCCAGTCGATAGTGAACGTGGATGAAATTCACCGCGCGGCACGTTTCTTCGCCCAGGCCAACCAGCGCGATCTGTACGGTGTGGGTGGTTCTAACGCTATTTGCGCCGACATCCAGCATAAGTTTCTACGCATCGGCGTGCGCTGCCAGTCGTATCAGGACGCGCACATTATGATGATGTCGGCATCGCTGCTGAAGGAAGGGGATGTGGTACTGGTGGTCTCCCATTCCGGCCGCACCAGTGATGTGAAAGCAGCAGTTGAGTTAGCAAAAAAGAACGGCGCCAAAATTATCTGTATTACCCATAGCTACCATTCGCCGATTGCTAAACTTGCTGATTATATTATTTGTTCGCCAGCACCAGAGACCCCGTTATTAGGGCGCAACGCCTCCGCGCGTATATTACAGCTTACATTATTAGATGCGTTATTTGTTTCCGTTGCACAACAAAATATCGAACAGGCCACACTTAATATGCAAAAAACCGGCGCTATTGTGGATTTCTTCTCTCCTGGCGCACTGAAGTAAATTAAAAGGTTAATCCTGCTCAGGCGGGATTAACAACAACATACCCTACATTGAGAACACTGCTATGAATAAATATCTGAAATATTTCAGCGGCGCCGCTATGGGCTTAATGTTATCCACCAGCGCGTTTGCTGCTGCGGAATATGCGGTGGTATTAAAAACGCTCTCCAATCCATTCTGGGTGGATATGAAGAAAGGGATTGAAGATGAAGCCAAAACCCTGGGAGTAAGCGTTGATATTTTTGCCTCGCCGTCAGAAGGGGATTTTCAGTCCCAGCTACAGCTGTTCGAAGATCTGAGTAATAAAAAATACAAGGGTATCGCTTTTGCCCCACTCTCCTCCGTGAATCTGGTCATGCCCGTCGCGCGCGCCTGGCAGAAAGGTCTCTATCTGGTGAATCTCGATGAAAAAATCGATATGGATAACCTGAAAAAAGCAGGTGGCAATGTAGAGGGGTTTGTCACAACGGACAACGTGGCCGTCGGCGCAAAAGGGGCCGATTTTATTATCAATAAACTTGGTGCGGAGGGGGGCGAAGTCGCAATCATTGAGGGTAAAGCCGGTAACGCATCGGGCGAGGCGCGCCGCAATGGCGCAACAGAAGCCTTCAAAAAAGCAAACCAAATTAAGCTGGTTGCCAGCCAGCCCGCTGACTGGGATCGCATTAAAGCTCTGGATGTGGCAACCAACGTGCTGCAACGAAACCCGAATCTGAAAGCCTTCTACTGCGCGAACGATACCATGGCGATGGGCGTGGCACAGGCGGTGGCAAACGCCGGTAAAATCGGCAAAGTGCTGGTGGTCGGCACCGATGGTATCCCAGAGGCGCGTAAGATGGTCGAAGCCGGTCAGATGACGGCAACCGTCGCACAAAACCCGGCGGACATCGGGGCGACCGGCCTGAAATTAATGGTGGATGCCGCGAAAACCGGGAAAGTCATCCCGCTGGAAAAAACGCCTGAATTCAAGTTGGTGGATTCGATTCTGGTGACAAAATAACGCAGAACTGTGCGGCTTGATGCCCTCACTCCGGCCCTCTCCCACAGGGAGAGGGTGAACAGAGAAGGAAATAAACATGGTCACGCCATATATCTCGATGGCGGGGATCGGCAAATCCTTTGGTCCGGTTCACGCATTAAAATCGGTTGATTTAACTATATACCCTCATGAGATCCACGCGTTATTAGGGGAGAATGGTGCCGGTAAATCAACCTTAATGAAAGTATTGTCGGGAATTCATGAGCCGACCAAAGGCTCCATTATTATTAATGAAAAGAATTACGACAAATTGGATCATAAACTGGCAGCACAACTGGGCATCGGCATTATATATCAGGAACTCAGCGTTATTGATGAATTAACCGTGCTGGAAAATCTATATATAGGCCGTCACCTGACTAAAAAGGTTTGTGGCATCAGGATTATTGACTGGAAAGAGATGCGCATTCGCGGTGCGATGATGCTCTTACGCGTCGGATTAAAAGTCGATTTAGATGAAAAGGTAGCGAATTTATCCATCAGCCATAAACAGATGCTGGAAATCGCGAAAACCTTAATGCTCGATGCCAAAGTGATCATTATGGATGAACCCACATCTTCATTAACCAATAAAGAGGTGGATTATCTTTTCTTGATCATGAATCAGCTGCGTAAAGAAGGCACCGCCATTGTCTATATCTCGCATAAGCTCGCGGAAATCCGCCGCATCTGCGACCGCTACACGGTAATGAAAGACGGTTCCAGCGTATGCAGTGGCCTGGTGAGTGACGTTTCAAACGACGACATTGTGCGCCTGATGGTCGGCCGCGAACTGCAAAACCGCTTTAACGCCATGAAAGAGAGCACCGGCAACATCGAACGCGACACGGTGTTTGAGGTGAACAACGTCACCAGCCGGGACAAGAAAAAAGTGCGAGATATTTCGTTCAGCGTGAACCGCGGCGAAATACTGGGTTTTGCGGGTCTGGTCGGCTCGGGACGTACCGAACTGATGGACTGTCTCTTCGGCGTGGATAAACGCGCGAGCGGTGAAATTCGCCTCAACGGCAAAACCATCTCCCCGCGTTCGCCTCTGGATGCGTTGAAAAAAGGGATGGCCTACATCACCGAAAGCCGCCGCGAAAATGGCTTTTTCCCTAATTTCTCTATCGCCCAAAACATGGCCGTCAGCCAGAGCCTGAAAAACGGTGGCTATAAAGGGGCCATGGGGCTCTTTCGCGAGCATGAAGAACGCAAGACCGCCGAAGCACAGCGCCAGTTGCTGGCGTTGAAGTGCCATAGCGTAGAGCAAAACATCACCGAACTCTCCGGCGGCAATCAGCAAAAGGTGCTGATTTCTAAATGGCTGTGTTGCAACCCGGACGTCATCATTTTTGATGAACCCACGCGAGGCATCGACGTCGGCGCAAAGGCCGAAATCTACAAGGTGATGCGCCAGCTGGCTGACGAAGGCAAGGTCATCCTGATGGTGTCGTCTGAATTACCTGAAATTATCGCCGTCTGCGACCGCATCGCCGTGTTCTGCGAAGGGCGGCTGACGCAAATCCTGACCAATCGCGACGACATGAGCGAAGAGGAGATCATGGCATGGGCATTACCACAAGAGTGAAAGGCGATATGGCGGAGAAAAAGCCATTTAACTTCGCGCTGTTCTGGGACAAGTACGGTACCTTTTTTATCCTCGCGATTATAGTCGCCATCTTTGGCACGCTGTCATCGGAGTACTTCCTCACCACCAACAACATCACGCAGATTTTTGTCCAGAGCTCGGTAACGGTGCTGATCGGGATGGGCGAATTCTTTGCCATCCTTGTCGCGGGTATTGATCTGTCCGTCGGAGCCATTCTGGCACTCTCCGGCATGGTGACTGCCAAACTGATGCTGGCTGGTGTCGACCCGTTTTTTGCAGCACTGATTGGCGGCGTACTGGTCGGCGGCGCGCTGGGGGCGATCAATGGCTGTCTGGTCAACTGGACCGGGCTACATCCGTTCATTATCACTCTCGGTACTAACGCCATTTTTCGCGGCATCACGCTGGTGATTTCCGATGCTAACTCCGTCTATGGCTTCTCGTTCGATTTTGTAAACTTCTTCGCTGCCAGCGTCCTCGGGATACCCGTACCGGTCATCTTCTCGCTGATCGTCGCGGTGATCCTCTGGTTCCTCACCACCCGTATGCGGCTGGGGCGCAATATCTACGCCCTGGGCGGTAACAAAAACTCGGCGTTCTACTCCGGCATTGACGTGAAGTTTCATATTCTGGTGGTGTTCATTATTTCTGGCGTATGCGCCGGGCTGGCGGGCGTGGTGTCGACCGCGCGTCTGGGCGCAGCGGAGCCGCTGGCCGGGATGGGATTTGAAACATACGCCATCGCCAGCGCCATCATCGGCGGAACCAGCTTCTTCGGCGGTAAAGGCCGCATCTTCTCGGTCGTGATTGGTGGTCTCATCATCGGCACCATCAATAACGGACTCAATATCTTACAGGTACAAACCTACTACCAGCTGGTGGTAATGGGCGGGTTGATTATCGCCGCTGTTGCCCTCGACAGATTGATCAGTAAGTAAGGAAATCACTATGAAAATTTCACCCTCCCTGATGTGTATGGATCTGCTGAAATTCAAAGAACAGATCGAATTTATTGACCAGCACGCGGACTACTTCCATATCGACATCATGGACGGCCACTTTGTGCCTAATCTGACGCTGTCTCCGTTCTTTGTCGGCCAGGTGAAGAAGCTCGCCACCAAACCACTGGACTGTCACCTGATGGTGACTCGCCCGCAGGACTACATAAGCCAGCTGGCGCAGGCCGGAGCAGACTTCATCACACTGCACCCGGAGACCATCAACGGTCAGGCTTTCCGCCTGATTGAAGAGATCCGTCGTCACGGTATGAAGGTGGGACTCATCCTCAACCCGGAAACCCCGGTTGAGGCGATGAAATACTATATTCATAAGGCGGACAAAATCACCGTGATGACCGTCGATCCAGGCTTTGCCGGGCAGCCGTTCATTCCGGAAATGCTGGAGAAAATTGCCGAGCTGAAAGCCTGGCGCGAACGCGAAGGGCTGAGCTATGAGATTGAGATCGATGGCTCATGCAATCAGGCCACCTATAAAAAACTGATGGCCGCCGGCGCAGATGTCTTTATCGTCGGAACGTCTGGTCTGTTCAACCATGCAGAGAATATCGGGGATGCATGGCAGCTTATGGCCGGGCAGATCCTGTCGGCACGAAACGAGGTTGTTCCTCATGCAAAAACAGCCTGATGTCGTCGCCGGAGTGGATATGGGGGCCACTCATATCCGTTTTTGCCTGCAAACGGCCGACGGTGCGGTGTTGCATTGTGAAAAACAGCGCACCGCGGAGGTTATCCGCTCTGGTGTGGTGTGCGGCGTGACGGAAATGATCGCGGCTCAGCTGCGTCATTTACAGGTTCACTGTCGCGGTCTGGTCATGGGCTTTCCGGCACTGGTCGGCAAAGACAAACGCACCATTATTTCGACGCCAAATCTGCCTTTGCAGGCGAATGAGCTCCGCGATCTGGCGGGAAAACTTGAAGATGCGCTAGGCTGCCCGGTCGAATTTTCCCGCGACGTTAACCTTCAGCTTTCGTTTGACGTGGCGCAAAACAATCTCCAGCAGCAAGAGGTTCTGGCGGCCTATCTTGGCACCGGCATGGGATTTGCCATCTGGCTAAACGGTGCTCCATGGACGGGCGCGCACGGCGTAGCGGGCGAGCTCGGGCATATTCCACAGGGGGATATGACGCGGCACTGTGGTTGTGGCAACCCGGGATGTCTGGAAACAGTTTGTTCCGGTATCGCATTGAAACAGTGGTACGAACAGCAGCCCCGCGAGTATGCGATGGGAGATATCTTTTCAGCCGTACCCGATGACCCCTTCGTACAACAACTCCTGAATCATGCAGCCCGCGCCATTGCCACCAGTGTAAATCTGTTCGATCCGGATGCGGTGATCCTCGGTGGCGGCGTAATGGATATGCCTGGCTTTCCGCGCGAAGCGCTGATTGTCGGGATAAAGCAGCATTTGCGCCGCCCGCTGCCGCATGAGTCCGTGAAATTTATCCCTGCCTCGTCGTCGTCTTTTAACGGCGCTCAGGGGGCCGCTACCCTGGCTCGCTGCCGGTTCCTGCCATCACCTTGCGCAGCGCCTGCGCCAGCTGTGCGCGGGTGAACGGTTTTCGCAGTAACTGAACGTCCGGCAGCTGCGGGTTATGCGCCGGGCGCAAATCCTGCCCGCTGATCAGCAGCACCGGCGACTGCGGATAGTGGCTGCGTACATGGCCGATCACCTCCGCGCCGCTCAGGCCGCCCGGCAACATCAGGTCGCTGATAAACATGCCGATATCCGGCGATGCGTCCAGCATGTTCAGCGCCTGCTCGCCGTTTTCGGCTTCAAGCGTCAGGTAGCCAAGCTGGTGCAGTTGCTCGCACAGTGTCTGCCGCACGCCCGCCTCATCTTCCAGGACCAGCACAAGCAGCTCACTCTCTGCCGGGGCCGTGGTCGCCAGCGCGGCATCATCGGAGAACGCGGGCAGCGTCGAGCGCGGCAGCTGGAGCCGCACGGTGGTTCCCTGCCCCGGCGCGCTTTCGATCTCAACGCGACCACCCGACTGGCGCACAAAGCCGTACACCATCGACAGCCCTAACCCGCTGCCGCTGCCGGTCTGTTTGGTGGTGAAGAACGGTTCAAAGACCTGCGATTTCACCTCCTGCGACATCCCGCAGCCGTGGTCAATCACCTCCAGCGCGACCATATCCTGCCTGCGCCCGTCGCTGCGGGTCACACGCTGGTTCCAGGTGCGGATTTTGATCACACCATTTTGCCCCTCCATTGCATCACGGGCGTTCATCACCAGGTTGATAATGGCGTTTTCCAGCTGGCTGACGTCAATCCATGCGGGCCAGGCCGGGGTTTGCGCTTCAATATCCAGCGTCAGCGTGGCGGGAAGCGAGTGCCGCATCAGCTCGCTCAGGTTCTCCAGCAGCGGCTTCATCTCTACCGCATGGGGTTGCAGGGATTGCTTGCGCGAGAAGGCCAGCAGACGCTGGGTGAGCATGGCCCCGCGTTCCGCGGCTTTGAGCGCACGAGTGATGCGCGGCGCGTCCGGTGACGCTGAATCGGTCAGCTCCAGACTGCCGATTATCACCGCCAGCAGGTTATTAAAATCATGCGCCAGCCCGCCCGTCAGTTGCCCAACCGCCTTCATTTTCTGGCTGTGCAGCAGCGCCTCCTCCAGCCCCTGACGTTCGATGCGGTCGACCTCCATCTGCGAGGTCTTCTCCTTCAGCAGCCGCGTGGTGTGCTCCAGCGAAGCGGTATTGCGGGCAAAAACGTTAAACGCGCGCGCCAGTTCCCCCAGCTCATCACGCCGCTGTAGCGCGGGCACCGACACATCCTGCTCGCCGTGAGCGAGGCGCGACATTGCCCTTGAGATAGCCGTCAGGTTGGAGCCCAGATTGCGGTAAATATACCAGCAGGCGCAGCCGGTGATGATCAGCGCCAGCACCGCGAAGACGCTGATAAACACGCTGATGGAGCGCAGCTCCTGGTGGCTTTGGGCGGTACGCAGCCGGGAGGCCTGCGCCACCTGTTCAACGTACTGATTGATGTCGCGGTTTAATATCGCCACCAGCGCCTTGATGTGGAACATGTACCAGCTGATGGACAGATCGCTCTCCTCCAGCTGCTTCGACAGTGGCGCGAGCTTGCGCAGCTCATCATTAAAATCCGGGAGCACCAGGTTGACCACCGGTTGCAGGGCGCTCGCGGGTAACATCGCGGTTACTGCATCCAGCTGCTGCACCGTGGCGCGCGGTGAAGGGGTATCAATGGCGGCAACGATCAGCCTGTCCATCTCTGCAAGCTGCCGGGCGTCTGGCACATTGCTCGCGTAACGGCGGTTGATATCCTGCAAATGACGCAGGTAGCTTTGGCTTTGATACAGCGCGCTGAGCAGCGCGTTACGCTCCAGATGCCGTTTTTGCCCGCGCTCCAGCATTCCCGTCACGCTCTGCTGTAACTCATTGCTCCTGCGAATAATACGCGCCACCAGCGCCGGCTCCTGCTGCGCCAGCGGCGCATCGGCAAGCTGCTCCAGCGAGTGGCGCAGCGCCATCTGCGTCTGTTTCAGCCGTTCAGCTTCGCCTTTGTATTCCAGCGCACCGACCACCTGCGACAGCCGCACCGCCGCCGTCGCCACATTCGCGGTATCACGCGCGAGGTTCATGCTGCCGGTCATGTCATCCAGCGTTTGCTGCTGCACCTGCTCCTGGATCTGGCTGGCATGACGAAAGCCGAGCACCGCCACGCCGCTTACCATCAGCGTTACCGCCACCACCAGCAGGTTAAATATCAGCAGGCGACCGCGGGCGCTGGTGAAGAACGGGGGGCGTGAAGACATGGGTTTGGGCTCCTCTGCGGTTTGGTGCCCTCACCCTGGCCCTCTCCCACAGGGAGAGGGAAAAGGAAAATGTGATGGCGATTAGCTATTCATAACTATGACAAATATGAACAGCTTCTGACATTTTGCATTTACGCACCTGTGATGAAGTGCAGATATCGACATTCACAGGAGATCCGCCATGAGCAGAACCCCGGTTTTAGAGATGCGCCACATTGCCAAGACGTTTGGCATTTTCCACGCGCTAAAGGGTGTGGATTTGACGGTTTTCCCCGGAGAGATCCACGCGCTGATGGGGGAAAACGGCGCCGGAAAAAGCACGCTGATGAAGATCCTCGCAGGCGCTTATACCGCCAGCAGCGGCGACATCCTCATCGACGGTCAGCCGTTTCACATCAAAGGTCCGAAGGATGCGCTGGCCGCAGGCATTACCCTGATTTATCAGGAGATGCAGCTTGCTCCTAACCTGACCGTGGCGGAAAACATTTTTCTCGGCAGCGAGCTGTCGCGCGGCGGGCTGGTCCAGCGCAAAGAGATGGCAGCCCAGGCGCAGGCGGTCATTGACCGTCTGGGCGCGCAGTTCAGTGCCACCGACCTGGTCATGAAGCTGACCATCGCCGAGCAACAGCAGGTGGAGATCGCCCGCGCGCTGCACCGCAACAGCCGCATTCTGGTGATGGATGAACCCACCGCCGCCCTCTCTTCGCGCGAAACGCACCGCCTGTTTGAACTGATTTTGCGCCTGCGCGATGAAGGGATGGCGATTATCTACATCAGCCACCGCATGGCGGAAGTGTATGAGCTTTCCGATCGCGTCAGCGTCCTGCGCGACGGGCAGTACGTCGGCAGCCTGACGCGCGACAAGCTGAATGCCTCTGAGTTGGTGCGCATGATGGTGGGCCGCCCGCTCAGCGATCTGTTTAACAAAGAGCGCGATATTCCGCTCGGCAGCCCGCGTCTGAACGTGCACCACCTGACAGATGGCAAAAAAGTGCTGCCGTGCAGTTTGCAGGTTCGCTCCGGTGAAATCGTCGGGCTGGCGGGGCTGGTCGGGGCCGGTCGCTCCGAGCTGGCGCAGCTGATCTTCGGCGTGCGCAAAGCCACCGGCGGCATGATCGAGGTCGACGGCGAACCGGTGGTGATCCACTCCCCGCGCGCGGCCATTGAAAACGGCATCGGTTTTCTTACCGAGAACCGCAAGGAGCAGGGGCTGTTTCTGGAGCTGGCGGCGCAGGAGAACATCACCATGGCGACGCTGGAGCGCGACGCCACCTTCGGCTGGCTGAACCGCAAAAAAGCGCAGTCTATTTCCGATGACGCCATCGCCCTGCTCAATATCCGCGTGCCGCATTCTCAGGTGCGCGCGGGCGGGCTCTCCGGCGGCAACCAGCAAAAGCTGCTGATCTCCCGCTGGGTGGCGATTGGCCCGCGCATTCTGATTCTGGACGAACCTACGCGCGGCGTGGACGTCGGCGCGAAAAGCGAGATCTACCGCATCATGAACCAGATGGCGCGCAAAGGGGTGGCGATTCTGATGATCTCCAGCGAGCTGCCGGAAGTGGTGGGCATGAGCGACCGGGTGTACGTGATGCGGGAAGGCAGCATCGCGGGTGAACTCCACGGACGCGACATCTCTCAGGAAAACATTATGACGCTGGCAACCGGCGTGAACGACACACATCATCAGGCGGTGTAATTATGACAACTCCAACCCATCCGCAGCAGGTGGCGAAATCCGCCTCCGCCAAAAAAATGCTGATGAGCGATCTGATGCAAACGATCGGCATTTTGCCAATTTTAATCCTGATTGTGGCGGTATTTGGCTTTATCGCCCCGAACTTTTTCACCGAGAGCAACCTGCTGAATATTACCCGGCAGGCGTCGATCAACATCGTGCTGGCGGCGGGGATGACCTTCATCATCCTGACCGGCGGGATTGACCTCTCTGTGGGCTCGATTCTGGGCACTACGGCGGTAGCGGCGATGGTGGTCTCGCTTATCCCGGAATTTGCGATGCTCTCCATTCCGGCGGCGCTGATGCTCGGTATGGTGCTGGGGCTGTTCAACGGCGCGCTGGTGGCCTTTGCCGGGCTGCCGCCGTTTATCGTCACCCTCGGCACCTATACGGCACTGCGCGGCGCGGCGTATCTGCTGGCGGACGGCACGACGGTCATTAACTCCAACATTAACTTCGAGTGGATCGGCAACAACTACCTCGGCCCGATTCCGTGGCTGGTGGTGATCGCCCTGGCGGTGATTGTGGTGTGCTGGTTTATTCTGCGTCGCACAACCCTCGGCGTTCACATCTATGCGGTCGGCGGCAATATGCAGGCGGCACGCTTAACCGGCATCAAGGTCTGGCTGGTGCTGCTGTTTGTCTACGGCATGAGCGGCCTGCTCTCGGGATTAGGCGGCGTGATGAGCGCCTCGCGCCTCTACAGCGCCAACGGCAACCTCGGCACGGGGTACGAGCTGGATGCGATTGCGGCGGTGATCCTCGGCGGAACCAGCTTCGTCGGCGGGATCGGCACGATCACCGGCACGCTGGTCGGTGCATTGATCATCGCCACCCTCAACAACGGCATGACGCTGATGGGCGTCTCCTACTTCTGGCAGCTGGTGATCAAAGGGGCGGTGATCATCATAGCGGTGCTGATCGACAAATACCGTACCCGACACCATCAAAGTGCATAACAACAATACCCTACGTGAGGAATACAGCATGAGATTGAAGCCCTTAGTGACCGCGCTCTGTGCTGGCGCGCTGCTGGCCGCAACCCCGTTTGCGCAGGCAAAAGATCTGAAGTCCATCGGCGTGACGGTGGGCGACCTGGCTAACCCGTTCTTCGTGCAGATCACCAAAGGCGCCGAGCTGGAAGCGCGCAAGCTGGCGGGAGATAACGTCAAGGTGACGCTGGTCTCCAGCGGGTACGATCTGGGCCAGCAGGTATCGCAGATCGATAACTTCATTGCGGCGAAAGTGGACATGATCATCCTCAACGCCGCGGATTCCAAAGGGATCGGCCCGGCGGTAAAACGCGCCAAAGAGGCAGGGATCGTGGTCGTGGCGGTTGACGTGGCGGCGGAAGGGGCTGATGCGACCATCACCTCCGATAACACCCAGGCGGGGGAGATGGCCTGTAAGTACATAACCGACCGCCTGAAAGGTAAAGGCAACGTGGTGATCATCAACGGGCCGCCGGTTTCTGCGGTACAAAACCGCGTGGAGGGCTGCCAGACCGAGTTCAGGCGCCACCCGGATATCAAAGTGCTCTCGGATAATCAGAACGCCAAAGGCAGCCGCGAAGGCGGACTGGAGGTCATGACCTCCCTGCTGGCGGCCAATCCGAAGATCGACGGCGTATTCGCAATTAACGATCCGACGGCGATCGGTGCCGATCTGGCGGCGAAACAGGCTCAACGTAATGAGTTCTTTATCGTTGGCGTGGATGGCAGCCCGGACGGTGAAGAAGCTCTGAAGCGCGAAAACTCCCTGTTTGTGGCGACGCCGGCGCAGGATCCGCAGGTGATGGCGGCGAAGGCGGTGGAGATCGGCTATGACATTCTTCAGGGCAAACCTGCGCCGAAAGAGCCTGTGCTGATCCCGGTGACGATGATCGATAAAAAGAACGTCGGCACGTATAAGGGGTGGACGGTTAAGTAACCCCGGTGCGGCCTGATGCCCTCACCCTAACCCTCTCCCCCTCTCCCTTGAGGGAGAGGGCCGGGGTGAGGGGGTGGCATAAAACGCAAGGAGTCCCCATGAAACGCTCCGACATCAATGAAATCCTCGGCCACACGCGGCAGTTCTTCTCCATGCACGACGTGCATCTCCCGCCGTTTGCCAGCTTTCCGCCAACAAAATGGCAGCAGCTTGACCAGGCCGCCTGGCAGGAGGTGTTCGACCTCAGGCTCGGCTGGGACGTGACGGCGTTTGGCGGCAACCACTTTGCCGCACAGGGGCTGACGCTGTTCACCCTGCGCAACGGCTCCCCCAACGGCGTGCCTTATGAGAAGTGCTATGCCGAAAAAATCATGCACGTGCGCGACGGCCAGGTGACGCCGATGCATTTCCACTGGCGCAAGCGGGAGGACATCATCAACCGCGGCGGCGGGAATCTGATTATTGAGTTATGGAATGCGGGCGCGCATGAGGAGACCGAAAACACCGACGTGATCGTCACGATAGACGGCTGTCGGCAGACGCACGCGCCCGGCAGCCAGCTGCGCCTCACGCCAGGGGAGAGCATCTGCCTGACGCCCGGCCTGTACCACAGTTTCTGGGGTGAACGCGGCTTTGGCGACGTGCTGGTGGGCGAAGTGTCGTCGGTCAATGACGATGAACACGACAACCACTTTTTACAGCCCATCGATCGCTACAACACCATCGAAGAAGACGAACCGGCGGTGCTGGTGCTGTGCAACGAGTACAACCTGTTTCGGATATAAGGAGTGAATGATGCCATTGATTTCTCTTGCCGACGGTCTGGCCCACGCCAGAGAACACCGCTACGCCCTGGGCGCGTTCAACGTTCTCGACTCCCATTTTCTGCGCGCGCTGTTTGCCGCCGCGAAGCAGGAACGCTCGCCGTTTATCATCAACATCGCGGAAGTGCATTTTAAGTACGTGTCTCTGGAGTCGCTTGTTGAAGCGGTGAAGTTCGAAGCCGCCCGTCACGATATTCCCGTGGTGCTTAACCTCGACCACGGGCTGCATTTTGAGGCCGTCGTGCGCGCCCTGCGCTTAGGGTTCAGCTCGGTGATGTTCGACGGCTCGACGCTGAGCTATGAGGAAAATATCCGCCAGACCCGGGAAGTGGTGAAGATGTGCCACGCGGTGGGCGTCTCGGTGGAGGCGGAGCTGGGCGCGGTCGGCGGAGATGAAGGCGGCGCGCTGTATGGGCATGCGGATGAAGCGTTCTTTACCGACCCACAGCTGGCGCGCGAGTTTGTCGATTTAACCGGTATCGACGCGCTGGCGGTCGCCATTGGCAACGCGCACGGCAAATACAAGGGCGAGCCGAAGCTTGATTTCCCGCGTCTGGACGCCATTCGCCAGCAGACGGGCCTGCCGCTGGTTTTACACGGCGGCTCCGGGATTAGCGATGCCGACTTCCGCCGCGCTATCGAGCTGGGCATTCATAAAATCAATTTTTATACCGGCATGTCGCAGGCCGCGCTCGCCGCCGTTGAGCAGCGCATGGCGAACCGCCAGCCGCTGTACGATGAGTTTGCCGAACTGCTGCTGGGCATTGAAGAGGCCATTACCGATACGGTCGCGGAGCAGATGCGCATCTTCGGCAGCGCGGGGCAGGCATAATGGAACGCAAAGGGATTATCGCCGCAGGCAACATGCTGGTGGATCACGTCCACCAGATCGTACAGTGGCCGGAGCGCGGCTGGCTGGCGGAAATCACCCACAGTGAGCGCTCAACCGGCGGTGCGCCGCTCAACGTTCTGCTGACGCTGGCGAAAATGCACGTCGGCCTGCCGTTACAGGCGGTGGGGCTGATTGGGGAAGACAGCGACGGAGACTATATTCTGGCGATGCTCGACCAGTATCACGTCAATCGCCAGCGCGTGCAGCGCACGACGTTCGCCCCAACGTCGATGTCGCAGGTAATGACCGACCCCAGCGGACAGCGCACCTTTTTTCACTCGCCGGGCGCCAACCGCCTGCTGGATCTTCCCGCCTTCGATCGTTTAGACGGATCGCTGAAGATCTTCCATCTCGGCTATCTGCTGCTGCTCGACAGCCTGGACATGCCGGACGAGGAGTTTGGCACCCGCAGCGCGCGGTTACTGGCACAGATGCGCGATCAGGGGTATGAAACCTCGCTCGATCTGGTCTCCCGCAAGGGCGATCCGCGCTATCAGCCGCTGGTGCTCCCTGCCCTGCGTCATCTTGATTATCTGGTGATTAACGAGCTGGAAGCCGGTGAGTTTAGCGGGCTTGAGATCCGCGACGGTCATGGTGCGCTGAACATGGTCCATATCGCCGACGCTGCCGCACAGCTGCTGGCGGCAGGCGTGCGGCAGCGGGTGGTGATCCACTGTCCGGAAGGGGCATGGGGTGAAGCGCCGGGTGAAAAAGGGCAATGGGTTCCGTCGTGGAAGCTGACGCAGGACGAGATTATCGGCAGCGTCGGTGCGGGCGACGCGTTTTGCGCAGGCTTTTTATACGGTTGCCATGAATCGCTGTCGCTTACCGAGAGTATTTATCTGGCGCATGCCTGCGCGCGGGCCAGCCTGCTGGCGGCCAATGCGATTGACGGCGCGAAAACGCTGGCCGAGCTTCAGGCGTTTATTCAGGAGAACGGTCAGGCGGCTTTCTCATGATGGGAAACGTCCGTGGCAAAAACATAGCCCAGACCGCGAATGGTTTTGATCAGCAAAGGCTGGTGCGGATTGACCTCAATTTTACGCCGTAGCCGCATGATCAACACGTCGATAGTGCGGTCAAAGACCTCGGCGCTTTCGCTGTGGGTCAGCTCCAGCAGCTGTTCACGGCTCAGTACCCGGCGGGCGTTTTGCGTTAATGCCAGCAGCAGGCCGTATTCGCCCTGGGTTAATGGCACGGTATTACGCTGCGGATCGCTCAGCTCGCAGCGGGTGGTGTCCAGCGTCCAGCCGTTAAAGGCAATACCTTCAACGCGCGGCGCGGCAGGCTCCGCGTCCAGCGCGCCGGTACGACGCAGCACCGCCTTAACGCGGGCGACCACCACGCGCGGATTGAACGGTTTTCCGATGTAATCATCGGCGCCCATTTCCAGCCCGACGACCACATCTGATTCACTTCCCAGCCCCGTCAGCATCACCACCGGTAGCGATGGTCGCTGCTTTTGCAGTTGCAGCAAAACCTGTAATCCGTTGATATCCGGCAGCATCATGTCCAGCAGAACCAGCGCAATGCCGGGATCCTGCTGGACACGGTTCACCGCGTCCTGACCGGTGTGACACGTCAGCACGGTAAAGACGTGCTCGCTGAGCACATCCTGTAGCAGTTCGCAGACTGCGACATCATCATCAACCACCAGAATCGCCGGTTTCATCGCATGCTTCCGTCAGGGAATTATGTTAAGTCTGAACCATTCTGCCGCCGGCTCCAGCCGAATTGTTTTTTACGTGACGGAAATTCAATCCATGTCACATCCCCTGCCCTTTCGACACGTCAATTTTGACGATTGGCTGTTTTTCGTCAGGGTTTTGCCCCGCAAAGGGCCGTAAAGTCAGGAAATACCCATAGTAAAAACATGGCATAGAAGCTGCATATTGGGCAGGTAAGAACTGTTTAACTGGAGCAAAGTGATGAAAAAAGTCGTCACGGTTTGCCCTTATTGTGCCTCAGGTTGCAAGATCCACCTGGTGGTCGATAACGGCAAAATCGTCCGGGCGGAAGCGGCGCAGGGTAAAACCAATCAGGGCACGCTGTGCCTGAAAGGGTACTACGGCTGGGATTTTATTAACGATACCCAAATCCTCACGCCGCGCCTGAAAACCCCTATGATCCGCCGCGAGCGCGGCGGCAAGCTGGAAGCCGTCTCCTGGAATGAAGCGCTGGATTACGTCGCCACGCGCCTCAGCGCCATCAAGGCCAAGTATGGCCCGGATGCGATTCAGACCACCGGCTCCTCACGCGGAACCGGGAATGAAACCAACTATGTGATGCAAAAATTCGCGCGCGCCGTTATTGGTACCAATAACGTCGACTGCTGCGCTCGCGTCTGACACGGCCCATCGGTTGCAGGTCTGCACCAGTCGGTCGGTAACGGCGCAATGAGTAATGCCATCAATGAGATAGATAACACCGATCTGGTGTTCATCTTCGGCTATAACCCGGCGGATTCTCACCCTATCGTCGCGAATCACGTTATTCGCGCCAAACAGAACGGGGCGAAAATCATCGTCTGCGATCCGCGTAAAATTGAAACCGCGCGCATTGCGGATATGCACATCGCACTGAAAAACGGCTCGAACATCGCGCTGTTGAATGCGATGGGGCATGTCATTATTGAGGAGAACCTCTACGACCAGGCGTTTGTCGCGAGCCGTACGGAAGGGTTTGAAGAGTATCGCAAGATTGTCGAAGGCTATACGCCGGAGTCAGTAGAGGCGATAACCGGCGTCAGCGCGCAGGAGATCCGCCAGGCGGCGCGGATGTACGCCGGAGCGAAAACCGCCGCCATTCTGTGGGGCATGGGCGTGACCCAGTTCTACCAGGGCGTGGAAACCGTGCGCTCGCTCACCAGCCTCGCCATGCTGACCGGCAATCTGGGTAAAGCGCATGTGGGCGTGAACCCGGTGCGTGGTCAGAATAACGTGCAGGGTGCGTGTGATATGGGCGCGCTGCCGGACACCTATCCGGGCTACCAGTACGTCAAATTCCCGGAAAACCGCGAGAAGTTTGCGAAGGCCTGGGGCGTGGAAAGTCTGCCGGCACACACCGGATACCGCATCAGCGAGCTGCCGCACCGCGCGGCGCACGGTGAAGTACGTGCGGCCTACATCATGGGTGAAGATCCGCTCCAGACCGACGCCGAACTGTCTGCGGTGCGCAAAGGCTTTGAGGATCTGGAGCTGGTGATTGTTCAGGATATCTTTATGACCAAAACCGCGGCGGCGGCGGATGTGATTCTGCCGTCGACCTCCTGGGGCGAGCATGAAGGTGTCTATACGGCGGCAGACCGCGGCTTCCAGCGCTTCTTCAAGGCCGTCGAGCCGAAGTGGGATCTGAAAACGGACTGGCAGATCATCAGCGAAATCGCCACCCGCATGGGCTACCCGATGCACTACAACAACACCCAGGAGATCTGGGACGAGTTGCGGCATCTGTGCCCGGACTTTTATGGGGCAACCTATGAAAAAATGGGTGAGCTGGGCTACATCCAGTGGCCGTGCCGGGATGAATCAGAATCCGATCAGGGGACGTCATACCTCTTTAAAGAGAAGTTCGACACCCCGAACGGGCTGGCGCAGTTCTTCACCTGCGACTGGGTCGCGCCGATCGATAAGCTCACCGACGAGTATCCGATGGTGCTCTCCACCGTGCGTGAAGTGGGCCACTACTCCTGCCGCTCCATGACCGGCAACTGCGCCGCGCTGGCGGCGCTGGCGGATGAACCGGGCTACGCGCAGATCAACACCGCCGATGCCGAACGGCTCGGTATTGAAGATGAAGCGCTGGTGTGGGTGAACTCGCGTAAGGGCCGCATCATTACCCGCGCGCAGGTCAGCGACCGTCCAAACAAAGGGGCAGTCTATATGACCTACCAGTGGTGGATTGGCGCCTGTAACGAGCTGGTGACGGAGAACTTAAGCCCGATAACCAAAACGCCGGAGTATAAATACTGCGCCGTAAACGTGGAGCCAATAGCGGATCAACACGCTGCGGAACAGTATGTGATCGACGAATATAACAAGCTGAAAGCCCGCCTGCGCGAAAGCGCAATGGGATGAAGCCGTTAATTAATCGCTGACTAAATGGGGTGAGATATTCACCCCATTATTATTTCTGGCATCGCTATTAATTACATCTATATATATTTCTGAAGATGTCTCGCAGAAAAAATGTAATTTGCACGAAAATTAATTACATCTTTGCATTTTAATTCAGCGAGATAAGATATGCGGCGGGTGCTTAAGACTTTCTGTCTTGAGCATTGTTGAGGGACAGAAAGTGGAAAGCCCCGGGAAATTTGCATTTACCCGAGGCTACCCCTCAACAACCAACAGGTTGAGAGTAGCCTCTTATTCTTTTTTTCACAAGGAGTAAAAGGCATGACGCCATTAAAAACTACGTTAGGCATCGTCTTTATTATTTGCCTGACGATAGTGATCTTTACCTTTATTACTCGCGATAAGTTATGTGAGTTTTCAATAAAGAGTGAACATCAGGAGGTGGCGGCGAAATTAGCCTGTAACGCAGGCTAACCTCTTCGGGCGGAACGCGTGTTCCGCCCGGCTTGTGGGATGCTGAGGTCTTAACGCACCCGTTTTTTTCTTCTGTCGCCGCGATTATACTGCGCGGCGTGTACCCAGATGATAAGAATCCATGAAAACCCTTTTTCTGATGTTGTTATTTTTAACCGCGTTTGCCCATGCCGATGAGATAGGCAGCCAGTATAAAAAGCAGGCTGAAGCGGGCGATGCGCGCGCGCAGTATTATCTTGCCGATACCTGGTTCAGTTCCGGTGACAGCGCGCAGGCGGCGCTGTGGGCGGAAAAAGCGGCAAAAGGCGGTGATGTCGACGCCATGGCGCTGCTGTCGCAAATCCACTTTTCGCAGGGTGACTATGCGCAGGCTAAAGCCCTGGCCCAGCAGGCAAACATTGCGGGCAGCAAACGCGGCGCGATCATGCTGGCGCGGGTGCTGGTGAACACGCAGGCGGGCAAAACCGACTACCCGCAGGCCATCGCACTGCTGCAATCGGCGACCGAAGACATCGATAGCGACTCGGCGGTAGACGCGCAACAGCTGCTGGGGCTGATCTATGCCAACGGCGTTGAAGTCCCTCAGGATGACGTGCAGGCCGCGTCGTGGTTCAAGCGGAGTTCGGCTCTGTCCCGGACGGGCTATGCGGAGTACTGGGCAGGAATGCTGTTCAGGCAGGGTGAGAAAGGCTTTATCACACCGAATAAACAGAAAGCGCTTTACTGGTTAAACCTGAGCTGTACCGAAGGGTTTGATACCGGGTGTGAAGAGTTTGATGCGTTAAGCGGGGAGTAACGTGCCGGGTGGCGGCTTCGCCTTACCCGGCCTACAAAACCCGTAGGCCCGGTAAGCGCAGCGCCACCGGGCTTAGGATGTTACTGGTCAGCCGTTTTATCAAAACGACCCAGCACCTCGCGTTCATACGCCAGCGCTTTTTTACGGTCGAACTTGTGTTCCCACTTGGAGATTACCAGCACTGCCAGCGCATTACCCACCACGTTCAGCGCGGTACGCGCCATGTCGAGGATACGGTCCACACCGGCAATAAATGCAAGACCTTCCAGCGGAATACCCACGCTGCCCAGCGTCGCCAGCAGCACCACGAAGGAGACGCCCGGCACGCCTGCGATGCCTTTGGACGTCACCATCAGCGTCAGAACCAGCACGATCTCCTGCCACAGCGACAGGTCAATGCCGTACAGCTGCGCGATAAAGATCGCCGCAATACTCTGATACAGCGTCGAACCATCTAGGTTAAAGGAGTAACCCGTTGGCACCACGAAGCTGGTAATGGACGCTGGCGCACCGTAGGCCTCCATCTTCTCAATGATACGCGGCAGTACGCTCTCGGAGCTTGCCGTGGAGTACGCCAGAATCAGCTCATCTTTCAGGATGCGGATCAGGATCCAGATGCTGAGCCCGCACAGGCGCGCCACAATGCCCAGCACCACCAGCGCGAAGAACAGAATCGCGAAGTGCACCAGAATCACCAGCTTCGCCAGCGGCCACAGGGAGGCAAAGCCGAAGTTCGCTACGGTCACCGCAATCAGCGCGAATACCCCGACCGGCGCATAGCGCATCACCATGTGGGTGACTTTGAACATGGTTTCGGAGACAGATCGGAACACGGTCACCAGCGGTTCACGGTGCGTCGCGGGCAGGGAAGAAAGCCCCAGACCAAACAGCACCGAGAAGAAGATGATCGGCAGCATCTCGCCCTTCGCCATGGACGCGATAATGTTGGTCGGCACCAGCGACAGGATAGTCCCCATCAGCCCATGCGAATGGCTCTGCACATCGGCGGTTGTGCTTTGGTATTTCGAAATATCCACCGTCGCCAGCTGCGACATATCGATCCCGGCACCAGGCTGGAACACGTTCGCCAGGGTGATGCCAAGTACGATGGCAACCGTGGTGATCACTTCGAAATAGAGAATGGTTTTAACGCCGATACGGCCTAACTGTTTCGCATCACCGACACCCGCGATACCGACCACCAGCGTCGAGATCACAATCGGCACAACAATCATCTTGATCAGATGAATAAAGATATCGCCCGCAGGCGAGAGAAGGTTCGCAATCAGCCACTCGCGGCTGTCGCTATGATAATGGAGGTAACTGCCCAGCAAGATGCCCAGCACAAGGGCCAGCAGGATCTGCCAGGCCAGGCTGACTTTCAAATTTTTCATAGAAACTGACTTCCTCAATGAAATCTCCGTACCATCAAAACTGCATGAATATGGAGACATACTGAAAGGGTATGAATTGTGTTGCGTTGGTTTATGGGATTTTTTAACGCGCCGTATGAGTATCATTTGCACGGCATGCTGCGCAAGCCTTAAAGAACAAGGCATTTCACTGCAAAAAGCGTCATTGACGGTAATTTATAGCAATTCGCATAAATAACCGTTTGTTATACAAAATATTTTCACTTCAAAAAAGTGAATAATTCTTCAGATGAATTATTTCCCTTCAAAGTTTCATTCGCTCAATTTTCATACTCTTCAGACATTGCGTGATCTGTCGCCCAAATACTAAACAAAGCTTGTAAAGCCCCTACTATTAACGTTTTTGCGACATATTATTAACATCTTACAAGGAGAAAAAAAGCCATGAGCCAAATACACAAACACGACATTCCCGCAAACATTGCGGACCGTTGCCTGATAAGCCCGGAGCAGTACCAGGAGAAATACCAGCAGTCCGTTTCCAGCCCTGACGCGTTCTGGGGTGAGCAGGGTCACATCCTCGACTGGATCAAACCTTATCAGAAGGTAAAGAACACCTCTTTCGCGCCGGGCAACGTCTCCATTAAATGGTATGAAGACGGCACGCTGAACCTGGCGGCAAACTGTCTGGACCGCCATCTTGCTGAACGAGGCAACGAAACGGCCATTATCTGGGAAGGCGACGATGCCTCCCAGAGCAAACACATCTCGTATAAAGAACTGCATCGCGACGTGTGCCGCTTTGCCAACGTGCTGCTGGCCCAGGGCATTAAAAAAGGCGATGTGGTGGCGATCTATATGCCAATGGTGCCGGAAGCCGCCGTGGCTATGCTGGCCTGCGCGCGCATCGGCGCGATCCACTCCGTTATCTTCGGCGGTTTCTCGCCGGAGGCGGTTGCCGGGCGTATTGTCGACTCAAATTCGAAGCTGGTGATCACCGCTGACGAGGGCGTGCGCGCCGGGCGCGGTATTCCGCTGAAGAAAAACGTTGATGAAGCGCTGAAAAACCCGAACGTAAAATCCATCAACAACGTCATTGTCCTCAAGCGCACGGGCGGCAAAATCGACTGGCACGAGGGGCGCGACCTGTGGTGGAGCGATCTGATTGAAAACGCGAGCGACCAGCATCAGCCGGAAGAGATGAACGCGGAAGATCCGCTGTTTATCCTGTATACCTCCGGCTCCACCGGTAAGCCGAAAGGCGTGCTGCATACCACCGGCGGTTATCTGGTCTATGCGGCCACCACCTTTAAATACGTTTTCGACTATCATCCGGGCGACATCTACTGGTGTACTGCCGACGTGGGCTGGGTCACCGGTCACAGCTACCTGCTGTACGGCCCGCTGGCCTGCGGCGCAACGACGCTGATGTTTGAAGGCGTACCGAACTGGCCGACCCCGGCGCGTATGTGCCAGGTGGTTGATAAGCATCAGGTCAACATTCTCTATACCGCGCCAACGGCGATCCGTGCGCTAATGGCGGAAGGCGATAAAGCCATCGAAGGGACCGACCGCTCTTCCCTGCGCATCCTCGGCTCCGTGGGCGAGCCGATCAACCCGGAAGCCTGGGAGTGGTACTGGAAGAAGATCGGCAACGAGAAGTGCCCGGTGATGGACACCTGGTGGCAGACCGAAACCGGCGGCTTCATGATCACCCCGATGCCGGGTGCCACGCAGCTGAAAGCCGGTTCGGCCACCCGTCCGTTCTTCGGCGTGCAGCCTGCGCTGGTGGACAACGAAGGCAATCCGCAGGAAGGCGCTACCGAGGGCAACCTGGTGATCGTCGATTCCTGGCCTGGCCAGGCGCGTACCCTGTTCGGCGACCATGAGCGCTTCGAGCAGACCTACTTCTCGACCTTCAAAAACATGTACTTCAGCGGCGACGGCGCGCGCCGGGATGAAGACGGTTATTACTGGATCACCGGACGCGTGGACGACGTGCTGAACGTCTCCGGCCACCGTCTGGGCACGGCGGAGATTGAGTCTGCGCTGGTGTCGCATCCGAAAATTGCCGAAGCGGCGGTTGTCGGCATTCCTCACAACATCAAAGGCCAGGCGATCTACGCCTACGTCACCCTGAACCACGGCGAAGAGCCGTCGCCAGAGCTGTATACCGAGGTGCGCAACTGGGTGCGTAAAGAGATCGGCCCGCTTGCCACGCCGGACGTGCTGCACTGGACCGACTCGCTGCCGAAAACCCGTTCCGGCAAGATTATGCGCCGTATCCTGCGCAAAATCGCGGCGGGCGACACCAGTAACCTCGGTGATACCTCAACGCTGGCCGATCCTGGCGTGGTGGACAAACTGCTCGAAGAGAAGCAGGCCATCGCAATGCCTTCCTAGTGTTTTCTCCCTCTCCCCGTGGGAGAGGGCCGGGGTGAGGGCATCAGACCGCACCTTCCTCCCCTCACCCTCTCCCCACAGGGGAGAGGGGATAAAAACAAACCAACCTTACTTCTGGAGACTCTGTGATGAATAACGATATTTGTCAGCAGATAGAGAATAGTGCGCACTACAGGGAGCTCGTCGAAAAACGGCAACGGTTTGCCTTCATCCTTTCCATCATCATGCTGATTATCTACGTCGGCTTTATTCTGCTGATCGCCTTTGCGCCGCACTGGCTGGGCACCCCGCTGCATGAGGGTACCAGCGTCACGCGCGGTATTCCGATTGGGATTGGCGTGATCATCATTTCGTTTGTGCTCACGGGTGTGTACGTCTGGCGTGCGAACGGTGAATTCGATCGTCTTAACAGAGAAGTTCTGCGCGAGGTAAAAGCATCATGAAGCGAGTCCTGACGGCGCTAGCCGCCACACTTCCCTTTGCTGCCCATGCGGCAGATGCCCTTACCGGCGAGGTTCAGCGCCAGCCAACCAACTGGCAGGCGATTATCATGTTCCTGATTTTCGTGGTGCTGACGCTGTACATCACCTACTGGGCGTCGAAACGCGTACGCTCCCGTAACGATTACTACACCGCGGGCGGCAACATTACCGGCTTCCAGAACGGGCTGGCGATAGCGGGGGACTTTATGTCCGCCGCCTCGTTCCTCGGGATCTCCGCGCTGGTGTACACCTCCGGGTATGACGGCCTGATCTACTCCCTCGGGTTCCTGGTGGGCTGGCCAATCATTCTGTTCCTGATTGCCGAGCGCCTGCGTAACCTGGGGCGCTATACCTTTGCTGACGTCGCCTCCTATCGCCTGAAGCAGGGGCCGATTCGTACCCTCTCCGCCTGCGGTTCGCTGGTGGTGGTGGCACTCTATCTGATCGCCCAGATGGTCGGCGCGGGCAAACTGATCGAGCTGCTGTTCGGCCTGAACTACCACGTCGCGGTGGTGCTGGTCGGCGTGCTGATGGTGATGTACGTCCTGTTCGGCGGCATGCTGGCCACCACCTGGGTACAGATCATCAAAGCGGTACTACTGCTGTTCGGCGCCAGCTTTATGGCCTTTATGGTGATGAAGCACGTCGGGTTCAGCTTCAATAATCTGTTTACCGAAGCGATGGCGGTCCACCCGAAAGGGGAAGCGATCATGAGCCCGGGCGGGCTGGTGAAAGATCCGATATCCGCGCTCTCGCTCGGTCTCGGCCTGATGTTCGGTACCGCTGGCCTGCCGCATATCCTGATGCGTTTCTTCACGGTGTCAGATGCGCGTGAAGCGCGTAAAAGCGTGTTCTACGCCACCGGGTTTATGGGCTACTTCTACATTCTGACCTTTATCATCGGCTTCGGCGCAATCATGCTGGTGGGGGCAAACCCGGCGTTTAAAGACGCGGCGGGCGCGCTTATCGGCGGTAACAACATGGCGGCGGTGCATCTGGCCGACGCGGTGGGCGGCAACCTGTTCCTCGGCTTTATCTCTGCCGTGGCCTTTGCCACCATCCTCGCGGTGGTTGCAGGGCTGACGCTGGCCGGCGCGTCGGCGGTTTCGCATGACCTCTACGCCAACGTCTTCCGCAAAGGCGCAAGCGAGCGCGATGAGCTGAAAGTCTCCAAAATCACCGTGCTGGTGCTGGGGGTCGTCGCCATCCTGCTGGGGATTTTGTTCGAGAAGCAGAACATCGCCTTTATGGTCGGGCTGGCCTTCTCGATTGCGGCAAGCTGTAACTTCCCGATCATTCTGCTCTCCATGTACTGGTCAAAACTGACCACCCGTGGGGCGATGATCGGCGGCTGGCTGGGCCTGCTGACGGCGGTGATTCTGATGATCCTCGGCCCGACCATCTGGGTGCAGATCCTCGGTCACGAAAGCGCTATCTTCCCGTATGAATACCCGGCGCTGTTCTCCATTGCCGTGGCGTTTATCGGGATCTGGATCTTCTCTGCCACCGATAATTCACCGGAGGGTAACCTGGAGCGTGAAAAATTCCGCGCCCAGTTTATCCGCTCGCAAACCGGCCTGGGCGTTGAGCAGGGCCGCGCGCACTAAGCCTTTTCTCCCCGGTCGCTCTGGCCGGGGAGCTTAAAACAACACCCACGCCACCAGCGGCGCAATCAGCACCATCGTGACGCCCGAAAGCATCATCACCAGGCTCGCGACAACGCCCTCCTGCTGTCCCAGCTCATACGAACGTGCCGTCCCCGCCCCGTGCGACGCCGCGCCAAACCCCGCGCCTTTCGCCATCCCTTCGCGAATGGAAAGCCGCAGAAACAGCACATCCCCCACTGCCATGCCGAACACGCCCGTCACCACCACAAACAGCGCCACCAGATCCGGCTGGCCACCGAGCGGTTTGGCGGCTGCCAGCGCAAACGGTGTGGTCACCGAACGCACCGCCAGGCTGCGCTGGATTTCATCCGACAGGGTAAACAGCCGCGCCAGCCAGACCGAGCTGCACACCGCCACCACCGTCGCGGTGACGACGCCCGCGCTGAGCGACATCCAGTGGCGTCGGATAATAGCGAGGTTGTCATAAACGGGTACGGCGAAGGCGATGGTCGCCGGGCCAAGCAGCCACAGCAGCCAGTGGGATTCGCCAATGTAGTTCTGCCAGGAGATATGGCCGAAGACCAGCATCAGCACCAGCAGGATCGGCGTAAAGACCAGCGGCATCAGCGGCAGCGCGCGAAAGCGGCGATACAGGCGCTTGTTGGCAAAGTAGATGACGACTGTCGCAATCAGGCACAGCACGCTTATCTGAAAGTTAGTCATGCGTCTGCCTGCTGATTTCAAAGCGATACACTTTATCCACCACCCAGGCAGTGGCGCCCAGCACCATCAGCGTGCTCAGGGCGATAACCGCAAAGATGCGCCAGCCGTCGACCATCAGCAGCTGGGCATAGTTCACCACCGCCACCACGGCCGGCACAAAGAACAGCAGCATCTCCGCCAGCAACCAGCGTGCGCCGGCCCGCACCCAGCTAAGGGGCAACGCGCGACAGAGGATCAGCGTCAGCAACAGCACCATCCCCACCAGGTTGGCGGGTAAAGGCAGATGCAGCCAGTCGACAAGATATTCCGCGAAAACAAACAGTCCCGCGTAAAGCAGTACCTGAACCGGTACCTGGAGTCGTTGAACAACGGCAGGCGTAACACGGCTTAACGCCACGGCCATGGGGGTTTTCCTCAGAAATGAGACGAGGCGCCAGTATAGTGAGCGTACGGTATCGACTGAAATGAATTAAAATCATCGAAGGTATAGTTTCGAGGAATAATCATGGACATAAGAACGCTGCGCTATTTTGTCGAGGTGGTTCGCCAGCAAAGTTTTACCCGCGCAGCGGAGAAGTTATTCGTAACCCAGCCAACCATCAGCAAGATGCTGAAAAACCTCGAAGATGAGCTGAACTGTACCCTGCTGATCCGCGACGGGCGCAAGCTGCTGCTGACCGATACCGGTCGCGTGGTGTTCGAGCGCGGGCTGGCAATTCTGGCGGAGTTCCGCCAGCTGGAGGCCGAGCTTGGGGACATCAACCATCTGACAAAAGGGCTGCTGCGGCTCGGTATTCCGCCGATGGTCGGCATGATGATGGCCGGTCCGATAAGCCTGTTTCGTCAGCGCTATCCCGGCGTTGAGCTAAAAATTTCTGAATTTGGCGGCCTGACCGTGCAGCAGGCGGTGATGAACGGTGAACTGGACGTGGCCATGACCGCCCTTCCCGTGGAGGAGGAAAGCGGCCTGGCGACGCTGCCTCTGTTCAGCCACCCGCTGTGCGTGCTGGTTCCGCGCTCCGGCGACTGGCTGAAGATTGAGTCAGTAAAACCCGAGCTGCTCGGCGAGCACCCTCTGCTTATTTACAACGAAGATTTTGCCTTAAGCCGCCAGCTGATGGCGCTGTTTAACCAGCATAACGTGAAGCCGCGCATTGCGGTGCGCAGCGGCCAGTGGGATTTTCTGGCGGCGATGGTACAGGCGGGCGTGGGGATTGCCATTCTGCCGCAGCCGATCTGCGAGCGGCTGGATAAAAATACGCTGCGCTGGATCCCGCTGGAGAGCGACCTGCACTGGCAGCTGGGGATGATCTGGCGTGAAGGGGTCTATCTGTCGCACAGCGCACAGGCGTGGTTGCAATGTTGTGAGGGGTTTTGGGTACCCTCTCTCACAGGGAGAGGGTACCGATCGAGCACGTAGGCCCGGTAAGCGCAGCGCCACCGGGCAATTACAGCGCTACTGATTCTCAATCAACAACGCTTCCAGCAGATCCAGATCGTGCAGCAGCTTTTGCAGCGTCTCGTTGCTGATCTGCCGCGTGGCGCGCAGGTGATACAGCTCGGCACGCTCGGAGCGCAGCGCCGCCAGGCGGAAACGGCGTTCGAGGTTCTCTTCCTGCAACGAACTTTCCACGTCGTTACGTCCGTCAGCACGGCGACGCAAATTACCGATCACGCGTGAACTGACTTCCTTCAGCAGCTGGTTATCAATGTTCTCTTCGGCATCGGCGGCCAGACGCTCCTCCATCTTCTCGATGGCGACAATCGCCACTTCCGCCGTCGCCGCACGGGCAATCCGCTCTTCTTTGTGCTGTTGCGAGGAGTCACCCGCGTCAATATGTTGCAGCAGAATCGGCAGCATAATCACGCCGACAAACAGGGAGAAGAGGATCACGCCCGCCGCCAGGAACACCAGCTCGTAGCGCGCCGGGAAGACGTCACCCGTCGGCAGCAGCAGAGGAATGGAGAGCACACCAGCAAGGGTGATCGCCCCGCGCACGCCCGCGAAAGAGGCAATCAGCAGCTCGCGCGTGGTCCACGAGCCGAACTCCATCGGCTTTTTGGTCAGGAAGCGAACGCTGAATTTCTTCATCGTCCACAGCCAGCCGAAACGCACCAGCATCAGCGCAAGGTAGATGAGCACGATATCGGTAAACAGCATCCAGACTTCAACGTTTGGATCCGCTTCGGCTGCAATCAGCGAGGATTCCATAATGCCCGGCAGTTGCAGACCCAACAGCAGGAACACCATGCCGTTAAACACAAACTCGAGCATGGCCCAGGTACTGTTCGCACGCAGGCGCATCGCCAGCGGCGCGCGGCGCATAACGCCGGAGCGGGTGATGGTCATCCCCGCGGCTACCGCCGCCAGAATACCCGACACGCCGATGTGTTCGGCAATCAGGTAAGAGGCAAACGGCAGCAGGAACAGCAGGACGATCTGCGTAGCGGGTTCGTCGCCACCCCAGCGGCTGAGGAAGCGCAGCGAGCGTCCGTACAGCCAGCTCACCACAAAGCCCGCGAGGATACCGCCAATCGCCACCTTGAAGAATTCCAGGGTCGCACCGCCGACGGTAAAGACCATGGTGCCCATGGCAACCGCCACGGCAAACTTCAGGGCGACCAGGCCAGAGGCGTCGTTCATCAGCGCCTCGCCCTGCAAAATGCCCATGATTTTCTTTGGAATGCGCCCTTCGCCCACAATGCCGGACAGCGCCACGGCGTCGGTAGGCGACAGCACGGCGGCCAGCGCAAAGGCGGGTATGAGCGGGATCCCCGGTACGGCCCAGTAGATCAGAAAACCAATCCCGACCACGGTGACCACCACCAGCGCCAGCGCCAGGCCGAAGATCTCTCGCCCGTGCTCCAGAAATTCGCGCGTCGGCGTTTTCCAGCCATCGGCAAACAGCAGCGGCGGGATAAACAGCACGAGGAACAGTTCCGGATCGAACTCCACGTGCAGACCGAACGTCGGCCACGCCAGCAGCGCACCGATAGCTATTTGCATTAAAGGCAGGGGGACCTGGAAGGGCAGTACGCGTGTAACCACCCCGGATAATGAGACCACAAGGGTCATGATGAGTATTGTGAAGAAAATTTCCATGCGTTCCCTGTTTGCTGTGTTTCTTATATGCCAAACCTGAGGCGTCGTGCCTCTTATTCTATCCTCTCCAGAGTAACGTAAAAGGCAACAGGATGAGTCCTGAAAATAAAAACGGGCGGCCTGAGCCACCCGTTTTCGCATAAAAAGTCAATTCAGATGGCCCAGCCGCCCGCGTAAAACGCCACCAGCGCAACGGCGATGACCACGGTACCGATGTTCAGCTTACGCCACTCACCGGAGACCAGACGCCCAATCACCAGCGAGGCGAAACCGATCATAATGCCGGTCACGATGTTACAGGTCAGCACGATGAATACCGCAGTGATCAGGCCGGACATGGCATCAACAAAATCCGCGAAGTCGATTTTCGCCACGTTGCTCAGCATCAGCAGGCCGACGTACATCAGCGCAGGTGCGGTCGCGTAAGCCGGCACCAGATAAGAGAGCGGAGAGAGGAACAGGATCAGCAGGAACAGCACGCCAACGGTGATGGCCGTCAGGCCGGTTTTACCGCCTGCCGCCGTACCCGCTGCGGACTCAATGTACACCGCCGCAGGCGCCGCACCCACCAGGCCAGAGAAAACGCTGCTCAGGGAGTCGGTGGTCAGCGCTTTGCCGCCGTCAATAATCTGTCCGTCTTTATCCAGCAGGTTAGCCTGACCGGCCACTGCGCGGATGGTGCCCGTGGCATCAAACACCGCGGTCATTACCAGCGCCAGCACGCTTGGCAAGATCACCGGGTTCAGCGCGCCCACAATATCCAGGCTGCCAATCAGGGAGTTACCGTTGTCATCGCTCAGCGACGGCATGGCGAAAATCCCGGAGAAATGAACGGTCGGGTCGAAGATCAGGCCGACGATGGACACGCCGATAATGGTCAGCAGAATGCCGCCCGGCACTTTCAGTTTTTCCAGGCCAATGATCACCGCCAGACCCACCAGCGACATGATCACCGGGAAGCTCGCGAAGTTACCCAGCGCAACCGGCAGGCCGTCCAGCGGGTTCTTGATGACCAGACCCACGCCGTTGGCAGCGATCAGCAGCAGGAACAGGCCAATACCGATGCCGGTGCCGTGCGCCACGCCCTGCGGCAGGTTGCGCAAAATCCAGCTACGAATGCCGGTTGCTGAAATTACGGTGAACAGCACGCCCATCAGGAACACGGCGCCGAGCGCTACCGGGACGCTGATATGCTGGCCCAGCACCAGGCTGAAGGCGGTAAACGCGGTCAGGGAGATGGCGCACCCGATCGCCAGCGGCAGGTTCGCCCACAGGCCCATCACAATCGAACCCACACCCGCAACCAGGCAGGTGGCAACGAAGACCGCCGCTGGCGGGAAGCCCGCTTTGCCGAGCATGCCTGGCACCACGATGACGGAGTACACCATCGCCAGAAACGTGGTCAGACCGGCAACAACTTCCTGGCGCACGGTGCTGCCGCGAGCAGAAATTTTAAACATGGCGTCAAGTGAACCGCCGGTACGCGCAGATGGCGTAGACATAGAAAACATCCCCTGAAAATTTTTATTGAAAGTCCGTAAGCGTGGTGGAGACTCCACTGCCAGCGAAACGTCAAATCCTTGTGCTGCGTTTGCGACGAAAGGGGCGTCACAAAAAAAGCAAACGTTTAGCTCCGCGCTTACAAAACGGGTGGTCAAATGTAGGCAAACGATTATCTAGCCTAATACCCGCCCTTTTCAACTGAACTTTCTCGTTTTTCGCTAAAATTGCCTCATGACGATGAAGAATTAAGCAGAGGATGCGCAAACGTTATCGTCCATGCGCAATTTCGTTACATTTCATCCCTCGCCGGGGATTGTCAGCGGGCCGCCTTTCGCAAGCGTTGTCTGCCAGCCCGGACGTGCCTCCACTCTCTGTTTCCACGCCGCTATGTGGTCGAGATTGTCAATGCCGCCTCTCGCCAGCAGGGCGAAGAGGGGAAAACTCATCTGGATATCAGCCATGGTCAGCGTGTCGCCGGCAAACCAGCTGTTTTCGGCAAGATGATCGTTAATAAAGCGCGCATGCGTTTCCAGCTGGCGGTTGAGATACGCTTTTTGCACCCCCTGCCCCAGCGCCTTACCCAGCGTGCGCAGGCCAAACGGGACGGGTGGTTTGCCGAGGCTGTTAAACACCAGCTTCATTAACAGTAGCGGCATCAAAGACCCTTCGGCGTAATGCAGCCAGAAGCGATACTGCACTTTATGGGCGGGATCTAACGGTTTGAATCGTGACGCCGAATCGTACGTTTCCTGAAGATATTCCAGAATCGCGCCTGATTCGGCCAGCACCAGTCCGTTATCTTCCAGTACCGGGGATTTCCCCAGCGGATGCACTTTTTTGAGCGAATCCGGTGCAAGCATGGATTTCTCGCGCTGGTAGCGCACAATCTCATACGTCAGACCCAGCTCTTCCAGCGCCCAGAGGACGCGATGTGAACGAGACTGATTAAGGTGGTGGACCGTTAGCATGATGTTCTCCGGTGATTCATACTTTTTAACTATAGAAAACTGAACAACTTCACGAAAAAAATTCGGCTAAAATCTCACCGTCTCCGGTGGCAAAAACGGCGGCCGGGCATAGAATTAAAGTGTCAGTACAAACCGGAACCTCCTCCACAAGCTCGACACGAGGGGTACTGATGTCGGGGGAAACCCTCCCGTGAGCCAGCGGGATAGAGAGAAAGACAAAGACCGGAAAAAACTAAAGCGCCCTTAGTGGCGCTTTAGTTCTTTATGCTTATTGCCGGGTGGCGGCTGCGCCTTACCCGGCCTGCAAAACCGAGAGCGTAGGCCGGGTAAGCGAAGCGCCACCCGGCAAACACCTCTCAATCCTCCTCCAGCAACCGCGCCCCCGTTCCCTGCTCGCCCAGCCTGTCACCCGGGTTACGTAGCGGACAATCGCTGCGTGATAAACACCCGCAACCAATGCAGCCGTCCAGCTCATCGCGCAGGGCCACCAGCGTGTGAATACGACGATCCAGCTCTTCTCGCCACTGGGACGACAGCTGCTTCCACTCCTTCGCGCTCAGCGAGTGCCCTTCCGGCAATACGCCGAACGCGTCACCGATGGTGGCCAGAGGAATGCCGATACGTTGCGCAATTTTGATGATCGCCACGTAGCGGAGCACATCGCGGGTGTAGCGCCGCTGGTTTCCGGCG
Organism: Enterobacter sp. BIDMC93; assembly: GCF_001037805.1. Taxonomy (NCBI): domain Bacteria; kingdom Pseudomonadati; phylum Pseudomonadota; class Gammaproteobacteria; order Enterobacterales; family Enterobacteriaceae; genus Enterobacter; species Enterobacter sp. BIDMC93. The sequence goes on from NZ_KQ089962.1 coordinate 58,253, forward strand.
TTACGGATACTTTTTATTAACCCTTTGCTTTCATAGAAGTGGAGTGCCGACACCGCCACACCGCTTCGCTTAGCCACTTCACCGGGGGTTAACAGCGCTTTGATGCGCGGTAATCTCTTTTCCATAAAACCTCTTTACCTCAAGTTAACTTGAGGAATTATACTCCCCCGCAGAGAAAACGACGAATCAACCAGGACAGATGTCTCCACAGAGGGGTAACCTTATGTCGCATCAGCAAATTATTCAGACACTTATTGAATGGATTGATGAACATATCGACCAGCCGTTGAACATTGATGTGGTCGCTAAGAAGTCGGGCTATTCGAAATGGTATTTACAGAGAATGTTCCGCACCGTAATGCATCAAACGCTGGGTGATTACATTCGCCAGCGCAGGCTCCTGCTGGCGGCGCAGGCGTTACGCTCCACGCAGCGGCCCATTTTTGATATCGCAATGGATCTGGGCTATGTGTCGCAGCAGACCTTTTCCCGCGTCTTCCGCCGCGAGTTTGACCGTACGCCGAGCGACTACCGCCATCAGCTTAATTAATGCGTGTTAACGCAAGGGTTGCTGCTGCCAGGCCATAAATGCCTGGGGCGGCATCGCTTTCGCGAAGTGCCATCCCTGACAATACTGCACGCCACGCTTCAGCAACCAGCTCACCTGCTCCCCCGTCTCGACCCCTTCCGCAATGGTTTTCAGCCGCAGGCTTTGCGCCATCTCAATGATGTGCTCGGCAATCAGGTGGCTGGTGCTGTTGGTGGTTAAGGTATCGATAAAGGATTTGTCGATTTTCAGGATATCGACGTTCAGCGAATAGAGGTTATGCAGGTTAGAGTAGCCGGTTCCGAAATCATCAATCGCCACTTCATACCCCGCCTGGCGAAACGCCTGAATGACCGGCGTGGTTTTTGGCACGTCAATAAACCCCCGCTCCGTCACCTCAATTTTGATTTGCTGCGCGCGAACCGAGTAAAAGCGGGCTTTGTCGGAGATCAGGGCGATAAGACGCGAAGAGTGAAAATCCGACGCCGACAGGTTAATCGAGACATACAGATCGGGATGAGCGGCAAGAAAATGGCCCAGATCGCTGAACACCTCCTCCACGACGTAATCCGTAATGCGCTCAATCATCCCCTCTTTTTCTGCCAGGGGAATAAATTCCGCCGGGCTCATAACCTGACCATTGAATCCAGGCCAGCGCAACAACGCCTCTGCCCCCACGCACTGGTTATTTTTAATATCAATAATGGGCTGATAATGGACGCACAGCTGGCGTTTATTCAGCGCCCGGTGCAGAAGTCGGCCAGGCGAATTGAATTCACGGTGTGTACGCGACCACACCAGCAGAATAATAATGCTGCAAATTATCCCCAGCGGTAGCGTCAGGGTAGCCTGATGATAAAGCGTTTTATAAAAACGGGCGCTGGAGGTTGAAACGATGGCCGCAATCGGCCGCTGCCCGGATTTCACGATCGTATAAAAACGGTCACCTTTCTGAAAAGTCGTTTCCTGATGTCGAAGCATCGAATGCAATAAAGAAATATTGGCTTTCTGGCTTACAGAAAAGAATGCATTGCTGACGGTGTCATACACCCCCCACGACAGGGAACGATCGTCTGACATCACCTCACTGTACGAAAGCGGGTTGACCACTGCGACATAATTTCCGCGCTGCATATATATCATTTTATAACCATCAAAAAATGGCGTATCGCGAAAATAATAGATAGCAACGTCGGGTTTACGTGTGTAATTGGCAGCGGGAATGGTGTAAGGATGATCCGGCGTAAAAAGGGTCGAGCAGAGAAACGACTGGCCTTCAGCATAAATTAAATCGGCAACAAAAAGACGACCGCGGGAAACGTTCAACATATATTGACGATGCTCCGGCGTACACACTTTTCCCTGATATTTTTCCGCGTCTTCCCGGGCCAGATCAACCTGTTGAATAACCCGTTCAGTTTTGTTTAAAGCAAGTTCAGCAAACGTGCGCAGCTGGGCGCTGATTTCCGACACGGCTCTAAGCTGGGCAAACCATAGCGCAAGCATCACCGGCAGCATAACTACCATGATAATCCCGACCACTTTGAGCATGTTGCGCAGCGCGCTACGATTCATTTCCCGCTCTGTATCCCTGCATGTTGTACGCCTGTAGCAATGAAGACCGGCTGCTTTGATAAACAGGTGATTACGTTGCATGAATCATGGGAAGTTAGCAACTGACTTTTGGTATTAAAAATCCTAAAATTCGTGATGCCGATAATATTTTCCCGTAAGCCAAACTAAAAGTATTCATTTCGTTTCTGATAAGGAAAATAATTACCCGCGACAGGTGTGGAAAATTCGCTGGCTGAAATAGCCTGCTCTTTGTTCTTATGCTGATTTATAAATAATCAGACGCCAGGACCGTTTTTCCTCTTCCCGTACGCTTGGCGTCATATAATGCCTTATCGGCACGCATCAGTATGGCAGAAGTATCCCGTTGCCCCTGACAGACTTCAACCACCCCGGCGCTGAAAGAGAGTACCAGCGTTTTATCGCCCACACGCAGCGGTTTTGAGATCAGCGCGGCACGCAGCCGGGAAGAGAGCAACGTAGCGGCCATACCATCCGTGTGCGCCAGCAGAAGAACAAACTCTTCGCCCCCCACCCGTCCCAGCGCCGACCCGGCCGGGCTCACCTCGCGAATACGGTCGCAAAAGTGGATCAATGCCGCATCGCCAACCTGATGTCCCCACCGATCGTTGATCTGCTTGAAATAATCGAGATCGAACATCAGGAGACAGAAGTGGCTACTGACATCCTGCGGCGAACTGGCTGCCAGCGCTATTTTGAGACGCTGTAAGATTGTCGAGCGATTCAGACAGCCCGTCAGATCGTCCGTGGTGGCTTTGACGGTCAGCTGCTGTTCTGCTTTTTTACGTTCGGTGATATCCAGGCCAATGTTGAGAATGGAGTTATCCGGCAAAAGGATGTTTGACCAGAGAATGGTTAACTGCGTCCCGTCTTTACGCACCGGGTGCCATTCGTACATATCCTTAAGTGGTGCGAAACGAACCGACTCCTGCACGCGCTGTCGCTCCTCAGGATCCGGGTAAAACAGGGCCAGCGGATCGGGATGCTCGCCGATTTCAGTCATACTCCAGCCAAAGACTTTTTCGCATTCGGCATTCCACAATACACACCGGTTATGCCTGTCAAAGGCGTTCATTAATACCGGAGCACGCTCAAATAAGGTTTTATATTGCGTGACGACGCGCTGCATTTCCTGCGCCGTTTTTTCCCGCACGATGATGTCATCAAAATAATCTTTTAGCTTCTCAACCAATACCACCACGATATTTTTCAATATCGGCAACGAGGTCAGTTTTTCATTAAAAGCCAAAAAGAAATAACCACTGCACTGTCTGCCATGCGCTGAGAATTTACACAGCACGCCGCTTTGCAGCCGCGCATAGCCTGGGTGCTGAGGGGAAAATACCGCCCGGCCAATATGCTCTTTCCAGTAGATCACCCGCCAGGCGCGGTGATGCCGCTGCAACAGGGTGCTGGTAAGAAAATCCGCCACGTTAAAGGCGTGACACGTCACGTCGCCGGCACAAACCACGCGCGGCCCGTCTGCGGATTCGACACTGACCCATGAGAGATTTGCCCCCAGTGCGCTGTTGATAATTTCCAGCATTTCAACCGGCGAACACTGCGCGTTGAGTTGCGGCATCAGCTTCGCCAGGGCATGCAGCGCCTGCATGCTGTCGTTAATAATCTCGCGTCTTTTTTCTTTCATTATCTTTTCGCAGGTCATTAATCGAGAGAGCAACCGCAATAATTCATATCTGAATAAAAGAATAAGACCACGAAATCAAAGAGCATGCCGAGTGTAAAACAAAGAATACAAAATCCAAAAAAGTCAATTAATTCAATGCGATGAATTATTTTTGCGGGTACATTTATTGTTCCACACAAGCATAATCCATAGATATACTGCTGTAAACGCTATACAGCCGATGGCGTTTTGCAAAGGTTTTACTATCTGGATGAAATAAAAATAAAAATTCCGACCAGACGTCGTTCTGAGCGACGACGATATATTTTCCCCGGCAATAATCCCACTTTTACCTCACGCGGATACTGGCGAATAAAACAGCAAATGTGATATAGTTCACACATCTTATGTAACGAGAAACATTGTTTCATTCCAGTTCGTCTGTTTTGTCGAGGATGGGTTTTATGGCAACCATTACCACCAGCATGGTGCTCCTGCGCTGGCCGTTGTTGAGCGCGGTTTTGATGTTCCTGGCCAGCACGTTAAACATTCAGTTTCGAAAGTCCGACTACGCAGGTCTTGCTGTGATTAGCACCCTGTTAGGGTTGGGCGCCGCATGCTGGTTCGCGACAGGTTTGCTTGGCATTACGCTGGTAGACATTGCCGCCGTCTGGGAAAACATTAAAGTGGTGATGGTTGAAGCCATGAGCCACACTCCGCCAGACTGGCCGATGGTGATTACCTGATAGCCTGTTATAAAAAAACCCAGACATTGTCTGGGTTTTTTGTTTTTCACGCGTCTGGATATCAGAACGGTTAAGTTTACCTAATACCTTGTCTATTAACACTCAATAGACAGTTGGGCCTTAGCAAACGCTTAGATAGGTTAGAAACTGAACACTTGTTTCCTAAACCGCGAACTTTTCTAGGCTCAACTGTAATGAATTTTGTAAGGTATTAATTTCATATACTTGTCAAACTTTACAGTTTAACTACCTTCGCCAATTCTGCCCGAATGCAAGAACTACTTGCATGCAACTTACCAGTTAAGGCTAGTTGACGACGGCTAGCAAGCTAAATTTAATCGTATGTCACCAAGCAACAAATGCGGGCCAAAGTAAAGTGAGTTACGTCACTTTGCACCTTGTGCTACCGTACACAAAGCCTCAATATCTTCAGCAGAAAGTTTATGATGTTTAAGTTGCTTATGAACGATTTGCGAGTCGGCATACCCACCATTACTCGCCAACGAGATTGAATATGCTTGTATCGCATTGCGCATCCTATTGAGTCCTTGTTCGTTAACTATTCGGATGTCGGAATGGGGCGATGCCGCGTGTTCAAATATGGTTTTAGGATGCACCAAGATGGGAGTCCTTGTACAAGTGTGACCGTACTTTTCATCAAACCAGACGATGGACCCATTTAACTGGTTCGTGTCATGTTTGGAGATTCTTTCTGCCAGAACAGCTCCGCTCTTGCACTCAATCACGAAATACCTCGAGTTGCCAAGAGCCCAAAGATTATCTGGTCCTCTGCCCACTAGGTCTTCTGGCCTCTCGGATCCGAAACCGAGAAAAATGCCTAATTCCTTAATGGCAGCCTCAAACCGCTTCGACCCTTCCTCTCCCCATTGTAGATCGTCTAACAACCCGTTGACCCATATGATGAGATCGTTTCCTTCGAGAAAACGCGTCATGAACTGAACGGCTGCGGCCGCTTGTCCGCTAGCGGGTGCGCTGAGACGGTGATAAGTCGTTCCTGCCAAGGGTTTAAGAAGTCGATAGTTATCGCTGAGCGCGGCCAGTTGCAGTTCCTGCGCCTGTGAAGGGTCAGTGAAATTCGTATACGCCGCTAACTGCTGCTTCAGATAGCCTTTGATCTGACGCTCGCTTGCTGCATTCACCGCTGTCTGAGCCTTATTCTTAGCAATGTCATATCGCGACACACGGGCCGCATCGAAGGCCTCCCGCAACAGGACCTGATTATCGTCAATCCGTCCCCCTTCGACAGGTGGCGCATTCACAACCGCATTACGGCCAGCCTGTACCCAGTTGTCATCTTGGGTCAGGCATAGGCCCATAATACCCTGCAGCTTCTCAAGCGATTGTCCACGCAACTGCTCCGCCACACTTTTACCGAGCTCAATCTGAGCACGAGTGGCTGAAGAAAACATCGTTTCAGCTTCGGGTTGATGGAGTCGTTGCGTCAACCTGCCACCAAGCAATAGTACGACACAATGATCGTCACTTGAACGTACACCACGACCCATTCCCTGTTCAATTCTCTGAACTTGGCGCACAAGTTGGCGTTTGGTTCCGTCTAGCAGCAACATTTCACGCCTTTCACCGAGTCCGTAAACCTCCGGCAAGCCATCAATGACGAGCAACTCACAAGCCTTTCCTGGCAAATCGATACCGTCGTATTTATTAATTAGTACGGTTAGGCCTACAAAACCGTCCTTGAGACGCTGTATTCCAGCCTGAATGTTATCTTTGTTAAGTATCTGATAAGCAGAATCTTTCCAGAATTTCGCGCGTTCTTTAGAGGGTACGATAACTACTACGTTCAGATCCTTTGCGATATCTGACACAAGTTCGCGGATCTCCTCCATTTTGAAGTCCGGATTGATCTCCTGTGGGGCAAGAATCATTCGGTCTCCAATATCTCCGCCCCCTTTAGGTCGGATCGGCTTAACTACCTCGTCCGCCAATGCCCCAAAGTGACTCACGAGGATCGTGTCGTCAGCTAAGGTGGCCGTCATATAGATTCTTCGCTGAGCAGTTGCGAAGGATGGAATGCGGTCGATCGGAATGAAATGCGGCGCGATTTCTAGTTTACCGCCGCCGAAAAGGCAGGTGCAGAGCGGGATACAATCGCGCAACAAGGGCCAACTCCATTCCAACTCTGCAGAATTCCGTTGTGCATGAAGCAACGCGATTACTTCCTTTTGTTTAGACTGCCAAGCCCAGTATGGCACTTCCATTACAATGCTAGGATCTAGAGCCTGCACGTCGAGCAGCCCAGTAGGGGACTGTTTATCCAAGTCGTTCTCAAAAAGGTTCAGAAGGTCGTCGTACACCGGTGTGCCAACATCTGCCTTTATCGAGAACTGGTCGTGGACCACGCTAAGACATGCATGTGCATCATCGACAACAACACAGCCTATCGGGATCTTTTTCTGTCCGACCCCAAAAACCGATCTTGCATTGAATAACTTCCACACATTGGCAACAAGGATGGCACGTCCAGCAAGGAAATCTGGATCCTTCTCATCGTCTGTTGCGGGAATGCCGAGCGCCTTAGCCTCATCTAGTACCTGATTGACAAGGAAACTATCGGGCGTAATGTATACTGCGGGCTTGACGTTTTCGTTGAGGGAGCTCTGCAAGCACAGCAGGCCCACCACAGTCTTACCACCGCCGGTATTCATCTTCAGCGTCAAATCTTTGGCCTGCCTCCGTGCATACCAAACGTCAAGTACGTCCGCCTGTTCATCCAATGGCCGCTTGAAACGAGCGTCTCGCTTAAGCGTCGTAAAGATTTTTCTCGGGTCAGTTTGTTTTGCACCGATACCAGCGTTCAGCTTGTCAAAGTCTAGGTTCATGTAACAATCTCAAGTTAGGATTGGGCTATGTAAGTCCCCAATATTTCTATAATGTATTACAATGACCATGCAACGAGATAGTCATTGCCCCAATTAGAACTTTAAGGCACTCCGTTTCTAGATTCATTGAACCACTACAAATTTTATTAAAACGCTACAAGATAATTCCTCCTAGAGCTAGGAGAAAATTGGGGGCTATCAATCCATAGATTGACTTGCACCACAGCTGACGACATGGAGTCTAGATGACACAATTTATGACAATACACACTTTTATCTGCTAGATAGTGATATAATATTCCATCCTATTGATATATACCGAGGTATACGTGAAAAATCAGGTTGATATCGAACTCCAGAGATTGATAAGGGCGCGGTATGACGCCGCGTTAGAAAATTGGAGCGAATGGAAATGGTTAGAAATCGGGCATGGCGTCGTCATCATATATCTCGATTAAAATTTAAGAGAAAAACATATCGAACTGCGGTGGCTAAAACAGCAAAAGTTGTAGGGAAAATTTACTGCACTCCTTGTGCTTGTTCTTGTTATTTATGTGGTAATCAAAGAACTCATCACGGATTGAACATTCAAGAGCTACGAGCCTTGCTGCGTTTCACTGATTGACTTATAAAAAATTAATCTATTAGATAACAAAAAAGGCTCCAACCTCAGGAGCCTAAATTGCTAAAGAGCTAATTAAAAACATTATCTTTTACTACATCAAAGAATATTTTCCCGTGACATATAACCAACAACAGATCCTTTTTCCACCAAAAACTCCAATATTACTAAAACCTCTTCCTTCAACTGTTTTGTTCGTCTAATTCGCTCACGCTCAGTGTTAATATACCGTCTAACCAAACATTCTAAATAATAAACTGTATCATTCTCCAATTTCTTTTCACATAACTCTTTATTAGCCGACAATATCCCTGAAAGCCAGGTTATACCTTGATTAAGATAGCAACCAGCAATATTATTCAAAGATTTAGCAAGAGAGTATAAAGTTGAAGGGCAATGACCCATAGTTTTAGAAACATCGGAAAAGAATTGACTGTTGCTATCTTTAAATGTGTGCCAACCATTAGAATTTTCTTTCCAAGAAGTTTCAGCAAAAAGATAACTTTTTAGAATTTTATCAACATACCAATACCTATCTCCATCTTTGCACAAAGTAACCACCTTATCAAAAAACAAATCCCAAACCTGCCAAAATTTGGCATAAGTATTTAATTGATCTTCGGCAAGAATAAATTCTTTAAATAATTCTGCAATAGGTTCAGAACCATTGAAACCATCAAGAAAGGGTTTTAAATAATCAGGGAGTTCACTCGCAGATGTATGAAGTGTAAAATAGGCAAATCTTTCTAAGAATGAGTGCCGTACAGCGTAATCTACTCTATCCTCCCGATCACTCGATAATAGGCTTGTAGAAAAATGTTTAACAATCAATGATACCAATTGCTTATGCTCAATATTAACAGTATTAATTGGGATCAAATGAAAAGCAGTATTCAAAATATGTAGTTCAACCTTTTCCATATCTCCTAAATGATCTATAGAAATTTTATTACCAATGACATTTGATATGCATTGTCCATAATCATTTAAGAACCTCTCATTGAGATTCGTTTTTTTGATATCATAGTCGCCCTGTCGATACCTTTCATGAATAATTTCCCTTCCGAGAGCCACATGCTTTGGCTTTAAAATCAAAAAACCAAACAATAAAGACTGCATGTCATCAAAATAGTCTTTCCATAATTTATGAATCACCATACTAGGAAATACGGAGTAACGTCCCCCTAACATTCCAGTAGGATAATCATTAAACAACGTTAATAGTAATATTATTTTGATAGTATCCCTTTCCATTGGGTAATTATGGTAAACTACAGATAAAGCTGAAATTGCAGAGGTTGTCCCATCAAGAGCCTGATAATTATAACCGTCCGACAAAGGCAACTTTGAATACGCTAAAACAATATCTTTACAGTATTCTCTTTCTTCATATGCTAGCTCGTTAAAATGCTCTAATAGCAATATAGAACAAACATCCGCTGGTATATTACTATTTAAAAGGCGGAAATCGTCATCACTGTTTTCATTAAGCTTACACATTATTTCCTTAGTCTCTTGTAAAACAACCTGCGGTTTATTCTCATACATTTCATACAGCTTGTGACGTTCATCCTTATCTCTTTTATAGCTTACCCATAGCTTCAGCGTCATATACTTCATATGTTCGGAATTTTTCTTGATTGCTTCATCACTATACTGTTTTAGCTTAGGGTCGATCTCAGGATTGAATAATATCTCAATCCCTTCATCTTTCTCCTTAGTAGTTATCTTCATCTTCCGCCGATCCATTCTCGCTAAGCAAAGCCTCCACGTTTTATCGACTTCTGTTTCTTGTGATTCATCAGGAAACTGGCTATAGTATTTATCGAAAATATCCCAAAGTACTTGTTGTCTTTCCTTAACAACTTCCTCCGTTATATTTTCACTTCTGAATATTTGATAATGCAAAGCTAGATTTTCAAGATAATTATTTCTGTGGACATCATCACAAGCCTTAATCCTATCTTCTTCGTGTAAAGTGTTTTTGTAATTTGCACCGCCAAAGCTATTCCTCAGTGAGATTAATGAACTTTTATGTGTTTTGTCTAGAATCATTCGATTCATATCAAAATGGAAGAAAGCCTTTGTTTGGAATAGCACTTTAGCTACATTGAATGACTTCTCAGGAAATGCAAGTACAATACTCGTAACTACCGCGGAGATAGAAGCTGACTTGGAATTTCTCAGCAAATAGAGAAGCCAACTTTCCAGTACTTTTGAGTCTGCATTTTTAAATTTCTCAAGGAAAAACTTCTCCAAAGCCATATGAATTGATGAGAGTAAGTAGGCAGAGACCTGTGTGCCTCGATATGAACACCATAGACGATTGCATATATATTGCTTTATTAACTTCCCGTCTTCGATAAAAACTTCAACTTCTTCAACTTCGTTTTTAGCAAAGCGGGAGTGTGCAAAACATACCGTTGTCTTGTTCGTAAAATCAAGAATGAAATCTATTGTTTTTTTGAACTGTAATTGTAGCAACCAATATATAGGAGTCTGATATGGACTTTCTGGATAATAGTCATGATGAGACCTAAATAGACCGAACTCATCTTCAATATCCATACGGTGATAACGTTCGCCTTTTTCTTTAAGTGGCCGATACCAGAACAGATCTGCCAATTGTAGAACATATTCCGGGAGAGATGCCCAAACCGGATGTGAATCTAAGTCTGTAAGGATTAAAGTCATAAGATCGAAATATGGGGTACCGTGCTCGTTCCACCTATTTTTAAGAACCTTAACTAAAACCTCTTCTATTTCAGGTTTAATCATGGCCGCCCCATGAAGAATCGCATGCAAAATATTTTTCTCATTACCCCTTCCGGATAAATAGACATCCTCCTCTACAGTCCATTGATAATATTTTAGGGCTATCAAACTAGATAATCGAGTCGTTTCACCCACTTTGTTCTTTTGATTCCACTCTTGAATCACCGGAAGTATAAAATTAATATTTCTGACGCCGATTTCATCTAAATTTTCATGGATTAATTTGATCACACTATGCCAACCAGTTCCCTTTGGCTTGGTAAGAACATATTTAATGGAAAGCAGATCAGAATTACTAACCCCTAACTGTCTCAGGAGATCGTAATCAACATCCTTGCAAGCAAGCCTAAGTAAGAAAGTTAGTCTTTTTAAAAAATTCTGGTCATTACCAAGTAAATATCGTTTAAAGAAATTAAAAAACATATCTGAGTTGTCGGAAAGAAGGACAGCTATCCATAACTCATCTTTCCAAAATTTTGATATTCCTTCCCCACAGACTATTTCGGCGATAAAAGGCTTTAATGTCTGGTCATCTAAAAGCAATCGTTCAGATATCCAATTCCGGAAACTACGGCGAACAGGAAGTGATTCTCCTATTTTTTCGAAGAACTCATTATTGTTCGCTTTACGGATATAATCGACGGAAATTTTCTTTTCTAATGCCCATTCCTCGTATATATCATGTGTAATGAAGTAACCAGCAGCTTCATAGCCGATAACTCCGTCTTTAACTAACGCATCTAAAATTTTTGTATCACATGCCGGGGAGACAAAAAATTGGCCCTCGCTAGCCCGCTGAAAAGCAGTCGCTAAGAAACACTGCTCTCGAGAAGGTTTATTTTTAACAATAATCTTATTCCAAAGCTTTTCTTTGAAGCTCACATAATCGATACTTTCATCGGTATAGAACCTCAGATATTCACTTAGATAAAATGGATTTTTGATTAGCTCTAATAATCGAACATCTTGAGGAAGGCTAAATCCATTATTATCAGATAACTCTATTAGCTCGCTGCGTTCAAGGTTCTTTATTACTAAGTTCTCAGGAGTTATCTTATAAATATCTATGAAAGCATAGTTCAGATCTGACAAGTAGTTGTTACGGGTTGTGAAAACAATCTGCCATTTATACTTTATTAAAACAGTTAGGAATTCTTTAAAAGGATCGATATTGGTCAGTTCTAAAAGCTTTTCAGCAGAATCTACGACTATGACTTTACGTAATTCGTCTTGATGAGCATTAGAGAAATCGTCTAAGCCATGCGCACCGAATAGCTCATTAATGCTGTCCTTTTTAAATTCGCTAGCCTTAAAGACATAGAAAGGAGTGCATTGTTTTTCTGCTTCATAAATTTTTTTGATAACTGCTGTTTTTCCAACTCCACCCTCTCCGCTGACGATGACAATTTTTTTCTGAACTAGATTCTCATATAGAATTTCTATGCAATGTCGTCTGTCAATTTCAATACTTCTGTCTTTGAAATCTATATTGGTTTGAATTTCATATAAAACATTTTCTGTGTGCTTGCGCTTTTCTTCTAATAAATCAAAGATGCTTTCATTGAGGGAGAAAAAATGTTTTGCAATCTTTTCATTCTCAACTATTACAAACGGTGATTCAAAAAAACTAGCAACTCTCCATACGATTTCGATACCCGACTCATATGCTTTCTGATCAACTTCAATTTTTATTTTTGGATCGTTACTATTTCCGATATTTTCCAGAGAATTATCAGCACTCTTCTCGTCTTCAGGTTCATGGGACTTTCTCCCCTGCCCCCACTCTTGATTGGTATAGAAAATGATCTTACTTAATCCTGGATAAGCCTTTTTGCTTTTCCCAATCATTTCTATAAGATCAGCTTTGTTATCCGACAATTTTGTGTCATAGAATTTAGCTTGCCAACCGATAAGTTCATTATCTTTGGTTATCGGATTAGTTTCGATACCAGATTGATTCTTATATCTAAATATACCTGCGGGTATTTTGAACTCTTGACAGAACAACAAGTAGCAAAACCACTCAAAATTATCTTGAGGATTCTCATTAAATTTAGCTTTAAAATTATCCCAGTTTGGTTTGATCATTTAATTATTCTCCTAGTTTTTTGTAAATAACTGCCCCTATACAGAGAAATGCACCCTCGATATCGTACTCAGCAACTATCTTCTTTCTCCATCAGAGCGCTCACGGTCAATTTTTGTCAGCTGCGTATTAAGTTGATGTTCTGTCATTCCATGTTTGTATGCATTGTATTGCCAGATCACAAACTGTTGTTTGTACCTCCGGTTCTCTTCCTTAAGCTCTTCGATTTCGCTTTCAAGATTCACAATCCTAGCGGCTGCAATGTTCAAACTAGCTGGACGCGGATTTTTGGGGCCACGGCCTTTAAGCGCCCCTTTCTTTGTTTGATAGGCAGTCACTATTGCCTCATGTGCATTAAGGGACTGTCTCGACGGCAACTTTCCGACCAATGGTTCTGCCGCCTCACAGATTGCTGACCAGGACAGTTTTGGTTCCTGCCATCCTCGAATTAGATTCACGATGGCGTTAATGTCTCTATTGTTCAGATGCTTAGCCAAGGCCACCTCCTAACAAAGTTGTCAAATCATCTAACATCACAGCTTCTTCACTTTCTTTGCCTTTTTGCTCGATGGCCTCAATAGACGTCTTTGCGACAACACGGCGAAGCTGGCTGAAATCATTGCCCCGGAGCTTAATCTGGGCACCATTTTCAATGCCTGGATTCTCTAAAATAGCGACTAGCTCACGAAGCCGGGTGACAGTTTTCTTGTGGTATTGATACCAGCGATCAGCCCCCATCTCGCAGCTTTCTACCGCTGCATCAGCAATACAAAGCATTTGTTCTAACGTCACCAAACGTTTCTTAATTCGATCCAATATTTCTGTATCCTCGCCTTTGATACAAACCTGCTCGGTACAATTGATGCAATCTCGGAACTTCTCGCAAGGACCGATGGTGTAATCATGTACGCAGTAGCCATACTCCGTCACATGGACTGCGGCATGCTCTAAGGTACTGAACTCCAGCATAGTCATAGGAAAGTGCTTCGCCACCTCGCCTGCCGGCCCAAATAGAGCTTTTGAGGAATCGAGGCGTTCAGCCATGCCAACCAGCTCATATTCAGTCATGTGGTTGTAAGTTCGATTTTGTTTCACATCTGCCCGCCCCGACCACTTGGCAATTTCCAGGTTTGACAGACCGCCGCGCTGGGCAATGGTATTGAGTAGATGTCGAGCCTGGTGGGAGGTCAGTTTTACCGGTTCTCCGTTTACAGCATGGTAACAATGGCGATCAAAGATACTGGTGTGTTTTCCTTTCAAAGCAAGACGAGGAGTTAGATCGCTGTTGAAGAAATTATTGGTTGGCTTATGCAATTCTACTGGTAGGCATCCTCTGTTACCGTGGAACTGATTTGCATTCAGCGCAAACAAGGCATTGCTGTACTTAATTCCCTTGTCTTTATCAAACCACGGGAAGTCATCAGGCAAACGCGCCAACGTATGCTCCCACAAGCTTTTTAGTGTATGAACACCATCTTTATGGGCCAACCCTCGATTATAAAGAGAAGAACGGCATTGTTTTTTGGATTCAGAGACAAGACCGAGAGCCATACATGACTGCTCTATCGTCAAAGGCTCATCATCGGCGACATCAGGGCAGTTAGCATGGCGGTAAAATCTATTCGGATGTGACTCAATCCACTTAGCTAGTTGCCGAGCATTCTCAGTTAACATTTTAATTCTGGCTACGGCTGTTTTAGCGACGCTGACCATTACTGTGGGTATCCATTTGATGTCTCCCTCATAGCCTTTACCGGCAAAGAAACGCCAACCATAGCGTTCTATACCATCGCGGTCCGTTTCGAACACCTCACAATCCGCAGGAAGTGCTAACACCTCAGAAATGCGTGAAGGAGCTGACATCAGCATGGCAAATACCGATGTTGTAAATATGTCTCTTCCGTCTATTGGATCATTGGCAAAAATTTCCGCAAGCGCATTGAGAGCGATATCACTCGGTAGTTTCTCTTCCCTATTTTTATTCGCCTCTCTACCTGTTTTGTTCTTGTCGTCTGCACGCTTAATGGGGTTGACCCAATTTTGCACAGCACATGATACAAGCTGGTTTTCGACGACAAACTTAGCCAGCCGCTCAATCTCTCGACCACAATGATATGCTGAGCCATCGGAGTAGTGCTGCCTTGCCAACTCGGCTGCTTCATCCAGTACTGAAATCGAAAGGCCATTAATATTTGCATTCCCATTGACTTGAAGTAAAGCCGCCTCGACTGTACGGAAAGCCTTACTTTCATTCTTTGCTCCCGTGGGATGATGCCCCTGCTGGTAACGGAAATAAGCTTTGGCAAAATCAATGAAAGCAGGGTCTTGTACCTCTCCCTGTATAGGTTTTCGCGTAGTCATGCCTAACTTGGCAAATACAATTATGTTTGGCCAAACAGGTGCCCCCCAATTTAAATCGGAGCCGAATACAGTCAATTGATCTCGGCACTTGGATATGAATACTCGAAGGTTTTCAGCTGCTGTCAGCGTAGCCTTTGGCTTAAACTGGAAAATCTCAGCCATTGGCGATTGCTCCCTGTGGACGAAGCTCTTCACGACGTTTTGCACAACGCATGATCACATCTGCCACCGCGATAATGCTGCGATCAAGTACGGCAGCAATCTGGATGTCGCCGGTTATCTCTTTCACCCGTTCACGTTCGTTGAGCAGCCCCTGATAGACATCGTCATGGGGGCCATCCAGCCAAGGCTGGAAATGCATGCAGGTGTAGCAAGGAATAGGAACATTGGCACCACAAAAGCCATACTCCCCACAATTACCAACACTATGGCCCATATCGGTCCTAATACGACTGGCAGGGTCGTTACCTCGATACGCGCCCCTCTCGGAATCGACAAGTACCCCGACAAAAGCCTGGGCGTATGGTGCCAATTGGAAACCAACCGCCTCATCAAGCCTTTTCACATGCTCGGGAATGTTTTTGATGTAAACTCCGGCGTTTTGGGTATCCGTATGGTCAAGCAGTTCCGCAATAACCAACTCGCCAAAGCCTTCCCTAGCTGCTCTTGTGCCCGTGGTATAGCGAAAACGACGAGCATTGATATGTAATAGCTCACCGGTGCGTTCCGACCGGATATCCGATTTTTCTATGATGTACTGAAGTGTGTTGGTTATCTTTGCTGCGGGAATGTGGAGTTTGTCAGTAGCAAGTAGCTGGCGGAATTCATAAAGAGATTGGACGACATCTAACACATCAAGATCTGGAAACAGAGGGATTTGCTGTCGGTCACCTTCCTGCAATTCAAACCTTAGATGATTCTCAATCAGTGAAATCGCATTCCTTGCC
Source organism: Enterobacter sp. BIDMC93 (assembly GCF_001037805.1). Lineage (NCBI taxonomy): Bacteria > Pseudomonadati > Pseudomonadota > Gammaproteobacteria > Enterobacterales > Enterobacteriaceae > Enterobacter > Enterobacter sp. BIDMC93. The sequence continues at coordinate 74,418 of NZ_KQ089962.1, forward strand.
TGAGCGCTCAGAATTGCCCATAGTTCCAGTGATATCGCAAAAGGTTTGAAATTTTTACGAAAAGAGCTGTTGCACTGCTTGGCTCGCGGCACATTCAAAACATAGAATGGCTCACCTTTTTCATTTTCACCGCAAAGCACATCGACCGCATGAAGCATCGAGATCTGAATGGGCCGTCGTCCTGTATGACTGATGCTAAGTGCCATCGCCAACTCAGCTATGGTAATTAAGCTCTTTTCATAAGCCCGAACAGCCCCCTCGTTAAACGCTGTCAGCTCATTATCTGTCAGTGGCCCTTCATGAGGATCCTGACGCTTAACCGCATCCCCCTTACGATTACCCTTTAGCCTCCAGCCATACAGCAAACGGATCACATCTTTGCTGATACCGGGATAACCCAGCTGGTGCCAAGTTCGAAGAAAGCCACGTATAGTTGCCAGATACCATTCTGTTGCAGGCGTCAACATTGAACGATAATTAACCAATGTCGTATCAGTGATTGCTTCCGCTTCAGTCTCACGCAGCATGTGCTGAAACCGCATAGTAATGTTCATAGTATGAGAAGCGGAAAGACTAGAAGCATAAAATGCTAGTGTACGCAGGCAGCCATCAAGTACCTCGCCTGACAAGTGTTGGTGAATATCTGCAAGAGTAACAGTTGTATTTTTATCCAAAACCCACGATGGATCATACAACTGAAAGAAGTAGCCATTGGCCTTGGCACGGATTTGATCTGATGATGCTCCAGGTACAGCTCTATTCGTCATCATTCTTCATGTCCTCTGGTAAACGGGTACCGCTGCCTTCTTGCAATACCAGAGCGGCCTCAAAACCCTTTTGCCGAATGAAACGTTTGTTGTAAATAGCTGCGGTTCCTGAGCCATCCCTCCAGCCCATTAAATACGAACGAAGCTGTTCTTGGCGTTCCTCGCTGACTTTCTCATCCATTGCATCCATTCTTTCTGAAAACTTGCGATTCCAGGTATGACGGAGCGAATGCCCGGTCGCTGCATACAATTGCGGCGAGACAGTCCTGACCACGGAAAAAATTTTGTGATATCCCGCCTTCGAAATAGGATTACCCACAGTTGGTCCAGACTTGTATGTCACAAACAAGTAATCATTTTTCTTAGCATTTCGGATTTTACGCCGATCATGAATGATATAACTATGCAGTTCTAGAACTAAAGATTCAGACAACGGTAAGAGTCGTTCTCTGGTTTTGGCATTAGGCTCATTGGTTCTAGAGTCAGCCCGCTCATCTGCTCGCCTAACAATACGGATCCTGTTAGTACTAAAATCAACATCCTGTATTCTGATATTCAATAATTCACCACCCCGAATACCAAGATAAAACAGAAGCAAGATCATCAGCCGATTTCGGCGCTGCACTTCAATTGAAAAAGGATTTAATTTGGATCCAGGAAGGATAACTTCAAATAGTGAATCCAATTGAATATCACTCAGTGACCTATCTTGTAGCTCACTGCTTCTGCGCTGTTTAGAAGGCCTGCGCTTCTTTATCTGTTGCGCCATAGCGTCGATCTGTTGGACCACTTCCAGTTCTGCCGTCTTTAAAATATGCATCGCATACCAGTGTAAATAGTTGGCACACGTTGTCAGCCTAGAATGCTGTGTTCCGTTATCAACAATATCGGACTCCGGCTCATCAAGCCAAAGGGTAGAGGATGTATTTAATGACTTCTTTGCTTGCTTACGCTGAGCAAAATCTCGCAGGTCGTCCAGCTCATGTGGTTTTAAGAAATTTTTGGTCAAAAAACGCTGTTCAAGGTCAATTCCACGAATATCTAAAAAGCGGAGCAAAACAATTAGGTTGCTAGCCGCCGCTGACATCGTTGAAAAAGCATCCCCCCTATTGCGGAGTTGTGTTGTTAAATAAAGAGTAGGGTAATACACGGGAAGGCCAGAAGAGCGATTCATCACTATGCAGTAGCGCTCGCCACTGTCCATAACAAATGTTTTAAGCCCGTAGTGATTCTTCATGCACCTACACCTCATAAATTTTACACAATTGCAAGGTCCATAATATCCTAAGAGAGGGTCAATAAAAAATTGACGGTTTTGATATGTCGAATACAAAAAAGCCCCTGTATTAACAGAGGCTTGATAGAAAATTCATGACTAAATGTTCTTAGGTAAATCCTAGAACGGGATATCGTCGTCGAAATCCATTGGCGGTTCGTTAGACGGTGCCGGAGCAGACTGCTGCTGCGGACGGGACTGCGCGCCGCCGCTGAACTGGTTGCCGCCCTGAGGCTGCTGAGGCTGACCCCAACCACCCTGCTGCTGATTCTGACCGCCACCTGCCGGTGCGCCACCGCCCTGACGGCCACCCAGCATTTGCATGGTGCCGCCCACATTCACCACCACTTCCGTGGTGTACTTCTCAGCGCCGGATTGGTCGGTCCATTTGCGGGTACGCAGCTGGCCTTCGATATAGACCTGAGAACCTTTACGCAGATACTCACCGGCCACTTCGGCCAGTTTGCCAAACAGCACAACGCGGTGCCATTCGGTCTGCTCTTTCATTTCTCCGGTCGCTTTATCACGCCAGGATTCGGAAGTAGCCAGCGTAATGTTGGCAACTGCGCCACCACTCGGCATGTAGCGTACTTCCGGGTCCTGGCCCAGATTACCGACGAGAATCACCTTGTTTACGCCTCTGCTGGCCATGTTCGTGTCTCCTGAATACGTTTCTTAATAGTGTAAACGCGCGAGTGTACCATTTCCATGCTGCACTTTGATAGTTGCGTAGCACGTTCCAGAGTTCTCCCGCGAACTCGACATTGTTACACAGTGAATCAGAAAATGCATTCCAATACTGTATATTCAAACAGGTCATTTTGTGTCATAATTAGCCGTTTCTGACAGCCGTTTGTCCTTCAAACAAATCAGGCAATCCGTGTTCCAACCGGGAAAGGTGAATGGATAAGATCGAAGTTCGGGGCGCCCGCACCCATAATCTCAAAAATATTAACCTCATAATCCCTCGCGACAAACTCATCGTCGTGACCGGGCTTTCGGGGTCTGGCAAATCCTCACTGGCTTTCGACACTTTGTATGCCGAAGGACAGCGTCGTTACGTTGAATCGCTCTCGGCGTACGCGCGTCAGTTCCTGTCGCTGATGGAAAAACCGGATGTCGACCACATTGAAGGGTTGTCCCCTGCTATCTCCATTGAGCAGAAATCCACATCGCATAACCCGCGCTCCACGGTCGGTACCATTACCGAAATCCATGACTACCTGCGTCTGCTGTATGCGCGCGTGGGCGAGCCGCGCTGCCCGGACCACGACGTCCCGCTGGCGGCCCAGACCGTCAGCCAGATGGTGGATAACGTACTGTCGCAGCCGGAAGGCAAACGCCTGATGCTGCTGGCGCCGATCATTAAAGAGCGTAAGGGCGAGCACACCAAAACGCTGGAGAACCTGGCAAGCCAGGGCTATATCCGCGCCCGTATCGACGGCGAAGTGTGTGACCTGTCCGATCCGCCAAAGCTGGAGCTGCAAAAGAAACACACCATCGAAGTGGTGATTGACCGCTTTAAGGTACGTGAAGATCTGGCAACGCGTCTGGCGGAGTCCTTTGAAACGGCGCTGGAACTCTCTGGCGGCACGGCCGTGGTCTCCGATATGGACGACCCGAAAGCGGAAGAGCTGCTCTTCTCCGCCAACTTTGCCTGCCCGATTTGCGGCTACAGCATGCGCGAGCTGGAACCGCGCCTGTTCTCGTTCAACAACCCGGCGGGCGCGTGCCCGACCTGTGACGGCCTGGGCGTTCAGCAGTATTTCGACCCGGACCGTGTGATCCAAAACCCGGAACTGTCGCTGGCGGGTGGCGCTATTCGCGGCTGGGATAAGCGTAATTTTTACTACTTCCAGATGCTGAAATCGCTGGCTGAGCACTATAAGTTCGACGTTGAAGCCCCGTGGGCCAGCCTGAGCGCGAACGTACATAAAGTGATCCTGTTCGGTTCCGGCAAAGAGAATATTGAGTTCAAGTACATGAACGATCGCGGTGACACTTCCGTGCGTCGCCACCCGTTCGAAGGGGTGTTGCACAACATGGAGCGCCGCTACAAAGAGACCGAATCCAGCGCGGTGCGTGAGGAGCTGGCGAAGTTCATCAGCAACCGCTCCTGCGCCACCTGCGAGGGTACACGTCTGCGTCGCGAAGCGCGTCACGTGTTTGTCGAAAACACGGCACTGCCGACCATCTCAGACATGAGCATCGGCCACGCGATGGACTTCTTCAACAACCTGAAGCTCTCCGGTCAGCGCGCGAAAATCGCTGAAAAAGTGCTGAAAGAGATCGGCGATCGCCTCAAGTTCCTCGTGAACGTCGGTCTGAACTACCTGACGCTTTCCCGCTCGGCTGAAACGCTGTCCGGCGGTGAAGCCCAGCGTATCCGCCTGGCGAGCCAGATTGGCGCGGGCTTAGTCGGCGTGATGTACGTGCTGGATGAGCCGTCTATCGGCCTGCACCAGCGCGACAACGAACGCCTGCTCGGCACGCTGGTTCACCTGCGTAACCTCGGCAACACGGTAATCGTGGTCGAGCACGACGAAGATGCGATCCGCGCCGCGGACCACGTGATCGACATCGGCCCGGGCGCAGGCGTACACGGCGGCCAGGTGGTCGCGGAAGGGACGCTGAAAGACATCATGGCGGTGCCTGAATCGCTGACCGGCCAGTACATGAGCGGCAAGCGCAAAATTGAAGTGCCGAAACAGCGCGTGGCGGCGAACCCGGAAAAAGTGCTGAAGCTGACCGGCGCGCGCGGCAACAACCTGAAGGACGTGACCCTGACACTGCCTGTCGGGCTGTTTACCTGCATCACCGGCGTGTCCGGTTCCGGTAAATCGACGCTGATCAACGATACGCTGTTCCCGATTGCGCAGACGGCGCTGAACGGCGCGACGCTGGCCGAGCCTGCGCCGTACCGCGACATTCAGGGGCTGGAGCATTTCGACAAGGTTATCGACATCGATCAGAGCCCGATTGGCCGTACGCCGCGTTCCAACCCGGCGACCTATACCGGCGTCTTTACGCCCGTACGTGAACTCTTTGCCGGCGTGCCGGAAGCGCGTTCACGCGGCTATACGCCAGGCCGTTTCAGCTTTAACGTGCGCGGCGGCCGCTGTGAAGCGTGCCAGGGCGACGGCGTAATCAAGGTTGAGATGCACTTCCTGCCGGATATCTACGTGCCGTGCGACCAGTGCAAAGGTAAGCGTTATAACCGTGAAACGCTGGAGATTAAGTACAAAGGCAAGACCATCCACGAAGTGCTGGATATGACCATCGAAGAGGCGCGCGAGTTCTTTGACGCCGTCCCTGCGCTGGCGCGTAAGCTGCAAACCCTGATGGATGTGGGTCTGACCTATATTCGTCTGGGGCAGTCAGCGACAACGCTGTCCGGCGGTGAAGCGCAGCGCGTGAAGCTGGCGCGTGAGCTGTCCAAACGCGGTACCGGTCAGACGCTGTATATTCTGGATGAGCCGACCACCGGCCTGCACTTTGCGGATATCCAGCAGCTGCTGGACGTGCTGCACCAGCTGCGCGATCAGGGCAACACCATCGTGGTGATTGAGCACAACCTGGACGTGATTAAAACCGCTGACTGGATTGTCGATCTCGGCCCGGAAGGCGGCAGCGGCGGCGGTGAAATCCTCGTCTCCGGTACGCCAGAGACCGTTGCAGAGTGCGAAGCCTCGCACACCGCGCGCTTCCTCAAACCGTTGCTGTAATCGTCACACGGAGAGCTGCTGTCGGATCGTTTCCGGCAGCAGTTCAACCGCCTGTATATACGACGCATCCACCAGGTAGTAAATTTGCGAATCTGGCAGCGAGCCGTCGAGAAACACCGTACTCCAGTGCGCTTTATTCAGATGCTTACTTGGCCTGACATCATCGTGCTGCTGGCGCAGTAAGTCGGCCAGTTCCGGACTGGTTTTCAGTGATGCCGCAGGCCGCGCATCCACCTCTTTCACCATCGCGAACAGCACATCACCCACTTTGATCTGCGTGGCTTTCCAGTCGCTGTGAACGCTTTGTTCCGCACCCGGCTTGCTCATGCAGTACTGAAGTATCTCCGAAATTGTCATCTTTATTCCCCTTGTAGCGTTGCGATAATTTTACGCGAACCACCGTGAATGCGATGTTCTCCCAGCCAGATCCCCTGCCACGTTCCCAGCTGTAGCCGTCCGTTGTGGACCGGCAGCATCAGCGAGACGCCCAGCAAAGAGGATTTGATGTGCGAAGGCATATCGTCCGCCCCCTCGTAATCATGCTCATACGGGGCGTTATCCGGGACGCTCTTCAGAAAATGGTGCTCCATGTCGGACCGGACGGTGGGATCGCAATTTTCATTGAGCGTGAGAGAGGCGGACGTGTGCTGAAGCAGCAGATGCAGTAAACCCGTTTTGACGCGCGACAGGTCGCGGATTTGCCCGATGACTTCGTCCGTCACAAGGTGAAATCCGCGTGGTTTAGCGCTTAAGGTCAGGGTCTGTTGGTACCACATGTGCTGCTCCATTATGAAAGGTGAATCTTTCTAAGTGTGCAGCAAGAAAGCGAAAGGTAAAACCCGCGCAGCGAGATTTGCTTAAAAAAGCATTCACCCCGCCGTTAATGCGTCAGTATTCAGAGTTAACGATCACCTCTTCACCAAATTTTCCGGCCATCGGCAGCGGTCGGTAGGTGGAGTTCGAGGCGCGTAACACCCTGATGCCTCTGGCTCCCACGTCTTGCGCCGCGGTGATGTCGTTATCTGAATCCCCGTAGAACACTTTGATATTTTTCTTTTCCAGCCACTGGGTTTTGGTGTTTTGCCCTTCGTGGTCCCCGGCAAAAATGACCGGGTTCATGCTGGCCGCCGGGATCAGGAAATCATCCTGTAGCGTTTTCGAGACGGTTTCGGTTTTGGTCTGGCTACGTCCGGTCACGAAGTAAATGCTGTCGCCGCGCTTTACGTGCATGGCGATCAGCGCGCGGGCAACCTCTTTCGGGATACTGAACTCATCCCAGCCGTTGTTCATCTTTTCCCAGAATTCCGGGTTTTTCAGATAGGCTTCGCTGTCCGGGGAGTACGTTTTTTTGCCGCGCCAGAAACCGGGGCTGGAGAAGAGAACGGTATCGTCAATATCGAAGCCCACGGCTATCGGCGGGCGACCCGTCAGGCTATTTTCGATTTGTGCCACTGAAACCCAGTGAATGGGGGCCTGTTCGGCAAGAATGGCGGCGGTAGTGCCGGTGTAAAGCGGCGTGGGTGCAGAAGCCCGTGCAACAACGGCGCTATTAAGCGAGAACAATAAGCAGGCGGCGCTGAGCGCCAGTGTGATCTTGCGCATATTTTCCCCTGAATATTCAGTTTGTTATCTTTTTATTTTGAGCGGATGGTCAAAAAACTATCCGACCATAACCCCAGCGGTAGGGGAAGGAAAGGAGTTTTTACTTATGGGGCTGAATAAAAAGAAGACGATCACAAAGCGCAGAAGAAACGTGTAGGTCCGGTAAGCGAAGCGCCACCGGGCAATGACTGGCACCGACGCGAACAAAAAAGCCGGGTGGCGGCTACGCCTTACCCGGCCTACATACAGTATGCAAGTAAGTGAATGCTTACATTACGGATGCAAACGCCTGCGCCACGCGCTGGACATTGCTGGCATTCAGACCCGCCACGCACATACGGCCGCTGGCGATCAGGTAGACACCGAACTCTTCGCGCAGGCGATCGACCTGCGCTGCGCTCAGTCCGGTGTAGCTGAACATCCCGCGTTGCTTGAGAAGATAATCAAAGTTATGCCCAGGCACGGCCTCTTTCAGGACGTTAACCAGCTCCTGACGCATCGACAGGATGCGCTTACGCATCGCTTCCACTTCCGCAAGCCAGGACGCTTTCAGCGTTTCGTCACCGAGAACTGTCGCCACCACCTGCGCACCAAAGTTCGGCGGGCTGGAGTAGATCCGGCGGACCGTCGCTTTCAGCTGACCGAGTACGCGTCCCGCGGCTTCGGCGTCTTCACACACCACGGACAGGCCGCCAACGCGCTCGCCGTACAGGGAGAAGATTTTTGAGAACGAGTTGCTGACCAGAGCGGGAAGCCCCGCGCTGGCAATCGCGCGAATGGCATAGGCGTCTTCCTCCATGCCCGCGCCAAAGCCCTGATAGGCGATGTCGAGGAACGGGATCAGGTTACGCGCCTTCAGTATCTCGATCACCGCATCCCACTGGGCATTGGTGAGGTCCGCACCGGTCGGATTATGGCAGCACGGATGCAGCAATACGATACTGCGCTCCGGCAGGGTGTTCAGTTTTTCCAGCAGCGCATCAACGCGCACGCCGTTGGTTTCGCTGTCGAACCACGGATAGGTCGCCACCTTAAAGCCCGCGCCCTCGAAGATCGCAACGTGGTTTTCCCACGTCGGGTCGCTGACCCACACGCCGGAATCCGGGAAGTACTTTTTCAGGAAATCTGCGCCTACCTTCAGCGCACCCGAGCCACCCAGCGTCTGGATAGTCGCCACGCGCTTTTGCGCGAGCACCGCGTGGTCCGCACCAAACAGCAGCGGCGCGATAGTGTTGCGGTAGGTGTTTAATCCTTCCATCGGCAGATAAAGCGAAGCACCGTGCGGGGTTGCGTTCAGACGCGCTTCAGCTTCGGCAACGGCTTTCAACTGAGGAATGATGCCGTCTTCGTTGTAGTAAAGACCAATGCTGAGGTTCACTTTGTCGCTGCGAGGATCTTCTTTGAAACGCTCCATCAAGGAGAGGATAGGGTCGCCGGCGTAGGCGTCTACTTTCTGAAACACGCGATGTTCTCCGGATTATTATGAGGCAGGGAATTCAACAATAAACCGGAAGCGGAAGAAGATCGAGGGGATGTTAACAGAAGCGGGATGCATCGCATCCCGCTCATGCTTAGTCGACGTATTTCATCGCGACCCTTGAGGTAAGGCGCGTGATAAGTTCGTAAGCACTCACTTTTGTTATTTCAGCAATACGTTCTACCGGCAGGCCTTCGCCCCACATTACCGCATCGTCCCCCGCTTTATCCTGCGCGTCGGGCCCCAGATCAACACAAATCATGTCCATCGCCACGCGGCCGACAATCTTTACTTCGCGACCGTTGACCAGCACCGGCGTGCCCGTTGGTGCGGCGCGGGGATAGCCGTCACCGTAGCCCATCGCCACCACGCCAAGACGCGTATCGCGCTCGCTGATCCAGGTGCCGCCGTAACCTACCGGCTCTCCCGCTTTGTGCTCACGCACGGCAATCAGCTTTGAAACCAGCGACATCACCGGCTTAAAGCCAAAGTCCGGCCCCCAGGGTTTGTTCTCCAGCGGCGACACGCCATAAAGAATGATGCCCGGACGCGCCCAGTCGAAGTGCGACTGCGGCCATAGCAGGATCCCGCCGGATGCCGCGATCGAGCGCATCCCCGGTTTGCCTTCGCAGAAGGTGTTGAAGATATCAAGCTGCTGTTCCGTTGCGCCGCATTCAGGCTCATCGGCGCGGGCAAAGTGGCTGACGATGTTCACCGGCTGACGCACATTTTTGCACTGACTCAGACGCTGATAAAACGCCTCCGCGCTTTCCGGCCGCACGCCCAGACGGTGCATGCCCGTGTCGAGCTTCATCCAGACGGTGACCGGCTCGCTCAGTTCAGCCGTTTCCAGCGCGGCCAGCTGTTCTTCGTTATGCACCGCCGTGTGCAGGTGCTGATCGGCAATGGTCGGCAGGTCCGAGGCTTCAAAAAAGCCTTCGAGGAGCAGAATCGGTTGCGTAATTCCACCTGCGCGCAGGCGGAGAGCTTCTTCGAGACGGGCGACGCCAAAAGCGTCGGCATCGGGGAGCGTTCGCGCGGTCTCAAGAAGACCGTGTCCGTAAGCGTTCGCTTTCACGACTGCAACGAGCTTACTGGCGGGCGCCAGTTCTCGCAGACGTTGCAGGTTGTGTCGCAGAGCGCGGCGGTTAATAACAACAGTTGCCGCTTGCATTTGAATTCCTTAGAAATTACTCATCATCATATTGAGGACCGGCATAGTTGTCGAAACGCGACCACTGGCCGTTAAAGGTCAGACGTACCGTACCGATGGGGCCGTTACGTTGCTTACCAATAATAATTTCGGCGATCCCTTTCAGATCGCTGTTCTCGTGATAAACCTCATCACGGTAGATGAACATGATTAAGTCGGCATCCTGCTCGATGGAGCCGGATTCACGCAGGTCGGAGTTGACCGGGCGCTTGTCTGCACGTTGTTCCAGAGAGCGGTTAAGCTGCGATAGCGCCACCACCGGCACGTGCAGCTCTTTGGCTAACGCCTTGAGCGAGCGGGAAATCTCGGCAATCTCCAGCGTACGGTTGTCGGAAAGCGACGGAACGCGCATCAGCTGAAGGTAGTCGATCATGATGAGGCCGATACCACCGTGTTCACGGGCGATACGGCGCGCGCGGGAGCGCACTTCCGTCGGCGTCAGGCCGGAGGAGTCATCGATATAGATGTTCCGTTTTTCCAGCAAAATCCCCATGGTGCCCGAGATGCGCGCCCAGTCCTCATCGTCCAGCTGGCCGGTACGGATGCGGGTCTGATCCACGCGCGACAGGGACGCCAGAGAACGCATCATGATCTGTTCAGAGGGCATCTCAAGACTGAAGATAAGCACCGGCTTATCCTGCAACATCGCCGCGTTTTCGACGAGGTTCATCGCAAATGTCGTTTTACCCATCGACGGACGCGCCGCGACGATAATCAAATCCGATGGCTGAAGACCTGCCGTTTTCTTGTTGAGATCGTCATAACCGGTGTTCACCCCCGTCACGCCATCGTGCGGCTGCTGGAAAAGCTGCTCAATACGCGCAACCGTGGCGTCGAGCACATCGGCGATATTTTTCGGGCCTTCGTCTTTGTTCGCACGGCTTTCGGCGATTTTAAAGACGCGGGATTCCGCCAGGTCGAGCAGATCTTCGCTGGTGCGCCCCTGGGGATCGAAACCAGCCTCGGCGATCTCATTCGCCACCGAGATCATCTCGCGGACAACGGCGCGTTCACGAACGATATCAGCGTAAGCGCTGATGTTCGCGGCACTTGGCGTGTTTTTTGACAGTTCTGCCAGATAGGCAAATCCGCCGACGCTGTCGAGCTGTCCCAGACGCTCCAGCGATTCTGCGAGCGTAATCAGGTCGATAGGGCTGCCCGACTCCTGCAAACGCGCCATTTCCGTAAAGATATGGCGGTGCGGGCGGGTATAGAAGTCTTCCGCGACAACACGCTCGGCGACGTCGTCCCAGCGTTCGTTATCCAGCATTAAACCGCCCAACACCGACTGTTCCGCTTCAATCGAGTGCGGCGGGACTTTTAACCCGGCGACCTGATAATCACGCTCACGAGGTTCAGTCTGTTTGTTGAAGGGTTTGTTTCCTGCCATAGTGAATGGAGTTACCGAGATAAAGAGTGGGTCGAAAGATTACCACATTCTGGAGGAAGCATGGCAACACGTATTGAATTTCACAAGCATGGTGGCCCTGACGTACTCAAAGCGGTGGAATTTACCCCCGCTGCGCCTGGCGAGAACGAAATCCAGGTGGAAAACAAAGCGATCGGCATTAACTACATCGATACCTATATTCGCGGCGGCCTCTATCCGCCTCCGTCGATGCCGAGCGGACTGGGCACCGAGGCGGCCGGTATCGTCAGCAAAGTGGGCAGCGCGGTTAAGCACATTAAGGAAGGCGATCGCGTGGTGTACGCGCAGTCGGCGCTGGGCGCTTACAGCTCCATCCATAACGTTCCGGCCGAGAAAGCGGCGCTGCTGCCAAATGCGATCGGCTTCGAGCAGGCTGCCGCCTCATTCCTGAAAGGGCTGACGGTCTATTATCTGCTGCGCAAAACCTACGAAATTAAGCCTGACGAGCAATTCCTGTTTCACGCAGCCGCAGGTGGCGTGGGGCTGATTGCCTGCCAGTGGGCGAAAGCCCTGGGCGCGAAGCTGATCGGCACCACAGGCAGCGCGCAAAAAGCGCAGCGCGCGCTGGACGCGGGCGCATGGCAGGTGATCAACTACCGGGAAGAGAGCATCGTTGAGCGGCTGAAAGAGATCACTGGCGGCAAAAAGGTCCGCGTAGTGTATGACTCGGTGGGGAAAGACACCTGGGAATCTTCGCTGGACTGCCTGCAACGTCGCGGGCTGATGGTGAGCTTCGGTAACGCCTCCGGGGCAGTCACCGGCGTCAACCTGGGCATTCTGAATCAGAAAGGGTCGCTATACGTCACTCGCCCTTCCCTGCAAGGTTACATTACCAACCGGGAAGAACTTGAGGAAGCCAGCAACGAGCTGTTCTCGCTGATCGCCAGTGGGGTAATTAAAGTGGATGTGGCAGAGGCGCAGAAATATCCGCTGACCGATGCGCAGCGCGCGCATGAGGTGCTGGAGAGCCGGGCAACGCAGGGATCAAGTCTGTTAATTCCCTGAGCCATAAAAAGAAATTGGGCTTCCCGTAGGAAGCCCTTTCTTTTTTTAGTTCGGCTGTATGTAGGGTACAGCTCGATGAATTCTTTAGCGGCAGCCATAGTGACAGATTCGATAAGTAAATCCTATTCTGTTCTAAGGATTGCTGCCGGAAAAGTTGCAGGTATGTGACGTACACCTCAATACCTTAGTAACGGAAGCGGTTATTACGCTGATAAGTGGGCAGTTTTGGTGATTTAATCGCCCGTATCGCCCATACCACCGCAATCGCCAGAAGTAACCACGGCAAGAGTTTAATCGTCAGGGCAAATAAACCGCCGACAAACATCACCACCGTGGCCACGACGAGCGCGGCCAGGATACCGAGCAGCGATACGCCCGTGACCATCAGCATGATAAAGAAGCCAATCACAAAAAGTAGTTCCAGCATGGTGCTCTCCCACGAGTTCCCGAATGATGCTGCGATCGTTACAAGAAACATGCCAAAAATAAGTCGTTGTTCTGAAAGCAAAACGCCCCGCAATGTCTTGCAGGGCGTGGCGTATTTGACCATCTTTTAGCGAAATTTAACGTTTATCCGCAACCAGACGCAGCGCGTGTTCCAGGACCTCAATATCCGCACCGGCCTTATGCGCGTTCTCGCTGAGATAACGACGCCACTGGCGCGCGCCAGGAATGCCCTGGAACAGGCCAAGCATATGGCGGGTAATGTGGCCCAGATACGTACCATGACTCAGCTCGCGCTCAATGTACGGATACATGGCGCGCACTACTGCCACGGGATCGGTGTCAGCACCGTCAACGCCAAAGATTTCCCGGTCAACCGTCGCCAGAATGCCCGGGTTCTGATACGCCTCGCGTCCGACCATCACGCCATCCATATGTTCGAGATGCGCTTTGGCCTCGTCCAGCGACGTAATACCGCCGTTGATCGACATGGTCAGGTGCGGGAAGTCGCGTTTTAGCTGGTACACGCGCGGGTAGTCCAGCGGCGGGATCTCGCGGTTTTCTTTCGGGCTGAGGCCAGAGAGCCAGGCTTTACGGGCGTGGATGATAAACATCTCGCATTCACCCCTCCCTGATACGGTGTTGATGAAATCACACAGGAACTCGTAGCTGTCCTGGTCGTCTATGCCGATACGGGTTTTGACCGTGACCGGGATAGAGACGACGTCGCGCATCGCTTTGATACAGTCCGCCACCAGATGTGCATTACCCATCAGACACGCGCCGAACATACCGTTTTGCACACGGTCGGACGGGCAACCGACGTTGAGGTTAATCTCGTCATAGCCGCGTTCTTCAGCCAGCTTCGCGCACTGCGCCAGCGCAGCCGGATCGCTGCCACCCAGTTGCAGCGCAACCGGATGCTCCTCTTCGCTGTACGCCAGATAATCGCCCTTGCCGTGAATAATTGCGCCGGTAGTGACCATTTCGGTGTACAGCAGCGTATGGCGGGAGAGCTGGCGCAGGAAATAGCGGCAGTGTCTGTCCGTCCAGTCGAGCATTGGCGCAATGGAGAAACGGTGTGCAGGGAAAGCGGTCTGGAATTCTGACGACATGGCGAAGTTTTAAGCATCTGGTGGAAAAGGGGCGCTACTATAGCACAAAGAAAAGCCGGAGGCGCAGCGCCTCCGGTGTACTTTAGAACGTCATGCTCAACTGTGCCCCTGCGCCCCAGGTCTCGTCTTCGCCATAAAGCCCCATCAGGTCAACGTGGACGGAGTTGAACGGCGCGAAACCGACACCGCCGGTAAAGACGTTGCTGTCGTTCCCTTTCATATCCGCACGATAACCGGCGCGTACTGCCAGCCAGCTCAGTGGCGTGACTTCGGCACCAACGCCAACGTACTGGGAGGTGTCTTCGCTTTTAAAGCCCTTGGTTTCGGTCAGATCGCCGTCTGCGGTCAGCGTGACCAGATCGTTGTGCCAGGCGGCCCCGGCAGTGACCAGCGGACGGATCTGATAAGTGTCTTTATAACTCACCACCTCTCCCGTACGCCCGTTGCGGATGCGGATATCTTTGGTATCGATATCGCGCGACATCAGGTTTTGCCCGCTCACGCCGACCGTCCAGTTTTCACCGAAATCAGCAGCAATACCGGCATCGACGTTGAAGCCAGTGTCGTCGGTACGGTAGCGGCTGTCGTTCCACTTATTACTGTCGTAATCGTAGATTGAAGTGGTGTAGTTATAGAGCCAGGTTTTTTGCAGCTTCGGCGTGACGCCAACGGAAACCGGAACGCCGCCAAGATCGAACTGACGGGCCACCGCAATACCGTAGTCGGATACAATCGCCGCCCGACCAGACGCCGTAGAGTTAAGGTTTTTGGTGATCTGATCGGTGCCGTTTAGCGCGGCATCCAGCGCCACACCGGCAGCCACCGCATCGCTTCGTTGTATACCGCGCAGATAATCAATGTCCTGCTGATCGATTGAAGAGCTGACCCGGCCATGGGCATAGCCTTTTGCCATAAAGGCCACGGAAAGAACATCGTTAGGGATACTGACGGCAATCCCCGCCCCTGCGGTGGCGTGTGCGGTCTTGCCTTTCAGGTAGTCCAGTTCATCAGCGAGATCTTTCGCTGCGCCCTGGAACTGATTGATCGAACCTAATGGATTGGTGATAACTTCAATGGGGGTCAGACTATCAACCACATCCTTGTAATGATTGATTTTGTCATTAATGGTATCAATCTCGTCCTGAAGATTGTCTTCATCGGTCACCTGTACGCCAACGGACGGCAAAATAACCGTCACATCATCCTCGGGCTTAGATTTTGCCAGTAACGCGGGGTTGATTAACGCCCCGCTGCCATAGCTCCCTGCCGCGACACCCGTTCCGCCCATTGCGTCGCTACGCGCTTCCGTCCAGGTATTGGCTGCTCCCGCCTGATTTGCCATAAAAAAGGAGACAGCGATGCTAACCATCGAAAATTTAAAATGTTTTTTCACAGTGTGCTCGTAAATAGTTTGTTATTAGTTAACCCTGTCTGTTATCACCCAAACAGGAACGAACTATTGCTGTGAATAAGTGCAAAAAGACCCGCTATTTCCTTAAGTTAAATTCCATCCAGGCCTGTTGTAATATGTGACGACCATCAATATTTATAGAAGAGGAAATTATTTTCGCCCAGGTTTTCCATCGTGCGGCCCAAAAAACTGAGGCGGATGGTCGACCCAGCGGTCTTCGCGCGTCGCGGCATACACCGGATTGAGCGGATAGTAGATGCGGTTATGTTTTTTATTGGCCTCACCCACCACCAGTAAGCGCACCTCTTCATCGGTATTGTTGATAAAGGTATGACACACGCCCGTCCCGGCTGGAAATCCCACGCTGTCTCCGGGTTCGAGCTTCCATAAATAGCCATTGATCCAGGCCTCAGGGTAACCCTCCAGAACGTAAACAAACTCCTCTTCGTCGCTTTCCGCATGCGGATAAGACGTACGGCGTCCGGGTGGCAGCCGTTCATGGTGAATACCAATGCGGCCGAGACCCAGCCTGCGGGCCAGCGGCGCGCCAACAGAAAAACGTTCGTTGCTGTCAGGATACGTTGCGTCATCAGCGCCTTCCACGTCCCGCCAGTGCCGAATACAGTCAGGTCTTTTCATTTTGCGATCTCCTGATTTACGATGCGTCAGGTATAGCACAGCCTGGCGGATCTCGGTGTTTTTAGCAGAACATGGTAAAGTGAGTGTTTTCACCCCTTACCATATCCGAGGTGCCCGATGGACAAGTCCACAAAAGAGCTGTTAGCGCAAGCTGAAAAGCTGTGCGCGCAACGCAATGTGCGCCTGACCCCGCAGCGCCTTGAGGTACTGCGTCTGATGAGCCTGCAACAGGGCGCCATCAGCGCCTACGATCTACTCGATCTGCTGCGTGAAAGCGAGCCGCAGGCAAAACCGCCGACCGTTTATCGGGCGCTGGATTTTCTGCTGGAGCAAGGGTTTGTGCATAAAGTGGAATCAACAAACAGCTATGTGCTGTGCCATCTTTTTGACCAGCCAACTCACACGTCCGCCATGTTTATCTGCGATCGCTGTGGTGTGGTGAAGGAAGAGTGTGCGGAAGGTGTGGAAGATATTATGCATACGCTGGCAGCCAGAATGGGCTTTGCGCTGCGCCATAATGTGATTGAAGCCCACGGCTTATGTTCTGCCTGCGTGGAGGTGGAGTCATGCCGCCATCAGGATGCCTGTCAGCACGATCACTCTATCCTGGTGAAGAAAAAGCCGCGTTAAAGCCAAAGAAAAAGGCGGCTCAGGGCCGCCCTTGGGGATAGTGCCGGTTACCAGCGGTAGTCGTTACGGGTTTCCCAGTCTTTGACTTCGTTTTCCGCCTGATCTTTTTCGTAACCGTAGCGCTCCTGGATTTTACCTACCAGCTGATCGCGCTTACCTTCAATGACGGTCATATCGTCATCTGTCAGCTTACCCCACTGTTCTTTCGCTTTACCTTTGAATTGCTTCCAGTTGCCGCCGATTTCGTCTTTATTCATAATCGTGTCCTCGTGTTAAGCGTCTATGAGTATCGTCCGCTTCGTTCTTTTCTGCTGGACGTGATTATTATTGTAGTTAAGGATTCGGCAGTTGTTTTTATATTCGGAATCTTTAACCGTTACGATATATCGTGCGGGGCTGGAAACCAGGTATTATTTCGCCAGTGACGATGCCAGATAACGGCCAGCGAAAGGCCACGCAGTGAGAGAAACACCGCCAGCGCCAGCCACAGACCATGATTGCCGAGATACGGCAGGGTTAGCAGCGTCAGGCCGAACCCCGCCGCCGCGACGGCCATGCTGTTGCGCATCTCCGCCCCTCGCGTCGCACCAATAAACATGCCGTCCAGCAAATAGCACCACACGCCCACCACCGGTAATACTACCTGCCAGAGGATGTAGCGATCGGCCAGCTCACGTAGCGCGGGCAACGAGGTGAGTAACGCGACAATATGCCCACCAAAACAGGCGTATACCAGAGCAAAGACCAGCGCCACCAGGCCCGCCTGACGACAGGCAGCACGCCAGACTTCGCGTAACTGGCCGCTTTCACGCGCGCCATAGGCCTGCCCTGAATGCGCCTCCACGGCGTAAGCAAAACCATCCAGCGCGTAAGCGGTAAAGGTCAGTAATGTCATAAGCACTGCGTTGACGGCAACGATCTCAGGCCCAAGACGCGCACCAAAAACGGTTAATGCACCAAAGCAGAGTTGCAGCAGAAGCGAACGGAGCATGATGTCGCGATTAAGCGCCAGCAGCTTACGAATGTTGCCGCGCCAGGCCGATTTCAGCAGAACCAGGGTGATACCGCGCATCGCCAGCACGCGCCAGACCATCCCCAAACCGATCAGCAGCGTACCGTACTCGGCAATCGCCGTGGCCAGCGCCGCGCCCCGGACGTTCATGTGCAGCCCCATCACCAGCCAGAGATCGAGCACAATGTTAAGCAGGTTGCCCACCACCAGTAGGATCACCGGCGCGCGGGCGTACTGCACGCCCAGCAGCCAGCCCAGCAGGACCAGGTTTGCCAGTGAAGCGGGCGCGCTGAGCCAGCGAATTTCGAGGAACCGCCGGGCCTGTTCCAGTACGGCATCGCTGCCACCTACAATATGGAGCGCAAGATCAATCAGCGGCGTACGCAACAGAACGATTAACGCGCCGGCACCGAATGCCAGAATGAGCGGCTGAACCAGCGCACGCGCCAGACGCAGGGGATCTTTTGCACCATACGCCTGGGCCGTCAGGCCTGTCGTACTCATGCGCAGAAAAAGCAGCAGCATAAAGAGGAAGCTGGTCGCCGTTGCGCCGATCGCGACGCCGCCAAGATAAATCGGCGAATCGAGATGCCCGATAACCGCCGTATCCACCAGCCCCAGCAGAGGAACGGTAATATTGGAAAAAATCATCGGTAGCGCAAGACGCCACAACGCCTTATCGGCAGAAGTTAGCAATGCCATGGAAATTACCGGAATCAGAAAACAGGCCAGGCTGTAGAGGAACTACAGCCTGTCAGGAAGAGATTACAGCCATTCACCGTTGCGGATAACGCCGACCGCCAGTCCTTCAATAGAGAAGCTCTGCTCGCGGAGATCCACCACAATCGGGGAGAATTCATTGTTTTCAGGCAGAAGCTGCACGGTATTGCCTTGTTTTTTCAGGCGCTTAACCGTCACTTCATCATCAATGCGCGCCACCACGACTTGCCCGTTACGCACATCCTGCGTTTTGTGTACCGCCAGCAGATCGCCATCCAGAATACCGATATCTTTCATGGACATTCCGCTAACGCGCAGCAGGAAATCGGCGCTCGGCTTGAACATGCCTGGGTCAACCTGATAGTGCCCTTCGATGTGCTGCTGCGCCAGCAGAGGTTCACCTGCGGCAACGCGGCCCACCAGTGGAATACCGCTCTCTTCTTCCACAAGCAGACGAATGCCGCGTGAGGCCCCGGAAACAATCTCAATCACGCCCTTACGCGCCAGCGCTTTAAGGTGCTCTTCGGCAGCATTAGGAGAACGGAAGCCCAGACGCTGCGCAATTTCTGCACGCGTGGGTGGCATACCCGTCTGGCCGATATGATCCCGAATGAGATCAAACACCTCTTGCTGCCTGGTCGTTAACGCTTTCATACCGCCCCCTGGGTGTATATACAGTTATGCTGTGAGTATATACAGTCAAAGGCGATTTTGGAACCAAAAACTGCACAAAAAACCAGGGACTTAATTATTCCTC
Organism: Enterobacter sp. BIDMC93; assembly: GCF_001037805.1. Lineage (NCBI taxonomy): Bacteria > Pseudomonadati > Pseudomonadota > Gammaproteobacteria > Enterobacterales > Enterobacteriaceae > Enterobacter > Enterobacter sp. BIDMC93. The sequence goes on from NZ_KQ089962.1 coordinate 93,640, forward strand.
GAGGCTCATCGGAAATGCGACCAAAGCAGCGTGACCCAGGTGATCGCCGCAGTGATAATCGCCAGCAGTACGGCAGCGGAACCCATGTCTTTCGCCCGGCCAGACAGTTCATGGAATTCCGACCCGATTCGGTCAACAACGGCCTCAATAGCGCTATTCAGAATTTCCACTATCATCACCAGAAGGACAGATCCGATGAGCAGTACGCGGGTGATAGCATCAACATCAAGGAAGCAGGCGATGACAACGGCAACGATTGCGGCAACCGCTTCCTGGCGGAAAGCGGCTTCATTAACCCATGCCGCGCGGAAACCTTTCCATGAATAACCGGCAGCTTTAATGATTCGAGTTAACCCAGTGGTATTATTGGCCATTAAAAGAACCTTTTATGATAAATAGCGTCTGTAACTAAAGCCGCAGCGCGTTTTGCTGCAACCTGAAGTATGACGGGTAACAACAGAAATTTTGCGCGCTTTCTGTTATCCTTGCGCCGCAATTGCATTATTAACCAGAGGCTTTACATCGTTTATGTCCGGCTGGCCACGAATTTACTACAAATTACTTAATTTACCATTAAGCGTCCTGGTAAAAAGTAAGTCTATCCCAGCAGAACCTGCGCTGGAATTAGGGCTCGATACGTCGCGCCCTATTATGTACGTTTTGCCTTATAACTCGAAGGCAGACCTGCTGACGCTTCGCGCTCAATGTCTGGCGCACGATTTACCTGACCCGCTTGAACCGCTGGAAGTCGACGGTACGCTGCTGCCGCGCTACGTGTTCATCCATGGCGGGCCGCGCGTGTTCACCTATTACACGCCGAAAGAAGAGTCCATTAAGCTGTTCCATGATTACCTCGATCTGCACCGCAGCAACCCCGATCTGGACGTGCAGATGGTGCCGGTGTCGGTGATGTTTGGCCGTCGTCCGGGACGCGAAAAAGGGGAAGAGAACCCGCCGCTGCGTATGCTCAACGGCATTCAGAAGTTCTTCGCCGTCTCCTGGCTGGGACGCGACAGCTTTGTCCGCTTCTCACCTTCCGTTTCACTGCGCCGCATGGCGGATGAACACGGCACTGACAAAATCATTGCGCAAAAGCTGGCGCGCGTTGCGCGTATGCACTTTGCACGTCAGCGTCTGGCGGCCGTTGGACCACGTCTCCCGGCACGTCAGGATCTGTTCAACAAGCTGCTGGCTTCCAAAGCGATTGCCCGTGCCGTAGAAGACGAAGCGCGCAGCAAGAAAATTTCGCACGAGAAAGCGCAGCAGAACGCGATAGCGCTGATGGAAGAGATCGCCGCGAATTTCTCCTACGAGATGATTCGCCTCTCTGACCGTATCCTTGGCTTCACGTGGAACCGCCTCTATCAGGGGATTAACGTCCACAACGCCGAGCGCGTACGTCAGTTAGCGCACGACGGCCACGAGATTGTCTATGTGCCCTGCCACCGCAGCCACATGGACTACCTGTTGCTCTCTTACGTGCTCTATCACCAGGGGCTGGTGCCGCCGCATATTGCTGCCGGTATCAACCTGAACTTCTGGCCAGCAGGCCCGATTTTCCGCCGTCTGGGTGCGTTCTTTATTCGTCGTACCTTTAAGGGTAACAAGCTTTACTCCACCGTCTTCAGGGAGTATCTGGGCGAGCTGTTCAGCCGCGGTTATTCCGTGGAGTACTTTGTTGAAGGCGGGCGCTCGCGTACCGGTCGTCTGCTCGATCCGAAGACCGGCACGCTGTCGATGACCATTCAGGCCATGCTGCGTGGCGGTACGCGTCCTATCACGCTGGTGCCTATTTACATCGGTTATGAACACGTGATGGAAGTGGGCACCTACGCGAAAGAGCTGCGCGGTGCAACCAAAGAGAAAGAGAGTCTGCCGCAGATGCTGCGTGGGCTGAGTAAACTGCGCAACCTCGGCCAGGGCTACGTGAACTTTGGCGAGCCCCTGCCGCTGATGACATATCTGAACCATCATGTTCCGGAGTGGCGCGAGTCTATCGATCCTATCGAAGCGGTACGTCCGGCCTGGCTGACGCCAACGGTCAACGGCATTGCATCCGAGCTGATGGTACGCATCAACAATGCTGGTGCGGCAAACGCCATGAACCTGTGTTGTACTGCGCTTCTGGCCTCCCGCCAGCGTTCACTGACCCGCGAACAGCTGACCGAGCAGATTGACTGCTACCTGGATATCATGCGCAACGTGCCGTATTCCGTTGATTCGACCGTGCCGTCTGCCACCGCCAGCGAGCTGATCGTTCACGCGTTGCAGATGAACAAGTTCGAAGTCGAGAAAGATACGATTGGTGACATCATCATTCTGCCGCGCGAGCAGGCCGTGCTGATGACCTACTACCGCAATAACATCACGCACATGCTGATGCTGCCGTCGCTGATGGCGGCCATTATTACCCAGCACCGCCGTATTTCGCGTCAGGAGCTGCTGCGCCATATTCAGGCCATCTACCCAATGCTGAAAGCGGAGCTGTTCCTGCGCTGGAGTAAGGATGAACTGGCGGCAGAGCTCGATAAAATGACGGCAGAGATGCATCGTCAGGGGCTGATTACCATCATTGATGATGAACTGCATATCAATCCGTCACGTTCCCGTACCTTGCAGCTCCTGGCTTCCGGTGCGCGTGAGACGTTGCAGCGCTACGCCATTACCTTCTGGTTGCTGAGTGCAAATCCGTCCATCAACCGCGGTACGCTGGAAAAAGAGAGCCGGACGCTGGCTCAGCGCCTTTCTGTTCTGCATGGCATTAACGCCCCGGAATTCTTCGACAAAGCGGTATTCAGCTCCCTGGTGCTGACGCTGCGCGACGAAGGGTACATTAGCGATACGGGCGATGCCGAGCCGGAAGAGACGATGAAGGTTTACCAGATGCTGGCAGAGCTGATTACCGCGGATGTGCGTTTGACGATTGAGAGTTCGACGCAGGGCGAATGATGCTAAAGCCGGGTGGCGCTAACGCTTACCCGGCCTATATGTTCCGCTAAATCGTAGGCCGGGTAAGGCGAAGCCGCCACCCGGCTTTTTTATCACCAGTAACTCATCGCCAGGCCCAGAAACAGCACCAGCCCGACGTAGTTATTATTCAGAAACGCTTTAAAGCAGGCTTCACGCTCGCGCTTCGCGATCAGCTTCTGCTGATACGCAAACAGCAGCCCCGCCACCAGTACGGACCAGTAAAACTCCCAGTTCAGCCCGTTCAGGCGACCAATCGCCACCATCAGCGCCAGCACCGCCACCTGCAATATGCCGATGATAAGTTTGTCGTGACGACCAAACAGGATCGCCGTCGATTTGATGCCAATCTTGAGATCGTCATCGCGATCGACCATCGCGTATTGGGTATCGTACGCAACGGCCCAGAGAATATTCGCCAGGAACATCAGCCAGCAGCTGAGCGGAACGGACTCGCTGACCGCGGCAAACGCCATGGGAATCGACCAGCCAAATGCCGCACCCAACACCACCTGCGGCAGATGGGTGTATCGCTTCATGAACGGGTAAACCCAGGCCAGCGCCAGAGCAGCAACGGACAGCAGAATGGTCATGGTGTTAAGGGTTAACACCAGCATAAAAGAGAGAAGCACCAGCACCACAAACAGAATGCGCGCCTCTTTCCCGGTCACCTGACCGCTCGGCAGAGGACGATTCGCGGTGCGCTTAACATGTCCATCAAATTTCCGGTCAGCATAGTCGTTAACCACACAGCCCGCAGCGCGCATCAGCCAGACGCCCGCCACAAACACCGCCAGGATCCACAGCGGCGGCACGCCCGGCGTGGCAACCCACAGCGCCCATAAGGTCGGCCACAGCAGCAGCAGCGCGCCAATGGGTTTATCAGTACGCATCAGGCGGTGATAGGCCAGCAGCTTATTCTGCGTCAGACTCCACTCCATTTTTTCTCCCTCTTAGTACAACGGCGATGCAGGCAAAAAGAGTTCCGTCAGTATTAACGGCTTGCCACTCAAACGAAGGCGGGAACGGCGCCCCCACAAATCGGCATCGCAACCAATTTCAATAAAATCACGGGTCAGTTCAGACGAGGTGAACAGATAGCGCCCCAGGGGCGTTTTGCCGAGGCGTTGCAATGCCAGCTCCGGCCCGGAAAGTGTAGACTCAGGAACCACCGTCCGCCCGGCAAGCCACGGCTCGCCATCTGCACACAGTAAAATTTCACGCAGCCAGTAGCGTTCTTCTTGCGGCAGCAGCGGCAGCTCGCTGGCAATCTCCGCAGGCGAGACAAACCCTTCCTGAATCATCGTCACCGTGACCGTTTTACCCTGTTGCTCAAAACGTTTTGTCATGGAATCTTCCAGCAACAGCCAGTCCAGTTGCTCCGGGTCAAGCGCGGGTATTTGGTCGAAATAGCGTAGCGCACGCAGCTGCGTTAGCGCGGGGTGTGACATGCCAGACTCTCCGATACATAACGTAAAGGCATTGTATCGCAGATTGGCAAAATGAGGACGGACAAACCAAATTTAGCGATCACTATCGCAACAATGGTGCAACAGCGCGGGAGAAATGTTCGTGGCAGCAATAGCAGAACTTGATTTTGGTTAAGTATCGCGCGGATAAATTGTGAGCTAATGCAGCTCTTGAGAAGGAATATCAGTAACTTAATACATGGATGACAACAAAAATAGCCCCCCTAATCGGTCTTATCATCGTCCCATCTGGGATGACGATGGCACGTTTCATTATAAAGTTTTTTCTCAGCCAAAAGACAAAAACCACATCTCGGTTTGTCTCAAGCCCCCTACAAAAGTGATCCCGGTGATTTTTATTCCTGGGGTGATGGGGTCAAACTTAAAGAGTGGGGATAAAAAAGTCTGGCAGTTCAGCTTGTCATCGCTTAAAAAATGGCCACTTGCTGGCCCCCAAAAAAGAAAGCAACTGCTTGATCCGACGACCACCGTCGTCGATGACTCTGGGGAAATTTTAAACGACGGTGCGGATGGGAAAAAATTCCCGTCCCGTCACGCCCGCGGATGGGGAAGTGCGTTTTACATGAACTACGGTGAGGCGCTTGACCGGCTGCAATACCTGCTCAGCGACGACGAGATCCTGATGGATAATTACTTTCGGGAGACACAGTTGCAAACGGCACGTCAGCGTTTTATCGGCGTCAGAATCGGTAACGAGCCTCAGGAGCAGGTGCTGAGCGAAGAAGAAGTGGCTCACGGGCACAAGTTCTTATTCCCGCTGCACGTTTTTGGTTACAACTGGCTGCAATCGAATGCGGACTCTGCGGCGTTGCTGGGCGAATATATCCGTAAGGTGCTGAGTGCGTATCACGGACGCCTGGCAGTCAACAAGGTCGTCCTGATCACCCATTCGATGGGCGGACTGGTCGCCCGCCATTACTCGGAAAATATGGGCGGACAAGACTCAATCCTGGGTATCGTACACGGCGTCATGCCGGATCTCGGCTCACCGGCAGCTTATCGCCGCATGAAGATCGGTGAGCGTGGCATTACTGGAATGATTATCGGGGAAAGTGCTGAAAAGCTGATGCCGGTGCTGGCACAGTCTCCCGGTCCGTTACAGCTTCTGCCGGGTATGGCTTATGGTCCGAGATGGCTGAAAATCAACAGTAAAGAGACTCAACTTTCCCTCCCGGTGGCCGATCCGTATGAGGAAATTTATCTCAACAAAACAGCGTGGTGGCGGCTATGTGAGCAGGATTTGCTGCTGGATGATACTAGGGTCGAATGGAATAAATATGAGAAAACAATAAGTAATATCGTTAAAAAATTTATTGAGAAGTTAAACGGCAAATACCACCCCCAGACCTGGCTATTTTACGGAGCCAGCAAAAGCAACCCGTCTGATGGGTTCCTGGCATGGTAAGAGCGGATCCCCCAGGGCGTTAAGGAAGCACAGAGGTGCAGGGAAAATGCAGCTAACCCTTTTGAACTGTCTCCGTTAAGAACTCATCAACTAATTTCATCCGCAAGCCCTGGTGATGGGACCGTGCCGACCACCTCCGTCCGCACCTCCTCTTCCCGTATACAGGGTATACTGGCGACAGATGTCGATCATGAAGGAGCTTATGCTGTCGATCCTGTCGATCGCTCCCGCTCGGTATACAGCGATCTCTCCGACGCACTGGTGTTTACGGTTCGCTCGGTGGTGAAAATTGTGCAGCAGGCTCCCGCCCCATGAAAAAAGACACATCCCCCCTGATTGTCACGCTGACGCTCCTGCTGCTGGCGGCAGGATATTACATCCATAAATATGTGACATTCGTGCATGTGCCCCCGGCGTTAACGGACAAGGAAAAACGTATGGTTAATACTCTTTTTGCCACCACCAAATCCCAGTGCGTGGGGCGCTATGTGTTTGAGGTTCCGGCCTCATTCGAAAACACCTTGACTGACCGGGCACAGATTAATGAGATCCGCATCAGCAGCAAGCGACTCTACCGCCCGGCATTTGAGCAGCGTATCCGGTTGCGGGAACAGAAACTGAAAAACAGCGCTACCGTGGACCCTGTTGATCAGCCATTTCTTAAGCAGATATACAAGCTGAGTGATAATGCGGTCATTTTTGACCGTAATGAAAATGAGAGTGTGGCGGGATTTGGGCGCATTCTGGAAGGTCATCTCTACGTTGACGGAGTAGCGTTTATCCTCATGCAGGGGATTACCGATTATTCTGATCCGCGCTTCGCTAAAGAGCGAGCGTTTTATCTGCGCAAGGAAGCGGGAAGACCTGACTGGATGGCGAATGATAAACCCCAGAAACTGGCGGAATTACAGGACCTCATGTCCCGACTGAGCGGACGGCATAATGAGGATATTCCTTCCGTGCCCGGCACCTGTATTCCGCAAGGGTTTATCCGCGACGGAAACGGCAAGCCTAAGGAAGATATTACCTTTGTTTACCCCTATAGTTCGGTGTTTTCTTTTTCAGTCTGGAGCAATAACGCCCTTAAGGAAAGCACAACCATGCTGGAGCGCAGCGGGGAAATTCAGTCTTATATCAATAGCATAGACGGAAGTACGCTGCGAAAAGGAGAAGCACGCATTGCCGGTTTTAATGCCAGTGAATGGCTAATCACCGCCCCGCCAGATAAATCATCCGAAAATCCGTCAAAACAACTAATGTTTACCGCCGTAGCCAATGAAACCAACGCTGATTTTGCACACCCCAGCCTTGATCTGACATTAAGCAATGAAATCTTACCTGAAGGAAGCGATGTCTCATCCCCACCTGATTACAGCGACGCTGAACTGGTGGAAATCTGGGATCGCATCATTCTTTCTTTCCGCGTCAGGGATAATGCGTTCTGAACAGATTGCCCCTGAGTAGTGGCAAAAAAAGTGCGCCCACTCAGGCGCACTAAACGACTAACAAAATCAGCACTGTGGGGAGACGGTTACCCCTTGCCTTTTACACTGCTGATAAAGGTGGAACGGGCAGTGGTTGAACCTAAACGCTCGGCTTCATCAAGCAGTTTCAGCGCTTTATCGACATCGCCGTTTTTAACCGCCTGCTTGATGGCGTTGTTAAAGTAAGTTTCAGTATCGTTAAGCACGGGCTCGGCTTTTTTCGCCGGGGCCGGGGCTGCGGCCGGTGCTGCGGCTGGCGCGGCGTACACAGGCGCGGCAGTATTACCCACCGTTACCGGACCCGGGCCAGATGAGCCAAACAGCGGGCCTACGAGTACGCTGGAGGCGCTGTTGGTGGAGACTTTCAGCTTGATCAGACCATCGGTGGTATGACGGGCAAGCGGGTCCGGAATATCCGGGACAGAGTTCCCCGTGCCTTTCGCATAGGCTTTTGCCGGGTCAACAAGCTTCGTTGTCTGTTGCAGATCTTTTTCAGTCGTGAACACCAGGACATAAATCTTCTGCTGACCCAGGGCTGGCGTCAGGCGCATAACGCCTTCCAGCCGATCGGCACTCATGACGCCAGGCTCCTGATAGCTGAAATAGTCACTTGGGAAGAACGCGGATGGCGTCATGTTCTGATCGAGGATCAGCACGTTAGGCGCGAAGACGCTGGTCTGTTTATTGACTTCACTGGTCAACGTCAGGGTCAGCTCGCCGATATTCGCCGGCACGCTGAAAGCCGCGACCGGACCGCTGATACCCGGCACGTTCAGTGACTGGCCCCCCGCTGAAAGCTGGGTAGTTTGTGTTTTCGATTGATCAACTGGCGTCCACACCAGTTGCTGTAGTGCCGCAGCCGGAATAGCTGGCGCAGCGCTGGTATTTTGAGGAACAAAATTCACATCTGCAAAGGTGACCGCAGGCGCACAGGCCAACAGCCCCGCAGAGAGGCACAGCGCGACGAGACTTTTCTTCATTTTCATTGTTATTACCTCTGATAGCGTGAGCACTGCGGTGGCCAGGCAATAGCGCGCAGCACCCTAAGGAGAGAGGGGCTTGCGCCCCTCTTTTCAGGTCATTACGTCAGGCTTGACGAATTACCACCAGATTTCCATCTGGGCGCCGAAGGTCCACTCATCGTTGTCGCCACGGCTGAAGGTTTTCGCGGAGGTGTCGCTATACGCTACGCCAGAGGTGTAACCTGCACCTGAGTCGTTGTTTGCATAGCCCCATTTCTCATCCCACTTCGCGTAGGTTGCGAAGACACGGATAGCCGGACGGGACCAGATGCTGTCACCTGCCTGCCATTGCTGTGCCAGGGTGATTTTGTACTGGCTGTTTTTGTCGTCAGTTTTCTGAGATTTGACGTTGTCGTAGCCCACTTCCAGCAAGGTGCTCATGATCGGCGTCCATTTGAACATTGGACGAACACCCACGGTCCACCACTCGGTACCGTTGTTGTTGTCACGATCGATGTTCTGGTACATACCGACGTACATCAGGTCCCAACGGTCTGCCAGGGTGATTGCACCGTGATCCAGCACGCGCCACATAGAGCCGTCGTTATCGATGCTGCCGCCCTGTGGAATACCTTTACCGTTAGAGGTCATGGAATCCGTACCGTATTGCAGTACGAACTTGTTGAAGCCTTTCATCATGCTCTGGGTGTGTTCAGCGGTGAACAGCCAACCATCTTTAGAGGCGCCAGGTTGCAGGTAGTAGTCGTCAGGAATGTTGGTATGACCGTAGTCAACGCCCAGCTCCAGCGTACCGCCCGGGTTGGTTTCCAGACCGGCTAAACGGACGTCGAAGACATCGTTTGGTACCACGTTGTCATAAATACGGTCGCCGTTCGCATCACGATCGGCGAAGGTTGCAGAACCGCCGGACTCAGAAGAACGGGTCGCTGCCAGAGAGAGTTTACCAAAGCCCAGATCGATGTTTTCAATACCGGCACCAGGACCAGAGATATCCCAGTAGTAGAAGTCGATCATGTGTACGTCATGACGCTGATAGAAGCGTTTACCGGCCCAGATGGTAGAGCCTGGCAGCCATTCAATCAGGTTTTTACCCTGCACGTTAGCTTCACGGAAGGCCGGGCTGGTGGATTCCCAGTCATTCTGTTGAGAAACGGAGTACGCTACGTTGGTGTCGAAATAGAAGCTCTTGTCGCCTTCTTTCCACACTTCCTGGCCCAGTTTCAGTTCGGCGTAGGTTTCACATTCGTTACCGAGACGGTATTTACTTTGTGCGCCTGTTGCCTGGAAACATTGTTGTTCACCGCCACTTCCGGTCCAGCCAATGCCGGAACGAGCATAACCTTTAAAGTCTACGGCGCCCGCCTGGGCAGACAGGATGCCTGCCGCAATGGCGACAGCCAGAGGGACTTTGCGCAGAGTAATCATTATTCTATCTCCTGAGATCATTGCTTTTCTTTGTAATTGGAATGCTTAAACGCCTGGCTCTTTGTGCAACCGACGACATGCAGTGCCATCCTCACGGAACAGATGGCAACGCTCTGGCGGCAAACCGATAGCGAATGTGGCACCCTCTTCTACCAACACCACGTCATTCTGGCGGTAGACCAGGTTCTGACGGATGGCGGGGATCTGGATATGAATCTGTGTTTCGTGACCAAGCTGTTCGACGACCTGAACTTCACCTTCCAGCGTCACATCAGCGATGTGGCTCGGCAGTAAATGCTCAGGGCGGATACCGAGGGACATGTTGGCCCCCACCTGTACGTTAGCGCTGTCGACCGGCAGCCAGACTTGCTGACGGTTTGGCAGCTCCACCTGTACCTGTTCGATTGCCGTCGCGGTCACTTTTACGGGCAGGAAGTTCATCTTTGGCGAGCCAATGAAGCCCGCAACAAAGCGGTCTGCCGGGTAGTGATACAGCTCCAGCGGCTTGCCCACCTGCGCCACGCGACCGGCGTCCAGCACCACGATTTTGTCGGCCAGCGTCATCGCTTCGACCTGATCGTGGGTGACGTAAATCATCGTGCGTCCAAGGCGTTTGTGCAGACGGGAGATTTCGATACGCATCTGGACGCGCAGGGCGGCATCCAGGTTAGAAAGCGGTTCATCGAGCAGGAACACGCGCGGCTCGGCCACCAGCGTACGGCCGATCGCCACACGCTGACGCTGACCACCGGAGAGCGCCTTCGGTTTACGCTCCAGCAGATGTGCCAGCTGGAGCACTTCCGCCACCTGGGTGACGCGCTGGTTAATGGTCTCTTTTTTCGCGCCGGCCAGCTTCAGGCCAAAGGACATGTTCTCGGCAACGGAAAGATGCGGATAAAGGGCATAAGACTGGAACACCATGCCCACGCCGCGTTCGGCTGGCGGGATGTCGTTCATTCGGGTATCACCAATAAATAAATCGCCACTGGTGATGGTTTCAAGACCGGCAATCATACGCAGCAGAGTCGATTTACCACAGCCTGATGGACCCACGAACACCACAAACTCACCTTCGTGGATGTCCAGATTGATGTCTTTTGACACCACTACGTCGCCCCAGGCTTTCGTTACATTACGCAGCTGTACGCTCGCCATGCCCTTCTCCCTTCGTTACAACCTGTCACCGACAGAAACATTCAAGATAAGTTCACTATGCGTGTTCCATTACTTTCGTGAATCCTCCACCCCCCGGCTTTTTTATGGGGGAGGAGGCGGGAGGATGAGAGAGCAGGCTCTGCGACCGCAGCGGAGGGGCTGAGGCGAAAATCGTGAAGCGGCCTGCAAAATTCAGTGGGTTTTTATGTGCGCCAGCACTCATAACTTAAATTTATGTTACAGGGATCACACAAACAGGGGGTGGGGCGTAGGGACTGGGAGGATGGAAAGAGGATGTCAAATAAGGAGACTGAGTCACGTTGAACCACCTTATGTATCCACGAGCACATCACCAATAAAGGATGGCAGATATGAAGATCAAGACTGGCGCACGCGTTTTCGCATTGTCCGCCCTCGCAGCAATGATGATTTCCGCACCGGCTCTCGCCAAAATTGAAGAAGGTAAGCTGGTTATCTGGATTAACGGCGACAAGGGCTATAACGGTCTGGCCGAAGTGGGCAAAAAATTCGAGAAAGACACCGGTATCAAAGTCACCGTAGAACACCCGGACAAACTGGAAGAGAAGTTCCCGCAGGTTGCGGCAACTGGCGATGGTCCGGACATTATCTTCTGGGCGCATGACCGTTTCGGGGGCTACGCGCAGTCTGGCCTGCTGGCAGAAGTTACGCCAGACAAAGCCTTCCAGGACAAACTGTTCCCGTTCACCTGGGACGCCGTTCGCTATAACGGCAAGCTGATCGCTTACCCAATCGCGGTTGAAGCGCTGTCTCTGATTTACAACAAAGACCTGGTGCCAAACCCGCCGAAGACCTGGGAAGAGATCCCTGCTCTGGATAAAGAGCTGAAGGCGAAAGGTAAATCCGCCCTGATGTTCAACCTGCAAGAGCCGTACTTCACCTGGCCGCTGATTGCTGCCGACGGCGGTTACGCGTTCAAGTTTGAAAACGGCAAATATGACGTGAAAGACGTGGGCGTGGACAACGCAGGTGCGAAAGCGGGTCTGACCTTCCTGGTTGACCTCATCAAGAACAAACACATGAATGCGGATACCGACTACTCCATCGCGGAAGCGGCGTTCAACAAAGGCGAAACCGCGATGACCATCAATGGTCCGTGGGCCTGGACCAACATCGACAAGAGCAAAATCAACTACGGCGTGACCCTGCTGCCAACCTTCAACGGCAAGCCATCTAAACCGTTCGTGGGCGTGCTGAGCGCGGGCATCAACGCCGCCAGCCCGAACAAAGAGCTGGCGAAAGAGTTCCTCGAAAACTACCTGCTGACCGATCAGGGTCTGGATGAAGTGAACAAGGACAAGCCGCTGGGCGCCGTTGCGCTGAAATCCTTCCAGGATCAGCTGGCGAAAGATCCGCGTATTGCGGCCACCATGGATAACGCCCAGAAAGGCGAAATCATGCCGAACATCCCACAGATGGCTGCGTTCTGGTACGCCACCCGTACCGCGGTCATCAACGCTGCAAGCGGTCGCCAGACTGTCGATGCCGCACTGAAAGATGCTCAGGGCCGTATTACTAAGTAAGTCTGAAAAACGGCGGGTGGCGCGTGCGCTTACCCGCCCTACGACTACGGCACGATCCGTAGGTCAGGTAAGCGCAGCGCCACCTGACGATAAGTTTCCACCGTTGTAGAGGAAGAACCCCATGGATGTCATTAAAAAGAAACACTGGTGGCAAAGCGACGCACTGAAGTGGTCAGTGATAGGTCTGCTGTGTCTGCTGGTGGGTTACCTTGTTGTTTTAATGTACGTGCAAGGGGAATACCTGTTTGCCATCATGACGCTGATTTTAAGCTCGGTTGGCCTGTATATTTTCGCCAACCGTAAAGCGTACGCCTGGCGCTATGTCTACCCGGGCGTTGCCGGGATGGGGCTGTTTGTCCTCTTTCCGCTGATCTGCACCATCGCGATTGCCTTTACCAACTACAGCAGCACCAACCAGCTCGCGCAGGAGCGTGCCACCCAGGTGCTTCTGGATCGTTCTTACCAGGCGGGTAAAACCTTTAACTTCGGCCTGTATCCCACGGGTGACGAGTGGAAGTTAGCGCTCACTGACGGTGAGAGCGGCAAAACCTATCTTTCCGACGCGTTCAAATTTGGCGGCGAGCAGAAGCTGGCCTTAAAAGAGGCTGCGGCCCTGCCGGAAGGTGAACGTGCGAACCTGCGTATCATTACCCAGAATCGTCAGGCGCTGACCCAGCTCACCGCCGTGCTGCCAGACGAAAGCAAAGTGACCATGAGCTCGCTGCGCCAGTTCTCCGGCACGCAGCCGCTTTATACTCTGGCGGATGACGGCACGCTGACCAATAACCAGAGCGGCGTGAAGTACCGTCCGAACAACGATATCGGTTTCTATCAGTCGGTGAATGCCGACGGCAGCTGGGGCGACGACAAACTCAGCCCGGGCTATACCGTCACCATCGGCTGGGACAACTTCACCCGCGTATTTACCGACGAAGGCATCCAGAAACCGTTCTTCGCCATCTTCGTCTGGACGGTGGTCTTCTCGGTGCTGACCGTGATCCTGACCGTGGCCGTGGGCATGGTGCTGGCCTGCCTCGTGCAGTGGGAGTCCCTGAAAGGCAAAGCGATTTACCGCGTGCTGCTGATTCTGCCCTACGCCGTGCCGTCGTTTATCTCGATTCTGATTTTCAAAGGGCTGTTTAACCAGAGCTTCGGTGAAATCAACATGATGCTGAGCGCGCTGTTCGGCATCAAACCGGCCTGGTTCAGCGACCCGACCACCGCTCGCTCGATGATTATCATCGTCAACACCTGGCTCGGTTATCCGTACATGATGATCCTGTGCATGGGGCTGCTGAAGGCTATCCCGGACGACCTGTACGAAGCCTCGGCGATGGACGGCGCGGGTCCGTTCCAGAACTTCTTCAAAATTACCCTGCCGCTGCTCATTAAGCCGCTGACGCCGCTGATGATCGCCAGCTTCGCCTTTAACTTTAACAACTTTGTGCTGATTCAGCTGTTGACCAACGGTGGCCCGGACCGTCTCGGCACCACCACGCCGGCAGGCTATACCGACCTGCTCGTGAGCTACACCTACCGCATCGCCTTCGAGGGCGGCGGCGGTCAGGACTTCGGCCTGGCGGCGGCGATTGCCACCCTGATCTTCCTGCTGGTGGGCGCCCTGGCGATTGTGAACCTGAAAGCCACACGTATGAAATTTGACTAAGGAGGGCACTGAACATGGCAATGGTACAACCCAAATCTCAGAAACTGCGCCTCCTCGCGACGCACTTAGGCCTGCTGATTTTCATCGCGGCGATCATGTTCCCGCTGCTGATGGTTATCGCCATCTCCCTGCGCTCGGGGAACTTCGCCACCGGGAGCCTGATCCCGGACGAAATCTCCTGGGAGCACTGGAAGCTCGCGCTGGGCTTCAGCGTGGAACATGCGGATGGCCGCGTCACGCCGCCGCCGTTCCCGGTGCTGCTGTGGCTATGGAACTCGGTAAAGGTGGCGACCATCACTGCGATCGGCATCGTGACGCTCTCCACCACCTGCGCTTACGCCTTCGCCCGTATGCGTTTCCCGGGCAAAGCGACGCTGCTGAAAGGGATGCTGATTTTCCAGATGTTCCCGGCCGTGCTGTCGCTGGTGGCGTTGTATGCCCTGTTTGACCGTCTTGGGCAGTATGTGCCGTTCATCGGCCTGAACACTCACGGCGGCGTGATCTTCGCCTATCTTGGCGGCATCGCCCTTCATGTGTGGACTATCAAGGGCTATTTCGAAACCATCGACGGCTCGCTGGAAGAAGCGGCGGCGCTGGATGGGGCGACACCGTGGCAGGCGTTCCGTCTGGTGCTGCTGCCGCTGTCGGTGCCGATTCTGGCGGTGGTGTTTATCCTGTCGTTTATCGCCGCCATCACCGAAGTCCCGGTCGCCTCACTGCTACTGCGCGATGTGAACAGCTACACCCTTGCCGTCGGTATGCAGCAGTACCTCAACCCGCAAAACTACCTGTGGGGCGACTTTGCCGCGGCGGCCGTCCTCTCTGCCATCCCGATTACCGTGGTGTTCCTGCTGGCCCAGCGCTGGCTGGTCAACGGCCTGACGGCGGGCGGTGTGAAAGGTTAAGTTTCATTTGTTATGCCACTGCAACCCTCAACTTTAGACGTATTGTATTGAACCAACTTGTGACTGTTATTCGGCGGCCTCCGGGCCGCCATTTTTTTTTATTCGCGTTTCAGCCGCTTCGAGTTGCACAGCCAGAGGGTGATCACCAGCAGCAGGATCGCCGCCGAGTAGATCAGCACGTCGAGCGGGGATTTATGATCGACGATGATCAGCCGCACAATGGCGGTGATGCCAATGTAGACAAAATAGCGCAGCGGGAAGTGAAAGCCGGACTGAAAGTACTTCACAATCAGGGCGATAAATTCAAAGTAGAGAAAGTAGACCACCAGGCCTTCCACCAGCGCGTATTTGCTGGTTTGCTCAGGGGCGAACAGCACATCCGCCAGATGCACCGTCTCTTTACCCAGAAAAACGACCAGGATCAGGCCAAGGCTCAGCAGACCGAGGTTCAGCACGGTCTGGAGTATCGTTGAGATAAACTCAACGCGCGGACGCGTCAGGGATGTCATACAGCACCTCATTCTCCAGGGCGAGGTTCCTGTATAACGCAAAAATGTGACGGGGATCTATATTTTTTGTTTATGTTTTGTCCAGATGAACATTCTTGCCGGGCGGCACTGCGTTTGCCCGGCCTACAAAAACACTCTCGTAGGCCCGGTAAGCGCAGCGCCACCGGGCAAATAAGCATCAGCGGAAGTTAATGTTCTTATCGCTGGTCATATCATACAGCTGGAATTTACGTCCAAGCTGCTGACCGCCGTCGCGCGTCAGCGGCGTCCAGCCCACTGCCGCACGGCTGCGGGTTGGGCCTGATGAGAACAGATCCAGCGGAATCGACACGTACACCCCTTTGGTGAAGTCCCCTTCCCCGTACTCGTCTGGCGAAACGTTGGTGATGGTGGCATAGCCGCCCACCACCACGCCGCTGTCGAAGTGTTTGGAGATATCCAGCGTACCGCCCTTATCACCCGCCAGATACTGGCCGACGCTGGCTTTCACCAGCACGTCCTGCGCGAACGACGGCGTCCAGTAGGCGGTCAGGTGGCCGGTTTTGACGCTGTAGTCGGTGAACTTCATCATGTCCTGCGCGCTGCGCCAGTCACGCTGTTTCACGTAGTTGGCATCAACCCCAAACGCCCAGTTGCTGTCGACAGGACGATAAAGCACTTCTGCCCCGGCGCCGCCGAACATGGTTTCCAGATAGCCACCGTAAACCTGGCCGTAGAAGCCGTTGCCGAAGTACTGGAAGTAGTTGGCCTGGAGGTTATTCACGTAGATATCGTTCTGCACATATTCGCGAACGCGGGTACGCACGCGCGGCAGTTTTGAATCGTTCGGCGGGTTGGTGTAGTTAAATTTGTCGTAGTTGTTAGCAATGTTGCCGAACAGACTACCGGTGGTCAACAGGTGGTCGGTCACCCACAGATCCGCCGTCGCCATCGCCCCCAGCTGATACATGTAGAAGTTTTCCGGCCCACCCACGGACTGGTTCAGCACCGGATCGATATGGAAATCGAAGCGGGATTTATCGATATACCAGCCCTGCTCGGTGCTCTCTGGCACCACCGGCTCAACGCGTTTTTGTACCAGCTCGGTTTCATGTCCCAGCGGTTCGCCTTCAAGATGACGCTTAAGGCTGGCAACATCGGTTTCGGTTGTGACCTGCGGCAGGTTGAGGCGGTTCTCCGTCACGCGGATCGTGCGGATCCCCTCCGGCAGATCGTTCATGACGATCCGGTTGGCGCGCTCGATCCCTTCGCGGGAGTCGCGGTATTTTACCTGCTCGCCGATGACGTACAGCGTATCGCCTTTGGTCTGGATCTTTGGATCCGCCAGGCCCGCGTTATATTTCAGCAGCGTCAGCTGGTTCGCTACCACGGAGTGCTGAATGATCGCATCCTGCGGCTCCGGCTGATATTTTGGCCGCGGGTTGTCATTGTAGTGCGGCCGCATGTCGTTAAAGTTAGTGCGCAGGGTAAAGCCAAACATCAGGGTATTACCGCGCTCATAGCTGAGGTTAACGTCGGCCCAGTCGGTGACGCGGTAAATGGCGCCGACGTTAAACTTGCTCTTTTGCTCAATTTTCCCGGCGAAGTCCTGCGAGTAGTCGTTTCCTTCGTACTCCAGCTTCAGACGTAACGGCTGCCACGGTGTTTGATACTCCACGCCACCAAACAGCGAGGCCGGGCCGTGGAACATCTGGTCCCCGTTGATGGAGCCCGCTTTCTGGTAGCTGTTATCGCGGTAGCAGTATTTATCGCTGTAGGTACAGAACGGATTTTTGACGTTGCCGCTGGTGCCGAGATAGCCCCATCCCAGACCGAGTGAGAAATCAAACGGTCCCCAGGCTTTGCTGGCCACGATGTATTCCGCGTCAAACAGGCCGGTCCCGCCGATATCCTTCGCACCAACGGAGACCTGCGGCATCCAGTAGCTCTCTTCCCACAGGCGCAGCTTCACGTCGAAAGCTTTGTCTTTATAAGTCTGGTCGCCGGAGAAGGCATCCACGCTGCTGTACTGTTTTGTACGCACGTCGGTGTAGCGCAGCGTGGTCTCCAGCCAGGGGAACAGCTGCACGGACGCAGAGTAGTAACGGTACTGATCGTTATCGCGATAGTTAAGGCTGATTTCCCCCTCGCGGGCCATACGCGCGGTTGGGGTTTGCAGTAAGCCCACGCCGCCAAAATCGGACTGCGACGGGCCGATGGGTGCCGGATACGTTTCTGCATGACAGGCGGAACTCACGCACAGTGCAAGCATGCTGTAGAGATAGGTTTTTTTCATTATTCCGGTATCCGCTGTATCAGGGAGCGAAGGATATCGGCATTAAGCCCGTCATACGCTTTCGTCCAGAAATGGTCGGCAAAACCGACAAAAATGATGCTGCCTGGCATAGGTTCGATATGGCGTTTATTCCAGTAAGCCACCGGCGCTTTCTGCGTATGCCCGTCCGGATAGACCACCCAGGCATAGCTGTTATCCGCTCCGCTGAGCAGACTTTGCTCGTCGAGATAGCTCGCCACGTCCCGGCCCGGCGTAAACGGCTTTTTGCCAGGGCTGCTGAGAAGCCCCATCACGGTGACGGTGGAAGGCTGAGCCGGAAGCCACAGGGTATAGTCCCCTTCCAGCGACGGATTGCCGTTTTCCGCAACGCGCACCTCATCCGGATCCAGATTCACCTTCTGGCGCCCCGTCACCTTAACCGCCTGAAGCTGTTGACGCAGGCTAGTAATGGCCGCGGCATCGTCGGTATCTTCCTGTTGTGCCAGCCCGCTCAGTCGGGCGAGCAGCGCCTGATGTTTTTGTTCCGCTACGATCGTCGCCTGACGCTCGCTGATCACCGCCCCGGTCCACCAGCTTTTCGCCAGCCTCGGCTGCCCCACCAGATCGAGCAGATGCCCGGCATTGGTTAAGGTTTTAGGTTTTTCGCTGTCCGGGGTGTAGACCTGTACCGTTCCCGCAGACCACGCCAGCGGCGAGGTCAGGCTGGCGAGAAGCGCAATGTGGATGAACATTTTCATGATTTCGCCGCCTTGATCAGGGTGGCCTTCACCGGGAAGAAACCGGCACCGAGATACTGTAAGGACTGGCGGATTTGCCCCTCTTCGTCCACCCAGAAGCGGTTATGCCAGGTGGCCTGATCGGTTGTCACTTCTTCATCCAGCACGCGCACCTGCGTTTCGTCGCTGCCCACTTTGACACTGTCCGTACCGTCCCAGCGGAAGGTGGAGCGGGCCGTGGCGTAGCGCACCTGTTTATGCTCGGTCCAGCCCATCGTGCGCGTCCAGCTTGCGCCATCGACGATCTGATTCGGCTTGATGAGCGGATCTTCAGCCAGGTTGTTCACCTCAAGCAGGTTGTCGCCGCCGAGCAACGTTTTCACGATGCGGGAATGCTGTGTCACGATGGTGGCCTGATCCTGCGTCACCCATTTCTGCTGCCCGTTTTCATCGAAAGCGAGCACCACAAACAGTTGCGGACCATCGTTTAGCTGCATGTACTGGCTGGCATACGGCATGTTCTGAAGTTCGTCATCGGTCAGATGCACGCCCGGCGTGCCGAACATGCTGTCCCACAGTGAGTGGCCCAGCCCTTTGGTGGTAGCTGAGCACGCCTGCAACAGCAGGCAAATCAGGATGATTGCAGGTCGCTTCACGACTCTTCTCCGAAGGGGCGAAATAACCACACCGAAGTGTGGTTATGATTAAAACACCCGTTATTACTGGGTGCTGGTCGTCGTAGTGGTCGTGGTTCCGGTATTGGAGCCATCACCGCCACCGGTTGCCGCCAGCGCGACACCCACGGCTGAACTTACGGCGCTGGTGCTGGCTGCGGTAGAACTCCCCGCAGACGCAGACGTCGCTGCCGACCCTGCTGCTTCCCCGACCTGGACCGGAGCTGCATAGACAGACGTCGCCGCAAGCGCAGATATGGCAAAAATGCCATACAGTACTTTCTTCATAACAATTTCCCTTCAATGAATGAATGGAGATTTGCCCGAAAAGAAATTCAGGCGGATTCGAGTATACACAACTAAAGCAGTGGGTTTACCGTGGGGGTAAATAGGGATGAGGTTTTCAGACTAATGGTTAAAAATGGAAGGAAAAAAGAATCAAGGAAATATATAATCACTATAAATCAACCATTTATAATATAAGAACATTAAAGCATCACTCCGTATTTTCTTAAAATAAACCTCAGCAATTAACGGGGTTACCGTCTTTTTCGGATTAAACTCAGCTTCAGAATTTGAGATAACTAACAGACATCAGGAATTATCCGATAAAAAAATGCCGGCATATCGCCGGCATTGTTCATGACATATTTATTACGCACGCCAGGCTTTATAACGGTTAATCAGACCATTGGTGGAGCTGTCGTGGCTGTCGATCGCTTTATCGTCACCCAGCTCTGGCAGAATGCGGTTTGCCAGCTGTTTGCCCAGCTCAACGCCCCACTGGTCAAAGGTGAAGATGTTCAGAATAGCGCCCTGAGTGAAGATTTTGTGCTCGTAGAGGGCAATCAGCGCACCCAGGCTGAACGGCGTGATTTCGCGCAGCAGAATGGAGTTAGTTGGACGGTTGCCTTCGAACACTTTAAACGGCACAACGTGCTCCAGCGTAGCCGGATCTTTACCCTGGTCACGGTATTCCTGCTCAACCACCTCG
Source organism: Enterobacter sp. BIDMC93 (assembly GCF_001037805.1). Taxonomy (NCBI): domain Bacteria; kingdom Pseudomonadati; phylum Pseudomonadota; class Gammaproteobacteria; order Enterobacterales; family Enterobacteriaceae; genus Enterobacter; species Enterobacter sp. BIDMC93. The sequence goes on from NZ_KQ089962.1 coordinate 113,850, forward strand.
CGGGATTTACCGAACGCCAGCGCTTCGGTCTGGGCGAAGAAGTTAGACAACAGCTTCGGATGGTGGTCGGACAGCGGGTTGTGCGTGATCGCCGGGGCGATGAAATCGCACGGTACCATTTTGGTGCCCTGGTGGATCAGCTGGTAGAACGCGTGCTGACCGTTGGTTCCCGGCTCGCCCCAGATGATTGGGCCAGTCTGGTAATCCACCGCGTTGCCGTTACGGTCAACGTACTTACCGTTGGATTCCATGTTGCCCTGCTGGAAGTAGGCCGCAAAGCGGTGCATGTACTGGTCGTACGGCAGAATCGCTTCGGTTTCAGCGCCGAAGAAGTTGTTGTACCAGATCCCGATCAGCGCCAGCAGTACCGGCAGGTTTTTCTCAGGCGCGGTGGTGGAGAAGTGTTTGTCCATCGCGTGCGCGCCGGAGAGCAGTTCAACGAAGTTGTCGAAGCCCACGGACAGGATGATGGACAGACCGATCGCAGACCACAGTGAGTAGCGGCCGCCCACCCAGTCCCAGAACTCAAACATGTTCGCGGTATCAATACCGAACTCACCCACCGCTTTACCGTTGGTGGACAGCGCCGCAAAGTGTTTCGCCACGTGCTTTTCGTCGCCCGCGGTTTTCAGGAACCAGTCGCGCGCGCTGTGGGCGTTGGTCATGGTTTCCTGAGTGGTGAAGGTTTTAGACGCCACCAGGAACAGCGTGGTTTCCGGGTTCACCTTTTTCAGCACTTCAGCGATGTGAGTCCCATCGACGTTGGACACGAAGTGCATGTTGAGGTGGTTTTTGTACGGGCGCAGCGCCTCGGTCACCATGAACGGGCCGAGGTCAGAGCCGCCGATACCGATGTTTACGACGTCGGTGATCGCTTTGCCGGTGTAGCCTTTCCAGCTACCTGAGATGATCGCTTCAGAGAAGGTTTTCATCTTTTCCAGCACCGCGTTCACTTCCGGCATCACATCTTTGCCGTCTACGATAATTGGCGTATTGCTACGGTTACGCAGGGCCACGTGCAGGACGGCACGGTCTTCGGTGCGGTTGATTTTCTCACCGGAGAACATGGATTTGATGGCATCTGCCAGCTCAGTCTCTTTCGCCAGATCTTGCAGCTTCGCCAGCGTCTCTTCGGTGATACGGTTCTTGGAGAAATCCACCAGCATCAGGTCATCGAAGGTGGCGGAAAACTTGCTGAAACGATCGGCATCTTTCGCGAACAGATCCGCGATAGTGACGTCTTTCATTTCATCAAAATGTTTCTGTAGTGCCTGCCATGCAGCGGTCTGCGTTGGGTTGATGTTTTTCATAGCAATACTCTTCTGATTTGAGAATTGTGACTGCGGTCGATTGTAGCGCCTGCAAATAAAAATTGTGATGGTTTTTATGCCATTGCCCTGGTCTGCATCAAACGCAGGTGAAAAGACCCGAAAAGTATAGCTGCTGTCGCGCCCTTCCGGCGTGGCGAAATGTTGGTCAAAAAGGGGGAAAAAGGAGCATAAAATATGGGCCTGTTATAAGTCCTGTTTCTGAGGGGTACCCCCCCATGAAAAATCCGCATAATCCCAGCATTGACAGGACCTCCCCCGCATTTTATTTATAGGGCCGTATTTTGCGCCTGCACCTGTTCTCGCTTCATTCTTGTGCCAAGGTCGCTCTATTCATTCCCTGACACGAGGTTGTTATGACGAGTTTTGTGGTCGCCAAGTTTGGCGGCACCAGTGTGGCAGACTACGATGCCATGAACCGCAGCGCCGATGTGGTGCTGGCCGATCCGAATACCCGCCTGGTTGTGCTTTCCGCCTCAGCCGGCGTGACGAACCTGCTGGTTTCCCTGTCTGAAGGACTGGAAGCGACCGAGCGTTTCGTGAAGCTGGATGCACTGCGCAAAATTCAGTTCGACATTCTTGAGCGTCTGCAAAACCCGAACGTCATTCGTGAGGAAGTGGAACGCCTGCTGGAAAATATCACCACCCTGGCTGAAGCCGCGTCGCTGGCCACCTCCAGCGCACTGACCGATGAACTGGTCAGCCACGGCGAACTGATGTCCACCCTGCTGTTCGTTGAGATCATGCGCGAGCGCAATATTCAGGCGCAGTGGTTCGACGTGCGTAAAGTGATGCGCACCAGCGACCGCTTTGGCCGCGCCGAGCCGGACGTGGAAGTCCTGGCAGAGCTGACCAACCAGCAGCTTGCCCCGCGCCTGGATGAAGGCATAGTGATCACCCAGGGCTTTATCGGGAGCGAAGCCAAAGGGCGCACAACCACGCTGGGCCGTGGCGGCAGCGACTACACCGCCGCCCTTCTGGGTGAAGCCCTGCACGCCACCCGCGTGGATATCTGGACGGACGTGCCGGGTATCTACACCACCGACCCGCGCGTGGTCTCTGCGGCAAAACGTATTGACGTGATCGCCTTTGAAGAAGCGGCTGAAATGGCGACTTTCGGCGCGAAAGTGCTGCACCCGGCCACGCTGCTGCCCGCCGTGCGCAGCGACATTCCGGTCTTCGTTGGCTCCAGTAAAGATCCAAAGGCGGGCGGGACGCTGGTCTGCAAGAAAACCGAGAACCCGCCGCTGTTCCGCGCGCTGGCCCTGCGTCGTAAGCAGACGCTGGTTACCCTGCACAGCCATAATATGCTGCACTCCCGTGGATTTCTGGCGGAAGTGTTTGGCATCCTGGCGCGCCACAATATCTCCGTGGACCTGATCACCACGTCAGAAGTCAGCATCGCGCTGACGCTCGACACCACCGGCTCCACCTCTACCGGCGACACCCTGCTGACGCAGTCGCTGCTGATTGAGCTTTCCGAGTTGTGCCGCGTGGAGGTGGAAGAAGATCTGGCGCTGGTGGCCATCATCGGTAATAAGCTGTCGCGCGCCTGTGGCGTGGGCAAAGAGGTGTTCGGCGTGCTCGACCCGTTCAATATCCGCATGATTTGCTACGGCGCGTCCAGCTACAACCTCTGCTTCCTGGTCCCTGCCGATCAGGCCGAGCAGGTCGTGCAGAAACTTCATCAGAATTTGTTTGAATAAAATTCGTTAGCACGATAAACAATATCAATAAGCCGGGCACAGACCCGGCTTTTTTATAACAAAACAACACGACAATACTGCAAGGAATTCACTATGCTCTCCGCTATCACCCGGCTGTTCCCGTTATGGGCGCTGCTGCTCTCTGTACTCGCGTATTACACTCCTGCCACGTTCACGGGCATTGGTCCGTGGGTCACCACGCTGCTGATGCTGATTATGTTCGGCATGGGCGTGCATCTGAAAATTGACGATTTCAAACGCGTGCTGTCTCGCCCGGCGCCGGTTGCCGCAGGGATTTTCCTGCACTACCTGGTGATGCCGCTCGCGGCCTGGCTGCTGGCGATGGCCTTTAAGATGCCGCCCGACCTTTCCGCAGGGATGGTGCTGGTGGGGAGCGTCGCCAGCGGCACGGCATCTAACGTCATGATCTATCTGGCGAAAGGCGACGTGGCGCTCTCCGTCACCATCTCGTCGGTTTCCACGCTGGTGGGCGTGATTGCCACGCCGCTGTTAACCCGCCTGTATGTGGACGCGCATATCCAGGTGGACGTGATGGGCATGCTGCTCAGCATCCTGCAAATCGTGGTGATCCCGATTGCGCTGGGGCTGGTGATCCACCATCTCTTCCCGCGGGTAGTGAAAGCGGTTGAGCCGTATCTGCCCGCGTTTTCGATGGTCTGCATACTGGCCATTATCAGCGCCGTGGTAGCCGGTTCCGCATCGCACATTGCTTCGGTGGGCTTTGTGGTGATCGTCGCGGTTGTGCTGCATAACACTATTGGTCTGCTGGGCGGTTACTGGGGCGGAAAGCTGTTTGGCTTTGACGAATCCACCTGCCGCACGCTGGCGATCGAAGTGGGGATGCAGAACTCCGGCCTGGCGGCGGCGCTGGGTAAAATTTACTTCTCACCGCTGGCAGCGCTACCGGGGGCGCTGTTCTCCGTCTGGCACAACCTGTCCGGTTCGCTGTTAGCAGGATACTGGTCCGGTAAGCCGATTGATGACCAACCGAAAAAAGATGCGGTGAAACAGGGTTAATTGACCCGGCTTGCTTTACACTGAAGCCTCCCCATCAGGAGGCTTCAGCAATGGCTACACCACGTTTGACCCAGAAAGACATGACCGAAGCCGAGCAGCGCGAACTGAAAACGCTTCTCGACCGCGCCCGCATCGCGCATGGCCGCACGCTGACGAACGCCGAAACCAATCAGGTTAAAAAAGAGTACATCGATAAACTGATGGCGCAACGTGATGCCGCGGCGAAAAAAGCCCGCAAGCTGAAAAAAGAGCAGGCTTATAAACCCGATGCAGAGGCGACTTTTTCCTGGTCCGCCAGCACATCAACCCGTGGAAGGCGCTAATCAGCGCCCTTTCTTTTTGCGCCCCGGCTGGGTAAAGCGTTTTCCGTTGCCCGGCTTGCCCCGCCCTTTCTCTTCCGCCTGCGGTGCCTTCACCACCGGACGCTTAATCGCCTGCGTTTTCGGTTTGGCTTTAGCTTTCGGCTTCGCTTCGGACGAGGAGTTCTCGATAAGTTTGAACAGCTCGATCAGCTCGTCATCCGTTAAGTCACGCCACTCGCCCAGCGGGATCCCGGACAGGCTGACGTTCATGATGCGCGTGCGTTCCAGCTTCGTCACTTCATAACCGAAGTACTCGCACATGCGGCGGATCTGGCGGTTCAGGCCCTGCACCAGCGTGATACGAAACGCAAACGGCGCCTCTTTTCTGACTTTACACTTCTTCGTCACGGTGCCCAGAATCGGCACGCCTGCGCCCATTCCCCGGATGAACTCGTCCGTGACCGGCTTGTTCACCGTAACAATGTACTCTTTCTCGTGGTCGTTACCGGCACGCAGAATTTTGTTGACCAGGTCACCGTGGTTGGTAAGGAAAATCAGCCCCTGAGAGTCTTTATCCAGACGGCCAATCGGGAAAATACGGCTGCTGTGGTTCACGAAATCAACGATGTTGTCCCGCTCGCCATCTTCCGTAGTGCTGACAATCCCAACCGGCTTGTTCAACGCGATAAACACCAGGTCTTCGGCATCACGCGGTTCGATGACCTGACCATTCACTTTCACCACATCGCCAGGCACTACCTGATCGCCAATAGTGGCGCGTTTGCCGTTAAGAAACACGTTACCCTGTTCAATGTAACGGTCAGCCTCGCGACGTGAGCAGATCCCGCTCTCGCTAATGTATTTGTTTAATCGGGTTGATTGAGTTGGCAGCATAGTTTCTCCTGTGAAGGGCGAAATATACCTTACCTTGCGCCTGACAAAAAAGTCCTAGTAACCGCTGATCAGAAAATCGAGTGCATCCCGCAATGAAGCACTGCTGTTAGTAAGATCGGCAACGCGTTCACCTAACTCTTTTGAAGAGATGCCTGACAGCATATGCATCATGACAACGCAGGACTTACCCGCGATTTCAACGACAGGGCACACTTTCGCAGGCGGACGAATGCCGCCCAACTGGCTTAATTCAACGGCGGGAGCAACCAGTACATGTTTCATCACATTAGCAACAGGATGCTGCATGTTAATAAGCCATGGATATGCTTTTTTCCCATTACCTTCATTCGCATAAGCAAAATATTGCTCCATCAGAATGACCTCTGAAAGTCACTAAAGGAGCCGTTTTCATCAACCCACTGGTTAATGGCCTCTATAGACGCTTTATTTTCTGCTAACCACTCTGCGCGCTGATGCGCACGAAACTGCTCCTGTAGAGCGGCCGTGAGTACAGCAGAGAGATTGAGCTTAAGACGTCGCGCTTCTTCAAGAATTTCTGGTGCTAACGAAACATTGACTGATTTTTTAATGCCATTAGTAGTGCGCATGATAACCCCCATTGGAATGCGCATGAATTGGCGAAGTGTAGCGTAATAAACGAGCATTTTCTATTCCCTTAAAAATGTAAGGCCTTAAGAATGAATTGCTCTTTAGAAGGTGTCACGCCTCACAAAAGGGTTTTGCGAGGCGCTTTCAGAGATTAATACTCATCCCGCTCATCGTCTTCATCCGGCTGCTCCATCACGCTATAGGCCACCGCACAGAACAACGAGTTGAGACGCTTCATATCCCCCAGCAGCCCCAGGTGGAGTGAGCTGGTCTCGATACTCTGCACGTTCTGCTGGTGCAGACGCTCAACGTGGGCGTGTGAGTAGCGGCGATTAAGAATGCGGAAACGATGCTTGTTGCGGCGCAGGCGGCGCGCACTCGGCACGTCGCTGGAGAAGAAGACCGACATCGCCAGCTTGAGGTTGCTGACCAGCTGTTCGTGCAGCGCTTCCAGCTCTTTCAGCCCTTCAACAGAAAACGCCCGGCGTGCGGCCAGGGATTTGTCTGCGATTTCACTGCCCATACGCTCGACAATATCCGAAGCCTGCTCCAGGTTAAGCGACATCTCGATGATTTCCGCCCAGCGGCGCGACTCCTCTTCCGCCAGCTCGTCCTGGGGGATCCGCGCCAGATAGAGCTTGATGGCGGTATACAGCACGTTGATATCGTCCGCCAGCCTGCGCAGCTCTTTTTCTTCGCGCGGCTCGCCGTGCATCACCTTTTGCAGCCCTTCCAGCATGGTTTCCATCGCGTCGCCCATGCGCAGCGTTTCGCGGGCGGCATTGGCGATTGCCAGCGCAGGAGTATCCAGCACCGAGGTGTCCAGATGCTTCGGTTTAAGGCGCGCGTCCAGCTCCGGTTCATCACGAATAAGCCGCTCGCAGAAGCGGGCCATCGGCGCGGCAAACGGCACCATCGCCAGACAGCGCACCAGGTTGTAGAAGACGTGGAAGTAGATCACCAGCTCCGCTTTCGGCAGAGAGAGATTATCCATCAGGTTCGCCAGCGGGTGCACAAACGGCAGAATGATCAGGCTACCCACCAGCTTAAACAGTAAACTCCCCAGCGCCACCCGGCGGGCGGCAGCGTTGGCGGCGCTGTTGTTGAGCATCGCCAGCAGGCCAGAGCCGAGGTTGGCACCGATCACCAGGCACAGCGCCACCGGGAAGGAAATTACCCCTGCGGCGGTTAAGGTCGCCGTCAGGAGGACCGCTGCCAGGCTGGAGTAGCTGACGATGGCAAATACCGCGCCGATCAGCGCATCCAGCATAATGTCGCCGGTTAACGAGGCGAAGATAACCTGCACACCGTTGGCCTGGGTGATCGGCGTGACAGCCTGCACAATCAGCTCCAGTGCCAGCAGGATCAGCCCGAGGCCAATACCGACGCGGCCAAGCTGCCCGGCACGGCTTTGCTTACGGCCGAGGAAAAAAATGACGCCGATAAAAATCAGCAGTGGCGACAGCCAGGAGAGATCGAACGTCAGGATACGCGCCATCAGCGCGGTACCGACGTCGGCGCCAAGGACAATCACCAGCGCCGGGGCGAGCGCCACCAGATCCTGCGCCACGAACGAGGTGACGAGCATGGTGGTGGCGTTGCTGCTTTGCACCAGCGCCGTGACGCCAATACCCGCGCAGAAGGCGAGCGGCTTCTTCTCAACGCTGCCGCTGAGAACGGTACGTAAACGTGCGCCAAACACACGCATCACGCCGGTACGAACGATATGGGTGCCCCATACCAGCAGTGCGACTGCGGAGAGCAGGTGTAACAACGTCAACACGGTAGGTATTCCTCCTTATCGTTATTCGTTTTCCTGAGGTTCAGTATAAGGGTTTAAACGTAAGAAAGAGACAAGGCACCATAGCGGTGCCCTGTTTGTTGTAAGGAAAAGTGACGTTAGTCTGCGTCGTAGCCCAAATTCGGCGCCAGCCAGCGTTCCACCTCTGACACGCTCATGCCTTTACGCAGGGCGTAATCCTCAATCTGATCGCGCTGAAGCTGTGCCACGGCGAAGTACTTGCTGTCCGGATGGCTGAAGTACCAGCCGGAAACGGACGCGCCCGGCCACATGGCGAACGACTCGGTGAGCTTCATGCCGGTATGCGCTTCGACGTCCAGCAACTTCCAGATAGTGCCCTTCTCGGTGTGTTCCGGGCAGGCCGGATACCCCGGCGCCGGACGAATGCCCTGGTAATTTTCGCGAATCAGCTCCTCGTTGCTGAGATTCTCATTCGCCGCGTAGCCCCAGTGCACCTTACGTACGCGTTCATGCAGATATTCAGCGAAGGCTTCCGCCAGACGGTCGGCGATCACTTTCACCATGATTTTGTTGTAATCATCGTGCTGCGCGTCGTACGCATCCGCCAGCGCGTCTTCTTCCAGACCACCAGTTACGGCAAAGGCGCCGATATAGTCGGCTTTACCGGAGAGTTTCGGTGCGACGAAATCCGCCAGGCAGTAGTTGGCAAAGCCCACTTTCTCGGTTTGCTGGCGCAGGTGGTGGCTCACGGCCAGCACGTGGGTGCGGGTTTCATCGCGGTAGATTTCCACATCGTCGCCCACGCGGTTCGCCGGGAACAGCCCCACCACGCCGCGCGGGTTGAGGGCTTTCTCTGCGCTCAGCCTGTCGAGCATGTCGTTAGCATCTTTAAACAGGCGCTTCGCCTCTTCGCCCACCACCTCGTCTTCAAGAATGCGCGGATATTTGCCCGCCAGCGACCAGGTCATGAAGAACGGCGTCCAGTCGATGTAGTTACGCAGCGTTTCGATGCTGGCCGTCACGTCCTGCACGCCCAGACGGTGTGCGACCGGCGGCGTATAGCTGGACCAGTCGAACGCCAGATCGTTATCGCGCGCCGCCTGAAGCGAAACCGGCGGCGTGCGCGGTTTCTTACGTCCATGCTGAATGCGGACGGTTTCATACTCTTTGCGGGTGCGGGCGACAAAGTCATCGCGCTGGGTGTCGGACAGCAGCGCGGAGACCACGCCCACGGTGCGCGAGGCGTTTTGGACATACACCGTCGGCCCACTGTAGTTCTGCTCGATTTTCACCGCCGTGTGGGCTTTCGAGGTGGTTGCCCCGCCAATCAGCAGCGGAATGGTAAAGCCCTGGCGCTCCATCTCTTTTGCCACGTTGACCATTTCGTCAAGCGAAGGCGTAATCAGCCCGGAAAGACCAATCAGATCCGCATTCACTTCGCGCGCGGTCCTGAGGATTTTATCCGCCGGGACCATCACGCCAAGATCGATAATTTCGTAGTTATTACACTGCAACACCACGCCAACGATGTTTTTGCCGATGTCGTGTACGTCGCCCTTCACGGTGGCGATGACCATTTTACCGTTACTGGAGCCCTTCTCTTTGCTGGCTTCGATAAAGGGTTCCAGATACGCCACCGCCTGCTTCATGACGCGGGCGGATTTCACCACCTGCGGCAGGAACATTTTGCCCTCGCCGAACAGATCGCCGACCACGTTCATACCGTCCATCAGCGGCCCTTCGATCACTTCAATCGGACGGGCGGCCTGCTGACGCGCTTCCTCGGTATCCTGCTCGATAAACTCGGTAATGCCTTTTACCAGCGAGTATTCCAGACGCTTATTCACATCCCAGGAGCGCCATTCGGCCTGTTGAACGTTGGCTGATTCGTCAGATTTACTGCCGCGGTATTTTTCCGCCAGATCCAGCATGCGTTCGGTGGCGTCGTCACGACGATTGAGGATCACGTCTTCTACGGCGTCGCGCAGCTCGGCTGGCAGATCGTCGTAAATTGCCAGCTGGCCGGCGTTGACGATCCCCATGTCCATCCCGTTGCGGATGGCGTAGTAGAGGAATACGGCGTGGATCGCCTCACGCACCGGGTCGTTGCCGCGGAACGAGAACGACACGTTTGACACGCCGCCGGAGATCAGCGCATGCGGTAGCTCGCGTTTAATGTCTTCACACGCGCCGATAAAGTCCTGGGCGTAGTTGTTGTGCTCTTCGATGCCGGTCGCGACAGCGAAGATGTTCGGGTCGAAGATGATGTCTTCCGGCGGGAAGCCCACCTCTTCGGTCAAAATTTTGTACGCGCGGCGGCAAATCTCAATCTTGCGCTCGCGGGTATCGGCCTGACCCACTTCATCGAAGGCCATCACCACCACGGCGGCTCCGTAGCGACGGACCAGCTTCGCGTGGTGGATAAAGGTATCGACGCCCTCTTTCATCGAGATGGAGTTAACGATACCTTTGCCCTGAATGCACTTCAGCCCTTTTTCGATGACTTCCCATTTGGAAGAGTCAATCATGATCGGCACGCGGGCGATATCCGGCTCACCGGCAATCAGGTTGAGGAAACGCACCATTGCCGCTTCGGCATCAAGCATCCCCTCGTCCATGTTGATATCGATGATCTGCGCGCCGCTTTCTACCTGCTGGCGGGCAACGTCCAGCGCTTCGCTGTACTTCTCTTCTTTGATCAGACGCTTGAACTTCGCAGAACCGGTAACGTTAGTACGTTCACCCACGTTCACAAACAGGCTGTCGTCGCCGATGGTCAACGGCTCCAGGCCGGACAGACGACAGGCTACCGGAAGCTCGGGTAGCTTGCGCGGTGGAAGCCCGGCGACGGCGCGGCTCATGGCGGCGATATGCTCAGGCGTGGTGCCGCAGCAGCCGCCGACGATGTTGAGGAAACCAGATTCGGCCCATTCGCGGATTTGCGCCGCCATGGTGTCGGCATCGAGATCGTATTCACCAAACGCGTTCGGCAGACCGGCGTTCGGGTGGGCGGTGACGTAGCACTCTGCGATGCGCGAAAGCTCCTGCACGTACTGGCGCAGTTCGTCCGGCCCCAGCGCGCAGTTCAGGCCGAAGGAGAGCGCTTCGGCGTGGCGCAGGGAGTTATAAAACGCTTCGGTTGTCTGGCCGGAAAGTGTGCGCCCCGAGGCGTCGGTGATGGTGCCGGAAATCATGATCGGCAGGTCGACGCCCAGCGCCTCGAACTCCTCTTTCACCGCGTAAATTGCCGCTTTGGCGTTGAGGGTGTCGAATACGGTTTCAATCAGGATCAGATCGGAACCGCCTTCCACCAGCGCTTTAGTGGACTCACGATACGCGGCCACCAGCTGGTCAAAGGTGATGTTCCGAAACGCCGGGTCGTTGACGTCCGGAGAAATCGACGCGGTGCGGTTGGTTGGGCCCAGCACCCCGGCTACGTAGCGCGGCTTGTCCGGCGTACGGGCCGTCCATTCGTCGGCGCAGGCGCGCGCCAGCTTCGCCGCTTCAAAGTTGATCTCCGCCGACAGGGATTCCATCTGGTAATCCGCCATGGCGATGGTTGTCGAGTTGAAGGTGTTGGTTTCAACAATATCCGCACCCGCTTCGAAGTAAGCGTTGTGGATATCCCTGATAACAGACGGTTTGCTTAACACCAGCAGGTCATTGTTCCCTTTCAGGTCACAAGGCCAGTCGGCAAAGCGATCGCCGCGGAAATCGTCTTCACTCAGACGATAGCCCTGGATCATGGTGCCCATGCCGCCGTCCAGCACCAGAATTCGTTCATTTAACTGCGCACGCAGTTGCTCTACTTTGCTGCTCACACTTGCTCCCGACAACGCTCAACATGGCCAAAAGGCTGCGTTCCATACTGGCATAATCTCGCAGGGTCGAAAAGTCACACAGCGGTAACATGAGACATGTTCACTATCACTCCTCCGATCAGTCAGGAAAGCGGTTGCAAAACCACCAAATAAAACGAAAATGATTTCCACGATACAGAAAAAGGAGTTCGTCATGGTTACGACCGTTCCCGCTAAACGCGGCAGAAAACCTGCTGCAACCACCGCTGCACAACCTGGCGGACAGGTTCAATCCCTGACGCGCGGCCTGAAGCTGCTGGAATGGATAGCCGAATCGCATGGTAGCGTGGCCCTGACGGAGCTGGCGCAGCAGGCTGGCCTGCCGAACTCCACCACGCACCGTCTGCTGACCACCATGCAGCAGCTGGGCTTCGTGCGTCAGGTGGGCGAGCTGGGGCACTGGGCGGTGGGGGCGCATGCGTTTATTGTCGGCAGCAGCTTCCTGCAAAGCCGCAACCTGCTGGCGATTGTCCACCCGATTCTGCGCAAGCTAATGGAGGAGTCCGGCGAGACGGTAAACCTGGCCGTACTGGATCAGAGCGATCACCAGGCGATTATTATCGACCAGGTGCAGTGTACGCAGCTGATGCGCATGTCCGCGCCGATTGGCGGCAAGTTGCCGATGCACGCCTCTGGCGCAGGGAAAGCGTTTCTCTCGCAGCTGAGCGAAGAGCAGGTAACGGGGCTGCTGCACCGTAAAGGACTGCACGCCTATACCCACGCCACGCTGGTGTCGCCGGTGCATCTGAAAGAAGATCTGGCTCTGACCCGCAAGCGCGGCTATTCGTTTGATGACGAAGAACATGCCCTCGGGCTGCGCTGCCTCGCGTCCTGCATTTTTGACGAGCACCGCGAGCCGTTTGCCGCTATCTCCATCTCCGGGCCGATTTCACGTATGACCGACGACCGCGTCACCGAGCTGGGCGCGATGGTGATTAAGGCCGCGAAAGAGGTGACGCTGGCGTATGGTGGGATTCGTTAAACGTGCATTGCCGCCTGATGCCCTCACCCCGGCCCTCTCCCACAGGGAGAGGGAGAAAAGCGGATGCAAAACCGCTGCTTGCGGCGGTAAGCATAGACATCTTCCACGTGCCCATTTTTGATCCGCGTTTGCAGCCCGCGCCAGTAGCTGGCGCGGAACAGATCGGCATGCATCTCTTCGAATAGCGGCCCGATGCGCGGGTCGGCACAAAGCCAGTGGCGAAACTCCTCCGGAAACACATCGCCCGGCGATACGCTGTACCACGGCTCGCTGGACAGTTCATCTTCCGGGTAGCGCGGCGGCGGGATATCGCGGAAGTTCACCTCGGTCATGTAGCAAATTTCATCGTAATCGTAGAACACCACCCGCCCGTGACGGGTGACGCCGAAGTTTTTAAACAGCATGTCGCCGGGGAAAATATTGGCGGCGGCGAGCTGGCGAATCGCATTGCCGTACTCTTCAATGGCGTCTCGTAAAGCCTGGCCTTCGGATTGCTCCAGCCAGATATTTAGCGGCACCATCCGGCGTTCGATGTAGAGATGGCTAATCGCAATCTTATCGCCAAGATCGGTAATTTTCGTCGGCGCTTCCTGCATTAGGAGCGACATCAGCGCCGGATCGATCTGCTGCTTATCCAGCACAAAGTTTTCAAACTCCTGGGTATCCGCCATCCGCCCGACGCGATCGTGCTCTTTAACCAGCTGATAGCAGGCGCGGACGTGAGCGGCGGTCATCTCTTTCTGCGGGGCGAATTTATCCTTAATCACCTTAAACACGCGGTCGAAGCCCGGCAGTGTGAAAACCAGCATCACCATGCCGCGGATCCCCGGCGCTTCGATAAACTGCTCATCAGCCGTGGTGACATAACGCAGGTATTCCCGATAACTTTCCGTTTTGGCATGCTTCTGACAGCCAATCGCCATATACAGCTCGGCGGTGGTTTTGCCCGGCAGGATCTCGCGCAGCCACTCCACCAGGGCGGCAGGCAGTGGGGCATAGACCATGAAATAGGAACGGGCGAAGCCAAATACGATACTGGCCTCAGCGCTGGTAGTCAGGCAGGTATCGACAAACAGTTCGCCGTCGTCGGTACGGTGAATGGGTAGCAGAAACGGCACGATGGCTGTCGGCGTAACCAGTTTGCCCACCAGCCAGGCGGCCTTATTCCGGTAGAAAAGCTCGTTGGCAACCTGCAAATGGCTGCGGCTGAGCACCGCCTCGCCGAAGGTTTCACTGAGATACGCGTGGATATAGCCGATATCCCGGGGTTTATTCTCCCACGGCAGGCGCAGCGGCAAATCCGTTAAGACGCGGTGCAGGAGCTTTTCCCAGCCGCGATCGGGAAAGAAATCTTTCGCCAGCGGACGCGGGATGGTACGGAAGCGGCGCTCCGGCTGGGAGCTGAAGATAAATAACCGCTCAGGAGATAATGAGCGGTGGTCAAATAACCGGCAATAGACGGAGTTGAAAAAGCTCTCCGCAATCTCGAAGCGCGGGTAGTCGGGTAACAGATGGGTGTAATGCTCTTTCACGCGCAGTAAAAATTCCGCATCCGGGCTTTTACCGTCGGTGATACAGCGCAGTTGCTCCACCACCAGACCTACGTGGTGATCATAAAGATGGATACGCTGCTTCATGGCCTGCTGAACCGCATGCCAGTCGGCGTGCTCAAAACGCTGTTGCGCGCCGGAGGTGACTTCCAGAAAGCGGCCATACTGGGCATCGAAGCCCTGCAAAATAGTTTGGGCAATCAGTAATTCCAGACCACGCGACATATATTCCCCCTCACCCCAACCCTCTCCCCGAGGGGGGAGAGGAGGAAAAGATTAGAACTGTGCTTCTTCCGTCGAGCCCGTTAATGCCGTGACGGAGGAGGCCCCGCCCTGAATAATCGTGGTCACATTATCGAAGTAGCCGGTTCCCACTTCCTGCTGGTGCGAAACGAAGGTATATCCTTCTTTGCCCGCCGCAAATTCTGGCTGCTGCACCTTCTCAACATAGTGTTTCATGCCTTCGCCCTGCGCGTAGGCGTGCGCCAGGTCGAACATGTTGAACCACATGCTGTGGATACCCGCCAGGGTGATGAACTGGTACTTGTAGCCCATATCTGACAATTGCTGCTGGAAGCTGGCGATGGTCGTATCGTCCAGATTCTTTTGCCAGTTGAAGGACGGCGAACAGTTATAGGCCAGCAGCTTGCCCGGATACTTCGCATGAATCGCATCGGCAAAGCGCTTCGCCAGCGCCAGATCCGGCGTGGAGGTTTCACACCAGACCAGGTCGGCGTAAGGGGCATACGCCAGGCCGCGGCTGATCGCCTGTTCAATACCGGCATGTGTGCGATAGAACCCTTCGCTGGTACGTTCGCCGGTAATGAATTCGCTGTCATACGGGTCGCAGTCAGAGGTGATCAGGTCCGCCGCGTCAGCATCGGTACGGGCAATCACCAGCGTCGGCACGCCGAGCACGTCAGCAGCCAGACGCGCGGCAACCAGCTTCTGGATCGCTTCCTGGGTTGGCACCAGCACTTTCCCGCCCATATGCCCGCACTTCTTCACCGACGCCAGCTGATCTTCAAAGTGAACGGCCGCTGCACCGGCCTCAATCATGGATTTCATCAGCTCAAAGGCGTTCAGCACGCCGCCGAAACCGGCTTCCGCATCGGCGACGATCGGCAGGAAATAGTCGATAAAACGCGGATCGTGGGGTTCGATACCCGCGGCCCACTGGATCTGATCCGCACGGCGGAAGGTATTGTTGATCCGATCCACCACTGACGGCACCGAGTTCGCCGGATAAAGAGATTGATCTGGATACATGCTGGACGCAAGGTTAGCATCCGCCGCGACCTGCCAGCCGGAAAGATAGATAGCCTCAATGCCGGCCTTCGCCTGCTGCAATGCCTGACCGCCGGTCAGCGCGCCGAGGCTGTTGATATAGCCTTTTTTAGACCCCCCATGAAGCAGATCCCACATTTTCGCCGCGCCGTTCTGCGCCAGCGTACATTCCGGGTTAACCGAGCCGCGTAACTTCACCACTTCCTCTGCGCTGTACGGACGGCGAATGCCTTCCCAGCGCGGTTGGGTCCACTCTTTTTGTAACTCTTCGATCTGTTGGGTACGGGTTTTCATGTGCAGATGCTCCATATTGTTATGTGGTGAATTACGCCAGGAAGCGGTAGCCCGGCAGGGTCAGGAAGTCGATTAAGTCATCAGAGGTGGTGATTTGCTCCATCAGACGTGCGGCATCGTCAAAACGCCCACTGCTGAAGCGGTGCTCGCCCAGTTCGTCCTGGATGACCCGCATCTCTTCGGCCAGCATCTGACGGAACAGGGCTTTGGTTACCGGTTTGCCGTTGCTGAGCGTTTTTTGATGATGGATCCACTGCCAGATGGAGGTACGTGAAATTTCCGCCGTGGCGGCATCTTCCATCAGTCCGTAGATCGGCACGCAGCCGTTGCCTGAGATCCATGCCTCGATGTACTGCACGGCGACGCGAATGTTGGCGCGCATCCCCTCTTCCGTGCGTTCGCCCGCACACGGCGCCAGCAACTGTTCTTCTGCGATTGGCGCATCGTCTTCACGGGTGACAAACAGCTGGTTTTTGTTGTCGCCGAGTACGCGGTTAAAGACTTCCATCGCCGTATCGGCCAGACCAGGATGGGCAATCCACGTCCCGTCGTGGCCATTACGGGCTTCCAGCTCTTTATCGGCTTTCACCTTGTTGAGCACCTGATTGTTACGCTCTGCGTCTTTGCTCGGGATAAACGCCGCCATGCCGCCCATCGCAAAGGCGCCGCGTTTGTGGCAGGTCTTAATCAGCAGGCGCGAGTAGGCGCTGAGGAACGGTTTATCCATGGTGACAACCTGACGATCCGGCAATACCCGGTCGGCATGGTTTTTCAGCGTCTTGATATAGCTGAAGATGTAATCCCAGCGTCCGCAGTTCAGGCCCACAATATGGTCACGCAGCGCATGGAGGATCTCATGCATCTGGAATACGGCAGGCAGGGTTTCAATCAGCAGCGTGGCCTTAATGGTGCCGCGCGGCAGGCTGAAGCGGTCTTCTGCGTAGCTAAAGACTTCACTCCACCACGCCGCTTCCTGCCAGGACTGTGTTTTAGGCAGATAGAAATAGGGGCCGCTGCCTTTCGCCAGCAGGTTTTTATAGTTGTGGAAGAAGTACAGCGCAAAGTCGAACAGGCTGCCCGGAATCGCTTCTCCGCGCCAGGTGACGTGTTTTTCTGGCAAATGCAGACCGCGTACACGGCAGATCAACACCGCCGGATTCGGTTTAAGCTGGTAAATTTTACCGGCTTCGTTGGTATAGCTGATGGTGCCGTTGACGGCGTCGCGCAGGTTGATCTGCCCGTCGATAACTTTCTGCCAGTCCGGCGCGAGGGAATCTTCGAAGTCCGCCATAAACACTTTGACGTTGGCATTCATGGCGTTGATCACCATTTTGCGCTCTACCGGACCGGTGATCTCTACGCGACGATCCTGTAAATCTTCAGGGATTCCGCGGATTTTCCATTCACCATGACGAATGGAAGCGGTTTCCGAAATAAACCCTGGCAACTTGCCGTTATCGATCTCCTGCTGTTGATGAATGCGCGCCGCCAGCAGTTTATTCCGCTGTGGCGTAAAGCGCGTCACCAGTTCAGTCAGAAACTCTACCGCTTCTGCCGTCAAAACTTGCTGTTCTTGCTCACCATTCGGCTGGGTAAAAGTCAGTTCATCGACCGTTGTTGCCTGTTGAGTCATCGTTCTGCTCCTCATCAAAGATCCAAATCACGCCCCCGACTCGAGCGAAAGATCGTTGTGTAGTTTTCGCTCAGCAGAATTAAGACTATCTATAATTTTTCCAAAATCAAAAACAATTTCCATTTTAATTTATATCAAATCACAACTGCATGATTAATATGGAATTAAAGTTTTCTTCGATGTTGAGTTGGATTTCGGAAATAAAAAAGGCACCCGAAGGTGCCTGATCTGAATAGCTGAAACGCTTTAGGATCGTTTAATGCAGACGATTACTCCAGCGTCGGATTCATGTGGCGCAGATCGTACGGCGTAATCTGGTAGACGTAATAGTTGAGCCAGTTGGTAAACAGCAAATTTCCGTGGCTACGCCAGGTTGCCCGAGGCGTGTTTTGCGGATCATTTTTCGGGAAATAGTTGTACGGGACATCCGGATTCAGACCCGCTTCAACGTCACGAAAATACTCTGACGCGAGGGTATGCGGATCGTACTCAGGATGGCCGGTAACGAACGCGATGCGTTTGTCTTTACTGGCGAACAGGTAGGCATCGCCGTCTTCCGTTTCGGCCAGGATTTCCAGGTCGGTGTAATCGCGGATCAGCTGTGCCGGAAAATCGGCGTAGCGAGAATGCGGGGCCAGGAAAGTGTCATCGAAACCACGCGTCAGCAGCGCATGCGGGTGAAGAATGTGGTGTTCGTATACGCCAGAAAGTTTGTCGCTGCGGGTTTGCTTGGGAATGCCATAGAGGATATTCAGCGCGGCCTGTACCGCCCAACAGACAAACAAGGTGGACGTGACGTGATCTTTTGCCCACTCCAGCACCTGCCTGATCTGTGGCCAGTAGGCAACGTCATTAAATTCCACCAGACCCAGCGGTGCGCCGGTGACGATCAGTCCATCGAAATTCTCATCGCGAATATCTTCAAAATTACAGTAGAAGTTATTCAGATGCTCAGCAGGCGTGTTGCGTGACTCACGCGCGTCAATGCGCAGCAGCTGGATATCAACCTGAAGCGGAGAGTTGGAGAGCAAACGCAGGAACTGGTTCTCCGTTTCGATCTTCTTTGGCATCAGATTAAGGATCAGCACCTTCAGCGGGCGAATTTCCTGACCAGAAGCACGCGAAGTTGTCATTACGAAGACATTCTCTTCACGCAAGAAATTGACGGCTGGTAGCTCGTCCTGCACCCGAATCGGCATAACCTTAAATCCTCACAGCATACGTATAAACGTTTAGACATCCAGACAGCTAACGATACCCAGAAACGGGGTTAATGTCGAGTCTGCAAGCGAAAGGTGAGAAAGTTTCAAGGAGGAAAAGCATGTAGGGCGGGTAAGGCTGGGCCACCACCCGACTTTTCAGAACGTGCAAAGCAAAAAACCCCGCACCTTACGGTACGGGGTTCTTCTTAATTGATGCCTGGCAGTTCCCTACTCTCACATGGGGAGACCCCACACTACCATCGGCGCTACGGCGTTTCACTTCTGAGTTCGGCATGGGGTCAGGTGGGACCACCGCGCTAAAGCCGCCAGGCAAATTCTGTTAATCTGTATCAGGCTGAAAATTTCGTCTCTTCGCCAAAACACCTTCGGCGTTGTAAGGTTAAGCCTCACGGTTCATTAGTATCGGTTAGCTCAACGCATCGCTGCGCTTACACACCCGACCTATCAACGTCGTCGTCTTCAACGTTCCTTCAGGAGACTCAAGGTCTCAGGGAGAACTCATCTCGGGGCAAGTTTCGTGCTTAGATGCTTTCAGCACTTATCTCTTCCGCATTTAGCTACCGGGCAGTGCCATTGGCATGACAACCCGAACACCAGTGATGCGTCCACTCCGGTCCTCTCGTACTAGGAGCAGCCCCCCTCAATTCTCCAGCGCCCACGGCAGATAGGGACCGAACTGTCTCACGACGTTCTAAACCCAGCTCGCGTACCACTTTAAATGGCGAACAGCCATACCCTTGGGACCTACTTCAGCCCCAGGATGTGATGAGCCGACATCGAGGTGCCAAACACCGCCGTCGATATGAACTCTTGGGCGGTATCAGCCTGTTATCCCCGGAGTACCTTTTATCCGTTGAGCGATGGCCCTTCCATTCAGAACCACCGGATCACTATGACCTGCTTTCGCACCTGCTCGCGCCGTCACGCTCGCAGTCAAGCTGGCTTATGCCATTGCACTAACCTCCTGATGTCCGACCAGGATTAGCCAACCTTCGTGCTCCTCCGTTACTCTTTGGGAGGAGACCGCCCCAGTCAAACTACCCACCAGACACTGTCCGCAACCCGGATCACGGGTCTACGTTAGAACACCAGCCATTAAAGGGTGGTATTTCAAGGTTGGCTCCACGCAGACTGGCGTCCACGCTTCAAAGCCTCCCACCTATCCTACACATCAAGGACCAGTGTTCAGTGTCAAGCTATAGTAAAGGTTCACGGGGTCTTTCCGTCTTGCCGCGGGTACACTGCATCTTCACAGCGAGTTCAATTTCACTGAGTCTCGGGTGGAGACAGCCTGGCCATCATTACGCCATTCGTGCAGGTCGGAACTTACCCGACAAGGAATTTCGCTACCTTAGGACCGTTATAGTTACGGCCGCCGTTTACCGGGGCTTCGATCAAGAGCTTCGCCTTACAGCTAACCCCATCAATTAACCTTCCGGCACCGGGCAGGCGTCACACCGTATACGTCCACTTTCGTGTTTGCACAGTGCTGTGTTTTTAATAAACAGTTGCAGCCAGCTGGTATCTTCGACTGATTTCAGCTCCGCCCGCAGGGGCTTCACCTACACATCAGCGTGCCTTCTCCCGAAGTTACGGCACCATTTTGCCTAGTTCCTTCACCCGAGTTCTCTCAAGCGCCTTGGTATTCTCTACCTGACCACCTGTGTCGGTTTGGGGTACGATTTCGTGTTACCTGATGCTTAGAGGCTTTTCCTGGAAGCAGGGCATTTATCACTTCAGCACCGTAGTGCCTCGTCATCACACCTCAGCGTTAACAAGGTACCGGATTTACCTGGAACCTCCGCCTACATGCTTAAACCGGGACAACCGTCGCCCGGCTGACATAGCCTTCTCCGTCCCCCCTTCGCAGTAACACCAAGTACAGGAATATTAACCTGTTTCCCATCGACTACGCCTTTCGGCCTCGCCTTAGGGGTCGACTCACCCTGCCCCGATTAACGTTGGACAGGAACCCTTGGTCTTCCGGCGAGCGGGCTTTTCACCCGCTTTATCGTTACTTATGTCAGCATTCGCACTTCTGATACCTCCAGCATGCCTCACAGCACACCTTCAACGGCTTACAGAACGCTCCCCTACCCAACAACACATAGTGTCGCTGCCGCAGCTTCGGTGCATGGTTTAGCCCCGTTACATCTTCCGCGCAGGCCGACTCGACCAGTGAGCTATTACGCTTTCTTTAAATGATGGCTGCTTCTAAGCCAACATCCTGGCTGTCTGTGCCTTCCCACATCGTTTCCCACTTAACCATGACTTTGGGACCTTAGCTGGCGGTCTGGGTTGTTTCCCTCTTCACGACGGACGTTAGCACCCGCCGTGTGTCTCCCGTGATAACATTCTTCGGTATTCGTAGTTTGCATCGGGTTGGTAAGCCGGGATGGCCCCCTAGCCGAAACAGTGCTCTACCCCCGAAGATGAGTTCACGAGGCGCTACCTAAATAGCTTTCGGGGAGAACCAGCTATCTCCCGGTTTGATTGGCCTTTCACCCCCAGCCACAGGTCATCCGCTAATTTTTCAACATTAGTCGGTTCGGTCCTCCAGTTAGTGTTACCCAACCTTCAACCTGCCCATGGCTAGATCACCGGGTTTCGGGTCTATACCCTGCAACTTAACGCCCAGTTAAGACTCGGTTTCCCTTCGGCTCCCCTATACGGTTAACCTTGCTACAGAATATAAGTCGCTGACCCATTATACAAAAGGTACGCAGTCACCCCATAAAGAGGCTCCCACTGCTTGTACGTACACGGTTTCAGGTTCTTTTTCACTCCCCTCGCCGGGGTTCTTTTCGCCTTTCCCTCACGGTACTGGTTCACTATCGGTCAGTCAGGAGTATTTAGCCTTGGAGGATGGTCCCCCCATATTCAGACAGGATACCACGTGTCCCGCCCTACTCTTCGAGTTCACAGCATGTGTGCTTTCGTGTACGGGACTATCACCCTGTACCGTCGGACTTTCCAGACCGTTCCACTAACACACAAGCTGATTCAGACTCCGGGCTGCTCCCCGTTCGCTCGCCGCTACTGGGGGAATCTCGGTTGATTTCTTTTCCTCGGGGTACTTAGATGTTTCAGTTCCCCCGGTTCGCCTCGTTAACCTATGTATTCAGTTAACGATAGTGTGACGAATCACACTGGGTTTCCCCATTCGGACATCGCCGGGTCAAGGGTTCATATCACCTCGCCGGCGCTTTTCGCAGATTAGCACGTCCTTCATCGCCTCTGACTGCCAGGGCATCCACCGTGTACGCTTAGTCGCTTAACCTCACAACCCGAAGATGTTTCACTTCTGATTGCGAAAATTTGAGAGACTCGAACACACATGAGCTGTGTGTCGTTTCAATTTTCAGCTTGATCCAGATTTTTAAAGAGCAAAACTTCTTAATGCACTCGAAAGTACATTCAGAAGTTCATCATTCATCAGACAATCTGTGTGAGCACTACAAAGGCAGGTTCTTTAAGGTAAGGAGGTGATCCAACCGCAGGTTCCCCTACGGTTACCTTGTTACGACTTCACCCCAGTCATGAATCACAAAGTGGTAAGCGCCCTCCCGAAGGTTAAGCTACCTACTTCTTTTGCAACCCACTCCCATGGTGTGACGGGCGGTGTGTACAAGGCCCGGGAACGTATTCACCGTGGCATTCTGATCCACGATTACTAGCGATTCCGACTTCATGGAGTCGAGTTGCAGACTCCAATCCGGACTACGACGCACTTTATGAGGTCCGCTTGCTCTCGCGAGGTCGCTTCTCTTTGTATGCGCCATTGTAGCACGTGTGTAGCCCTACTCGTAAGGGCCATGATGACTTGACGTCATCCCCACCTTCCTCCAGTTTATCACTGGCAGTCTCCTTTGAGTTCCCGGCCGGACCGCTGGCAACAAAGGATAAGGGTTGCGCTCGTTGCGGGACTTAACCCAACATTTCACAACACGAGCTGACGACAGCCATGCAGCACCTGTCTCAGAGTTCCCGAAGGCACCAATCCATCTCTGGAAAGTTCTCTGGATGTCAAGAGTAGGTAAGGTTCTTCGCGTTGCATCGAATTAAACCACATGCTCCACCGCTTGTGCGGGCCCCCGTCAATTCATTTGAGTTTTAACCTTGCGGCCGTACTCCCCAGGCGGTCGACTTAACGCGTTAGCTCCGGAAGCCACGCCTCAAGGGCACAACCTCCAAGTCGACATCGTTTACGGCGTGGACTACCAGGGTATCTAATCCTGTTTGCTCCCCACGCTTTCGCACCTGAGCGTCAGTCTTTGTCCAGGGGGCCGCCTTCGCCACCGGTATTCCTCCAGATCTCTACGCATTTCACCGCTACACCTGGAATTCTACCCCCCTCTACAAGACTCTAGCCTGCCAGTTTCGAATGCAGTTCCCAGGTTGAGCCCGGGGATTTCACATCCGACTTGACAGACCGCCTGCGTGCGCTTTACGCCCAGTAATTCCGATTAACGCTTGCACCCTCCGTATTACCGCGGCTGCTGGCACGGAGTTAGCCGGTGCTTCTTCTGCGGGTAACGTCAATCGACAAGGTTATTAACCTTATCGCCTTCCTCCCCGCTGAAAGTACTTTACAACCCGAAGGCCTTCTTCATACACGCGGCATGGCTGCATCAGGCTTGCGCCCATTGTGCAATATTCCCCACTGCTGCCTCCCGTAGGAGTCTGGACCGTGTCTCAGTTCCAGTGTGGCTGGTCATCCTCTCAGACCAGCTAGGGATCGTCGCCTAGGTGAGCCGTTACCCCACCTACTAGCTAATCCCATCTGGGCACATCCGATGGCAAGAGGCCCGAAGGTCCCCCTCTTTGGTCTTGCGACGTTATGCGGTATTAGCTACCGTTTCCAGTAGTTATCCCCCTCCATCAGGCAGTTTCCCAGACATTACTCACCCGTCCGCCACTCGTCAGCGAAGCAGCAAGCTGCTTCCTGTTACCGTTCGACTTGCATGTGTTAGGCCTGCCGCCAGCGTTCAATCTGAGCCATGATCAAACTCTTCAATTTAAAAGTTTGATGCTCAATGAATTAAACTTCGTAATGAATTACGTGTTCACTCGTTGAGACTTGGTATTCATTTAGTGTCCGAAGACATTAAGAATCCATGTCACTTTGAGTGCCCACACAGATTGTCTGATAAATTGTTAAAGAGCAGTGCAACGCGGCTTTCGCTCACCGTTGCGAGGTGGCGTATATTACGCTTTCCTCTTTCAGAGTCAACCCGTTATTTCAGGATTTTTTCTCTTCAACCGACCCGGTTGTTTGTGAAGTGATTCACATGTTCCGTGTCGATGGAGGCGCATTATAGGGAGTTCTCCGCAGGCCGCAACCGCTAAATGACAGAAAAATGACTGACTGCTGCATTCCACAGCAAAACCCCGCCTTATACCTTTTTACGCACAGACTTATCCACAATGATACGAAAAAGTAAAAATGTGCGAGCGTTGCGCAAACGTTTTCGTTAAAATGCTCGCGCTTCACAAGGATGCCTCGTCAGGTGTGTTAGATGAGTTTTTCACAGGAAAATTCATCTAACGCTCTCTGTAATCGTGAAATCCAGGGGATTTACCATGCAACAACGTCGTCCAGTCCGCCGCGCTCTGCTCAGTGTTTCTGATAAAGCCGGTATCGTCGAATTCGCTCAGGCACTTTCTGCACGTGGCGTAGAGCTGCTTTCTACAGGCGGTACCGCTCGCCTGTTAGCAGATAAAGGTCTGCCGGTAACCGAAGTGTCCGATTACACCGGTTTCCCGGAAATGATGGATGGACGCGTCAAAACCCTGCATCCGAAAGTGCACGGCGGTATTCTGGGCCGTCGCGGTCAGGACGACGGCATTATGGAGCAGCACAATATTGCCCCCATCGACATGGTGGTTGTTAACCTCTACCCGTTCGCCCAGACCGTTGCCCGCGAAGGCTGTTCTCTGGAAGACGCTGTTGAGAATATCGACATCGGCGGCCCGACCATGGTGCGCTCCGCAGCCAAGAACCATAAAGATGTGGCCATCGTGGTAAAGAGCAGTGACTACAACACCATTATTAATGAGATGGATGCCAACGAAGGGTCCCTGACGCTTGAAACGCGTTTCGATCTCGCCATCAAAGCCTTCGAGCATACCGCCGCCTACGACAGCATGATCGCCAACTATTTCGGTAGCCTGGTACCTGCCTACCACGGTGAAAGCAAAGATCCATCTGGCCGCTTCCCGCGCACGCTGAACCTGAACTTCATTAAGAAGCAGGATATGCGTTACGGTGAGAACAGCCACCAGCAGGCTGCCTTCTATATAGAAGAAGAGGTAAAAGAAGCCTCTGTAGCGACTGCCCAGCAGGTTCAGGGCAAAGCGCTCTCCTATAACAACATTGCCGATACCGACGCCGCGCTGGAATGCGTGAAAGAGTTCAGCGAGCCAGCCTGCGTTATCGTCAAGCACGCCAACCCATGCGGCGTTGCGGTAAGTGCGTCTATTCTGGAAGCTTACGATCGCGCCTACAAAACCGACCCGACCTCCGCGTTCGGCGGCATTATCGCCTTCAACCGCGAGCTGGATGCGGAAACCGCGCAGGCCATCATCTCCCGTCAGTTTGTCGAAGTGATCATCGCGCCATCAGCATCCGAAGAGGCGCTGAAAATCACCGCGGCGAAACAGAACGTGCGCGTACTGGTTTGCGGCCAGTGGGCAGAGCGCGTTCCAGGCCTGGACTTCAAGCGCGTGAACGGCGGGCTGCTGGTTCAGGACCGCGATCTGGGTATGGTGGGCGAAGCCGATCTGCGTGTCGTCACCAAACGTCAGCCAACCGAGCAGGAACTGCGTGACGCGCTGTTCTGCTGGAAAGTGGCGAAGTTCGTGAAATCCAACGCCATCGTCTACGCCAAAGAGAACATGACCATCGGAATAGGCGCAGGCCAGATGAGCCGCGTTTACTCTGCGAAAATCGCGGGTATTAAAGCAGGTGACGAAGGTCTGGAAGTCAAAGGTTCCGCCATGGCCTCTGACGCCTTCTTCCCGTTCCGCGACGGTATCGATGCGGCCGCTGCTGTGGGCATCACCTGTGTGATACAGCCTGGCGGTTCAATCCGTGATGACGAAGTGATTGCCGCTGCCGACGAGCATGGCATCGCAATGATCTTCACCGACATGCGCCACTTCCGCCATTAATTCCCGGAGCAGAAAATGAAAGTATTAGTGATTGGTAACGGCGGGCGCGAGCACGCCCTGGCGTGGAAAGCAGCGCAGTCTCCGCAGGTTGAAACCGTCTTTGTGGCACCGGGTAACGCCGGGACCGCGCTGGAGCCCGCACTACAGAACGTCGCCATCGGCGTAACCGACATCCCGGCGCTGCTGAGCTTTGCCCAAAACGAGAATATCGATCTGACGATTGTTGGCCCGGAAGCACCGCTGGTGATCGGCGTTGTAGATGCCTTCCGCGCCGCGGGCCTGAAAATTTTCGGCCCAACGGAAGGGGCTGCGCAGCTGGAAGGCTCAAAAGCCTTCACCAAAGATTTTCTCGCGCGTCATAACATCCCGACGGCGGAATATCAGAACTTCACCGAGGTAGAGCCTGCTCTGGCTTACCTGCGTGAAAAAGGCGCGCCCATCGTGATCAAAGCCGACGGCCTGGCTGCCGGGAAAGGCGTTATCGTGGCGATGACCCTCGAAGAAGCGGAAGCCGCCGTGCAGGATATGCTGGCGGGTAACGCCTTTGGCGACGCGGGCCACCGCATCGTGATTGAAGAGTTCCTCGACGGCGAAGAAGCGAGCTTTATCGTGATGGTTGACGGCGAGCACGTTCTGCCGATGGCGACCAGCCAGGATCACAAGCGCGTAGGCAATGCCGACACGGGGCCAAACACCGGCGGGATGGGAGCTTACTCCCCTGCTCCGGTGGTCACTGACGAAGTACACCAGCGCACCATGGACCGCATCATCTGGCCAACCGTGAAGGGGATGGCTGCGGAAGGCAATACCTACACCGGTTTCCTTTACGCAGGCCTGATGATCGACAAGCAGGGTAACCCGAAGGTGATTGAATTCAACTGCCGCTTCGGCGATCCGGAAACCCAGCCGATCATGCTGCGCATGAAGTCCGATCTGGTTGATCTGTGTCTGGCGGCGTGCGAAGGCAAGCTGGACGAGAAAACTTCCGAGTGGGACGAGCGTGCCTCTTTAGGTGTGGTGATTGCTGCGGGTGGCTATCCGGGTAGCTACAACACCGGAGATGAGATCCACGGCCTGCCGCTGGAAGAGATTGACGGTGCGAAGGTGTTCCACGCCGGTACAAAGCTCTCTGACGACGACCGCGTGCTCACCAACGGCGGTCGCGTGCTGTGTGCGACCGCGCTGGGCCAGACCGTGGCAGAGGCGCAGAAGCGCGCCTATGCGCTGATGGCGGATATTCACTGGAATGGCAGCTTCAGCCGCCAGGATATCGGCTATCGTGCCATTGCGCGGGAGCAGGGAGAGTAATTTCACACCCTCACCCTAACCCTCTCCCACAGGGAGAGGGGATTTACGTCAGAAACTCTTCTCTGTCGGCTGCCAGGTGCAGAAATCTTCATTCGCCACCAGCAACAGCTGAGAGCCTTCCGGCGCTTCCAGCCATGCCACACTCACCTCCACAGATGAATGCCGCTGACGACGCTGAATGTGTTCGGTTGCCCAGGATTCAAGCTCAGGCTTCACCGTCTGCCCTTCGCAGGTGGTCACCGTGCCGTCGGCATGCCAGCGCCCCTGGCGCAGCACCACGCGGCCCTGACGCAGCGCATCGCTGGTCTGGCGGAGTTGTTCAGCACGGTAGCGGTAGAGAGCGACCTGATCGCTGGAAAGCTGCTGTTTCAGTCCACTGACCTCATGCTGCATAAAGCTCAGCTCGCCGTGGTCGTCGAAACGCACCTTCACGTGTTCGGGAGTCTTACTGTAGATATTCAGTTCAATGAGCGACAGCGCATCGCCCTGCCAGCGGTATTCTGCGGTCGAGGTGTTGCCGTTATGCCACGGGCTGAATGCGGTGAGCATATGGACTTCATCGCTGGAATCTTTGCGCCAGATCCTGACCGCACCCTGGTTGTCAGCATAGCCGCTGGCGGTAAACGGGGGGAGTGAGGAATCATGGCTACAGGCAGACAGCAACAGTACGCCTGCCAGCGCGAGCGTTCCACGCCAGAATGACAAAAGGGGCGTTGCCGCCCCTTCGTTAAAACTGTTCACTGCCACGCGTCTTACTTAACTGCGTCTTTCAGTGCTTTACCAGAAACAAATGCCGGCACGTTAGCTGCGGCGATTTTGATTTCTTTACCGGTCTGCGGGTTGCGGCCAGTACGCTCAGCGCGGTGGTTCACTTTGAAGGTACCGAAACCAACCAGTTGTACAGCATCGCCTTCTTTCAGAGACTCAGTAATAGCAGCCAGGGTAGATTCCAGAGCAGCTTTAGCCTGCACTTTAGACAGATCAGCCTTGTCCGCAATTACATCAATCAGTTGAGTCTTGTTCATAAGTTATCCTTTCAATGTGTTTATCGCTTGCTAAGCATCGAGTGCGACGAAAATGCCAAAAAAGCACTCTCCTGCATACACGCACCGATAGCCACTTTTTTTCGCCCCCCAAATGTAGACCAGACGGGGGGCGAAAGGGAAGAGTCGAGGAGTGACAAAACAGGCGTTAAATCACGTTTTGTTGTCTCATTGGTTAAAAATTATACCAATATTGCTCTCACCGGCCTCGCGAAGGTCCGCGCGAAGCCCTTTGATCAGCTCAATATCACGTTCTTCACACTCCGCCAGCAGACGGAAAATTTCCCACTGAATATCCCATTCCTGTTCAACCGCCGGGTTAGCACGCAGCTCCTCGTCGGTCATTTCACGGCCTTCCTGGGTCATTTCCAGCATCGCAACGGTGGTAATGGATGCCTTACTGACTTCAATGGCGTGTTCCAGGGTTTCACCGCTCAGACGGGAGTGGATCAGCTCGCTCAACGCCACACAGGCATCAATGGCCGGGTAGACGCCATACAGATCGAAATCATCCGCAGCCGGAATAGCCTCTTCCAGCTTTTCGAGCTGAGAGTCAAAATTTACCTTCGCATCTTTGACCGTCAGCGTCTCCCAGATTAAATCCAGGATACGACGATAAATCTGGCCTTCGCCAAACGCCGTCTGCTTGCAGAACGCGGCATAGTTGGGATACATGCGCTCGCACAGGCAAGCCATAAACGTCACGTGCTGCCAGCTTTCCAGCTTCTCAAGGCGCAGATGAATCGGGTTTTGTAACATGATGATGTCTCGAATCGAAAATTAGCCGCAGTTTACCTGAATCACGGCTGAATTTCCTGCCAACGAATGAATGCCGGACGTGAAGAGGCCACGGCGTCAGCCCAGCGGGTTGGCTCCGGTAAACGGTAGCCCTTCATACAGCGTTGCACCCACGCCAGTGCGCTATCCATGCTGACCCGATGCCCGGTGGCGATAAACAACGGGTTGCAGCGCGCTTTACTGCGCCAGACCCACGCCAGCTGCTCGCCTTTATGGATAAGCGGCGCCAGTGCGCCCGGTTCGGCAGAGAGCGGCTCAAACGCGCCGCACAGGCGTTTTTTCGCCACGCCGATGGTCGGCACGTCCACCAGCAGACCAAAGTGGCTGGCGACACCTAAGCGACGCGGATGGGAGATACCATGCCCATCAACAAACAGCAGATCGGGTTTTTGCGAGAGTTGCTCCCACGCGGCCAGCAGCGCGGGATATTCGCGGAAGGAGAGAAAGCCGGGGATATAGGGCATGGTGGTGGCGATACGCGCCACCTTGTACTCCACCAGCTCCAGCGAAGGGTATTTCAGCACCACCATCGCCGCTCGCGTCACTTCACCGCCCTGCTCAAACCCGACGTCCGCCCCGCCAATGTACCGCGGAGGGTCCGTATCCAGACGATCCTCGCGGATCACTGATGAAGCCAGTTCGATTTGCTGAGCGCGTAGCGACGCGAGATCCATAACCACTCCTTACTTATGATACTGGGCAGAAAGCCGATGCACCGCCTCCACAAATACGCCAGCGTGTTCTGGCGGTACATCCTGATGAATACCGTGACCGAGGTTGAAGACGTGGCCTTCGCCCTGGCCGAAACCAGACAGTATAGTCGACACTTCTTCTTCGATACGGGCAGGCTGCGCATAGAGCATGGACGGATCCATGTTGCCCTGGAGCGCCACTTTGTCCCCCACGCGACGGCGCGCATCGGCAATATCGGTGGTCCAGTCGAGGCCCAGCGCGTCGCAGCCGGTGGCCGCCATCGCTTCCAGCCACTGACCGCCGCCTTTGGTAAACAGCGTCACCGGCACGCGACGGCCTTCGTTTTCACGCAGCAGGCCATCGACAATTTTGTGCATGTAGTACAGGGAGAACTGCTGATAATCACGTCC
This sequence comes from Enterobacter sp. BIDMC93, assembly GCF_001037805.1. NCBI lineage: Bacteria > Pseudomonadati > Pseudomonadota > Gammaproteobacteria > Enterobacterales > Enterobacteriaceae > Enterobacter > Enterobacter sp. BIDMC93. The sequence goes on from NZ_KQ089962.1 coordinate 143,743, forward strand.
GGTCAGCACGCCGCCCCAGGTGTCGAAAATCATCACCGACTGCGCGCCCGCTTTAATCTGCGCGTTGAGATAGAGCGTGACGCTCTTCGCCAGCTTGTCGAGCAGGGCATGCAGGGCCAGCGGCTCGGCGTACATCATCTTTTTGATGACGGTAAAGGCTTTGCTGCTGCCGCCTTCCACCATGTAGGTGGCCAGCGTCCACGGACTACCGGAGAAGCCAATCAGCGGCACGTCGCCTTTCAGTTCGCGGCGAATGGTGCGCACGGCGTTCATCACATAGCCCAGCTCGCCTTCAGGATCGGGGATCGGCAGCTTATCAACGTCGGCTTTGCTTTTGATCGGAGAGGTAAAACGCGGGCCTTCTCCGGTTTCGAAATAGAGCCCAAGGCCCATCGCATCCGGAATGGTGAGAATGTCCGAAAAAAGAATGGCGGCATCGAGCGGGAAGCGGCGCAGCGGCTGGAGCGTCACTTCACAGGCCAGCTCGGCGTTTTTGCACAGCGACATAAAATCGCCTGCCTGCGCGCGCGTGGCTTTGTACTCTGGCAGATAGCGTCCCGCCTGGCGCATCATCCACACCGGGGTGACATCAACGGGCTGGCGCAGCAGCGCACGCAGATAACGATCGTTCTTCAGTTCGGTCATTTTGCAGTTCCTTATTGCGTCAGTCCGTCAGTGTAACACTACTCATACTCGGCCCGACACATTGCCACGGTATCTTCTATCAGGCGACGCGCCACCGTTCCCGGTGGGGGCAGCAGCGGTAAATCGTCGTAGCGATACCAGTTCGCCTCCAGCAGCTCTTTCTGATCGATAACAATCTCGCCGCTGTCGTATTCCGCCATAAACGCGGTCATCAGGGACATCGGGAACGGCCACGGCTGCGACGTCACATAGCGCAGGTTTTTCACCTTAATGCCGCTCTCCTCCATCACCTCGCGCGCCACCGCCTGTTCCAGCGTTTCGCCGACTTCCACGAACCCGGCGAGGACGGTGTGAATGCCGTTGCGATGGCGGGTATGCTGCGCCAGCAGGATGGAATCATCACGGCGGATGGCGACAATGATGCACGGTGCGATTTGCGGGTAGTAGCGTTCACGGCAGTGGCCGCAGAGCATTGCCCACTCGGTTTTGCTCGGGTGCATGGTGTGGCCGCAGTAGCCGCAGTATTTGTGCGAGCGGTAAAACTCCGCCAGCTGCACGCCGCGCCCCGCCAGCTGGAACAGGCCGACATCCCGATCCAACACCTGACGAACGGATCCCATATCCTGACGACGAGCCTGTTGGATCAACCATACCGGATCGCCCTGCCACTCGCCGATCCGCAGCGCCGGTTGGCCGACGAGATCGAAGATGTCTGCCGCACCGTAGGGTATCTCCCCACCGGGCAGCCATAATTTTTGTTCGTGACTGACGATCCACCAACCCAGATCTGATTTTTCAATAATACGATCCATATCTATTGCACTACCTTCGCTTCACTGACATGTTGTTAGCATTATGGTTACATTTTGGATAAGCAGATCCCATTCTAAACCTTATGGAGTCGACCATGTTAAACCAGCTGGAAAGCCTGACTGAGCGCGTTGGAGGAAGTAACACCCTGGTGGATCGCTGGCTACATGTGCGCAAGCATCTACTCGTGGCGTATTACAATCTGGTTGGTCTTAAGCCTGGCAAAGAATCCTTTATGCGGCTGAATGAAAAAGCGCTGGACGACTTCTGTCAGAGCCTGGTCGACTACCTTTCCGACGGCCATTTCAACCTTTATGAACGCATTATCCGCGAAATGGAAGGGACAACGCCGTATTTAGCGGCCAGCAAACTCTGTCCGCTGCTGGAAGCCAACACCCAGCAGATCATGGACTACTACGATTCCACGCTAGAGAACGCTATCGATCACGATAACTATCTTGAGTTTCAGCAGGCGCTTTCCGACCTTGGCGAAGCGCTGGAAGAGCGATTCACGCTGGAAGACAAGCTCATCGCCCTCGTGCTGGACAACAACCTGAATATCAGCACCAGCGATAACGTTGCGCGCCCTGCTTGAGTTCTTAATCGTTAACGAGTAATTTACAACCATTCGCCCCTCTCACGAGGGGGATTTTTCTTGTCGGAGTGCCCAGTGTGAAAGCACGGGCTGAGACCGTTAATTCGGGATCCGCGGAACCTGATCAGGTTAATACCTGCGAAGGGAACAAGAGTCACACTGCTGTTGTATCGCCCCTGAGGCGATCTTCTCTTGCTTCATCCGTCGTCTGACAAGCCATGTCCTTCACATCTGGAATGAGCTATGTCTACAACAAAACTGACCCGCCGCGAACAGCGCGAACACGCACAACGCTTCATCGACACCCTGGAAGGCACCGCTTTCCCGAACTCAACGCGCATCTACATCACCGGTTCACAGGCTGATATCCGCGTGCCGATGCGCGAAATCCAGCTCAGCCCGACGCTTATCGGCGGCAGCAAAGAAAACCCGCAGTTTGAAGACAACGAAGCCGTGCCGGTGTATGACACCTCCGGCCCGTACGGCGACCCTTCTGTTGCTATCAACGTACAGCAGGGTCTGGCAAAACTGCGCCAGCCGTGGATTGACGCCCGTAACGACTGCGAAGAACTGCGCGTGCGCAGCTCGGCGTATACCAACGCGCGCCTGGCCGACGACGGTCTGGACGAGCTGCGCTTTACCGGCCTGCTGACGCCGAAACGCGCTAAAGCGGGCAAATGCGTCACCCAGCTGCACTACGCGCGCCAGGGTATCGTCACGCCGGAGATGGAGTTCATCGCCATCCGCGAAAACATGGGCCGCGAGCGCATCCGCAGCGAAGTGCTGCGCCACCAGCATCCTGGTGAAGGGTTTGGCGCTCGCCTGCCGGAAAACATCACGCCGGAATTTGTGCGTGACGAAGTGGCCGCCGGGCGCGCCATTATCCCCGCCAACATCAACCACCCGGAATCCGAGCCGATGATTATCGGCCGCAACTTCCTGGTGAAGGTCAACGCCAACATCGGCAACTCAGCGGTGACGTCATCCATCGAAGAAGAGGTGGAAAAGCTGGTCTGGTCGACGCGCTGGGGCGCGGACACGGTGATGGACCTTTCCACGGGCCGCTATATTCACGAAACCCGCGAGTGGATCCTGCGTAACAGCCCGGTGCCGATTGGCACCGTCCCGATTTATCAGGCGCTGGAGAAGGTCAACGGCATCGCCGAAAACCTCACCTGGGAAGCGTTCCGCGACACGCTGCTGGAGCAGGCCGAGCAGGGCGTGGACTACTTCACCATCCACGCGGGCGTGCTGCTGCGCTACGTGCCGATGACGGCGAAACGTCTGACCGGTATCGTCTCACGCGGCGGTTCGATTATGGCTAAATGGTGCCTTTCCCATCATCAGGAAAACTTCCTCTACGAGCACTTCCGCGAAATCTGCGAGATCTGCGCCGCGTACGATGTCTCCCTGTCGCTGGGCGACGGCCTGCGTCCTGGCTCCATCCGCGATGCTAACGACGAGGCGCAGTTTGCCGAGCTGCACACGCTGGGCGAGCTGACCAAAATCGCCTGGGAGTACGACGTGCAGGTGATGATTGAAGGCCCGGGCCATGTGCCGATGCAGATGATCCGTCGCAACATGACCGAGGAGCTGGAGCACTGCCACGAAGCACCGTTCTACACCCTGGGGCCGTTGACCACCGATATTGCGCCGGGCTACGACCACTTCACGTCAGGCATTGGCGCGGCGATGATCGGCTGGTTCGGCTGCGCCATGCTCTGCTACGTGACGCCGAAAGAGCACCTCGGGCTGCCAAACAAAGAGGACGTGAAGCAGGGGCTGATCACCTACAAGATTGCCGCCCACGCGGCGGATCTGGCGAAAGGCCATCCGGGCGCGCAAATTCGCGACAACGCCATGTCCAAAGCGCGCTTTGAATTCCGCTGGGAAGACCAGTTTAACCTGGCCCTCGATCCGTTCACCGCCCGCGCCTATCACGACGAAACCCTGCCGCAGGAATCGGGCAAAGTTGCGCACTTCTGCTCCATGTGCGGACCTAAATTCTGCTCGATGAAGATCAGCCAGGAAGTACGCGATTACGCCGCCGCGCAGACCATTGAAGTCGGCATGGCGGACATGTCGGAAACCTTCCGCGCGAAAGGCGGCGAAATCTACCTCAAAAAAGAGGAGGCATAATGTACCAGCCTGATTTCCCCCCTGTCCCCTTCCGCTTAGGGCTTTACCCGGTGGTGGACAGCGTGGCGTGGATCGCTCGCCTGCTGGAGGCAGGCGTTCGCACGATCCAGCTACGCATTAAGGATAAACGCGATGAAGAGGTGGAGGCCGACGTGATCGCCGCTATCGCGCTGGGACGTCGCTACCACGCCCGCCTGTTTATCAACGACTACTGGCGGCTGGCGGTTAAACACCAGGCGTACGGCGTGCATCTGGGACAGGAAGATCTGGAAACGACCGATCTCAACGCGATCCGTGACGCCGGTCTGCGGCTGGGCGTTTCTACCCACGATGATATGGAGATCGACGTGGCGCTGGCGGCCCGCCCCTCTTACATCGCGCTCGGGCACGTTTTCCCAACGCAAACCAAACAGATGCCGTCCGCTCCACAGGGTTTGACGCAGCTGGCGGCCCACGTTAAGCGCCTTGCCGATTACCCCACCGTCGCCATCGGCGGGATCAGCCTTGAACGTGCGCCCGCGGTGCTGGAGACCGGCGTCGGCAGTATCGCCGTCGTCAGCGCTATCACCCAGGCGGCAGACTGGCAGGCCGCCACCGCGCAGCTTTTACAACTGGCAGGAGCAGGTGATGAAAGATCGTGATTTTATGCGTTACAGCCGCCAGATCCTGCTGGAGGATATCGCCATCGAGGGGCAGCAAAAGCTGCTCGCCAGCCGGGTACTGATTGTCGGTCTGGGCGGATTAGGCACCCCCGCCGCGCTGTATCTGGCCGGCGCGGGCGTGGGCACGCTGGTGCTGGCCGATGACGACGAGGTACATCTCAGCAATCTGCAACGGCAAATTCTCTTTACGACAGAAGATATCAACCAGCCTAAAGCGCACGTTACGCGCCAGCGGCTGAACCAGCTTAACCCCGATATCGAACTGGTCGCACTCCAGACGCGGCTGAGCGGGGAAGATCTGCAACGCGAAGTGGCCCTTGCCGACGTGGTGCTGGACTGTACGGACAATATGGCGACACGTCAGGCCATCAACGCGGCCTGTGTTGCGCAGAACACGCCGCTGATCACCGCCAGCGCGGTCGGTTTCGGTGGGCAAATAATGGTGCTTACGCCGCCGTGGGCACAGGGCTGCTACCGCTGCCTGTGGCCGGACGAGGCTGAACCGGAGCGTAACTGCCGCACGGCAGGCATTCTGGGCCCGGTGGTGGGCGTGATGGGTACTCTTCAGGCGCTGGAGGCCATCAAGTTGCTCAGCGGCATGGAGACAGAACGCAACACGCTGCGGCTGTTCGACGCCCGCTCCAGCGGCTGGCGTCATCTGGCGTTAAACCGTGCCAGCCACTGCCCGGTATGCGGAGGCCGCAATGCGCATTCTTTTTAACGATGAGCCGATGACGTGCGACGACGATCTCACCGTTGCCGCCCTGCTCGACATGCTGCGCCAGCTGAAGCCGGGAACGGCGCTGGCGCTCAATCAACAGATCCTGCCGCGCGAGCGGTGGGAACATCAGCAGGTCAATGAGGGCGACCAGATCCTGCTGTTTCAGGTTATCACAGGGGGCTGAGATGTTACGTATTGCCGACAAAGTCTTTGATTCACATCTGTTTACCGGAACCGGAAAATTCGCCTCCCCGCAACTGATGGTGGATGCCATTCGTGAAAGCGGCAGCCAGCTGGTGACGCTGGCGATGAAGCGCGTGGATTTGCGTCAGCACAACGATGCCATACTTGCGCCGTTACTGGAGGCAGGCGTGACGCTCTTACCGAATACCTCCGGTGCGAAAACGGCCGAGGAAGCAATTTTCGCTGCGCAACTGGCGCGGGAAGCGCTCGGCACCCGCTGGCTGAAGCTGGAAATTCATCCGGACGCCCGCTGGCTGTTGCCCGATCCGATCGAAACCCTGAAAGCGGCAGAGAAGCTGGTGCAGCAGGGGTTTACCGTTCTGCCCTACTGTGGTGCCGATCCTGTGCTGTGCAAGCGTCTGGAAGAGGTCGGCTGCGCGGCTGTAATGCCGCTAGGGGCGCCCATTGGCTCCAACCAGGGACTGGAGACCCGGGCGATGCTGGAGATCATCATCGAGCAGGCGACCGTGCCCGTGGTGGTGGATGCGGGCATCGGCGTACCCAGTCACGCCGCGCAGGCACTGGAGATGGGGGCCGATGCGGTGCTGGTCAATACCGCGATTGCGGTGGCCGACGACCCGGTGATGATGGCGCGTGCGTTCCGCCTTGCCGTCGAGTCCGGTCTGCTGGCTCGGCAGTCCGGCCCCGGCTCGCGCAGTGTTCAGGCGCAGGCCACCAGCCCGCTGACCGATTTTCTGGAGGCGCTCTGATGGCTACCTTTACCGATCGCTGGCGTCAGCTTAACTGGGACGATATTGCCTTACGCATCAACAGTAAAACCTCTGCGGACGTAGAGCGGGCATTAACAGCCAAACATTTGACGCGCGAAGATTTGATGGCCCTGCTTTCTCCGGCAGCCAGCGCGTACCTTGAACCGATGGCCCAGCGCGCGCAACGCCTCACCCGCCAGCGTTTTGGCAACACGGTGAGCTTTTACGTGCCGCTCTATCTTTCTAATCTGTGCGCCAATGACTGCACCTACTGTGGTTTCTCCATGAGCAACCGTATTAAGCGTAAAACGCTGGATGAGCATGAGATCGCCCGCGAGTGTGCGGCTATTCGTGAGATGGGTTTTGAACATCTCCTGCTGGTGACGGGTGAACATCAGGGCAAAGTGGGGATGGACTATTTTCGCCAGCATCTTCCGGCCATCCGCCGCGAATTTGCCTCGTTGCAAATGGAAGTGCAGCCTCTGTCGCAGGAGGAATATGCGGAGCTGAAAACCCTCGGGCTGGACGGCGTAATGGTTTATCAGGAAACCTACCATGAGGCGACCTATGCCCGGCATCACCTGAAAGGGAAGAAGCAGGATTTCATCTTCCGGCTGGAAACGCCGGACAGGCTGGGGCGCGCCGGTATCGATAAAATTGGGCTGGGCGCGCTTATCGGTCTGTCCGACAGCTGGCGGGTGGACTGCTATATGGTGGCGGAGCATCTGCTGTGGCTACAGCAGCAGTACTGGCAAAGCCGCTATTCCATCTCTTTCCCGCGACTGCGTCCCTGTACGGGAGGCGTTGAACCCGCCTCGCTGATGGATGAGCGCCAGCTGGTGCAAACCCTGTGTGCATTTCGCCTGTTCGCGCCGGAAGTGGAATTGTCGCTCTCCACGCGTGAATCCCCCGCGTTTCGCGACCGCGCGATCCCGCTGGCGATCAATAACGTCAGCGCCTTTTCCAAAACGCAGCCGGGCGGTTACGCGGACGATCACCCGGAACTGGAACAGTTTGCACCGCACGACGGCCGACGGCCCGAAGCGGTGGCGGAAGCCCTGACTGCACAGGGGCTACAGCCGGTGTGGAAAGACTGGGATAGCTGGCTGGGAAGAGCCTCGCATTAGCGCTGAAACTGTCTGCAAAAATGCGAAAAGGTTACGAGGCGGCTCGTAAGATCATAACCGGGCGATTGAGGCGATCTGCCCGGTTTTCTTATGCTTAACCACGTCAGCAACGGACGCTGACCAGGGTGAAAATGCTTCTTCCTCGTTTCGCCCTGCCCTCCGCCTCTTAAACAAAATTCAATTGATACAATAAATACGTCGTTTCTTATCTACGCTTAAGATAAATCATCTCGTCGGTAATCGCCTTCTGTATAATTTACTACCAGCAACCGGACAGCGACTATGCTGAGGGTATCGACAGACGCAACGCGTCTACCATCTGGATTGATGTACAACTCATGGCACTCCACAGTAAAAAGCTCTCTTTTACCCGGCCAATTATGGTCAGCTTCGCGGGGATCCTGTTCAGTTTCGCGCTGATCGCCATCCTGGTCATCCTTTCACAGAGAAAGGATTTTCTTGAGGATTATCATAAAATTAATGGTAATTTCACCCATAATCTGGCGGTGAACTATACCGAATCCATCCTGCGAGAAAATGACTATATTCTTGGTCGCGCTGCGATGTACTTCGCCCGTAACGACAGAGTAAATCAGACAATAAATATCGATCCGACACACGGTTTGCAGATGTTGATGCATTTGCAGAACCTGATGCCGACGGTGTCGTCTATCTCTCTGGCGGACACAGAAGGGCGCCATCTGCGCGCGCCGGAAGTGCTGCCAACGGAGAAAAGTAAGTCGTTCGACGCCAGAACCCGCCCATGGTTTGTCGGGCAAGCGGAAGCCAGCAACTTTCCTCACTACACCCGCCCCTATCTGGACTATTTCACCCAACATCCTACTGTCACCCTCTATAAGCCGGTCATTTCACCGGAAGGCCGTCTGAAGGGCACGCTCGCTTTCCATCTTGATTTAACGTCCATGGGGTATACCCTGCGCCAGATGGTGGCGCCTGTTCAGGGTGAGTTTTTTGTCGTGGAGCGTGACGGCGCCGTTGTGCTGCATCCGGACACGGGGGCGCTCTTTAAGCAGTACGTAAGCGAAGCGCTGATGGACAAAATGACCAGCGGCGAAGGCCATCTTTTCGACCCCAAAAGTAAAACCTGGTATTACTACTACTCTTTCACCAATCCGGACTGGTTTGTGATTTATCGGGTCTCCGATGCCACGCTTAACGTCATCACCCGGCATGAAACCACCGTCGTCGGCTGGGGATTTGCGCTGGCGGCAATCATCATCATTTTGTTCGGGCTTTACCTTCGTCATGCCTCGCGTTCTGTGCTGATGAACATTATCAACGCCATCAAAACCGGCGACGTCAACCAGGCACCACGCCTTGAGGCGATGCTCAGCCATACCATTCGAACCAATAAAGAACGCGAGCTGGCCTATGTCCGTCAGGCCACCCATGATGCGCTGACAGGTTGCAAAAATCGCCGTGCGTTCGATAACGATGTGGATGAGCTGCTGACCGCTCATCAACCCTTCGTTCTGGCGCTGATCGACATCGATAACTTCAAATCCATTAACGACACCTGGGGCCACCTGAGCGGGGATATTGTGCTGCGCAACGTGGCGCGGGAAGGTATTCAGATCATGCAGCCGCACCACGTTTCCGTTTACCGCTACGGTGGAGAAGAGTTCGGCGTGATATTCCCGGCCGAGCTGATGAACTCCGCGCACGCGCTACTGGAAGCCTGGCGCACCGCCGTTGAAAAGCGGACCTGGCGGGAAGAGAACCTGCGAGTGACCTTCAGCGCCGGGATGGGAGAGTGGCACTTCGAACCGCTGGAACAATTTATCGGTAGCGTAGATGAAGCGCTGTATACCGCTAAACAACAGGGTAAAAACCGCATCGTAAGCACGGCCAGCCGATAATACCCTTCCTCAAATTCTGCCCGATCTGACGGGCAGAATGCTCTCCGCTGTAAAATTGTAACCGGTTTCAGAAAAATGCCGATTTCTTTGTGATGCCTGACACACAATCGCGGTAAAGCGGTTGTTGAAGCGGTCTGCACGGGATAATTATCAATAAACACATGTAGATCGAGGCTGACTATGAAGAACATCGTTTTATGCTGTGCAGCGGGAATGTCAACCAGCATGCTGGTTCAACGTATGAAAGATGCCGCGCAGAAAAAAGGAGTCGAAGTAACCATTAAAGCCGTTCCGGTCGCGGAGTTTAAAGATAACATCGCGACGGCTGATATCGTATTACTGGGGCCACAGGTTAAATACGAACAGGCAAAACTCCAGGCGCAGGCCGATCCGCTCGGAAAAAAGGTTGCGGTCATCGACATGATGGATTACGGCATGATGAAAGGTGATGCCGTACTGGAAAAAGCGCTCAAACTTCTGGAGTCATAATGGAAGACTTAGAAACCACGATTATGGAACTGCTGGTCAACGCAGGCGCAGCGCGCAGCGCGGCCCTGACGGCGTTACAGATGGCGCGAAAAGGCGACTTTGATGAAGCCGAGAAAGCGATGGAAGAATCGCGTGAATATGTGAAACATGCGCATACGATCCAGACGCAGCTTATTGGTCTTGATGAAGGGACCGGGAAACTTCCGGTTAACCTGATCACCGTTCACTCTCAGGATCACCTGATGAACGCGATGGTTATTCAGGATCTGGCGGGCGATATGATTGAGCTTTATCGACGTATCCCGTTAGTGAACTGAAGACATACAGATGTAAAAAAACCCGCCGAGGCGGGTTTTTTATTGTCGGGTGGCGCTACGCTTACCCGACCTGTGATTCATATGCCCGGTAATTTTACCTACCGGGCATCAACGATTACTCGTTGTCGGAACCGCCCAGACCTGCGTTCAGCAGTTCTGCAAGGCTCGCGGATGCATCTTCGGCAGTCACCTGCGGTGCAGCTGGCAGTTCGCCCGCTGCGCGACGACGCATACGATCCTGGTGGTACGCATAACCGGTACCGGCCGGGATCAGACGACCCACGATAACGTTCTCTTTCAGACCGCGCAGTTCATCACGTTTACCTGCAACAGCCGCTTCGGTCAGGACACGAGTGGTTTCCTGGAACGATGCAGCAGAGATGAAGGACTCGGTTGCCAGAGACGCTTTGGTGATACCCAGCAGATCGCGTGCGAAGGTCGCACCGATTTTGCCGTTCGCTTCCAGATCGCGGTTAGCGATCTTAACGCGTGAGTATTCAACCTGCTCGCCTTCCAGGAAGTCGGAGCTGCCCGCGTTTTCGATGGTTGCTTTACGCAGCATCTGACGAACGATAACTTCAATGTGTTTATCGTTAATCTTAACGCCTTGCAGACGGTATACGTCCTGTACTTCGTTAACGATGTAACGGGTAACAGCATGCACACCACGCAGACGCAGGATGTCGTGCGGCGCTTCTGGACCATCGGAAACCACGTCACCACGTTCTACGCGTTCACCTTCGAACACGTTGAGCTGACGCCACTTAGGAATCATCTCTTCGTACGGCTCGCTGCCATCTACTGGCGTAATAACCAAGCGGCGCTTACCTTTGGTCTCTTTACCGAAGGAGATGATACCGCTGATTTCAGCCAGGATCGCAGGCTCTTTCGGACGACGTGCTTCGAACAGGTCCGCAACGCGTGGCAGACCACCGGTGATGTCCTTGGTACCGCCGGATTCCTGAGGAATACGCGCCAGGGTGTCACCAGAGCTGATCTGTACGCCATCTTCCAGCTGTACAATCGCTTTACCCGGCAGGAAGTACTGCGCAGGCATATCGGTACCAGGGATCAGAACGTCGTTACCCTGAGCATCAACGATTTTCAGTGCAGGACGCAGATCTTTACCGCCGGTAGTACGTTCAGCAGAATCCAGAACCACCAGAGAAGACAGACCGGTCAGCTCGTCGGTCTGACGAGTAATGGTCTGGCCGTCGATCATGTCAGTGAAGCGGATGAAACCACTTACTTCGGTGATAACCGGCATGGTGTGTGGATCCCAGTTTGCAACGGTTTCACCGCCAGCAACCTGCTCGCCATCACCTTTCGCCATAACCGCACCGTAAGGCACTTTATAGCTCTCTTTGGTACGACCGAATTCGTCGATCAGCTTCAGCTCGGTGTTACGGGAAGTGATAACCAGTTTACCGCTGGAGTTCACAACCGACTTCGCGTTGCTGAGCTTGATGCTACCTTTGTTTTTCACCTGGATGCTGGATTCAGCAGCCGCACGAGATGCCGCACCACCGATGTGGAACGTACGCATCGTCAGCTGTGTACCCGGCTCACCGATGGACTGTGCCGCGATAACGCCGATAGCCTCACCTTTGTTGATGATGTGGCCACGCGCCAGGTCACGACCGTAGCAGTGCGCACACACACCAAAGTCGGTGTCACAGGATACAACGGAACGCACTTTCACGGAGTCAACAGAGTTCGCTTCCAGCAGGTCACACCACTGTTCGTGCAGCAGGGTGTTGCGTGGAACCAGAATGTCTGCGGTGCCCGGCTTCAGAATGTCTTCCGCGGTCACACGACCCAGTACGCGATCGCGCAGCGGCTCTTTAACATCACCACCCTCGATAACCGGGGTCATGGTGATACCTTCGAGGGTGCCACAATCGTCTTCGGTGACGACCAGATCCTGCGCAACGTCAACCAGACGACGCGTCAGATAACCGGAGTTCGCCGTTTTCAGTGCGGTATCCGCCAGACCTTTACGCGCACCGTGCGTGGAGATGAAGTACTGGAGTACGTTCAGACCTTCACGGAAGTTCGCGGTGATTGGCGTTTCGATGATGGAGCCATCTGGCTTCGCCATCAGACCACGCATACCTGCCAGCTGACGAATCTGTGCCGCAGAACCACGCGCACCGGAGTCGGCCATCATGTAGATGCTGTTGAAGGAGACCTGCTGCTCTTCTACGCCGTCACGGTTAATCACGGTTTCGGTTTGCAGGTTATCCATCATCGCTTTAGATACACGATCGTTCGCCGCAGCCCAGATATCGATAACTTTGTTGTAACGTTCGCCTGCGGTTACCAGACCAGACTGGAACTGCTCCTGGATCTCAGCAACTTCAGCTTCCGCTTCAGAGATGATCTCGTGTTTCTTCTCTGGGATGACCATGTCATCGATACCAACAGATGCACCTGAACGCGCTGCATAAGCAAAGCCGGTGTACATTGTCTGGTCAGCGAAGATTACGGTCGGCTTCAGACCCAGAATGCGGTAACAGGTGTTCAGCATTTTGGAGATCGCTTTCTTGCCCAGCGCCTGGTTGACGATGGAGAAAGGCAGACCTTTCGGTACGATCATCCACAGAATGGCACGGCCAACGGTCGTGTCTTTCAGGCTGGTGTGCGCAACGAACTCGCCGTTTTCATCTTTTTCGTATTCGGTGATACGCACTTTAACGCGCGCATGCAGAGAGGCCAGGCCAGCGCGATAAATACGCTCAGCTTCTTTCGGGCCAGTCAGCACCATGCCTTCGCCTTTGGCGTTAACACAGTCACGGGTCATGTAGTACAGACCCAGTACAACGTCCTGAGAAGGAACGATGATAGGTTCACCGTTCGCTGGAGACAGGATGTTGTTGGTAGACATCATCAGCGCACGCGCTTCGAGCTGGGCTTCCAGCGTCAGCGGTACGTGAACAGCCATCTGGTCACCATCGAAGTCGGCGTTATAGGCCGCACAAACCAGCGGGTGCAGCTGGATCGCTTTACCTTCGATCAGGACTGGCTCAAAGGCCTGGATACCCAGACGGTGCAGAGTTGGTGCACGGTTCAGCAGTACCGGATGTTCGCGGATCACTTCGTCCAGGATATCCCAAACGACAGCTTCTTCACGCTCAACCATTTTCTTCGCGGCTTTGATGGTGGTGGCGAGGCCACGCAGTTCCAGCTTGCCGTAGATGAACGGTTTGAACAGCTCCAGTGCCATTTTCTTCGGCAGACCGCACTGATGCAGACGCAGGTATGGACCTACGGTGATTACAGAACGACCGGAGTAGTCAACACGCTTACCGAGCAGGTTCTGACGGAAACGACCCTGCTTACCTTTGATCATGTCGGCCAAAGATTTCAGAGGACGTTTGTTAGAACCGGTGATCGCACGACCACGACGACCGTTATCCAACAGGGCATCGACTGCTTCCTGAAGCATACGTTTTTCGTTGCGTACGATGATGTCCGGCGCAGCCAGATCCAGCAGACGTTTCAGACGGTTGTTACGGTTGATCACGCGACGGTACAGATCGTTCAGATCCGACGTTGCGAAACGACCACCATCCAGCGGAACCAGCGGACGCAGATCTGGCGGCAGAACCGGCAGAACGGTCAGGATCATCCACTCTGGTTTGTTACCAGACTGAACGAACGCTTCCAGCAGTTTGATACGCTTGGTCAGCTTTTTACGCTTGGTTTCGGAGTTGGTTTCGTTCAGCTCTTCGCGCAGAGTTTCACACTCTTGCTCCAGATCCATGCTCTTCAGCAGGGCCTGGATAGCTTCCGCACCCATCTTCGCGTCGAATTCGTCACCGAACTCTTCCAGCGCGTCCAGATACTGTTCTTCGGTCAGGATCTGGTTACGTTCCAGATTGGTCATCCCGCCTTCGATAACCACATAAGATTCGAAGTACAGAACACGTTCGATATCGCGCAGCGGCATATCCAGCAGCAGACCGATACGGGACGGCAGAGATTTCAGGAACCAGATGTGAGCGGTCGGAGACGCCAGCTCGATGTGGCCCATACGCTCACGGCGTACTTTGGTCTGGGTCACTTCAACGCCGCACTTCTCACAGATCACACCACGGTGTTTCAGGCGCTTGTACTTACCGCACAGGCACTCGTAATCTTTTACTGGCCCGAAAATACGCGCACAGAAAAGGCCGTCACGCTCAGGTTTGAACGTACGGTAGTTAATGGTTTCCGGCTTTTTAACTTCACCGAAAGACCATGAACGGATCATGTCTGGCGAAGCCAGAGCAATTTTGATCGCATCAAACTCTTCGGTTTTAGTTTGCGCTTTCAGAAACTTTAATAAGTCTTTCACGGATTTGCTCCCGTCGGAGTTAGCACACTCTGCTGTCGGGCGTTAACCCGACAGCAGTGACCTGTTTGAGCGAGAATTACTCGTCTTCCAGTTCGATGTTGATACCCAGCGAACGAATCTCTTTCAACAGTACGTTGAAGGATTCTGGCATGCCCGGTTCCATCTGATGGTTGCCGTCTACGATGTTCTTATACATCTTAGTACGACCGTTCACGTCATCAGACTTAACGGTGAGCATTTCCTGCAAGGTGTATGCTGCGCCGTATGCTTCCAGCGCCCACACTTCCATCTCCCCGAAGCGCTGACCACCGAACTGAGCCTTACCACCCAGCGGCTGCTGAGTAACCAGGCTGTAAGAACCGGTAGAACGAGCGTGCATCTTGTCGTCGACCAGGTGGTTCAGTTTCAGCATGTACATGTAACCTACGGTTACCGGACGCTCGAACTGTTCACCGGTACGGCCGTCAAACAGCGTAATCTGACCAGACGTTGGCAGACCACCCAGTTGCAGCAGCTCTTTAATTTCAGCTTCTTTTGCACCGTCGAATACCGGCGTTGCAATTGGCATACCTTTGCGCAGGTTCTCTGCCAGACGCAGCACTTCTTCATCGCTGAAGGTGTTCAGGTCGACTTTCTGACGAACGTCGGTACCCAGATCGTAGGCACGCTGGATGAACTCGCGCAGTTTCGCGACTTCCTGCTGCTGTTTCAGCATGGCGTTGATCTTATCGCCGATACCTTTCGCAGCCATACCCAGGTGGGTTTCCAGAATCTGACCGATGTTCATACGAGACGGTACGCCCAGTGGGTTCAGTACGATATCTACCGGCGTACCGTTAGCATCGTGCGGCATATCTTCGATCGGGTTGATCTTAGAGATAACACCCTTGTTACCGTGACGACCTGCCATCTTATCACCAGGCTGGATCTGACGTTTAACAGCCAGATACACCTTAACAATCTTCAGCACGCCTGGTGCCAGATCGTCGCCCTGAGTGATTTTGCGGCGTTTCGCTTCGAGTTTTTTCTCGAACTCGTGTTTCAGTTCGTCATACTGCTCAGCCAGCTGTTCCAGCTGATTCTGTTTCTCTTCGTCGGTCAGGCCCAGTTCCAGCCAGCGATCGCGTGG
This sequence comes from Enterobacter sp. BIDMC93, assembly GCF_001037805.1. Classification (NCBI taxonomy): domain Bacteria; kingdom Pseudomonadati; phylum Pseudomonadota; class Gammaproteobacteria; order Enterobacterales; family Enterobacteriaceae; genus Enterobacter; species Enterobacter sp. BIDMC93. The sequence continues at coordinate 159,549 of NZ_KQ089962.1, forward strand.
CAGTTTGTCGAGCTTCTCAGCTTCAACGCCACCGGCAACCAGCACCGCATAGATACGGCTGAACAGACCTGCTTCGAGGATTTGCAGTTCTTCAGACAGGTCTTTCTTAGCCTGTTTGAGCTGCATCTCTTCGATTTCCAGCGCACGCTTATCTTTCTCAACGCCGTCACGGGTGAAGACCTGAACGTCGATAACCGTACCGGAAACACCGTTTGGTACGCGCAGAGAAGAGTCTTTAACGTCAGACGCTTTCTCACCGAAGATAGCACGCAGCAGTTTCTCTTCTGGCGTCAGCTGGGTTTCGCCTTTCGGCGTGACCTTACCAACCAGAATGTCACCGCCGGTCACTTCCGCGCCGATGTAAACAATACCGGATTCATCCAGTTTAGAGAGCGCAGCTTCACCCACGTTCGGGATGTCAGCGGTGATCTCTTCTGGCCCCAGCTTGGTGTCACGGGACACACATGCCAGTTCCTGAATGTGGATGGTGGTGAAACGATCTTCCTGAACCACACGCTCGGAGACGAGGATGGAGTCTTCGAAGTTGTAACCGTTCCACGGCATGAACGCTACGCGCATGTTCTGACCGAGCGCCAGTTCACCGAGGTCGGTGGACGGACCGTCTGCCAGCACGTCGCCGCGCTCAACTGGCTCACCCAGAGACACACATGGCATCTGGTTGATACAGGTGTTCTGGTTAGAACGGGTGTATTTGGTCAGGTTGTAGATGTCGATACCCGCTTCGCCCGGATACATCTCGTCTTCGTTAACTTTGATAACGATACGGGATGCGTCAACGTACTGAACGGTACCGCCACGCTTAGCAACTGCTGTAACACCAGAGTCAACGGCAACAGCACGTTCCATACCGGTACCAACCAGCGGCTTATCAGCACGCAGAGTTGGAACGGCCTGACGTTGCATGTTCGCACCCATCAATGCACGGTTGGCGTCATCGTGTTCCAGGAACGGGATCAGGGACGCACCGACGGATACCACCTGCTGGGTGGATACGTCCATGTAGTCAACCTGGTCGCGGCTGAACAAGCTGGATTCGCCTTTGCTACGGCAGGTAACCAGATCTTCTACAAAGTGGCCTTCGTCATCCAGGTTGGAGTTCGCCTGAGCAATAACGTAGTTGCCTTCTTCGATAGCAGACAGGTAATGAATTTCGTCAGTAACAACACCGTCGGTCACTTTACGATACGGGGTCTCGAGGAAACCGTATTCGTTCGTCTGTGCGTACACGGACAGGGAGTTGATCAGACCGATGTTTGGACCTTCAGGCGTTTCGATTGGACATACGCGACCGTAGTGAGTCGGGTGTACGTCTCGAACTTCAAAGCCTGCGCGTTCACGGGTCAGACCGCCTGGGCCGAGTGCGGAGATACGACGTTTGTGTGTGATCTCAGACAGCGGGTTGTTCTGGTCCATGAACTGAGACAGCTGGCTGGAACCGAAGAACTCTTTCACTGCCGCAGAAATCGGCTTCGCGTTAATCATATCCTGAGGCATCAGGGTATCCAGATCGCCCAGAGACAGACGCTCTTTCACCGCACGCTCTACACGTACCAGGCCAACGCGGAACTGGTTTTCCGCCATTTCGCCTACGGAACGGATACGACGGTTGCCGAGGTGGTCGATATCGTCCACTTCGCCTTTACCGTTACGGATATCGATGAGCTTCTTCATCACTTCAATGATGTCGTCTTTGCTCAGGATACCGGAACCTTCGATCTCGTCGCGCAGCAGAGAACGGTTGAACTTCATACGACCAACCGCGGACAGATCGTAGCGGTCTTCGGAGAAGAACAGGTTCTCGAACAGGCTTTCAGCCGCTTCGCGAGTTGGTGGCTCACCAGGACGCATCATGCGGTAGATTTCGACCAGCGCGCTCAGACGATCGTTGGTTGGGTCGACGCGTACAGTCTCAGAGATGTACGGACCGTGGTCCAGATCGTTGGTGAACAGCGTTTCGATACGTTTGTGGCCAGACTGGCTCAGCTTAGCCAGCAGATCCAGGCTCAGCTCCATGTTCGCCGGGCAGATCAGCTCGCCAGTTGATTCATCAACGTAATCTTTCGCGGCTACTTTTCCTGCAATGTATTCAACCGGAACTTCGATGTGTTTGATATCATCTTTTTCCAGCTGGCGGATGTGGCGCGCGGTGATACGGCGACCTTTTTCCACATACACTTTGCCGTCGGCTTCGATGTCGAACGACGCGGTCTCACCACGCAGACGTTCCGGCACCAACTCCATTTGCAACTTGTTGTCGCGGATTTCAAAGATCACTTTCTCAAAGAACAGGTCCAGGATCTGCTCAGTGGTATAGTTCAGTGCACGCAGAATGATGGTTGCAGGCAGCTTACGACGACGGTCGATACGGACAAACAGGTTGTCTTTTGGATCGAATTCGAAGTCCAGCCATGAACCACGGTAAGGAATGATGCGTGCGTTATACAGTACTTTACCGGAAGAGTGCGTTTTACCTTTATCGCTGTCGAAGAAGACGCCCGGGCTACGGTGCAGCTGGGAAACGATAACACGCTCAGTACCGTTGATAACGAAAGTACCGTTGTCCGTCATGAGTGGAATTTCACCCATGTAGACTTCTTGTTCTTTAATGTCTTTTACGGTGCCTTCCGGCGCTTCGCGCTCGTAGATCACCAGACGCAGTTTTACGCGCAGCGGTGCGGAATAGGTCACGCCACGGATCTGACATTCCTGAACGTCAAACACCGGTTCGCCAAGGCGGTAGCTGACGTACTGCAGCTCGGAATTACCGCTGTAGCTCTGAATCGGGAACACGGAACGGAAGGCTGCTTCCAGGCCGTACTGCCCTTCAGGATCTTGCTCGATAAACTTCTGGAACGAGTCAAGCTGGATAGAAAGGAGATATGGAATGTCCAGAACTTGTGGACGTTTACCAAAATCCTTACGAATACGTTTTTTCTCGGTATAGGAGTAAACCATAGGGTTCCTCAGCTCGCTGACAAGTCGACCCATCTGTCCGACGAAGGGACAGTTTGTGCAACACCATTTTGTGGACCGGAAAATTGAATACTTTCCGCAATACCTGTTGCTATCACGCTTAAACCATTTCATTGCGATTTACACAGAGCGAGCACCCTGTCGCAGTATATTAAGTCGTCGATAGAAACAAGCATTGTCAGGACAACCAGCAGTCAAACAGTGTGAAATGCTGCTGATGCCTTACAGCGCAAAAAGGCTGGTGACTAAAAAGTCACCAGCCATCAGCCTAATTGCTTAGGCTGCAACCAGAAAAGTTGGCTTATTTAACTTCAACTTCAGCGCCAGCTTCTTCCAGAGATTTTTTCAGTGCTTCTGCGTCGTCTTTGCTCACGCCTTCTTTCAGCGCAGCTGGAGCAGATTCTACCAGGTCTTTAGCTTCTTTCAGACCCAGGCCAGTTGCGCCACGTACTGCTTTGATTACAGCAACTTTGTTCGCGCCAGCAGCTTTCAGAATTACGTCGAATTCAGTTTTTTCTTCAGCAGCTTCAGCCGGGCCCGCAGCTACAGCTACAGCAGCAGCAGCAGAAACACCGAATTTTTCTTCCATTGCAGAAACCAGCTCTACAACGTCCATTACGGACATAGCTGCTACTGCTTCAATGATTTGATCTTTAGTGATAGACATTTAAATTGTTCCTGAAAATCAGAATAAGTTTATACGTAAGCAAATGCTTTATAAAGATAACTGCGATTAAGCAGCTTCTTTCGCATCGCGTACAGCAGCCAGAGTGCGAACCAGTTTGCCAGCCGCAGCTTCTTTCATGGTTGCCATCAGGCGTGCAATTGCTTCTTCGTAGGTCGGCAGGGTTGCCAGGCGATCGATTTGCGATGCCGGGATCAACTCACCTTCAAAGGCTGCAGCTTTGACCTCAAATTTTGCATTCGCTTTCGCGAACTCTTTGAACAGACGAGCAGCAGCGCCCGGGTGTTCCATAGAGTATGCAATCAGGGTCGGACCAACAAACGTGTCTTTCAGGCACTCGAACTGAGTACCTTCAACTACGCGACGCAGCAGGGTGTTACGAACAACACGCATGTATACGCCAGCTTCACGACCTGCTTTACGCAGTTCAGTCATTTTGTCTACAGTAACGCCACGGGAATCCGCAACTACTGCAGACAGCGCGCCTTTGGCTACTTCGCTGACTTCAGCAACAATCGCTTGTTTGTCTTGAAGATTTAAAGCCATTAGCTTTGCTCCTGGATGTTTGCCGGAACTCATGTTCCGGAACTCACTTCACTCGACCCAACGGGAAGAGCGTCTTAATACGGTGAGCAGAAACAAGCCAGAGTATTTAAAATAATCTTAGCGTTCTGTCACCGTCTACGCAGGGGATTAAGTTTCTTGCGAAACACCTGCGGTCTTCGACGGAGGCCTGGATAGGCCAGGCTCCAACGAACAATTCTTTTAGCCGCTAACTTTTGTTAGCAAACGTGGGGGTAAGATTGTAGACAAAATCACCGCCCACGTAAAGGCATTAGTTTGCAGCAGCGCTCAGGCCAGCCTGGTCAACTGCAACACCTGCACCCATGGTGGTGGAGATGCTAACTTTCTTGATGTACACGCCTTTCGCCTGAGTTGGTTTTGCTTTTTTCAGCGCAACCAGCAGAGCTTCCAGGTTTTCTTTCAGTTTGTCAGCGTCAAAGTCCACTTTACCGATGGTGGTGTGGATGATGCCGTTTTTGTCGTTACGGTAACGAACCTGACCTGCTTTAGCGTTCTTAACCGCTTCAGCAACGTTAGGCGTTACAGTACCCACTTTCGGGTTTGGCATCAGGCCGCGTGGACCCAGAACCTGGCCCAGCTGGCCAACAACGCGCATTGCATCTGGAGAAGCAATAACAACGTCAAAGTTCATTTCGCCTTTCTTGATCTGATCAGCCAGATCTTCCATACCTACCAGTTCAGCGCCGGCAGCTTTAGCAGCTTCAGCGTTTGCACCCTGAGCAAATACAGCTACGCGTACGGAACGGCCAGTACCGTGTGGCAGTACAGTTGCGCCACGAACGTTCTGATCGGATTTACGAGCGTCGATGCCCAGGTTAACGGCAACGTCAACGCTTTCAACGAACTTAGCAGTTGCCAGTTCTTTCAGCAGAGCGATAGCTTCGTTGATGTCGTACTGTTTGGTCGCATCAACTTTGTCACGGATCACGGACATGCGCTTGGTCAGTTTAGCCATTTCTTAGTCCTCCACTACCAGGCCCATGGAACGTGCAGTACCTTCGATGGAGCGAGTCATCGCTTCAATGTCGGAACCAGTCATGTCGGCAGCTTTGGTCTGCGCGATTTCCTGCAACTGAGCGCGGGAAATTTTACCCACTTTGTCTTTGTTCGGCTTACCGGAACCAGACTTGATGCCCGCTGCTTTCTTCAGCAGAACTGCTGCTGGAGGGGTTTTGGTAACGAAAGTGAAAGAACGGTCAGCGTAAACAGTGATTACAACTGGGATTGGCAGACCTTTTTCCATGGATTCAGTTTTGGCGTTGAACGCTTTACAGAATTCCATGATGTTCACACCCTGCTGACCCAGAGCTGGACCAACTGGTGGACTTGGGTTCGCCATACCTGCTGCAACCTGCAGCTTGACGTAGGCTTGTACTTTCTTAGCCATTCTAAAATCCTCTGATTGGGTAATAACGCCTCGGAGAGGCTCCCCGTGAATAAAATTCGTTTTACGGGTCGGGACCCATAAAAACAAAAGGCGCGAAATTGTATTCCAATCTCGCGCCCTGTGCAACGATTAAATCGTCGCTTTTTTGATCGCTGCTTAGGCTTTTTCTACCTGAGCAAAGTCCAGCTCTACCGGGGTCGCACGACCAAAGATAGAAACGGAAACTTTCAGGCGGGACTTCTCGTAGTCCACTTCTTCGACGACGCCATTAAAGTCAGCAAACGGACCGTCGTTAACACGAACCATCTCACCCGGTTCAAACAGCGTTTTCGGACGCGGTTTATCACCAACCTGCTGGAGGCGGTTCATAATCGCATCAACTTCTTTGTCGCTGATTGGCGCCGGACGGTCAGATGTGCCGCCGATAAAGCCCATCACGCGTGGTACGCTGCGCACCAGGTGCCAGCTCGCGTCGTTCATCACCATCTGAACCAGCACGTAACCCGGGAAGAATTTACGCTCGCTTTTGCGACGTTGGCCGCCACGGATCTCAACCACTTCTTCGGTCGGAACCATAACTTCGCCAAATAACTCTTCCATATTGTGTAATTTGATATGCTCACGCAGCGACGTAGCTACGCGGCCTTCAAAACCGGAAAACGCCTGAACGACGTACCAGCGCTTTTTAGGGGCTTCAGACATCTCAGAACCTCAGGCCAGTGATAAAGGATACCAGGCGAACCAGAATACCATCCAGTCCCCACAGGATCAGTGACATTACAGCGGTTACCGCCGCTACAATCAGCGTGGTGTGCAATGTTTCCTGGCGAGTCGGCCAAATGACCTTGCGGACTTCGGTACGCGCTTCGCGGGCAAACGCAACGGTCGCTTTGCCTTTCGTCGTCAACAGCGCGACACCACCCGCCGCAGCAATCAGAATTACCACTGCAAGCGCGCGTAGCGGCAGCATCATGTCACGATAAAGATAGTTGCCGACAATCGCCACAATCAGCAGCACGGCTACAACTACCCATTTCATCGCTTCCAGGCCGCGCCCGCTCCCTTGAGCTTCGGTATTCGCACTCATAAACCAACCTGTCAGAAGTATTCTACAAACATTTTCACCCCGCGAGTGCGAGGCAAACCAATCGAAATGCTATTCGCTTTTCGTATTATACGCTCTCCGCAGAGCCTGTCTCAGCAATGATTATGACAAAATTAATCACTGATGAGCCAGGTTCTGATGTGAAAGCGTGCAAAAAGGGCATCAAATGATGCCCTTTTATTGCGCATTGCGTCAAATGTTATCAGCGATTAGCCGAGAACTTTAGCAACAACGCCCGCGCCAACGGTACGGCCGCCTTCACGGATTGCGAAACGCAGACCGTCGTCCATCGCGATTGGGTGGATCAGCGTCACAACCATCTTGATGTTGTCGCCTGGCATTACCATCTCTACGCCTTCTGGCAGTTCGATGGTACCGGTCACGTCAGTTGTACGGAAGTAGAACTGTGGACGGTAGCCTTTGAAGAACGGAGTATGACGGCCGCCTTCGTCTTTGGACAGAATATACACTTCAGATTCGAACTTGGTGTGTGGCTTGATTGAGCCTGGCTTCGCCAGAACCTGACCACGTTCGATTTCTTCACGTTTGATACCACGCAGCAGAACACCAACGTTCTCACCAGCACGGCCTTCGTCCAGCAGTTTGCGGAACATTTCAACGCCAGTACAGGTAGACTTCGCAGTCTCTTTGATACCAACGATTTCAACTTCTTCACCAACCTTGATGATACCGCGCTCTACACGACCGGTAACAACGGTACCACGACCGGAGATGGAGAATACGTCTTCGATTGGCAGCAGGAATGGCTTGTCAATCGCACGCTCTGGTTCTGGGATGTAAGAATCCAGGAAGCCAGCCAGTTCGATGATTTTCGCTTCCCACTCTGCGTCGCCTTCCAGCGCTTTCAGCGCGGAACCACGAACGATTGGAGTGTCGTCGCCTGGGAAATCGTACTGAGACAGCAGTTCACGAACTTCCATCTCTACCAGTTCCAGCAGCTCTTCGTCATCAACCATGTCACATTTGTTCAGGAACACGATGATGAAAGGAACGCCTACCTGACGACCCAGCAGGATGTGCTCACGAGTCTGAGGCATAGGGCCGTCAGTCGCAGCAACAACCAGGATCGCGCCGTCCATCTGCGCAGCACCGGTGATCATGTTTTTAACATAGTCGGCGTGGCCTGGGCAGTCTACGTGTGCGTAGTGGCGAGTCGGGGTGTCATACTCAACGTGAGAGGTGTTGATGGTGATACCACGAGCTTTTTCTTCTGGTGCGTTATCGATCTGGTCGAAAGCACGAGCAGCACCGCCGTAGGTTTTAGCCAGTACGGTAGTAATTGCAGCGGTCAGCGTTGTTTTACCATGGTCAACGTGGCCGATAGTACCGACGTTAACGTGCGGTTTTGTACGTTCAAACTTTTCTTTAGACATCGATTGTCCCTCTAAGACACGGATAAATCGGTGATATCACCACATCAACCAGGCGAAAATGCCTGAACTGTTGAATACATTTACATTGAAACAGAGAGAAAGGGAGGGAGAAGTGAAGTGGTGCTGATACCCAGAGTCGAACTGGGGACCTCACCCTTACCAAGGGTGCGCTCTACCAACTGAGCCATATCAGCACGTATTGGAGCGGGCAGCGGGAATCGAACCCGCATCATCAGCTTGGAAGGCTGAGGTAATAGCCATTATACGATGCCCGCATCCTGAAACTCGGCTACCCAGTTCTTTCTGTAACAAAAAAAGAGATTTCTCTCTTTTCTGTTCGAGCTGGTCAATTTTTCCAACCAGCTCCGGCGGCGTTGTCGCTGCCAGAAAGTGGTGGTGGGGGAAGGATTCGAACCTTCGAAGTCTGTGACGGCAGATTTACAGTCTGCTCCCTTTGGCCGCTCGGGAACCCCACCGGACTTGATGGTGCCGACTACCGGAATCGAACTGGTGACCTACTGATTACAAGTCAGTTGCTCTACCTACTGAGCTAAGTCGGCATCAAGTAGCGCGCATTCTATGGAGACCTGCGCAGTCATGCAACTAAAAAATTGCATAAAACGTTCTTTCGCTCACATTTTATTCGAAACCAGGGCTAACCGCTGTAAATTCATCCGCTCACGGTTAAAAATTCAACATGAACGCCTGATTTCGGCACGCTATAGCCCCAGGTGATGCCTGCCCGGTTAAGCATCGCTTTCCCATATTTTTTCTTATTATTCCTCTCATCTGGTGTTAACCTCCTGCCCATTGTCCAAAATTAACTATGTGATGAGCCCGCACCCGCCGTTTCGTGATGGTTCACAGAAGCATGCTTATGAGCAAAAAAGAGCAAACGTTAATGACGCCCTATCTTCAGTTTAACCGTAGCCAGTGGGCAGCCCTGCGTGACTCCGTCCCTATGACACTGACGGAAGGTGAAATCGCACGGCTAAAAGGGATAAACGAAGATCTCTCCCTGGAAGAGGTGGCAGAAATCTATCTCCCCCTTTCTCGCTTGCTTAACTTCTATATCAGCTCCAATTTGCGCCGTCAGGCCGTACTGGAACAGTTCCTCGGCACGAACGGTCAACGTATTCCTTATATCATCAGTATTGCGGGCAGCGTGGCAGTGGGTAAAAGTACCACCGCGCGCGTGCTACAGGCGCTGCTGAGCCGCTGGCCGGAACACCGCAGCGTGGAGCTGATCACCACCGACGGCTTCCTGCATCCCAACGAGGTGTTGAAAGAACGCGGCCTGATGAAAAAGAAGGGCTTCCCGCTCTCTTATGATATGCACCGCCTGGTAAAGTTTGTTTCAGATCTAAAATCGGGCGTACCTCACGTTACCGCGCCGGTTTACTCGCATCTGATCTACGACCGCATCCCGGATGGCGACAAAACGGTTGTGCAGCCCGACATCCTGATTCTGGAAGGCTTAAACGTCCTGCAAAGCGGGATGGATTATCCTCACGATCCGCATCATGTGTTTGTCTCTGACTTTGTCGATTTCTCAATTTATGTCGATGCGCCGGAAGATTTGCTGCAACGCTGGTATATCAACCGCTTCCTGAAGTTCCGCGAAGGCGCGTTCACCGACCCGGATTCCTACTTCCACAACTACGCCCAGCTCTCTGAAGAAGAGGCTATCAGCGTGGCGACCGGGCTGTGGAATGAGATCAACTACGTCAACCTCAAAGAGAACATCCTGCCGACGCGCGAACGCGCAAGCCTGATCCTCACCAAGAGTGAGAAACACGCCGTCGACCAGATTCGTTTACGGAAGTAGACCTCAGACGTAAAAAAAACCGGCTTAACGCCGGTTTTTTTATTTATGCCTGCGGCTTTTCGCCGTTTTCATCCTGATCGACCGCGAAGCAGGCCACCAGCTGTCCGCCATAATCCTTCAGCTGTGGCTGCAACTGCGTGCACGGGCCGAAGCGGCGACGGCAACGGGCGTTGAACGCACATCCCGGCGGCGGGTTAAGTGGGCTTGGCAACTCGCCGGTCAGCTTAATGCGCTCCCGGCGGTCATCCGGGTTCAGCCGCGGCGTTGCAGACAGCAGCGCCTGCGTATACGGATGACGCGGGTTAGTAAAGATCTGATCTTTCGTCCCCTTCTCCACGCAGCGTCCCAGATACATCACCATCACCTCATCGGCAATGTGCTCAACCACGGACAGGTCATGGGAGATGAAGACGTACGACAGTCCCAGATCCTGCTGTAAATCCATCATCAGGTTAAGCACCTGCGCACGTACGGACACGTCAAGCGCTGAGACCGGCTCATCGGCAATCACCACGTCCGGGTCAAGCATCAGCCCACGGGCGATGGCAATACGCTGACGCTGACCGCCAGAGAACATATGCGGGTAGCGATCGTAATGCTCGGTTTTAAGCCCCACCTTCGCCATCATCGCCAGCGCTTTTTCACGACGCTGCTCTTTGCTCAGATTGCTGTTAATCAGCAGCGGCTCTTCCAGAATCTGCCCCACTTTTTTACGCGGGTTTAAAGAACCGTACGGGTTCTGGAACACAATCTGGATTTTTTGACGACGCAGCTTCTGCGCCTGCGGATCGTGCTTGAGCAGATCCTGGCCCTGATAGTAAAGCTCGCCGCCGGTTGGCGTTTCGATCATCGTCAGCAGACGGCCCAGCGTGGATTTTCCACAGCCCGACTCCCCGACGACCGCCAGCGTTTTACCGCGTTCAAGGCTGAAGGAGACGCCGTCCAGCGCTTTTACCAGGCGCTCGGGGGCAAAAATCCCCTTCTTCACCGGGTAATGTTTTTTCAGGTCGATAGCCTGCAACAGCGGCTGTTGCGTGGTGGCCTCGTGCGTACTCATAGTGTTGGCCTCCCGGCATCATCGAGTGGGTAGTGGCATTTTGACTGCCGACCATCGGCCAGCAGATTCAGCTCTGGCTCCTCGGCGCGGCATTTATCCGTCGCATACGGGCAGCGCGGATTCAGCAGGCAGCCCTGCGGACGGTCATATTTACCCGGAACCACACCCGGCAGTGACGCCAGACGCGCTTTGTCCTGGGCAAACTCCGGCAGCGCGCGCAGTAACGCCTGCGTATACGGGTGACGCGGCGCGCGGAAGATATCGTGCGAACTTCCGGTCTCCACTACCTGACCCGCATACATCACGATGATTTTGTGTGCCGCTTCCGCCACCAGCGCCAGGTCGTGCGTAATCAGCACCAGCGCCATATTCTCTTTCTGCTGCAACTCCAGCAGCAGCTCGATGATTTGCGCCTGGATGGTTACGTCCAGCGCGGTAGTTGGTTCATCCGCAATCAGCAGTTTTGGTCGACAGGCAATCGCCATGGCGATCATCACGCGCTGGCTCATGCCGCCGGAAAGCTGATGCGGGTAAACGTCCAGACGCGATGCTGGGTCAGGTATCCCCACCAGGTTCAGCAGATCGATAGCACGCTGGCGACGGGTTTTCTTATTCCCGCCCTGATGCACCTTAATGGCTTCCATAATCTGGAAACCGACGGTGTAGCATGGGTTCAGGCTGGTCATGGGGTCCTGGAAGATCATCGCCACTTCCGCGCCCACCAGCTGGCGGCGCTGTTTTTCGGAAATGCGCTTCAGATCCTGACCGTTGAACTCCAGATTTTCCGCCATCACGCGACCGGGGTAGTCAATCAGCCCCATAATCGCCAGCGAACTCACTGACTTACCGGAGCCCGACTCTCCTACAATCCCGACCACTTCGCCCTGATTAACGCTGTAGCTGATGCGGTCCACGGCGCGAAACGGTGTGCCTTCGTCGCCAAAGTGCACGGATAATTTATCTACATTTAATAACGCCATCTCGTGCCTCTTACTGCTTCAGTTTGGGATCAAGTGCATCACGCAGACCGTCACCCATCAGGTTAAATGCCAGCACCGTCAGCAGAATCGCCAGACCCGGGAAGGTGACGACCCACCAGGCGCTTTGCGCGAACTGCAACACGTCGGAGAGCATGGTGCCCCACTCCGGTGTTGGCGGCTGCGCACCCATGCCAAGGAAGCCAAGAGCGGCCATATCAAGAATGGCGTTAGAGAAACCGAGCGACGCCTGAACAATCAGCGGCGCAAGGCAGTTTGGGAAGATATTGATAAACATCTGACGCATAGCACCGGCACCCGCCACGCGAGAGGCGGTAACGTAGTCCCGGTTCACTTCCACCAGCACCGCCGCACGGGTCAGACGCACGTAATGCGGTAGCGCAACAAACGTCAGCGCAAGCGCGGCGTTACCAATCGACGGACCAAAGATCGCCACCAGCACCAGCGCCAGCAGCAGGCTTGGCAATGCCAGCATAATGTCGACGACGCGCATGATGATGTTATCAACAATGCCGCCGAAGTAGCCTGCCACCAGGCCGAGTACGATCCCCATGATCAGCGACAGTACGACAACGAGGCAGCCAACCAGCAGCGACAGGCGTGCGCCGTACATCAGGCGCGACAGCACATCGCGGCCCACGTCGTCGGTGCCCAGCAGGTGCGTCAGGCTTCCGCCGTCCTGCCATGCAGGAGGTGCCAGCAGCGCATCGCGGAACTGATCAGCCGGGTTATACGGCGCAAGGAAGTTCGCAAACACCGCAATCAGGATCATGATGGAAACATACACCAGCCCGACGACCGCGCCTTTGTTGCGCTTGAAGTAGTGCCAGAACTCCTGCATCGGCGTCATTGGCACCGGTGCGGTGACCACTTTATTTTGAGTAACTTGTGACATGATGGCCCCTTACTTCTTATGACGAATACGCGGGTTCACCACGCCGTACAGCAAATCGACCAGCAGGTTGACGAGGATAATCATCGTCGCGACCAGCAGTACACCGCCCTGCACAACCGGATAGTCACGGCGTTGCAGCGCATCAATCAGCCAGCGTCCAAGACCCGGCCAGGAGAAGATGGTTTCGGTCAGGATCGCCCCCGCCAGCAGCGTACCGACCTGCAAACCGATAACGGTTACCACCGGCAGCATAGCGTTACGCAGGGCATGAATGATGATGACGCGCATACGGGTCAGGCCTTTAGCGCGGGCAGTACGAATATAATCCTCGCCCAGCACTTCCAGCATGGAGGAACGGGTCATACGCACGATCACCGCCAGAGGGATGGTGCCCAGCACCATTGCAGGCAGGATCATGTGCGCAACCGCATCAATGAAGTTGCCCTCTTCGCCCCAGATCGCCGTATCAATCAGCATAAAGCCGGTTAACGGGTTGGTGTCGTCAAGGAAAACCATGTCGCTGACGCGTCCGGAGACCGGCGTCAGGTTCCACTGCACCGAGACCAGCATGATCAGCATCATGCCCCACCAGAAGATAGGCATGGAGTAGCCGGTCAGTGCCAGGCCAACAGCGGTGTGGTCGAAAATAGAGCCACGCTTAACGGCAGCCAGTACGCCAACGGGGATCCCTACCGCGGTCGCGAAGATCATGGCGCAGATACCGAGTTCCAGCGTCGCTTTAAAGCGCGGTACGAACTCGTCCCACACCGGAAGACGGCTTTTCAGTGAAATCCCTAAATCGCCGTGCAACACACCCCAGATATAGTGGAGATACTGCTGCCACATCGGCTTATCAAGGCCGAGTTCAGCCAGCAGTTGCGCATGACGTTCAGGGGAGATACCACGCTCGCCCGCCATAATCATTACCGGGTCACCCGGGATCATATGGACGAAGGCAAAAGTGAGAAGGGTGATACCGATAAACGTCGGGATAACCAGTCCCAGACGTCGGAGGATGAACTGCAACATAACCCGGATTCTCTCTGATGACGCACGCCCAGTGGCGTGACGTCTGTATTGCTCACAAATGTAAATTCCCTCTCCCTGTGGGAGAGGGTTAGGATGAGGGGATGCATGCACGCCCCTCACCCCTGCCCTCTCCCACAGGGAGAGGGAGAACACCCTACTTATTATTCAACAGATACGTTTTCGAAGTGGTGTTTGCCCAGTGGATCAACCACGTAGCCCTTCACTTCTTTACGCACTGGCTCGTACACGGTGGAGTGAGCAACAATCAGCGCCGGGGCCTGATCGTGCATAACAACCTGCGCTTGCTTGTACAGTTCAATACGTTTGTTGTGATCGTCGGTCGCACGCGCCGGCTGGATCAGGTCTTCAAACGGCTTGTAGCACCAGCGAGAGTAGTTAGAACCGTCTTTCGCTGCCGCACAGCTGAACAGGGTCGCGAAGAAGTTGTCCGGATCCCCGTTGTCGCCGGTCCAGCCCATCATGACCGCCTGGTGTTCGCCCGCTTTGGCGCGCTTCAGGTACTCGCCCCACTCGTAGGTCACAATCTTGGCCTGTACGCCAATCTTCGCCCAGTCAGCCTGAACCATTTCCGCCATACGACGTGCGTTCGGGTTGTAAGGACGCTGTACCGGCATCGCCCACAGCTCGACGGTGAAGCCTTTGTCCTGGCCCGCTTCTTTCAGCAGCGCTTTCGCTTTCTCAGGATCGTAGGTGTAGTCCTTAATGTCGTCGTTATAGCCCCACATGGTTGGTGGGATCAGGTTCTTGGCCGCAACGCCCGCGCCCTGGTAAACGGCTTTGATGATCGCTTCTTTGTTCACCGCGTAAGTCAGCGCCTGGCGCACTTTCACGTCATCGAACGGTTTCTTCTCGGTGTTGAAGGAGAGATAACCCACGTTCAGGCCCGCCTGCTCCAGCAGGTTGATATTTTTGTCCTGCTTCATGCGCGCGATGTCAGCCGGGTTTGGATACGGCATCACCTGACATTCGTTTTTCTGCAATTTTGCGTAACGCACGGATGCGTCAGGCGTGATGGAGAAGACCAGACGGTCGATCTGCGGCTTGGTGCCCCAGTAGCCCGGGAAGGCTTTATACAGAATACGGGAATCTTTCTGGTACTGAAGCAGCTGGAACGGGCCGGTACCGATTGGGTTCAGGTCCACTTTTTCCGGCGTGCCGGCTTTCAGCATGTTGTCCGCGTACTCTTTAGAGAGAATCGAGGCGAAGTCCATCGCCAGGTCAGCCAGGAATGGCGCTTCCGGACGCGTCAGCACAAACTGAACGGTTTTATCGTCCACTTTTTTCACTTCAGCGATCAGGTCTGGCAGACCCATCCCTTCGAAGTATTCATAGCTGCCGCCAGACACTTTATGGTACGGGTTCTGGGCATTTTTCTGACGGTCGAAGGAGAACACAACGTCGTCGGCGTTAAAGTCGCGCGTAGGTTTAAATTCTTTGCTGTCCTGCCACTTCACGCCCTGGCGCAGGTGGAAGGTATAGGTTTTACCGTCTTCGCTGACATCCCACTTTTCAGCCAGGCCAGGAATTACTTCCGTGGTGCCGGTTTTAAATTCAACCAGACGGTTATAGATCGGTACAGAGCTTGCGTCGTAAGTCGTACCAGAGGTAAAGAGCTGTGGGTTAAAGCCTTCCGGAGAGCCTTCAGAACAGTAAACCAGGGTTTTTGCCTGTACGCTTGCTGCAACGGTCATGGCCACCAGGCTCAGACCAAGCTTCAGCATCCCTGACTTCTTCAAGGAAATACTCATTATTGTGCTCCAATGTGATGTTTTGCTTTGTTGTGTTACGCCGCCTGACCTTTATTTATTTTTTACCCGGTCCGGTCGGTGATGCCCGAAGGCGTTAAAAGGGATAGAGAATCCTTTCAGAAGAGCGTTTGAGTTGCAGCGCAGATCCTCCCTGAAATGCCCCTCGTGCCCTACAATCTGTCAACAGAATGTGAAAACGTCAATACAGGTGGCGGGGATTTACGTGGAGTGTGAGAAACCGCAAACAAAGATTAAAAAAACCCTGACCGTGAGTTTTCAGCAGAGAAATTTATGCTACTCGCCATGATGCAGCACAATTATCTTCATATTTCGCAACACTCAGTGATTAAGTTTTATTCAGAATGGGTAAATTTTCTTACAGAATGGTGATTATCTGAGCACTAAATACCGCGAACGTTAAAACGCACAGCGAAAAATGCTGAGGTTATCCATAAGCAACGCGAAAAAAGATCAAACTATATATAAAAAAATACAATGGATTATGTCACAAAACCGCAAGCAGGCAGGGGGAAGCAGGGCTAAGGGGTATTTTGAGGACTCGTGCGGGGTAACGCGTTAATGCAAAAAGGGCTAACCTTGCGGTTAGCCCTTTTTAGAATGTGGTCGGCGAGAGAGGATTCGAACCTCCGACCCACTGGTCCCAAACCAGTTGCGCTACCAAGCTGCGCTACTCGCCGAATGCGGAGCGCATCTTACTGCTGAGGTGCGCCCCCGTCAATCCCTTATTTTCAAAAAGCCATTCAACTGGCGATATTCTCGCCAGACCAGCTACTGCGCGGCTTTTGTGGTGTTATCAGGGAGTTTACACCAGTTGTTGTTTTCGTTAATCCCACCGTTCGGTGAGGTATAGCCGAGACAACCCATAATGGTGTCGTACAGCTCAACGTGACGGCGCGGTACCTTGATCTCTGCCTGCTGTTTCAGATGGGCAAACATTTTGGCTTTGTCCGGGTTTTCCAGGTACTTATCCGACATCCACATGATCATCGGCACGCGGAACTGCTCAGGCGGGGCCAGCTTACGCGGCGTGCCGTGTAAATGCTCTTTCTCGTTGATGGACTCGCCGTGGTCGGCCGCGTAAATCACAATCGCTTTCTTATCGCGAAGCTGGTCGATCACCCGGCTGAGGAAGGTATCCACATACAGAATCGAGTTATCATAGGCATTGATCAGCTCCTGCTTGCTACAGTTCTTGTTAATGCCGACGCACTCAGGCGTCCATTTGGCGAAATCGCGCGTGTAACGCTGATAGTAGCTGTAGTGTGAACCTTTGGTATGCAGAACAATAAGGTGCTTACCCTGCGGATGGTTTTTCAGCGACTGTTCCATCTCAGAGAGCAGCAGCATATCATCAACGTTCTTTCCGCGGTTACGCGGCTCGGCGCCAATCTGCTCGCGGTAGGCGATGTTATCCGCCATGGTGTTGGTGTAGAACCACATCTCACTTTGCATGGCGAACAGATCGGAGCTAAATCCAAGCTGCTTCAGAACAGCAAACACGTTTTGCTCTTTGAGAGTGCGCTGAGGATTATCACTCGCACCGCCCTCACGAACAAACATACAGCGCAACGAAAGCTTCGTGGCGGTATCGCAGGAGTAGCCGCGGTATGCCACCAGGTTCTTTTCCTGCGCCAGTTTCGGGGTGGTATCGCGGTCATAACCGAGAATACCCATATGATCCCAGCGCGTCGTTTCGCCGATAACGAAGACCACGTAAGTATCATCCAGTCCGTCAGCCGGAGCCTGGTAGGTGAACTTTTTGGTCGGGTTAATCAGCGATTTCACATCGCTGGATTCGTCCGCCTGAGCCCAGGCATAGAGACCTAGCGCCGACAGCCAGTTAGACGGCAGATACGAGTTAGCCACCACGCCGCCGTAGCTTGGCATATCTACGCCTGTCGCTTTTTCGATCCGCTTTTGCTGTTTTTCCATCAGGCGAATAGGCGCCCATACCAGCAGACCCGCCAGAAGAACGACGGCGACGTTGCGGATGCGTTGCCCACGGGTACGCAGCTGGCGTAACAGGGTATAGCGACAGGTATTACTCCAGATAAAGAAGAGCGGGATCAGGCAGGTCAAAATCGTCCACATGATGAACCCTTGCCCCACCACCTCTTTCGAGAGGTCGATGTCCGTGGTCATCACCGAGGCCACAATACCGTAGCCAATGACCACATTCATGAATGTCATGTAATAGCTTGCGGCGGCAGAGATAATCACCACCAGCGAGGCCAGAACCTGCCATGTACGTCTGCCAAAAAGCGAGAGCAGACGTAGCAGGAAGAAGGTTGCCAGAATTGAGCCAAACACTTCAATCGCGGCGAAAATCCCGTTTCTTACGGTGAGGTGTTCAAAATAACCTTCCACTCTTCTGAACAGCACCGCGCCATTCAGAAACAAACCGATATAGACAGCCAGCATCAGACACAATCTTTGCTGGGTAAGAGACCTGATATATTTCATGCAAACAACCCTGGGGGAAGGGGTATAAAGACCCGCCGAATCTCATTGAGAAAGCAGACAGAGTAAGTAGGTGCGAGATAAACCGTTATCAGAAACGTCTACAAGCGCGATAAGTAGACCACAGCGAGGAAGAAAAGTGGCAGCAGAGAATGTGAATCGATGAGAATTTTTACAAAATAACAAGTCCGGAAGTGATATTGCGATAAAAAAAGAGGCCCTGCGGCCCCTTTTTATCGAATCATGCATGCGCTTCTTTATAGACCTCGCGTTGCGGCTGACGAATCGTGGTGGACAGCGCCAGTGAAATAATCAACAAGGCAAATATCACGCAGAATGTCACGTAGAAGCCACCAAACAGCGAGGCAATCAGCGACCCGCAAATACTGCCGATACCGAAGCCGAGATAAATCACACCGTAGTTTTTCGCCAGATTGTTCAGGCCGAAGAACTCGCTCACCAGCGACGGGAAGACGGTAATGGTACCGCCAAAGTTAAAGGCTACGCAGGCTATCGCCGCAAAGAATGTCGCTTCGTTCAGCGGTGCAAACAGCAGCGCCGCCATGCCCACCAGAGAGATGACCTGCCCCAGCGTAATCACGCGGATGCGGGCGATTTTGTCAGACAGGATACCGAGCACCAGACGACCCGAGAGGTTAGCAATGGAGATGACCGTTACCGCGTTCGCCGCCGTCGCCGCGTCCAGTTTCACCATTCCCTGCGCGATATCTTTCGCCACGCCGATGACATACAGACCGCTCATGCAGGCCGTCAGGAACATCACCGCCAGCATCCAGTACTGCGGTTTACGCATGGACTGTGCAAGGGTGAAATCATTCTCCACCACACCGTTAACGGTTTTCACTTCCTGCTGCGGCGCGTCTTTCATCAGCGTTGCGCCGAAGAGGATCATCACCAGCACAATCACGCCCCAGATCATAAAGGTTTTCTCAAGCCCCACCGAGGCCAGCAGATGCGCATCGATGAATTTGAAGCCAAGGCTGCCCAGGCCATATGAACCAATGGCAAACGCGGAGATAAGCCCTTTACGCTCCGGGAACCACTTCACGCAGTTAGACAGCGTCAGCAGGTAACCTGCGCCGTCCGCCAGCCCCACCAGCACCCCGGCGCTCAGCCACAGCATCATCAGGTTGTCGGAATATGCCGTCAGGAAGAAGCCCACGCCCAGCAAGATCCCGGAGGCCATGGTTACACGCTTCACGCCGAAGCGCTCCTGAAGTTTGCCCGCCACGGAAGAGGAAATTGCTAACCCAAGACTCAGCAAGCCGAAGGAGAACGCCACCTGGCTTATCGGCGCGCCGATCTTATCAGACAGGGCGCTGTTAAACAGGCTCCAGGTATAGACCGATCCCAGTGCGAACTGGGTAACGATGGTGCCGAATAGCGTCAGCCAACGCGTGCGGTTATAAGTTGATGTGTTCATGGCAGTGTCCTGCAAGATAAATTAAGGAAATTCGCTGAGGACACGATAAACAAAACCCCATAACGCCAGGGGTAAAACGGCATGAAATGCAGGAGAAACGGAATGAAATGCCTGGAAGCGGGAATGAATGACCTTGCCGGAGAAGAAAAAGCTCAAAGGTGAGCGATCACTATCGCTACAGTCCCTGCCGTTATTGTATTAAATATGTTACGGCAGCGTTTAAAAAAGTGACAACCCTTTAAAATTTGGCGCTCAATCCCAGCGTATATAAATATTCTTCTTCAGTTTGCTGGTTATAGCTGATCTTCGCCCAGGGGTGTAAATCACCATACTGCGTATCGACACGCCACCCCAATGAGTTCACGCTGGCATGCCAGAGTGGATCGGTAAGCGACTGCGTGGTGGTTGTATCCTCAAACGCATTCACTGGTGCGGAGGGAGCGCCATCAGTGCGCCACGCCATTACGGGCCCGGTGGTGAAATGTCCCGCCACGGGAAAATTCCAGCCAACGCTCAGAACGGTTTCCGCATCCGAACCGGAGGGATCGTTCAGGGTAAACCCCGCAGCATTCTGCGTACGGTTAATACGCTCCGCGAGAATATCTTCATAACGAGGTTGGTGATCGGCGTCCCATGTATAGCGTTCCATCGTATTACTTTGAGCATCTGAAACGATATATTCCTGTTGCCACGCAAAAGCGGTGTTACAAAAAAGCAGGCAGACTGAAACACCCACCAGGCCAGAAGCAGCATGGCGACCACTGATTTTTTTTATCATCATCAAAGCGACTCCAGAAAGAGCCGAGTTCGGCGATATATGTCATTGTTCGAAGAGGTATTAGGGCGTATAGCCCTGTATTAACTATTGTCTCTTTAGCAGACACGTCAAGCCGGGCAGATTGAAATTTTTGCGTTTACCGTATCAGGAAGGGAGATGACCTATGCAACGTTGCGGCTGGGTAAGCCAGGATCAGCTTTATATCGATTATCACGACAAGGAATGGGGCGTACCGGAAACCGACGGTAAAAAACTGTTTGAAATGATTTGCCTTGAAGGCCAGCAGGCCGGACTGTCGTGGATCACCGTTCTGAAAAAGCGTGAGAACTATCGCAAAGCCTTCCACCAGTTCGATCCGGCTGCGGTTGCCGCCATGACCGACGACGACGTGGAAAGGCTGGTTCTGGATACCGGTATCATCCGCCATCGCGGTAAAATTCAGGCCATTATTGGTAACGCGCGTGCTTATCTGGCGATGGAGCAAAACGGCGAACCCTTCTCAGCATTCGTCTGGTCGTTTGTGGATAACGAGCCGAAGGTGACGCAGGCCGCCACGCTTGCAGAGATCCCAACGTCGACCCCCGCCTCAGATGCCCTGTCGAAAGCGCTGAAAAAACGCGGCTTTAAGTTTGTGGGCACCACCATCTGTTACTCCTTTATGCAGGCCTGCGGGCTGGTCAATGACCACATTACGGGCTGCTTCTGCCATCCGGAGGGCCACCATGATCCGCAAATGGCAAAGTGAGGACACCGCTCCGCTTTTGAGTCTGTGGCTGGAGAGCACCACCGAGGCGCATCCGTTTATCGACGCAAGTTACTGGCAAGCGAATGAAGCGGTAGTGCGGGATGAATACCTTCCCGCCGCCGAGACCTGGGTCTGGGAAGAAAACGGTACCCTGTGCGGTTTTATCAGCGTCATGCAGTTCCAGTTCGTGGGGGCGTTGTTTATCGCCCCGGCGTTCATCGGAAAGGGGATCGGGCGTGCGCTGCTGAACCACGTTCAGCAGCACTATCCGTATTTAAGTCTGGAGGTGTATCAGAAAAACGTGCGGGCGGTGAATTTCTATCATGCTCAGGGTTTTCGCATCGAAGACAGCGCCTGGCAGGATGATACCCAACACCCGACGTGGATCATGAGCTGGCAGGCGGATCAAACGCCGTAAGGGTAAGCGCCGGCCCCTCATATTTCTCCACCCATGCCAGCGCCGTATTCCCCGCGCAGCCATTCCCCAGCTTCGAGCTGGGGAGATCTTTGGTCAGCACGTTTACGGCGCCGTTCTTACAAATACCGCCCTCGTCCAGCGCCAGATCCGGCCATGCGCCCTGATGAATGCAGAAAACGCCAGGGCGGATCCCGTCACTCACCACGGCGCCTGCCAGCACCTGCCCGCGCGCGTTCCAGACCCGAACGAGGTCGCCGTGGTTAATCCCCCGCGCCTTTGCGTCATCGCTGTTCAGCGCAATCGGCTCACGACCCGCCACCGCATACTGCTCGCGCAAAGCCGAATAGTTGAGCTGGCTGTGCAGACGATGGGCGGGATGGGCAGACAGCAGCTGAAGCTGCCCCGGCTGCGCATTGCCATGCCATTCGTCCGGCTCCAGCCACGCCGGATGTGGCGGACAGTCCGCGTAGCCAAAGCTGGCGATGCGTTCGCTGTAGATCACAATCTTCCCGCTTTCGGTTTTTAGCGGGTGATTCTCCGGATCGCGACGGAAGTCAGCAAAGCGCACAAACCGCGCATTCTGCTCGCTTTCCGGCATTTCGAAGAGTTGATTCGCCTCCCAGAACTCAGCGAATGGCGGCAGCGTCACGCCCTGCGCAGCCCCGCGCTGGCTGGCAATCTGGTAAAACGTTTCCAGCCATTGCAGATCGGTTTTGCCCTCGGTGAAACGCTCCCGACTGCCCGCTTCCCACATTTCACTCAGGTCGGCAAAGACATCAAAATCATCCCGCGCTTCATCCCGGGGAGCCACGACGCGCTTCATCGGCACCATATGCTGATTGCTGTAATCCCCCGTCATGGTGAGATCGTTACGCTCGAACGAGGTCGTGGCGGGCAAAACGATATCGGCATGTTTCGCTGACGCGGTCCAGAAGCACTCCGAGATCACCACCAGCTCCGGTTTCTGCCAGGCGCGGATCAGGCGGTTAGTATCCTGGTGATGGGTGAAGTTGGCCCCACCCGCCCACCAGACAAACTTAATATCCGGGAAATGCCGATCCTGGCCGTTGTGCTGATAAAACCCGCCTGGGTTCTCCAGGGCTTCAACAATGCGTGCCACCGGAATTTTATCTACCGCGTCCACGCCACCCTGCACTGAGCCCTGCATGGAGGCCAGCACCGCGGCTTTTCGCGTCGGGTTGCCGCCGTTAGCAAAGTGATAGGAAAGCCCAAAACCGCCGCCGGGTGTGCCAATCTGCCCGAGCATCGCGGCGAGCGTCACCAGCATCCAGTGCTTCTGCTCGCCAAACTGCTGGCGCTGCATCCCCCAGCCGGACATGAGCATCGTGACACGGCTATGGAATAACGTCGCCAGTTCGCGGATTTTAACGGCATCAACGCCGCAAATCGCCGCAGCCCACTCTGCGGTTTTGGCGATACCGTCGGTTTGTCCCGTCAGGTAGTCGGCAAATTTATCGAAGCCCGTGGTGCAGCGCGCCAGAAATTCCGTATCGTGCCAGCCGTTCTCCACCAGGGTGTGGGCGATGCCCAGCATCATCGCCACGTCGGTGCCCATATGCGGCGCGATCCACTCGGCGCTGTCGCCGAAGAAATCCAGCGTTTCAGAACGCATCGGATCGATACAGATGATGCGCTTGCCGCTTTTGCGCAGCGCATCAAAGTAGGAAACGCCCTGCTCGTCGGACGCATTCCAGGCAATTTTCAGGGTATTGAGCGGGTTGGCGCTCCAGAGCACCACCACCTCCGCATGCTCCAGCACCAGCGGCCAGCTGGTCTGCTGCTGATAAACCTCATTCCCGCCCACGACATACGGCATGATTGCCTGCGCCGCGCCGGTCGAGTAATCACCCAGATGGCCGGTGTATCCTCCGGCCAGGCTCATATAGCGTTGCAGCAGGGTTGCGGCCTTATGCAGCACGCCGTTCGAGCGCCAGCCATAGGAGCCGGCAAAAATGGACGACGGGCCATAGCTGTCGCGAATGCGTTTATGCTGGGTATGGATCAGCGCCAGCGCGTCGTCCCAGCTCACGCGTACGAACTCATCCTGCCCACGAATACCCTGCGGCTTATCCGGTGACGCCAGAAAGCCTTTACGCACCATCGGCCAGCGGACGCGGGTTTTACTGTGTACCTGATCGCGAACGACGGTCTGTAAAGAGTTGAGATGGCGCGAAGGCAAAGCCCCGCGAGACGACAGCACAGTGTCGCCATCGGTTTCGACCAGCATCGGCCCCCAGTGGGCGGCGGTCAGAATGGTTTTTGTTGAGGTGCTCAAAGCGTGCGCTCCTGGTTGCGTGCAGGTGTTTCGGCCTTTCATTGAGGCAGTTTATCGTTTGTGACAAATTTCAGAGTTATACACTGAATTTTCTCCGTATCCGGACGTCATAATCCACTGCCACGTCCATCGTGGCAAAGAATAAAAAGGATTAAGGAAATAAGATGAAAAAACGCGTACTCGTTATTGCCGCTCTGGTGAGCGGCGCACTGGCTGTTTCTGGCTGCACAACCAACCCTTACACCGGTGAACGCGAAGCGGGCAAATCCGGCATTGGCGCGGGTATTGGTTCCCTGGTGGGCGCTGGCGTTGGCGCACTCTCCTCCTCCAAGAAAGATCGCGGCAAAGGTGCACTGATTGGCGCAGCGGCAGGCGCAGCCCTGGGCGGCGGCGTGGGTTATTACATGGACGTGCAGGAAGCAAAACTGCGTGACAAAATGAAAGGTACGGGCGTGAGCGTGACGCGCAGCGGTGACAACATCATCCTGAACATGCCAAACAACGTGACCTTTGACAGCAGCAGCGCGACGCTGAAACCCGCAGGCGCGAACACCCTGACCGGCGTGGCCGCAGTGCTGAAAGAGTACAATAAAACTGCCGTGAACGTGATTGGCTACACCGACAGCACCGGCAGCCAGGATCTGAACATGCGTCTGTCCCAGCAGCGCGCCGATTCCGTGGCCAGCTCGCTGATCGCCCAGGGCGTAGAAGCGAACCGCATCCGCACCAGCGGCATGGGTCCGGCTAACCCGATCGCCAGCAACAGCACGGCGGAAGGCAAAGCGCAGAACCGCCGCGTTGAGATTACGTTAAGCCCGGTGCAGTAGTTAAAAGCAAAACGGCAACCCCGTTGCCGTTTTTAGTGTTTGCGCCCTCTCCCGTGGGAGAGGGTTGGGGTGAGGACATCAGACCGCAACCTCCGGTAAGCGCAGCGCCACCCGGTAAATTGCTTGATTCGCCAGATTTTCCCGCTAAGGTATTCTCACTAAATTCAGGGAAATCAGCGATGATCAAACCAACCCGGGCCACCATCAGCGACGTGGCGAAAGCCGCCAAAACCGGTAAAACCAGCATTTCACGCTACCTCAACGGCGAGAAACACCTGCTTTCCGATGCGCTGCTGGCGCGAATCGAACAGGCCATTGCCGATCTCGACTACCGTCCCAGCCTGATGGCGCGCGGCCTCAAGCGGGGACGCACCCGTCTGATTGGCCTCATCATCGCCGATATCACCAACCCCTACTCCGTAAACGTCCTCAGCGGCATCGAAGCGGCGTGCCGTGAGAAAGGCTTTACCCCGCTGGTCTGTAACACCAATAACGAGGTTGATCAGGAGCTGCATTACCTCGATCTGCTGCGCAGCTATCAGGTGGAAGGGATTGTGGTGAATGCCGTCGGGATGCGAGAAGAGGGGCTAAATCGCCTGCAACAATCCTCTCTGCCAATGGTGCTTATTGACCGAAAAATCCCGGAATTTGCCTGCGATGTGGTCGGGCTGGATAACACCCAGGCGGCTACCACCGCCACCGAGCACCTGATTGAACAGGGCTTCGAAGCCATTTTATTCCTGAGCGAACCGCTGGGCATGGTTAACACCCGCCGCGACCGCCTGGCTGCATTTCGTGCCACGCTGGCGCGATATCCCGGCGTGATCGCCGAGAATGCCGAAATCCCCCTGCATGAAGCCGGGCAGCTGGATAATACCCTGCGCCAGTTCCATACCCGCCATCGGGGAATGCGCAAAGCGGTGATCTCCGCGAACGGGGCGCTGACGCTTCAGGTTGCCCGCTCGCTTAAACGCATTGGCCTGCACTGGGGCAGCGACATCGGCTTACTCGGCTTTGATGAACTGGAGTGGGCAGAACTTGCTGGCGTAGGCATCACCACCCTCAAACAACCCACCTGGCAGATCGGCTATGCCGCAGTTGAACAAGTGGTTCGCCGCATTGAAGGCACCCGCGACGCCGTACGCGAGCAGGTTTTTTCCGGCGAGCTGATCGTTCGCGGCTCTACTGCCCGTTAATTTCCCCTTCGTGACAGCGATCATAAATTCAGCATCCCGATCTTTTCTTTGGAACCGGTTCCATCTAGCGTAATACTATCGATTACGCTCTGGAGTCAGGAAATGAGCAGGAAAATTATGGTGGTCACCGCCGCGTATGGCGCGGACCAGGTGCGACAGGCAGGCGGTCAACGGGCGATGCTTCCCGTTATTGCCGGCGCAGGAGCTGATGGCGTTGAAATCCGCCGCGAGCTCTTCAGCAACGACGAGTTAATGGCCCTGCCTGCGCTCGGCGAGTCCATTGAACTGCTGGGTTTACTGGCGTGCTACTCCGCCCCGGCCCCCCTGTTTATGCCCGATGGCACCCTCAACCCGGATCTCCCGCGCTACCTTAGCGAAGCCAGCACCCTGAACGCGCTGTGGCTTAAAGTCTCGCTGGGTCATTTCAGCGACAAACAGCCCCTTGAAGCCCTGCGCACACTGCTGGATGAAAGCGGCATGACGCTGGTGGTGGAAAACGACCAGACCGACTGCGGGCAGCTCGCGCCGATGCAGCGTTTCAAAGCCGCCTGCCGGGTAATGGCGCTGCCGGTCACGCTGACGTTCGATATGGGCAACTGGCTGTGGGTTGGCGACTCCCCGGAAGAGGCTGCACGTCAGCTGGCTCCCGCCGTGAGCTATATTCATGTTAAGGCCGCGGTCCCACATAAGGCGCAGTTCCGCGCCGTCGCGCCGGATCAGGCCGATTCTCGCTGGCGGGATCTGCTTAATCAGCTCCCTGCCGATGCGCCACGCGGTATCGAATTTCCGCTGGAAGGGACGGATCTCACCGCCGTCACCCGCCATTACGTCAACCTGCTGCGCGAGGAGTAAACCATGCACAAGACGCTGGATGTCATCACCATTGGCGAGGCCATGGCGATGTTTGTCGCCACCGAAACGGGCGAGCTGAGCGCAGTGGAGCACTTCATTAAACGCGTGGCAGGTGCCGAGCTGAACGTCGCGACGGGACTTGCGCGGCTGGGGCTGAATGTCGGCTGGGTAAGCCGCGTGGGAAATGACAGCTTTGGCCATTTCGTTCTCGACTCGCTGAAAAAAGAGGGCATTGATGCCGCAGGCGTGACCCTTGACGGACGCTTCCCGACGGGCTTTCAGCTGAAATCTAAAGTTGAAAATGGAACCGATCCCATCGTGGAGTATTTCCGCAAAGGCTCAGCGGCAAGCCATCTCTCCGTGGATGATTATCACGCCGCGTATTTCTCCTCCGCGCGCCACCTGCACCTGAGCGGCGTGGCGGCGGCGCTCTCGGCCAGCTCGTACGATTTACTGGATCATGCGGCTTCGGCAATGAAAGCGCAGGGCAAAACGATCTCCTTTGATCCTAACCTGCGCCCGGTGCTGTGGAAAAGCGAAGCGGAGATGGCTGAGAAACTCAACCGACTGGCGTTTCAGGCGGACTGGGTTCTGCCGGGCATAAAAGAGGGAATGATCCTCACTGGCGAAAGCACGCCCGAAGGCATTGCTGATTTTTACCTCAACAAAGGGGTAAAAGCCGTGGTGCTAAAAACCGGTGCCGACGGCGCATGGTTTAAAACTGCCGACGGTGAGCAAGGCGCTGTCGCTGCGGTAAAAGTCGACAACGTGGTCGATACCGTGGGCGCGGGCGATGGGTTTGCCGTCGGGGTTATCAGCGCCCTGCTGGAGGGCAAACCACTGTCGCAGGCCGTGGCGCGAGGCAACAAAATTGGTTCGCTGGCGATTCAGGTGCAGGGTGACAGCGAAGGATTACCAACACGAGCAGAGCTCGGCGTCTAAATTCCCTCTCCCTGTGGGAGAGGACCAGGGTGAGGGCAGCAATCCGCACCAGATAATTAAGCCACCGTGTACCCTACAGACAACGGCGGCAACAACCTCAACAACAGAGGCAAGCCTATGAACAGTTCGACCAATGCAGTAAAACGCTGGTGGTACATCATGCCAATCGTGTTTATCACGTACAGCCTGGCGTACCTGGATCGTGCCAACTTCAGTTTCGCATCCGCCGCCGGGATCAACGAAGACCTCGGGATCACCAAAGGGGTCTCCTCCCTGCTGGGTGCCCTCTTCTTCCTGGGTTATTTCTTCTTCCAGATCCCCGGCGCGATTTACGCTGAACGCCGCAGCGTGCGAAAGCTCATTTTCATCTGCCTGATCTTATGGGGTGCCTGTGCGTCGCTTACTGGCGTGGTGAATAATATTCCTGCTCTGGCGGCTATTCGCTTTATTCTCGGCGTGGTTGAGGCGGCCGTCATGCCAGCAATGCTGATTTACATCAGCAACTGGTTCACAAAATCGGAGCGTTCACGTGCTAATACGTTCCTGATACTCGGTAACCCGGTCACCGTGCTGTGGATGTCGGTGGTTTCCGGCTATCTGATCCAGTCCTTCGGCTGGCGCGAGATGTTCATCATCGAAGGGGTTCCCGCGATTATCTGGGCCTTCTGCTGGTGGGTGCTGGTGAAAGATAAACCAGCCCAGGCGAAATGGCTTTCTGAGGACGAAAAAGCCGCGCTCCAGGCACAGCTGGATAAAGAGCAGCAGGGGCTGAAAGCGGTGCGTAACTACGGCGAAGCCTTCCGCTCACGGAACGTTATTCTGCTGTGCGCACAATACTTTACCTGGAGTATTGGCGTGTACGGCTTTGTGCTGTGGCTGCCGTCGATTATCCGCAGCGGCGGTGAAAACCTTGGCATGGTGGAAGTGGGCTGGCTGTCATCGGTGCCTTACCTGGCTGCGACCATCGCGATGATTATCGTCTCCTGGGCATCGGACAAGCTGCAAAACCGTAAGCTGTTCGTCTGGCCACTGCTGCTGATCGCTGCTTTTGCCTTCATTGGCTCCTGGGCCGTAGGCGCAAACCACTTCTGGGTCTCGTACACTCTGCTGGTGATTGCGGGTGCGGCCATGTATGCCCCGTATGGTCCGTTCTTTGCCATCATCCCGGAAATGCTGCCGCGTAACGTCGCAGGGGGCGCGATGGCGTTGATCAACAGTATGGGCGCGCTGGGTTCGTTCTTTGGCTCGTGGTTTGTGGGCTATCTGAACGGCACCACCGGCAGCCCGTCGGCCTCTTACATCTTTATGGGGGTGGCGCTTTTTGCCTCGGTATGGCTTACTTTGATTGTTAAGCCTGCTAATAATCAACAGCTACCCGTCGGCGCACGCCACGCCTGAATCCTTTTAAAATCAACGGAGATTAGCATGAAGCCGTCCGTCATTTTGTACAAAGCACTGCCTGAAGATCTGCAAAAACGCCTGGAGGAACACTTTACCGTTACCCGGGTAAAGAACCTCAGCCCGGAAACCGTGGCGCAGCACGCCGACGCGTTTGCCAGCGCCGAGGGCCTGCTGGGTTCGAGCGAAAAGGTGGATGCAGCGCTGCTGGAGAAAATGCCGAAGCTTCGTGCTACCTCAACCGTTTCGGTGGGATACGACAATTTCGACGTGGATGCGCTAAACGCACGCAACATCCTGCTGATGCACACGCCGCATGCCCTGACGGAAACCGTCGCCGACACGCTGATGGCGCTGGTGCTCAGCACCGCCCGTCGCGTGGTGGAAGTGGCCGAGCGCGTGAAAGCGGGCGAATGGACGAAAAGCATTGGCCCGGACTGGTTCGGCGTGGACGTTCATGGCAAAACGCTGGGGATTGTTGGGATGGGCCGTATCGGTCTGGCGCTGGCACAGCGCGCCCATTTTGGCTTCAGCATGCCCATCCTGTATAACGCACGCCGTCACCACAGTGAAGCTGAAGAACGTTTCAACGCCCGCTACTGCGAGCTTGATACGCTGTTGCGGGAAGCCGACTTTGTCTGCCTGATCCTGCCGCTGACGGATGAAACGCGTCATCTCATCGGCAAAGCGGCCTTTGAAAAGATGAAGAAGTCGGCCATTTTCATCAACGCGGGTCGTGGTCCGGTGGTCGATGAGAAGGCGCTGATTGAGGCACTGCAAAACGGTGAGATCCACGCAGCCGGTCTGGACGTGTTTGAACAGGAGCCGCTGCCGGTGGATTCTCCGCTACTGACCATGCCGAACGTCGTCGCCCTGCCCCACATCGGCTCTGCCACTCATGAAACACGCTACAATATGGCGGCGACCGCCGTGGATAATCTGATTGCCGCGCTCGGCGGTAAAGTGGATAAGAACTGCGTTAACCCACAGATACAACAGTAGAAACGAAAAAACCCGCCAGAAGGCGGGTTTTTGAATTTTGTGCTACTGGGCTGGAAGCTTACAGGCTTACAACGTTACCAGCTGCTGGGCCTTTAGCGCCGCTTTCGATGGTGAAGGAAACTTTCTGACCTTCATCCAGAGATTTGTAGCCATCGTTCTGGATAGCAGAGAAGTGTACGAACACGTCTTTAGAGCCATCGTCAGGAGTGATGAAGCCGAAACCTTTATCAGCGTTGAACCATTTTACCAGACCAGTCATTTTAGCAGACATAGAAATTACCTTATTAACAAATATATTGTGCCTTCCGGCTTGATGGATTGCGTTACAGATTTTTAAGCGATGAAGGAAGGGTCACTACGAAGGGTATCTATGGATAACAATCTGGACTGCTTTACTAAACTGCTTTAGGTCTGTGTAACAAACCGACGAACATAGTTATACCGATGTGGTAGATGAATGACAAGCGTTATTTTCATCAAGCATAAAAAAAACCCCGCCGAAGCGGGGGTTTTTCTTATTCCGTAGCAGCGACCGCTGCGCTCCAGGCCTGGCTAAAGGCCTGATGCTGGGACGCGAGCGGCCCGATCAGCGCGTTGTACTGGCTCGCCTGCTGGGAGGTCGGGAACTGGATACCGTTAGAGACGAAGCTCACCTGCGTACCTTGTTCACTAATAAAGTCACCCACCTGAACCAGCTGCTGAGTAAAGACCTGCGCCGCCGGTATCAGCGGTTGCAAGGCGTTTGACGGCTTGGTCACGACTTTCTCATACACCTGGTCATAGACCGGTTTGAGATCCTCGCCCTGCTTCAACGCGGAACGCGACGCATCAGCCTGCATTTTGGCATTTTGCAGCTGCTGGCTCAGTACCCCAAGCGCGCCATTTGACTGGCGCAGCGGTTCGCGCTGGGTCATATAATCCTGTGGAACGCGGATGGCATTCACGCTATCCACTACCGGGCGAATACCGGAATCCATCGCCTGGCTTACCTGCTGTGAATAGCCATACAGAATGGCGTAATCCGACACGAATGGACCAAACTGTTTTTTCTGATCCGCAGTCAGCGTTGGTAAACGCTCGCCGCTACGCATCACTGTATTCTGTAGAAAATCGATAAACGCTTTGCGCTGATCGCCTTCTTTATCGAAACACCCACTCAGGCTAACAACCATCAACAACGCCGCAATAGGCGCAAACCAGCGAGAGCAGGACTTTCCTGTCGCCATTTTATTACTCCTTTCACCCAAAAAGCGCACACCGGCACACGCGTGCCCAACGCTGACAAGGATAGTCCAGGTCAGCCTTGCAAGATAGAGTTTTCATGCAAAACGGGTATTCCCGTTTTTGTACTGACTATTTACAAAAAAATACCTGTGCATCCCTACATATGACTAATCAGGTAATTAGCATAACTATCCATATAGCTGAAACGCGTAAAGCGATCGTTATCGCACAATTAATCACAGCCGTGACGATCCTGTGTCTGGTTTAGGGACTATTCTTAACAGGCTCTCTGATGTTCATGATCCCGATGTGTGATTTATGAGGAGTTCTCAATGGAATTAAAAGATCCTGAGTTTGAGCTGCTGAGCAGCCTGGAACAGATTATTTTTAAAGATGTACCGCCGACGGTTACCCTGAATCAAAAGTCCAATCCTTTTAGTGAATTTGAGCGTTTACGCAAAGGATCGGGCCTGAAAACAGATGAATTCGCAAGAGCGATGGGTGTCAGCGTAGCGATGGTGCTGGAGTGGGAGTCAAAACGTGAAAAACCTACCCCAGCCGAGCTAAAGCTGATGCGCCTGATCCAGGCAAACCCTGACCTTCGCAAGCAGTTAGCCTGATAAAGTTTGTTTGCCCCCGCCCTTGCGGGGGCTTGTGTTTACAGACTTTCACATCGCCATCCCGTCTCTTCCCACACCAGTTCATGCGTCAGCTTCAGCCCTGCCAGAAAGGCTTCATCATGCGACACCACCAGCAGCGCGCCGGGGTAATCGGCTAAGGCCGCTTCTATGGCCTGAACAGAGGCCAGATCAAGATGGTTGGTCGGCTCATCCAGAAGCAGCAGTTGCGTTGCCGCTTCACGCCACAATACGCAGGCCAGCGCGGCCTTCAGGCGCTCGCCGCCACTCAGTTCGGCCAGTGGTAGTGTCACTTTCTCTGCGCCCAGCTGAAGCTGCGCTAAACGGGTACGCAGCGCCCCCTCTTCGAGCGGCGTATTGCCCAGGCTAAGGTGTGTCATCACCGACTTCGAAAGATCCAGCCGGGAAAGATGCTGATCGAGATAAGCACACCTGACGGAGACCTTACAGGTTCCCGTAACAGGGGCGGTTTCGCCCAACATCACTTTCAACAGCGTGGATTTTCCACAGCCGTTCGGCCCGCGTAGCGCCACGCGCATCGGGCCATCCATTCGCCAGTTTATCGGGGAGACAGGCACGTGCGGAAGCACCAGTTCTTCCAGCACCAGAACCTGTTTTCCTTCCGGGATTTCACTGCCCGGCAGGGTAAACATCACCGCGTTCTCCTCTTCAACCCGCTCGCGTGCCTGGTTGACCGCAGCGTTCAGAGCATGATTTTGATCGCTATGCTGTTTTTTCCAGGAACCAATACGCTCTTTCGCCGCCCCTTTGTATTTGACCCGTTCAAACGAGGCGATGTTAAGGCTGTCGACCGTGCGAAGCGTTTTGGCTGAACGCCGCAGGCTGTCGTCATGCTCTTTATGCATACGGGCGCGGGTACGCTTGCGTTCGGTGGCAGCATGCTCCAGCGCGGCGCGGGCAGCCAGCTGCTCAGCATCACGCTGGGTTCGATAGCCAGCATAATTCCCACCGTAGCTGCGCAAGCCCAATGCGCTCAGTTCAAGGATACGCGATACCTGGGCCAGCAACTCACGGTCGTGGGAGGCCACCAGCACCCCGCCCTGATACCGGGAAAGCTGACCGTAGAACCACTTGCGGCCTTGCCTGTCGAGGTGGTTGGTCGGTTCGTCCAGCAGCAGGTAATCAGCATCTGCGGCGAATGCGCCGCACAGCAAGGCACGAATGCGCTCGCCGCCGCTCAGCTCTGCCGCGCGTTTATTCGGGTCAAAAGGGAGAAGTTTTGCAGCGATAAAAGCCTGGCTCAGCCGTTCAGCCAGATCCCAGTAACCGTCGAGCGTATCGAGATCGTCGGGTTCATAATGACCGCTGTCGATGCGCGTGCGCGCCGCAAAGATCGCGTCGTAACCAAGCAGTCCGGCAAGAGTCGTATCCGCAGAAATATCCTGCTGCTGCGCCACATAGACGTGTGTATCAAAGCGCTCAATATGACCGCTGGCGGGTTCATCAACCCCTGCCAGCAGCCGCAGAAGACGTGTTTTACCGCTGCCGTTGCGGCCAACCAGCGCGCACACTGACGCATCCAGAGAAAGATTCAGCGGACCAAAAAGGATATCGCCCGTCGCAAACTGACAGGTGACCTGATGCAAAATAAAAGAGGGGGACTGCGCAAAATGAGCCATAAGCACTCCTGAATGAAATCAAAACATCCCCTGCCGACGCGGTGCGTTGAGCAAGGATCGAAATTCATCAGTCGTGTTTGTTCATTTTTGGGGGGCGCTCCTGAGGGCGAAATTTAACGGGAACAAGAATAACGGCAATGCGCCGCCCATTTCAAGGTTAAATTTTCGCCAGGCTAATGCCCGAGCGTAAAAAACCCGCCGAAGCGGGTCTCTCAATCAGATAAACGCAAACGCATCGCCAAACAGACGATCTTCCCGCGCGTCACGCTCGTTGCAGAACAGGTCGCGGGCAATTTTTGCCATTTCAAAGCGACCGGCAATATAGATATCGTGCCCGGCCAGCGTCCCGTGATCCTGCAATACCGCAGTCAGCACCGTACCGCTGCGCCCGCGCCAGCCCTCTTCCGGCTGCTCGACAACCGGCTCGATGCGCAGGTTTGGATGATTTACGCTCAGCGCTTCCAGCTCAGACAGATCGTAAAGATGCTTCTCTTCACGACCGCCCCAGTAGATGGTGATATCGCGATTCGGGTTGCGCCCCAGCGCGGTCAGCAGAATAGAGCGGACATAAGAGAAGCCCGTGCCACCGGCAATCAGGATCAGCGGACGGTCTTCGTCTTCACGCAGCCAGGCCTCGCCATGAGGAATATCGACCACGATTTCACGCTCTTTCAGGATGCGGTCCATCACGGCCATCGCGTACAGGTTAAGCTCAGACGCACCAATATGCAGCTCAATAAATTCCTTCTCTGCTGGCGTTGAGGCCATAGAGAAAGGACGCTTATCACGCTCGTCCATCACGACCATCAGGTACTGACCGGCACGGAATGAGAATGCCGCTTCAGGAACCAAACGGACGCGATATACGGTGTCGGTAATAGCATCTACCGACGTCACTTTACAGCTTAAGGTTGTCATTCGCTCTCTCTGTCGGGAAGTCTATAGGGCTAAACGGTCTTATTCTGCCTTACCGTTATTCATTATGGCCAGCTCGTCCCAGATCGCGTCAATTCGCGCGGTCACGGCAGGATCCTTTTCGATCGGGCGACCCCATTCACGGTCGGTTTCGCCAGGCCATTTGTTCGTGGCATCCAGTCCCATTTTTGAGCCAAGGCCGGAAACCGGCGAGGCAAAGTCCAGATAATCAATCGGCGTGTTTTCCACTAACACCGTATCACGCGCCGGATCCATACGCGTGGTGATGGCCCAGATGACGTCATTCCAGTCGCGGGCATTGACGTCATCATCGCAGACAATCACAAACTTGGTATACATAAACTGGCGCAGGAAAGACCATACGCCCATCATCACGCGCTTAGCGTGACCGGCATACTGCTTCTTCATCGTCACCACCGCCAGGCGATACGAACACCCTTCCGGCGGCAGATAAAAATCAACGATTTCCGGGAACTGCTTTTGCAGGATCGGCACAAACACTTCGTTCAGCGCCACGCCAAGCACCGCCGGTTCGTCGGGTGGACGGCCGGTATAGGTGGAGTGATAGATGGCATCTTCACGCTGGGTAATGTGGGTGACGGTGAACACCGGGAAGTTATCCACTTCGTTGTAATAGCCGGTGTGGTCGCCGTACGGCCCTTCGGGCGCCAGCTCGCCCTGTTCAATGTAACCTTCCAGCACAATCTCTGCGCTGGCCGGTACTTCCAGGTCATTGGAGATGCACTTCACCACTTCGGTTTTGGTGCCGCGCAGCAGCCCTGCAAAGGCATATTCAGACAGCGTATCAGGAACAGGCGTCACCGCGCCCAGAATGGTTGCCGGATCGGCACCCAGCGCGACGGAAACCGGGAAGCGTTCGCCCGGATGGGCCGCGCACCACTCCTGGAAATCCAGCGCCCCACCGCGATGGGACAACCAGCGCATGATGAGCTTGTTCTTGCCAATCAGCTGCTGGCGATAAATGCCGAGGTTTTGACGCTCTTTATGCGGCCCACGCGTCACTGTGAGGCCCCAGGTGATCAGCGGTGCGGCATCGTCAGGCCAGCACTGCATGATGGGAATTTTGGTCAGATCCACCGCATCGCCTTCCAGCACTTTTTGCTGGCACGGCGCACCGCGCAGGCGTTTGGTGGGCATGTTCAGCACCTGCTTAAACTGCGGCAGCTTGTCGAACAGGTCGCGGAACCCTTTTGGCGGCTCCGGCTCTTTAAGAAAGGCCAGCAGTTTGCCCACTTCACGTAACGCCGTGACATCTTCCTGTCCCATCCCCAGCGCCACGCGGCGAGGTGTGCCAAACAGGTTGCACAGCACCGGCATGGCGTAGCCTTTTGGGTTTTCAAACAGCAACGCCGGGCCGCCCGCGCGCAGGGTGCGGTCAGCGATTTCTGTCATTTCCAGATACGGATCAACAGGAAGCGTAATGCGTTTGAGTTCGCCCTGCTTTTCCAGCAGCGCCAGGAAGTCGCGTAGATCGTGGTATTTCATGCAGTTAATCATGGCCTCTCTGTAAGCGCTTCATTATACGGCGTAAGACCGCGTGATGCTGTAATTTTGTTAAATTAGCGTGAACTTCCACGACTTACTCTCTTTTTCGCCATTATAATCACCTTAGCGATCCCGCCAGGGTTTTGGTATGCTTGCGCCCCGAACAATGGGAAGAGTGATTATGCAGGCCTGGTATTTACTGTATTGCAAACGCGGGCAACTTCAGCGCGCGCAGGAACATCTTGAACGTCAGTCTGTTAACTGCCTGACACCCGTGATCACGCTTGAAAAAATGCAGCGTGGAAGACGCACGACCGTCAGTGAGCCTCTGTTCCCGAACTATCTGTTCGTCGAGTTCGACCCCGAAGTGATCCACACCACGACGATCAGCGCCACGCGCGGCGTCAGCCATTTTGTGCGTTTTGGCGCCCATCCGGCAAGAGTACCGTCATCGGTTATTCATCAGCTTTCTGTCTACCAGCAGCCTGAAGATATTACCGATCCGGAAACCCCTTATGCCGGCGACAGCGTGGTGATCACCGAAGGCGCCTTTGAAGGGTTACAGGCCATCTTCGCTGAGCCGGACGGTGAAGCGCGCTCCATGCTGCTGCTCAACCTGCTGAACAAAGAGGTGTTGCAGAGCGTTAAAAACACCGATTTCCGCAAAGTTTAGAACTGCACGCCGAACAGACGACGCACGTTATCATCGGTTTGTGCTGCCAGCCACTGGGCATCTTCTCCGCGCCAGTGCGCCACTCGCTCAGCAATATGCCCCAGGTAGGCCGGTTCATTACGTCGTGATGGCGGTTTGGGCTGCATATCCCGGGGCAACAGATACGGCGCATCCGTTTCCAGCAGCAAACGATCGGCCGGGATAACGGGTAACAGCTCACGCAGTTCCAGCCCACGACGCTCATCGCAGACCCAGCCCGTGATACCCAAATACAGCCCGCGGTTCAGGCAATCCAGCGCTTCCTGACGGGAGCCCGTAAAGCAGTGCAACACCGCGCCCGGCAGTTTCTCCAGCCAGGGTTCCAGTAGCGCCATAAAACGTTCATGCGCATCGCGACAGTGCATAAACACCGGCATCTCCAGCTCTGCTGCCAGCGCGAGCTGGGCGGTAAATGCCTTCTCCTGCTCTTCAGGTGTCGAGAAGTTACGGTTGAAATCAAGCCCGCATTCGCCAATGGCAACCACTTCTGGCGTTTGTGCCAGACGATGAAGCGCCTCAGCGCTTTCATGCGTCCACTGGCTGCTGTCATGAGGATGCACGCCTGCGGTGGACCAGCAGTGTTGATAGCGTTGCGCCAGCTGCCGTGCCTGCTCACTCTCATGCAGATTCGTTCCCGTCAGTAGCAGCCCACCCACGCCGGCGGCAAAGGCGCGCGCCACCACCTCATCGTGGTCTTTCGCAAACTGGGCGCTGGTGAGGTTAAGCCCGATATCAAACATACGTATCCCCATATGACAACCGCCCTGACGGGCGGTTGGTTTTATTCTTTAGTAGTCTCTTCAGACGGCTCGTCTTCTTCGTCCCGGGTACGCCCCTTTCCGACGTAGAAACGAGCGAAGAACACGCCGACTTCAAACAGGCAGTACATAGGTATCGCCAGTAAGGTTTGCGAGAAGACGTCCGGTGGCGTTAACAGCATACCTACGACAAATGCCCCCACCAGGATGTACGGGCGCTTCTTACGCAGATCGTCAGGCGTGGTCACCCCCACCCAGCAGAGCAGGACAATTGCTACGGGCACCTCGAAGGCGACACCAAAGGCCATAAACAGCGCCATCACGAAGCTGAGGTAGCTGGCGATGTCCGTCGACACCTGTACCCCTTCCGGTGCGGTATGCGTCAGGAAGCCGAAGGCCAGCGGGAAGACAACGAAGTAGGCGAACGCCATGCCGATATAAAACAGCAGCGAACTGGACACCAGCAGCGGAATAACCAGCTTGCGTTCATGCTTGTACAGCGCGGGCGCCACAAATGCCCAGACCTGATACAAAATGACCGGCGCAGAGGCAATCAACGACACCCAGAAGGTCAGTTTGATCGGGGTAAAGAACGGTGAAGCAACGTCTGTTGCAATCATCGTCGCGCCCAGAGGCATCTGTTTAATCAGCGGCGCGGAAACCACCTGATAGATATCGTTGGCAAAATAGACCAGACATAAAAAAATGAGGAAAACCGCAATAATGCAGTTTAACAGGCGCTTACGCAGCTCAATGAGGTGCGTAATAAGCGGTTGAGTATCATCTACTGCCATGTTTACGCTTTATCACTCGACGAGGGGGATGATTCGGAAACGGGCGCGGCGGGTTTTACCTCAGCCGTTTTGACCACGGGCTCTTCCGGCGGCACCTGCTTTTTCACTTCGGGCTCCTGCGGCGATTGCTCTGGCGAAGCAGCCTGATGCTCCGCGCTGGAAGGCGTTACACCCTCGCGCTGCTCTTCGCTACCCTTCACCACCGGATTGTGGATGGTGTTTGCTTCATCGCTCGCCTTCTCAGGATCGTTAATGCTGTAAGAACGCTTCATGGATTCCGCCGCTTCGCGCAACTCATCCATTGATGCTTTCAGCTCCGGCGTCAGGTTGTCCATGCTCGCCTTTTCAACCTTTTTCAGGCTGTCCTGAAATTCCTGAAGCTTCAGCTCCTGCGCCAGTTCGTTCTGCACGGTAGTTGCCAGCGAGCGAAGCGCCCGCACCCAGCCCACGACGGTTTTCACCGCAACGGGTAAACGCTGCGGCCCCAACACAATCAGACCAATCACAAAGACCAGCAGTAACTCACCAAAACCAATGTCGAACACGAATTACACCTGCTCTTTATCGTGACGTTTAGCCTCTTCCTTTTTGGCTTCGTCCTGCTTATCGGCGATGGATTTAGCGGTAAAATCAGCATCCTGACTGGTTTTTTCCTGCTTATTCTCATCATCGCTCATGGCTTTCTTGAAGCCTTTGATTGACGCGCCCAGGTCGGAACCAATCGATCCGAGTTTTTTCGTGCCAAACAGCAGCACAACGATGACGGCAATGATCACTAACTGCCAGATACTGATACCACCCATGCGTGTTCCCCAGTGATAGATGATTAATTAGTCAGATCGCATTATACGTATGCAATCTCTCGATAGCGACGCTAATTCAGCGCGTTTTTCGCCAGCCAGCAAGCCAGACAACCACACCGGCAGCCATAATCCAGGCTGGCATCATTTCCCAGTCCGGACGATTGATCAACAGCAACGTGCCGCTTATCAGCAGCGTCGCGCCAATTCCGAAGAGATAGCGGGACTGCCCCTGACGCACGCGACTGGATTGAAGCTCGTGCGCGATTTTATCCATGCTGTGCTGAAGGTTCTTGCTCTGACGCAAACTGTCGTAAACCAGTTCAGGAATTTCAGGCATTTTTTCAATCCAGAACGGGCCTTTCTCTTTAAGCGAGCGAACCAGGGCTGGAATACCGACCTGATCCTTAATCCAGGATTCGAGGAACGGTTTCGCGGTTTTCCACAAGTCTAACTGAGGATAGAGCTGGCGGCCTACGCCCTCAACGTAAAGTAATGTTTTCTGAAGTAAAACTAATTGTGGCTGCACTTCCATATTGAAACGGCGTGCGGTGTTGAACAGGTTGAGCAGGACGTGTCCGAAAGAGATCTCCGAGAGCGGCTTTTCAAAAATCGGCTCACAGACGGTGCGGATCGCAAATTCAAACTCTTCCACGTTGGTATCTGGCGGAACCCAGCCTGAATCCACGTGCAGCTCGGCCACCTTACGGTAGTCGCGATTGAAGAAAGCGATAAAGTTCTCTGCGAGGTAGCGCTTATCCTCTTTATTCAGCGAGCCGACAATACCGCAGTCGATGCCGATGTATTTCGGATCTTCCGGGTGCTCATAGCTGACGAAAATGTTGCCCGGATGCATGTCTGCATGGAAGAAGCTGTCGCGGAAAACCTGAGTAAAGAAGACCTGCACGCCACGCTCGGCCAGCAGCTTCATGTTGGTGCCCTGTTTTTCCAGCGCCGCCACGTCCGAGACCGGAATACCGTAGATACGTTCCATCACCATCATGTTCTGACTGCAATAGTCAGAATAGACTTCAGGAACATACAGCATCGGGCTGTCTTCAAAGTTTCGACGCAGCTGAATGGCGTTCGCCGATTCACGCAGCAGGTTAAGCTCGTCAATCAGCGTTTTTTCGTATTCCCGAACCACTTCCAGCGGACGCAGACGGCGACCATCCGGCAACAGACGCGGCACCCAGCGAGCCAGGCGATAAATCAGCTTCATGTCTGCTTTGATAACCGGCAGGATATCCGGACGAATCACTTTGATGACCACCTCTTTGCCATTTTCCTTCAGGCGCGCGGTGTGAACCTGCGCAATAGAGGCAGAGGCCAGGGGCTGAATATCGAAATCATCAAACCAGGTCTCGATGGGGATATTGCCCATCGCTTCTTCGATTTGTTTCTTCGCTCTCGCTCCATCAAACGGAGCAACGCGGTCCTGCAATAGCGCGAGCTGATCGGCAATCTGCGGTGGGAAAAGGTCGCGACGTGTTGAGAGCATCTGCCCAAACTTGATCCAGACCGGGCCCAGCTCCTGTAACGCAAGACGCAGGCGTGCGCCCAGCTCCTGATCCTTATGGCGATTCGGCATCCAGAACAGCGTGCGACGCCAAAGCCGAAGCGGCAGGGTAATACGCATTCTGGGGATAAGCTCGTCGAGCCCGTAGCTCAAAAAGGTGCGAACGATAAAATAGAGGCGCCGAATTTCACCAGGCGTCATTTGCCCTCCAGTTTTTCCAGCCGTTTGGTTAACGCATCAACTGCGCGCTCAACTGCCGCGGTCTCTTCTGCAAACCAGGCGACTTCTAAAGGCCCCGGCGCCATACGCCACTCTTCGGTCAGCACCTCGGCAGCGTAGCGCTGTTGACGGAGCAGACCTTTACGAAGGAAAGCGGAACCCGTGCGCAGCGTTTTGCTTATACCTTCAGCCGCGATGTCGCCGATATAGGGCGCCATCAGTTCCGCCGGGTCGAGTTCAGCCTGATCGCTGAGTGCAACGAAGTTCTGTACCACCTGAATATCGCCTTCGACCTCCAGCTCACCGCTGCGAATAAGCGCCGTCATCTGCTGACGGTCACGCAGTTTTGGCAATACGCTCATGTGCGTAATCACCGAGCAGTCAGCCTCGCCTTCCCACTCACCCAGAACGTCAAGCTGGCGTTCGCTGAAGACCAACACAAGCGGCGTCGAGAACTCCTTTAAAACGATGCGCAGCACCTTTCCGTTAAGCCGCTGACGTGCGGTTTTCAGCGCCGGAGCGCGATACAGAAAGGCATTCAGCACATTCTCGATGCCAGCGGTGACTAAGGGTTTAATGGGCACGGGAAACCTCCACTCA
The DNA here is from genome assembly GCF_001037805.1 of Enterobacter sp. BIDMC93. Classification (NCBI taxonomy): domain Bacteria; kingdom Pseudomonadati; phylum Pseudomonadota; class Gammaproteobacteria; order Enterobacterales; family Enterobacteriaceae; genus Enterobacter; species Enterobacter sp. BIDMC93. The sequence goes on from NZ_KQ089962.1 coordinate 201,000, forward strand.
GAACTTGTAACCACGATGCAGCGCGACGACACCCGCCGTCATATTGAAGTATTCCACGTTTTCAAACTCCGCATCCTGCATCATCGCTTTCAGCGTGTCCTGATCCGGGTGCATTCGGATGGACTCGGCCAGATAACGGTAACTTTCTGCATCGTTTGCCACCAGCTCGCCGATGCGCGGCAGAACGTGGAAGGAATAGGCATCGTAAGCTTTGCTCAGCGGGTCGATAATCGGTTTAGAAAACTCGAGTACCAGCAGTCGACCGCCCGGCTTAAGCACGCGGTACATGGAGCGCAGCGCTTTATCTTTATCGGTCACGTTACGCAGACCGAAAGAAATGGTGATGCAGTCGAACGTATTATCCGGGAACGGCAGCGCTTCGGCGTTGGCCTGAACATATTCAACGTTGCCTACCACGCCGATATTACGCAGCTTTTCGCGTCCCATTTTCAGCATGGAGTCGTTGATATCCGCCAGCACCACGCGGCCGGTTTCGCCAACCAGACGGGAGAATTTAGCGGTCAGATCCCCTGTGCCTCCGGCTAAATCCAGCACCGTTTGTCCACGGCGCACGCCGCTGCAATCAATAGTGAAGCGCTTCCACAAGCGATGAATGCCAAATGACATCAAATCATTCATCACATCGTACTTCGCCGCCACGGAATGAAATACGTGGGCCACCATGTCAGCTTTCTGCGCTTTGGCGACAGTCTGAAAGCCAAAGTGCGTTGTGTCTTGTGAATCGTCAACCATCTCAGAGCCTGCTAATCAGTCAAATGTTCGTGAAGTGTAACAGATTGGGCGCATTTGCCCTACGTTTCAACCACCGTGAAAGAAACGCGCCGGCTGCGCTTCGGGGGATAAACTCGCCGCTAAATCGTTGTCTTCATTGCGGCTATTTTGCTTACCGTCGCCTTCACGCAGACGAAACTCTTCGTCCTGAGCGGTAGCCTGCTCCACCAGTTCCGGATTAATCTCGCGTTTAACTTCCACCCCCAGGCTGCGAAACGCCTCCGCCTGCGCCAGCAAATTGCCACGCCCGGAGGAGAGTTTTTTCATCGCCTGGCGGTAGTTATCCTGCGCGCGATCCAGGCTTTGCCCCACCGAGGACATATCGTCCACAAACAGCCGCATTTTGTCGTACAGCTTGCTGGCGCGATCGGCAATCTGCTGCGCGTTACGGCTTTGGTGCTCATAGCGCCACAGGTTGGCAATGGTACGTAACGCCACCAGTAGCGTGGTGGGGCTGACCAGCATAATGTTATTTTTCAGCGCTTCGGTGATCAGTTCGGGCTGTCTGTCGAGCGCCAGCAGGAACGCAGGCTCGACCGGAATGAACATCAGCACATAATCCAGCGATCGCAGCCCCGGCAACTGCTGATAATCTTTTCTGCCCAACAGACGGATATGGTTACGCACGGAGGCGATGTGCTCCTGCAACGCTGTTTCGCGGGTGTAGTCATCCTCAGCGTTGAAGTAGCGCTCATAGGCCACCAGCGTCATTTTGGCGTCGATAACCACATCTTTGCCCTGTGGCAGACGAACAATGACATCCGGCTGCATCCGCGAGCGCGCATCGTTCTCAATGCTGACCTGCGTTTCGTATTCGTATCCTTCGCGCAGGCCAGAGGCCTCCAGCACGCGCGTCATGACCACTTCGCCCCAGTTTCCCTGCGCTTTGTTATCACCTTTCAGTGCGCGCGTCAGGTTAACCGCCTCCTGCGCCATCTGCGCATTCAGCTGCTGGAGATTACGAATTTCATGCGCCAGCGTGTGGCGTTCGCGGGCTTCCTGACCAAAGCTGTCCTGTACCTGACGGCGAAAGCCATCCAGCTGTTCACGCAGCGGCGTCAGCAGGCTGTTCAGGCTCTGGCGGTTCTGCTCATCCACGCGGCGATTGCTGTGCTCAAAAATGCGGTTCGCGAGGTTCTCAAACTGCTCGCTAAGACGCTGCTCGCTGTTGATCATCTGACGGATTTTGTCTTCGGCGTGCAGTTGGGTGGACTCAAGACGGGTGGTCACTTCACGGAGATCGGCCTCCAGCGAGGTATTGATATCACGCAGATTGCGCAGTTCGTTATTGAGCAGTTCGCATTCGTCGCGCCAGTGGTCACTCAGCGCAAGCTGTTGTTTCGTCGCGCTAAGTTCAGCGACGATCTCTTCGCGCTCTGCCAGCTGTTCGGCTTTCTGCTGCGCATGCTGGTAGCCGGAAATGAGCCAGCCAATTCCCACGCTCACCAGCGCAATCACTGCATAAATCAGGATTGAGATATCCACAATGCCCCCTGCATCAACGTATTACCGCACAAAATAGAATTGTGCTGTATGAACGTCCAGTTTGAAAGGGTTTTCCTGCGAGGCGTTACGCAAAAAGAAAAGGCCGAGCATGTCGGCCTTTCAGCACTGAAGAGAGAATTAGATCAGGCGGCGCGCCGCTTCAACCACGATTTTCACCGCATGGCTTTCAGTCTGCTTCATGGTTTCAGCGTTCGGGATCTCCTGCTGAGTACGGTTGACGATAACGCCCGCCACCATACCGGCACGCAGACCCTGGCTTGCGCACATGGTCAGCAGCGTCGCAGATTCCATTTCGTAGTTCATGACGCCCATCGACTGCCACTCTTCCATGGAGCCTTTGAAACGGCTCACCACGCGACCAGAGAAGGTGTCGTAACGCTCCTGGCCCGGGTAGAAGGTGTCGGAAGAGGCAGTTACGCCCACGTGGGTGGTGGCGCCCACGGACTTCGCGGCTTCAACCAGCGCGGTGGTGCATTCGAAATCGGCCACTGCCGGGAATTCCATCGGTGCAAAGTGCAGGCTTGCCCCGTCCAGACGCACGGAGGCGGTGGTAACCAGCACGTCGCCCACGTTGATGTGCGGCTGAATGGCGCCGGTGGTGCCGATACGCAGGAAAGTACGAATGCCCAGTTGCGCCAGCTCTTCAACGGCGATAGAGGTAGACGGGCCACCAATACCGGTAGAGCACACGATCACCGCTTTACCGTCCAGCTCTGCGCGCCAGGTGGTGAATTCGCGATGTGCTGCCAGCTTAACCGGCTTATCCATCAGCGCGGCGATCTTTTCCACACGCTCAGGATCGCCAGGGACGATAGCAAGCGTAGCCCCTTGTAAATCGTTTTTAGTGAGGCCGAGATGAAAAACATCAGACTTAGACATAGGTGACTCCTCTGTGGGTCGGTTTGTCAGAAGAAGTAAAACGGTACTTTACAGAAGCAATGTGCATTATTTCGTGACACACCTCACCATGAATGAAAATGATTGCAGTTAATTTCCATAAAATAGTGATTCACACCACATTAACAAGTTATATCGCCGGGTGCTGCACAAAAGATAGACGCTATAAGGCACTGTGGATTGTTAACCTGGTGTCTATATTTATCTTTGCGCTAATCCATTCATTGGTACGGAGAATGCCATGACTGAAAAAACCGGTTTTGCACCTGCTGCGGCCCCGCATGCTTCAACCATCGTCTCAACCCCTGAAGAGGCCATTACCGCAGGCGAGACCTCCATTCCCTCCCAGGGAGAGAACATGCCAGCGTACCACGCGCGGCCAAAATCCGCCGATGGCCCGCTGCCCATCGTGATCGTGGTGCAGGAAATATTTGGCGTTCATGAACATATTCGCGACCTCTGCCGCCGTCTGGCGCTGGAAGGTTACCTGGCCGTTGCGCCGGAACTCTATTTCCGTCAGGGCGATCCGAATGATTACAGCGACATCCCGACGCTGTTCAGCAACCTGGTCAGCAAAGTGCCGGACGCGCAGGTGCTGGCCGATCTCGACCACGTTGCCAGCTGGGCGGCGCGCAACGGTGGCGACCCGCACCGTCTGATGGTGACCGGCTTCTGCTGGGGCGGACGCATTAGCTGGCTGTATGCCGCGCACAATCCGCAGCTGAAAGCCGCTGTGGCCTGGTACGGTAAACTGGTGGGTGAAAAGACCCTGAACTCGCCGAAACATCCAGTTGATATCGCCACCGATTTAAATGCCCCGGTGCTAGGGCTGTATGGCGGCCAGGATACCGGCATTCCGCTTGATACCGTCGAGACCATGCGCCACGCGCTGCGGGCGGCAAACGCGAAGGCCGAAATCGTGGTGTACCCGGATGCGGGACACGCGTTTAATGCCGATTATCGTCCGAGCTATCACGCAGAATCGGCGAAAGATGGCTGGCAGAGAATGCTGGCGTGGTTCAGCCAGTACGGCGGGAAGAAAGCGTAATACAAAAAGCCCGGTAGCGGCTGCGCCAACCGGGCAATCCAGCCCCACTACGCCTGACGCAAATTCTGCGCCGCCTGCACCATGTTCGCCAGCGCCGCGCGGGTTTCAGGCCAGCCGCGAGTTTTCAGGCCGCAGTCCGGGTTTACCCACAGGCGTTCCGCCGGAATGCGCTGGGCGGCTTTTTGCAGCAGCGATTCAATCCACTCCACGCTCGGCACGTTAGGGGAATGAATGTCATACACGCCCGGCCCGATTTCGTTCGGGTAGTCGAACTCTTCGAACGACTCCAGCAGCTCCATGTCTGAACGCGAGGTCTCGATGGTGATCACATCGGCGTCGAGCGCGGCAATGGAGTCCATGATGTCGTTAAATTCGCAGTAACACATGTGGGTGTGGATCTGCGTGTCGTCCTTCGCGACGGCCGCGTTGAGGCGGAACGCCTCCACGCCCCACGTCAGATAAGCATCCCAGTCGCTGCGACGCAGCGGCAAGCCTTCACGCAGCGCCGGTTCGTCGATCTGAATGATGCCAATCCCCGCCGCTTCCAGATCCGCCACTTCATCACGCAGCGCCAGGGCGATCTGTTTGGCGATGGTTTCCCGGGATACATCTTCACGCGGGAACGACCAGCAGAGAATGGTCACCGGCCCCGTCAGCATGCCTTTTACCGGTTTGTCGGTCAGAGACTGGGCATACTTCGCCCACTCCACCGTGATCGCTTCCGGGCGGCTGACGTCACCGATCACCACCGGCGGCTTCACGCAGCGGGAGCCGTAGCTTTGCACCCAGCCGTTCTGGGTAAAGACAAAGCCGTCCAGGTGTTCACCGAAGTATTCCACCATATCGTTACGCTCGGCCTCGCCGTGCACCAGCACGTCCAGACCCAGACGTTCCTGCTCGACGATCGCCTGTTTGATGTGCTCCGCAATGCCGGTGCGGTAGTGATTCGCATCCAGATTGCCCTTTTTGAAGTCCAGGCGCAGGCCGCGGATCTCGGTAGTCTGCGGGAAGGAGCCGATGGTTGTGGTCGGCCATGCGGGCAGGTTAAAGCGCGCACGCTGGGCTTCGGCGCGCACTTCATACGGGCTCTGGCGCTGGCTGTCCCGGGCAGTGATGGCCGCCAGACGTTTTTCCACCGCCGGGTTATGCACGCGCGTCGAGTGACGGCGCGCCTGGATCGGCGCGCTCCAGTCGGTAATCGCTGCCGTGTCGCCGCTGTTCAACGCGTCGCGCAGCAGAGCCAGCTCCTCACACTTTTGCAGGGCAAAGGCAAACCAGCTTTTCACCTCAGGGTCGAGTCGGGTCTCCACGCTCAGGTCGATCGGGCTGTGCAGCAGGGAACAGGAAGAGGCTACCCACAATTCACGTTTACCGACAATGTCCTTGATTTGTGCATATTTCCCGGTGAGATCGGCACGCCAGACGTTACGACCATTCACCAGACCGGCAGAGAGCAGCCACTCCGCAGGCAGACGCTTGTGCAACTCTGCCACATCGTCTTTGCCGTGAACGAGATCAACGTGCAGACCCTGAACCGGCAGCGCGGTAATGGTGTCGAGGTTCGGCGTTACGCCCTCGAAATAGGTGGTCAGCAGCAGCTTCACCTGGCCCGTGAGCGCGTCATACGCCGGTTTGAAGGCATCCAGCCACGCCTGCGGCAGCTCAAGCACCAGCGCCGGTTCATCGATTTGCACCCACTGAATACCGCGCTTACCCAGCTCAATCAGAACCTGCTTATAAACCGGCAGAATAGCGTTCAGCAGGCTGAGGCGGTCGAACTGCTCACCTTTCACTTTGCCCAGCCACAGGTAGCTGACCGGCCCCAGCAGCACGGGTTTCACCTGGTGACCCAGCGCCAGCGCTTCGTCCACTTCATCCAGAAGCTGGGTCCAGGTCAGTTTGAACTGCTGGCCCTTAACGAACTCCGGCACCATATAGTGATAGTTAGTGTTAAACCACTTGGTCATTTCCGCCGCTGCCGCTGGCTCACCCGTTGGCGCGCGGCCACGGCCGATGCGGAACAGGGTATCGATATCCACCGATCCATCGTTGTTCTGATGACGAGCCGGCACGTTGCCAAGCAGCAGGCTGGTGGTCAGAACATGGTCGTACCAGGCGAAATCGCCCACCGGCAGCAGGTCTACGCCCGCCTGCTTTTGCTGATCCCAGTGACGGGCGCGCAGCTCGCATCCCACGGCCAGCAGTTCTTCGCGGGTGGCGTTACCCGCCCAGTAGCTTTCTTGCGCTTTTTTCAGCTCGCGACGCAGGCCAACGCGAGGGAAACCGAGAGTGTGAGTGCGGATTGTCATGGCATACCCCTTGTAGAAATTCGTTATTTAGACGTCCAGATGTTTACACTTCTATAATTGGCAGGTACTGTATATTCCTCAAGCGCAAAATGTTCATGCCGAAGTGAAGGACTTTCATGATCGAGATTAAACACCTGAAAACGCTACAAGCGTTGCGGAACTGCGGTTCTCTTGCGGCGGCAGCGGCCACGCTGCACCAGACTCAGTCTGCCCTTTCTCACCAGTTCAGCGATCTGGAACAACGCCTCGGCTTTCGTCTTTTTGTGCGTAAGAGCCAGCCTTTGCGCTTTACGCCGCAGGGCGAAATTTTGCTTCAGCTGGCGAACCAGGTGTTGCCGCAGATTGCCAGCGCGTTGCAGTCCTGCAACGAGCCGCAGCAGACCACTCTGCGCATCGCCATTGAGTGTCACAGCTGTATTCAGTGGCTGACCCCCGCGCTTGAGAACTTCCGCCAGAAGTGGCCGCAGGTGGAGATGGACTTCAAATCCGGCGTCACGTTTGATCCGCAGCCGTCGCTTCAGCAGGGTGAGCTGGATCTGGTGATGACCTCAGATATTCTGCCGCGCAGCGGTCTGCACTATTCGCCAATGTTTGATTTTGAGGTGCGTCTGGTGCTGGCCCCGGACCATCCGCTGGCCGCTAAAACGCGTATCACGCCGGAAGATCTGGCAACGGAGACGCTGCTGATTTACCCGGTACAGCGCAGTCGTCTGGATATCTGGCGCCATTTCCTGCAACCCGCGGGCATCAGCCCACAGCTGAAAAGCGTGGATAACACGCTGCTGTTAATTCAGATGGTGGCGGCCAGAATGGGGATTGCGGCGCTGCCGCACTGGGTGGTCGAGACGGTTGAACGCCAGGGTCTGGTGGTCACCAAAACCCTGGGTGAAGGACTGTGGAGCCGGCTGTACGCCGCCGTGCGTGACGGCGAGCAGCGTCAGCCGATTACGGAAGCGTTTATTCGCTCAGCGCGGAACCACGCGTGCGACCATCTTCCGTTTGTGCGGAGCGCGGAGCGACCCAGCGGCGATGTACCCACAGCGAAGCCAGGATCACCGTTCCCCCAATAAGGAAACTCGGCCAGTGCGGCTGCTCCTGCCAGATGGCGAGGTTCACCAGTAGCCCCGCCGGCACGTGCACATTGTTCATGATCCCCAGCGTCCCGGCGTCTACCTGCGTAGCGCCGTAGTTCCACATAAAATAGCCCAGCCCCGACGCCACCACGCCCAGCCAGACCAGAACGCTCCACTGCACGGAGGTAGTCGGCAGCTTTTGCGGATTGCCGAGCAGAAACCACGCCGCTACCGCGACAATCGCCGCGCCCATATAGAACCACGCAAACGCGTTATGCTGCGGCATCGGGCGGGTCTCCATCAGACGTTTGTAACCCACCATCCCGATGGCAAAGCTGATATTAGCGAGCTGGACGAACATCAGCCCGGTCCAGAAGTGATCGCTTACCTTGTCATAGCGAATAATCGCAGCGCCAATGACTGCCAGCGCAGCGCTCAGCAGATATCCCCAGCGCAAACGGCGCCTGCTGAGCAAGTCATAAATCAGCGTGATGTAGAGCGGCGTCAGCACGGTGAAGAGCAGAAATTCCGAGACGGACAGGTAAACGTAGGCCCGGAAGCTGAACAGGTACATGATGCCGAGCTGCATCGCGCCTACCAGCATGTACAGCAGTATCGTTTTTAGCGACTGCCCGCGGGTACGCAGGAACGGCAGGAACACCAGCGCCGCCAGCACCACGCGCATCAGTACCGAGAAGTAGCTGTCGACCGATCCGGCAAGGTATTCGCCAATCAGACTAAAGGAGAAGGCCCACAGGATAGTGGTGATAATGAGTAGCGCCACAATGCTTGTCTCTCAGAAAGAAGGAGAGGCATTGTAGCGAACTCTTTAGTTGACATCTGAACAATAAACAATCAATTGAAGATTATTCAAGGAACAGTTTGCGCAGATACTTAGGCACGGCGTTATCGCCGTTGGTGCCGATCACTTCCAGCTCCGGGTGCAGATCTTTCAGGCGCTGGTGCGCGTTCTGCATGATGCAGCCTTTACCCGCCATGGAGAGCATCTCGGCATCGTTCATGCCATCGCCAAAGGCGATACAGTCTTTCAGATCAAAGCCCAGCCGTTTCGCTACCGCTTCCAGCGCGTGACCTTTGGACACCCCGCCCGCCATCACTTCCAGACAGGTCAGCGTGGAGAAGCTCACGTTCACGCGGTCGCCCCAGCGGGCGTTGATCGCCTGCTCCAGCGGCAGTAACTCCTCATGATTTACACAGGTGAAGAATACCTTGCTGATCCCTTCCGGCTCCAGCAGACCCGGCTCGTACAGTGAGTACTGGAATACGGCTTCCTTGAAGAAGCGCATCTCTTCCGGGCGATGGCGGTTCATAAACCACTCGTCGTCGCGGTAAACGTTAGTCACGATATCCGGGTTGTTATGCACAATGCCGAACAAATCGGTGGCGATGTCACGATCGAGATTATGGGTAAAAATCAGGTTGCCGTCCGTGTCATGTACGCGCGCACCGTTAGAGGTGATCATGTACGACTTGATCTCCAGGTTATCGCGGATCTGTCCCACGTCCACGTGGTGGCGACCGGTGGCGAACACAAAGTTCACGCCACGGGCAGTCAGGAGTTTTAGGGTCTCTTTCGCATAAGGCGACAGGGTGTGGTCGGGGGAAAGCAGCGTGCCATCTAAATCAGATGCAACAACCTGGTACATAGGGATTTCAACCTCTGGTGGAAAACAATAATCAGTTATGCCTGTTGAAAAATTCAACAATGGCGTTGAGCGCGACTGAGCGCATAGCGTCCTTTTCAAAAAGGATCTCATGGTACGCACCGTTGATGACCAGCGGTTTACCCCCTTCACAGGGATGGCCCGCAGCGGCGCGAAGTTCACAATAGCGGTCATGCATGCGGTTATCCACCACACGCTCTTCTTCCGCCTGGATCAGTAGCGTCGGCGTGTCATCATCGCCTACGCCCGCCAGCACCTGCTCACCGGCATGAATACCTTCCCGCACCCAGTGCCAGGTGGGGCCGCCGACCCGCAGACGCGGTTCATCGGCATAAAAACGCAGGTTGCGGCGATAACGCTGCCGGCTGTGGGTTAACACGTTGATGGCAAACGGCAATGCCCGCCAGCGTCCTGTTCCGATGGCATAGCCTTCTCGAATGCGCTGATGGCCCTCAGCCCAGTCGAGAAGATGGCGCACCATCCAGTCAGGAAAACGTATCACAATGCCGTACATCGGCGCGGTCAGCGCAATGGCGTCACACTGGTGCTTATGGCGCTGCAAAAACAACGTCGAGATCGCCCCCCCCATGGAGTGGGCAAGAATATAACGCTTGCGCCACGGTCCGGGCTGCACTTCCTGCTGCCAGAACGCGGCCAGATCGTCGACGTAATCGCTGAAGTTATCCACGTGGCCGCGATGGGTATCCGGCAACATCCTGCCAGAAAGCCCCTGCCCGCGATGGTCGATAATTAACACATCAAAGCCCAGATGGAACAGGTCATACGCCAGCTCGGCATATTTGATATAGCTTTCGATGCGCCCGGGGCAGACCACAATCACCCGGTCATTTTTTTCATCACGGAAACGAACGAAGCGTACCGGGATTTCCCCGACGCCCATAAACTCATCTTCCTCACGCTGGCGCCAGAAATCGGTCAGCGGCCCCATGGAGAAAGCAGCAAATGCGTTTTCTCGTGTTTCCCAGTCCTTTTTCTGCTGAAACATTGGGTTTCCACCCCCCGTAATTCAGGGAATATCGTTTTTTTCGTCACCGGTCACAAAATGACTCAACAATAGCGTATTGTGGCATAAAAACAGACGATCCGGGAGTTTCAAATGACCTTCGAATGGTGGTTCGCCTACCTGCTGACATCCATCATCCTCAGCCTTTCACCTGGCTCGGGCGCAATCAACACCATGACCACCTCCATTAATCACGGCTATCGCGGCGCGGCGGCGTCAATCGCCGGTTTACAGACCGGGCTTGGCATTCATATTGTGCTGGTGGGGATTGGTCTGGGCACGCTGTTCTCCCGTTCGGTGCTGGCCTTCGAGGTGTTGAAATGGGCTGGCGCAGCGTATCTTATCTGGCTGGGTATTCAGCAGTGGCGCGCCGCAGGCTCGATTGATCTGCATACGCTCTCCCGGACGCAAACACGCGGCCACCTGTTTAAACGCGCGGTGTTCGTTAACCTGACCAACCCGAAAAGCATCGTGTTCCTCGCCGCCCTGTTCCCGCAGTTTATCGTGCCGCATCAGCCACAGGTGATGCAGTACGTGGTGCTGGGCGCGACCACCATTATTGTCGATATCATTGTGATGATTGGTTACGCGACGCTGGCGCAGCGAATTGCGGCGTGGATCAAAGGGCCTAAACAGATGAAGGCCCTGAACAAAGTCTTTGGTTCGCTGTTTATGCTGGTTGGCGCGCTGCTTGCGTCAGCGCGTCATGCTTAGCGAGAAATGATGAGATGAATGCCGAAGCCGGCGAACAGCGCGCCGGCAAAGCCGTCGATCCACTTCGCGATGCGCTGGTAGCCGCGACGCATCGCCGGTAAGGCAAACAGGCTTGCCACAACGGTAAACCAGGCGAACGTCTCAACAACGATCAGCAGAAAGATCCCCCAGCGCGCGCCCGCGCCGACGTTATCCCCTACAAACAGCGAGAACACAGAGCCGAAGTAGATAATCGCTTTCGGGTTCGCCAGGTTGGTCAGCAGCCCTTTCACAAAGCTACGGCCGCCCGTTGCCAGCTCAACCTTTGGCTCTTCCGGCTTTTTCTCTTCTTTCTTCAGCGCCCCGCGCAGCATCTGGTAGCCCATCCAGCACAGGTACAGACCGCCGCCGACCATGATGATGTTATGCAGCCACGCCATTTTCGCCAGGATCAGGTTCAGACCGAGCAGCGCAACCGCCGCCCAGACCATGACGCCCATGGTAATACCGAGCACACCCATCATTGCCTCTTTGCGGGAGCGGCTGACGGCCGTTTGTGACACGAAGAAAAAGTCAGGGCCAGGGCTCATCAGCGCCACGATGTGCACTAACGCCACGGTGAGAAATAGCATTAACATAATTAGCTCGCGGGGAAATAATACAGTGAGTCACCATCCTGGCACTTTTTCGCCCGGCTGACTACTCCTCATCATCACCATCAGCGTGGGAACGGATGAGCGCCATAAACTCTTTACCGAAGCGCTCCAGCTTACGCGTGCCAACGCCGTTGACGCTGAGCATCTCGCTGGCGCTGAGCGGCATTTGCTCGGCCATCTCGATAAGCGTCGCGTCGTTGAACACCACGTATGGCGGGATGTTCTCTTCATCCGCAATGGCTTTACGCAGCTTACGCAGCTTGGCGAACAGCTTGCGATCGTAGTTACCGCCGTAGGATTTCTGCATCACGCGCGGCTTCAGGGCGACGACGCGCGGAACGGCGAGCTTCAGTTCAACCTCGCCACGCAGGACCGGTCGCGCCGCTTCGGTCAGCTGAAGCGCAGAGTGCTGGGCAATGTTCTGCGTGGCAAAGCCGAGATGGATCAGCTGGCGGATGATACTCACCCAGTGCTCGTGGCTCTGGTCTTTCCCGATGCCATAAACCGGCAGTTTGTCGTGACCCATATCGCGGATACGCTGGTTGTTAGCCCCGCGCAGCACTTCAACGACGTAGCCCATCCCGAAGCGCTGGTTCACGCGTCCGATAGTCGAGAGCGCTTTGCGCGCGTCCATCAGGCCATCGTACTGCTTCGGCGGGTCGAGGCAGATATCGCAGTTGCCGCACGGTGCCTGACGCCCTTCACCAAAGTAGTTGAGCAGCACCAGACGGCGGCAGGTTTGCGCTTCGGCGAAGGCACCCATCGCGTTAAGCTTGTGGCGTTCGATATCCTGCAACTGCCCCTGCGGTTTCTCCTCGAGACAGCGGCGCAGCCACGCCATATCCGCCGGATCGTAAAACAGCATCGCTTCCGCAGGCAGGCCGTCACGCCCGGCGCGGCCGGTTTCCTGATAGTAGGATTCGATATTGCGCGGAATGTCGAAATGCACCACAAAGCGCACGTTGGGCTTGTTGATCCCCATCCCGAACGCCACCGTTGCGACCACGATTTGCAGGTCGTCGCGCTGGAATTTCTCCTGCACGTCGGCGCGGATATGGTTCTCCAGCCCGGCGTGATAGGCCGCGGCGCTAAAGCCACGGTTTTGCAGACGCGCGGCGGTGTCTTCCACCTTCGCCCGGCTGTTGCAGTAGATGATGCCAGACTTTCCGCGCTGCTCCTGCACGTAGCGTAAGAGCTGATCCAGCGGCTTGAACTTCTCCATCAGCATATAGCGGATGTTCGGGCGGTCGAAGCTGCTGACCTGAATATACGGGTCGTTCAGCCCCAGCAGGCGAACGATGTCCTGACGCGTGGTGTCGTCCGCCGTGGCGGTAAGCGCCATAAACGGCAGCTCGGGGAAGCGCTGACGAAGCTGGCCAAGGGCGGCATATTCCGGGCGGAAATCGTGCCCCCACTGGGAGATACAGTGCGCTTCATCCACCGCCAGCAGCACCGGATTCCAGTGCGCCAGATGATCGAGGAAGTTGTCCAGCATCAGGCGTTCTGGCGCGATATACAGCAGGCGGATCTGCCCGTTGCGGCACCCGGCCATTACCTCTTGCTGTTGCTCGCGGGTCTGCGTCGAGTTCAGGCAGGCCGCCGCCACGCCGTTGGCAAGCAGCTGGTCGACCTGGTCTTTCATCAGGGAAATAAGGGGCGATACCACGACCGTCAGGCCGTTAAGCACCAGCGCGGGCACCTGATAGCAGAGCGATTTTCCGCCGCCGGTCGGCATGACCACCAGGCAATCGCGGCCTTCCAGCACGGTTTCAATGATGGTTTCCTGGCCAGGACGGAACTGCTGGTAGCCAAAGGTTTCCTGCAAAACCTGTTTAGCCAGCGATTCCTGATTCAATACTTCCGCCTGCGCCACGTTAACCCCATATGCCAGAAATGAAACAGGCGCTATTTTCAGCGCCTGAGAGAGAAACTTCAACGTTTAACGCAAAAACATTCGAGCAGCTTAGAAAATATCGTTCAGCATGACGCCCACACCGACGCGGGTCTGATTGAAATTGTAGTCGATCAGCGATTCGCCATACCCGCTATACACCTGAGTATAAAGACGAACGTGTTTCGTTACCGGGTAGCTCAGGCCCAGCTCTGCACCGCCGTAGCCGGTATTCCAGTTGTACTGGCCTTTGGCGCTCAGCACCGCGTCACCCAGCTGATAGCCCACTTTAAGCTGATAGTAGCCCATATATTTGGTGATATCCGGGTTGTCATCGGTGCTGCCCACCACGTACCACGGCTTCACTTCCACCATGAAATTGCCGTTCTGCGCCATCAGACGCGTATAGATGCGGTTCCAGCTGCGTGAGGTTGGGTCGGAACGACCGTTGGAATCGTGGTTATAGCCCACCTCCACGTCTCGCAGCGTCCAGCCTGCAAACTCATAATCGGTGGCGAAACCGAGGAACAGCTGCGGTTCATAGTTGGTTTCGCGGAACGGTGAAGATTCCCCGCTGTTGGAGAGCTGCCACCATGACTTCTGCGTGTAAGACGCGCCAAGCACCGAGTTCGGCCCCAGGATGCCGCGCCAGAACGGGAAGGCGAGGCTGAGCTGGAACTTCACCTCATCTTTACGCGCATTATCAGACCAGTTATAGGAGCTTATCGCCTCTTTGTTGAGATCGCTGGTCTGGGTGTAGATCACGTAGTTTGTATCATAAGGGTACAGCGTGAACGGATTGTCATGCTCCTGAAGCATATTGGCGATGATGCTGCCCTTAACGGCAGGTTTATCATGCACCTCTTTGATCGTCGCTTCCTGCGCATATGCTGTGAGGGGCAGCGCAACCGCCGCCAGTAACCAACCCAGATACGTCCGCATCGGTGGTGTTCTCCTGAAATGGTGACATTTAATGAATAGTTTTGTCCGGGCATTCTACAGACTTCTGCGATAACTTCCGCTTCCTCGTTTCTTAAAGTGGCATTCCTTTATCCTGAAGCATAAAATCAACATTTTGTTAACAACAAGGATGCCACGTCAGATGTCAGCCACACTCACCGCCGAAGAAACCTTAAAGCTCGTGGGCGAGATTTTTGTGTACCACATGCCGTTCAACCGTGCACTGGGTCTTGAGCTGGAGCGATACGAAAAAGACTTCGCTCAGCTGAGTTTCAATAATCAGCCAATGATGGTCGGTAACTGGGCGCAAAGCATTTTGCACGGCGGGGTCATTGCCTCCGCGCTGGACGTGGCGGCCGGTCTGGTGTGCGTGGGTAGCACGCTGACGCGCCATGACACCATCAACGAAGATGAGTTACGCCAGCGCCTGTCGCGCATGGGCACCATCGATTTACGCGTCGACTACCTGCGTCCGGGACGCGGAAACCGCTTCACCTGCACCAGCAGCCTGCTGCGCGCCGGGAATAAAGTTGCCGTCGCCCGCGTTGAGCTGCATAACGAGGAGCAGGTTTATATCGCCAGCGCAACCGCCACTTATATGGTGGGTTGAGACGGCAAATTCGGGTAAAATTACTTCACTTTTTTGTAACGGATTTTCCCGATGGATGCTAAACAGACGCGGCAGGGCGTTTTACTCGCCCTTGCCGCTTATTTTATTTGGGGTATCGCACCGGCGTACTTCAAACTTATCGCCTATGTCCCGGCGGACGAGATCCTCACTCACCGCGTCATCTGGTCCTTTTTCTTCATGATTGCGCTGATGAGTATCAGCCGTCAGTGGTCAGGCGTCAAAACGCTGCTGAAAACCCCGAAGAAGGTCTTCCTGCTCGCTCTCTCTGCGGTGCTGATTGGCGGAAACTGGCTGCTGTTTATCTGGGCGGTGAATAACCATCACATGCTCGAAGCCAGCCTGGGCTACTTTATTAACCCGCTGGTCAATATTTTGCTGGGGATGATTTTCCTTGGTGAGCGCTTTCGCCGGATGCAGTGGGTGGCGGTGATTCTGGCCTTCTGCGGCGTGCTGGTACAGCTGTGGACCTTCGGCTCACTGCCGGTTATCGCCCTGGGGCTGGCGTTCAGCTTTGCGTTTTACGGCCTGGTGCGTAAGAAGATTGCGGTGGAAGCGCAGACGGGAATGCTGTTTGAAACCCTGTGGCTGCTGCCTGTCGCCGCGATCTACCTGTTCGGTATTGCCGACAGCGCCACCAGCCACATGGGCAGCAACCCATGGTCGCTGAACCTGATGCTGATGGCCGCAGGCGTGGTCACAACGATCCCCCTGCTGTGCTTTACCGGCGCGGCAACGCGTCTGCGCCTCTCCACGCTGGGCTTCTTCCAGTACATTGGCCCGACGCTGATGTTCCTGCTGGCGGTGGTGTTTTACGGCGAGGTGCCGGGTGCGGATAAGATGGTGACGTTCGCCTTTATCTGGGTGGCGCTGGCCATCTTTGTTGCGGATGCGATTTATACCCAGCGCAGGGTGCGCAAAGGGCTGTAGTGCCTTTTTGCCGGATGGCGGCTGCGCCTTATCCGGCCTACAAGATCTGTAGGCCCGGTAAGCGCAGCGCCACCGGGCGGATTCTCAAAGCCAGTTACGACGCTTAAAGTACAGATACGGCGCCAGCCCGGCGAGGATCATAAAGATAATCGCCCCCGGGTAGCCAAAGCTCCACTTCAGCTCCGGCATAAACTCGAAGTTCATCCCGTAGCTGGACGCCACCAGCGTCGGCGGCAGGAACACCACGGACACCACCGAGAAGATCTTGATGATACGGTTCTGCTCGATGTTGATAAAGCCCATCGCCGCCTGCATCAGGAAGTTGACCTTCTGGAACAGGGATTCGTTGTGCGGCAGCAGGGATTCGATATCGCGTAAGATCTCACGCGCCTGCTCCAGCTGACCGCCCGGCAGACGCGCCTTGCGCACCAGGAAGTTCAGCGCGCGCTGGGTATCCATCAGACACAAACGCACCTTCCAGCCGATATCTTCCAGCTCTGCCAGCGTGGACAACGCTTCGTCGTACTCATCGCCCTGATGGCCTTCCATGATCACGCGGCTCAGCTTTTCCAGGTCGCTGTAGATGTTTTCGATTTCATCCGCCAGCTGTTCGATTTTGGTTTCGAACAGATCCAGCAGCAGCTCATAGGCGTTGCCGTCCATCATCGCCTGGCTGCGGGCGCGCATACGGTAGAGACGAAACGCAGGCAGTTCGCGCTCGCGCAGGGTGAACAGGCGGCCATCGCGGATGGTAAACGCCACGGTGGAGTTCCCCGCGTGGTCTTCGGCATCTTCGAAAAAGAAGAAGGAGTGAATGTGCAGGCCGTCTTCGTCTTCAAAAAAACGGGCGGATGCTTCGATGTCTTCCAGTTCCGGGCGTGTCGCCAGGCTTTGCCCCAGTTCAGATTGTACGCGAAGGCGCTCATCGTCGTCCGGCTCGACCAGATCCACCCATACGGCATCAATGAGGGGCTGTGACTCTTCGGCTTCAAGCCGAGTCAGTCGGTTATTTTCGAGTTGAAATGCGCTCAACATGACCGGGACTCCCAATGCAAAAAATATCGGACAGTTCGGTGGGCACACAGAAACAAATTGGGTTTCAGACCATTAAACAGCCTGACTCAGCGCGACGGGAATGATGCAGTCGCTGACAACCACTAAGGCCATCAGCAAGAGGAGATAGCCTTAGGAGTTGTTCCTGGATGACAGGGAATTGAGCCAGTATCTACTGGGTGTGTCCAAGGCGAATGTCCTCTTAGCGTAATCGTGCGCGCATGTTACGCCAGCAATAACTGTGGCGTCAACACGCAACGGAACGCTGAAGGGCATTAATTGACCTTCAACGTATAAGGCTAGCAGATTATTACAAAATAGTGATATTTTTCTGAAAGTTACACACTTTCCAGCTTGGCATAGGCTGCCACCAGCCATTTGATCCCCTGCCCCTGGAACGCTACCTGCAAACGGCTGTGCTCGCCGCTGCCTTCCAGGTTGACGATGGTGCCTTCGCCAAACTTCGAGTGGCGCACGCGCTGGCCCAGCTTGTAACCGGTGTCGGTTTCAGAGATCGGCGAGCCCATACGCTGATGGCTGACCGGACGGCTGATGCTGGCGCGCAGGCGCACCTCTTCCACACACTCTTCCGGCAGTTCGCCGATAAAGCGCGACGGACGGTGATACACCTCTTTCCCGTACAGGCGGCGGGTTTCCGCGTAGGTCAGGGTCAGTTTCTGCATCGCACGGGTCACGCCCACGTAGGCCAGACGACGCTCCTCTTCCAGACGCCCGCCTTCATCCAGCGACATCTGGCTCGGGAACATCCCCTCTTCCATCCCGACGATGAACACCTGCGGGAACTCCAGACCTTTTGCGGAGTGCAGGGTCATCAGCTGAACCGCATCCTGCCAGGTATCGGCCTGCCCTTCCCCCGCTTCCAGCGCGGCGTGAGAGAGGAATGCCTGCAACGGCATCAGGTCTTCGTCTTCTTCGTTGTAGCTGAACTGGCGCGTTGCCGTCACCAGTTCCTCTAAGTTCTCAATACGGGTCTGGCCCTTCTCGCCTTTTTCCTGCTCGTACATGGTGCGCAAGCCGGAATCTTTGATCACCCGGTCGGTCTGGACGTGCAGCGGCATGTCGGCCGTTTCCTGCGCCAGCGCGTCGATTAACTCCAGGAAGCGCTGCAATGCGCTGGCGGCGCGCCCGGCAAGGGCTTTTTCCTGTAACAGCTCGCGGCACGCCTGCCACAACGTGAGCTGACGATCGCGCGAGGCCTGACGCACCACGTCCAGCGTACGATCGCCGATGCCGCGCGTCGGCGTGTTCACCACGCGCTCAAACGCCGCATCGTCGTTACGGTTGGCAATCAGACGCAAATACGAGAGCGCATCTTTGATCTCCTGACGTTCGAAGAAGCGCATACCGCCATAAATGCGGTACGGCATGCTCACCTGCAACAGCGCCTCTTCCAGCACGCGCGACTGGGCGTTGCTGCGATAGAGAATGGCACACTGCTCCAGCGCGCCGCCGTTCTCCTGCCAGGTTTTAATGCGGTTCACCACGAAGCGGGCTTCGTCGAGCTCGTTGAAGGCGCAGTAAATCGAAATCGGTTCGCCGTCGACGCCATCGGTCCACAGCTTTTTACCCAGGCGCCCGTTGTTGTTCTCAATCAGGGCGTTGGCCGCGCTCAGAATGTTGCTGGTAGAACGGTAGTTCTGCTCCAGACGGATGGTTTGCGCGCCGGGGAAATCGTTGAGGAAGCGCTGGATGTTCTCCACCTGCGCGCCGCGCCAGCCGTAGATAGACTGGTCGTCATCGCCTACGATCATCACCTTGCCGGTATCCCCGGCCAGCAGGCGGATCCAGGCGTACTGGATGTTGTTGGTATCCTGGAATTCGTCCACCAGGATGTTGGTAAAGCGTTCACGGTAGTGTTGCAGGATATGCGGTTTGTTCAGCCACAGCTCGTGGGCGCGCAGCAGCAGCTCGGCGAAATCCACCAGACCGGCGCGATCGCACGCTTCCTGATAGGCCTTGTAGACGTTCTGCCAGGTCTGCTCGACCGGGTTACCGAAGCTCTGAATATGATGCGGACGCAGCCCTTCGTCTTTCTGACCGTTGATGTACCACATCGCCTGACGCGGCGGCCACTGCTTCTCATCGAGGTTCATCGCCTTGATCAGGCGTTTCAGCAAGCGCAGCTGATCTTCGCTGTCGAGGATCTGGAAATCCTGCGGCAGGTTAGCGTCCATATGGTGCGCGCGCAGCAGACGGTGCGCCAGGCCGTGGAAGGTGCCAACCCACATGCCGCCCTGGCTGGTGCCCATCAGCTGCGCGATACGGTGGCGCATCTCCGCCGCCGCCTTGTTGGTGAACGTCACGGCCATAATCGAGTACGGCGAACAGTTCTCCACGCTCTGTAGCCAGGCGATACGGTGAACCAGCACGCGCGTCTTACCACTGCCCGCTCCAGCCAGTACCAGCAGGTTTGTACGCGAGGCGGCAACCGCGTCACGCTGTTTATCATTAAGGCTGTCGAGCAGGTAAGAAACGTCCATTGGCACCGTCACGTCATGTCGGGCAGGCAAATGTTTCCATTCGCCAAAACCCTGTTAATTTATACAGAACAATTGATGATTATATCAGCGTCGTGAGGGATGCCAACCGTGAAATTTCCACGTGCGGCAGAAGACGGCTATCCGGGGTAGTCATCAGATCGGCATTTTCCGGCTTGATCCAGCAGGCCTGCATGCCGCAGCGGATCGCCCCGGCGACGTCCGTGGTCAGGTCATCGCCCACGTGCAGGATTTCACCGAGCGGCAAATCCAGTTTTTCCGCCGCCAGGTGATACATATCGTTGAACGGCTTCGAGCGCCCGTCCGGGCCCGCGCGCAGCACGAACTGAAAATAGTCACCTAAGCCGAATAGCTCGGGCTGAGCGTTGCCGTTGGTGATGGCCACCAGCGGCCACTTTTCGGCGAGCTTCGCCAGCGTGTCGTGGGTCTCCTGCGGCACGTCGATCCGACTGCGCCATTTGGCGAAGTTTTCCATGGCCGCTTCGGCCCCCGTGGCCGCATCCTGCGCGCTCAGGCCGGCGTTGAGCATCGCCTGCTCAACCGCACGGCGGCGCCATTCGGTCACGTCGTGGTAAATCTCCGGTTCGGTTTCCCGCAGGGACTGACGCAGCTGCTGGAAGTCTTTGTTCTGCATCGCTTTCAGCGCAGGATGGTAGTTCTGCACAAACGCCAGCGACTCCTGCTCGGTACGCAGGATCACCGGGCGGTTATCGTAAAGTGTGTCATCAAGGTCAAACGTCAGGGCTGAGATCTGACCGAGTGGGCGGTAAAAACGCATTATTTCCCCCGTTTGGCGCGTGGATGCGCCGCGTCATACACCGAGGCAAGGTGTTGGAAGTCTAAGTGGGTATAGATTTGGGTGGTCGACAGATTCGCGTGACCAAGCAGCTCCTGTACGCCGCGCAGGTCGCCGCTTGATTCCAGCATGTGCGTCGCAAAGGAGTGGCGCAGCTTGTGGGGGTGAACGTGGCTGTTCAGCCCCTGCTTAATGCCCCACTCCGCAAAGCGCTTCTGCACGTTACGCGCCGAGATCCGCTTGCCGAGTTTCGACAGGAACAGCGCATCTTCGTCGGCGCCAAACAGCCCGCGAAGGTCCAGCCAGTGCTCAATCCAGGAGACCGCATTGCGGCCGATCGGCAGGCGGCGCTCTTTGCTGCCCTTGCCCATTACCCACACCTCGCCGGATTCCAGATCGAGGTGCTTTAAGTCGAGGTTCACCAGCTCAGAGAGACGCAGGCCCGCGCCGTACATCACCTCCAGCATCGCGCGGTCGCGCACGGCCAGCGGATCGTTAAGATCGATATCCAGCAGGCGGTTTACGTCGTCGACGTCGATATTTTTCGGCAGATGACGCGGGGCTTTCGGCGTGGCGATCCCTTTTGCCGGGTTGGCTTTCAGACCGCCCTGACTGACCAGCCAGTCGAAGAAACTGCGCAGGGCAGAGAGCCGGAGCGCCAGGCTCGCCGGGCTGAGATTTTTTTTACGGCTACGCACGACGAACCCGCGTACCGTGGCGGCGTCACATTGTTGCCAGCTTTTCAGGCCGATTTCATCGGCAATCTGCATGATGGCATCAAGCTGACGCTGATAGTTGAGCAGCGTAATAGGGCTGAGCTGGCGTTCCACGCCCAGATAGCGCAGAAAGCGGGTGACGTCAGTGGCGAGCAGTCCGTCCGTCATACGCGTTCAATCCAGCGCTCCAGCAGCTCAGGCAGCATCAGGGCGATCTCCTGCAACAGTTGCGTGCCCTGCCCCTGTTCATAATGATGCGCGTCGCGGCTGGTAAATAACATCACGCCCAGGTCACCATCGCGCCCCATCAGCGACATCGCCACCGAGCCGATAGCTTTGGCTTCCGGCAGCACCACCAGCAGTTCTGGCCCGTTAAGCGGCCCCAGATAGTGGTGCTCATGGCCCAGACGCTGAATGCGCAGCGGCTCAAACGCCTGACGGCTCAGCGCCAGATGGGTAAACCCGGACGGCGCGCCAATACGCCAGCGGTCAGGGAAGAGACGGATCGTCGCGCCTGCCAGCCCCAGCTCGCGCGCCCAGCGGTGGAAGCGGTTGAGGAACTCTTCGAGACTGTGCGCGGAAGCCAGACGCGCCTGAAGGTGCAGTAGACGGTAGAACAGGCTTTCGTTATTGCTGGCCTGCTCCATCAGCAGCGTCATGTTCTCTTCGAGCTGACTGATGTGGTTGCGCGAGCGCGCCATGTGCCATTCAACCAGCGACACGGTCTCGCGAACCGGATGCGGCACGCGCATCCGTTCGACGACGCGTGCATTGCGGATAAAAAACTCAGGATTGTGCAGCAGGTAATCCACAACAGCGCTGTCGTCCAGCTCTGATACAGGTTCCCGCAGTTCTTCCCCTGGTTGCTTCATAGATGGATAAACCCGTCATAAACATGTGTCGCCGGGCCAGTCATGTACAGTGGATGACCCGCTCCTTTCCAGGCGATATCAAGACGTCCGCCCGGTAATTCCACGCGAACCTCTTCTGCCAGTAACCCCTGTGAGATACCGACGGCCACCGCCGCACAGGCACCGCTTCCGCAGGCCTGGGTTTCGCCCGCGCCGCGCTCGTAAACCCGCAGGCGAATGTGTTCACGCTTCACCACCTGCATGAAACCGATGTTCGCCCGCTCCGGGAAGCGCTCGTGGCTTTCCAGCACCGGGCCGAGCGTTTCAACCGCCGCGGTTTGCACATCATCCACCTGAATCACGCAGTGCGGGTTACCCATCGAGACGACGCCGCACAATACTGTCTGCTCGGCGGCACGCATAATATAGGTCTTTTCCGCTTTGTTGGCGCGAAACGGCACGGCAGAGGGGTCGAAGTTCGGCTCGCCCATGTTCACGCGCACCAGTTCGTCGTCGGTGACGCTGAGCACCATCCGGCCGTTGGCGGTGCTGACGCGGATATCGCGCTTGTTGGTCAGCCCTTTCAGCCGAACAAAGCGGGCAAAACAGCGCGCGCCGTTGCCGCACTGGGAAACTTCGCTGCCGTCAGCGTTAAAAATGCGATAGTGAAAATCCAGGTCAGGATCGTAAGGCGGCTCCACCACCAGCAGCTGGTCAAACCCCACGCCCACGTGTCGATCCGCCAGACGACGGATCAGTTCCGGGGAGAAAAAGACATTCTGCGTTACCGCGTCGACGACCATAAAGTCGTTGCCAAGGCCATGCATTTTAGAGAACTGCATCATTTGCTCCATTGCGCGGGTACAGAACGTAATTGTCAGAGATTGACCTGAGTCGGGCCGCCGTTATTGCCGCGATCGTTGGTATCCGGCGTAGATGACTCGATACCACTTTGCACCGGTTTTGTCGGCGGTGGTGCGTTTTTATCCTCTGGCGGGAAGTACAGTGGTCCCTTCAGTCCACAGCCGGTCAGGCTAAACAGAGTGACAAGAACGACAAGCGTTCGGAAGACGTTTTTCATGTAGAGGTTGCCCGTAAGTTCAAATCTGTTTCTATCATCGCAGGAGAAGACACAAAAGCAAGAGTTTGCCGCTTTCCTGCAACGGGAATTATTTAGCGTTATACTGCCGCCATCACGAAAAACAGGAATAAAACCATGAACGACAGTGAATTTCATCGCCTTGCCGATACCCTGTGGATGACCATCGAAGAGCGTATCGACGACTGGGACGGCGACAGCGATATCGATTGTGAAATCAACGGCGGGATCCTGACCTTAAGCTTCGAAAACGGCAGCAAGATTATTATTAACCGTCAGGAGCCGCTTCACCAGGTGTGGCTGGCGGCGAAACAGGGCGGTTATCACTTTGATCTGAAAGGTGATGAGTGGGTCTGCGATCGCAGCGGCGAAACGTTCTGGGATCTGCTGGAGCAGGCGGCGACGGCGCAGGCAGGCGAGGCAGTGAGTTTCAGGTAGTTGCGTTGCCCGGTGACGGCTACGCCTTACCGGGCCTACAACGACTCGAACCGTAGGCCGGGTAAGCGTCAGCGCCACCCGGCAACAGCGGCTCGGACCGTAGGCCGGGTAAGCGTCAGCGCCACCCGGCAACAGCGGCTCAAACCGTAGGCCGGATAAGCGTTAGCGCCACCCGGCAACAGCGGCTC
>NZ_KQ089962.1:224851-463627 GCF_001037805.1 Enterobacter sp. BIDMC93
AGCGCCACCCGGCAACAGCGGCTCAAACCGTAGGCCGGATAAGCGTTAGCGCCACCCGGCAACAGCGGCTCGGACCGTAGGCCGGGTAAGCGATAGCGCCACCCGGCGAAAAGCCTCAGGAAAAATACTGCTGCAACAGCGGCGCAGTTTCCTGGTTAGCGGGCGCCGCCGGGGTAATCGCCTGCGTACGGAACGGGATCACCTGCGCTCGCCCATCCACATTCACAATCTGGTAGAACTGCGGCAGGTTGAAGTTGATAAAGCTTGAGCCGTAGGTAAAGCGATCGTGC
Organism: Enterobacter sp. BIDMC93; assembly: GCF_001037805.1. Taxonomy (NCBI): domain Bacteria; kingdom Pseudomonadati; phylum Pseudomonadota; class Gammaproteobacteria; order Enterobacterales; family Enterobacteriaceae; genus Enterobacter; species Enterobacter sp. BIDMC93. The sequence continues at coordinate 225,142 of NZ_KQ089962.1, forward strand.
GAGGACGAATAGAAGCGGCTGACGTCGCGCACCAGCTCCTCTTTGCTGCCTTCGCAGTGGTGATACACCTCGGCACGGTTGGTTTCATCCAGAATGTAGATGTTAAACCCGGCGTTATCGCCCGACTCTTCGAAGAAGAACTGAATAATCCCTTCACTCGCAAAGCCATCCACCACCTGCGGCAGCTTAACGTGATTGGTTTCCACCTGGACCGACAGGCCATGCAGTTTGTTGTGTGAAATCGCGCCGTAGAATTCAATGGCGTTTTCCAGCTTCTGCACCGACACGTTCAGGCGCTCAAAGAACAGCCCCCAGGTCTGGCCGGAGACGCGCAAGGCTTTAAAGCGCCCGGTTTCCTGTCGGGTGCTGGAGAGACGCAGTTCGATGCACTCAGACACCAGCTGCTGAACGCGGGTACGAATCAGGCCGCGCAGGTGCTGGCTGTAGCAGAACACCTCCACGCTGTCCGGCGGCGCGGCGTCCTGGTGCATCTTGCCGAGGATCGTTTTCAGCGCCTCGATCATCGCCTGCTCGCCGTTAAAGTGCAGGGTACGCACTTCGTTCCACGAGTTGCGGTACAGCAGATCCACGCTGCCCACCAGGCAGTTTTGCTGCTCGCCAAAGCTAAAGACGTCCAGCTTGCGGAAGTCAAAGTGAACCACCTGATTGCGGAAGGCCGCCGTCGGGTCGTATTCCAGGTTGACGATGATCGCCAGATGGCGAATCTCACACGGGCTGTAGAGCGCTTTTGGCGTCGGCGCAGGCAGACGCAGCGGGAAGTGGTGCGAGACATCCGCCACCATCTCCTGCAACTTGGCTAAATCGACCACCTCGTTGCCTTTGATAAACAACCGGGTACGTGAAGTGAGAAGGCCGTTAAACCAGGCCCAGGCCACCAGCTTGTTCAGGTAGCGGTTATACTCCAGCGGCTGATGGCTGATGATCGAATCCATGCTTGGCGCACGGTTGTACAGATACCACCCGGTGCGGTTCGCGCGGCCCGGCGGTACGTAGATAAAGGTCAGATTCGGTTCAGACAGGTCAGGCGAAATCTGTGGGTTAACCAGCGTTACCTTGCCCGGCAACGCTTCAAACGCGGCGTACAGTTTGCGGGTCAGCACCCCGATATCCTGTGGGCTGGCAGAAACGCTAAGGTTGTTACGGCGGGCAAAGCGGATCAGGTTGCGGTAGCTCTGCATCATCGCATCAAGCAGTTCGTTGTGCGCCTCACGCACCTGATCGATCTTCCAGTTGGCGCGGTTGTCGAGCATGGCGAGACGCTCTTCGTCCCATCCCCACTCTTTGACTAACTGGCTGACGACTTCACGACGCCAGCCCACGCAGGCGCGTTCGCGGCTCAGTTTTTCACAGACTTTGAGATAGAAACATCGACGCACCAGGTCAAGACGCGTGGCGTCCTCAATGGCTGTCAGGTATTCGGTGACGCGTTCCAGCATCATGCAGTAGGCATCAAGCCCGTAGGAGACGATCTCCCCGTCGTGCAGACGCTGTTTAATATCTTTCGCCAGCAGGCGCGGCGTGGGGTATTCCCAGGAGTAGGCTTCCAGCAGCAGGGTTTTCAGCACCGCTTTGTACGGTGAATCAATGCTCTTATAAAGCTGCCAGAGGCTTGCGCCAAAGTACTCTTCGGCGGACAGGGAGCTCAGGCCGCCCAGATCCAGCCACTCGTTTGGCGTCAGAACGCCCTGCGAGTAAAGCGACATGACGTAGTCGTCATAATTCTCTTCTTCATCGCACGGCACCATATTCCACAGAATACGTTTCCCGGCCAGGCGAACGGCAGTACGGTAAAACTCATCCAGCAACAGGATGTGCTGAGTCGAGCCGCAGTCTTCACCACCCAGACTGCCGCTTTCGTTATGGCGGAAACGATTTTCATCAATCAGGAAGAAGCTCACTTCCACGCCGAGCGACGCCGCCCAGCTCTCCAGCAGGCTGCATTTACGCTGCAACAGCTGGCGCTCTTCATTGTCGAGCCAGGACTGATGGCAGACCCAGATATCCAGGTCAGAAGAGCAACTTTGCCCAACCGATGACGTGCTGCCCATGGAGTAAACCCCGGTAATCGGCAGCTCGCCTTTCGGCGAATCCTGCGGCGGCATACCACGGTAGAGTTCAAGTTCAGTCAGGTAATGCTGTTGGGTTTCATCAGGCGTGAAGAGGCAAATGCCCTGGGGAACGTTACCATCAAGGTAACCCGGCATCAGCGGATGGTGATAGTGCAACAATGTTGGCAGTAGACTGTATACCTGCTGGAAAGCAGGGCCCATGGCAGCAAGCGCGCGATCCACACGCAATTGATTGATGGCATCCAGTCTCTGTTTCAGAGTCTCAATATAGAGGTACAAGACGTATCGCCTGATGTTTCCGGGTGTCGCACGCCAGTCAGAACACAAAAAGCAGCGGACCCGCAGTATTTCAAAAAATAACCGTTACCCTTTTTTCGCCTTTTGCTTTTCTGGTGGTACAGACGAAAAAATGGTCTAAAACGTGATCAATTTAACACCTTGCCGGTTGACCGTAAAGAAAGATGCGCTACATACAAGTGTAGCACCGTTCTTGACGTGTAAATTCCTGAATACGGCGATGGCTGACGAGTACGCCGCCCTGTCCCTCTCACTCTTCATCAACCGTAAAACTGCCATCCGAGTGTCAACAATGTTAGGATGGTTAGCGATTGATAATGACGGTAACAAGCATGTTAGACAATGTTTTGAGAATTGCCACACGCCAAAGTCCTCTTGCACTCTGGCAGGCACATTATGTTAAGCAGCGCCTGGAAGCCTGCCACACCGGATTACGCGTTGAGCTGGTGCCAATGGTCACGCGTGGCGATGTCATTCTGGATACGCCGCTGGCCAAAGTGGGCGGAAAGGGTCTGTTTGTCAAAGAGCTGGAGCTGGCATTGCTTGAGAACCGCGCCGATATCGCCGTGCATTCGATGAAGGATGTGCCCGTTGAGTTCCCGGAAGGGCTGGGGCTGGTGACCATCTGCGAGCGCGAGGATCCGCGCGATGCGTTTGTCTCTAATCGCTATGACTCGCTCGATGCGTTGCCGGCAGGCAGCGTGGTCGGCACGTCAAGTTTACGCCGCCAGTGTCAGCTGGCTGAACGTCGCCCGGATCTGGTGATCCGTTCGCTGCGCGGGAACGTCGGCACACGCCTTGGCAAGCTGGATAACGGCGACTACGATGCCATTATTCTTGCGGTTGCGGGCCTGAAACGCCTGGGGCTGGAAGAACGCATTCGCGTCGCGTTGCCGCCGGAGCTGTCGCTGCCCGCCGTCGGCCAGGGTGCCGTCGGCATTGAGTGTCGTCTGGTTGATGCGCGCACTCAGGCACTGCTCGCGCCGCTGAATCATGACGATACCGCAGTTCGCGTAAAAGCCGAGCGCGCGATGAATACTCGCCTCGAAGGAGGCTGTCAGGTGCCAATTGGCAGCTATGCTGAATTAACTGACGGTGAGCTGTGGTTGCGTGCGCTGGTTGGCGCGCCGGACGGCTCACAGATGGTTCGCGGTGAACGTCGCGGCAAGCCGCAAGATGCCGAGGCGCTTGGCGTATCGCTGGCGGAAGAGCTGCTGAATAACGGCGCGCGTGAAATTCTGGCTGAGGTCTATAACGGAGAGCCCCCTGCATGAGCATACTTGTCACCCGCCCTTCTCCCGCAGGAGAGCAGTTAGTGAGCCGTCTGCGCGCACTGGGGCAGGTGGCCTGGAGTTTTCCGCTGATTGAGTTCTCCCCCGGTCGCGAGCTGCCTGAGCTCGCTGACCAGATGCGTCTCTTGCAGGAAGGCGATCTGCTCTTTGCGCTGTCGCAGCATGCCGTGGAGTTTGCCCATGCGCAGCTGCAACAGCATGCCGTTTGCTGGCCTCACGCCCCCCGCTATTTCGCCATCGGGCGCACCACGGCGCTGGCCTTACATACCGCGAGCGGAATCGATGTTCGTTACCCGTTAGATCGGGAAATCAGCGAAGTCTTGCTACAATTACCTGAATTACAAACCATTGCCGGAAAGCGCGCGCTCATTTTGCGCGGCAACGGTGGCCGCGAACTGCTGGGCGAAACGCTGCGCGAACGCGGCGCAGACGTGACGTTTGTGGAGTGCTATCAGCGCTGTGCGAAACACTATGATGGCGCGGAAGAAGCAATGCGCTGGCACGCCCGCGGTATTAATACGCTGGTGGTCACCAGCGGTGAAATGTTACAACAGCTTTGGTCGCTGATTCCGCTTTGGTATCGCGAAAACTGGTTACTCCGCTGTCGGCTTCTGGTCGTCAGTGAGCGTCTGGCGAACCACGCCCGGGAACTGGGCTGGCAGGATATTCGGATCGCTGAAAACGCCGACAACGATGCGCTGCTGCGCGCATTACAATAACTCTCAAATGGGAAGCCATAATGACGGAACACGAAAAATCCTCCGCCGTGGTTGAAGAGACCAGGGAGACTGTGGACACCACGTCACAGCCAGAGACGACAGACACAACCGTTGAGAAGAAAAACGGCAGCAACAAAACCAGCCTCACGCTGAGCGTGATTGCCATCGCGATTGCGCTGGCCGCAGGCGTGGGACTCTACGGACTGGTGAAGAAACAAGGCACCAACCAGACGGCCACCAGCGACGCGCTGGTTAACCAAATCACTGCCCTACAGAAAGCGCAGGAGACGCAAAAAGCTGAGCTGGAAGGTGTGATCAAACAGCAGGCTGCCGCCCTCGCCGACGCGAACAGCAAACGTGAAGAGTTGACCAAACAGCTGAGCGAAGTGCAGGAAAAAGTCGCCACAATTTCGGGAACCGATGCCAAAACCTGGCTACTTTCACAGGCCGATTTTCTGGTGAAACTGGCCGGGCGCAAGCTCTGGAGCGATCAGGATGTCACCACCGCCGCCGCGCTGCTGAAAAGCGCCGACGCAAGCCTGGCGGACATGAACGATCCGAGCCTCATCAACGCTCGCCGCGCTATTACGGAAGATATCGCCAGCCTGTCCGCGGTTTCTCAGGTCGATTACGATGGTATCATCCTTAAGGTAAATCAGCTCTCCAACCAGATTGATAACCTTCAGCTGGCCGATAACAACGACGATGACTCCCCGATGGATTCTGACGGCACCGAGCTGTCCAGCTCCCTGAGCGAATGGCGTATCAACCTGCAAAAGAGCTGGCAGAACTTTATGGACAGCTTTATTACCATTCGCCGCCGTGATGAAACTGCCGTGCCGCTGCTGGCGCCGAACCAGGACGTCTATCTGCGTGAAAACATCCGCTCCCGCCTGCTGGTGGCTGCCCAGGCCGTACCGCGTCACCAGGAAGAGACCTACAAACAGGCGCTGGATAACGTTTCAACCTGGGTACGTGCTTACTACGATACCAATGACGCAACCACGACCGCGTTCCTTGAGGATATCGACAAGCTGAGCCAGCAAAACATCACCATGAACGTGCCGGACAAGCTGGAAAGCCAGCCGATTCTGGAGAAGCTCATGCAGACGCGCGTGCGTAACCTGCTGGCCCAGCCGGGCGTTCCGGCAGAGCGTCCGGCTGAAGCACCTGCCGCCGCGCCAGCGCCTGAAAGCGCGCCGCAAGGAGAGTAATGATGCTAAAAGTCTTCTTACTCTTCATCCTGCTGATCGCCGGGATTGTACTGGGGCCGATGCTCGCGGGTCACCAGGGTTATGTATTGATCCAGACCGATAACTACAATATCGAAACCAGCGTAACAGGGCTGGTAATTATTCTGATCCTGGGTGTGGTCGTTCTGCTGGCAGTGGAGTGGCTCCTGCGTCGTATTTTCCGTACCGGCGTACATACGCGCGGCTGGTTCGTTGGCCGTAAGCGCCGTCGCGCCCGCAAGCAGACCGAGCAAGCGTTGCTGAAGCTGGCCGAAGGCGACTATCAGCAGGTTGAAAAGCTGATGTCGAAAAATGCCGACCATGCAGAACAGCCGGTTGTTAACTATCTGCTGGCCGCTGAGGCGGCGCAACAGCGAGGCGATGAGGCCCGCGCCAATCAGCATCTTGAACGCGCGTCTGAGCTCTCTACTAAAGATCCGATTCCGGTTGAGATCACCCGCGTTCGTCTGCAACTGGCGCGCAATGAAAACCATGCCGCCCGTCACGGCGTTGACCGTCTGCTGGAAATTACCCCTCGTCACCCGGAAGTGCTGCGTCTGGCTGAGCAGGCATATATTCGGACCGGTGCCTGGGGCTCGCTGCTGGACATTATCCCTTCCATGGCGAAAGCCGACGTGGGCGATGATGAACATCGTGATGAACTTCAGCGTCTGGCCTGGATTGGCCTGATGGATCAGGCGCGCGCCGATCTCGGCAGCGACGGCCTGAAAACCTGGTGGAAAAACCAGAGCCGCAAAACGCGCCAGCAGGTTCCTCTTCAGGTGGCGATGGCAGAACATCTGATTGAGTGTGACGACCATGACACCGCGCAGGAGATCCTCCTCGACGGTCTCAAGCGACAGTATGATGACCGCCTGGTGATGGTCATCCCGCGTCTGAAAACCAACAATCCGGAACAAATTGAAAAAGCACTGCGCCAGCAGATCAAAACCGTGGGCGATCGTCCGCTGCTGTGGAGTACGCTGGGCCAGTCTCTGATGAAACACGGCGAGTGGCAGGAGGCGAGCCTCGCCTTCCGCGCCGCGCTGAAGCAACGTCCGGACGCATTTGATTACGCCTGGCTTGCTGATTCGCTGGACAAGCAGCATAAGCCGGAAGAGGCCGCAGCTATGCGCCGTGATGGGCTGTTATTGACGTTGCAAAATAACGGAACGCAGCAGTAATTAACAGGAGGCCAGATGGCCTCCTTTTTTACGCCCATAAAAAAACGCCTGCTATAAAAGCAGGCGTTAAAACAGGTCTGTAAGACAACATATTTGGTGCTTCACTCAACGTTGTGTCCATGGTGTCTGATGAGGCCGAAGCGACATCTGTCAGTGGACGATAAGCACCGTAAACGGCTCTGCGTCATTCCTGAGTTTATGAGGCCTTAAGGCGAACATAAGAGATGGAATGAGCATCTACACGCATATTATTGCATGTAATGTGCCAGGTTTACACGCAGAACTTTTACATCGCGCAACATTTTAAGATAAAAGGAAATTATGCTGTTAAGAACCGCCTGAAGCCATACAACATCGCGCTGAAGGCGGCGATATGTCGTCACCAGGAGACAGGTTAAGAAGTAAAATAATAAATTCTTTAATATTAACGGGTTATATGTCGTTGAATCGCGACAAGGATATAGAGTGTTGTCGGGGAAAGGCTACAGGATAAAAAACGCAGAAAACAAAAAACCCCGCCGAAGCGGGGTTCAAAATTGGTCGGCGAGAGAGGATTCGAACCTCCGACCCACTGGTCCCAAACCAGTTGCGCTACCAAGCTGCGCTACTCGCCGATGTACTGCTTTTTTGAATTTTTAGTTCAACTCATTAAAAGTCGTGGTGCGAGGGGGGGGACTTGAACCCCCACGTCCGTAAGAACACTAACACCTGAAGCTAGCGCGTCTACCAATTCCGCCACCTTCGCAATTCACAACTCTTTCAATAATGGGGTGGCTAATGGGATTCGAACCCACGACAACTGGAATCACAATCCAGGGCTCTACCAACTGAGCTATAGCCACCACTGTATTCTTTCACGCGGTTCTGACTACTTCTCAGACCACCGCAGCTCTAGCGCCGGGACTAAAATGGCGCGCCCGACAGGATTCGAACCTGAGACCTCTGCCTCCGGAGGGCAGCGCTCTATCCAGCTGAGCTACGGGCGCTTAGCGCCGTTGCGGGGCTGGATATTACGTACCTCCGTCCCCGCTGTCTAGTGCTTTTTTGAAAAAAATGCGCGTTTGGTTATGGTTTGCACATTTTGCCGCTTATTCCTCCACTTTATGGGCGGAGCCACTGCGGCCTAGGCCAAAAAGTTTATATGCAGCTGTGACGGCAGCCAGGAAGATCATCCCGACAAACAGCGACATGCGGGTATCTTCATTAAAGTACATTCCAATTAATACGCAAATCAGGAACGCCATCGTCAAATAGTTCGCATACGGGAACAGAATGGAGCGGAACGGATGGCTGGCGATCGCTTTTTTGTGCGCCTGTCGGAAACGCAGCTGGCTAATCAAAATGACAAACCACGGTACCATTCCCGGCAGCACGCTGGCGCTATAGACATAAACAAACACGCGCTGCGGATTCGGGATGATGTAGTTCAGGCAAGAGCCAATCAGCAGAATCACAATCGACACCGCTACGCCCGCCACCGGTACACCCACGCGGGAGACTTTACCCATCACCGCCGGCAGCTGTTTGTTTTGCGAGAGCGCGTAAAGCATACGCCCGCAGCTGTACATCCCGCTGTTACAGCCGGAGAGCGCCGCCGTCAGCACCACAAAGTTGATAATGGCGGCCGCCGCCGTGATGCCAATCTTAGCGAAGGTTAAGACAAACGGGCTGCCGGTGGTGCCGATCTCGTTCCATGGGAAAATGGTCACGATAACGAAGATCGCGCCCACATAGAAAATCAGGATACGCCACAGCACCTTGCCTACCGCGCTACGCAGCGTGACCTGCGGGTTTTTCGCCTCACCTGCGGTAATGCCGATCAGCTCAACGCCCTGATAAGAGGCGACAACGATACAGAGTGCGGTCAGGAAGCCTTTCCAGCCGCCGGCAAAGAAGCCGCCGTGTCCGGTCAGGTTACCGAAACCAATCGCGTGCCCGCCGTTACCGAAACCAAAGAAGATGACACCCAGACCCACAACAATCATCACGATAATGGTGGTGACTTTGATCATCGCAAACCAGAACTCGATTTCACCGTAAAGGCGAACGGCGGCAAGGTTCGCCAGCGCCACAAGCCCTACGGCGATGAGCGCGGGTATCCACTGGGCCATCTCCGGGAACCAGAACTGCACGTAGACCCCGATGGCGGTGATCTCCGAAATCCCGACGGCCATCCACATAAACCAGTACGACCAGGCCGTGAGATAGCCAAAGAACGGGCTCATATAACGGTGGGCGTAAACGGCGAAAGAGCCCGTTACCGGCTCCAGAAACAACATTTCGCCCATTGAGCGCATGATGAAGAAGACGAACAGCCCGGCAATAATATACGCCAGCAGGACGGAAGGCCCCGCCCATTTCAGCGTGCTTGCCGAGCCCATAAACAGGCCAACGCCGATAGTCCCGCCCAGCGCGATCAATTCAATATGTCGAGCTTCCAGCCCACGCTGAAGCTCCGGTTTTTTCTCTGCCATAAATCCTCGGTTGTGTTTGCTGTTTCCCGACTTATTGCCGGGTATTGTTTTGAGGGGTACTGAAATACGGAGCGAATGGTTTCTTAAATTCTGGCAAATGGCAAACAATGCATTAAAAAAATGAATGCATTGTACAGAAATCCAGCAGTTTTACAGGGGGGGTTGCAGCGCGAACAGCAGATCGCGCTGCATATTGATTACATTTTCCCGGTGTAGTGCCAGGCGAGGTAGCGCAGCAGACGAATCTGTCGTTTGATACGCGTCGGTTGAGAGAGCAGGCGGTAGAGCCACTCCAGCCCCAGGTTTTGCCAGACTTTGGGCGCCCGCTTAACGTGGCCGGTAAAGACGTCGTAGGTGCCGCCAACGCCCATATAGAGCACATCCGGGCTGACCAGACGGCAATCGCGCATCAGAATTTCCTGCCGCGGCGACCCCATGGCGACAGTGACAATTTTCGCCCCGCTGTCGCGCACGCGCTCATATAACGCCTGGCGATCTTCCGGCCTGAAATAGCCATCCTGGCTGCCCACGATGTTAACATTCCACTGGCTACGCAGCTTTTGTTCGGTCTGCGCCAGCACCTCTGGTTTGCCGCCAATCAAAAATACCGGCGTGCCTTCAGCGCCTGCGCGTTCCATAAGTCGCTCCCAAAGGTCAGCACCCGCCACGCGAGACACATTAGCGTCAGGAAACTTTTTACGAATTGAACGCACCACGCTAATACCGTCCGCGTATTTAAACTCCGCGGCTTCAATCAGGCTTTTCACTTCCGCATTATCTTCAACCGCCAGCATCTTTTCTGCGTTGATGGCCACCAGCGTGCCCGATTTCATCTGCCCGTCCGCGAACAGGAAATCCAGCGCGTGTTGCATGTCACGCCAGCCAATAAGCTGTAGCCCACGCAGCGCATAACGCGGGGCTGAAGTTGTATCCGTCATGATAATCCCTACTCAGACTTGCGACAGCGTTGTGCTGCCCTGTGGCTCACGTCTGTGCACAAGCCCTGCACTGTCAAACAACCAGTACAGCAGTTTTGCCAGCAGCAGACAGAGACCGAAAACGACCATAAAAAACACCACGCGTGAGACGAACGAATCCAGCCCCTCGCGCGCCAGAACGATCATATTGAAAATGGCACCGAAACAGAAACTGTGCAAAACAGCGGCTTTGTAGCGGTTGGTCTCTTCATTACCCAGCGTATATAGCCAGTCGAACCATTTTATTATCAGCCCGACCGCGATCGCGCCCGGCAGGATAAACCACGTTCCGCCCATCACTACCAGCGAGCCAATCAGGGTTGGGGAAATCGCCAGGCCCGAATGGTTGTTCAGCACTTCCCAGGTAAAGTAGTTCGCCGTGTTCAGGACAATACCGGGACGGTCAGGCCACAGCCACGTCGGTATAAAGACATAGAAATCGCGAACAATCGGCGCCAGCCCCTGGAATTCGATTTTGTCGTAGTTTTGCAGCAGTAAAGCCAGGTTTTCCCACGGCGAGAAGGTGTCGCGCGTCAGATACAGGAAGGTATAAAACGCTTCGTCGCCCGCCACGTTCAGTCCGTAGCGCTTCAGCGCCAGCCAGAACATCCCCACAATGCCAAAGACGCCTGCCGCCGCCAGCATCCACAGCGAGATCCAGCCGCGAATAATGCCGATAAACAGGAAAATCGCGAAGGCGATAATGATGTTGGCGCGGGTGCCGCCGACGATCATGTAGGTCAGAATGCCAAATGCGACGGTGCTGACCAGGAAGAACAGCCAGGCTTTACTGTCCTGACGCAGGAAAAAGACCACCAGCATCGCCGGAATGAAGAAATAGAAGAAACGCTTGAGCGCGACGCCGGAGACTTCGGCGGAGAAAATCTGGCTATAGGACTGCAACTTAAACAGTAAAAAGCCGTTATGCATGAAGAAAATCGCCACGCTGACGAGGGCGATGGTCATCAGCATAACCCACGTCAGATGGGTTTCTACCCGGTTCATGGTAAACAGCGGACGACGGGGTGTGGTGTCTTTCGCCGCGCGCAGCCGCGTTTTATAGGTGACGTAATACACCGCGTAGAAGCAGGTCGCAGAGAGCAGCGCCTGCAACAAGATTTCCGGCGGAGCGACGCCAACATCAAAGCGGAACACGAGGATGCTGGTCAGCGGGAAGCCAAAGAAAAAGGTCAGCAAAAACAGCAGCGAGAAGAATACGTTGAAGTTAAAACGTACGCGCCGGAACTCAAACCAGGTGAGCGTGGCGATAAACAGCGTGCTCAGCAGCCAGACCACCAGCAAGCCGCTAAATTGCAACTGGCTCATGCGTTGTCTCCTGAAGCAATACGCAGCGCGCGGTGCCACGGCGTGAGATAGTTCGGGCTGAAAAAGTCGATGCTATTTTTATCCACCAGCGTGAGCTGACGCTGCGCTTCCCGTACCACCTCGACATTAAGCGTGTCAGAGGTAAACAGCACCGGAATATGCTGTTCGGCCATGTCCTGCCAGAACGGGTTTTCGCGGTTGAGCACGCACGGTACGCCCGCCTGAATCAGCAGACACAGCGTACCAATCCCCTGCTGACGGGCAAAGATGAAATAGCCCAGATCGCATTTTCGCAGCAGCGCGAGATAGTCATCAAATTCCAGCTTATCGCTGAGAATGTGCAGATTTTCCGCGCTAAACAGCGCAAGCCCCTGCTGGCGAACTTCATCGATGTAGGCGTCGTTATTGGCGGGATAGCCCATCGGCACCACCACGTTCACCGTATCGCCAAACTGCTGATGCACCGCCCGCAGCGCCGCGACATGCTCGTTACTGCGATCGCCGGAATTTCCCACCAGGATAGTCAGTTTACCCTCACGAACCGCGTCATTCGCCATGGTATTCAGTGCCGGATCCATACGGGTCGGAAAATAGAGCAGTTCCCCGCGAACCTTCGGGTGCTGTTTAGCAAAATAGTTGAGGTCGCCACGGGTAGCAAAAACGCAGCCCACGCGCGCCTGCGCCAGACGACGCAGCGGATAGAAAAGACGGAACTTCCAGCCGTGGGAGACTTCGTAGAGATCCGCTCCCCAGATATGCCAGCTGAACTGGGAAGGTTTTATCCCGCCGCTTAACAGCGCCAGCCACAGCCCGGTATTGAATTGTCCGTGGAAGAAGAAACGCTGGCTTCGGTCCGCTTTGGCTTTCGCGACAACGGCTTTGGTCAGGGCCGCTTTGTCTGGCCAGAAGGTGATGTGCAATGCCGGACACGCCGCGCTCAGGCCGTTATCGCGTCCAACGACCATAAACTCGCGCGCATCGGGCGTGCCGGATGCCAGTTCATCGTTGAAGAACCGCAGAACGGTCTGGTTATGATGCGGGATATCCGATCCCAGTATGTGTATCAGTGCAGTCATGCGCGTTTACGCCAAAGTAAAAATACGCCGCAACAGGCAGCGAAATAAACGATATAAGTTGCCATATAGGCCTGAGCCGCCCCCAGCGCACCGTGGGTGGGGATCAGCCAGTGAGAAAATGCCGTCAGCAGCGCAAACTGGCCGATCTCTGCCAGGATATACAACCGCAGCGAAGCCTTCGCAATCACCAGATAGCCGAAAACGTATGCCCCCACTTTCAGCACATCGCCGACCAGTTGCCAGGCAAACAGATCGCGCATGGCGGTAAACTTCGCCGAAAACAGCAGCCAGATGGCGAAATCACGCAGTAACCAGACGGTAAAGCTGGCGATCGCAACCGCCGGCAATACAAAACGCAGGGAGCGAAAAATCTCGCGGGTAATATCCTGCCTGGAAGTCAGGCGCGATAAGGTTGGCAGTAAATAGACGCTAAAGGAAGCCGTAATAAATTGGAGGTAAGCATCTGAAATGCTGCTCACGCCCTGCCAGATCCCCACTTCATCCCAGCTGTAATGCGCTGCCAGCAGGTTTCGCATCATCACGTAGGCAACGGGAAGCGTTACCGAAGTGATGAGCGCCATCAGGGTAAACTTTCCTAGCTGCCCCGCCAGCATCTTGTCCCACTGCGGTTTCAGGTAATTCAGCGGGACATTACCTCTGCGCATCAGCATAAACGCTGCCGGAATGACAACGAGCGCAGGCACCAGCGCCAGCCCCAGCAGCGCGCCTTCATAGCCGCCCAGCCGATAGCAAAAGTAGTAGGCGATAACGCCGATGATGCTGCCGAGGATCAGCGCCAGCGCATTCCCGGCGGCATCACGGAAGCCTTTCATCAGCGCCAGCAGCAGGTTTGCCCAGGCGATCCCCATCTGAACGAGCGCCACCAGGCGCACCAGCCCCTGATAGTGTGTGTGTCCGAACAGTCCCTGGCTGATGGGTGCCGCCGCCAGCAAAAAGACGACGGCCAGCAACGTAGAGAAGCCCAGCACCATAGCAGAGGAGGTGCCCACCACCGTGCGGAGCTTTTCGGCATCGTCATGATGCTGCGCGACGTATTTGGTGACGCCATTGAATATCCCGGCACCCGCCAGCACGCCAAGCACCGTGACCAGCTGGCGGAAATTCCCTGCCAGCCCAACGCCTGACGGACCAAATGAGACGGCCAGCAGCTTGACGACCAGTAACCCGGCGCCAATTTTTACAAGCGTGGACGCTGCCGTCCACACCGACGCTTTTGCCAGAGACATATCAGGCGAAATAACTCAGAAGCGAATTGATCACCGTACGCTGGTTCACCGGCGCGAGGTTGTAGAACAGGGGCAGGCGGAGCAGACGTTCGCTCTCTTTGGTGGTGTAGCGGTCTTCACCGGCAAACATCCCGAAGGCTTCGCCAGCCGGGCTGGAGTGCAGCGGAATATAGTGGAATACCGCCATAATTTCCGCCTCTTTCAGCCAGGCAATCAGCTTGCTGCGATCGTCGTTATCGCGCAGCTTGATGTAGAACATGTGAGCGTTGTGGATGCAGTCTGCCGGAATAGTCGGCAGTTCAATACGTCCGGCTTTTGCCAGCGGCTCCAGCGCGTCGTAGTAGGTTTGCCACAGGGAGAGGCGTTGCAGATTGATTCGCTCTGCCGCTTCCAGCTGCGCCCAGAGATACGCGGCCTGCAAATCCGCCATCAGGTAGCTTGAGCCGATATCGCGCCAGGTGTACTTATCCACCTGACCGCGGAAGAACTGGCTGCGGTTGGTCCCTTTTTCACGGATCACTTCCGCACGCTCCACCAGGGCACGATCGTTAATCAGCGTCGCGCCGCCTTCGCCGCCTGCGGTGTAGTTTTTGGTTTCGTGGAAGCTAAAGCAGCCGATATGACCAATGGTGCCCAGCGCGCGCCCTTTGTAGGTGGACATCACGCCCTGCGCGGCGTCTTCCACCACAAACAGGTTGTGCTTTTTAGCGATGGCCATGATGGAGTCCATCTCACAGGCCACGCCTGCGTAATGCACCGGCACAATCGCCCGCGTTTTATCGGTGACCGCCGCTTCAATCAGCGTTTCGTCGATGTTCATAGTATCCGGACGGATATCCACAAACACGATTTTCGCCCCGCGCAGGACAAACGCGTTCGCCGTGGAGACGAAGGTGTAGCTCGGCATGATCACTTCATCGCCGGGCTGGATATCCAGCAACAGCGCCGCCATCTCAAGCGATGCGGTACAGGACGGCGTCAGCAGTACCTTGGCACTGTGAAAACGTTGCTCCATCCACTGCTGGCAGCGGCGGGTAAAACCGCCGTCACCACAGAGCTTGCCGCTGCCCATAGCAGACTGCATGTAATCAAGTTCAGTGCCCACAACGGGAGGCGCGTTAAATGGAATCATCTTGTCACCTGTATAACCAGTAGGCGGTGGCGTCGATGCTGGCACCACTCGCAATATAACGTTTAAGCGCAGCGGTGTTGCCCATCTGGGTTGCGACCCGCAGCGTCGATACCTGTTGTTGCTCCGCCCAGTGCAGCGCCGCCTGCATGAGTTTCTCGCCCATGCCGCGCCCGGCTAACAATCCGATGCGCGCCTCGTGCTCGTTGAGCCTGCGAAGCGAAACAAAACCCTGAATCTGCCCCCCGGCAGTACGGAACACCAGACAGACGTGGTCAAACGTGCCTTTGACCGCATTCTCTATCCACTGGGCATAAAAGCGGCCGCTGTCATCGGGCGCATACCAGGGCGCCCGGAAACGGCTCTGAGCGAAGGCCAGCGCCGCCATCTTGCGCAGCGCGGGGATATCCTGCTCCGTTGCAATTTCCGCGCCCGGTGAGGCGTGGAGAGCCACGGTAACAGAGAGATCAACCTCACCCTCGACCAGCCGGAATCCGTGCTGCTGGAGGGCGTCCAGCAGATCGGCGCGGTCCGCCGGGATCTTAGCCTGTACGCGCTGCCAGGCGCTGAAGTCTGCTTCCTGCAACGCAGGGGCATTGTCGCGCAGACGCACTATCGCTGAGGGACGCGCAAAGAATGCGCTTTCCCACTCAAGGGACTCCAGCACGCCGTTGAGGATACTCAACGCCACACTCCTTTGGTATCAACAACATACTGCTGACGTACGGCATCACCGGAAACCGCTTTGAACGCATTGTGATCCACCAGCAGCACCAGCACATCCGCCGTCGCCAGCGCGTCATCCAGGGCGGTAAGGGTGCAGTGACCGGCAAGTTTTGCCGGCAGCGCATGAATATTCGGCTCAACCACCAGCGTTTCACCGCTGTGCCAGGCAGCGATCATTTCGGCAATTTCCATCGCCGGGCTTTCGCGCAGATCGTCAATATTCGGTTTGAATGCCAGACCAAAGCAGGCAATTTTCAGCTCACTGGCGCGTTTGCCGCTGTCGGTCAGGCAATCCGCGACCGTGGCTTTGACCTGGTTGATGACCCAGTGCGGTTTGTGGTCGTTTACTTCGCGTGCGGTGCGAATCAGGCGTGCCTGTTCCGGGTTCTGCGCCACGATAAACCACGGATCGACCGCGATGCAGTGCCCACCCACGCCCGGCCCCGGCTGAAGGATGTTCACGCGGGGGTGACGGTTGGCAAGGCGAATAAGTTCCCAGACGTTAATCCCCTGATCGGCGCAAATCAACGACAGTTCATTCGCAAACGCGATATTAACGTCGCGGAAGCTGTTTTCGGTCAGTTTGCACATCTCGGCGGTGCGGCAGTTGGTCACCACACATTCGCCTTCAAGGAAAATTTTATACAGCTCGCTGGCGCGCGCGGAGCAGACTGGCGTCATGCCGCCAATCACGCGGTCATTTTTAATCAGTTCCACCATCACCTGGCCGGGCAGTACGCGCTCAGGACAGTAGGCGATATTGATATCGGCCTCGTCGCCCGCCTGCTGCGGGAAGCTGAGATCGGGACGCGCCTCGGCCAGCCACTGCGCCATCTGCTCGGTAGCCCCAACAGGTGAAGTGGACTCAAGAATAACCAGCGCCCCTTTCTTCAGCACAGGCGCAATGGATTTTGCCGCCGCCTCGACGTAAACCATGTCAGGCTCATGATCGCCTTTAAAGGGCGTTGGAACCGCAATCAGGTACGCATCGGCTTCTACCGGCGTGGTGCTGGCGCGCAGGAAGCCACCGTCCACCGCCTTTTTCACCACACGATCGAGATCGGGCTCCACGATATGAATTTCGCCACGGTTGATGGTTTCCACCGCGTGCGCGTTGATATCTACGCCAACGACCTGCTTTTGACGAGAGGCAAAGGCCGCCGCAGTAGGCAGCCCGATATAGCCAAGACCAACAACAGAGATGGTAGAAAAACTCATAGTGTTACCCGATTGTGTTTAAGTGCGTGCAAAATACGACCACAAGCCTGCCCGTCACCGTACGGATTGTGGGCCCGGCTCATCGCCTGATACTCTTCATCGTCATGCAGTAAGCGCGTGACCTCTTCGACAATACGACGCGGATCCGTTCCCACCAGACGCACGGTACCGGCAGTAACCGCTTCCGGGCGTTCGGTGGTTTCACGCATCACCAGTACCGGCTTACCGAGGGAGGGCGCCTCTTCCTGAATGCCGCCAGAATCGGTCAGGATCAGCCAGGCGTGGTTCATCAGCCAGACAAATGGCAAATAGTCCTGCGGCTCGATCAGGAGCACGTTTTCCACGTGGCCCAGGATACGGTTGACCGGTTCGCTGACGTTCGGGTTGAGGTGCACCGGATAGACAATCTGCACATCCTCGTTCTGCGCGGCGATTTCAGCCAGCGCGTGGCAAATTTGCTCAAAGCCACGGCCAAAGCTTTCGCGGCGGTGGCCCGTCACCAGAATCGTTTTCTTGCCGTTGTTCAGGAACGGATAGCGCGCAGCAAGTTCTGCCTGAAGCTCGCTGTTAGCCAGCACGCGGTCACGCACCCAAATCAGCGCATCAATGACCGTATTGCCGGTGACAAAGATCTTGCTGTCGCTGATATTTTCGCGCAGCAGGTTTTGGCGTGAGTTCTCGGTTGGCGCAAAATGGTACATCGCCAGGTGACCGGTGAGCGTACGGTTGGCCTCTTCCGGCCACGGGGAATAGAGATTGCCGGTACGCAGACCCGCTTCAATATGACCAACGGGGATACGCTGATAGAACGCGGCCAGGCTGGTCGCCACGGTGGTGGTGGTGTCGCCGTGCACCAGCACCACATCCGGCTTGAACGACTCCAGAATAGGCTTTAATTCTTGCAGAATACGGCAGGTGATTTCCGTCAGTCCCTGTCCCGGTTTCATTATATTGAGATCGTAATCCGGGACGATAGAAAAGAGGGTTAAGACCTGATCGAGCATCTCACGGTGCTGGGCAGTCACGCACACTTTCGCTTCAATATCAGGATCTCTGGCCAGCGCATGAACCAGAGGCGCCATCTTGATGGCCTCCGGCCTGGTGCCAAATACGGTTAGTACTTTCACATCGATTCTCTTCGATTAGACGATGAAGGACGCAGCCTTCATCGTAGACGGCGTTCTTAGTTTGTGCGGCGACGCAATAACGCTACACCAGCACCAGTCAGTGCGCCCACAATCCCCCACATGATCATCAGGAATGCGCGACGCGGACTATCGCGTTTTACAGGCTCTTCAGGCGTTCTTAAATAACGATAGGTCTGAAAACGCGGGTCCAGCGTTGGACCGACGTTGAGCGTATTGAGCATGGCGCGGTTTTGGTCGTAATCAAGGTCAAAGTCAGGGCCAACGGCCTGGATATTTTCCAGACGTGCCTGAAGCATTGGGCGACCAAGAAGGAACATTTCTGAATCCGGGAGTTCGTCAGCCGGAACATCCGTTTCGCTACGGGAAATATTGTGCTGTTCCGCAATCTTCAGCGCCTGCTCAATATTATGTACGCGACGGGCGAAGATAGCCTTAGCGACCTCTTCCTGACGTTTGACCTGCGCTTTCATCTGAATAGTACGCGCAGCCCAGGCGCCTTTCAGCTCGTCATTCAGATGACTGGCCGCGCGCTGGCTGGCAAAAGCAACGTACTGACGCAACAGGTTATTGGCGTCCGGCGCCGTTTCCGCAATCAGCTTCACGCTGTCGCTAACGTTACGGAGTACATCGCCAGGCATAAACTGAATGTTATTAATCAGGTCATCCAGCAGCGCGGCATCCGCTTTGCTGTTACCGACCATACGCTGCTTGTAGTAGTCCGTCTGGGACCAGAAATCGCGACGTGTATCCCACGACGCCAGCTGCATCACAAACTCTTTGTAGGATTCATCCATCACCGAGGCCTGATCCGGGGTCGCCAGATTGGCCTTGATATCAAGATTACGCAGGAATTGCTGCTGGGAGTAGTAGCCTCCAAGCATATTCACCGTTGGTCGGTCTGTGATCGCCGTGGCGCTCCACTCTTGTTTTGCAAAGAAGGTGTAGGCAAGCGCTAACAGCGCGAACCCCAGGGCAATCCCCACAATCCACAGTTTGCCCTGCCATAACACGCGAAACAAACCACGAATATCCAGCTCGTTCTCAGTGCCCACTGATTTCGCTCCCGCCAACGGTTGAGTCATCATAGTCCCGGTTTTACTTAGTTAATGTTGTGTTTTTGCCACTGTTCCGACGCATCCTGCGTTTTAAACGTTTAATAAAACGCGCGACTTTCCATGCACGCTTGATGCAGTAACCGTACATGAAAAATGCTAGCAAGAATAATACCAACATTACCCATTCAGGAATGAAATGTGCGTATTCCGCGGCAACGCCAATCGCAGCCAGAATAGCAGCCGCAAGCGTAATCAACACAAATGCCTGACGAGACGTGAAGCCGGCGCGCATAATCAGGTGATGAATATGCTGCCGATCGGGAGAAAACGGGCTCATCCCTTTACGCAGACGGCGGTACATAATAGCGACCATGTCCATCAGCGGGATGGCGATAATCCAGAGAGCCGTTACCGGGCTGATAGGGTGCGTTTTACCCTGCGTGGTCTCCAGCAAGACCCAGATAACCGTAAAGCCAATCAGGGTACTGCCCGCATCGCCCATAAAGACTTTATAGCGACGCCCTAACACACCCAGATTCAGGCAGATGTAAGGCAGGATGGCGGCAATCATGGCAAAGCACCACATTGACAGGCTGTACTGGCCGTCAAACCATAAGATGATGCCGATAGCGCCAAACGAAACAGAGGACAGCCCACCGAGCAGACCGTCTATACCGTCAACCATGTTAAAGGCGTTGATAGCCGCCCACACGGCAAACAGCGTCAGGAAGAAGCCGAATGGCCCAAGCACCAGCTCCCAGGGACCAAACACGTAGCCCAGGCTTCTTAGATAGAGGCCGCCTACCACCATCATAATGATGCCAATGGCCGCCTGTACCGTCGCGCGGAACTTCACGCTGATATCAAAACGATCATCAAGGGCGCCGACCAGTACCAGCACACCGGCACATGCCAGGTAGAGTGCGGCATGGGGGATATAGTAATCCGCGATCCCGAATGTGAAACAGATGCCTGCGTATACCGAAATGCCGCCCACCAGTGGAATAAGCCCCTGATGACGTTTACGGAAGTTCGGTTTGTCCACTAACCCAATTCTTTTTGCTACCTTGCGCGCAATGAACAAAAAACAGGTTGTGAATAAAAAAATACTGATCAGCTCAGTTACAGCAGTGAGTAGATTCACAATGGATTGCTCTCAACAAATGTTAGTCCCGGAAGTATAACCATGAAGCCTCTGCCTCAGAAGGATTAAAGATGGCTCATCACAACTCCCTTTGTATGTTTTTCAATCAATTATTTCTTTGACTGTGCAAACCTTCTTATTGTCGCACCGACAGGTCTAAATTGGGAGTGTGTGGTAATAGCGTATAGTCCATAAATAAAAAACGCCACGTAAAAACGTGGCGTTTACTGGGATTATTTGCGTTACGAGCGTTTCATCATGTCGAAGAAATCGTCGTTCGTTTTGGTCATCGCCAGTTTGTTAATGAGGAATTCCATTGCGTCGATTTCGCCCATTGGATGGATGATTTTACGCAGGATCCACATTTTCTGAAGCTCTTCCTGAGTGGTAAGCAGCTCTTCTTTACGGGTACCGGAACGGTTGTAGTCGATCGCCGGGAAGACGCGTTTTTCTGCGATTTTACGAGAAAGGTGCAGTTCCATGTTGCCTGTACCTTTGAACTCTTCGTAGATAACCTCGTCCATTTTGGAGCCGGTATCGATCAGCGCCGTCGCGATAATGGTCAGGCTACCGCCCTCTTCCACGTTACGCGCCGCACCGAAGAAACGCTTCGGACGATGCAGGGCGTTAGCATCCACACCACCGGTCAGTACTTTACCGGAAGCCGGCACCACGGTGTTGTAGGCACGCGCCAGACGGGTAATGGAGTCGAGCAGGATGATCACGTCTTTCTTGTGCTCAACCAGGCGTTTCGCCTTCTCGATAACCATTTCCGCAACCTGAACGTGGCGAGAAGCAGGCTCGTCGAAGGTAGACGCAACCACTTCCCCTTTCACCAGACGCTGCATCTCGGTCACTTCTTCCGGACGTTCGTCAATCAGCAGCACCATCAGCACACAGTCTGGATGGTTGTAAGCAATGCTCTGCGCGATGTTTTGCAGCAGCATGGTTTTACCGGCTTTTGGCGGCGCCACAATCAGACCACGCTGGCCACGACCAATTGGCGATGCCAGATCCAGCACACGAGCGGTTAAGTCTTCAGTAGACCCGTTACCACGCTCCATGCGCAGACGAGAGTTAGCGTGCAGCGGCGTTAAGTTCTCGAACAGGATCTTATTGCGGGAGTTTTCCGGTTTGTCGTAGTTAACTTCGTTAACCTTCAACAGCGCAAAGTAGCGTTCACCCTCTTTTGGAGGACGAATCTTACCTGAAATGGTGTCACCAGTGCGGAGGTTGAAACGGCGGATTTGGCTAGGGGATACGTAGATGTCGTCAGGGCCGGCGAGGTAGGAGCTGTCTGCGGAGCGGAGGAAACCAAATCCGTCTTGCAGTATCTCCAGCACACCGTCGCCAAAGATATCTTCGCCACTCTTAGCGTGCTGCTTCAGGATGGCGAAAATGATGTCCTGCTTGCGCATACGAGCCTGGTTTTCCAGTCCCATATTTTCGCCGAGAGTGATCAGCTCAGAAACCGGCGTATTCTTTAATTCGGTAAGATTCATAATGGTGTGGGTTCTTAAACTCGGGGTGATTCTCGAACTTAATGTTGTGAATGGTATGGCAGGGTCATCCATGCCTGTTTAGCGGCCATCACCTCATGTCTGTTCGCTGTCTGGTCACAGGGAAAGAACGCAGAACTGAAACGACAAGACGGATTGAGTGACAAGCCCGGAATCTAGCAACTTCACGCACTGTTTAAGTTAACAACGGGAAGTATCGGGTAAAACAAGATTCAAACAACAAGATATGTTTAAAACGTAGTCATAGCTAACTTAGCACGACTAAAGCCGGG
Source organism: Enterobacter sp. BIDMC93 (assembly GCF_001037805.1). Lineage (NCBI taxonomy): Bacteria > Pseudomonadati > Pseudomonadota > Gammaproteobacteria > Enterobacterales > Enterobacteriaceae > Enterobacter > Enterobacter sp. BIDMC93. Next base: position 247,268 of record NZ_KQ089962.1, read on the forward strand.
CGTCCAGAGCTCGCCGTTAATTAGGCGTTCTGGACGCTCAGCTGAGAAACCTTACGCCAGGTTAGCGTCCAGGAACTCTTTCAGTTGACCTTTGGACAGTGCGCCCACTTTGGTCGCCGCCACGTCACCGTTCTTGAACAGCAGCAGGGTCGGGATGCCACGGATACCGTATTTTGGCGCGGTGCCCGGGTTCTGGTCGATGTTCAGCTTGGCAACGGTCAGTTTGCCCTGATATTCGTCAGCGATTTCATCCAGAATCGGAGCGATCATTTTGCAAGGACCACACCATTCAGCCCAGAAATCAACGAGGATCAGCCCGTCAGCTTTAAGTACGTCCGTGTCAAAACTGTCGTCAGTCAGGTGAATAATTTTATCGCTCATATATAACTCCACAGGAATAAGCCTGGTACGTTGGTTTTGTCTCCACCAACGACGTGTTGATGTCGCATTAACCAACTAAAGGTTGACTTTATTTCACCGGATACGCTTTCGTAAAGCAATAGTAAGCTGATATTCTACCACACTATGAGCAAAACACATTTAACAGAACAGAAGTTTTCCGACTTCGCCCTGCACCCAAAGGTGATCGAAGCCCTTGAAACTAAAGGGTTTCATAACTGCACGCCCATTCAGGCTCTCGCCCTGCCGCTGACGCTGGCCGGTCGCGATGTTGCAGGGCAGGCGCAAACCGGTACTGGCAAAACGATGGCGTTTTTAACGTCAACGTTTCATTATTTACTTTCTCACCCGGCGATTGCAGACCGCAAAGTTAACCAGCCGCGCGCGCTAATTATGGCCCCGACGCGAGAACTGGCGGTACAGATCCACGCAGACGCTGAGCCCCTGGCGCAAGCCACCGGCCTGAAACTTGGCCTGGCCTATGGCGGCGACGGCTACGATAAACAGCTGAAAGTGCTGGAAAGCGGCGTCGATATCCTGATTGGGACCACCGGCCGTCTTATCGACTACGCCAAACAGAACCATATCAACCTCGGCGCAATCCAGGTCGTGGTGCTGGATGAAGCAGACCGCATGTACGATCTGGGCTTCATTAAAGACATCCGCTGGCTGTTCCGCCGTATGCCTGCGGCAAACCAGCGTCTGAACATGCTGTTCTCCGCAACCCTGTCATACCGCGTACGTGAACTCGCATTCGAGCAGATGAACAATGCCGAATATGTTGAAGTGGAACCGGAGCAGAAAACCGGGCACCGCATTAAAGAAGAGCTCTTCTATCCTTCTAATGAAGAGAAAATGCGCCTGCTGCAAACCCTGATCGAAGAAGAGTGGCCGGATCGCGCGATTATCTTCGCGAACACCAAACACCGCTGTGAAGATATCTGGGGTCACCTGGCGGCAGATGGGCACCGTGTGGGCCTGCTGACCGGCGACGTGGCGCAGAAAAAACGCCTGCGCATTCTCGACGAATTTACTCGTGGCGACCTTGATATTCTGGTCGCGACCGACGTGGCGGCCCGTGGCCTGCACATTCCAGCCGTGACGCACGTCTTTAACTATGACCTGCCAGATGACTGTGAAGACTATGTACACCGTATCGGTCGTACCGGTCGTGCCGGCGCAAGCGGTCACTCCATCAGCCTTGCGTGTGAAGAGTATGCGCTGAATCTTCCGGCCATTGAGACCTACATCGGTCACTCTATTCCACAGAGCAAATACAATCCGGACGCGCTGTTGAGCGAACTGCCGCCACCTAAGCGCCTTACCCGTCCACGCTCCGGCAATGGTCCGCGTCGTTCCGGCGGTGCACCGCGTAATCGTCGTCGTTCAGGTTAAAAAATATGCTCAGCTCCACCTCGCTTTATGCGGCAATTGATCTCGGTTCGAATAGTTTTCATATGCTGGTTGTGCGCGAGGTGGCGGGAAGCATACAAACGCTGACGCGCATTAAGCGCAAGGTCCGCCTCGCGGCGGGCCTGAGCAGCGATAATCACCTCTCCCCGGAAGCCATGGAACGTGGCTGGCAGTGTCTGCGTCTGTTTGCAGAACGTTTGCAGGATATCCCGCTCAGTCAAATTCGCGTTGTTGCCACGGCGACTCTTCGTCTGGCGGTTAACGCTGGCGATTTCATTGCCAGAGCACAGGAAATTCTGGGCTGCCCGGTGCAGGTCATCAGCGGTGAAGAAGAAGCGCGTCTGATTTATCAGGGTGTGGCGCATACGACCGGCGGCGACGATCGTCGTCTGGTGGTCGATATCGGTGGCGCCAGTACCGAACTGGTCACGGGCACAGGCGCGCAGGCGACGTCACTGTTCAGCCTGTCGATGGGCTGTGTGACCTGGCTGGAACGCTACTTTACCGATCGAAACCTTGCCAAAGAGAATTTTGACGAGGCGGAAAACGCGGCGCGTGCGGTCCTGCGCCCGGTCATGGACGAACTGCGCTATCACGGCTGGAAAGTGTGTGTCGGCGCGTCCGGAACCGTTCAGGCGTTGCAGGAAATCATGATGGCACAGGGAATGGACGAGCGGATCACGCTTGCCAAACTCCAGCAGCTTAAACAGCGCGCCATCCAGTGTGGTCGTCTGGAAGAGCTTGAAATAGAAGGGCTGACGCTCGAACGCGCGCTGGTTTTCCCCAGTGGGCTCGCCATTCTGATCGCCATTTTTACTGAACTCAATATCCAGTGTATGACCCTGGCAGGCGGTGCGCTGCGCGAAGGTCTGGTCTACGGAATGCTGCACCAGTCGGTCGATCAGGACATCCGTAGCCGTACGCTGCGTAACGTTCAGCGCCGCTTTATTGTGGATATCGACCAGGCACACAGAGTGAGTCAACTGGCGTCACTGTTTGCCGATCAGGTGAAAAAAAGCTGGGATATTGAACCGTTAAGCCGCGATCTGCTGCTAAGCGCCTGTGCGCTACATGAAATTGGTCTCAGCGTGGAGTACAAGCAGGCACCGCTGCACGCGGCCTGGCTGGTGCGTAATCTCGATTTACCGGGCTATACGCCCGCCCAGAAGAAGCTGCTGGCCACCCTGCTGCTAAATCAGACTAACGCCGTCGATCTCTCTTCCCTTCACCAGCAGAACGCTGTGCCGCCGCGCGTGGCGGAGCATCTGTGTCGTCTGCTTCGCCTGGCGATCCTGTTTGCCAGCCGGCGTCGTGATGATTTGCTGCCAGCCATTACGCTGGCGGCAGACGATGAGAAACTGACGCTGACGCTACCGGAAAACTGGCTTGAGGATCATCCGCTTGGGGCGGAACTGATTGAGCAGGAGTACCAGTGGCAGAGCTATGTGCACTGGGCGCTTGATGTGAAGTGACCCTTTGAAGCGTGCCGGGTGGCGGCTTCGCCTTACCCGGCCTGCAAATAGTTATCCCTTCTCTTTGGCTTTTGCCAGCATCGCGCGAATGTTTGCCACGTTTGCCTGCCCTTTGTGCATACGCTCTTCAGCGGTAATGACTTTACGCTCCTGCTCCCAGATAAGATCGTCCTGAGGCAACTCCAGCAGAAAACGGCTCGGCTCCGGGCGCACCAGCTCACCATACTGACGGCGCTCTTTGCACAGCGTAAACGTCAGCTCCTTCTGCGCACGAGTGATCCCCACGTAGGCCAGACGGCGCTCTTCGTCGACGTTATCTTCATCAATGCTGCTCTGGTGCGGCAATAAGCCCTCTTCCATCCCCACCAGATAGACATACGGGAACTCCAGCCCTTTCGAGGCATGTAACGTCATTAGCTGAACCTGATCGGCCTCTTCTTCGCTTTCGCCGCGCTCCATCATATCGCGCAGCGTGAAGCGGGTGACCACCTGCGTCAGGGTCATGGGCTCGTCAATCTCAGATCCTTCAAGCATTTCGGTCATCCAGCTGAAGAGCTGGTTAACGTTTTTCATCCGCATCTCGGCTGCTTTCGGGCTGGCGGAGGTTTCATACAACCAGGATTCGTAATCAATGCCGTGGATCAGATCGCGAACTGCCGCCACAGGCTCGCGCTCAGCCAGACGCTGCACCTCACCCAGCCAGTGGGTAAAGCGGGTTAAGGCGTCATAGCCGCGCCCGGTCAGGGTCTGGCTCAACCCCATATCGAAGCTGGCGGTGAACAGACTTTTGTTGCGGGTCATCGCCCATTCACCCAGCTTTTGCAGCGTCGCAGAGCCAATCTCGCGTTTCGGCGTATTCACGATGCGCAGGAAAGCGCTGTCGTCATCCGGGTTGGTCAGCACGCGCAAATAGGCCAGCAGATCCTTGATTTCCGGACGCGAAAAGAACGACGTACCGCCGGAGATTTTGTAGGGAATGCGGTTCTGCATCAGCATCTTTTCAAAGACGCGCGACTGGTGGTTTCCGCGATAGAGGATCGCGTAATCCTTGTATTCCGTTTTGTTGACGAAGTGATGGGCAATCAGCTCGCCCGTTACGCGCTCCGCTTCGTGCTCTTCGTTGTTGGCGCTGAGCACTTTCAGCTCGGTGCCGTAACCCAGTTCGGAGAACAGGCGCTTCTCAAAGACGTGTGGGTTATTGGCAATCAGGATGTTCGCCGCCTTCAGGATACGCCCGGAGGAACGGTAGTTCTGCTCCAGTTTAATCACCTGCAACGCCGGGAAGTCTTTGCTCAGTAGCACCAGGTTTTGCGGACGCGCGCCGCGCCAGGAGTAAATCGACTGATCGTCATCGCCTACGACGGTAAAGCGCGCACGCTGCCCTACCAGCAGCTTCACCAGCTCGTACTGGCTGGTGTTGGTATCCTGGTATTCATCCACCAGCAGGTAACGGATTTTGTTCTGCCAGCGCTCGCGCACCTCTTCATTCCGCTGAAGCAGCAGCGTCGGCAACAGGATCAGATCGTCGAAATCCAGGACGTTACAGGCTTTCATATGCGCGTCGTACAGACCGTAGCAGTGGGCAAAGATGCGGTCGCGCTCGCCTTTGGCGCTTGCCGCTGCCTGGGCCGGCGTCATCAGATCGTTTTTCCAGTTCGAGATCGTCGAGATCAGCTGTTGCAACAGCACTTTGTCATCTTCGATCAGCCCTTCCGTCAGCTCTTTAAGCAGCGCCACCTGGTCGGTGTCATCGAAGAGAGAAAAGTTGGACTTCATGCCCAGCGCCGCGTATTCGCGCTTGATAATATCCAGACCCAGCGTGTGGAAGGTGGAGATCATCAGCCCGCGCGCCTCTTTACGGCCCAGCGTCTGGCCGACGCGCTCTTTCATCTCACGCGCCGCTTTGTTGGTAAAGGTGACCGCCGCGATATGGCGCGCCTGGTATCCACAACCCCGAATTAAGTGGGCGATTTTGTTGGTGATCACGCGTGTTTTACCGGATCCCGCTCCCGCCAGCACCAGGCAGGGTCCGGTGACGAATTCGACAGCTTGTTGTTGTCCGGGGTTTAAACGCATAAATGATCACTCAATGAAAGTCGGGAGAGGAGGAAAAACGCGTGGTAGTATACCGATCGTAAACTAGTCGACTCAAGGCACGATCATGGCAAAAACAGCAGCAGCACTGCATATCCTTGTTAAAGAAGAGAAACTGGCACAGGATCTGCTCGAACAGATTAAAAACGGCGCCGACTTCGGCAAAATGGCGAAGAAACACTCGATTTGCCCGTCAGGCAAACGCGGTGGTGACTTAGGCGAGTTCCGCCAGGGCCAGATGGTTCCGGCGTTTGATAAAGTGGTCTTCTCCTGCCCGGTGCTGGAGCCAACCGGCCCACTGCATACGCAGTTCGGCTATCACATTATCAAAGTGTTATACCGCAACTAATCAAAAGCCCGGTGCATTGACTCACCGGGCTTTTTTATTTGGCTGTTCCGGGGTTCAGATGCCGTCGCCGTATTCGAAGGTGTGATGAATACCGTTGAAGTGCTGATCCATATCCATCGACGGCTTATCGCTGTCTGGCTTACCGACGATGCGCGCCGGGACGCCAGCGGCGGTGGTGTGCGGCGGTACAGGCTGGAGCACAACCGACCCCGCGCCAATCTTCGCGCCGCGTCCGACTTCAATATTGCCGAGGATTTTAGCGCCCGCGCCAATCATCACCCCTTCACGAATTTTCGGATGGCGATCGCCGCTGGTTTTACCGGTACCGCCCAGCGTAACGGATTGCAGGATCGACACGTCATCTTCGATCACCGCCGTTTCACCAACAACAATGCCGGTGGCGTGATCGAGCATGATCCCGCGGCCAATTTTCGCCGCCGGGTGAATATCGACCTGGAAGGTCACGGAAACCTGGTTTTGCAGGAAGATGGCCAGCGCGCGGCGTCCCTCATTCCATAACCAGTGGCCGATGCGGTACGCCTGTAAGGCATGGAAGCCTTTGAGATACAGCAGCGGCGTGGAGTATTTATCCACCGCCGGGTCTCGCGTGCGCACAGCCTGGATGTCGCAGGCGGCAGAAGCAATCATCTCCGGATCTGCGGCGTAGGCCTCTTCCACCACTTCGCGAATCGCGATAGCAGGCATGATAGGGGAAGCCAATTTATTGGCGAGCATATAGCTCAGGGCGCTGCCGAGATTTTCGTGCTTAAGTAGCGTCGCGTGATAGAAACTGGCCAGCATGGGCTCACAGTCGGCCAACGCTCGGGCTTCGGCTTTAATATTATTCCAGACGATATCCAGTTCTTCACACGGCATTGCTTGCTCCAGACGATAGTTAATGACCAGCCAGTTCTGCGCTGGCTGGGTCATTCAGGTGACGATACTTCCCGGCTAATTGCTGCTGCGCTCGTCCTTGCGCGCACGACCTAATAAGGTCAATGCTGCCTCGCGCGCATTTTTTCCGCAATACAATACCTGATAAATTTCCTCGGTTATTGGCATTTCGACACCGAAACGGTGCGCCAGTTCGCGAACTTCTTTGGTATTGCGATAGCCTTCAACCACCTGACCAATCTTCTCCTGCGCGCTTTTTACATCGCTGCCCTGTCCGAGCATCATGCCAAAGCGGCGGTTACGCGACTGGTTATCGGTGCAGGTCAGCACCAGGTCGCCCAGCCCTGCCATTCCCATAAAGGTGGCCGGATCGGCACCCAGCGCTTCGCCCAGGCGGGACATTTCGGTCAGGCCACGGGTGATCAGCGCAGTACGCGCATTCGCGCCGAAACCGATGCCGTCAGACATCCCGGCCCCGATGGCAATGACGTTCTTCACCGCGCCGCCCAGCTGCACGCCGATAAAATCGGGGTTGCTGTACACGCGGAAGCTTTTGCCGCAGTGCAGCAGTTGCTGAAGATCGTCGGAAAATGCCTGGTCGGTGGACGCCAGCGAAATCGCCGTCGGCAAGCCCGCAGCCAGCTCTTTGGCAAACGTCGGCCCGGAGATCACCGCCAGCGGGATCGCTGTTCCCAGCGCTTCGCGGGCAACGTCCTGCAACAGACGTCCGGTTTCCGCTTCCAGCCCCTTCGTCGCCCACACAATACGCGCATCCGCACGCATCAGCGGCTTAATCTGACGCAGGACTTCGCCAAACACATGGCTTGGCACCACAATCAAAATATTGCGGCTGGCCGCCAGCGCGGTCGCGAGGTCGCTTTCCAGATACAGGGAGTCAGGGAACGGAACGTCCGGGAGAAACGCCACATTGCAGCGGTCGTGTTGCAACGTCGCGATATGTTTTGGATCGTGGCCCCACAGGACCACGTCGTGACCATTTCTTGCCAGGGTGATGGCAAGAGCGGTGCCGTAAGAGCCGGCACCGATCACAGTCATTGACGCATTAACAGTGCTCATCAGGCATCCTGATGTTGTTCGGTACCTTCGCCAGCCTGCTGCTGTAGATAGTTCATGAACAGCGCATCAAAGTTTACTGGCGCAAGGTTCAGTTGCGGGAATGTACCGCGAGAAACCAGGCTGGTGATGCATTCACGGGCATACGGGAACAGGATGTTCGGGCAGTATGCACCCAGGCAATGCGCCATCTGGTTGCCTTCGATGCCGCCGATGGAGAAGATACCGCCCTGCTGAACTTCGCACAGGAATGCGGTTTCTTCGCCCAGAGAGGCGGTCACGGTGACACGCAGTACGACTTCATACACATCATCCGCCAGCTGGGTGGATGCGGTATCCAGATCAAGTTTAACCTCTGGCTGCCAGTCTTTCTGGAAAACGTGCGGCGCATTTGGCGCTTCGAAAGAGACATCCTTGGTGTAGATGCGCTGGATCTGGAAAGTCATCTCGGTGTTGTTTTGTTCTGACATGGAAAAACCCTTTTTAATTGTCCTAAAGTCTCTAGCTCAGCAGCGGATCGAGTCCACCACGGGCGTCGAGCGCATACAAGTCATCACAGCCGCCAATGTGCTGCGCATCAATAAAAATCTGTGGAACCGTTGTGCGACCACTGCGTTGGATCATCTCTTCGCGTTTAATCGCGTCACCATCGATCGGCAGTTCCTTGAACGTTACGCCTTTGCTGGACAGCAGCGCTTTCGCTCGGTGGCAGAACGGGCACGTTGCTTTGGTGTAGATCTCAATATTGGCCATCACTTAACTCCTTATTTACCGCGCACTAAAGGAAGATTCTCCCCGCTCCAGCCGGAGATGCCTTCTTTCAGCACCGTTACGTTTTCAAAGCCTGCTTTATGCAGTGCGCTGGCAGATTCCTGCGCCTGCATGCCAGTGCCGTCAACAACAATAATCGGCTGGGCTTTATGCTTCTCCAGCTCACCAATGTTGTTCGCTTTAATTTCCGCGGGCAGCAGGTTGATAGCACCTGCGATGTGGCCCTTGCGGAAATCGTCGCGCTGACGCAGATCGACAACCACGGCGTCCTCTTTGTTGATCAGACGTGTCGCTTCACCGCGGGTGATCACCTTAATTTTAGACGTCAGTCCCTTAAATGTGGTGAACAGTACAGCGACCAGCAGGCCAATCCACGCGATGCTCAGAACCGGGTGGCGGCTAACGAATTGCATAATTTCTTGCATGGGGGGTAACAACTCCCGACTAAGTGATTAAAAAAACCAGGACAGGAGTATACCTGTGCGCTGTGGCAAATACAGCCAGCGACATAAAGCTAATCTATTTTCTGCGGCATGCCACGTAAAAAAAGCCTCAAAATGGCCTGAGAACAGCCTTGCCCCCGCGCTTTCTTTGATCTTCTGCGGCTATTTTATCGATTCAGCTGTAGTAAAATTACGCAAATTTTTTGTCTCTTGAGCATGAGGTTGTCGCAATGTCGGTTTCTAAAAAACCTATGGTACTGGTGATTCTGGATGGCTATGGCTACCGTGAAGATCAACAGGATAACGCCATTTTCAACGCCAAAACCCCGGTTATGGATGCGCTATGGGCAAAACGTCCCCACACCCTGATTGATGCGTCTGGCCTGGAAGTGGGTCTGCCGGATCGTCAGATGGGCAACTCTGAAGTGGGTCACGTTAACCTGGGTGCGGGCCGTATCGTTTATCAGGACCTGACGCGCCTGGACGTTGAAATCAAAGAACGTACATTCTTTGCCAACCCAACGCTCACCGGAGCGGTTGATAAAGCCGTTGCCGCAGGCAAGGCCGTTCACATTATGGGTCTGCTCTCTGCGGGCGGCGTTCACAGCCACGAAGATCACATCATGGCGATGGTAGAACTGGCCGCCGAGCGCGGTGCGGAAAAAATCTATCTGCACGCCTTCCTGGATGGTCGCGATACGCCGCCACGCAGCGCAAAAGGTTCTCTTAAAGCGTTTGAAAATAAATTTGCCGCACTGGGCAAAGGCCGCGTGGCGTCCATCGTTGGCCGTTACTATGCCATGGACCGTGACAACCGCTGGGACCGCGTTGAGCAAGCCTATGATCTGCTGACCCTGGCAAAAGGTGAGTTCCAGTTCCCGACCGCCGTTGAAGGCCTGGAAGCGGCTTACGCGCGTGATGAAAACGACGAATTTGTGAAGGCAACCGTGATCCGCGCTGAAGGCCAGGCCGATGCCGCCATGGAAGATGGCGATGCGCTGATCTTCATGAACTTCCGTGCTGACCGCGCGCGCGAAATCACCCGCGCCTTCGTCAACAGCGATTTCGACGGTTTCGCCCGTAAGAAAGTGGCGAAGATCGATTTCATCCAGTTGACTGAGTATGCAGCGGATATCAAAGCCCCATGCGCGTATCCACCCGCTTCCCTGGAAAATACCTTCGGCGAGTGGATGGCGAAAAACGATAAAACGCAGTTGCGCATCTCCGAAACTGAGAAGTATGCGCACGTGACCTTCTTCTTTAACGGCGGCGTAGAAGAGCCGTTTAAAGGCGAAGACCGCATCCTGATTAACTCGCCGAAAGTCGCCACTTACGATCTCCAGCCAGAAATGAGCTCTGCGGAGCTGACCGAAAAACTGGTGGCCGCGATCGAAAGCGGTAAATACGACACCATCATCTGTAACTATCCGAATGGCGACATGGTGGGCCACACCGGCGTGATGGAAGCAGCCGTTAAAGCTGTTGAAGCGCTGGACCACTGCGTTGAGCAGGTCGCAAAAGCGGTTGAATCCGTGGGCGGCCAGCTGCTGATCACCGCTGACCACGGTAACGCAGAACAGATGCGTGATCCGGCAACCGGTCAGGCGCATACCGCCCATACCAACCTGCCTGTTCCACTGATTTATGTAGGTGATAAATCAGTGAAAGCTGTGGAAGGCGGCAAGCTTTCCGACATCGCGCCAACCATGTTGTCGCTGATGGGTATGGAAATCCCTGAAGAGATGACTGGCAAGCCGCTGTTCATCGTGGAATAATCGCTCCCCATGAGGGGAAAGGCGATTTTTTCAATCACATGGGTCGTGAAGCCGCTTCGGTTATCAGTCAGACCTCTGCTTTGCGCCAGCGCACTCAGCGCTGGCGTATTGCTGTGCGCCGCATCCGCCCACGCGGATGACCGCGATCAGCTTAAATCCATTCAGGCCGATATCGCCGCCAAAGAGCGTGCGGTACGTCAGCAGCAACAGCAGCGCGCCACCCTGCTCGCCCAGCTTAAAAAGCAGGAAGAGGCCATTTCCGCCGCCGCGCGTAAGCTGCGTGAAACACAAAACACCCTTGCCCAGCTCAATAAGCAAATCGATGAAATGAACGCGTCGATTGCGAAACTGGAGCGTCAGCGCGATGCCCAGGAGCGGAACCTTGCTGCACAGCTTGATGCTGCTTTCCGTCAGGGTGAGCACACAGGCCTTCAGCTGATCCTCAGCGGTGAAGAGAGCCAGCGTGGTCAGCGTTTACAGGCCTATTTCGGCTATCTAAACCAGGCGCGTCAGGAGACCATTGCGCAGCTGAAACAGACGCGCGAAGAAGTCACCACGCAAAAAGCCGAGCTGGAAGAGAAGCAGAGCCAGCAGCAAACGCTGCTCTACGATCAGCAGGCGCAGCAGGAGAAGCTTGAGCAGGCGCGCAATGAGCGTAAGAAGACGCTCGCCGGGCTGGAGTCCTCTATCCAGGCAGGACAAAGCCAGCTGAGCGAAATGCGCGCCAACGAATCCAGACTGCGTAACAGCATTGCCCGGGCAGAAGCCGCGGCCAAAGCGCGCGCCGAAAAAGAAGCGCGTGAAGCGCAGGCGGTGCGTAATAAGCAGCAGGAAGCCTCCCGGAAAGGCACCACCTACAAACCGACTGAAAATGAACGTTCCCTGATGTCGCGTACCGGCGGCCTCGGCTCCCCGCGTGGTCAGGCTTACTGGCCCGTTCGCGGTACGATCCTGCATCGCTATGGCGAACAGTTGCAGGGTGAGCTACGTTGGAAGGGGATCGTTATCGGTGCGTCTGAAGGTAGCGAAGTGAAAGCCATCGCCGATGGCCGCGTGATCCTGGCCGACTGGCTACAGGGTTATGGGCTCGTGGTGGTGGTTGAACACGGTAAAGGCGATATGAGTCTTTACGGCTACAACCAGAGCGCGCTGGTCAGCGTTGGCACTCAGGTGCGCGCGGGTCAACCCATTGCCCTTGTGGGCAGCAGTGGCGGTCAGGGCCGCCCGTCACTCTATTTCGAAATTCGTCGTCAGGGTCAGGCGGTCAATCCACAGCCGTGGTTGGGAAGATAGGTTTTGCTTCAATTTCGTCGAATTGTTGTTTCCGTAGTCAGCGCACTGGCGCTGGCTGCACCGGTTTATGCAGGCAAACTCGCGATTGTGATTGATGACTTCGGTTATCGACCACACTATGAAAATCAGGTGCTGGCGATGCCGCCAGCCATCTCTGTCGCCGTCCTGCCTAATGCGCCTCACGCGCATGAAATGGCGACCAAAGCGCACAATGGCGGCCATCAGGTCCTCATCCATCTGCCGATGGCCCCCCTCAGCAAGCAGCCGTTGGAAAAAGATACCCTGCGCCCGGACATGAGCAGCGACGAGATCGATCGCATCATCCGCGATGCGTACAATAAAGTGCCGTATGCCGTGGGTCTGAATAACCATATGGGCAGCGCGATGACCTCCAGCCTGTACGGTATGCTGAAAGTGATGCAGGCGCTGGAGCGTTACAATCTCTATTTCCTCGACAGCATGACCATCGGCAACAGCCAGGCGATGCGTGCCGCTCAGGGGACGGGTGTAAAAGTCATCAAGCGCAAAGTATTCCTGGACGACTCCCAGAACGAAGCGGATATCCGCGTGCAGTTCAACCGCGCGGTACAGCTGGCGCGCCGTAACGGTTCGGCGATTGCCATTGGGCATCCGCATCCGTCTACCGTTCGCGTTTTGCAGCAAATGTTGTCGGGCTTACCCGCCGATATTACGCTGGTGCGTCCGAGCGATCTGCTCAATGAACCTCAGGTGGATACTTCTCGTCCGGGTAGCACGCAACCATCCGCAACGCAGCCGCGTAATCCATTCCGCGGCGTGAAGAACTGCACGCTGAAACAGCCGCCTGAACCGGTCTATGCAACCCGCTTCTTCTCGGTGATTGGCGAAAGCATCAGCAGCAGTACACTGGTTAAATACGTCCAGCAACAGTGGCAGGGTTGGGGAAAAAAAGCCTGATCGGCTAACGCCTATTCTGCCAGATAAGAGTCCGACTGCTCTTTTGCAACGGACTCTCTCTTTTCCCGATCCTGATACCAGGCCTTGAAATACTTCAAAAAACTGTACGCCGTGGCATAAACCCCTGTCACCACACCTACTTTGCCCTGACGCCAGGCACCGCTAAACAGATACCATTTGAAAAATGCGCCGATAGCGCTGATCGCGCCGCGACCAAGAGAGGGACGTATCGTCTGATATTGAACCAGGCGAGTGGTATATCCGTTTAATTTATTAAAAAGTTCATGCAGCGAATGAAACGTCTCATGTCTGACATAACCTGGAATACGTTCAGAACGGAGAAAACCTTCAACCTGATCGTCTACTGGCCGGTTATTAAATCGCGACTGCGTACGGTTAAAAAGACGCACCGGATAATCCGGTGATGAGACGGGATAAATCGTTCGGACATTTTCTCCCAAAACAAACCAGTGACGACATATCCGCCACGCCATATCCAGTTCGGGTTCATCGCCCATTTTTAATTCTAAAATAGCATCAACGGTTTCTTGATCGAGTATTTCGTCACTGTCCATGCACAGCACCCAGTCGTTATGCGCATGGGATACGGCATGGTTCATCTGCTCGCCGTGCCAGCTATATTTTTTGAATATGGGCGACAATCCATAACTCTGGCAAATATATATCGTCGAGTCTGTACTTCCGGAATCCACTATAACGAATTCATCTGCTATTTTTAAAAGAGGAGGAATAACATCGTGCAACGTTCTTTCGGAGTTAAACGTTAATAAGCAGACCGTTATTTTAAACATATTTTCACTCTCTCAATAACGACATAAAATTTTTCACTCATACTATCGAATTGAGAAGAGGCGATTAAAGTCTTAAATCGCACTTTTAAAATAAGCGCGTTTAAAATGTTTTCTTGTAAAAAGACAAAGAAATACAAAAAATCTATTTTATTTCAGTAAATTCTTTATAATGCGGTCAGATGAAGGGTAGCATACGGATTCAGACATGCCGCAAAAACGTAAAATCCTCCTCCTGGACACGGGCAAAGAATGGGGGGGAGGTACCAACAGTATGCTTGAGCTTCTGAAGCGAATCAACCGCGACAAATTCGACATTACTTGTTGTTTTTACAGTGATTATAGTCGTGCTGAAGGTCAAACGATTGGCCAGGTGCTCAATAGCATTGGGATCCCGCTACTCGTTATCCCTCAACGTAAGCAACCGGCATGGGCAAAACTACTGAAAGAAGCGGGACGTGGTCTGCTGTTTTTTTCGCGTTCAGCGCGCAAAGCATTTACGCGGCATATCGATACCCTGTGGCGCATTCGCCCCAACGTCAGCAAGATCGAGACCATTTTCAGGGAAGGTGGATTCGATACGCTGTATATGAACAACCAGCCAGGCTCTAACGAAGAAGGGTATCTGGCGGGCGCAAACCTGCATGCGCGGATAATCCAGCACTGCCGGATTGAACCGGTGCTGACCCCGCCGCTGGTGAAGTTGGTCAATGCCCATGCCACAAAAATCATCGCCGTCTCGCACGGCGTTGAACGCGTGTTGCTTCAGCATGGCGTCCGGCCAGCGCTGTGTACCACGGTCAACAATGCTATCGACATCCACCAGCCTTTGCCCGACCGACGCGCGATGCGCCAGCGCCTGAACATTGATGACGACACGTTTGTGTTCGGCAGCATTGGCTCGCTAATCCCTCGCAAAGCCAACCACCATACGCTGGAGGCGCTGGCACAGTTCAGCCAGAGGCACCCGCAGGCAAAATGGAAGATGGTGCTGGTCGGTGAAGGGGCGGAGCGCGGCGCACTGGCGGCACAGGCTGACGCGCTGGGTATTGCTGAGCACGTCATTTTTACCGGTTTCCAGAACACGCCTTTTGACTATCTCGCCACCTTTGACGCATTTATTCTGGCCTCGAAGAGCGAAGGCCTGCCGCGCGTCGTGCTGGAGGCAATGCTGCTGAATATTCCCGTGATTGGTTCAAAGGTGACCGGCACGGCAGAATTGATCGATCATGAGTCGACCGGCCTGCTGTTTCCCTGGAGCGACGTGTCGCAACTTGCTCAACATCTGGATAATATCTGGCAGGATCCTGCTCTGCGCGCCCGGCTCGCCGCTGCCGCACACCAGAATGTCTGCAACATGTATGCCATTGAAAGCTATGTTAACGGTGTCGAGGCCGTTCTTGGCGCGCAATAACCAAACGAGAAGAACATGTTTAAATTCCTGAATGCTCGCTACCGCCACATTACCGGGCGTCATAACATTCCTTACGCTTCCCTTCCGGTCACGCGCGATCTCGTTGCGGTGGATTCCATTGTGATCCCGTGTACGGGCGCGGATTTCGTCGAAGAGGCGTTATTGTCAGCGACCTTTGCAGAGCGTTATGCCACCGACGTCAGCGAGATTGTTATCGTCAGCGATCAGCCTGAATCCGCTTTCGGCGAGCTGCCGCCAAAAACCCGCGTTGTTACCCTCACGCTTCCAAAACGTGAAGAAGGTTACCGCTATAAGCAGATCTACCTCAGTCGTCTGGTGAAGCTTAACGCTCCGTTGCAGGCGCGCGGTGAAGGTGTGCTGATGATCGACTCCGATCTCAACCTGCTTAAAATGCCAGAGATCAACATGGCGGATATGCACATCTACTCCAGCTTCCGTCAGGGCAAAATGATTGCCAAGCTGGACGGCGCGCCAGCGGAGAAAGTGCCGGCATATTACAAAGAAACGGTGCGTCCGTATCTGGTCGATCACGTTAACGGCGCGTTTCTTGCCGCCACCAAAAAGACCTGGCGCCGTATCTGCCCGCTGTGGCTGACGCTGTTCCAGGATACCTGGGAGCTGATGGACGACACGCAGCCGCCGACCGATCAGCTGCCGCTCGCTGCGCTGCTGGACATGCTGGATGTAAAAACGGTTAACCTCGGTGACTGGATGAACTGGCCGGTCTCCAAGAAGATCGGCGGTCAGGAAGCCGTTGTGCCGAAAGAGGTGATTGGCGCGCACGGTGGTTTCCCGCTTTCCGAATGGCAGAAGTATCTGGAATCGCCGGATAACAAACTGCTGTTCAAAGGCCAGGATTACACCCGCAAAGTGCGTTACCTGACGGACGAAGAGAAAAAGAATCAGTAAAAAAAGGGGCCGCTGGCCCCTTTTTAATTACTTATCCCAGCTCAGGATCACTTTCCCTGACTGGCCGGACCGCATTGCGTCAAAGCCCTGCTGGAACTCATCGATGGAGAAACGGTGAGTGATAATCGGGGACAGATCCAGACCGGACTGGATCAGCGCGGCCATCTTGTACCAGGTTTCGAACATCTCACGGCCATAGATGCCCTTAATGAACAGCCCCTTGAAGATGACTTTGTTCCAGTCAATGGACATATCTGACGGCGGAATACCCAGCATCGCGATACGGCCACCGTGGTTCATGGTGTCGAGCATGGTGCGGAACGCCGGTGGCGCGCCGGACATCTCCAGACCCACGTCAAAGCCTTCGGTCATGCCCAGCTCTTCCATCACATCGGTCAGGCTCTCTTTCGAGACATCCACCGCGCGGGTGACGCCCATTTTGCGCGCCAGCGACAGGCGGTATTCGTTCACGTCGGTGATCACCACGTTGCGCGCACCCACGTGCTTCGCCACGGCTGCCGCCATAATGCCGATGGGGCCCGCGCCGGAAACCAGCACGTCTTCACCCACCAGGTCGAAGGAGAGCGCCGTGTGTACCGCGTTGCCGAACGGATCGAAGATGGAGGCCAGATCGTCAGAGATATTGTCCGGGATTTTGAAGGCGTTAAACGCCGGGATCACCAGGTATTCCGCGAAGCAGCCCGGACGGTTCACGCCCACGCCGACGGTGTTGCGGCACAGGTGGGTACGCCCACCGCGACAGTTACGGCAGTGACCGCAGGTAATGTGGCCTTCACCGGAGACGCGATCGCCAATGTTGAAGCCTTTTACTTCCTGGCCGATACCCACCACTTCGCCGACATATTCGTGACCGACAACCATCGGTACCGGAATGGTTTTCTGTGACCACTGGTCCCAGTTGTAGATGTGAACGTCAGTACCGCAGATGGCGGTTTTACGAATTTTGATCAGCAGATCGTTATGACCGACTTCCGGCTCCGGCACGTCGGTCATCCAAATCCCTTCTTCCGCTTTCAGTTTGGATAACGCTTTCATCATACGTCCTCAGGCAATGACGCCCAGCTGTTTGCCGATGCGGGTAAAGGCTTCCACCGCACGTTCAATTTGTTCAGGCGAGTGCGCCGCAGACATCTGGGTGCGGATACGCGCCTGACCTTTTGGTACCACCGGGAAGAAGAACCCGGTCACGTAAATCCCTTCTTTCTGAAGCTCACGAGCAAATTTCTGCGCGACAACCGCGTCGCCCAGCATCACCGGAATGATCGCGTGATCGGCACCGGCCAGGGTGAATCCTGCGGCACTCATTTTTTCACGGAACAGGCGGGCGTTAGCCCACAGGCG
Organism: Enterobacter sp. BIDMC93; assembly: GCF_001037805.1. Taxonomy (NCBI): domain Bacteria; kingdom Pseudomonadati; phylum Pseudomonadota; class Gammaproteobacteria; order Enterobacterales; family Enterobacteriaceae; genus Enterobacter; species Enterobacter sp. BIDMC93. The sequence goes on from NZ_KQ089962.1 coordinate 264,696, forward strand.
GTCGCGCAGCTCAGCCCCGGATTCCACCATCTCCAGCACTTTAATGGAGGCAGCCACAATCGCCGGCGCCAGGGAGTTGGAGAACAAATACGGGCGGGAGCGCTGGCGCAGCCACTCGACCACCTCTTTACGCGCGGCAGTGTAGCCGCCAGACGCGCCGCCGAGCGCTTTGCCCAGCGTACCGGTGATGATATCCACGCGGCCCATTACGTCGCAGTATTCGTGGGAGCCACGACCGTTTTCGCCGACAAAACCGACCGCGTGAGAGTCATCCACCATCACCAGCGCGTCGTATTTATCCGCCAGATCGCACACGCCCTTCAGGTTGGCGATCACACCGTCCATGGAGAACACGCCGTCGGTGGCGATCAGGACGTGGCGAGCCCCTGCTTCACGAGCCTCTTTCAGGCGCGCTTCCAGCTCCACCATGTCGTTGTTGGCGTAGCGGAAACGCTTCGCTTTGCACAGGCGTACGCCGTCGATGATGGAGGCGTGGTTCAGGGCGTCGGAGATAATCGCGTCTTCTGCGCCGAGCAGGGTCTCAAACAGACCGCCGTTGGCGTCGAAGCAGGAGGAGTACAGAATCGCGTCTTCCATTCCGAGGAAGTTCGCCAGCTTTTGCTCAAGCTGCTTGTGGCTGTCCTGCGTACCGCAGATAAAGCGAACGGAGGCCATACCGAAACCGTGGGTGTCCATGCCGTTTTTCGCCGCGGCAATTAGCTCAGGGTGATTCGCAAGACCTAAGTAGTTGTTCGCGCAAAAGTTGATCACATGGCTGCCGTCGGCAACGGTGATGTCCGCCTGCTGGGCAGACGTGATAATACGCTCTTCTTTGAACAACCCTTCCGCACGTGCGGTGTCGAGGTCGCTGTTTAACTGTTTGTAAAAATCACCACGCATTGCAATTCTCCAGACTCGGCAAATTTTGGCACATATTACCCAAACCAATAGTTCATGACGAGATGACGCAGTATCTCTTCTCGTTTTTGCAGCATAAATCACGCGTACCCCTGCTGCATATCGGTGAATGGCTGAAGCCTGAGCATTGTGATGATATGATAAAGAGATTAGCGTTCGGGATATTCCCCGACTCATACTTTAAAGGTTACAGTTATGATCATCGTTACTGGCGGCGCGGGCTTTATCGGCAGCAATATTGTTAAGGCCCTCAATGACAAAGGCATCACCGACATTCTGGTGGTGGACAACCTGAAAGACGGCACCAAGTTCGTGAACCTGGTGGATCTGAACATCGCTGACTACATGGATAAAGAAGACTTCCTTATCCAGATTATGGCGGGTGAAGAGTTCGGCGAGATCGAAGCCATCTTCCACGAAGGTGCGTGCTCCTCCACCACCGAGTGGGACGGCAAATACATGATGGATAACAACTATCAGTACTCCAAAGAGCTCCTGCACTACTGCCTGGAGCGTGAAATTCCGTTCCTGTACGCCTCTTCCGCGGCAACTTACGGTGGGCGCACTTCAGATTTCATCGAATCCCGCGAATATGAGCAGCCGCTGAACGTTTACGGTTACTCCAAGTTCCTGTTTGATGAGTACGTACGTCAGATCCTGCCAGAAGCGAACTCGCAGATTGTCGGCTTCCGCTACTTCAACGTCTACGGGCCGCGCGAAGGCCACAAAGGCAGCATGGCGAGCGTGGCGTTCCACCTGAACACCCAATTAAATAACGGCGAAAGCCCGAAACTGTTCGAAGGCAGCGACGGCTTCAAGCGTGACTTCGTCTACGTGGGCGATGTGGCGGCAGTAAACCTGTGGTTCCTGGAAAATGGCGTGTCCGGCATTTTCAACCTGGGCACTGGCCGCGCGGAATCCTTCCAGGCGGTGGCAGACGCGACGCTGGCGTACCATAAGAAAGGCAGCATCGAGTACATTCCGTTCCCGGATAAGCTGAAAGGCCGCTACCAGGCATTCACCCAGGCGGACCTGACTAACCTGCGCGCCGCAGGCTACGACAAGCCGTTCAAGACCGTTGCCGAAGGCGTAACGGAATATATGGCCTGGCTGAACCGCGACGCATAAGCATGAAAATTCTGGTGATCGGCCCGTCATGGGTGGGCGACATGATGATGTCGCAAAGTCTCTATCGCACGCTCAAGGCGCGTTATCCCCAGGCGATAATCGACGTGATGGCACCCGCATGGTGCCGTCCGCTGTTATCGCGTATGCCGGAAGTGAACGAGGCGATCCCGATGCCGCTCGGACACGGGGCGCTGGAAATCGGTGAACGCCGCAAACTCGGCCACAGTCTGCGCGAGAAACGCTATGACCGCGCGTACGTGCTGCCTAACTCCTTCAAATCCGCCCTTGTGCCCTTCTTTGCGGGCATCCCGCACCGTACCGGCTGGCGCGGTGAAATGCGCTACGGCCTGCTGAACGACGCCCGGGTGCTGGATAAAGAGGCCTGGCCGCTGATGGTGGAGCGCTACGTGGCGCTGGCCTACGACAAAGGCGTAATGCGCAGCGCGAAAGATCTGCCGCAGCCGCTGCTGTGGCCGCAGCTCCAGGTAAGCGATGGGGAGAAATCCCACACCTGCAACGCATTTGGCATTTCGTCCGAACGCCCGATGATTGGGTTTTGCCCTGGCGCAGAATTCGGTCCGGCAAAACGCTGGCCGCACTATCACTATGCAGAGCTGGCGAAACAGCTTATCGATGAAGGCTATCAGATTGTGCTGTTTGGCTCGGCGAAAGATCATGAGGCGGGCAATGAAATTCTCGCCACGCTGAGCACCGAGCAACAGGCATGGTGCCGCAACCTGGCCGGGGAAACGCAACTCGAGCAGGCGGTTATCCTCATTGCCGCCTGTAAGGCCGTGGTCAGTAACGACTCTGGCCTGATGCACGTCGCCGCCGCGCTGGACCGCCCGCTGGTCGCGCTGTATGGCCCAAGCAGCCCGGACTTCACGCCGCCGCTGTCGCACAAGGCGCGCGTGATCCGTTTGATCACCGGCTACCACAAGGTGCGCAAAGGCGATGCCGCAGAAGGTTACCATCAGAGCCTGATCGACATTACCCCGCAGCGTGTTCTCGAAGAACTCAACGCACTGCTGTTGAGCGAAGAAGGATAACGGATGCGGGTATTGATCGTTAAAACCTCCTCAATGGGTGATGTTCTGCATACGCTGCCGTCGCTGACGGACGCCATGCGGGCCATTCCCGGCATCCGTTTTGACTGGGTGGTGGAAGAAGGCTTCGCGCAGATCCCCACCTGGCATGAAGCGGTTGATCGCGTGATCCCGGTGGCCATTCGCCGCTGGCGCAAAGCGTGGTTCTCCGCACCGATTAAAGCCGAACGCAAAGCCTTCCGCGAAGCGGTGCAGGCCCGGCGTTACGACGCGATCGTCGACGCCCAGGGGCTAGTGAAAAGCGCCGCGCTGGTCACGCGTCTGGCGCACGGCGTAAAGCACGGCATGGACTGGCAAACCGCCCGCGAACCGCTGGCGAGCCTGTTCTATAATCGTCGCCACCATATTGCGAAGCAGCAGCACGCCGTGGAACGTACCCGCGAGCTGTTCGCTAAGAGTCTCGGCTATGCAAAACCCGACCTCCAGGGTGACTACGCCATCGCACAGCATTTTCTGCGCGAAACGGACAAGGATATCGCGCCCTATCTGGTCTTCCTGCATGCCACAACGCGCGACGATAAGCACTGGCCGGAAACGCACTGGAGAAGGCTGATTGAACTAATGCAACCTTGCGGTATCCATATTAAACTCCCGTGGGGCGCTGAACATGAGCGGCAGCGAGCGGAACGTCTGGCAGCAGGTTTTTCCCACGTCGAGGTGTTACCCAAACTCACGCTGGCGCAGGTTGCCGCACAGCTGGCGGGCGCTAACGCCGTCGTTTCTGTGGATACAGGGTTAAGCCATTTAACCGCCGCACTGGATCGTCCTAATATCACGATTTTCGGCCCGACCGATCCGGGGTTGATCGGGGGTTACGGTAAAAACCAGCATCAGATGGTCAGCCCTACGCAACAAACGAAGGATATTAGCGCAGATGCTATTTTTTCATTTTTACAGGGCAGCCATCGGCTTTCCAACAGGGATATTTAACCCATGAGTTATGTATTTCTGCTGATTTTACTCTTTCCGGTGAAACTCATCCGGAAGCTGTTTCGAAAGGACACGGGCAAGAACCTTGTCATTCAGACAGCCAAAATCGGTGACTTTATTAATGCGACGCCTCTTCTGGCATATCTGCAAAAAAGCGATGTGTTGATCAGTCGCAGCGTTGGCGCGCTGGCGAAGCATGATGAGACTATTGAGCAGATCTATTTTATTGAGCAGCATAAGCGCAACCTGTGGCGTAAACTGTGCTTCGCGTGCAGGATCATGAACCGCTACGACAACGTCTACCTGCTACAGCCCAACAGCGTGAACCTCTTTTTTGCCGCCGTCTGCAATGCCAAAAACAAACAATTTTTAAGCATTTACACGCGCAGGTGGTATCACGGGATTTTCTATCTCGCGGCCGACGGTACCGTTGAGCATGGCAAAAAAACGCTTTCGGTGACGAACTACCTGAAACTGGCCGACCGCTCGCTCACGTGGCAAGACTCTCCCAAGCACGCCACAAAGCCACTCTTCAAGCCGACGACCTGGCCGGCCATACTTGATAAACCTGGCGTTATCCGCATCGGCATCAGTATTGCGGCGGGCAATAAAGCCAAAACCGTCCCTCCGGTTATCTGGAAGCGGATTGTTGATCAACTTGCTGATTTACCCTGCGAGTTTTATGTCTTCGGCGCGCCAAACGAACAGTCGTGGATGGACGATATCACCCGTCTTTACGGTGACATCCCCAATTTTATCAATCTTATTGGCAAAATTTCGCTGGAAGAGCTTCCCTGGGCCATTTCTAAGATGGACTGCTATATCGCGTCTGACTCGGGGAATGTCTACATCGCAGACGCCGTCGGCGTGCCGGTGGTCCTGCTGTTTGGACCGTGTTGTCACTATGAACAGCGTCCGCTTGGCAATGTGATGCTGATCGGGAATGACGATAACATTTGTTCTTATGTGTTTGAAACGCGCTATTACTTCCCGCAAGAACGGGAAGCGCTATTCTCTGTCACTGACTCCGCGTTACACGATCTTCAGCAGTTTATCCGTACATTACCAAAAGCCCGCTCACTGGCTAGCGCTACCGACGCTCAAGGAAACTAATTTTTATGGCTTTTTTAAGCGTCATTATTGCTGCGCATAACGCTGAAGCTACGCTGCACGCCACGCTTTCAAGCCTTCTGGCAGCAACCGATCAGGACACTGAAATTATTATTTTCAATGACAGTTCTGAGGATGCCACGCAGGCAATAATTGAAGAGTGGTCGCCGAAATTTCCTCAGATCATAACGCGCACCGTGAACTTTCGTAACGTAGGCCGGGTAAGAAACAGCGCTGTCGCGCTGGCATCGGGTGAGTATATTACGATGCTCGACAGTGATGATTGCTTAAAGCCGGGCAGCCTCAGGGACGCAATAGCCTTCCTGAAAGCGCAACGTCCGGACATGTTACTGACTCGTTTGCTTGAGATTCGCGATCCCCGGAAAATGACTTCAGACTGGCAGGGATTTAATCCTGTGCCATTGTCACAACATGAAGCAATTGCTCGTTTCTTACGTCATAAAGACTTTCAGGCACATCTCATTGGCCAGTTTATTCATCGTAGCCTTTACGAGAAAAATCCCATACCTCCGATGTTATGTTATGAGGATTTCGCTGTCTTCCCGGGAATGTTGATGCAATCGAGCAAAATAGCCTATCAACGCCAGGGGCATTATTATTACATCAAGCGTCGCGACAGTTTGTCGAGCAGTCTGGACGCCAGCAAAATTTCAACGCTTGTCGAATGCACGTTACAGATGGAAAGAACATTTCCGTCACGCTACAAACATCTCGTCAATTGCCACTGGTTTGATATTTACAGCAACCATCGGTCCTGTCTTACAGACCAACAATTGCAGCTCGTGAAACAACGCGTAAAGACCATGTATACATTGTCTTTTTTCCTGTCCACCGATGTTCGTTTTAGCTACAAAAAAAGGGTTATTGAGGCGTTATGGAAAAAATAAAACCACGGCTATATCAACTGACGATCGCTTTAAGCCTCATCTCCTTGATACTGGCTTTAGTCAGTTCTGGGAAGCAAAGAGAGTTTTTCTATATCGCTATTTACGTCAGTATTATTGGCCTGGCTTTCGAATATAAAAAAATCACTTTGCGACCTTTTACTATAGCGCTGCCCATTCTGCTGATTGGGTTACTTAACCTCGGCTGGTACTTACTCTATGAGTATCATAACGAGGGCCTCAACCTTTACAGCGACTACCTCGGTGCCAGCAAAAAGTTAATTTTAGCGAGTGTCCTGATTTTCTATATCGACCGCTTTAAGTTTTATATCGATAAGGATACCTTCAGGAAATTCTTCTTCTTCGCAACGGCCCTGGGGTTTGTGCTCGCCACAGGGTATGGCTTGTGGCAGGCCTCGCAAGGTATGACTCGCGTTGAGATGGCAATTAACCGTGCCACCGTTTCAGCTTATGTTTATTCTGTCCTGTCACTGGCTTTCGTATACAGTCTTTACCTTCAACAGAACGTGAAGCTGTATGTTGTTGCGGGCTTCACTATATTAATCTCTTACTTCGTCATACTGTTGACGGGGACCCGCGCTGCGATGGGTTTATATCTGCTTCTGGCGATTGTGCTCACGCTTTATCATTTCAGAAAGATTCATCTTAAATCAGCCCTCATCTTTTTATGCATTGTTGCAGGCGTTGTAATCGTTAGCTACAAGCCATTGATTTCGCCAAAAATACAACAAACCCAACGTGAGGTTGAACGTTATCAACAAGGTTTTGACCGCACCTCACTCGGCGCACGTTTTTCGATGTGGACTATCGGGATCGAGAATGGTCTTGCCCATCCGTTAGGGCAATCGCTGGAAGAGCGTGAAGCGTGGACCCGACACTACATTAAAGACGGCCATCCTCACCTTGGCAGTGCACTCGAATACATCAAAGTCCACCTGCATAATGAATTTATTGAGAAATACTCTTTGCAGGGGATCCCCGGCGTAGCGGTAATGCTCTTTTTCTTCGTTTCGATGATTGTGTATGCCCTACGAAACAGAAACGCACTGCTGCTGACGTCGATGCTTCTTTTGCTTTTGTATGGACTGACAGATGTCATACTGCTCAGTTCAGAAGCCTTAATCTTCTTTATGATTTTGTTTGCGCTAAGTACACCTTTCTCACAAACAAAACAGCAATAACAAATATGCCCGCCTGGCGGGCATAACTATTTTTTGTACTGGTAAAACTCCGCCAGCGTCATCCCCACGGTCTTATCTGATAACCAAGTAAAGAGCTGCTCCAGATCCTGATACAGCCCCTCAATCGCGGCCTCGTCTTTAAAAGTAGGGCTCCCGCCAGGCATAAATTCCGACGAATGCAGCATGAATTCCACGTAGTCATTCCCCTGAGCCAGGCACTGCTGCGCAACCTTAATCATCTCCGCCGCATTTCCTCCGGACGGACGTAACCAGTTAACTGACGGAGAACGGTATTTACCGCGCAGACGATCATAACCCTGCTTCAGGGAATTCAGCCATGCCGGGTGTTTATACTGGATGCTCATCGGCACTTCGAGGAGAGGGCTGTTTCCCGGCCGGGAAATGTCGTCTACGTCCAAAAAGTAGGCACGATCGGGAAAATGCTGGTAATTCGTTCCGCCATTACCCTGCGGGGCACCTTTCGCGTTGCGCCAGTTCACGCGCGGCGTAACGGAACAATCTACCTGATACCCCAGCTCAATCAGCAACTGGGCGTAACGGCTGTCGAATGCCCAGCGCCCGGCGCGATGGCTGAGCATTTTTGTCTGGAAAGTCTCTTCCAGTAAGCGGGTCATGAAGAGCACTTTCTCACGCATGACCTCGTCTGAAAACTCAATCAGATAAGGCTGCCAGCGCCAGTCATCACCGGTCAGATCGTGTTCCGGAGGGCTATTCCAGGCATGGAGATGCATTCCCACCTCACCCTGGCCGCGGGCTATGACCTCTTTCGCGAACTCAATGAATACCGGTTCGACTGCCATCTCGTAGTTGGTCAGCCAGACGGGCTTAAAGCCGAAACGTTCACAAAGCGCCTGAAACCGCGCCAGGTAGCGCGCGTTTTCCGTTTTGATCACCCGGTGGTTCTGCCAGAGATTATCCCCTTCGGTATCGATCGTGATGATAAACGCTGGTTTTTTCATAATGAGCCCGCAAGACAAAGTAGTTAGCGCTATGTTACGCACGCCCGAAAGCAGGAGTAAACCCTTCCAGGGAAATTCCTGACATTATGGAGAAAGAGTGCAAGTCGTTACCAGGTCTATTAGAATTGCCAATAGTACAACGCCGATAAGATGATGATGAATAACTTACCTGACACGCCTGATTTGCGCATTTTACTGATCAAACTTCGCCATCATGGTGACATGTTACTCACCACCCCCGTCATCAATTCATTACGCCAGAAATGGCCTGACGCCCAAATCGACGTGCTTCTCTATGAAGAGACGCGAGACATGCTCGCCGCGCATCCGGCAATCGGGACGATCTATGGTATCGATCGTAAATGGAAGCAGCTGGGGACGCTGAAGCACCTGCAAAAAGAGTGGCAGTTGCTTCGTGCTTTACGCGCTCAGCATTATCATCTGGTGATCAATCTTGCCGATCAGTGGCGCAGCGCGATTGTTACCCGCTTCACCGGTGCACCGGTTCGGCTCGGGTTCGCTTTTAACAAGCGCAATAATGCCTTCTGGCGTTTTTGTCACAGTGAACTGGTCTCGGTCGCCAGCCATCAGTCGTTGCACACCGTTGAACAAAATCTCTCCATACTGTCAGCGCTGCCGGTAATGGCCAACCCTACCGTGACCATGGCTTACAGCGCGGATGACTGGCGCCATGCTCACCAAAAGCTGTCGCAAAAGGGCGTGGGAGACCGCTACATCGTTATTCAACCCACTTCACGCTGGTTCTTTAAGTGCTGGGACGAAGGCAAAATGGCGCAAACTATCGCCGCGTTGCAGCAGGACGGCCACACTATCGTCCTTACGGCGGGACCGGACAAGAAAGAGCTGGCGATGATTGACCGCATTCTTGCAGCCTCCCCGCAGACGGGTGTTGTATCGCTGGCAGGGCAGTTAACCCTGCGCCAGCTGGCCTCGCTAATCGATCACGCGATCCTGTTCATTGGCGTTGACTCCGTACCCATGCACATGGCCGCCGCCCTTCAGACGCCCTGCGTGGCGCTGTTTGGCCCGTCAAAATTGACGTTCTGGTCGCCATGGCAGGTTAACGGAGAGGTCATCTGGGCAGGTAACTACGGCCCGCTTCCCAACCCTGACGCCATTGATACAAAAACGACGGAACGTTATCTCGACGCCATCCCCGTTGATGCTGTCGTCTCCGCCGCAAGGAGATACCTGCAATGAAGCTTCATCGTCTGGCCATTGCGCGCCAAAAATATCGTCCGGATGGAGGAGCAGAACGTTTTGTCTCCAGGGCACTTACCGCGCTGAGCAATCAAAATCTTGAGCTCAACGTCATCACCCGCGAGTGGCAGGGCGAAAAGCAGGACGACTGGCATATTCATATTTGCGATCCACGAAAGTGGGGCCGCATCAGCCGTGAGCGCGGCTTTGCACACGCCGCGCGCGCGCTGTGGCAGCAACAGCAGTTTGATATTGTCCAGAGCCACGAACGTATTCCGGGCTGCGATATTTACCGCGCCGGGGATGGTGTACATCGACGCTGGCTGCTACAGCGTACGCGTATTCTCCCCGCCTGGCGCGCGAAGCTGCTTATGCACGATCGCTATCACCGCTACGTGATGCACGCAGAACGTGAAATGTACCAGGCTCCCGAGTTGAAAGCCGTTATCTGTAATGCGGAGATGATCAAGCGCGAAATCGTCGAAGACTTTGATATTGACGCAAAAAAGATACATGTGATTTATAATTCAATAGATTCCAGCCGCTTCGTTCCGGCAGAAGAGAGGCAACGCGCTGTACTGCGTCAGCAATTTGGCTTACCCGCTGATGCCGTCATTTTCTGCTTCGTGGGTTCAGGGTTTGAACGCAAGGGGCTGGCAAGCGCTATTCGGGCTATAGCAGGAACCTCGGCGTGGCTGGTTGTGGTCGGTCAGGATAAAGCGGAAAGCCGTTATCGCGACCTCGCCCGTTCATTAGGCTGTGAGGGGCAAATCCGTTTCCTGGGGATGCAAAAAGAGACGCTGCCGTTTTATCAGCTTTCTGATGGTTTACTGCTGCCGACGCTGTATGATCCTTTCCCTAACGTCATACTTGAAGCAATGGCCTGTGGATTGCCCGTCATTACGTCAGAGAGTTGCGGTGGTTCAGAATTTATTGAGCAAGGCCAGAACGGGTTTTACTGTGATGCACTTGATATCCACACATTGAAGGAGGCCGTCATGTCCATCCCTTCACTGGAAAAAAATAACAATATGGGGCTTGCGGCGCGTGAACGCGTCAGAGAAGCAACCCCTGAAAAACTATCAAGTCAGCTTATTTCGCTTTATCAAAAATTACTGGATTAATAATGCGCATCCTAATGATTATTGATGGTTTACCCGGTGGAGGAGCCGAAAAAACGGTTCTCACCCTCTCCAGCGGACTGACAGAACTGGGGCATCAGGTCACCCTTTTCTCCTTACGGAAGGTGTGCGACTACGCCATTCCGGAAGGCATCGATTTTCAGGTTGTGCAGGATACCTGTAAAAAACCCTGGCGGAAGCTGACCGAGATCCCGCGTCGCGCCCGTTTGCTGGATCGCGCCATCGAGCAGGCAGAACGCAGCGGTAAATTTGACGTCGTGTTCTCACATCTGCATAAAACCGACCGTATCGTGGCGCACAGCCGCGTGCTGGATCGGGATAAGGTCTGGTTCTGCGTACACGGGATGTTCTCCTTCTCCTATTTGCGCCATCGCAGCGGGCTTTCTCGCTGGTTTAAGCATTATAAAATCCGTCATACCTATGAAAACCGCAACGTGGTGGCGGTATCCGGCGCCGTGCTGCACGATCTGTCTGAAGTACTCGCGATCCCCCTGCGGCGCAAAGCAGTTATCCATAACCCCTTTGATATCCCTGAAATTCAGCGTCTGGCGGAAGCGTCCTTTGAGATGCAGGGGCAGGATTACATTATCCACGTTGGCCGTTTTCATGAACACAAACGTCACGACAGGCTGCTGCGGGCGTTCGCGCTGAGCAAGATCGACGCATCGCTGGTGTTGATGGGCAAAGGTTCTGACGCGAAAATAAATCAGCTCAAACAGCTTGCCGCTAAGCTGGGAATTGAAAACAAGATCGTCTTCCGCCCGTTCGAAACCAACCCCTACCCGTGGATCAAAGGGGCACGCCTTTTAGTGTTAAGTTCCGACTGCGAAGGTTTTGGTAATGTACTGGTAGAGTCCATTATCTGTCAGACCCCACCGGTGAGTACAAACTGCCCTGGCGGCCCTGCTGAGATCCTTACTGGCCCCCTGGCGCGTGGTCTGACAGCGTTAACCGACGAATCACTGGCGAAAACACTGGCAGAACTGTATGCCTCTCCGCCGGTTGTTGATCGCGAAACGATCGCATCGTTCGGTATCAACGCCATTTGCCAGCAATACATTGCTTTGGTCGACAACCAAAAATAATCAGGTTTCATATGCAAAATTCAGCGCCTTTATTAAGCGTGGTGGTGGCCGTTTATAACGGTGAAGCTTTTCTCGATCAGTTCTTTACCTGCCTTGTAAATCAACACATCGACAGTATGGAAGTCATCATCGTGAATGACGGTTCCACTGACCGCTCGATGCAGATTGTCGAAAAATGGCGCGAAAAGCTGCCACAGATGCAGGTTATTGAACAACCTAATCAGGGCGTGTCCATCGCGCGTAATACTGGCCTGGCCGTTGCGACCGGGCAGTATCTCTCTTTCCCGGATATTGATGATGTCTTCAAACCCGGCATGTACCAGCGTCTGCTGGATATGGCCGTCACGCAGAACCTGGATGTCGCCACCTGCAATGGCAACTACGTCTGGGAAAATAACAAAAAACCGTCTCGCCCTATCTTCCCTGAAGATAAGCTCGCCTCAACGGGCGTCATGAATGGCGCGGCATGGTTAAAAAAGGCGCTGGATTCACGTAAGTTCCTGCATGTGACCTGGCTGAATATCTATCGTCACGATTTTATTCGTCAGCACGGCTTTCGTTTCGAGCCAGGCCTGCGCCATCAGGATATCCCGTGGACGACTGAGGTACTGCTTGCCGCGGAACGCGTTCAGTACACCAGCGAACGCTTTTACGACTACTACATTCACTCCGCCTCGGTATCGCACACCCCGGATAATGACGACACGCTGATTCGCTCTGCGCGCCATTATATGAAGATCCTGAAGATGCTTGATGCCATTAACCAGCGCTACCCGGATAAAGTGAAAAATATCCCGGCCTGTTACTGGCAAATCGCTAAAGAGGGTCTGGGAATTATTCATACCTTCGACAACATGAAGGATGAGGCGAAGAAATCAATGATAATCAAAGAGTTCTTCGACACCGGTGTCTGGAAGCTCATCTGGAAAAGTGCCAAAAGCCCGCGTTTGCGCTGGCGCCTGGGCCGGCGCTACTTCCGTTTAAAACGGTATCTGGCATAAGAGATAGCTTTAGCACGCTTAAATGCTTAGAATTTCCCGGCCGAAACTAAAAAAACGGATAATCGCTTGGAATTGTTGTATACCGCCCTGCTCTACATCATTCAGCCACTGGTGTGGCTGCGACTGTTGCTTCGTAGCCGTAAAGCGCCTGCGTACCGTAAACGCTGGGCCGAACGTTATGGCTACTGCCGCAATAAAGTGGCGCCGGACGGTATTCTGCTGCATTCCGTGTCAGTCGGGGAAACGCTGGCCGCCATTCCACTGGTGCGTGCCCTGCGCCACCGTTATCCGTCACTGCCCATCACCGTCACCACGATGACGCCAACCGGCTCAGAGCGCGTGATGTCTGCCTTCGGTAAAGACGTGCATCACGTCTACCTGCCGTACGATCTCCCCTGCGCCATGAACCGTTTCCTGAATACCGTGCGCCCTAAACTGGTGATCGTCATGGAAACCGAACTCTGGCCGAATATGATTTCCGCCCTGCATGCCCGTAAAATTCCTTTGGTTATCGCCAACGCGCGTCTGTCGGAACGCTCGGCGAAAGGGTACGGCAAGCTGGGTAAATTTATGCGTCGCCTGCTCAGCAAAATCACGCTGATCGCCGCGCAGAACGAAGAAGATGCCGCGCGCTTTATCGCCCTCGGCCTGAAGCGCAACCAGCTTGCGGTCACGGGTAGCCTGAAGTTCGATATTTCCGTCACCCCTGAACTCGCCGCCCGTGCGGTAACACTGCGTCGTCAGTGGGCGCCGCGTCGCCAGGTCTGGATTGCCACCAGCACCCATGATGGCGAAGAAGCCATTATTCTTCAGGCTCACCGCCAGCTGCTGGAAAAATTCCCTGATTTACTGCTGATTCTGGTTCCTCGCCATCCTGAGCGTTTTAAAGATGCCCGCGAGATGGTGCAAAAAGGCGGTTTCAGCTTCACCCTGCGCAGCAGCGGCGAAATCCCCTCTGGCAGCACGCAGGTGGTGATTGGCGATACGATGGGCGAACTGATGCTGCTGTACGGGATCGCCGATCTTGCTTTCGTTGGCGGAAGCCTGGTGGAGCGCGGTGGTCATAACCCGCTGGAGCCAGCAGCCCACGCCATCCCCGTACTGATGGGGCCACACACGTTTAACTTCAAAGATATCTGCGCGAAATTGCAGCAAGCCGATGGCTTAATCACCGTGACCGACGCGGATTCGGTGGTCAAAGAGGTCTCAACCCTTCTGACTGACGAAGATTACCGCCTGTGGTACGGTCGTCACGCCGTTGAAGTCCTGCATCAGAACCAGGGCGCACTGACCCGTCTGCTGCAACTTCTGCAACCTTACCTGCCGCAGCGGAGCCACTAATGTCAACGCGTCTGTCGGTCGTGATGATCGCCAAAAACGCCGCCGACCTGCTTCCGGATTGCCTGGCCTCTGTTGCCTGGGCTGACGAAATCGTCATTCTCGACTCCGGAAGTACGGACAATACGGCGGACGTTGCCCGTGCAGCCGAGGCAAAAGTCTTTACCGACACCGACTGGCAGGGCTACGGTATTCAGCGCCAGCGTGCGCAGGGTTACGCCACGGGTGATTACGTGTTGATGATCGATACCGATGAGCGCGTCACCCCGGAACTCCGACAGGCCATTCAAACGGTGCTTGCCGCGCCACAGCCCGGCGCGGTCTACAGTATCGCGCGTCGTAACTATTTCCTGGGCCGCTTTATGCGCCACAGCGGCTGGTACCCCGACCGCGTGATGCGCCTCTATGCGCGCGAGCGTTATCAGTACAACGACAACCTGGTCCATGAATCTCTGGCCTGCGATAGCGCTCAGGTCATCCCTCTGACGGGCGATCTGCTTCATCTGACCTGCCGCGATTTCGCCAGCTTCCAGCGGAAACAGCTGAACTATGCCACCGCCTGGGCACAGGAGCGGCATACGCGCGGCAAGAAGGCCACGCTGACCGGCATCTTCACCCACACGCTGGGCGCGTTTCTGAAAACGCTGCTGCTGCGTGGCGGCGTGCTGGACGGCAAACAGGGCTGGTTACTGGCCGTAGTGAATGCCCAGTATACTTTCAACAAATACACCGAGCTGTGGGCGCTGAACCGCGGCTACTCAGAGAAAACGTGAGCCATGAGCACAAAAGCGATTTATCCGGGTACCTTCGATCCGATCACTAACGGTCATCTTGATATCATCACCCGTGCGGCGTGTATGTTCGACAAGGTGATTCTGGCCATTGCCGCCAGCCCGAGCAAAAAGCCGATGTTCGACCTGAACGAACGCGTGCAGCTTGCCACCGATGCGATTTCGCATCTGTCGAATGTTGAGGTCGTCGGATTCAGCGACTTGATGGCAAACTTTGCCCGTGACCGGCAGGCCAATATCCTGATCCGCGGTCTTCGCGCGGTAGCAGACTTCGAATATGAGATGCAGCTGGCACACATGAACCGCCATCTGATGCCGGAGCTGGAGAGCGTATTCCTGATGCCCTCCAAAGAGTGGTCCTTCATCTCTTCCTCACTGGTGAAAGAGGTGGCGCGCCATCACGGGGACGTTACCCACTTCCTGCCGGTTAACGTCCACCAGGCGTTGATGGAAAAGCTAAAGTAACCCTACTTCTGGCACTGACGGCAGTAAAACGTGGCGCGCTGAGCGTGCTTCGTGGCAATAATCGGCGTCCCGCAGGCTCTGCACGGCTCACCCTTACGGCCATAAACCTGCAACTCCTGCGCAAAATAGCCCGGCTTCCCGTCGCTTTGCAGGAAATCCTTCAGCGTCGTCCCGCCCTGCTCAATTGAGCGCAGCAGTACCGCTTTAATTACTCTGACCAGCAGCTCGCACTCCTGCGCCGACAGCGAGGAGGCCAGCCGATCGGGATGGATCCCGGCGGCAAACAACGATTCGCTGGCATAGATATTTCCCACGCCCACCACCAGCTTGTTATCCATCAGCCAGGGTTTAATCGGGGTTTTCTTTTTCGCGCACTTCTCTTTGAGATAATCCGCGTTAAACGCCTCTGACAGCGGCTCAGGTCCGAGATGCGCCAGCACGTTGTGTCCTTCCAGCTCTTTGGTCCACAGCCATGCGCCAAAGCGACGCGGGTCGGTGTAACGCAGTACTTTGCCGTTACTCATCACCAGATCAACGTGGTCGTGCTTTTCCGCAGGCAACTCTTCGGTGAGGATGCGCAGGCTTCCCGACATGCCCAGATGGATAATGATCCAGCCGTCAGGCAGCTCCAGCAGCAGGTATTTCGCGCGGCGCTGCACGCTCAGGACGGGTTTGTCGCTTAACGCGTGGATCTCATCGGACACCGGCCAGCGCAGACGCCCGTTGCGAACGACAGCATGAAGAATAGTCGCGCCAACCAGATGGGGCTCAATGCCGCGGCGGCTGGTCTCTACCTCTGGTAATTCAGGCATGGTTCCTCCGTTGAGATGCAGAATGCAAAAAACCCCGCAGTTGCGGGGTTTTTCAATACAAGGAGACTAAAATTATTTGATTTTAGCTTCTTTGTACAGTACGTGCTGGCGTACAACTGGATCGAATTTTTTCAGTTCCAGTTTTTCCGGCTTAGTACGTTTGTTCTTCGTGGTGGTGTAGAAGTGACCTGTACCAGCAGAAGAAACCAGCTTGATTTTCTCGCGAATACCTTTAGCCATGATTTATTTCCTCTTTAAGTACTTAGTACTTTTCGCCACGGGCACGCAGTTCGGACAGAACTGTATCGATGCCTTTCTTATCGATTACACGCATACCTTTAGCAGATACGCGCAGGGTGACAAAACGCTTCTCGCTCTCAACCCAGAAACGGTGAGAGTGCAGGTTCGGCAGGAAACGGCGTTTAGTCGCGTTCAGTGCGTGGGAACGGTTGTTACCGGTCACCGGACGCTTGCCAGTAACTTGGCAGACTCGGGACATGTCTATTCTCCAAAAATCAAATTAGCTCGAGCTTCGTATGGGGTATCGGCGCCTCGTCAGGCTTTACAGCCCGGTCATCGCATAGTTCTATTGAACTCTCGATTGCCAGGCCCAAATGCCAAACCCGAGATTCTCAAAGGTGGCGTAGTATACGCTGACTCGGCGGTGTGCTCAAGTCCCGAACAGACAAAGATCCCGATGGATCGCGAGAAAAGGCCTAAATCCAGCCACGTTCGGCAAAAGAAATGTACTCTCCGCGGCCAATTATCAGATGGTCCAGCACACGAATGTCCATGAATTGACAGCATTTGATAATACGTTCGGTAATTGCTTTGTCAGCTCTGCTTGGTTCTGCACAGCCAGAGGGGTGATTATGCGCGAGGATCACGCCGGCTGCATTCACTTTTATCGCTTCCCGCACAATTTCACGCGGATGCACCTCAACATGGCTCAATGTTCCCGAAAAAAGGCGGGTATGTTTCAGTACCCGGTTTTTGTTATCGAGAAAGATCACCATAAAGATCTCCCGCTCCAGATCGGAGAGCTGGCTTTGCAGAAATTCGCGGGTCATATCGGGGGTGAGGATCGGGTCTTCTTCCTCCATACGCACGTTGTAAAATCGCCGGGCCAGCTCGGCAATGCCCCGTAACTGGGCATATTTCGCCACGCCAATGCCCTCAACGTGCGTAAACGCCTCCAGCTCAGCGGTCAGCAATCCATACAGTGAACCGAAATGGTCTATCAGTTCTTTCGCCAGCGTAAATACCGTTTTCCCCGGCGTGCCTGTGCGTAAAAAGAGCGCCAGCAGCTCGTCGTCCTTTAACAACGTGACGCCATGACGCAGCATTTTTTCACGCGGTAGCAGCAGTTCAGTCTCTTCCATGCCCGGCCTCCTTCTGTTTGCCATTATGCTGCCACAGGCAAATTCGGGGTTCGACGCTGGCATTTCGTTCTTGCGTAACGCCTCGCAAAGTGAATTAAGGACATCATCACCCCGTTTTAGGGATTGTGATAAAATGCCCGCTCTCTGGTGAAACCCAACAGGAAAGAATCATGATGAGCCTGGCCGGTAAAAAAATCGTTCTTGGCGTCAGCGGCGGTATTGCTGCCTATAAAACGCCAGACCTGGTGCGCCGTTTGCGCGAGCGCGGGGCCGACGTACGGGTCGCGATCACCGAAGGCGGCAAAGCCTTTATCACCCCCCTGAGCCTGCAAGCCGTCTCGGGATACCCGGTATCCGACAGCCTGCTCGACCCGGCGGCCGAAGCCGCAATGGGCCACATTGAGCTGGGGAAATGGGCCGATCTGGTTATCCTTGCCCCCGCCACGGCAGATTTAATTGCCCGCGTGGCAGCCGGTATGGCGAACGATCTGGTAACGACCATTTGCCTCGCCACGCCTGCGCCCGTCGCGGTTGTGCCCGCAATGAACCAGCAGATGTACCGCAACGCCGCTACCCAGCATAATCTGGACACGCTGGCCTCGCGCGGCCTGCTGATTTGGGGACCGGACAGTGGCAGCCAGGCCTGCGGCGACGTTGGGCCAGGGCGTATGCTCGACCCATTGACGATTGTTGATATGGCCGCCGCCCATTTCTCGCCTGTCAACGATCTGCAACATCTCAACATCATGATTACCGCGGGCCCCACGCGCGAGCCGCTGGATCCGGTGCGTTACATCACCAACCACAGCTCCGGCAAAATGGGCTTTGCGATTGCTGCCGCGGCAGCCAAACGCGGCGCGAACGTCACGCTAGTGAGCGGCCCGGTGTCGCTTACCACCCCTGCGTTTGTGCAGCGTATTGATGTAACGACCGCGCTGGAAATGGAAGCCGCCGTACAGGCACATGCTCAACAGCAGCATATTTTTATCGGCTGTGCGGCCGTCGCTGATTACCGCGCCGAAACCATTGCCGACGCTAAAATTAAAAAGCAAGGTGATGAATTAACAATAAAAATGGTGAAGAACCCGGATATCGTTGCCGGTGTCGCCGCATTGAAAACTCATCGACCTTACGTTGTTGGGTTTGCCGCAGAAACGAATAATGTGGAAGAATATGCCCGGCAAAAACGTACCCGCAAAAACCTCGATTTGATTTGCGCGAACGACGTATCGCTGTCCACGCAAGGATTTAACAGCGACAGCAACGCATTGCACCTTTTCTGGCAGGATGGAGATAAAGTCTTACCGCTTGAGCGCAAAGAACTCCTGGGCCAACACTTACTGGACGAGATCGTTACCCGTTATGATGAAAAAAATCGACGTTAAGATTCTGGACCCGCGCGTTGGCGAGCAATTTCCGCTGCCAACGTATGCCACCTCCGGCTCTGCCGGTCTTGACCTGCGCGCCTGTCTTGATGACGCCGTAGAACTGGCGCCAGGTGCAACGACCCTTATCCCGACCGGGCTGGCGATTCACATTGCTGACCCGTCACTGGCAGCGGTGATCCTGCCGCGCTCTGGCCTGGGCCACAAGCATGGCGTCGTGCTGGGTAATCTGGTCGGCCTGATCGATTCTGACTATCAGGGTCAGCTGATGGTATCCGTCTGGAACCGTGGCCAGGACAGCTTCACCATTGAGCCGGGCGAGCGTATCGCGCAGATGGTGTTTGTACCGGTGGTGCAGGCAGAATTTAACCTGGTGGCAGACTTCGACGCTACCGACCGTGGCGAAGGCGGCTTCGGCCATTCCGGGCGCAAATAACCGCCCGACAAACACGCATCTCACAGCGCCATAATGCAATAACAAACCGCAAACGTCAGTTTGCGGGTCGCTGTGTGGTTGCCAGCCTGACAAGTGCTTATTTTCAGGGGTATTTTGTAACATGGCAGAAAAACAAACCGCGAAAAGGAATCGTCGCGAAGAAATACTTCAATCTCTGGCTCTGATGCTTGAATCCAGCGACGGCAGTCAACGCATCACCACCGCAAAACTGGCGGCCTCTGTGGGCGTGTCAGAGGCGGCGCTGTATCGTCATTTCCCGAGCAAAACCCGGATGTTTGACAGCCTGATCGAGTTTATCGAAGACAGCCTGATCACGCGCATCAACCTGATTCTGAAGGATGAAAAAGACACCAGCACGCGTCTGCGTCTGATTGTGCTGCTGATTCTGGGCTTTGGTGAACGTAACCCGGGTCTGACCCGTATTCTGACCGGCCACGCGCTGATGTTTGAACAGGATCGTCTGCAAGGCCGTATAAACCAGCTTTTTGAGCGTATCGAAGCCCAGCTTCGTCAGGTTCTGCGCGAGAAGAAAATGCGGGAGGGCGAGGGATATAATACGGATGAAACCCTGCTGGCAAGCCAGATCCTGGCATTTTGCGAAGGGATGCTCTCCCGGTTTGTGCGCAGCGAGTTTAAATATCGACCAACGGACGATTTTGACGCCCGCTGGCCGTTAGTGGCTGCTCAGTTACAGTAACGCCATCGCCGGATGGCGGCTTTGCCTTATCCGGCCTACGAACGGGTAGGCCCGGTAAGCGTAGCGCCACCGGGCAATTGAATTATACGCCAAACTCTTCGCGGTATTGACGCACCGCCGCCAGATGATCAGCCATCTCAGGCTTCTCTTCCAGATACGCAATCAGGTCTTTCAGAGTGATAATCGACGTGACCTTGCAGCCATAATCGCGCTCCACTTCCTGAATAGCAGAGATGTCGCCGCGCCCGCGCTCCTGACGATCGAGCGAAATCAGCACACCCGCAAGCGTTGCGCCGTTAGCCTGGATAATCTCCATCGATTCACGGATCGCGGTACCTGCGGTGATCACGTCATCCACCAGCATCACACGCCCCTGCAACGCACTGCCTACCAGATTGCCGCCTTCACCGTGGGTTTTGGCCTCTTTACGGTTAAAGCAGTACGGTACGTCGCGGTCATGGTGTTCCGCCAGCGCCACCGCCGTGGTGGTTGCGATTGGAATGCCTTTGTACGCGGGGCCAAACAGCAGGTCAAAATCAATCCCGGAATCCACCAGCGCTTCGGCATAGAAGCGGCCTAACAGTGCCAGGTCGCGCCCGGTATTAAACAGCCCGGCGTTGAAGAAATACGGGCTTTTACGCCCGGATTTCAGCGTGAACTCGCCAAACTTAAGTACCTGCTTGTTAAGCGCAAACTCAATAAACTGGCGCTGATACGATTTCATGGATTTGCTCCTTTGTCTTTTCAGTCTTACAGGCAAAAAAAAGGCGACTCATTGGTCGCCTTAAAATCAATTTTCTAACGCCGCTTTCTGCGTCGCTACAATAGATTCGATTCCCCCTCGGGCCAACGCCAGCAAGGTGAGCAGTTCTTCGTGAGTGAATGGCTCGCCTTCTGCCGTACCCTGCACTTCAATGATGCGACCATCTTCGGTCATCACCACGTTCATGTCGGTTTCTGCGGCAGAATCTTCAACGTATTCCAGATCGCAAAGCGCCTCGCCGTTAACGATACCAACGGAGACAGCAGCAACCATCCCTTTCATTGGGTTGGTTTTCAGCTTACCGGCGGCAACCAGCTTGTTCAGGGCATCTGCCAGCGCCACACAGGCACCGGTAATAGAGGCCGTACGCGTGCCACCATCGGCCTGGATCACGTCGCAGTCCAGCGTGATGGTGAACTCACCCAGCGTTTTCAGGTCAACCGCGGCGCGGAGCGCACGCGCGATCAGGCGCTGGATCTCCATAGTACGACCGCCCTGCTTACCTTTTGCCGCTTCACGGGCATTACGGGTATGGGTTGCGCGCGGCAACATACCGTATTCGGCGGTGATCCACCCCTGGCCCTGACCTTTCAGGAAGCGAGGCACGCCCTCTTCAATGGACGCGGTGCAAAGCACCTTGGTGTCACCAAACTCAACCAGCACGGAGCCTTCAGCGTGTTTTGTATAGTTACGGGTCAGGGTGACGGGACGCACCTGGTTGGCGCTACGACCTGCTGGACGCATGATGGATTCTCCGGCTTGAAACGAATGTGGCTGCGCATTATACGGATAAAGGACGCTTATTCCTATCCTGAGAAGCCCCTGAAAGCTATAATCCCCCCATCTCTCCTTTAAAAACGGGAATGTCTATGATCCGCAGTATGACCGCCTACGCCCGGCGTGAAATCAAGGGTAGCTGGGGTAGCGCTACCTGGGAAATGCGCTCGGTAAACCAGCGCTATCTGGAAACGTATTTCCGTATGCCGGAACAGTTCCGCAACCTGGAGCCTGTGGTGCGTGAGCGTATCCGTACGCGTCTGACCCGCGGGAAAGTGGAATGTAATTTGCGTTTTGAGCCCGATGCCAGTGCACAGGGCGAACTGATCCTGAACGAAAAGCTGGCAAAACAGCTGGTTAATGCGGCGAACTGGGTCAAAATGCAGAGCGATGAAGGCGAGATCAACCCGGTTGATATTCTGCGCTGGCCTGGCGTGATGGCCGCCGGAGAGCAGGATCTGGACGCGATTACCGCTGAAATCCTGGCTGCACTCGACGGCACGCTGGACGACTTTATCGTTGCCCGCGAAACCGAAGGCCAGGCGCTGAAAGCGATGATTGAGCAACGCCTTGAAGGCGTGAGCGCCGAAGTCGCTAAAGTGCGCGCTCATATGCCAGAAGTGCTGCAATGGCAGCGTGAGCGTCTTGTCGCCAAACTGGAAGAGGCGGAAGTTCAGCTGGAAAACAACCGTCTGGAACAAGAGCTGGTGCTGATGGCGCAGCGTGTGGACGTGGCTGAAGAGCTGGATCGTCTGGAAGCGCACGTTAAAGAGACCTACAACATTCTGAAGAAGAAAGAAGCGGTAGGCCGCCGTCTCGACTTTATGATGCAGGAGTTCAACCGCGAGTCGAACACGCTGGCGTCTAAGTCTATCAATGCAGAGGTAACCAATTCAGCGATTGAGCTGAAGGTCCTGATTGAGCAGATGCGCGAGCAGATCCAGAATATCGAGTAATTCCTTTCAGGGTGGTGTTGCCTCGCACACCACCCATTACTTTTTCTAATCCTTATTTAGCCTTACTTTCTTTTCCTCCCGCCTTATCACAAGCCCGCCAGGCATGCGTTGATAAATTTCTGTAGGGCAAACCCCCTCGCCTTAGAAAATCTCAATCGTGATCTTCCGCACAAATCGCTAATCTCCTCCTCTTCATTCCGGAGGGTTTATGCTGCTTCACATTCTCTATCTTATTGGCATTACCGCAGAAGCCATGACCGGCGCGCTCGCTGCCGGACGTCGCCGTATGGACACCTTCGGCGTGATTATTATTGCCACGGCCACCGCGCTCGGCGGCGGGTCCGTGCGCGATATCCTGCTTGGCCATTATCCGCTCGGCTGGGTCAAAAACCCTGAGTACGTCATTATCGTGGCAACGGCAGCCGTGCTAACCACGATTGTGGCCCCGGTGATGCCTCATCTGCGCCGCGTGTTCCTGGTGCTGGATGCGCTTGGGCTGATTGTTTTTTCCATCATTGGCGCACAAATCGCTCTCGATATGGGTGAAGGCCCGGTTATCGCCACCATTGCTGCCGTGATCACGGGCGTGTTTGGCGGGGTGCTGCGGGATATGTTCTGCAAGCGTATCCCGCTGGTTTTCCAGAAGGAACTGTATGCCGGCATCTCCTTTGCCGCGGCAGTGCTTTATGTCGCCTTGCAGCACTATGTCACCAGCCACGATGTGGTGGTTATCTCCACCCTGCTGTTTGGCTTCACCGCGCGTATGCTGGCATTGCGCCTTAAGCTGGGCCTGCCCGTTTTTCATTACAAACACAATGCGCATTAATGTCAGAACGGGCAGGCGCCGGATAATCAATTACTCGAATAGTTGTAACCGTAGTGATGATAGCCGTAGCCGTAAGCGTTGCTTGCCCGCTTAACGACGCCGTTGAGAATCACCCCTTTGGTATTGACGCCACTCTGCTCCAGACGCTGTACACAGACCAGCATCTCCTTCACGCTGTTCATCCCGAAGCGGGCGACCAGCAGCGTGGTGCCTGCGCGACGGCCGACAACAGCCGCGTCGGTGACCGCCAGGATCGGTGGCGTATCGATAATCACCAGATCGTAGCGTTCATTCGCCCAGTCCAGCAGCTGCTGGAAACGCGTATGCATCAGAAGCTCCGCCGGATTAGGGGGGATCTGCCCGCGCACGATGGTATCGAACCCGCCTTTATCGAAGGTCTGAACGCCCTGGGTATACTCCGCCTTACCGGACAACATCTCCGATAAGCCGCAGGTATTGTCGAGCTTAAACAGATCATGGGCATA
This sequence comes from Enterobacter sp. BIDMC93, assembly GCF_001037805.1. NCBI lineage: Bacteria > Pseudomonadati > Pseudomonadota > Gammaproteobacteria > Enterobacterales > Enterobacteriaceae > Enterobacter > Enterobacter sp. BIDMC93. The sequence goes on from NZ_KQ089962.1 coordinate 288,558, forward strand.
CCCGCGACGCATATCCGCATCAATATAGAGCACTTTCTGGCCCGCCTGCGCCACGACGGCCGCCAGGGTACTGCTGACAAAGGTTTTACCGCTGTCAGGCGTGGCGCCAGAGATCATCAGTATATTGTTCGCTGACTCCATCATCGCGAAATGCAGACTGGTGCGCAGGCCGCGAATCGCCTCCACGGAGAGATCGACCGGGTTATCCGCCGCCAGGAAGGGGATATGTTTGGTCTTATGGCGCAGCCCTGAGGACATAAAGTCTTTTTTGCGCAAACGCATCTTTTTAGCCAGCCATTCCGACAGCGGTACGGTGGCATAGACGTTAATCCCGTGCTCCTCCAGCTGCTCCGGCGTTTCAATGCCCATACGCAGCATACTGCGCGCCAGGATCCAGCCCGCAGAGACGAACAGACCCAGGAGAACCCCCAGAACGACAACCAGCGCTTTTTTCGGCTTGACTGGCTGCGGCCGGGTCACGGCCGGATCGATAATGCGGACGTTACCAATTGCGCTCGACCGGGCGATGCTCAACTCCTGTTCGCGGTTAAGCAGCTGCTGGTAGATAACGCGTCCCGACTCCACATCACGGCTCAGGCGCAACACCTCCTGCTGGGTTGACGGCATGGACGATACCCGTTTATTCAGGCGGTTTTTTTCCTGCTCCAGCGTCTGGCGTTTCTCAATCAGCGCCCGGTAGGTGGGGTGATCTTTTTTGTAGAGCTGCGAAATTTCCGCTTCCCGGAAGGTCAGTTCATTGAGCTGATTGTCCGCATTTACAATCTGCTCCAGCACCGCTTTTGCCTCCAGGTTCAGGTCAACGGAGTCATTTTGCTGGCGATAGCGGTTGAGCTTCTCCTCGGCCTGGTCCAGCTCGCTGCGCACCTGCGGAAGCTGCTGCTTCAAAAATTGCAGGCTTTTCGCATCCTGCGCCGCCTGGCGAGCCACGTTCTGTTGTAAATAGTTATCGGCGATGCAGTTAAGCACGCGCGCCATCTCATCGGGATCTTCCCCCGTGATGGTCAGGCCAAGCATCCCACTGTCCTTGCTGCGCTCGCTCACGGAAAAACGCAGCTGTAGCGCGTCAATGGCCTCCAGCTCGCTCAGCTGTGTAATCGTAAATTGCGTACCCGGCTTCGCCTGGATAGCGGCAATGGTAATGGCGATATTCGCCGCGCTCAGTGGCTGTCCCACGACGCCCTGTAACGTCACGTTATCGCCTTCCAGCTGATAGTGGCCCTTCTCGCCGACGGTCAGCGTCAGCTTTTGCGCCCGACCCGCGACAGGGGGAAGATTGAGCATACGGATATCGACGATGCCAGGCTGTTGCCCGGTGAGTCGCGCCCAGCCGCGTCCGACAAGGGGAAAATAGTTTTCACTTACCTGCGTGCGCAGGTTCAGGTCATCAATCGTTTTACCGAGGATCATGCGCGACTGGAGAAGCTGAAGCTCCGGCGCCGACTCTGGCGAGGAGTCAGGGATGAACTCGCTAAGGTTACTGAGTAGCGCGTTGCCCTGCTTCTGTTCCACCTGTATCAGCGCATCGGCCTGATAAACTGGTGTGGCAAAGAGCGCATAAAGCAGTGCCGCCAGCGTGAACAGCGCGGTAAGGATGAGAATAAATTTTCGGTGGTCGAGCAACTCACCCAACAGGCGCACAAGATCGATCTCGTTATTCGCGGCAGACGCATCATGGGCGTGAAGGTTATTTGTTGACATAAAACGTAACTATCCCGTGTGATTAACTGAGCCGTTTCGCCCATTCCAGACTGGCCTGCTCCAGCAGCCCATAAACATATTCAAATGCGTCCCGGTTTTTACGGTAGGGGTCCGGGATCTCTTTTCTGCCCGTCCAGTGACCAAAGAGCATCATTTTGCCGCGCGCCTCCGGTGCAATAGCCGTGACCTGCTCGATATGTTCCAGCTCCATCGCCAGAATCAGATCGTAGTCGCGCACCATGGCGGGGGTGAGCCTGCGCGCCACGTGGCCCTCAAGCAGAGTGCCGCGTTCGGCGGCGATCTCTGTCGCCTGTGAATCGGCGGCGCGCCCTTCCAGGCCACACGTTCCCGCTGAATCGACCCGGGCGGCGGGAAGCAGCCGGCGCAGCAGCCGTTCCCCAATGGGAGAGCGGCAGATATTGCCGGTACAGATCACCAGGATGGCGTTAAACGTTAGTTTGGCCATGTTCTGATATATCTCCCTGTTTCAGTCAGGTCATGTACGCCGGTAATGGTCGGCACAAGCTGAGAGATCACGCGGTTCCAGCGCACCAGCGGCGCGGTGGTGACATAGACGATGTCGTAAGGCTCAAGCTGAAATTCGGTGCTCAACACCATCGCGGTGGCATCCCGGGCGTTAAGCTGGTAGACGTTGGCGATTTTGCCGTTCTGCTTGCCCTGCAACGGACGAATCACAAAGATCCCCGTGGCGTCGGCCATATCCTGATTTACGCCCTGCGCATTACCCAGCGCTTCCGCCAGCGTCATGCCGCTACGGTCCATCTTCAGGGTGCTCTGTTTACCCACCTCGCCCATGACAAACACTTTCAGGTCGTCATTACGGGGAATGAAGAGAATATCGCCCGGATAGAGGAGTTTATTCTGGGTGAGATCGCCGCGCTGCATCAGCGCGTAGAGCGAAATGTGCGTGTCCTGGCCGTTATGGGTCAGCACCACGTGGCGCCAGTCCGCCTCCGACGTCAGGCCGCCTGCCGCATTGATCGCATCCATTATGGTCAGCGGAATGTTGGTGATGGGCTGCTGGCCAGACTTGGCCACTTCGCCCGTCACGTAGGCTTTTTGCGAGCGGAACGCCGCGACGCTGACATCCACCTGCGGGCTCTCAATCACCGAGTCCAGCCGGGCGGCGATCTCATCGCGCACCTGGGCCAGCGTTTTGCCGACGACGCGGATTTTGCCGATATAGGGGTAGAAGATCGTGCCATCGGCATTCACCCAGTTGCCCGTATCGCTGGCGCTACGGTACTGACCTGCGGGGGTGGTCAGCTCCGGGTGGTCCCAGACGGTAACCATCAGCACGTCGCCGACGCCGATGCGATATTGGTAGTTCTGGAGCTGGCGATCCAGTTCAGGATTCGCGCGGGAGTCGACTTTGCCAGGCAGCAACTGCTCCACCAGCCCCGGCGTGAGCGGATAGACGTTGACCATCTTATTCAGATCGTAATTGCTGTCAGGCAGATCGATAATATCTTTGCCCTGGGTGCTAAGTCCCTGGCCCGGTACGATAGTACAACCGCTTAACGCCATCATAGCCAACGCAAGCACGGAAAATTTAACGTTTTTCATTCAGGAAAATCATCTGGTTAAGTAATGCCTGTTTCATCCGGTACTACTGCCCTACCGGGGTTTCGCGTTCTGACGTCATGTCATAGAGCTGATATTTACGGCCTAACATCTGGCCGCCATCACGGGTGAGAGGCGTCCACGAGACCACCGCCCGGTTGCGATTTGGGCCGATCGTCATCAGATCAAGCGGGATCGAGATGTAGAAGCCTTTGCTAAAGCCACCTTCGCCATAATCCTCTTTCGAGACGTTGGTCAGCGCCGCCCAGGCGCCTACCGTCACGCCGCTGTCGAATCGCTTCGCGACGTCGAGGGTGGCGCCTTTATCCTTCGCCAGGTACTGCCCGACGCTCAGCTTCATCAGCACGCTGTTGAGCTTCGCCGGGTTCCAGTAGGCGGTGATAAATCCGGTTGGCGCGCTGTAGTCGGTGAAGCGCATCATGTCGTCCCAGTCGCGCTGCTTGACGTAGTTCGCATCCACGCCCAGCGCCCAGTCGCTATCAAGCGGGCGCCAGAGCGCCTCTGCTCCCACACCGCCGTACATGGTTTCGAGGTAGCCGCCATAAATCTGGGCATAGAAGCCGTGCCCCAGCGCATCGACATAGTTGGCCTGTAAGTTGTTGATGTAGACGTCATTGCTGACATAATCGCGAATATGGGTTCTGACGCGCGGCAGGCTGGAGTCAGCGGGAAGCAGCGAGGATTTGAACTTGTCGTAGTTGTTATAGAGGTTGGCGAACACGCCGCCGTCGAGCAGCAGACGATCGGTCAGCCAGTAGCTGGCGCTGGCCATCACCCCCACCTGGAACATATAGAAATCTTCCGGACCGCCCAGCGACTGCGCCAGCGTCGGTTTGACGCTGTAGCTGAAGCGATCGGCGCGAATACGGTAGCCGCGCCCGAACGCTGTGGTATCCACAGGCTCGACGCGCTGCTGCCTGAGCGCCTCCTCCTGGCCGAGCGGCTGTCCCGCCAGCTGTTTGCGCAGGCTGGTGACATCGGTTTGCGTCGTGACCAGCGGCAGATGGTCACGCCGCTGGGTGATAGCGATCGTGTCGACCCCGTCGGGCAGGTTATTGATCAGAATACGGTTGGCGCGATCCACCGCTTCGCGCGGATCGCGATAGCGATACTGTTCGCCGGTCATGTATAAGGTATTGCCGTGCTGAAGGATCTCCGGCGCATCGAAGCCTGCGTTGTACTTAAGCGCGGTGAGCTGGTTTGCCGCCGAGGTATAGTCCAGCGTCTCGCCTGCCGGTGCCGGTTGCCAGGCCGGTTTCGGGTTATCACGCAGCGCGGGGCGCAGATCGTTAAAGTTGGTCCGCAGGGTGAAGCCAAACATCAGCGTATTGCCGCGCTCGTAGCTGAGGTTGAGATCGGCCCAGTCGGCAACGCGATAGACTGCCCCCACGTTGATATGGCTCGACTGCTTAATGGAGCCGGCAAAATCATCGGCATAATTGTTGCCGTCATACTCGAGCTTCAGGCGCAGGGGCTGCCAGGGCGTCTGATACTGGAGGCCGCCAAACAGCGACGCCGGACCACGAAACATATCGCTAAAGCTGATATCCCCGGCATCATGTGATTCGCCGCGGGTGCAATACTTATTGTTGTCGTGGCACAGCGGGTTACCCACGTTGTCGCTATTACCGGGATATCCCCAGGCTATTCCAAAGGTAAAATCGACCGGTCCGGCCATTTTACTGGCAACCAGATATTCACCGTCGAACAGGCCGGTGCCCGCAATATCGCGCTTGCCGAGCGCCACCTGCGGCAGGCTATAGTCCTCTTCCCACAGACGAACCTTAAAATCGAATGACTTATCCTTGTAGCTTTGATCGCCGCTGAAATCCTCGTCGCTGCTGTATTTGCGGGTGCGGACGTCGGTATAACGAATCGTCCCTTCCAGCCACGGAAAGAGCACGACCGAAGAGGAGTAAAAACGATACTGGTTGTTATCGCGGTAGTTGACGCTGAATTCCCCTTCCCGGCCAAAGCGCGCGTCGGGCATTTGCATCAGGCCGGTGCCGCCAAAGTCGGACTGTGAAGGTCCGGTCGGATCGGGCCAGGTACGCAGCTCCGCGTGGCAGGCAGAAGAGATCGCCAGAGCAAGGCCGCTCAGTAAAAAAAGTTTGTTCATCAGTCAGGTATCCGCCGCGTCAGGAGCGCAACGATTTGCTCATTCAGACCGGTAAAATCGTCCGGCACCGCCCGGGGATCAAACCCCACCCACAGAACAGCGCCCGGCTCTGCTTCAATATGGCGTGCGTTCCAGTACGCCACCGGCGCAACAACCGTACTGCCGTCAGGATCGATAACGGTCACGTTATTCCTGTCGGCGCCAGCCAGCCGCAGCTGCCCCTGTAAGTAATCCCTGATGCTTGCGCCCGGACGCCAGGCCAGTTTCCCCGGTGTGGCGACCGCCCCCATCAGCGTGACGGTGCGGGGCGCAGGCGAGACCCACAGATCGTAACGGCCCTCAAGGGAACGATCGCCGCGGGCGTCGGTACGCACGGCGTCTGGATCGAGGCTGATAAACTGCCGCCCGACGATCCGCAGGGAGCGGGTCTGTGTAGCGACAGCGCGAATGGTCGCGATCCGCTCGTCATCGGCGCGATTCTGCCAGGCTGAAAGCGACGCCAGCACCTGCTGTTGCGTCTGTTGCGCTCGCCGCGTGGCGGAAGGGGTTGCGATGACAGCGCCCTGCCACCAGACGTTGTTCAGCTGCGGCTGGGTGACCAGCCGGGAGAGCGTATCGGCCTGTCCAGCAGACCACGTTTTGCCCGGCTGATGCACGGTAACGACGCTTGCGCATAAGGCGGGCAGGCTGAAGAGAGATAGCCCTACGCCAGGTAACCATTTTCTGAGTCTGTTCATGGGGCGGGCTTCAACATCGTCATGGCGACAGGGAATACGCCCGCGCCGAGCATCTGTTCGCTCTGGCGTACCTGGCCGGTGGCGGAATCAATCCAGAAGGTGTTATGCCAGCGACGATCGAGGCCGTCGGCCTGCACCGTCTCCTGCCAGACCTGACAACGTAGCGTGTTTCCGGCAAGGGTCAGGTTTTCCGTCCCGCTCAGGGAGAAGCGCGAGGTCAGGTGTGCGGAGCGATACCGCCCCTCTTCCTGCCAGCGCACATCACGCGACCACTGGCTGCCGTCGCGGAGCTGCGGCGTGTGGCGCAGCGGATCGTGCTCAAGATTGGTTACCTCAAGCAGGTTATAAGGAAGCTTGAGCGTGTGGATAAGGCGACCGTTATGCGTGACGATCATCGCATTATCCTGCGATAACCACTTACTGTTTCTCTGTTCGATGTATCCGAGAACCACCAGGATCCTCGGGCCATTATCCAGACGCAGGTACATGGTTGAGTATGGGAGCACCTGAATCTGCCCGTCCGTTACCGTCACATCCTGGCGCCCGTCCAGGCTGGCGTTAAAGGTCTCAATAATGCTCTGCTGGCTCGGCGTACATCCCTGGATCAGCAGAGTCATGATGAGCAGAATAAACAGTCTCACCAGAAATCCTTGATTAAATAACATTGAAATCAATTAAATACCCGGCTTTGATATCGCCACCGGGTCAAGTCGTTGCGCTGTTCAGCGCAAGGCTATATCGCCTTGCGCACCAGCCTTAGCGGGTAACTGTCGTCGTGGAAGTACCATTGCCTGAGTCATCGCCACTGTCGCTTGCCGCGACAACGGCTAACGTCGCTACGCCGGCAATCGCAGCGGTGGTGACAACAGCGGTTGTCCCAATCGCGCCTGCCGCCAGTCCCCCCGTAGTGCCAGCGGTAGTTCCCACCGTTGCTCCGGTTGTTGTACCGGTTGTTGCTGCGCTGGTGCTACCTGCTTCGGTGGTAGCGCCTATAGCAGGCAGGGCAGTCGCCAGCGTGAGTGCCGTCAGCACTGTACAAAGCGTCCTTTTCATTTTTGGTCCTCATTCAAATGAAGGAAAATATGAGCACCTGGAAACCAGGTCCCGGTTAACGGGCATAAAGCCCGGGGCTGAATTCCGGCCCGACAGGGACGGAAAATCATCCATGTAAAAGCCCTGGGCTCTGAACACCAGCGCATATAAACCGCCAGGATATATTTCGGTACCCTTAATTGCTTCAATTGGAGTTCAGATAGTTAACCCCCTCACGGGGCGCAAAAAGAAAGGAAAACGCAGAAGTGATGCGAAATGCACCCCAGCGGTAGCTACCTTAAAAATTTTGGATAAGATAATTCTTATAATAATTTGACGCAATGATTTCCGGCAGAATAAATATGACTAATTGTTAACCAGAAAACACTCAACATATTATTAATAAAATAGTTAACCTACTGAAATTAAAAGCAACAAAACGATCAACACTCAGGCTGCATCACCTATAACTCCTTCATTCCCGGCTATTGCTCTCGATTAATAGTGATTGAGATCAATTAAGGCGTTCTCTCAAAGAAAATAAAAACGCAAGCAGAGCAAATTCTGAAACTGGGTTCAGGGATAACATTTCCTCAAAATATATTTACCATGAATAATTCATTTATATTCATAATTATTGCGTATATAAACCGCGTCTCATAAATACGCTATTCACGGCAGCGGAAGTGTGCCCCTTCGCCAGTCTGTTCAGGAGCGCACGCAGATTAAAATCCACCGATGTGCTCTGCGGCCAGCCATTTTGCCAGGGCATCAATCTGAGGCTGATGCAGCCAGTTTACGATCTGGCGGGCCTTCTCCTGCCCGACACCCGGCAGCATCCGCCACTCCGCTTCGCTTCGCTGAATCAGCTCCTGCCAGGTGCGATCCCCTGCCGCCTTGAGCGTCGACCGGGCCAGCGGTATTCCCATCGCGGTGATCCAGCGGATAAAAGGTCGCTCCCGCGCCAGGTTAAACTGATGCCACAGCGCAGCGCCATGCGATGCCGATATCCCCGCCGTCGCGGTGAGCTGCGCCTGCGTGAGCTGTAGCCAGGAGAAGAGGTGCTCAAACCGATGCGCCTGATAGAGGGTCCGCCATCCTGATTCGCCCATTCCTTCGATATCTAACGCCTGCCTGGAACTTAGCCACGTCAGCCGGGCAAAAAATTGCTCCATGCACTCCGGGGAGGCATAGAAACAGGTTAAGCCGTTATAGCGCGATGAGGGCGGCTGCGTTTTACGGCGATCCACATTGCGCCACACCACGTTATCCAGCCGGGGAATACCTTGTCCCGCCAGGCTTACCAGCACCTGATCGCCGGGGGCAATATCCAGCCTCTGCCAGCGGTTAACCGACCCTAAGCTGACGCGCTGTACGCGTTTATCGTCGAGCATCAGCGGCTCAAGCTGCGCAATCGCGGTGATCCGCCCGGTACGGCCAACGGTAAAGTGAATCGCTTTGACTTCCGTCACCTGGGCCACAGGAAGGTATTTCCATGCGACGATCCAACTCCCTTCCCCCGGCAGCCACTCCTCGCCCGGCGGCTCTGCCGAGGCGCGAACCACAATGCCATCCGTGGCGAAGGGCAACGAAGCCTTAAACCAGGCCGTCCGTTGCGCTTCCACATCAGCCGCGTTTTTAACCGGCAGGGTATAGCGGGCCGTCAGGGTAAAACCTGCCTCCGCCAGCGCGGAAAGGCGTGCTTTCATCGCTTTTGGGCCGTCCGGCCAGGCCCAGATAAAAATGCCTGTCTGCTTCAGCGCTGCGCGATCGGTCGCGCGCATCATTGCCCCCGCTACCTTCGCACGCGCGTTCATCCCCCCCATCCGCTGCTGGATATGCCCGTCGCGCAGCAGAAAAAGTTCACCCTGCAACACGCTGTTGGCAAGCGGCCCGGCCAGCGTTTGCGGAATAGCGGGGATCATTCGCGCCTGTGCCGTCCACTCTTCCCCCTGTAAGCCGTCGCCCCGGCTAATCGCCTGCACCAGCTTGCCGTTTTTGTAGACCAGGGTGACCGCAACACCATCCACCTTTGGCTGTACCCAGAGATCCTGCTGCGTCGCCATCCAGCGGCTAAGCGCCTGCTTGCTTTCTACCTTATGCACGCCGGTATGGGCGAAGGGATGTTTCACCGTCCCACTGGCGGCTGGAAGATCGTCGTGCAGCGGTTCATCGTGAAAACAGCGCTGCCACTGTTTTAAGCGGGCGTTAAGCCTGTCGTAAACGTCGTCGCTCACCTCGCTGCGGCCCTGCTTCCAGTAATCTTCATTCCAGCGGGTCAGCTGCGCCTTCAGGGCCGCGATCTCCTGCCCGGCTTTAGCCGGTGACCAGACCGGGCAAATAGCCATCGCCCCGCTGCTTAAGAAGATCATCAGTATGCTTATCCATTTCACCATTATTACCCCTCCCTGTTTTGCGAAGGGTATACCCTGCCCGTGAGCCGCAGACCAGCTACAAAATTGCATTTTACGAGCGCGCTTCAGCGCATTGTTTTTATTGCAGCAAAAAGAAGGTAAAAGCTGAAAACGGCACGCAAAATTTAATCATCCAGGGGAAAAAGTGTGACAAAGGCTACGTCACACAGCGGCGACGTGTATAATAAGCCCGTATGTAGGACTTCTTCGTTAACACATACAAAAGACTCTCATGGCTCAAGGCACGCTTTATATTGTTTCTGCCCCTAGTGGCGCGGGTAAATCCAGCCTTATTCAGGCACTGTTAAAAACCCAACCGTTGTACGATACGCAGGTTTCTGTTTCTCACACCACGCGAGCACCGCGTCCGGGTGAAGTGCACGGTGAACACTATTTCTTTGTGAATCACGACGAATTCAGAGCGATGATTGGCAGAGACGCGTTTCTTGAACACGCAGAAGTTTTCGGTAACTACTACGGTACTTCGCGTGAAACCATTGAGCAGGTACTGGCGACCGGCGTGAACGTGTTCCTGGATATCGACTGGCAGGGCGCGCAGCAAATTCGTAAGAAAATGCCTGATTCGCGCAGTATCTTTATTTTACCGCCATCGAAAGATGAACTGGATCGCCGCCTGCGTGGTCGCGGCCAGGACAGCGAAGAAGTTATCGCGAAGCGTATGGCGCAGGCAGTTGCAGAAATGAGCCATTACGCGGAATATGATTACCTTATTGTGAATGATGATTTTGATGCCGCGCTGAGCGATCTCAAAACTATCCTTCGCGCAGAACGTCTGCGTATGAGCCGCCAGAAGCAGCGACATGACGCATTAATCACCAAACTGTTGGCAGACTGAACCCACTTTCAGTATCATGCCCAGTCATTTCTTCACCTGTGGAGCATTTTAAGTATGGCACGCGTAACTGTTCAGGACGCTGTAGAGAAAATTGGTAACCGTTTTGACCTGGTGCTGGTCGCCGCGCGTCGCGCTCGTCAGATGCAGGTAGGCGGTAAAGATCCGCTGGTACCGGAAGAAAACGATAAAACCACCGTTATTGCACTTCGCGAAATCGAAGAAGGTCTGATCAACAACCAGATCCTCGACGTGCGTGAGCGCCAGGAGCAGCAAGAGCAGGAAGCCGCTGAATTACAAGCTGTTACCGCTATTGCTGAAGGTCGTCGTTAATTAAACCTGCGGGTCGCCCTTGTATCTGTTTGAAAGCCTGAATCAACTGATTCAAACCTACCTGCCTGAAGACCAGATTAAGCGTCTTCAGCAGGCGTATCTCGTTGCACGTGACGCTCACGAGGGCCAGACACGTTCAAGCGGTGAACCCTATATCACGCACCCGGTAGCGGTGGCCTGTATTCTGGCCGAGATGAAACTCGACTACGAAACGCTGATGGCCGCCCTGCTGCACGACGTGATCGAAGATACCCCTGCCACCTACCAGGACATGGAACAGCTGTTTGGCAAAAGCGTTGCCGAGCTGGTGGAAGGGGTCTCTAAGCTTGATAAGCTGAAATTCCGCGACAAGAAAGAGGCGCAGGCCGAAAACTTCCGCAAGATGATCATGGCGATGGTGCAGGATATCCGCGTCATTCTCATCAAACTGGCTGACCGCACCCACAATATGCGCACACTGGGCTCACTTCGCCCGGATAAACGTCGCCGCATCGCCCGTGAAACCCTCGAAATTTACAGTCCGCTGGCGCACCGTTTAGGTATTCATCACATTAAAACCGAGCTGGAAGAGCTGGGTTTTGAGGCGTTGTACCCGAACCGCTATCGCGTGATTAAAGAGGTGGTGAAAGCCGCTCGCGGTAACCGTAAAGAGATGATTCAAAAGATCCTCTCTGAAATCGAAGGGCGTTTGCAGGAAGCGGGCATTCCGTGCCGCGTGAGCGGTCGCGAAAAGCATTTGTACTCTATCTACTGCAAAATGGTGCTCAAAGAGCAGCGTTTTCACTCGATTATGGATATCTACGCGTTCCGCGTCATCGTCCACGATTCAGACACCTGTTATCGCGTGCTGGGGCAGATGCACAGCCTGTACAAGCCGCGTCCGGGGCGCGTCAAAGATTACATCGCCATTCCAAAAGCGAACGGATACCAGTCTTTGCACACCTCCATGATTGGCCCGCACGGTGTCCCTGTTGAGGTGCAGATTCGTACCGAAGATATGGATCAAATGGCTGAGATGGGTGTCGCGGCGCACTGGGCTTACAAAGAGCACGGCGGCGAAAGCAGCACCACCGCGCAAATCCGCGCCCAGCGCTGGATGCAGAGCCTGCTGGAGCTGCAACAGAGCGCAGGTAGCTCGTTTGAATTTATCGAGAGCGTTAAATCCGATCTCTTCCCGGATGAGATTTACGTTTTCACGCCGGAAGGGCGCATTGTCGAACTGCCTGCGGGCGCGACACCGGTCGACTTCGCTTACGCCGTGCATACCGATATCGGCCATGCCTGCGTAGGTGCCCGCGTCGACAGGCAGCCTTATCCGCTGTCGCAGCCGCTCTTCAGCGGACAGACGGTGGAGATCATTACCGCGCCGGGGGCACGTCCTAACGCCGCCTGGCTGAACTTTGTCGTGAGCTCAAAAGCGCGCGCAAAAATCCGCCAGCTGCTGAAAAACCTCAAGCGCGACGACTCCGTTAGCCTGGGGCGTCGTCTGCTCAATCACGCGCTGGGTGGCAGCCGCAAACTGGCAGAGATCCCGCCAGAAAACATTCAGCATGAGCTGGAGCGTATGAAGCTCGCCTCGCTGGATGACCTGCTGGCAGAGATTGGTCTCGGCAACGCCATGAGCGTGGTCGTGGCGAAGAACCTGCAACAAGGCGAAACGACAGCCGTTCCTGCCACCACGCAAAATCATGGTCACCTGCCGATCAAAGGCGCTGACGGGGTGCTCATCACCTTCGCCAAATGCTGCCGTCCTATCCCGGGCGACCCGATTATTGCGCACGTCAGCCCGGGTAAAGGGCTGGTGATCCACCATGAATCCTGCCGTAACATCCGTGGCTATCAGAAAGAGCCTGAGAAGTTCATGGCGGTCGAGTGGGATAAAGAGACGGCGCAGGAATTTATCACTGAAATCAAGGTGGATATGTTCAACCACCAGGGTGCCCTGGCGAACCTGACGGCAGCGATCAACACCGCCTCATCCAACATTCAAAGCCTGAATACGGAAGAAAAAGATGGCCGCGTTTATAGCGCCTTTATTCGCCTGACCGCCCGTGACCGTGTGCATCTGGCCAATATTATGCGCAAGATCCGCGTGATGCCGGACGTCATTAAAGTCACCCGTAACCGAAACTAGCATTATGAATTCAAAACGTTACGAGCGAATCTGCGAAATGCTCGCCAGGCGTCAGCCTGATCTGACGGTCTGCATGGAGCAGGTCCATAAACCTCATAACGTCTCTGCTATCGTCCGCACCGCAGATGCCGTCGGCGTGCATGAAGTCCACGCCGTCTGGCCTGGCGCACGTATGCGTACCATGGCCTCCACCGCCGCAGGCAGCAACAGCTGGGTATCCGTGAAAACTCACCAGACTATTGGTGAAGCGGTCTCGCACCTGAAAGGGCGTGGCATGCAGGTTCTGGCAACCAACCTCTCTGCTAAAGCCGTGGATTTCCGTGAGATCGACTACACCCGTCCGACCTGTATTTTAATGGGCCAGGAGAAAACGGGGATCACGCAGGAAGCACTGGATTTGGCCGATCGGGACATCATCATTCCAATGATCGGCATGGTCCAGTCACTCAACGTGTCGGTCGCCTCAGCGCTGATCCTGTATGAAGCGCAGCGCCAGCGTCAGAATGCCGGAATGTACGAGCGCAGCAACAGCATGCTGCCTGAAGAGGAGCAGCAGCGCCTGCTGTTTGAAGGTGGCTATCCGGTGCTGGCTCGCGTTGCGAAGCAGAAGAAATTGCCTTACCCCCACGTCAACGCGCAGGGCGAAATTGAAGCCGATGCCGAGTGGTGGTCCACCATGCAGTACGCGGGGTAAATCATGAAAGGCCGCCTGCTGGACGCCATACCGCTCAACAGCCTGACGGGCGTGGGCGCGGCTCAAAGCAGTAAACTGGCGAAGATTGGCCTGCACACCGTGCAGGATCTCCTGCTCCACCTCCCCCTGCGTTACGAAGACCGTACCCAGCTTTATAAAATTGGCGATCTGCTGCCCGCTATTTACGCCACCGTTGAAGGGGAAGTGCTGAACTGCAACATCACCTTTGGCGGACGCAGAATGATGACCTGCCAGATCAGCGACGGCACCGGCATTCTCACCATGCGCTTTTTCAACTTCAATGCGGCAATGAAAAACAGCCTTGCCACTGGACGACGCGTACTTGCGTACGGTGAAGCCAAACGGGGCAAATACGGCGCGGAGATGATCCACCCGGAATACCGCGTGCAGGGCGATCTCAGCTCACCTGAGCTACAGGAGACGCTCACGCCGGTCTATCCAACCACTGAAGGCATTAAGCAGGCTACGCTGCGCAAGCTCACCGACCAGGCGCTGGAGCTGCTCGATACCTGCGCCATTAACGAGCTGCTGCCGCCGGAGCTGGCACAGGGCATGATGAGCCTGCCGGAGGCGTTGCGCACCCTGCACCGTCCACCGCCAACGCTTCAGCTTGTTGATTTAGAAAGCGGTAAACACCCCGCCCAACGGCGTCTTATCCTTGAGGAATTACTGGCTCACAACCTGAGCATGCTGGCCCTGCGCGCAGGTGCGCAGCGTTTCCACGCGCAGCCATTAAGCCAGCGTGATGAGCTCAAAGATAAGCTGCTGGCCTCACTGCCGTTTAAACCCACCGGCGCCCAGGCGCGGGTGACTGCCGAGATCGAACGCGATATGGCGCTGGATGTGCCAATGATGCGCCTGGTGCAGGGCGACGTGGGTTCCGGGAAAACGCTGGTCGCCGCGCTGGCCGCTTTGCGCGCCATCGCCCACGGTAAGCAGGTGGCGCTGATGGCGCCGACGGAACTGCTGGCCGAGCAGCACGCCAACAATTTCCGGAACTGGTTTGCCCCGCTGGGAATTGAAGTGGGCTGGCTGGCCGGGAAGCAGAAGGGCAAAGCGCGCCTTGCGCAGCAGGAAGCCATTGCCAGCGGGCAGGTGCAGATGATTGTCGGCACGCACGCCATTTTCCAGGAACAGGTGCAGTTTAACGGCCTGGCGCTGGTCATTATCGACGAACAGCACCGCTTTGGTGTTCATCAGCGTCTGGCGCTGTGGGAGAAAGGTCTGCAACAGGGCTTCCACCCGCATCAGCTGATCATGACCGCCACGCCGATTCCGCGCACCCTGGCGATGACGGCCTATGCCGATCTGGATACCTCCACCATCGACGAGCTGCCGCCGGGCCGTACGCCGGTGACGACGGTCGCCATTCCGGACACGCGCCGCAGCGACATCATTGACCGCGTGCGCAACGCCTGCACCCACGAAGGACGTCAGGCTTACTGGGTCTGTACCCTGATTGAAGAGTCTGAGCTGCTGGAAGCGCAGGCTGCCGAAGCCACGTGGGAAGAGTTAAAGCTCGCCTTGCCGGAGCTGAACGTCGGTCTGGTTCACGGGCGCATGAAGCCTGCCGAGAAGCAGGCGGTGATGCAGTCGTTTAAACAGGGCGAACTGCATTTACTCGTTGCGACCACGGTCATCGAAGTGGGCGTGGACGTGCCGAACTCCAGCCTGATGATTATTGAGAATCCGGAGCGTCTCGGCCTGGCGCAGCTCCACCAGCTTCGCGGGCGCGTGGGCCGTGGCGCGATCGCCTCTCACTGCGTGCTGCTCTACAAAGCCCCGCTGTCGAAAACCGCGCAGATGCGTTTGCAGGTATTACGCGACAGCAATGACGGCTTCGTGATTGCGCAAAAAGATCTGGAGATCCGCGGCCCGGGTGAACTGCTGGGCACACGTCAGACGGGTAACGCCGAATTTAAAGTGGCGGATTTGTTGCGCGATCAGGCCATGATCCCCGAAGTACAACGCCTTGCGCGTCATATTCATGAACGCTACCCCGAACAGGCGGCAGCGTTAATTGAACGCTGGATGCCGGAAACCGAGCGGTATTCCAACGCCTGACGATCAGCCAAACATCGGCAGCATCAGGTAGAGCTTAATGACCAGCGCGTTGACGATATCAATGAAGAATGCGCCCACCATCGGCACCACCAGAAACGCCATGTGCGACGGGCCGAACCGTTCGGTGATCGCCTGCATATTCGCGATGGCCGTTGGCGTCGCTCCCAGACCAAATCCACAGTGACCCGCAGCCAGTACCGCCGCATCATAGTTTTTGCCCATCATGCGCCAGGTAACAAAGATGGCATACAGCGCCATGAACACGGCCTGCACCGCCAGGATCGCCACCATCGGCAGCGCCAGCGAGGCCAGTTCCCACAGCTTGAGGCTCATCAGCGCCATCGCCAGGAACAGCGACAGGCTGACGTTCCCCAGCACGGACACTGCGCGCTCAAAGACGCGGTAGAAGCCCATCTGCGCCAGACCGTTGCTCAGGATCACCCCGATAAACAGCACGCAGACAAAGGTTGGCAGTTCGAAAGCCGTTCCCGCCAGCCATTGCGCAACGATTTTGCCCACGGTTAGGCAGATGGCAATCATGGCGATGGTTTCAATCATCACCAGCGAGGTGATGCTGCGGCCAACGTCCGGTTTTTCAAATGCTGTCGGCACCATTTCATCGTCTGGCCTGCCTTCCGGCGTGGTGGAGTGTTTCACCAGATAGCGCGCTACCGGGCCGCCAATCAGCCCGCCAAGCACCAGGCCAAAGGTCGCGCAGGCCATTGCCACTTCCGTTGCGTTTTCAAAGCCATAGCGTTCGATGAACAGCTTGCTCCACGCCGCGCCCGTTCCGTGGCCACCTGACAGGGTAATCGACCCCGCCAGCAGACCCATCAGCGGATCCAGCCCCAGCAATGACGCCATACCGATGCCGATGGCGTTTTGCATCAGCAGCAGGCCCACCACAACAATCAGAAACACGCCCAGTACCTTGCCGCCCGAACGCAGGCTTGCGAGGTTAGCGTTCAGGCCGATAGTGGCAAAGAAGGCCAGCATCAACGGATCTTTCAGGGACATATCAAAATCGATTTCCCAGCCCATGCTTTTTTTCAGCACCAGCAGGGCCAGCGCCACCAGCAATCCACCGGCGACAGGTTCAGGAATGGTGTACTTTTTCAGAAAGGAAACACTGTGTACCAGCTTGCGACCAAGCAGAAGAACCAGCGTTGCGGCAACAAGGGTCGACAACGTATCGAGATGAATCATAAAAGGCTCCTGTTATGCGCGTGTTCCATACACACGCGGCGTTATCCTGGGCCGGGTGATGCTCGTCATGAGCCGCCGGCGCGAAAAGTGTAATTTTTTTTTCCTGTTCGTTGTAGAAAACCTGCTCACACCGGCAGATTTTCTCTCTTTTTTTTGCTGGCAATCGTTTGCTTTTACCAGGTGGTCAGCTAAAATGCCCGCTTTTCCACCGTGGGATTGCCGCCGATGTCTGTTAACACTCTGGAGTCTGCTGATGCGCAACCGATTGCGCAGAAGCAAAACAGCGAACTGATTTACCGCCTTGAAGATCGTCCCCCGCTGCCTCAAACCCTGTTTGCCGCCTGCCAGCACCTGCTGGCGATGTTCGTTGCGGTCATCACGCCGGCTCTGCTGATTTGCCAGGCGCTGGGGTTACCGGCACAGGATACGCAACACATCATCAGTATGTCTCTGTTCGCTTCCGGCGTGGCCTCCATCATTCAAATTAAAGCCTGGGGTCCGGTGGGCTCGGGTTTGCTGTCGATTCAGGGCACCAGCTTTAACTTTGTGGCGCCGCTGATCATGGGCGGTACGGCACTGAAAACCGGCGGCGCAGATGTCCCGACGATGATGGCGGCGCTTTTCGGCACCCTGATGCTGGCAAGCTGCACAGAGATGATCATTTCCCGCGTTCTGCACCTGGCGCGCCGGGTGATCACCCCGCTGGTCTCCGGCGTGGTGGTGATGATTATCGGCCTGTCACTGATCCAGGTGGGTCTGACCTCCATCGGGGGCGGCTACGCGGCAATGAGCGACCATACCTTCGGCGCGCCGAAAAACCTGCTGCTGGCAGGCGTCGTGCTGGCGATCATTATTCTGCTTAACCGCCAGCGTAACCCGTACCTGCGCGTGGCATCGCTGGTGATCGCCATGGCGGCCGGTTACCTGCTGGCGTGGGCGCTGGGCATGCTGCCGGAAAACACCACCCCAACCAACAGCGCGTTGATTACCGTGCCAACGCCGCTCTACTACGGCCTGGGCATTGACTGGAGTCTGCTCCTGCCGCTGATGCTGGTCTTTATGATCACTTCGCTGGAAACCATTGGCGATATCACCGCCACCTCCGACGTGTCCGAGCAGCCGGTCTCCGGCCCACTGTACATGAAACGTCTGAAAGGCGGCGTGCTGGCGAACGGACTGAACTCGTTTGTCTCGGCGGTGTTCAACACCTTCCCGAACTCCTGCTTTGGCCAGAACAACGGCGTGATCCAGCTGACCGGTGTGGCCAGCCGCTACGTGGGCTTCGTGGTAGCGCTGATGCTGGTGGTCCTCGGCCTGTTCCCGGCGGTGAGCGGGTTTGTGCAGCACATCCCTGAGCCGGTGCTGGGCGGCGCGACGCTGGTCATGTTCGGTACCATCGCGGCCTCTGGCGTGCGTATCGTCTCCCGCGAGCCGCTGAACCGCCGCGCAATCATGATTATTGCGCTGTCTCTCGCCGTAGGGCTTGGCGTCTCCCAGCAGCCGATGATTTTGCAGTTTGCCCCGGACTGGGTGAAAAACCTGCTCTCTTCCGGCATCGCCGCGGGCGGTATTACCGCTATTGTGCTGAATCTCATTTTCCCGCCTGAAAAGAACTGATCCCCACACGGCAGGCTGTCAATGCCTGCCGTGACATCTCTTTACACCATTCCCGCCTTGAGCATTGCGCATAAATCGTGCATAACACCCTTATGTGCGTTTCGCGGGAAGGAAGACCATGAAATTTATTGGAAAGCTGCTTATCTATCTTCTGGTAGCCCTGCTCATTGTAGTGCTCGCCTTTTATTTTCTGCTCCAGACCCGCTGGGGCGCATCGCAGGTCAGCAGCTGGATCACGGTGAATACCGATTACGAGCTCAACTTTGACCTGATGGATCACCGCTTTTCATCCCCTTCTCACATCCTTCTGGAAAACGTTACCTTCGGACGAGATGGCAAACCGGCCACGCTGGTCGCTAAAAAAGTGGATATTGGCTTAAGCAGCCGCCAGATCACCGACCCGCTGCATATGGATGCCATCACCCTGTTCGATGGCACGCTGAATTTATCGCCGCAGACGGCGCCGCTGCCGTTCCAGGCCGACCGTCTGCAACTGAATAACATGGCCTTTAACAGCCCGAATACGGAGTGGGATCTCAGTGCGCAAAAGGTGACCGGCGGCGTCAGCCCGTGGCAGCCCGAGGCGGGGAACGTACTCGGGAAAAATGCGCAAATCCAGATGAGCGCCGGGTCGCTCACGCTCAACGGCATACCGGCCAACAACGTGCTGATTCAGGGACAACTCAACGGCAAAGAGGTGGTGCTGAATACCATCGGTGCCGATATGGCGCGCGGCTCGCTGACGGGCTCGGCTCTGCGTAATGCCGACGGTGGCTGGGTTATCAACACCCTGCGTCTGAATGAGATCCGCCTGCAAAGCGACAAATCGCTGCTGGATTTCTTCGCCCCTCTCTCCACCCTGCCTTCGTTACAGATTGGGCGGCTGGAAGTGACCGATGCCCGTCTACAGGGGCCAGACTGGGCGGTAACCGACCTCGATCTCAGCCTGCGTAACCTCACCCTGAGTAAAGGTGACTGGCAAAGCCAGAAGGGACGGTTATCCATGAACGCCAGCGAATTTATCTACGGCTCGCTGCATCTGTTTGACCCTATCCTGAATGCGGAATTCTCCCCGCAGGGCATTGCGCTGCGTCAGTTCACCTCCCGCTGGGAAGGGGGCATGGTGCGCACCTCCGGCAACTGGCTGCGCGAGGGTCAGGCGCTGGTGCTGGACGACGTTGCCATTGCCGGGCTGGAATATACGCTTCCGGAAAACTGGAAAACGCTGTGGATGGACCCGCTTCCGGCATGGCTGAACAGCGTGACGCTGAAAAAATTTGGCCTGAGCCGCAACCTGGTGATCGACATCGATCCGGCGTTCCCGTGGCAGATCACCTCCCTCGACGGTTATGGCGCTAATCTGCGGCTGGCGCAGGATCACAAGTGGGGCGTGTGGGGCGGTAACGCAATCCTCAACGGGGCGGCAGCAACCTTTAACCGCGTCGACGTGCGTCGCCCGTCGCTGGCGCTGAATGCCAACGCCGCAACGGTAAATATTACCGATCTGAGCGCCTTTACCGAGAAAGGGATCCTGGAAGCAACCGCCACCGTGTCACAGCTGCCACAGCGACAAACCACCGTGAGCCTGAACGGGCGCGGTGTACCACTCAACGTTATGCAGCAGTGGGGCTGGCCAGCGCTGCCGATTGCGGGCGACGGCAATATTCAGCTCACCGCCAGCGGAAGCGTGCAGGCCAATGCGCCGCTGAAGCCGACGGTGAACGGGAAGCTGAGCGCGGTGAATATGGATAAACAGCAGGTGCAACAGACCATGACGGGTGGTGTGGTGTCGACGGTGGCTCCGGCACAGTAAAAAGCCGGGTGGCGGCTTCGCCTTACCCGGCCTACGAGGTTTTGGTTCCTTCTACCGTGGGTGAGGGCATCAGACCGCATAATTACCGTAGGCCCGGTAAGCGAAGCGCCACCGGGCATTTTTCCAGCTCAGAGGTGAACCACCACCTCATCCCCCTCGGCTTTCACCACCACACCCCATTCGCTGCCCGCATGTGAACCGCCTTTTACGCCGCCGACCTTCTGCACGTTGCGCAAGCACACCGACCAGTTTTGCGCATCTCCCGCGCCGGTAAAGGTCACGACGTCGCCCTGACGTGACGCCTTCAGCGTAAACACCACAGAGCCGTCCGCCGCAGGCACTTCACTTACCGCCGTTGCGCCATCGCTCAGGTTGAAGAGCTGGAAGGCCGTCCCCTCGTGCCACGCATAGTCCGGCTTCTGGTTATTGTTACCCAGCGCCAGCAGCGTGTTGTCGCGCACATAGACCGGCAGGCTCTGGAAATCGTGCTGCTGCTTATGCCAGCGGCTACCCTCGATTTCATCGTTGTGCCACAGGTGCGTCCAGCGCCCTTCCGGCAGGTAGAACTGCACGTCGCCCGCCTCGGAGAACACCGGCGCCACCATCATTGAATCCCCCAACATGTACTGGCGGTCGAGGTAATCGCACGCCGGATCGTCCGGGAACTCCAGCATCATCGCCCGCAGCATCGGCGTGCCGAACTCGCGGGCCAGCGCCGCCTGACGATACAGGTACGGCATCAGCTGGCATTTCAGCTGCGTGAAGTGGCGCACCACATCGCAGGACTCGTCATCGTACGCCCACGGCACGCGATAGGATTTGCTGCCGTGCAGGCGGCTGTGGCTGGAGAACAGCCCGAACGCGCACCAGCGTTTGTAGACGTGCGCCGGAGCGGTGTTTTCGAACCCGCCGATATCGTGGCTCCAGAACCCGAAGCCGGACAGCCCAATCGACAGCCCGCCGCGCAGGCTTTCGGCCATCGACTCATAGTTGGCGTAGCAGTCGCCGCCCCAGTGTACCGGGAACTGTTGCGCACCCACGGAGGCAGAACGGGCAAACAGCACCGCCTCTTCTTCTCCCACCGTCTCTTTCAGCACGTTCCACACCAGCTCGTTATAAATGTAGGCGTAGTGGTTGTGCATCTTCTGCGGATCGGAACCGTCAAACCACTGGACGTCCGTCGGGATACGCTCGCCGAAGTCGGTCTTGAAGCAGTCGACGCCGATCGCCACCAGGCCTTTCAGCTTGTCGGCATACCACCGGCACGCGTCCGGGTTGGTGAAGTCGTAGATTGCCAGCCCCGGCTGCCATTTGTCCCACTGCCACAGGGAGCCGTCCGGGCGCTTGAGCAGGTAGCCCTTCTCTTTCAACTCCCGGAAGATCGGCGATTTCTGGCCGATGTACGGGTTGATCCACACGCAGACCTTCAGCCCTTTCTCTTTCAGGCGGCGGATCATGCCTTCCGGATCGGGGAAGGTCACCGGGTCCCACTCGAAGTCGCACCACTGGAAGGCCTTCATCCAGAAGCAGTCGAAGTGGAACACGTGCAGCGGCAGGTCGCGCTCGGCCATGCCGTCGATAAAGCTGTTCACCGTCGCTTCGTCATAGTTAGTGGTGAAGGAGGTGGTCAGCCACAGGCCGAACGACCAGGCAGGCGGCAGCGCCGGACGCCCGGTGAACTGCGTATAGCGGTTCAGCACCTCTTTCGGCGTCGGGCCGTCGATCACAAAGTACTCGAGATACTCCCCTTCCACGCTGAACTGCACTTTGGAGACCTTCTCGGAGCCGACTTCAAACGAGACATTTTCCGGATGATTCACCAGCACGCCGTAGCCGCGGTTGGTCAGGTAGAACGGAATGTTTTTGTAGGACTGTTCGGTGCTGGTGCCGCCGTCGCGGTTCCAGGTTTCGACCGTCTGGCCGTTGCGCACCAGCGCGGTAAAGCGCTCGCCCAGGCCGTAGACCGTTTCGCCCACGCCCAGATCCAGACGTTCGAACACGTAATTGCGGTCGGTATTGCTGTCCTGCACGTAGCCGTTGTTTTTCAGCTGGCTGCCGGTAATGCGCTGGCCGTTACGCAGGAAATCCAGCGCCCAGAACTCGCCTTTGGCGACGCGCACGCTGACGCTGCCGCTTTTCAGCTCGGCAAATTCGGCGTTGTTTTCAATCTCAACTTTTACATCCTTCAGAACGTTCAGCGGATAGTGCGGGCCGTTGTTCAGCGCACCCTGGAAGTGCTCAATGCGCACCCCGACAATCCCTTCCTGCGGGGCAAACAGGCGCACCGTGAACATCAACGTGTCGAGCTGCCAGGTGCGTTCGCGCACGTCACGCGGCGCCACATACACCACCAGGTCATTGTCCTGCTGCTCCACGTCGAACACCTGCACCGGATAGGTCACATTCAGGCCCGGTTGAATAAGCCAGTTTCCATCACTGATTTTCATGCTTACGTCCTCTTAGTTCTGCAATTCTTTGCTGACCGGCAGGTTTTCAAACTCCTGCTGATTGCGGCGCGCGCCCTGCGCCAGCTCGCGCAGAATTTTGGTCAGGAAAGGGGTTTTCAGCGTGTAGTAGCGCCTGGCGATAATGGCGCTCAGCACGTAGCAGACCGCCGGGGCCAGGGTAAACAGGCCGATAATGATGCTGATGGTCACGCTGTTCTGGGTTTTGGCTGCCGCGTCGTAGCCGCCGCCTGCCAGCATCCAGCCGATCATCGCCCCGCCCAGCGCCAGGCCGAGCTTCAGCACGAACAGCGTGCCCGCAAAGCTGATGCCGGTCAGTCGTTTGCCGTTGGTCCATTCGCCGTAGTCGACGGTATCGGACATCATAACCCACTGAATCGGCGTCACCAGCTGGTGCAGCACGCCGATAACGAAGATGAAGCCGAACATCAGGACGGTGGCATGCATCGGCACGAAGAACATCGCCACGCTGACCACCGCCAGCGCGGCGTTGGTCCACCAGAAGATGCTGACCTTGCACTTCCAGTCGGTGAGCGGTTTCGCCAGCGCGGAGCCAATCAGGTTGCCGACGCAGTAGGTGGTGAGGAACGCGACGAACATCTCCTGC
Source organism: Enterobacter sp. BIDMC93 (assembly GCF_001037805.1). Classification (NCBI taxonomy): domain Bacteria; kingdom Pseudomonadati; phylum Pseudomonadota; class Gammaproteobacteria; order Enterobacterales; family Enterobacteriaceae; genus Enterobacter; species Enterobacter sp. BIDMC93. The sequence continues at coordinate 311,991 of NZ_KQ089962.1, forward strand.
GAGCCCATGATCCAGGTGCAGTAGTACATCATCGCGCCGCCGCGCACGCATACGGCGAGAATGTTGAGGATGGTGAGCACGCCGACGATGCGCCACTGGTCGTTGTGCCAGATGTCGCGCAGGTCTTCCCGCATGGAGGTGGTGCTCGGCGGCACCTGGATGCGCTCTTTGGTGGTGAAGAAGCAGAACGCCAGCATCAGGAACGCGACCACCGACAGCACGGCGATCCCGCCCTGGAAGCCGAACGCTTTGTCATCACCGCCAATCAGGTTCACCAGCGGCATCATCAGCACCGTGGAGAGCATGCCGCCCGCCGTCGCCAGCACGAAGCGCCAGGACTGGAGGGAGATACGCTGCGTCGGGTCGTTGGTGATCACGCCGCCCAGCGCGCAGTACGGGATGTTGACCACGGTATAGAGCAGGGTCAGCAGGGTGTAGGTGATGGCGGCGTAAACCATTTTACCGTTGAGGCTGAGGTCCGGCGTGGTATACGCCAGCACGCAGACGATGCCGAACGGGATCGCGCCGAACAAAATCCACGGGCGGAACTTGCCCCAGCGGCTGCGGGTGCGGTCGGCAATCAGCCCCATGCACGGGTCGGAGATCGCATCCAGCGCGCGGGCCAGCAGGAACATGGTGCCGACAAACCCGGCGGGAATACCAAAAATATCGGTGTAGAAAAACATCATATAAAGCATGACGTTATCAAAAATGATATGGCTGGCGGCGTCTCCCATGCCGTAGCCAATCTTCTCTTTTACTGACAGTACTTCGCTCATATTTTTATCCTTCACGCTGTAGGGGGCGCTGAGACCGGTTACCGTTTTTTAAACCATTGTTTCAGGGGCGGGTATTGCGTTTTCTGGTTAAGAGATTACGTTTCTTGTTTTTTGTGATCGGGATAAAAGTTGATGAGCACGAAATGCTAACCTGAGGATTTTCTTAAGAATTAGCTGAAACAGGGGGGTTAAGGTCAAAAGAGAGGTGAAAAAAGTGGTGTGGGGTATGTGGTAAATGCCTGAAAGTAGCTATAATGCGCCCCGCCTCCATGTAGCAATGCAGGCGCGGAAGATCGTCATCTCCGGTGAGGTGGCTGGACTTCAAATCCAGTTGGGGACGCCAGCGTTCCCGGGCAGGTTCGACTCCTGTGATCTTCCGCCAAAATTTTAAATTCCCCCCATAAAATTCATTAGAAATTTAACTATCCTTCCTAAATATATTATTATAACACCCACTATCATTGAAATTAAGAATTAATAAAATGAGAATTACTAAAGCCAGAATTAACACAATTCGTTTTATTATCTCTGAATCCATGAGAATTGACGATGAGATTTTAAAAGCATTGAAAAATAAAAATTACAATGAATTTCATCAAAAAGAGTATGGGGAAGGGTTGGCTGGATTAGGCATGTCTATAAGCTCACCGAATGATTTCACAGAAGAATATAAACATGACCCAAGAAGAGAAATAAAACTTTCTAACAAATCTAAATCTGCCATACTTCATATGCTAAATGAACTCATTAAAGAAGTAAACTTAGAGATGAACTCAACAACCAATGAGTTTTATATTGAATTTAAAAAGATATTTTATAATCATTTCTTTCTTGGTGATGGAAATATAGATCATGATGGTTGTCTTAAAATACTTAATGAAGTGGTCAATAGAATAAAAGACAGTCTACTCGACGAAGATTTTTATTTCCCGATACTAGCCAACGGTCTAGAAAAAGATGAGATAAATTTAGGTATCGCTTCGATCATTCCCAAAGAAAACATCTTCTCGGATATCCAACCCAATTTTACAACCGACGTAATTGAACTAGCCGAAGAGTTTTGTAATTCACAATTACATCCTTATAAACACTTCCTTAAAATAACCATAAAAAACTGCTCTAAAGAGAGAAGGAAGTATTTATCTAAGCAAATCGCCAACTTTATCGTTGGAATAATACAATTATTTAGTGAACATTTTCACATAGATTCAGACGTGGTTGCTTTATCATTAAACCCGTATCCTAACTACGAGTCCTTTTACATTACAAATAATGATGATGGATACAATTATTGTTTTTCGAGCAAAGGAACAATTGTTCATAGCGCAGTGTTTTGGCAAAAATTCAAACAAGAGAATGCATCAGAACTTGGTAGCATAATAAAACAGATTATAATTCATGCAACAACCCCAAAATCGAATCCCATTTTAGTGGATAGGCTTATAGATGCAATATTTATTTTTAGAAGTGCAATGCAAGATAATGATGACTCATCAAAAATCGTAAAACTAACTACAGCACTTGAACGCCTTGTAAACACACAAAAAGATAACATCACTTCCACATTTATAAATAGAGTTACACTTCTGCTGAATATGTACCATAAAGACAACAGCGACTGGAGTAGCATAGCAAAAGAAATGTATAACTATCGCTCAGAAATCGTACATGGTTCGTGGTCACTTTATCGTCAAACAAAACCGTTATATGCCGGCCGATATAGTGAACTTACCAGCAAAGCTCTTATATCAGCATGTATAGGTTTCTTTCACGTTGGCTTAAAAAGAGAGGATGACATAAAGTTAATTAATTCTTTTTATGATTATCTTTCCAAAAATAACCAATCCTAACTTACATACCTAACCTTCAATCAGTAATTAAATCACATTGGGAAATTAATCACCCTCTTGGTTCTTTTCCTTTCTTCCTTAGCGCTTCCCTCGCTAGTTCTTTCAACCAACTAGCAAGACTCACCCCTTCCTCAGCCGCTACCGCATCCAACTGTTCCTTCAATGCCGGATCAATACGCATCTTAAACTGCGGAGATTGTCCGCCGCCTTTTGGTTTTTTTTCGCGCGATATGATTGACATGAGGCCACCTATCCACCTACTCTGACACACATAGGAGGCCACCTAATCCTCCTGTATTAGCAACGCTCCGAAGTGCGGGAACACAACCGGAGCGTCTAACCTCACCAACTATCAAGGAGTTGATTATGGCTGATTCGCATTCTACCCCAGACACCGACCAATCCGGAACCGAGCGTTCGTTAATTGTGGGTTACCGCCCGAATGTTTACGACAAATCTACCCCAAAAATCATCCTTTCCGGCAAGTGGCTGCGCGTGGCGGGGTTTGATACCGGACAGCAGGTCACGGTAAAGGTCATGAAAGGATGCATCGTTCTGGTGGCGTATAATGAGCAGGAGCAGCGTTTGCAGGATGATTATAAACGGACGAAAGCAAAGCTTATTGAGATAGAGGACGCGCTTGCAGCGATCCAAATTCCACATGCTGGAAAGCGCCTCGCAAAATCAAATACAAACCACCTGGCTTAGCGGCTGTTTCTGGCATACTACCTGCCTGGTGCATTAGATGTGGAGGCGACATGGCAGATAAAGACGTAATCCAATCCCCGGCAGGCGAATTTGTTATGTTTGCCAGTGATGATGGAACGGTTCGCATCACATGTCGCTTTGAACATGAAACACTCTGGCTGTCGCAAGCAGCCATTGCGTCTCTTTACCAGGTCACCCCTCAAGCTATTACTCAGCATATTAAAGCTATTTACGAAGAAGGTGAGCTTGAACAAAAAGCAACTTGTAAGGCTTACTTACAAGTTCAGCAAGAAGGTCAGCGCAAGGTCAATCGCAACACACTTCACTTTAGCCTGCCCGTCATTCTCGCCATCGGCTATCGCGTCCGATCCACGCGAGGTACGCAGTTCCGCCAGTGGGCCACCCAAACGCTCCAGGAATACCTGGTTAAAGGCTTCGTTATGGACGACGAGCGCCTGAAAAATCCGCCTGTGGGATCTTCCGCCGTCCCTGACTATTTCGATGAAATGCTGGAACGCATTCGCGATATACGTGCCAGCGAACGCCGGGTCTATCTTCGCGTGAGGGAGATTTTCGCATTAGCTGCTGACTATCAGCCGTCGCTCAAAGAAACCACGCAATTCTTTCAGACCATCCAGAATAAACTGCATTTTGCCTGCACTGGGCACACCGCTGCTGAGTTGATTCACCCACGTGCGGACGCCACTCAACCGCATATGGGGCTGACCAGCTATAAATGCGAAGAAGTCCGTAAAAGCGATGTCACCACCGCAAAAAATTATCTGTCTCAGGATGAGGTGAGCGAGCTTAATCGCGTCGTTAATATGTGGCTCGATTTTGCCGAAGATCAGGCCAAACGCCGCAAGCAGGTATTTTTACGAGACTGGCAAACCAAGCTCGATCAGTTTCTGCAATTTAATGACCGGGACGTTTTAGAAGGAGCAGGCAAAATCAGCAAGAAAACGGCTGATGAAAAGGCGTGCTCAGAATACCTCGAGTTTGAAAAAAAGCAGCGCCTGCTGAAAGAAGCCGAAGGTAAGAAAGATATCGCCGGCTTATTAAAATGGGATAAGCAGGCTAAGCGCTAATCCCGGCATAGGTTCATTATTTAATGATATTCATCATTTCAATATTTGATGCTTTTTTAGTGACTATTATTCTTGCGATGGAAGAATAGTCATAAATCAACCTTATAAATTTTTAAACGTCAATTGATACCATCCATATCTCGCAACTACAACATTCTATTAAACCAACCAAAATTCTTTAACATTCCTGTTTTGAAATGAAAGTCACAATTTAAATCCATAATGAAGAGTAGTTTCCCTCAGTCTATAAAAGGAGATTGAGATGGCTATACCTGTTTACTTATGGCTCGAGGATGATTCAGGCCGGAGGATTAATGGATCTGTCGATATAAAAGATCGCGAAGGTTCAATAGAAGTGATTGAATTTATGCATTCTATAGAACAACCTATAGATAAATTCTCCGGTAAAATCACTGCAAAACGCATTTGTAGTACCTATGCATTCATGAAAGAGATTGATTCATCATCCTCTTATCTATACAAAGCCTTATGCACTGGGCAAACACTTAAAAAAGCAGAGTTCATATTTTACAGAATCAACTATAACGGACTTGAAGAGGCTTACTTTAAGACAACTTTAGAAAATGCAAGAGTAGTTCAAATTGAACCACTCATGTTTGACATTAAACTACCGCGAAACGAACGCTATACACATTGTGAATATGTAGATCTAACATATGAAAAAATAACATGGCATTACATAGATGGAAACATCATTCATTCTGATACCTGGAAGGAACGCGCTTAAGGAGAAAGTATGTCCTGGGAATATGATGTAAAAGAGCACAAATTTTATCTTGATGGTGTTTATCAGTTCGATGCAGATTATGCAGGAGCAAGTGGTTACAAAAACGATCCATCTCAAGAATGTGTAAAAAACAGTGGGCCTCTACCTCGAGGGAAATACACAATTGGTTCCCCTCATAATTCAGCCCACACCGGGAAATATACTCTCAGCCTCACGCCCTACTCGACAAATGATATGTGTGGTAGAGACTCATTTAAAATACATGGTAAAAGCAGTTTGCACCCTGACGACTCTTCAGAGGGCTGCATCATTGCTCCTCTGAGTGCCAGAAGGAGTATCTGGAAAAGCAACGATACGGTATTGATAGTCAAATGAAGCGTTTATTTTGTTTATTGCCATTACTCGTTGCAGTCAGTTCGCACGTCTCAGCAACGGAAATGACCGGCTTCGCGACCGAGTATTACGATGAAGACGGATCACTGACGGAAATTTCTACAACAGTGCCCCTTTCACCGACCATCGCTATAAGCAAGCAAGCCGTACGAATGGAGGTTACTCACCTGTCAGATATCACCAGCACACCAGTTAACAAAGACAGCTCAGCACGCTGGGTCTGCCTTCATGACGACGATGGCACGAATTACTGGTTCATTTCTGATAACGAAATGGGTGCAGGATTGTTAACTGCGCTAGTTATTGCCAAAGATGGCATACATAAAGAGTGTGCTAAAACAACGGAACCTGTCAGCGTCTCAGTCGCGAATGTTCCATTGTTGAATGCTACTCACAGGAATCTAATTGAAATGTTCGGCAAGAAAGGGATCGCCAAAAAGAAAGCGATACTTTTTTATCAGGAGACGCCAGTACAGAATGGATTCATCCAGAGTAATACGGTCTCGTATTACTTCGATGGCGAAAAAGTGCGTGGTGTAATCATCGGGCAAATTACCAGTAACTAGCTTGCAGACGCCCTCTCCAGAGGGAGAGGGCGTTAAGCCTGTCCACTCAACCGCATATGCAACAATGGAAACGGATTCCCCTGCCCGTCCAGCTCCGAGCGCCCGACCTGCTCAAACCCCATATGACGATAAAACGCCACCCCCTGCGGATTCTGCTCGTTCACATCCACTTCATTTACGCCGAATTCTGCAATGGCATATTGCAGCAGCATTTTCCCGATACCCTTCCCCCGGCTCGCATCATCCACAAACAGCATTTCAATGCGATTTTTATCCACGCCCAAAAAGCCGTGAATAATACCCACGTCATCCCGGGCAATCACAACCCTGAGATTAGGCAAATATGCGTTGAGCAATAACGGACGCAGCGCCGCGATATCGCTTTCCTGCAAAAAGCGGTGCGTGGCGCGAACGGACGACTCCCAGACTGCGACGAGGCGTTCAAATTGTGAGGGGTGTGCGGCTTCTATTTTCATGATGATATTCCGGTTGAGTAAAGTTTCAGGGCAGCAATGTAATGATATTCAGCTCTGCGAAGTGCGCCACACGCCAGGCGTACAACCATACTCCGTCTGAAAATGACGAATAAAGTGCGCGCAGTCGCTGAACCCCATCCGCTGCGCAATATCCGTCACGCTTTGCTGTGAGTTCTTCAGCAGCCAGCAAGCATAGCGCAGTCTGGCGCTGCGGATAAATTCGCGGGCCGTTTTGCCGAATTCTGCGTGGAACAGTCGGTTGAGCTGGCGTTCACTCAATGCCACTTCTCGCGCAAGCCCGGCGGTGGTGAGCGGCCGGGTCAGGAACTGTTCTATCAGCATGACGGCGCGGCGCAACCGCGAGTCAGGGATAAGCGCAAAATTCGCCGGACGCGGGGTGGCAATTTCATGCGGAACGAGCGACAAACGCTGACAGGTGGTGCTGGCGATATCATCCCCGGCATGGGCGCGGATAAGCTCAGTTGCCAGCGTCAGGGTGGAAATACCGCCCGGGCAGGTCAGCACATCGCCATCGTCGATGAAATCATACCCTTGCTCAGCATAAACCAGCGGGAAAGCCTGCCGAAATGCATCAAGGTGGAAAGGATGGATGGACGCTCGTCGTTCATTCAGCAATCCTTCCTGTGCGAGGACAAAACTGCCGGTGCCAATGCCAATGAGCGGAACCCCGGCATGGTGGGCATGTGCCAGATACGCTTTATCCCCCTGATACCCTAAGTCCAGATACTGCAATTCACCGCCGATAACAGCAAGATAGTTAAAACTGTCCGGCGGCGCATGGGGAGAATCTGGTCTCATGATAATCCCCGCATTGCTGATAATCGGGATATCAGGAAATTCACTTATCAGGCTGATTTTAAATGCTAATTTATCCTGAGCTTTCGCTGCATAACGCAGCGCCTCCAGCAACCCGGAGACGGCCAGGAGTGAATAACGGGGCCATAATATCAACCCAATATGCAGACACTTTTCCGGTACTGATTTCCCCCCATCGGAGGAGTCAAATACACTTTTCATTTACTTGCCAAATTTAAAATTAATTACATTATCGCAACATGATCTGTCGCACTTTTTATTTCTAAGGTAATCCTGATATTTTAAATCAAGCATAAATGAGACGGGAGGAAAATATAATGTTTTTCTCGTTTATATCATTCTTTTTTTGAGCCACGACACACATATGTCGGTAATGTTCCTAAGGTAAAGATATAGTTACCATTATGTTGTTCATTGATCCGCATATAAATACTCTTGCCCGGATAGACAAAGAATTGCGGTTCATATTTTTCCAGCCAGCTGTCGTCGACATTATCGTCCGGGAACGTCATATTTTTTTCTGACGTCAGCAAATAGAGATGATCCTGTCTATCCACCCGAAAGGAAATTTTCCTGTCGATGGTTTTACCCGGATCGCTCTTTGCCCGGCCATTCATGCTCAGGGTGCCGAATTTCCCGTCGAAGGTGTAATTCAGCCAGACCGTCAGCGTCTCATCCGGATGGTGCTGGACCAGATTAGCCTGGCATGAAAAAGGCTGAACGTAAGTTCGGTGCCACAGGTAATAGCCCGTCAGCACGCCTGCGGTGACGAGGCCCGCCACGATGATATACAGCATCTGCCGAAAACGAGTCATGCTAGCTATCCTTCAGGAAATAATCAGATATACAGCGGTTCGGCTCTTTCATTGGCCGGTCGCAGCGAATAACCGACGCACGAGGAAGCAGAGCGTACCAGCTGATGTAAACCCAGGGATATTGCGCGCATTCAGCCTTGAATTGTTCCACATAGGTCAGCGCGGAAGCGCGTTCAGCGTGAGTCTGAATGTCGTTCGCAAGATAAACGCGACAGGCTCCGACGGATGCCGCAAAACGGTAATCCTCAACAAAACGGTTTTCTGTGGCGTTCATATATCCCGTCACGCCTGCCCCGGCCAGGACGATCAATAGCCCCATGACGAAAGCCAGCCAGCGCGTGGGCTTCCTGGCAACGGGCGTTGCTGGCTCGGAGGATGCAGAGACCTCCTCGATCGCTGGCGCCTCCACACATTGTCCCTCTGCGGGTTGAGGCGCGACGGGTGAAGACTCTCTGACGGTTATTTGCGTGTCGCTTGCCAGCGTCAACCCAATCCGGGGAATGGTAACGATAGGGTCAGTTTCAAAACCAATCTTTTTGAGCCCTTTGCGCAGGATGGAGATGTTCTGGTAATAGGTATTGGAGGAGACAAGCATGCCGCGGCTTTGCCAGACAATATCAAGGAACTCTTGCTGAGTGACAATCGACCCCGCTCTGTCGATTAATAACAACAGGCATCGGCCTGCTGGCGAATTTAACACAACCACACGGTCAGGATTGTTGATATCACGTAACGTGCTGGCCGCAGGATGAAATTCGACGATATTATTTATAATGTAATGCTTATGCATAGGGGCAGTATGAATTCTCCGGTTAACAGATGTTGAACCTGGGTCACCGCATGTATGGGATGACATTCACGTCGGGATTAATGTGACTGATTAACGTCATGCTGTATATCTTCGCCATTGGCGAAAAATCTTAATTTATATTTCATCCCTTAAGCTTCACTGAACCTGCATAAGAACTCACCCCTTGTAGAATGCGGCGTGCAGAGCCGCTTCATCCGCGATCATCCTCATTATGATGTTTTGTGAAGTGAATTTCCGCTCCACAGAAGTATCTGACTACCGGCAGCATCTCATTTATCAGAGCCTCACCTTTTGGCGCACTCCTCGCCTCTTGACATTGACAAATATCTACGTAAAAAAACATTGTACGCCACGGACATGCGTGTCTGAAATATTCAGCACCCTTAAGCCTTAAGTTTTCTCAACCTGACCAATATCAATAACTTACATGGTTTTTGTATGCTTTTAAGCCACCTTTCTATCAGTTTTTATCGATGATAACATTCGTAAATTGTTATTCCCCGTCAGCAACTTCACACCCGCACTGACACCAGACGACAAACTCCTTACAAAACATTTATCAAAGCTAAATTTTCATTAAAAATAGCGGCTATCATAATTTACAGAAAGCGAAGCGGAATAAGACCAATCAGAGGGAAGCGTCGAAACCGGTCTCGATCTTAGTAATTAATACAATTTTAGATTAATTCAGATTACCTCTTTATTGGCCGACGTATAGTAGGCCTACAGTATGCAATACGTCATTGCTTCGAGAATACTGGCGATAACCTTATAAATAATTCGCCTGATTACTATTATAAATCGAGGAATAACATGACGAACAATAGCCAAATAACACAGCATATAACTGTTGCACTGATGGGCGGCGATCATTATGCAAGAAACGGCATTAAAACGTTATTAAGCAGCATCCGCGACGACCTTCACATCATTATCATCGAAGGAGGTTATCAGGAACTGGATAAGGCGCTGTCGTCGATTCGTATCGATATCTTATTTATATCCGGCGCAGAGAAATACCATACAGGGTATGACTCACTGAAATATTTAAAAAAAATCAAAGTCACGCAGCCTGAAGTGATTATCTGCCTGTACTCAACCTCTGCCCATTCCCTGTTATGGGTCCGGGAAGATATTGATGCCTATATCTCGCTACAGAACACGGTTTATCAGTGGCGGATAAAGCTAGCAAAAATGGTCGATAGCCATTATCGGCCCCAAAAGCAGCCAGCGGCGTTATCGCTGACGCCTGGAGAAAGGAGGGTATTAAAGGAACTCAGGAACGGACTGGATATACGTTACATCGCAGAACTGGAGAAACTTTCTTATCGCCGCGTGAGCGCCTTAAAAAGCTCAGCGATAAGGAAACTCGGGCTCAGGAATAAGACAGATTTGCTGGTCTTTTTAACCAGTTAGACCTGCCGCTTTCAGAGCAAATCTCGTAATAAAAAAATCAAGGAACTATTAAATGAAAGCACGCCTTACTTGCCATTCTCTGCTGGCATTAAGCATTGCCGCCCTGCTGCCAGCGGGCTCAGCACTGGCCGCCACCACCAGCGGCGGCACGGTTAACTTCAGCGGTAAAGTGGTGACCTCCGCCTGTGCCATCAGCGCCGGTAGCGCCAATATCGACGTCGACATGGGTGAAGTGCGTACCGCCACGCTGGCTGCCGCAGGCAGTGAAGCCAGTACCGCAAAAGCCTTCTCCATCACCCTGGAAGATTGCGAAATCGCCGATACCTCCGCGTCCACGGAAGATAACCCTATTGCCGCAACGACCGTGGCTATCACCTTCACCGGTACACCGGACAGTACCGATGTGAATAGCCTGGCCGCTGGAGTAAACGGCGGCGCGGGCTCGGCGCAGCATGTCGCTATCCGTCTTTATGACGAACAGGGCAACGTCGTCAGGCTGGGTGAGCCGGCAGCAGCGATCCCCCTGCGTGCGGGGGCGAACATCCTGAACTTCAGCGCGAAATATTACTCCCCACTGGGCAACGCCACGGCGGGTGATGCCAGCGCGGTCGCCACCTACACCGTGACCTATTCGTAATCTTCAGACCCGGTCTGCTGGCCGGGTCTGACTCAGCTTTCAGGAGACGCACTATGCGCGTAAACACATGGATTTGTCTGGCTGGCACGTTATGTTCATCCGCCGTGTACGCAGGCGGCGTGGGGTTAGGCGCAACGCGGCTGATCTACACCGGCGCGGCTACGCAGACGATGATGCAGGTAAGAAATACCCACCCTGATGCCACGTTTCTGATCCAGTCCTGGATGGAAGACGAGAAAGGGAGTCGTACCAACGACTTCGTCATCACGCCGCCGCTGTACGTCATGAAGCCCGCCAGCGAAAGCGCGGTGAAAATCATGTTCAGCGGCGACGCCCTGCCAGCCGATCGCGAGACGCTGTACTGGATGACGGTCAAAGCTATCCCACAGCAGGTTAAAAACGGTTCCGGCAATTCGCTGCAATTCGCCTCTGCCAACCGCATCAAGGTCTTTTATCGCCCGGAGCGGCTCAGGGAAGGTGCAGGGGAGGCATGGAAAAACCTTGCCGGCGCCTACCGCGCGGGCAAGGTCACGCTGACCAACCCAACGCCGTATTACCTCACCACCATTAACGTGAAAATTGATGGCAGGCCGGTGTCGCCCGTCATGGTGCCGCCGAAATCCAGCGTGACGCTGGCAGACACCTTCAGCCATGCGAGCAGCTTAAGCTACCAGACGATTAACGATTATGGCGCCTGGACGCCCGTTACCCGCACGTCATTGTCCCAATAATAAAAACAGTAAGGCGTGACCACATGAAAATTAAAATCCTGTGCGCCACGGCGATCGCCCTGGTGATTCGGCAAGCCGTGGCTGCCGAAAGCGAGCTGCAATTTAATCCTGCGTTTCTCAACGGCGAGCGCGCCAACAGCGCCGATCTCGCCTGGGTCAACGCCGGGAGCGCGTTGCCGCCGGGCGAGTACAATCTTAACGTGTATATCAACACCCAGTTCGCGTTCACAGGTAACGTCACGTTTCGCGTCGCTGAAAACACCGCCGGTGAAGCCCTGCCGTGCCTTACGCCTGCGCAATTCGCCGCACTTGGCATCGACAGCCGTCAGGCTAAAGGGGGTGAGCTGCCGCCTGCGCAGCGCTGCATTTTTTTAACCCAGTCATTCGCCGATACCCGGTTTGATTTTGACCAGAGGACGCTTACCCTCAACTTCACCGTACCGCAAAGCGCGATGCGCGCTCTGCCGCGCGGGTACGTCAGCCCGGAGAGCTGGGAGTCCGGCATCCCTGCCGCGTGGCTGAACTATGTGGTCAATGGCGCGAATAATGACTACCGGGGCGAGACGCGCACGCGGGAACAACAGCTGTTTGTGAGCCTCAACAGCGGCGCCAACCTGGGCGCATGGCGGCTGCGTGATTTCACCACGTGGACCAAAGAGAGTAACGAGCTCACCCACGTCCAGACCTGGCTACAGCGGGATATCCGCGCCCTGCGTGCCCAGGTTTATGCCGGTGAAACGTTCACCTCATCGCAGGTGTTTGACGCCGTTGGCCTGCGTGGGGTTGCCCTGAAGACCGATGACAATATGTTGCCCGCCAGCCTGAGCGGTTACGCGCCCGAAGTGCGTGGCATCGCGCGCAGCAATGCCACGGTGACGGTTCGCCAGAACGGTAACGTCATCTATCAAACCTCCGTTCCGCCGGGGGCGTTTGTGCTGAAAGATCTCTATCCGACCTCTTCCGGCGGCGATCTCGCGGTCACCATTCAGGAGAGCGACGGTAGCCAGACGCAATACACCCTGCCCTTTGCCAGCGTGCCGAATCTGGTGCGTAACGGTCAGGTCAAATATGCTCTGGGTGCGGGGAAATACCGCCCTGCGGGCAATCAGATCTCGCCCTCCTTCGCGCAGGGCGAGCTGTTCCTGGGCTGGCGATACGGCCTCACGTTTTATGGCGGGGCGCAGTTTTCCGATCGCTACAACGGCCTGGCCTTCGGTATCGGGCAGAATCTCGGCCGCTTTGGCGCCTACTCCCTCGACCTCACCCATGCCCGCAGCCAGCTGGCTGATAATCAGCACTACACCGGTGATTCGGTGCGCCTGCGGTACAGCAAGCTGCTGAACGATATCGGTACGCGAGTCAATTTCTTCTCGCTGCGTTACTCAACGGCAGGGTTTTATACCCTCAGCGATACCACTTACAAAGGCATGGCGGGCGGAGCGCCAAAACAGACCGTGGAAGACGATGGCACCGTCACCACTCACTACGACACGGTTTACAACCTGCATATGTCGCGTAAGGCAAAAAATCAGCTTCTGTTGTCGCAGCCGATGGGCGAATACGGCGCGCTGTCGCTGTCCTGGGATCAACAAACCTACTGGAATACGTCAAAAACCACGCAAAGTTTGCAGTTCGCGTGGAACGCGACGTTTCGTAACCTGTCGCTTGGCATCAGCGCCCAGCGTAGCTCTGGCCTGTACGACAACAAGAAAGACAATATCCTCGCGTTGTCCCTGTCGGTGCCGCTGGGTAACCCGGCGCTGTCGACCCGTCTCCGTTTTACCGCTACCCATGCGGATCCCGCTGGCACCACCGCCAGTACCGGTGTCAGTGGTTATCTGCCGGGGCAGGAGAATCTTTTCTATAGCGTCAACCAGCGCTACAGCGCGCAGCAGCACTACGGCGGCGATGCCGCGCTGCAATACGAGGGCGCGTGGGGAGACTATAACCTGGGCTACAGCTACGCCGGTGACTCCCGCAACCTCAGTTACGGGATGAGCGGCGGTGCGGTGCTGCATGAGGATGGTCTGACGCTGAGCCAGCCGCTCGGGAACACCAATATTCTGGTGAAAGCCCCGGGCGCCAGCCATGTCGCCGTGCTCAACCACAAGGGCATCAAAACCGACAGCCGGGGCTATGCGGTGATCCCGTACGCCACGCCGTATCGCGTTAATCAGGTTGCGCTGGATGTCACCACCGTGGGCAATGACGTGGAACTTGAGAACGCCATCGCCAATAAAATCCCCACCGACGGGGCACTGGTTCGCGCCACCCTCACCACGCGTCAGGGGGCAAAAGCGATGTTTATCGTACGTCACGCTAAAGACGTGCTCCCCTTCGGCACGCTGGTCTCGTCAGAGGATGACAAAGCCAGCGGTATCGTCGGCGACGGCGGCAGCGTGTATCTGACCGGCCTGTCAGCGGAGGGAACCTTGCATGCCGTATGGGGGCGCGACAGCGCCCAGCGCTGCACGATCCGCTATGCGCTGAACCCGCAGAATTATCACGCCCGCACCGGGCTTTATTCCCAGGAGGTCATATGTCAGTAACCATCCGGTTCCTCCCCCTGATCCTGCTGATGTTCATCACCGTTCCCGCGCGCGGCTATGACGTGCTGGTTTCCGTGACCGGCAACGTGATCGGCAATACCTGCATTGTCTCGGAAGATTCGAAGGAGCAAAACGTGCCGCTGGGCACCCTCGGCGTGAAGCAATTTAGCGAGGCGGGCGCGGTCAGCAATATCAAAACGCCCTTCACGCTCACCCTTGAAGCGTGCGGCCCCACCTTTGCTGGCGTGAAAATCCGCTTCAGCGGTACGCCGGATGACGAGAACCCGCAGCTTCTCAAAGTCGCTGACGGCGGCGCGACCGGCGTGGCGGTGCAGATTCTGGATAAAGACAGCGTACTTATCCCGCTGGACACCCAAACCGCTGCTTACGGCGCGGCGGGGGATGACAGCGTAAAAATGACCTTCTATGCGCGACTGGCCGCCACGGGTGCGCCGGTCAATGCCGGAGACGTTTCGGCAGTGGCAACCTGGACGACGGAGTATCAATAATGCGTTTACTGTTTTTAGCCCTGTTTTTCATGTCCTCTCAGGCACTTGCCCTCTCCTGGACATCGGATATCACCCTTTCGCCAACGCCCATGTCGTGGTCCGGCCCGGCAGACTCTATCGTGCCTGGAAAGACAATTGGCTCTGAATGGAGCGCCTCTGCGAGCGTCTCGGAAGTGTTCTGGTGCGGCCTGGTATTTACCTGCTCCAAAGGGACGCTGGAGCCGAGCAGCAGTATAACCGCCACCGGCATCACGGTTATTCTTGATGGCGCAAATTACATGGTATTTGAAACGGGCGTGCCCGGCATCGGCTTCATTCTTGGGCTTAAAGATTATAACGGCACCACCTATGTCCCGATGCAGACGGGCATTACGCAGAGCTATCCGGCCGATGGGACTAACGGTTACGCCACCGCACTGGGCTGGTCGGCAAAAGTGACGTTTATCAAGACCGGCGTTCCGCTGAAATCCGGCGTATACCAGACCCCGACCATTAACGCGGCGATCCTGACGGCCTATAACAACGAAGTGAAAACCGCGCAGGTGATCATCAACCCCACCACCATCACGGTGACGGCAAGCGGCTGCACGGTAGGCACGAAAAGCGCCAACGTCGACCTGGGCACCATTGATATTCACACGCTGCCCAGCGTAGGCAGCACCTCGCCGTCGGGGGAGTTTAACGTCAGCCTGACCTGCGATGAGAACGTGGCGGTTAACGCAGTGATGACCGATCAGACCACACCGTCAAATACCTCGTCGGTCGTGACGCTGACCGGGGACTCCACGGCCTCCGGCATTGGCGTACAGTTTTTCTATAACGGTACCGGGCCGCTTATGATGGGGCCGGACAGCTCGTCCGCAGGTACGACGGGACAGTTTTTCATCCAGACCACCAGCTCGGCACAAACGCTGTCCCTGCCGTTCCAGGCGCAGTACATCCGAACCGGTGAACTGGTCCCCGGCTCGGCCAACGCCCTGGCAAGCATCACCTTTTCGTATCAGTAGGTTAGTGCTTCACCCACACCAGCTGATCGACCCGGAAGCCCAGCTCGCGTGCGGTGTTCAGGTAGTCCTGTTTTACCGCATCCGGAATGGTCGGGGTGCGCGATAAAATCCACAGATAGTCGCGGTTCGGGCCGCTGACCAGCGCGTACTGGTACTTATCATCCAGCTTGATCACGTTATAGCCGCCGTAAAACGGGCCGAAGAACGATACCTTCAGCGCAGCCGTGGTCGGTTCGCCGGTAAAGTACGCCTTTCCTTCGCTCTCATTCCATTTTTTCTTCACCGGATCGTAGCCGCGGTTCAGTACGCTGATACCGCCATCGCTACGCTTGCCGTACGTCGCGGTGACCTGTTCCAGACCGCGCTCGAAGCGATTTTCCAGTCGGGCGACTTCATACCATTTGCCGAGATAGCGGCTGGCATCAAAGCCGGTAATGGGCTGCACGCCTTTCGGCGGCGTGGGAGATTTACAGGCAACCAGCGTCAGCGCAATGGCGACACCGGTAACGACAGGCCATAGCCTCATGAGAACTCCTTTCATTTACGCGGTTGGACGTTAAGTGTAGCGCACCCGTGCGGCGCTTCATCCCGTCGTGGAATATTCGTAGTATATTGAGACAACTCCTTCTCTTCGGATGCAGACATGGCTTACTCCATCGGCGAATTCGCCAGACTCAGCGGCATCACCGCCACCACGCTGCGGGCGTGGCAGCGACGCTATGGCTTGCTCAAACCCGAGCGTACGGACGGCGGTCACCGCCTGTACAGCGATGAGGACGTTCAGCAGGCGCTGAAAATCCTCGACTGGGTAAAAAAAGGCGTACCCATCGGTCAGGTAAAATCACTGCTGGAACGCCCTGCGCCGCGCCGCGCCAATAACTGGCAAACCCTGCAACAGGCCATGCTGCAAAAGTTGCAGGAGGGGAAAATTGAGTCCCTGCGTCAGATGATTTACGACGCCGGACGCGAATACCCAAGGCCAGAGCTGGTCACTAACGTGCTGCGTCCGTTGCGCAGCCAGATATCGGCCAACGTCGCCGCCGCCATGACGCTGCGTGAGATCCTCGACGGCATCCTCATCGCCTATACCTCGTTTTGCCTTGAGGGCGATAAAAAAGCGCCGGGCGATAACATCCTCATCAGCGGCTGGCATCTGAACGACCCCTGTGAGATCTGGCTTGAAGCTCTGACGCGCACCGGCCAGGGCCACCGCATCGACATACTGCCGGTTCCCCCTGCCGCGCTGGCCCCGGAAATTTTCCCGGACCGCAAATGGCTGCTGGTCACCAGCGGTAAACTTACCGCCGTGCGGAAAAAGCAGGTTGCGCAGTGGCAGCAGCAGGTTTCCCTTGAGGTGATTATCCTCTGATTATTTTCTGCTGAGGCAATCTTCACGAAAAGTTGAATATTTTTTCGCACAGCGAGTGCTAACGTTTTCCTGTCACCGACAACTCAACAGGAAAACACGATGAAAAAGACACTCCCTCTGATGATGCTGGCTACAATGGCTTTCGCGCCTGCCGCGTTCAGCGCCCCGGCAGGCACCCTGAGCGTCCACGTTCTGGACCAGCAAACCGGTATGCCGCCAGCGGATGTGGCCGTCACGCTGGAGAAGCAGGAGCAGGACAAGTGGACCCCGATTGCCAGCGGTAAAACCGACCACGACGGGCGCATCAAATCGCTCTATCCGCAGGATCAGGATATGGCGCCTGGCGTGTATAAAGTGACCTTCAAAACCGCCGATTACTTCCACGGTAAAAAGCTGGACTCCTTCTTCCCGGAAGTGCCGGTGCTGTTCACCGTCACCCGCACCAATGAAAAACTGCACATCCCGCTTCTGCTCAGCCAGTACGGTTACTCAACCTACAAGGGCAGCTGATTGCTCTTGATTTTAAAGACGATTTAAAAATAATCCCGCCAATACTTGGACAAATACGCATTGTTGTGTAACTTTTAGGTATGAGATCGGGAGGTGCACACCATGACAACAAAACCTGTGCTGGGTATTAGCGGATGTTTGACCGGTTCCGCCGTTCGCTTTGACGGCGGGCATAAGCGTATGGGCTTTGTGATGGATGAGCTGGCGCAGTGGGTCGCTTTCCGTCCGGTATGCCCTGAAATGGCTATCGGCCTGCCCACGCCTCGTCCGGCGCTGCGTCTGGTGATGACCACCGGCGGCGAGACAGAAATGCGGTTCAGCAAAGCGCCGCACGATGACGTCACGCAGAAGATGGCCGCATTTACGGCAGGTTATCTGCCGAAAATCGGCGATCTGGCGGGTTTTATCGTCTGTGCAAAATCCCCCAGCTGCGGCATGGAGCGCGTGCGGCTGTACGACGAAAACGGCAACCGGGGCCGCAAGGAGGGTGTCGGGCTGTTCACCGCCGCCCTCCTTGAAACTTTCCCCTGGCTGCCCGTCGAAGAAGACGGTCGCCTGCACGATCCGGTACTACGGGAAAACTTTGTTGAGCGCGTTTTCGCTCTCCACGAACTGAACGTAATGCGTAAAAATGGCCTGACGCGCCGTGCCCTGCTGGACTTTCACAGCCGCTATAAGCTTCAGCTTCTGGCGCACCATCAGGCAGGCTACCGTGAAATTGGCCCGTTCGTGGCATCACTGCACGAGTGGGACGATCTGGACGCGTTTTTCGTGGCCTATCGCGACAAGCTGATGACCATTCTGAAAAAACCCGCTTCGCGGAAGAATCACACTAACGTGCTGATGCACATTCAGGGCTATTTCCGTAACCAGCTGAACAGCCGCCAGCGTGGAGAACTGCGGGATGTGATCCTGCATTACCGGGACGGGCTGCTGCCGATCCTCGCGCCGCTGACGCTGCTGAAGCATTATCTGGCTGAATACCCTGACCGGTATCTGATGACGCAAAACTACTTTGATCCCTATCCTGATGATTTGGGTCTGCGTCTGGCCGTTACCTGATAAGAAAGAAGCGAAGGCCCTGTTGACCCACAGAGGCCCAAAGCAGTACCCCGTTTAGACGACACCCTCACTGTCGTCTTTTTTTTGCGCTCAGCGTAAAATACTGTAATTCTGTACAGGTTAAGCGTGCGCAGCGGAGTACCCCGATGATCAAAAATTTGCATATTCAGAACTACCGCTCAATTCGCGATATGTCGCTTGAGCTGGAACAGCTCAATATCGTGTTCGGCCCCAACGGCACCGGAAAATCCAATATTTATAAAGCGATTTATCTGATGCACAGCGCGGCGCAGGGGCAATTCTCCCAGGCGCTGGCGAACGAGGGGGGAATTTTGAAAGTGTTCTGGGCGGGCAAAACCCGCAGCGACCAGCTGCGACGCATGAACCTGGCGGTGGAAACGGAAACCTATGAATATGAGCTTCAGGTCGGGTTCGTGGAAAAGCTGCCCTACCCCTCACAGTTTCAGCTCGATCCGGTGATCAAAGAGGAATCTATCTGGCTCGGCGGACAGCACCGTCGCCCGTCGTCACAGCTGATGAAGCGTAAGAATCAGGCGGTATTCCTGAACAACGTGCATCACGAAAAAGTGACCCACAGCGGTACGCTGTATGAGAACGAGTCGGTGTTCGGTCAGCTCGGTGAACCGCACCTCTACCCCGAAGTGTCGCAGATGCGCGAGTCCCTGCGTAACTGGCGATTTTATCACGAGTTTTCCGTCTCATCCGGCTCGGCGATCCGTGCCCCGCAGGTGGGCTTTCGTTCCCCGGTGCTGGCCAGCGACGGCGCGAACCTGACCGCCGCGTTTCAGACCATTGTCGAAATTGGCGACGAGCTGCTGCTGATGCGCATTCTCGACCAGGCCTTCCCCGGCTGCGTGTTTTACAGCGACAACACCGGCGGGCGCTTCCGCATGATGATGCAGCGCGAGGGGCTGAGCAGACCGCTGGAACCGGCAGAGTTCTCCGACGGCACGCTGCGTTTTTTGTGCCTGGCGGTGGCGCTGTTAAGCCCGCGCCCTCCCGCATTCATCGCCCTCAACGAACCGGAAAACAGCCTGCATCCGCAGATGCTGCCCGCCCTGGCAAGCCTCATTGCCGAGGCCAGCCGCTATTCGCAGATCTGGCTCACCAGCCACTCGCCGGAGCTGGCGCATTTGATTGAGAAGCACCGATCGTTTTCGCTGTATCAGCTGTCGATGGCGGAGGGGGAGACGAGGATGGAGAGGCTGGGGTAATTGCCATCCTCACCGGTAGTGCTGAGAGAACCGCTTTTTATCTTTTCTGGAAGCGTAATAAGTTAACTCCTTATTTTGGTTAAAATTTGCCTGGTCAATGTCTTAAAAGGACATCGATTGGGTGTAAACATGATCTGGTTTCACCTTTCCATGCGTATAGCGGACATACGCTGGAGCGTATTGACATACTTGATGGAAAGGATAGGTATGGGGTTTTAAAGCACAATAATGACGTTATTCAACAAAATAAGGAAATAGAGAAATGTCTATACCAGCATACTTATGGCTTAAGGACGACGGCGGAGCATTAATCAAAGGCGGAGTTGATGTTCAGCACAGAGAGTGCAGCATTGAGGTAAAAGGGTTCCACCACAACCTCATGATCCCAACAGATAACGCAACCGGCAAAATAACCGGTACACGTATGCATTCCCCTATGCTGATCATTAAAGAATTCGACTGCTCTAGCCCATATCTTTATAAAGCAGTTGCGACAGGTCAAAGCCTGGTGTCAGCAGAAATAAAATGGTATCGGATCAACTACTCTGGACAGGAAGAGGAATACTTCAACATGCTGCTTGAAGGCGTGCGAATAGTTTCGATTTCACCAGCAATGGCACCAGGGGATAACCCTAACGAAAACCATATGGAAACGGTCGAACTGCGTTACGAGAAGATTACCTGGAAGCATAACGACGGGAACATTATCTTCAGCGATGCATGGAACGAACGCCAGTCAGCATAGAACGCACAAGGGGCGCTTAGCCCCTTAATCATACAACCAGCGCCCCGCTTTGGCAGACTCAATAATCATTTCGAGCGTTAGCGGCTTGTACTGACGATCTCGAAACTTCTTTCTAAGCCCAAACTGGTACCAAAAAAGCTCGGGCTCAAAGTAGTTATCCATGACAAAGTTGCTGTGCTCAATTTCATACCGGTTGAATAGGTCGAGCAGCATCTCCTCCAGATCTTCAGGGAAGAGGTTAAAATGCTCCTGGAAGGTCCATTCCTTAAGGGCAGGACGCTTACGTTCACTGTAATTTTCAGTGATGTAATCTAAAAACTCTTGCTCATCCGGCAACAACATTAGAAATAAGTCCAGGCAATCCGATCTTTCGGTCGGGCAATGAGGTTGTACTTGTTTCTGGTTTCTCTGGCAACTAGGGCAAAGATAATTACCGCCTGGGCATAGCCAACAAAGGGAACTGCTCTTCCCACGACGGCCCCAACCTTATTTGTCTGTCTGGTTTTACCCATACCGATGATCGTCTCCACTCTCATGCCTTCAGGAAAGTGGACCCCCTTTAAAATGCGACGCGCTACCTTAGACGCGATACTTGTACGCGAACCGGACGCACCCAATACCTTACGCTTGGGTAATATAGGCTGCCCCGCCAGGATTGTTGCAGCAGTCTCCACAGTTACGCCCAGATGGTTCGCCAGACCCTCAGCGAATATCAGCAAAAATAGCTCCTGTGGGGTTACGTTCGCATTCCCGTGATAGAAATACGTCCCGCCAGATTCCTCTACTGTGTCCATAGCATAATCCATTAATTAAAGAGATAAAGGTTAAACCCTTATCTTTATTAAGGATAACAAGGCAATACCACTTTGATTAAATTCAGAAAAGTGCCTGCATAAATGCTTTAAAATGAAATCGGGTCAATCGATAAACCGCTTGCGCACCCTTTCCAGCGGCGCAATCAGCAGATTGATAAGCGGCTTACGATCGATAACGATATCGGCGTTCACCGTCATTCCGCCCATCAGCATGCGCTTTTTCTTGTCCGGGTCGGTAAACCAGGAGGGGACGCGCACTTTAGCCAGGTAGTAGTTCTGCCCCTCCTGGAGCGGGATCAGCGCCGAATGGGCATCAATGTTTACCTCATAGAAATCGGACAACGTCGCCTCCACGGAACCGTATTTGTCTACGGGCCAGGAGTCGAAGCGCAGCTTGACCTTATCGCCTTTCGCCACGCGCCCCACCCCCGTTGCCGGAACATACAGGTACCCCTCCATCGTCGCCGCGGTATTTTTACGGATCACCACCACCACCTCGCTATTTTGCGTAATGGCCCGGCCAGGCGGGAAGTTAATCGCCACCACGTAACCGTCGGAAGGTGCCAGCATCGCCATGGTGGAACTTCCCCGGCTGGACAGGTTGCGGTCAATTTCGCTGATACGGTTTTTCACATACAGCTGCTCTTCGCTCAGAGAGTCAATTTGCGACTGGGTGCTGTCGGTCAGGCTGGTTTTTCGTGCCTCAAGCTCAAGAATAGTGCTCTCCTCCAGCGTCAGGTTGAGCTGCGCATTGAGCACATCGTTGTGGCTTTTATCGAGATCCACTTTGGAGACATAGCCCTTCCCGGAGACGGATTTCCACGCCTCGTAGGTGTCGGTGCTGTTTTTTAACAACGCGCGCAGCTTCTTCACCTTATCGCGGGAAACGGCGATCTGCTTGTCGGTGAGAGCCAGCTGCTGCGCCAGATTTTTGCGATACGACGCAATCGAGTCCTCAATGGCCTGGATGCGCTGCTCGCTGCGCTTCTTCTCCGCTTCCATCTGCTGGCGGTCAAACTGCACCACCGAGCCCTGCTTGCCGCCATAGTCCTGTGACACGGTGAACAGCGGATCGTTTTCCTTCACGTACTGGCCCGGCCGTACGGCAAAATCCACAAGCGTACCGGACTCTCTGGCGCGGACTTCCACATCGCCCTGCGCCGGGATCAGCACCCCGCGTGCCAGCGTGGTTTCCGAAAAGTTAAAGACAATCGCAAAGACCAGCAGGCAGAGAAAAAAGGTGATGAACAAGGTCAGCACGGCTTTCAGCCGTGGCGCGTTGATGTGATAGCTTTTTGAGAAATGATGCGGGATCAGCGCCCGCCGCTGTCGGCTTCGGTTTTTTAATTTCACGATATGTCATCCATGATAAATCACTGAAAGATCGTCCCATGCACTCCAGAGCGTGGGGGTTTTGCGCAGCGCGTTCAGCGTGTCGGCGGCGGCCTGACGATAATCCTCTGGCGCATACGCCTGACTCTCCAGCCCAAACTCCACCGCATGCAGCGAACAGATCGGCAGCAGCGTTCGGACGCTGTAGCCATAGCGGGATAAAAACCGCGTTGAGACGTCCGTTAACCACGCCTTTTGATCCCCAGCCTGGGTGGAGAACAGCGGCGCATCCGGCAGGCGTTCGTCCACCAGCAGCACCGTCACCAGGCGGTGAGGGGCAAAAAACGAGCTGGCGCGTCGGCCTTCGTGCGCGGCCATCAGCTTATGCAGCGCAGGGTGACGGGTAATAAACTGAAAGCGCACATCGGCTGGCGCGGTGGCGAGCAGCGCATCCACGATCAGACCAAAGCCCGCCCAGCGCATTCCCAGAAGCAGGGTGCGAGATGAACTGTAAAACGCCTGCTCCTGCGTCCACTGCGCCACGTACGCGTGCAGATCGAAGCGGACGTTGCGCGCCCAAAGCGCGGGCGGGAAGATCTGCTCCACGAAGTTAAACCCGCTCAGCTCATGGGCGTTCTGATGCAGAAAATCAGCCGGGACATCGGCCTCCGGGCAGCGCATAAACTGGCTGTAGTTTTGCGTGATCCGGTTTGCCAGCAGCGTGCGCCCGGCCTGGCGCGCGCAGAGTCGCGCATAGAGACGCGGCAGAAACATCATTGCTCACTCTCCCGCAGGGTGCCGTTTTCCATGGTATAGAGACGCCCCTGACAGCCCACCACGTCCGGCGAGTGGGTAACAAACACCAGGCCAATCCCCAGGCTACGCAGGTTCGCCAGCACTTTCTGCGCGGTCGTTTTATCCAGGTTCGCCGTCACTTCGTCACAGAGCAGAAGCTTAGGCTGGCTGTACAGGGCGCGCGCCAGAACCAGACGCTGCATCTCCCCGGCAGAGAAAAAGGTGTTCCCCGGCAGCATCTCCGTTTCGTAGCCGTGCGGCAGCCTGGCGACGACGTGGTCCACCTCCGCCAGCCGACACGCGGCAATGACCTGCTCTTTATCCGGTGCGCTGTCAAAGCAGGCGATGTTGTCCAGAATCGAGCCGGTGAAGAGAATATCGTCCGCATGGACGATGCGGATGTGCTGACGCAGCGAGGAAAGATCGCACTCCTCAATGGGGATCTTATTGATCCGCAGCGTGCCAGACGATGCCAGCAGCATGCCGGAGATCAGACGCAGCAGCGTGGTTTTTCCCGACCCGCTCTGGCCCACAATCACCGCTTCTTCGCCCTGCTTCAGGGTCATATTGATATGCTGTAGCGTGGCCTCCCGGCCAGGATAGGCAAATGAGACATCCTCAAATTGCAGACAGACCGGCGAGGTGACAATCCGCTTCCCAAACTGGCTGGTTTCAGAGGGGGCAAACAGCAGGTCGCCCACGCGATCCAGCGGCCCCTTGAGGGCATTTTTGTCCAGCAGCTTCTGCGCCACCTGCACCATGGCATCGGAAAAATAGCGCTTATAGCTGATATAGGCGTAAAGCATCCCGATGCTCATCTGCCCTTCCAGGATCAGCCACGCGCCAAAGCAGACCACCAGCAGCTGCTCGGCATTGATCACCAGCAGCGAAGCCACGTCAAAGCGGGCCAGCAGCCGCTCTTTACGCATCAGCCCGGCGATGTGCTCACGCTGTGATTTGTCCATCACCGCATCCCGGGCCTGCTCCATATTGTTCGCTTTGAGCGTAATGATCCCTTTCTGCGTCTCCACCAGCAGGGATTCATACTGGGCGGTGCGCTCGATGGAGTCATCCACCGCGCGTTGATAGGGGCCGATCAGCGAAAAGCGGATCAGGAAAAACACGCCCATCAGCAGCATCGTCAGCAGCGCAATTTTGACGTTATACAGCAGCATAAACAGCAGGCTGGTGACGGCGATCAGGCTGGAAAAGAGAATTTGCACGTAACCATTGCTGATGAACTCCGCGCAGGCGTGGAGCGATTTTTCAATGGCCAGCACGATGCCCGGCGGGCGCGAGCGGAACCAGCTGGTCTGGGTGCGCAGCATGTAGTGGCGCACGGACTGGCTTAAATCGTCATAGGCAATGTTACGCATCAGGATCTCAAGCAGCTGCTTGAGGAATTTACCGATGACTTCAAAGATAAAGACAATAGCGAAGATCGCGGTGAGCAGGATCACCAGATCGCTGTCGCTGCGGGAAATGGCCTCATCCATAATCAGCTGCACGTAGGTGGGGCTTGCCAGCATGGTGATGAGGGTAAAAATACAGAGCACAAACAGCAGCAGCTGGCGCTGGAACAGGCTCGGGGATTTATTGGCTAACCGGCCAAGCGTGAGCTTTTCATCCGGGGATTTCTTTTTGAAGCACGGCGTGGGCTTAAGCTCAAGAACATAGCCGGAAAAGAGTTTTTCCGCCTCTTTCAGACGGTAACGACGCACGCCGCTGGCGGGGTCGTGAACGGTCACGCTGCGGCTGTCGATCTTCACGATGACCACGAAATGGTTGCCGCGCCAGAAGGCGATGAGCGGCAGCTCAGACGTTTCTATTTCAGTGATTTCGCCTTTAAGCACCCGGCCAGACATATTTTTATCGCTGGCAAGGGTCATCAATTCCGCCATTGAGGTTCCCGCATCGGCGGAAACGGAAATCTCCCGGCGCAGCTGGCTGACGGAGACATGGTGGTCGTAGTGCCCCAACACCATCGCCAGGCAGGCCAGTCCACATTCGGTAAATTCATGCTGGCGAATAACAGGGGTCTTACCCTGTTTTTTATACTGAAAGAGCGAAAACATAATGATCCGTGGCTGAAATAAAAAAATGGCCCGGCAATGCGGGCCATGCGTACAACGTGCTTCTCGCTTAGGCGCTGAAGAAACCGCCGATGAAGCCGCCCACCAGGCCGAACACGCCGCCGATGGTGCCGCCCAGCGCGCCTAACATCTGGCTGCCCGCGTTATAGCCCGCGCTTGCGCCCTGAATAGCGGCAGCAAACGGATCCCAACCACCGATGATGGCCTGTGCTTTTTTGAAATCGATAACTTGCATGAGTCTTTTCCTGTTAACGTGAATTAGTTGTAGCTACCAACCAGCGCACCCAGGAAGCCCATTGCGCCACCCAGAATTCCGCCAACCACACCGCCAACCATGCCCATGATGCTTGCGCCGGTGTCGTAACCCAGCTGTGCACCTTTAACCAGACCAGCGAACGGGTTTAACGCGCCACCGATAATGTCTTTCGCTTCTACGAATGAAATCGCTTTCATTTTTATCTCCTGTAGTGATGGATCTTTAGCATGATGCTAAAGGCTAATTTCCTTTTATGAAGGAAAGCGGTTGCTACGGGCAGGTGGTAAGCGGAATGATTTTATTGCCATAAATAATCATCCGCCTTGCAGCCTGCCCGGCATTATCTATTTCCAGCCGTTGCCCCGGCGGAATATATTTTGAATTGTTGTATTGCGTACTGCACCCGACCGAGGAAACATATTTAAAATAGGTATTCCCGGTATTACTCACCACCCCGTTGCTAAACGCATAATCAAAATGTCGTGTCCATGGACGGACAATCAAAATAGCCTCAAGCGAGACCACCACATCCGACTGGATGCGCTGGCCTTTGCGCGTGATAACCTTTGCCTGGAGCGGCGTCTCGGTGAATTTTACGCGATAGTATCGCTCTTTGTTGTCATGCGGGCCGGTATAATAAAATTTAAAACCCGCGCGTTCACCGCTCCCCAGCGTTAATTGCTTAGGCGAATACATGACTTCGCCGTCTTTTATTTCGGTTTCTTTTCCCTTCTCTTTAGGAACGTCTACCTGAATAAGCGAAACGGTATAATTCTGACGCTCGCTGGTATCGTTTTTTATCGGCTGAAAAACAACTTCTCTTTCGGGAAGAAAATCAATATTCAGACTTTCGATAATTAAAGCATTTGCCCCTGTGGAAATGAAGCAATTTATTGCAAAAATAGCCAGGAATTTTCCAGTCATGGTTGATTAATTCCAGGATGCGCTAACATCTATTCTTCCCTGCGCGGTCACTTCGCCAAACCAGCTATTTCCGTCATAGGTGGTTTTCGATACCGGATTATCCATAACGAACTGGAGGATCAGCGGTGTTTTCCAGAGCCACATATCGGTCACGCCGGAACTCATTTTGTCCCACTCTTCCGCATGGGTGGCCGGCGCCGGGATCGACAGTACTTCGCCTTTACAGTTGTGCGCCATCAGCGTCTGGCTTTTCCCCACCAGCACGTTGCCCGGAATGGGAACCGTGAAACCGTTGCCGCTAAAGGCGCAGTAGTCCACCCCATTCAGGCTTTGGGTAGGCCCGGTGACTTTTACCGTGACCGCAATCGCCGCATCTTTTTGCGCCCCGCTGTAGGTGATGGTGTAGGGGATCTCAATGGGCGCTTCGCCGATAATGCCTTTCCCGGAGCCGCCCAGACCGTCAGGATCGAGGGTGTAATCCGGGTTGTCTGGCACAATCTCCAGCCCGGGCTCGATAGGGTTAATCACCAGGCCGCCCCCCGGCTGGAAGCAGAAATCCGCCGCCAGCGAGCTGTTGCCGGGCGTCAGACACAGGCTGACGATATTGCCAATGTTGCTGCCGTCCCCCGCCTGCGCCACGCTCAGAATTAACGCTTTCGGCAAAAAGATTTTAAGGGACGCTTTGCCGCCGTTTTTCTGCGGCGCTGCAAGGAAGGTGTTCGCCAGGACACGCGTATCGCTCAGGATACCGCCGGAGATACTGTACCAGGTGTTTTCATCGAAGGTCAGCTCGGCGGCAAGCCCGGTGCCGCCGCTCATGTGCGATTGCAGCACGCTGTTGACGCGGGAAGAGGTGAGCGCCAGCCCCCCGTTGTAACCGGAGATATCCTCCCCAACAAACGTGTATTCGAGCAGGTCGCACAGGACGCCAGAGACCGTGTTGCGGGTGTATTTGGTGCAGGTGGCCCCCGTTGATCCATCGACAATCGTCACCTCACCGCTGATCGGGTCAATCCCCAGGTTAAGCGCCCTGGCGTTGGTCATGGTCAGCGTGCCCACCTTGTGAAGCGTATTGGTGGTGGTCACTTTGTTGATGGAGCTGATTTGCGGCGTGGAGGTGATGGTCACTTCATCCCCTGGCGCGGCGTTGAGCAGATAGTTAAAGAACGGATCGCCCAGTACCCAGCGCCCGTATGACGTGCCGGGCTCCATCACCGGCGGCTTAACCACCATCGACGTGTCGGTATAGCTGGTCGTCGGGGTGTACCCCGTGTTGCCGCAGGACGAGGAACACGCCGTCCCTTTGAAGAACGGAGAGGCGCTGGAACCAGTCACCGAAAAGTCGATGGTCAGCGCGCTGCCTGCCGGACCGCTGTAGCTGTTGTCCGGGATGTAAGTGGCGATACCGTTATTCGTTTTCGCACTCAGGGTCGGCCACTCGCGCGAACCGTGTAAAAACGCGGTCGACGTGCTGTTCAGACTAAACAGCCCCGCGCTGTTTCCCGTACCGTTATTGTCCGGGTTATTAATGGCGAAATAGGGCAGCTCCTGCGCCTGGGCCGCCGCGCTCATCAGCAGTAAATTAAGAGCGAATATCTTTTTCATCGTCACGTTCCTGCGTTCCTTTTGCTTCCTGCCAGACAAAATCGCCTTTGTCGCAGGAGATGTCCCCGAGCCACAGCGCACCGCGGTTAGACTCGATGTCCAGGCGCACTTCGCAGACGCTGTCGTCCGGCGTGGCGATACTCAGGACAGGGTTGTTCTTATCAACGTCGATCACGAAGCGTCCGTCGTTTTCCGTCCGGGTCAGCCCGACATGGTTTTTGATCTGCATGGCGCCAACCGGGGCCCCGTTTGCATCCACAAGACGACCAAACAGGGTGACGATTTTCTTCACCTGCGGCTTCATCACCACGGTATTACCCGGATAAACCGTGATATGGCGAAGCGCATTCGCGCCAATCTCATAGCTTTCCGTACCGGTTTCACTGTTCATCACTTCCAGGTCATAAGCCTGGTATGCCGGCAGCGACAGCCAGGTTTTATCCCCTTTGATGCGTTCCGCCCGGCCGTTAAGCTTCAGGGTCAGGGCTTCATCAGATTTGAGACCGGTACTGACAATCACCCCTGCGCTTTCGGTACCTTTCCCGGCGGCGATGGCCTCTTTGGACCAGCCCACGCTGCCGTCACTGGTCAGCGTGGAGTTCCAGCCTTTACTCATGCCGCTCTGGACGCTGAGGATGTTGCTGTTCCACGGCGTGTCGAAGTTCACGCTGCCGCCGCCGCTTACGCTGCGATCCTGGCGGCTGTTAAACGCTTTCGAGACGTTGGCGGTAGCCGATTTCAGGTAATCGCCCTCAAACTGGCGGCTGGCGCTGACGTTCAGCGCCGTGCCGGTATCGCGATTGTGGGAAACGCCAACCGACACGGTATTGCCGAGCGGTATGGCGAAATCGAGCATTACGTAACGATCTTTCTCTTCGTAATACCCGTCGTATTTGTTGCGCGACATCCCCACCCGCAGGCGCGCCGTACCGTAGCGACCGGCGTATAACCCCTGGGAGTAGTCCAGCTGATAGCGTTTATAGCGATAGAGGTCGTCTTCCTGACGCATCAGGCTCAGGTTGCCTGCCGAGGGCAGGCCGAATGACGGCAGGCTAAAGGAGGCGCCCCAGGTGTTGCCCTTGCTCTCATAGATATCCAGGAACTTGCCGCTGGAGAGCTGTTCATGGGAGTACCACACCGAGCCGATCTGCCACGGCAGGCTGAGATTCGCCCCATAGTTGGCGCGATACGTTCCGTCGGAGGCGGCCATGGTCTGGGTATTCACCGAGAAATAGCCCGTCAGGTTCAGGGAGGCCCACAGCTCGCTGACGATGTGTTCCCGCATCATGTAGGTAGAGGCGTTCCAGTCGACCATCCCGCTGCGCTTGCTGAACGAGGCTCCCACCAGCGACATGGTGTCTTTATGTTTGGTGTCGTAATCGTAGTAGTAGGTGTTATCCTGCTCGTTTTTGCGTTTCGCGTATTTTTTATAATTGACGACGGATTTATCGCGGCTATACATCCCGCCCCACATCTGCCAGCGTAGCGTTTCCGACACGTTGCTGGAGAACGGTTTATTTACGGTGTACATGCTGCGCGACACGGTGCGGCTTCCGCTCACCACTTCAACTTCGACGCTGTAGATCCCGTAGGGCAGGCTGCTGGTGTCAATTTCATGGTTGCCGACGTCAAAGCGCTGAATGCCGATAAGCTGCCCGTCACGACGAATACGGGCCTCGCCCGCCGTGGGAAAATAGACCACCACCGGCGTCAGAGAGAGCGTGTTATCGCGCTTGCGGGAGTTGGCCTGGTTGCCCATGGAAACGCCGTAGACTTCACCGCCGGAAATCCCGCTGACGCTCGCCAGAGACTGCATCGCCCAGCCGTTCAGCATGCCCGCGGCGTAGCGCATCCCCTGATAGTCGCGCTCCCACATAACCGCGTTCATCTGGGTATCGCTGCTGTTCTCGTTGACGTAGCCAGAGCCGTCGATCAGCACATGATCGACGCCCATTGAGATCCAGTTTCTCGCGTTCAGATAGCCCGACGACCAGCTGTCACCGTAGCCGCTCTCGGTGTGATACGCTCCGAGGTTGTAGGAGAACGTGCCGCTCAGGTCGTCAGACTCCGGCGCATCAATGTCCACCTCACGCGGGCGAATATTCACCCCGTAGTCGCTCTGCGACAGATTCAGCAACAGGCGCATTTTTTTCTGATCCAGTTCGAACGCCGAACCCGCGCTAACCGGAATACGCATCTGGTCATCAAACTGCTTATCGTTAATGCTTTGCAGTAACGCCCGCATCTCTTTTGACAGACGAATGCCGTTATCAGACTCCTGGACCTGAACATCCCTCAGCCCCAGCTTCAGATCTTTTGCAAAGAGCGTCACGTCACCGATACGAACATATTCGCTCGCCGTGCCTTCGTGGTTCCCTTGTTGTGCTGAGTGTGGACGCGTATTCACCAGATAGACGGGAATTTTGATCCCCTGCTCCAGCAGTGCATAAAGCGAGTCGGGAAAACGGTAATTAGCGATAACCACGGAGCTTGAGGCTGCATGCGCAAGCGCGGGCAGCGTGCCGGATGCGCAAGCCATCATCACCGGCAACACTAATTTATTTTTCACCATGCATCCTTACTTAACAGGAATGAACTGTTTCAGGTCCCATATTCCGAGATGAAAATGGTTATCCGTAACGTTGATATCCTCGATAGCGCGCGAGGTCTCTGGCATCAGGTAGAAGTTTTTGCTACACGGCGTGCCGGGGGATTCCGGATTCGGCTTCAGGCAGGTCCCGGTCGCATTGACGCGAAACGAGGTGTTCCCTTTATTGGTTATTTTTCCCGCCACATAGACGAAATCAATCTTCTTATCCCGGGGCTGAACCACCAGAATGGTGCTCACCACCGCACGCGTCATCCCGGTGCCGTTTTTTGGCGAACCGCTGTCCACCTCTTCGCTTACCCCTTCATCCGTGAAGGTAATGCGGTAGTAACGCTCTTTGTTATCGGCGTTCCCGTGATAGTAAAATTTGACGATATTGCTGGTACCGGCGGGCATCACCATGCGCGTGGGCGTCAGCAACAGTTCGTCCACTTTCTCCGGATTAATGACGATCCCTTCATCCATTGGGCTGCTGATCCGCTGTGCGCGAACAGAAACAATACGCACGCTGTCTGCTTCGTTTTTTATTTCCTTGGCGGTGGAGTCAGCATCCGCAGAAATAATGGTGGTGACTTTTCCCACATTAATGGCCAGCGCGGAGGAAGAGATAAATAATAAAAATAAGAAGGTGGATTTGAGGTTAAACATGCTATTTCCCTAAACAGGGGCTTGCGCCCCTGGATCGATCAGGCCTTAGCCCCAGGTTGCGCGGAACGCAACAGACACGGTCCCTTCCCACAGGCTGTTGGTCAGGTCTTTGAACTCTTTCGCAGTACCCGCGTTGTCCTGAGCGGAGTCAACGTAGAAGACGAATTTGTCCTGGCCGGTAATTTCGGTATCTGCCGCCGCGCCTGCGCTGGTGGTCAGGTTCCACAGGCCAGAAGAGACGCCGGTGTTAGAAGAAGAATCAACCAGCGTGGTCCATGCGGTCGATTTCGCCCCCACGGTGCCACCGATAGAGCCCAGGTCGTTACCGCCCCAACGCGCACCCACTTTCAGCTTGGTCGCTTCACCACCCACGCTGAACAGCGTGTTGTTTGAATCGTCGAGGATAGCTTCGAGTTTGAAGCTGGTCGCCGTAGAGTGATCGCCACGGATAGCCACATCAAACAGACCGGTATCGGTGTTGAAAGATTTGGTATTGGCGCTGTAAACGAAGTTCAAAGCACGCGTTGGCGTAACAACCAGATCGGATTCGCTGTCTTTGGTCGCGGTTGCCTGCCAGGTGGCAGAAGCCGTCGTTTCAGCTGCATTAACTGCGCTCAGGGCAGAAACAGACAGCAGGGAGCCCAGAACGATAGCGTTCAGTTTGTTCATTTATTTAGTCCTTCAAAAAAGAATCCACGTGTATAAAAAGGGGAGCCCCTTTTTCGAGGCGGAGTATAGACAGCCGCAAAATAACGAGGCAATACAGAAAAATTCACTCGACGGAGAGCAACAATAAAAATATAAATAAATTTCTCGTATCTTATTGTTACGTATTGAGTAAATTACTCAATTTCCCGAGTAATAGATAAATATCGATTTTTCAATAAAGAGAAATATCAGGACGTCGGGACAGCCACACACATCATTACAGGCAACACCAGCCCCTTAATTAACCACGCATGTTTTTTTACGCTGGTAATATAGAAGAAGTTGATATTATCAAGTAACATTTCGTTTACAACGCCATCCGGCGCCGCATCATCTTCAGATTTATTCAGCTTTTTATCCTTAATATAAAAGATATTGCTGCCGTCGACTTTTTCCACGCTGAGCGTGTAATTTCTGTCAATCAGGTAGCTTTTGCCCTCTTTCTTGAGTACGCCTTTATGAATAACCGTCACAACATCTTTGTTGTTAAACAGGAAAAGCGTGGTTAGCGACATATCGGTTGACTCACCCGTGGAATAGGTTTTCCAGGAAATGGTATCTGACTGGCAGCCAAACCCCTCATCCTGCGTTCTGGTAAAATAGACCCATAACAACGCGATGACAGACAGCGCCAGTACGATACTGAACAGTACACTCATTTTAGTCCGTGACATATTTTAACTCCCGGTCAGGCTTCTGTAAGAAATGCAGTTCTTATAATCGTCGATACTGTCCTGCTGATAACAGATGGCCAGGAAATAATTTTCTATCTGCGACTTTTTAAACCTGGAATAGTAAGCATCTGCAACCTGATGTTGACAGTCGATATGTTGACTGGCGATGACCTCTTTTACGTGATTAAAGTAGTGCTGTCGCGGCTGATACATATTCTTATCGATCAGGTATATCGTACACCTGTCCACTTTACCGAGCAGATGCATATCAGAATCTTTCAGGCTCTCGGCATAGGAATCCCGCTGGTGCAATAGTAAAACAGCGGTGCCGGTAACAATAATTAGTAATAACGTGCAGAGAGAAATAAAGAGTCTGTGCAGCGATATTATTTGTTTAGGCGGATCGGCATCTTTCTTATGCGCTAGCGTATCGAATGCTTCAGAGGCAGATTCTTCGCTAAGCGTTGAAATAACCGGCGGCCTGACCGTGTGGTGTTCAATATGCGCGGCAAGGCTAAATCCCTTGCCACGTATCGTTTTTATCAGTAAAGGGTCGCATCCTAATGTACGAAATGCTTTTCTGATTTCACTTATGGCAACATTCAGACTCACCGAAGAACCAGAGAAACCATGATCCTCCCAGACCTTCTTTATCAGGTCGTCTCTGTCGAGTGTTTTACCATTATTGATGATAAGTTCATAAAGCAGACGACCCGCCTGGTTAGATAACTTAATGGATGACTCTTCCTCTCCATTAATCATGATCATACCGGTGTCGACTTCATAAAGCATTGTAAGATCAATGAGATACTTCATATTATTATTACGCCATTGTTAAATTTTTGTGCATTTGCCAGGCAATAATAAGTCTAAAGTTTGTGTGGTCAAGTCGCGTGATATTAATTGAGAGATGAATTCATAAAGCTTCATTAATTAACGATTATTAAAGCATTAATAAAAATCTTCGAACTAACGCATTTAGGTTAAAACATTAAAAAAAACATACTGACAAGATTATAATCTTAAACTTTAGAAGTTGTTGGAATAATGTTTTGTTATGTACTTTTTTAGTGCAACATAATATCGTCAAAGCATTCTCCCGAGTCGCCATGCGTCTAGCCGGTACATCAGGGACATGTGTAGCCGATTAACATTCATTTTAAATAACACAAATCTTCATGGAGTTTATCATGTTCAAATCGATCATGACCGTATCACTGCTGGCCGCCGCTATTGCCTCTACCAGCGCAGTGGCCGCAGACAATTCGGCGGGTGGTATCATTAACTTTACCGGCGCTATTACCGATACAACCTGTACCATTAACGGCGGTAAAAGCGCGGACTTTACCGTTGCGCTTTCCCCTATTTCGGTAAAAGATGCGGGCACCACGGTTGGCCTGATCACCCGAAATAAAAAATCTATTGCGCTGACATTCTCTGGTTGCTCACCAGCAGCCGGAACGACCGGTACCCCGCTGAAAGTTTATTTCTCCAGCGCGGATAATATTTCCACTGACGGTAAATACCTGCTGAATAACAGCGTGAACGAAAGCGATGCCAGCGTGGCACGTAATGTCGGCTTTGCGTTAGTGGAGCCAGGTTCGTCTACGCCTATTACCCTGAACCAGCCTTACACGACAAATATTATGGGTACAGCGACCGCGCCAGATTCCGAAACGCTGACGCTGGACGTTTATTACTATAAAACAAACGCCGCTGCCGCCACCGTGGGCGAGTTAAGCTCCAACGTAACGTATACCATTTCCTACCTGTAATAGTGATTATTCAGGCTCTGTTTTCGCAGAGCCTGTATTTAAGGTTGCAATCATGCGCAAGGCAATTTTGCTGGCAGGCTTA
Source organism: Enterobacter sp. BIDMC93 (assembly GCF_001037805.1). Taxonomy (NCBI): domain Bacteria; kingdom Pseudomonadati; phylum Pseudomonadota; class Gammaproteobacteria; order Enterobacterales; family Enterobacteriaceae; genus Enterobacter; species Enterobacter sp. BIDMC93. The sequence continues at coordinate 347,147 of NZ_KQ089962.1, forward strand.
CTGCTAAGCACGGGTCACTCATGGGCCAATATTGTCATTAATGGCACCCGTGTCCTTTATCCTGAAAATAACAAAGAGGTGATCGTCCAGTTAATGAATACGGGCGATGCGCCGGCTCTGGTACAATCCTGGATAGATGACGGTGATATTAATTCCACGCCGGAAACAGCCAATGTGCCGTTTCTGTTGTCGCCGCCGGTGATAAAGGTTAACGAACATAATGGTCAACAGCTTCGTATTAAAAAGCTGCCGTCCAGCTTGCCTGCGGATCGCGAATCCGTCTTTTTCCTGAATGTCCTCGACATTCCGCCCAGACCTGAAAATCTGCAAAACCAGAATACTGTTCAGCTGGCGATTAAATCCCGTATCAAACTTTTTTATCGGCCCGCTGCGCTGAAAGGCACGCTGGATGACGCGGTGGCGAAACTGACGCTCGCCGCCGACGGCGATCGCTTTCGCATTACAAATAACAGTCCGTTCCATATTACGGTCGCCAATATTTCGCTGGGTAAAACGAAATTGCTCCAGGAGTCCCCGATGGTTTCCCCGTTTGGGCAGCTGACGGTCGCCGCCAAAAATACGGTTAAGCGCGGACAGACCTTCCAGCTGATGTATGTGGACGATCTTGGCGCGTATAAAACCCGGACTTTCACCAGTCAGTGATCGGAAAGACTCACCATGAAAATGAAACAAAACAGACTCTGTCTGCTGGCAGTCTGCACGCTTCTGCTTTCGCATAAATCAGGGGCCGTCTCGTTTGATCCCTCCCTGCTTGCTGGCGCATCCGGTGAGTCCGATTTGTCTCGCTTTTCCGAAAACAACGCCATGCCTGCCGGCAGTCAGGAGATGGATATCTACGTAAACGGCAGCTGGAAGGGACGTTATACCGTCATCTACGGCGAACAGCGTGACGACATCCGCCTTGCCTGGAAAGATGCCCGGTCGCTGGGCATCAACACCACGTCCGTGCCTGCGCCCGCCATTGCGCACGGGCAGGTCCAGCTGCGCGATCTGGTTCAGGGCGGTGAAGTCAAAACCGATACCAGCACCCTGAGTCTGGCGCTTACCGTTCCGCAGGCGGCCGTGCAGCGTACTGAAGAAGGTTACATTGCCCCCCAGTTCTGGGACGAGGGGATACCGGCGCTGATGCTCTCGTGGAACACGACCTGGTACAACACCCGCGCGAAAGGCACTGCGAAAGACACAAATGATGATTTTTATGCCGGGCTGGATTCCGGCGCCAACCTGTTCGGCTGGCAGTTTCGCGACAGCAGCGCCTGGCGGAAAACCGCCAGCGGAGAGAGTAGCTGGCAGAATAATACCCGCTACCTGCGCCGTCCCCTGGCCTCGCTGAAATCCAACCTGACGCTGGGTGACTTTTATATTCCTGGCGATCTGTTTGATTCCCTGCGCGTGCGCGGCGTGTCGCTGGCGTCGGATATGAAGATGCGCCCAAATTCACAGCAGGGTTTTTCACCGGTGGTTCACGGCGTGGCACGGACGAACGCCCTGGTGAAAGTTATCCAGAATGGCAACGTGATCTATCAGGAGAACGTGCCGCCGGGCCAGTTTACCCTCGACAGCATTCAACCTACCGGGTCCGCGGGCGATTTGCTGGTGGTGGTGCGTGAAGCGGACGGTTCACAGCAGTCCTTCACGGTGCCGTTTTCCGCCGTGCCCGGGATGCTAAAAGAAGGGGTGAGCCAGTACAGCGTAGTGGCGGGTAAAGTGCATCAGAACACGCTCGATGCCGAACCCGCATTCATGCAGGCCACGCTGCGCTACGGGTTTAATAACCTCATCACCGGGTATACCGGGACGATTATTAGCGATAACTACCAGGCCGGGCTTGTCGGTACCGGGTGGAACCTTCCGTTTGGCGCGGTTTCGTTTGATGTCACCCACGCCAAAACCACCCTACAGGATCGCACCAGCAGCGGTCAGAGTTATCGCGTGTCGTACAGCAAATTTATCGATACCACCGCCACCAACTTCACCCTGGCGGCCTATCGCTATTCCACTAAAGGCTATTACAGCTTCAGCGACGCGCTCTATTCGCGCGAAGGGTATCAGCGCCTGAGAGCGCAGTACGACGACTATGAAGATCGGTTTGGCGTTGCGCCCGACATGTCGCTAAGCACCTGGGACGCCCTGCGCGCGGCGCAGCCCAAAAATACCTTTACGCTTAACCTTAATCAGCGCCTGCTCAATAACTGGGGCACGGTGTTTGTCTCCGGCACACAGCGCGATTACTGGAACTCACAGCAAACCACGCGCGAATATCAGATGGGCTATTCCAACGCCATCGGCCGCGCCAGCTATACCCTGTCGGCCAGCCGGGTACGGAACAGGGACAGTGAAGAAGAGACGCGCCTTTACCTCTCCCTCAGCCTGCCGTTCTCGCTGTTTGATAACAATGCGTGGATCACCTCCAGCCTGACGGCCAGCGATTCGCATTACGAGCAGAGCAATATCAGCATGAGCGGGAACGCGCTGGCGTCGAACCGCCTGAGCTATACCCTCTCCGGCAGTAATGCGCGTGGGGGTAAAAATGCGGCAAGCGTTAACGCCGCGTACCGTTCGAACTTCGCGACACTCGGTGGCTCTTACAGCGAATCCTCCGACTACCGCCAGACCGGGCTCAGCGGACGCGGAAGCCTGGTGGCCTACCCGTGGCACGTTCTCGCCTCAAACGAAACCGGCACAACCATGACTATCGTCGATGCGCCAAAGGCGGAGGGGCTGATGGTGAACGGCGATGAAAGCATTATGACGAACCGCGATGGCGTAGCGCTGGTGCCTTACGCCACCCCGTATCGCAAAAACGCCATTACGTTAACCGAAACGGAAAATAGCGCTGGCGCGGAGGTGATCGGCAATATGGCTAACGTGGCTCCTTACGACGGGGCGGTGAGTTATATCCGCTTCGAAACCGATAAGCGCCAGTCATGGGTACTTCATGCGACGCGCACCGACGGCAAACCGCTGCCGTTTGGCACCGAAGTGCTGGATGAACACGGTGGATCTGTCGGGTATGTCGGCCAGGCCAGCGTACTGTATATCCGTGCTGAACAGCCGCCACGCGCGCTCAACGTGCATCTCCGCGGCGGAAAGTGCGAAATCTCCTCCCCGGCCTGGGGGCTGAACAGCTCCTCATCGGTTTGCCATTAATTACGGATTATCAAAATGTTACGATCATTCATGTTCCTGCTCCTCACCAGCATTAGCGGGATGAGCTATGCCACCTGCTCCGGCAGCAGCATCGTTTATGGCACACCGATTACCATTGATTTATCGGATAAGCTGAGCCCGGCCACGCCCACATGGACCGGCAGCTTCAGCACCCAGTACAGCGGCTCGTTCAACTGTACGACGGGTAACAGTGAATTTTCTTACACGCCGATCCTCTCGACCGACAGCAAATACGCGACCATCCTCGGGTTCAGCAATAACAAGTATATGGTGCGGGCGGAGATCACCAATCCCCCGGCCAATAAAACCCTGTCAGCCAGCGGTAGCCATACGGCGTCTGAGCTGAACACACCGTTTACGGTTCGCTTCACCCTCGTTAACCAGAGCGGTACCACCCTGACGGGGGATACGGCGAACATGAGCGACGTTCTGTTCGTCAGCGACATGAGCGGGTTATCCATCTGGGAAATCATCACCTGGCCAATCAATCAGGTCATCAAGATAGCGCAGTGGTTATTCAGCGGGTTCAAGTGGCCTTACGACAACCGAGATATGTTTGGTCAACCGATGATCATCAAATACGCGCCGAAACTGACTACCTGTTCCTTTGATAATGCGGGGCTGACCGTGGCGCTGCCGACGCTCGGCATTCCCCAGCTCAGTGCATCCTCACAGCCGGGGCTGACGCCTTTTTCACTGAACATGAGCTGTCAGAACGTCGGGGTTAATGGCAATTCCGATCGGGCAATTGAGATGTTTCTGTCCAGCACGCAGCTGCTCTCAACCGACAGCTCGGTGCTGATCGACAGCAGCAGTAGCGCGGCGCAGGGCGTGGGGCTCCGCCTGATAAAACGTGACGCCCCGCAAACGCCGGTGACCTTCTCTACCTCAACCACCAGCCGTGGCAACGCCACGATGATTTTCAGCGTGGCGGCTGGCGCGGCGCTGGACGAACATTTCACCCTTCCGATGGCGGCGTACTATTACGTGTGGGCGCCCGCCCAGGTGAGCCAGGGTAAGATCAATACATCGGCTACGCTGAATATTATCTATCCCTGATGTGAACTATTCCTCCATCTTTCCAACCGCTTGCACATACTTAATCAGTTCGCTGTGGTTGGAAAGATTCAGCTTTTTCATTGCATTGTGTTTCTGTGTCGCAATGGTACTGACCGAACGGTTTCGATGACGGGCAATCTCCGTCGTTGAAAATCCTTCCACGATAAGATGAAGCACCTCCCACTCTCTGGCCGAGAGGATGGAACGCGCCCGGGAGCCGGAACGCATTACCCGCCTGAGCCACGAAGAGATCGACGGTTTTTGCCCGTCCGCCATGAGCAACGCGGGTAATTCCTTTTTCAGTTCAGTCAATTCATCCTGCTGACTGATGGTTAATTCAAATTTCATCTCCAGAACTTTTTTTAACAGCCCGTAAGGCAGCTCGGGCACCAACAGAACACGCCTGACGTGATGGGTTTTACATAAAGATGTAAAACGGCTGCTGACCTCCGCACTCCACTCTTTATGATTAAGCAGATAATTAAATTCAGTGAAGAAAACATCCACGTTATTATCCGCCACCGCCGCCAGCGCCTGTTCTGTGGAATCGACCTGAGTAATGTTCAGTACGTAATCGGGTAAAAGATCCTGGAGCGCCCGGAATATTATCTCTTTAAATATATTTATTTTGTAAAACACCATTACCCTTACGATACGTTCAGTATTATTCATGTCTTTTCTAAATTCTCGTGACCGGAGGAAAATGATAATAGTTTATGTACTCACCACTCACAACCTCTTCGCGCCAGGATTTTATCCTTCTCAGGATTAAAAATCTGAACAAGGACATTAAATTCATAGAAAAAATTCTATTTTATTCTGCACGCCGTTTCCCCTCGCAGATAAAGCCCTGTCGATAATCCTGCCACGATCACAATTTTTCTTACAGGAACAGCAGTAAATCACTGAAAAGGCGGTGGATTAACCCCATTAATCAACCTTCTGATGCTTATTATCCGCTCATTTACAGAATAAAAATCTGGCATGAATATTATTAGAAGATTAAAACAATTGCATATACCATTAAAACCATTTTTCAATTTTATCTTCCGCTAATAATTGGCTTCAGCTTTACTCGACGGTTTGTATTGGCTTACATTGATGCCATCGCATCGCGTTATTTAAAAAGTGCTCGCTATTCTTTTAATAAGAGAGTGCGAACCGCCATTTTCTCTTATATGGACTGTTTACTCAGCGAAAGGAGAATGCCAATGCAAAATAAAAAAACAATTCACGTTGCCGTTGTTGACAGCTGCGAATTCACGATGATTGGCCTGCAATCGCTTGGAAAGCGTGAGCCTGATGAAAAACACGACGTTATTTTCCATGGATTTACCCATATCGAAGAACTTGCTATGAGTGAACAACTCTTTGATATCATCATTTATGATCCGTTGAATACGCGTCATTTCCGGGTGACGACGAATGACGACATTCTCTGTATTAAACAGAAACAAGTGACAGCGAAGATCTATATCTATTCGTTATCCGCCGGCTATTTGAAATTCAAACATGTTGATGGAGTCATCAGCAAAAGAGTCTCCCTGGGGGATATCAAAGCGCTGTGGCAAATACTGATGAGCCAGACGCCGCAAGAGTCTGGCCGTTACAACGTAGGCATGACGACCCGCTTACGCACCCCGGCGAGGCTGTCCAGCGAGGAGGCCAGCGTATTGCGCGGCTATTCCTGCAATCTCAAAACCAAGCAAATCGCCCGTCAGCTGGGGTGTAACGTCAGGCTGGTTTACTTTTATAAGAACAACGCCATGAACAAGCTTAAGGCCGTGCGTGGCCCCTCGTTTTACCAGAGCATTCGCTGGATCCTGAATTAAGAATTTGACCGTGTGTCGTTTGCCTTTTGTTCCCGTGTCCGCGGGAACCTTTTTTCATTTCCTGAAGGCTGTTCCATGTATACCGTTCTTCCCTCTCCCTTGTTGCAACGTATCTCAGGGCTGCGATTCCAGCCGCTTGTCGATCTTCATTCGGGCCAGGTGTTCGCGCATGAAGTTCTCGTGGAGATCCATAACGTCAATCTTGAGGTGCTGTTTGCCTCGCTGCCCTCGCGCAGCGCGCTGCAAATCTTCTTCTGGCAGGCCAACACCCTGTTACAGATACCCGCCCGGGACGCTTACTGGCTAAACCTTCCGGCAGAACACCTTCTCAACGAACGCGCTATCCGGTTGTTGCTGGCGTTACGCCATCAGCAGCGGTTAACGATTGAAATTCAGGATCCCCTCACCATCACACGGCTGAGCGAGGATGAGCAACGTCGCCTTCATGCCACGCTTGTTCGGTTAAAAGAGGCGGGATGGCAAATCTGGCTGGACGATTTAACCCGGGAGTTGGCGGAGGCGTTCGCGCGGCTTGCGCTGCCGCTGGATGGGGTGAAAATTGACCGCTCAGCGCTGCGCGAGCGCGCGCCGCTTGCCCCGTTTGTACAGGAGGTCAGGGCAGGTATCGCGCAATCAATTCTTATAGAAGGCATCGAAAACTCGCGGGATCTGGCGCGCGCCCGCGCGTCCGGCGCACAGTCTGGTCAGGGTTTTCTGTGGCCCGAAAGCCGAACCGATGCCCGCGTAACGCTTTGACGGCCAGCGGAGCGCTGGCCTTTTTATCGGGGCTTACCAGCCCGGCACCGCGCCACCGTTAAAAATGGTCTCCGCCGCTTTCGCCACTTCCGGCGACTGATAGGACTGGATAAATTCCTTCACGTTTTCGGCGTCTTTGTTCTCTTCACGCGTGACCACAATATTCACGTAGGGTGAGTTTTTGTCTTCGATAAAGATGCTGTCGTGTACCGGAGACAGCCCGGTTTGCTGGAGATAGGTGGTGCTGATGATGGCGACATCCACTTTCGGGTCGTCCAGCACGCGCGGCAGCTGCGCGCCTTCAAGCTCCATAATCTTCAGGTTCTTCGGGTTTGCCGTGATATCCAGCGCCGTTGGCAGCAGGCCAACGTCTGGCTTGAGGGTAACCAGCTTCTCTTTTTGCAGCAGCAGCAGCGCGCGGCCGAGGTTGGTGGGATCGTTTGGAATCGCAATGGTTGCGCCGTCCTTCAGCTCAGACACCGCTTTAATCTTGCGGGAGTAGCCGGCCATAGGGAAAACGAAGGTGTTGGCAACTGCAACCAGCCTGTAGCCGTGCGCCTTGTTATCTTCTGCGAGGAACGGGCGATGCTGGAAGACGTTGGCGTCCAGTTCGCCCTGGTTGGTGGCATCGTTGGGTAGCAGCGAGCCGCTAAAGCCCACCAGCTCAACATCCAGACCGTATTTCTCCTTTGCCACCTTTTTGGCGACTTCCGCCACGTCCTGCTCAGCGCCATTAATCACGCCGACTTTAAGGTGTCTGGCATCATTGCCGCCCTGGTCACAGCCCGCGAGCAGCAGGCCAGTCAGGAGAAGCGCACCCAATCGAAGTTTCACGAGACAGTTCCTTTTGATAGACGTTTTCAAGACTATATCGACAACGAGACGGCAGGCTAAAAAACGAAAAGGAATCAGTAAGACGGTTAAGTTATATGCGGCCTGTTGCCGGGTGGCGCTGCGCTCACCCGGCCTACGTGACGGGCGAAGTGTAGGCCCGGTAAGCGTAGCGCCACCGGGCGATGGGCATCAGGCTACGGTAGTCCAGGCGCAAGCAGAACCGCTTCCCTCACGCCTGCCGACGCAGCGGCGCTTCGCGCAAAAACCACGACAGCACAAACGCCAGCACCATAATCCCCGCCGCCAGCATGAATACCGCATGGATCGCCGAGCCGAACGCATCCAGATAGTCCAGACGCAGGGCATCAGGCAGATGGTGTATGGCAACGGGATTAAGTTCGCGCGGCAGTTCCGCCCCTTCCGGCAGCCTGTCGATCAGGCCTGATTGCAGAATATGGGTGAACACCGCGCCAAACAGCGCAACGCCAATCGCCCCGCCAATGGAACGGAACAGCGTCACCCCAGACGTCGCGACGCCGTATTGATCGGCTGACACGCTGTTCTGCACCGCCAGCACCAGCACCTGCATCACCAGTCCCAGCCCCATGCCCAGCACGCCGGTAAACAGGTACAGCTGCCAGGTTGGGGAGGTGATTGAAATGCGCGTCAGTAATACCATCCCCACCACGCCGAGCAGCGTGCCGAGGATCGGGAACAGACGATATTTCCCGGTACGGCTGATGATGCGCCCGCTGATAATGGAGGTGAGCAACAGCCCCCCCATCAGGGGGATCAGTTGCAAACCGGCCTGCGTCGGCGTGGCGTCTTTTACCACCTGTAAATAGAGCGGCAGGAAAGTGACGGAGCCAAACAGCGACATGCCGATAATAAAACCGATCAGGCTACAGAGCAGGAAGCTGCGGTCGCGGAAGAGCGACAGCGGGATAATCGGCTCCCACGCCAGCCGCTCTTCGTAGATAAACCCGGCGATCCCCGTCAGGCCGAAGGCCAGAATGCACCACAGCTGCGGGTCGCTCCATTGGCGGATCGTCCCGCCCTCGGTGGTAAACAGAATGATGCACAGCAACGCCATGCTGAGGTAAATCGCCCCCAGGTAGTCAATCTCATGCTTGCTGCGCCGCGCGCTGCCGTGGAAAACCGCGCCAATCACCAGCAGGGCAAACAGCCCCAGCGGCAGGTTGATGTAGAAAATCCAGCGCCAGGATGCGTGCTGAACGATAAACCCGCCGATCAGCGGCCCTATCACCGTCGCCAGGCCAAACACGCCGCCAAACAACCCCTGATAGCGACCCCGATCGGCAGGCGGGATCACGTCCGCCACGGCAGCCATGCTGATCACCATCAGACCGCCGCCCCCCAGCCCTTGCAGGGCGCGCATCAGCACCAGCTGGGTCATGTTCTGCGCCAGACCGCACAGCGCGGACCCTACAAGAAACAGCACAATCGCGATTTGCAGAACGATTTTTCGGCCAAACAGATCGCCGAATTTGCCATACAGCGGCACCACGATGGTCGAACTGAGGATATAGGCCGTTACCACCCACGAGAGCTTATCCAGCCCGCCCAGCTCACCGACGATGGTCGGCAGCGCGGTGGAGACAATGGTCTGATCCAGCGCCGAGAGCAGCATCACCAGCAGGAGTGCGCTGAACAGCAGCTTAATCGACGGCGCCTTTTTCGCAGGTTGAGTCATTACGTCGGACTCCATAAGACATCACTTGAAATTAATTAATCGTATAATTAATATTTGTGGAAGTGATGAATAAGATCAAGAGATACGGTGACCATGCCAGCACAAAAGGACAATTCTGAACCCCGCCGCCCCGGTCGGCCACGCGGCGGCAAGCGCGTTACCGCCAGCCGTGAACAGCTGCTGGACATCGCCCTGAACCTCTTTTCCCGCCAGGGGATCGCCAATACGTCGTTGAACGCTATTGCCCGCGAAGCAGGCGTGACGCCCGCCATGCTGCACTACTACTTCAACTCCAGAGAACAGTTACTGGATGCGATGATTGAGGAGCGCTTCCTGCCGTTACGCGAGCGGATCGGGGCGATTTTCGCCGACAACCGGGATTCGCCGGTGGATGCCCTGACGGAAATGGTCAGGGTGCTGGCCGAACTGGCGGAAAAGTATCGCTGGTTTGCCCCGCTGTGGATGCAGGAGGTGATTGGCGAGATGCCGGTACTGCGCACCCATTTGCAGGCACGCTTTGGCGATGAGAAATATCACACCACGCTGGCAACCATCAAAGGCTGGCAGCAGGAAGGAAAGCTGAATCCGGCGCTGGCCCCCGAACTGCTGTTCACTACGCTGCTGAGCCTGGTGCTGGTGCCGTTCTCCCGCATGCGCAATGACGAGAGGCTTAGCGCCCTCTCGCCGGAGATCGTGGTGCGCCACGTGTTAGCCGTGATTGGCACCGGGATCGGCGGTTAAAGATGTTTGGTCAGATAGTGTCTCTGCATTCCCTGATAAGGGTAATCCTGCAAGGACATCTGCACCTGATAACCCTGTTTTTCATAGAACGGACGCGCCTGGAAGCTGACCGTATCCACCAGCGCGTGACGACAGCCTTTGCGACGGGCCTCCTCTTCAGCCGTTTTGATAAGCTGGCTTCCCACGCCCGTTCCCCGCACGCTGTCGCTGACCCACAGATAGTCGATGTTCAGCCAGTCGCCTTTCCGTACGCCGATTAACCCGCCCAGCATGACGCCATTGTCGTCTCGCATATATACGCCAATATCGCCGCCAAACGTCGCCAGATCTAAAAACTGCGCGTTATAGGCTCTTAGCCCCGTTAATAATTCTTCTTTTTCTTCGGCTGTGACATTATCTGTAATGCTCAGATGCATAATTCTCTCCTTATTTTCAGCGCAATCTGAATATCTCACAGCTTAACCTTCATAAAAACTCCTTATTTTCTCCATTGTTTATACCTGGAAATATTCATTCAATATGTAAATAAAAAAAGCCTTTCCAATAGTCTCCGAAAACGTATAATGAGAACGATCATTCTCACTTTTCACGATAGCCGACAATGAGTACAAAGCTGGAAGAACGACAAAAACTGCGGCAGGACGAAATCATTACCGCCGCGCGCCGCTGCTTTCGCGCCAGTGGATTTCACGCTGCCAGCATGTCGCAGATCGCCAGCGAAGCCAGGCTCAGCGTCGGACAAATCTATCGCTATTTCAGTAACAAAGACGCGATTATTGAAGAGATGATCCGGCGAATTATCGACTCACGTATTGAAGAGATGCAGGGCAAAACCCTGGTTGAAGGGATGCCGCAGGCGCTTGCCTGGCGCCAGACGCTTAACGAAGACGATGACGCGCTGATGCTCGAAATGTCCGCAGAGGCCACGCGCAATCCGCTGGTGGCAAACATGCTGATCGAAGCCGAAGCTCGCATGTTCGCCAACGCCTGTGAGCACCTGAAAAAGCAGTTCCCTCACCTGAGCGATGAGCATATTCGCTGCTGCGTGGAGATTACCGCCGTGATGATCGAAGGCACGATTTACCGTCGACTCACGCCTTTAAAAGTACCATCAGAACAATTAGAGCCTATATACCAGAATATTTTAAATATGATTTTCTCTGCGAAGTAATCGCATGTGAATAATTAGCGGAAATAAGTAATTTCCCTTTTTTCATTTCTGGCTCAGCCAGAGATGCGGGATCGCTGTGCTTTTAATTAGCCCTCCTCCCTGTTAAGCGATTAACAGGGCAGGCTTCGTTCACCCTGGAAAAAGATTATGAAAACCATAACAACCTCCATTGCGGCATTACTCCTCCTGACAGGGTGCGATAATGCGCAAACATCTGCTCCTCAACGTCCTCTTCCGGAAGTGGGGATTGTCACCCTCATGAGCCAGCCGGTGTCCGTCGTCAGCGAGCTGACCGGCCGCACCGCCGCCGCAATGAGCGCCGAAGTGCGCCCCCAGGTAGGTGGCATTATCCAGAAACGCCTGTTCACCGAAGGCGATACGGTCAAGGCCGGGCAGGCGCTGTATCAGATCGATCCTTCCAGCTACCGCGCCGCGTATGATGAAGCCGCCGCCGCACTGAAACAGGCACAGGCGCTGGTGCAGGCCGACTGCCAGAAAGCCCGGCGTTATGCGCAGCTGGTGAAGGACGACGGCGTATCACGTCAGGATGCGGAAGACGCGAAGTCCACCTGCGCGCAGGACAAGGCCAGCGTCGAGTCAAAGAAAGCCGCGCTGGAAAGCGCCCGCATTAACCTCAACTGGACCACCGTCACCGCGCCGATTGCCGGACGTATCGGCATCTCCTCTGTGACCCCCGGCGCGCTGGTGACCGCCCAGCAGGATACCGCGCTGGCCACCATTCGCGGGCTGGACAGTATGTACGTCGATTTAACCCGTTCCAGCGCCGATCTGCTGCGTTTACGCAAGCAAACCCTCGCCAGCAACAGCGATACGCTGAACGTGTCGTTGATTCTCGAAGACGGCAGCAGCTACAGCGAAAAAGGCCGCCTGGCGCTGACCGAAGTGGCGGTGGATGAGTCTACCGGCTCAGTTACCCTGCGCGCCGTCTTCCCGAATCCGCAGCATCAGCTTCTGCCGGGCATGTTCGTCCGCGCCAGAGTGGATGAAGGCATCATGAATGACGCGATCCTCGCCCCGCAGCAGGGCATCACTCGCGACGCCAAAGGCACCGCCACCGCGCTGGTGGTGAACGCCAGCAACAAGGTCGAACAGCGTCAGCTGGAGACGGGTGACACCTACGGCGACAAATGGCTGGTGCTGAGCGGTTTGAAGGCGGGCGATAAGCTGATTGTGGAAGGCACCGATAAAGTCACCGCCGGGCAGGAAGTGAAAGCTGAAGAGATGAAAACCAACGGAGGAAACGCCTGATGTTTTCCCGTTTCTTCGTGCGTCGCCCGGTCTTTGCCTGGGTTATCGCCATTCTCATCATGCTCGCCGGAATGCTGGCGATCCGCACGCTGCCCGTTGCGCAGTACCCGGACGTGGCTCCGCCGTCGATCAAAATCTCCGCCACCTATACCGGTGCCTCCGCACAGACGCTGGAAAACAGCGTGACGCAGGTGATCGAGCAGCAGCTCACCGGGCTGGATAACCTGCTCTACTTCACCTCCACCAGCAGCTCGGACGGGTCGGTGAGTATTAACGTCACGTTTGAACAGGGAACCGATCCGGACACCGCTCAGGTACAGGTGCAGAACAAAGTCCAGCAGGCGGAATCGCGCCTGCCGACCGAGGTGCAGCAGTCCGGGATCACCGTCGAAAAATCCCAGAGCAACTTCCTGCTGATCATGGGCGTATATGACAAAACCGACACCGCCAGCAGCTCGGATATCGCCGACTGGCTGGTGAGTAATATGCAGGATCCGCTGGCGCGCGTGGATGGCGTCGGTAGCCTACAGGTGTTCGGTGCAGAATACGCGATGCGCATCTGGCTCGACCCGGCGAAGCTGGCGTCGTACTCGCTGATGCCCTCCGACGTGCAGAGCGCGATTGAAGCGCAGAACGTGCAGGTCTCCGCCGGTAAAATCGGCGCACTGCCCTCGTCGAACGCCCAACAGCTGACCGCCACCGTCCGCGCTCAGTCGCGTCTGCAAACGGTCGATGAGTTCAAAAAGATCATCGTCAAGAGCCAGTCCAACGGTGCGGTGGTGCGCATCAGCGATGTCGCGCGCGTGGAGATGGGCAGCGAAGATTACACCGCCACCGCGAAGCTGAACGGCCACCCGGCGGCGGGTATGGCGGTGATGCTCTCGCCGGGCGCCAACGCGCTTAACACCGCCACGGCGGTAAAAGACAAGATTGCCGAGTTCAAAAAGTCGATGCCGGAAGGCTACGACGTGGCCTATCCGAAAGACAGCACCGAGTTCATCAAAATCTCCGTTGAGGACGTGATTCAGACCCTGTTCGAAGCCATTATCCTCGTGGTGGTGGTGATGTACCTGTTCCTGCAAAACATCCGTGCGACGCTGATCCCGGCGCTGGCGGTGCCGGTGGTGCTGCTGGGCACCTTCGGCGTGCTGGCGCTGTTCGGTTACTCCATCAACACCCTGACGCTGTTTGCGATGGTGCTGGCGATAGGGCTTTTGGTGGATGACGCCATCGTGGTGGTGGAAAACGTCGAGCGTATTATGCGCGACGAAGGGCTGCCCGCCCGGGAAGCGACCGAAAAATCGATGGGCGAAATTTCCGGCGCGCTGATCGCCATTGCGCTGGTGCTCTCTGCGGTATTCCTGCCGATGGCCTTCTTCGGCGGCTCTACCGGGGTCATTTACCGCCAGTTCTCGGTCACCATTATTTCGGCGATGTTCCTCTCCGTGGTGGTGGCGCTGACCCTGACGCCCGCGCTGTGCGGCTCGATCCTGAATCACACCGCTCCGCACAAAAAGGGCTTCTTCGGCGCGTTTAACCGCTTCTACAGTAAGACCGAGCACGGCTATCAGAACAAGGTGCTGCGCGCCCTGCGCCGTTCCGGTGGCATGCTGGTGATCTACGCCCTGCTCTGCGGCGCGATGGGGTTCGCCATGCTAAAACTGCCGGGCAGCTTCCTGCCAACCGAAGACCAGGGTGAAATCATGGTGCAGTACACCCTGCCCGCCGGCGCAACCGCGGTGCGTACCGCCGAGGTAAGCCGCCAGGTACGCGAGTGGTTCCTCACCAAAGAGAAAGCCAATACCGACGTGATCTTCACCATTGAAGGCTTCAGCTTCAGCGGCAGTGGCCAGAACGCCGGGATGGCGTTCGTCTCCCTGAAAAACTGGTCAGAGCGCAAAGGCGATGAGAATACCGCCCAGGCCATTGCCCTGCGCGCCACGCAGGAGCTGAGCACCATTCGGGATGCCACAATTTTCGCCATGACGCCCCCGGCGGTGGATGGTTTAGGCCAGAGCAACGGCTTTACCTTTGAGCTGATGGCCAGCGGCGGCACCGACCGCGACGCGCTGCTGAAACTGCGTAACCAGCTGATTGGCGAAGCCAACCAGGACAACTCGCTGCACGCCGTGCGCGCCAACGATCTGCCGCAGATGCCGCAGCTTCAGGTGGATATCGATAACAACAAAGCCGTGTCGCTGGGGCTCTCCCTGAGCGATGTTACCGACACCCTCTCCAGCGCCTGGGGCGGCACCTACGTGAACGACTTCATTGACCGTGGCCGCGTGAAAAAGGTCTACATCCAGGGCGACAGCGACTATCGCGCGGTGCCATCGGATCTTAACAAATGGTATGTGCGCGGCAGCGACAGCACCATGACCCCGTTCTCCGCCTTCGCCACCACCCGCTGGGAGTATGGCCCGGAAAGCCTGGTGCGCTACAACGGCTCGGCGGCGTATGAGATTCAGGGCGAAAACGCCAGCGGCGCCAGCTCCGGTACGGCGATGAGCAAAATGGAGCAGCTGGCGAATAACCTGCCGTCCGGCAGCACCTGGGCATGGAGCGGTTTGTCGTTGCAGGAAAAACTGGCGAGCGGTCAGGCGATGAGCCTCTATGCCCTCTCGATCCTGGTGGTGTTCCTGTGCCTGGCGGCGCTGTATGAGAGCTGGTCGGTGCCGATTTCGGTCATCATGGTGATCCCGCTAGGGGTGCTGGGTGCGGCGGTTGCCGCCTCCCTGCGCGGCCTGAACAACGACGTCTATTTCCAGGTGGCGCTGCTGACCACCATCGGTCTGTCGTCGAAGAACGCCATTCTGATTGTCGAGTTTGCCGAAGCCAAAGTGGCCGAAGGCTACTCCCTGACGCGCGCCGCCCTGCGGGCCGCCCAGACGCGTCTGCGTCCGATCATCATGACCTCGCTGGCTTTTATCGCAGGCGTGACGCCGCTGGCGATTGCCACCGGCGCCGGGGCCAACAGCCGCGTGGCGATCGGTACCGGCATTATCGGCGGGACGCTGGCCGCGACGCTGCTGGCCATCTTCTTTGTTCCTTTATTCTTTGTACTGGTGAAACGTCTGTTCTCCGGTAAGCACGCAAACCGGAGGTCATAATGTTTCGTGTAACCGTATTAACGTTAGCGCTGCTGAGCGCGGGCTGTGTGTCATTAGATCCCACGTATCAGCGCCCGGACGCCCCCGTCCCGGCGACGTTGCCGGGCGCCCATGGCGAAGCCAACGCCGTGGTGAGCCAGTGGCAGCAGGTGATGAATGATGCGCGGTTGAAAAGCGTGGTGACGATGGCGCTCAACAGCAACCGCGACGTGCAAAAAGCGATTGCGGATATCGACGCCGCCCGTGCCCAGTATGGCGAAACGCGCTCGTCCCTGTTCCCGACGGTGGACGCGGAACTGAGCCACACCCGCAGCCGCACGCTGGCTAGCGGCGGCGCGACAAGTGACGAAGCCAACGGCGCGGTCTCCAGCTTCGAACTGGATCTGTTTGGCCGCAACCAGAGCCTGTCGCGTGCCGCGCGTGAAACCTGGCTTGCCAGCGAATTCACCGCGCAGAACACGCGCCTGACGATGGTCAGCGAGCTGACCACGGCCTGGGTGACGCTGGCGGCGGATAACAGCAATCTGGCGCTGGCGAAGTCCACCCTGGAGAGCGCCGCAAACTCGCTCAAGATTGTGAAGCGCCAGCAGGAAGTGGGCGTGGCAGCGGCAACGGACGTCAGTGAAGCGATGGCGGTTTACCAGCAGGCGCGCGCCAGCGTGGCGAGCTACCAGACGCTGGTGATGCAGGACAAAAACGCTCTCAACCTGCTGGCGGGCGATACGGTGCCCGAGAACCTGCTGCCCGGCACGCTGGAGAGCCTGAGCGACAACGCCATCACGCTGATCCCGGCGGGCGTCAGCTCCAGCGCGCTGCTGCGTCGTCCGGACATTCAGGAGGCGGAACATAACCTGCTGAGCGCTAACGCCAACATCGGCGCGGCGCGCGCCAACTTCTTCCCGACCATCTCGCTCACCGCCAGCGCGGGCGTCGGCAGCGATTCGCTGTCGTCCTTGTTCAGCCACGGGATGAAGGTCTGGTCGTTTGCGCCGTCCATCACCCTGCCGCTGTTCAGCGGCGGCAACAATATGGCGCAGCTGCGCTATGCGGAAGCCGAGAAAAAAGGGTTAATTGCGACCTATGAGAAAACCATCCAGAGCGCGTTTAAGGACGTGGCCGACGCGCTGGCCCGGCGCGAAACGTTGAGTGAACAGCTTGATGCCCAGCGTGAATACGTGGCGGCGGAGCAAAAAACGCTGGATGTGGCGACGCGCAGTTACAAGGCTGGCGCAGGCGATTATCTGACGGTGCTCACCGCGCAGCGGTCGCTGTGGTCGGCGCAGGAATCACTGATTGCCTTGCAGCAAACCGACCTGGAAAACCGCATCACGCTGTGGCAGTCGCTGGGCGGCGGGATTCAGTAACATCACTGCCGGGCGGCGCAACGTTGCCCGGCCATCAGAGTAAATACCTATGGCAAAACTCTCTTTTTCTTTCGCGGCCATCCTTGGCCTGCTGACGGCGATCGGGCCGCTGTGTTCCGATTTTTATCTTCCGGCGCTGCCGGAGATCGCCACCCAGCTCAACACCTCCACAACGCTGACGCAGCTTTCTCTTACCTCGGCGCTGATTGGCCTGGGGCTGGGACAACTTTTTTTCGGCCCGCTAAGCGATCGCATCGGACGTAAAACGCCGCTGCTGTTCTCACTTTTGCTGTTTGTACTGGCTTCAGTGCTTTGTGCCAGCACGCAGAATATTTACGCCCTGATCGGCTGGCGATTTGTGCAGGGCGTTGCCGGGGCGGGCGGCTCCGTACTTGCCCGCTCCATCGCCCGTGATAACTATCATGGCACGATGCTAACGCAGTTTTTTGCCCTACTGATGACGGTCAACGGCATCGCGCCCGTGGTGTCCCCGGTACTCGGTGGCTATATCGCGTCGCATTTCGACTGGCGGATGCTGTTCTGGGTAATGGCAGGGGCGGGTCTGGCGCTGCTGATCGCCAGCCAGCTTTTTATCCGCGAGTCCCTCACAGAGAAACAGGGCGGGGGATCGCTGACGCAAACCGCCAGGACGGTACTTAAAAATCGTCGCTTTATGCGCTACTGCCTGATCCAGGCCTTCATGCTGGCGGGGCTGTTCGCCTATATCGGGGCATCCTCCTTTGTGATGCAAAAC
Source organism: Enterobacter sp. BIDMC93 (assembly GCF_001037805.1). Classification (NCBI taxonomy): domain Bacteria; kingdom Pseudomonadati; phylum Pseudomonadota; class Gammaproteobacteria; order Enterobacterales; family Enterobacteriaceae; genus Enterobacter; species Enterobacter sp. BIDMC93. The sequence continues at coordinate 364,943 of NZ_KQ089962.1, forward strand.
GAATATGGCCTGAGCGCCATGCAGTTCAGCCTGCTGTTCGGTGTGAACGGTATCGGCCTGATCGTCTCAGCGCTGATTTTCTCCCGTCTGGCACGCCGACACCCGGCGGAAGGGTTAATGCAAATAGGCCTGGTGTTGGCCGTAACCTGCGCGGGGCTGACGTTGCTCTTTGCGTGGATGCAGCTTTCCGTTCCGGCACTGATTGCACTCTTTTTCACCGTCGCATTTAACAGCGGGATCAGCACCATTGCGGGTTCAGAAGCGATGAGCGCAGTCGACGCGAAGGAGTCCGGCACAGCGTCAGCCATTCTGGGCATGCTGATGTTTTTATTCGGCGGGATCGCAGCGCCTCTTGCCGGTATCGGCGGAGAAACGATGCTGAAAATGAGTCTCGCGGTGTTAGTAAGCTATGGCATTGCACTGGCGTTCGGATCCCGCACGCAGAATGCGTAAATTCATACTTTTGGCTTGAATCGCGTTGATGAATGTAACGATATATTTCAGGGGAAGCATGTGACTTTCAAAGGAGGTTTCGATGAAATCTGCACACCTGGTTTGCCTGCTCGTTTGCCTGATTTTCGCTGCGTTTGTTCACGCGCAGGAGAAGAGCGCTCCGGAGAAAGAGGCCCAGATAAAACAGCAGGTCCTGAAAGATGTGAAGAAAACCTGTACCCCGCAGAAAAAGCAGAGCGATAAGGCCTGGCAGGCGATGATTTTGTCGTCTGAGGCCAATCAGCTGCTGATCAAAAACGCCATCACCGCCGTGAAGCGTGACAACCTGGACGCCTACTGGGATGCAGTAAGTCAGGTGGATTGTATGGAAGATTACTGAGGGTTGAGCGCCGGGTGGCGCTGCGCTTACCCGGCCTACATCACACGTTTAACGCTTCCGCACATCCGGAATAATCAAATCCCCGCGCAGAACGTAGGACCCGAGCATTTGTGTTTTCTCCGTCAGCCAGCTCACGATGCGCGCCGCCATGGCATCCATGGAATACTCAATGGCCGGGATCACCGGAACACCCGGCAGATGCAGCGAACCGCCGAGGCTAAAGACCATGATGTCTTCCGGTACCGATTTATTAAACGCCTGTAACTGCGGGATCACCCGCTGGGCTTCCTGCTCATCCGCCACCAGCAGCGCGTTAAAGTTCAGCGTGGACGCGTTGTTGAGTAATTCCTGAAGCGCAACGGACGATGAAGTCGCGTCCATAAACACGAGGTTGCGATTAAAGGGCAGGAAGTTTTTCTCCAGCGCGTGTTTGTAGCCCAGCAGCACCTGATCGGCAAAGCCGCTGCCGTGCGGGTGGATCAGCGCTATCTGGCGACGTCCCTGGCTGGTGAGGTAGTTACAGGCCGTTTCAGCCGCGAAGGCGTGGTCGAACTGAATGCTGTTGGCGTTATCGGCTTCCATACAGTCGACCAGAATCACGTTGTCCATGTCCACGTCCAGCGGGAAACGCGCGCCAATCACCAGAATGTCATCACATAAGCCGCAGGAGAGTTCTTCAAGGGCGTTCATCACTTCTGTTTTTGTGTGTGCAAAACGCAGCAGCAGATGTTTTTGATGCTGGCTGAGGTGTTTTTCCAGCGCGTACAGGTAACCGGTGGTCTGGTTAATGTTTTCCTGCGCGCAAATCACCCCAATGCAGCCCGTCGACTGGCTGAGCAGCGACTGGGCGATCACGTTGGGACGATAGTTCAGCTCGTCCACCGCTTTCAGAACAGCCTGGCGGCTGGCTTCTTTAACGCCACGCGACCCGCTCAACACCCGTGATACCGTGGCTTTGGACACCCCGGCCAGACGCGATACATCGTTGATTGTAGACATCTCTCTCCCCTGTCAGACGCAACTGGCGTCTGTAATTTCCATCACCGCTACGGCTCACATTATAGCCAGAACGGAGTATATCCGTTTCCGTTTTCCATGGAAACCGATTTTCCGTTTCCACTCAATTTGATGACAAAACAGCCAAATTATGTGACCCACATCCGGTTAATTAGCCTCATAAGTATTGGATCTTGATGGTTATCACACTTCTGTCTTTTATAAATGGAAACCGGTTTCCGTATCATGTCCAATCATCCTCGCAATAACTTTTTACATTTTGAGGATGGTTGTCGATGTTCAAGATTATGCTGTGCTGCTCTGCCGGGATGTCCACCAGCCTGCTGGTCAGCAAAATGATCGATGTTGCAAAAGAACGGGGCTTGCCCGTGAAGATAGATGCGTATGGCGTATCCGAATTTGATACGCAGTTTCCGCACTATCAGGTGGTGCTTCTCGGACCGCAAGTGAAATACATGTTAAAGACGCTCTCAGACAAGGCAGCGACGCAAGGCATTCCGGTGCAGCCCATCGACATGATGGATTACGGCATGCAGCGTGGCGATAAAGTACTGGACTATGCTCTGTCGCTCATCGAAGCGGCACACTAAAAGGTGTTCACATGAGTTCGTTATATCAATCCATGGTCGCGGTGATTGAGCAGTCAATTACGCCGCTGGCCGCGAAGCTCGGTCAGCAAAAGTATGTGATTGCCATCCGCGACGGCTTTACCGCTGCGCTGCCGTTTATGATCATCGGCTCGTTTATGCTGGTGTTTATCTTCCCGCCGTTTTCGGCGGATACCACCAACAGCTTCGCCCGCGGCTGGCTGGATTTCTCCGAGACCTACCGCGAACAGCTGATGCTGCCGTTTAACCTCAGCATGGGCGTGATGACCTTCTTCATCTCGGTGGGGATTGGGGCGAGCCTGGGGCGTCAGTTTAACCTCGATCCGGTGATGTCCGGCCTGCTGGCCTTTATGGCCTTCCTGCTGGTCGCCGCGCCCTATGCCGATGGCAAAATTTCGACCCAGTATCTCTCCGGTCAGGGGATCTTCACTGCGCTTATCACCGCGATCTACTCCACTCGCGTCTATGCGTGGCTGAAACAGAACAACGTCACCATCCGCCTGCCGAAGGAAGTGCCGACCGGCGTGGCGCGTTCGTTTGAGATCCTGATCCCGGTGATGGTGGTGATCGGAACGCTGCACCCGCTGAACCTGTTCATTGAAGCGCAGACCGGGATGATCATCCCGCAGGCGATTATGCACCTGCTGGAGCCGCTGGTGTCGGCGTCTGACTCGCTGCCCGCCATTCTGCTCTCCGTGCTGCTGTGCCAGATCTTCTGGTTCGCTGGTATCCACGGGTCGCTGATTGTCACCGGCATCATGAACCCGTTCTGGATGGCGAACCTCTCTGCAAACCAGGCGGCGCTGGCGGCGGGCGCGGCGCTGCCGCACGTTTATCTGCAAGGTTTCTGGGATCACTACCTGCTGATTGGCGGCGTAGGCTCCACCCTGCCGCTGGCGTTCCTGCTGCTGCGTAGCCGCGTTACCCACCTGCGCACCATCGGCAAAATGGGCGTGGTGCCAAGCTTCTTTAACATCAACGAACCGATTCTGTTCGGCGCACCGATCATCATGAACCCGATGCTGTTTATCCCGTTCGTGTTTGTTCCGCTGGTCAACGCCTGCCTGGCGTACGGCGCAACCAAACTCGGCTGGCTGGCTCAGGTGGTTTCGTTAACCCCGTGGACCACCCCCGCGCCGATTGGCGCCTCGTGGGCGGCGAACTGGGCGCTCAGCCCGGTGGTGATGTGCCTGGTCTGCATGGTGATGTCCGCCCTGATGTACCTGCCGTTCCTGCGCGCCTATGAGCGTACGCTCATCAAAAATGAAGAGCAGAAAGCCCAGGCGACCGTCGGTAACGCTGAAGCCGCCAGCAATTAAGTCAAAGAGGAAGAGTCATGAAATACGCATTTCCCGATAACTTCTGGTGGGGCAGCGCAAGCTCCGCTCTCCAGACGGAAGGGACACGAGAGGGTGAAACCACGTGGGATTACTGGTTTGCCCGCGAGCCGAACCGTTTTCACAACGGCGTGGGGCCGCAGCACACCTCCACGTTTTATCAGCACTGGAAAACGGACATTCAGCTGTTAAAGCAGCTGAACCACAACAGCTTTCGCACCTCGATTAGCTGGGCGCGCCTGATCCCCGACGGTATCGGTGAAGTGAGCCCGGACGCGGTCGATTTTTACAATCAGGTCATTGATGAGCTAAACGAGCAGGGCATCACGCCGTTTATCACCCTGTTCCATTTCGACATGCCGATGGCGATGCAGGAGATTGGCGGCTGGGAAAACCGTGACGTGGTGGACGCGTACGCCCGCTATGCGCAGATTTGCTTCGAGCTGTTCGGCGATCGCGTGCTGCACTGGTTTACCTTCAATGAGCCGATTGTTCCGGTGGAAGGCGGTTATCTGTACGACTTCCACTACCCGAACGTGGTGGATTTTCGTCGGGCAGCCACCGTGGCGTATCACACCGTGCTGGCCCATGCGAAGGCCGTTCAGGCTTACCGCGCCGGACACTACGCGGGTGAGATCGGCATCGTGCTCAACCTGACGCCGTCGTACCCGCGCTCCCGGAACCCGGCGGACGTGAAGGCGGCGCACATAGCGGACCTGATGTTTAACCGCAGCTTCCTCGACCCGGTGCTGCGCGGGGAGTATCCGGCGGACCTGGTGGCATTGCTGAAATCTTACGATCAGCTGCCCGCCTGCAAGCCGGAAGACGGTTTCCTGATTGCGGAAGGGAAAATCGACCTGCTCGGCGTTAACTACTATCAGCCGCGTCGCGTGAAGTGTCGCGACAGCGCGGTGAACCCGCAGGCGCCGTTTATGCCGGAGTGGTTCTTTGATAATTACGAGATGCCGGGCCGTAAGATGAACCCGTACCGCGGCTGGGAAATCTACGCGCCGGGTATTTACGATATTCTGGTTAACCTGCGCGATAATTACGGCAACCCTCGCTGCTTTATTTCGGAAAACGGCATGGGCGTCGAAAACGAGCAGCGCTTTATTGAAAATGGCCAGATTAACGATCAATACCGCATTGATTTTATTTCTGAGCATTTATCGTGGCTGCACAAAGGTATTAGCGAAGGCTGCAATTGTCTTGGCTACCATATGTGGACATTTATTGATAACTGGTCGTGGTGTAATGCGTATAAAAACCGCTACGGTTTTATTCAACTCGATGTAGAGACGCAGCAGCGCACCATTAAAAAAAGCGGAGAGTGGTTTGCCGCCACCGCCTTAAATAATAGTTTTGATAAAGAGTAATGATGATGATCGCACTAGAAGAAGCCGTAATGGAAATTATCGTCAACGCCGGCCAGTCCCGCAGCTTGTGCTTTGAAGCCCTGCACGCGGCGCGTCAGGGCAACCTTGACGAGGCCAAAAGCCTGCTGCGCGAAGCCGACGGCTACGCACGCCAGGCGCACAAGATGCAGACCAAACTGATCGAGCAGGATGCGGGCGAAGCCCGCCAGCCGATGACCTTAATTATGGTGCACGCCCAGGATCATTTAATGAATTCCTTATTAGCGCGCGAGTTATCCGAAGAAATTATTCATTTATATCAGAGATAGTCTATGGCGAAATAATTACTGTAATACCTCTGTACCCTAAATAGAGATCCACTTGTTCTGATGATAGCGACATACTCTGTCAGATCGGAGCGGGATGGTTATTGTCTGAATAAAATTAAACTATATTGAGATAACCATGAATACGATTAAAAAACTTCCATTAACCATGGCGGTTATCGCCGCGCTTTGCCCAATTTCCGTTCTCGCTCAGGAATTCACTCAGGAGCAAATCGACGCCATTGTGGCAAAAGCGGTGGATAAAGCCCTGGCCGAGCGTCAGGCCAAAATGGACGCGGCGGTCGCGAAAAAAGCGGACGTGGTGACCGAGCCGCAGAGCGCGGCGCAATCTCCGGATATGGCGATCCCGTTTGGCATCAAATTCACCGGCTACGCCCGCTACGGCGCGCACTTCCAGGCCGCCGATCAGAAATACGTGGCGGTGGACGGCTCCTACAACGGCGCGTCCGCCATTGGTCGTCTGGGTAACGAAGGCAACGGCGGCGAGTTCCAGCTCTCTAAAGCCTTCAAGGGCGAAAACGGCGCCATCTGGGACATCAACGTGATGATCGACCACTGGGGCGACGAAGTTAACCTCAAGAAAGCCTACGCGGGCGTGACCAACATTATGGCCTCCAACCCGAACGCCTACTTCTGAGCGGGTCGCGACTTCCACCAGCGTCCGCAGCAGGGCATCAACGATTACTTCTGGATGAACCACGACGGTCAGGGCGCCGGGGTGAAGAACTTCGATATCGGCGGCGTGCAGTTTGACGTGGCCGCCGTGGCAGCGGTGGAATCCTGTAGCCCAGAAGTGATGGAAGACGAAGCCAACCCGTCGCGCATCACCTGTACCGGCGGGTCCGGCACGGGCGACAAAGGCAACTACGCCGCGACGTCTAAAATCCACGGTATGAAGCTCGGTCCGCTGGATCTGGAGCTGTACGCCAACTACGGCTTTGACTCCAAAGCCGTTGAGAGCGACGAACGTCTGAACGCCTGGCAGGGCGGCGTGGTGCTGAGCCACACCAACGACAGCGGCGTGAACAAGGTGATTGCCCGCTACTCCGATAACGCGGACAACAGCGTGTTCAACAAAACCGAGGATCTGACCACGGTCTACGCCAGCTTCGAAGGGCTGTACAAATTCACCCAGGCGACGCAGGTGGAGTACCTCCTCGCCTTCCATGACTACGACAACAGCCGCGATAAGACCGACAACCGCAAGAACTACAACGCCATCGTGCGCCCGATGCACTGGTGGAACGACGTTCACTCCACCTGGCTGGAAGCGGGCTGGCAGCACGTGGATTACGACAACGGCGGCGACAACAAGGGCTGGAAGCTGACCCTGTCGCAGAACATGTCTATCGCCATGGGGCCGGAGTTCCGTCCGATGCTGCGCTTCTACGTGACCGGCGGCAAGGTGGATAACGAACGTACCGCGCGCGTGAACAACACCAAAGATGAAACGCTGGACGACTTCAACGTCGGCGCGATGTGGGAGGCGTGGTTCTAGTACAGCGTCGTTTGTTTCGCCCGGCGGCGCTGCGCTTGCACGGGCCTACAAGGTTTTGTAGGCCGGGTAAGCGTAGCGCCACCCGGCAAGATCCCATGTTATGCTACAAAAAAACCAACATAACAGGGGAGAACATGGGTTCCACACGCAAAGGGATGCTCAACGTCCTGATCGCCGCCGTTTTATGGGGCAGTTCCGGGGTTTGCGCGCAGTACATTATGGAGAAAAGCCACATCTCTTCGCCTTACCTGACCATGGTTCGTCTGCTGTTTACCGGCGTGATCCTGCTGACGCTCTCCTTCGTTCACGGCGACAAGATTTTCTCGGTCGTCAAAAACCGCAAAGACGCCCTCAGCCTGCTGTTTTTCTCGCTGGCTGGCGCGCTTACCGTGCAGCTCACCTTCCTGCTGACAATTGAAAAATCCAACGCCGCGACGGCCACCGTGCTCCAGTTTCTGTCGCCGACCATTATCGTGGCATGGTTTGCGCTGGCGCGGAAAACGCGTCCCGGCATATTTGTCTTATCCGCGATTTTCACGTCGCTTGTGGGTACCTTCCTGCTGGTAACCCACGGCGACCCGACGTCGCTCTCCATCTCGCCGGCCGCGCTGTTCTTCGGTATCGCCTCGGCGTTTGCCGCGGCGTTTTATACGACGTACCCGTCGACGCTTATCGCCCGCTACGGCACGCTGCCGATTGTCGGCTGGAGTATGTTGATTGCGGGATTAATGCTGACGCCGTTCTACGCCGGACGCGGCACCACCTTCGTGATCGACGGCGGCCTGCTGCTGGCGTTTTTCTACCTGGTGGTGATAGGCACCGCGCTGACGTTCAGCCTGTATCTGAAAGGCGCACAGATGATCGGCGGGCCGAAGGCGAGCATTCTGAGCTGCGCCGAGCCGCTGAGCAGCGCGCTGCTGTCGGTGGTGTTGCTGGGGGTGGCATTCACCCTGCCGGACTGGCTGGGGACGCTGCTGATTGTGTCGTCGGTGGTGTTGATTTCGATGGATTCGAGAAGACGGGTTCAGACATCGGCGTAGCCTGATGCCCTCACCCCAACCCTCTCCCACGGGAGAGGGAGAAAAGCACTACTTCGCCTTAACCTTCCCCGCCACCAGCAGCGCGGTCAGCAGCATCAGCGTGCCGGAAATTACCAGCGGGGAGGTCAGCCCCAGGTGGTCGAGCGCTACGCCGCCCACCGCCGCGCCGCAGGTATTCGCCAGCTGGATCACCGCCACCTGAATCGACCCGGCTTTTTCCGCCTGATCGGCAAGCGAGCGGGTGATCCACGTCGACCAGCCCACCGGCACCAGCGCAAAGGCAAAGCCCCAGATAATCGCGATCGCCGAAGCCACCCACTTATCGCTGCCCCACAACACCAGCACCGCGGCGCTGATCGCCAGCACCAGCGGGGCACCCGCCAGCGCTACCTTCAGGGAGCGCTTCAGGAACTGAGACGACAGCGAGGTGCCGACGAAGCTGGCGATACCAAAGCTCAGCAGGACCAGCGTCAGGCCATCCACGTCAAAGCCCGCCATGGTCATATACACCGGGCGGATATAGGTGAAGAAGGCAAACTGCCCGGCAAAGGCCATGAAGATGGCGGTCATCCCCGCCAGCACGCCCGGGCGCTTCAGCAGCGCGAACATGTTCTGTTTATGGTGCGCCGCTTCCCCCGGAAGGGACGGCAGCGCCTTCCACACCCAGATTATGCACAGCACGCCCATCACCGCCGCCGCGTTAAAGACGTTGCGCCAGCCGATAATTCCACCGAGGAAACTGCCCAGCGGCGCGGCGATCACCAGCGCGATCGAGACCGCACCGAAGATAACGGACAAGGCTTTTGGCACCGTACGCGCGGGCACCAGGCGCATGGTCAGCGAGGCGGACATCGCCCAGAAGCCGCCTAATCCCAGCCCCAGACAGGCACGGCCGAGCAGCAGCAGGGTGAAGCTTTCAGCGAAAGAGACCAGCAGGCAGGAGAGCGTCAGCAGCACGCTGAACAGAATGACCACCTTGCGGCGGTCGATGGTGCCGATCGCCTGGGTGATAAACAGGCTGGCGAACATCGCCACAAACGCGGTGACGGTCACGGACTGCCCCGCCACGCCCTCGGAAATGCCCAGATCCTGCGCCATCGGCGTCAGCAGGCTGACCGGCAGGAACTCGACGGTGATCAGGCAGGCGACGCAAAATGCCACGGAGAAAACCGCCGACCAGTTGGGGCGTGAAACCTCTTTGGCCTGCGGTGTAGTCGTGGGCTGGGTATGTTCTGTCATGGCATCACCTGAAGATAAAAACGTGCGGAAAAGTCGCGCAGTTTATCATCAAAAGTGTGACGAATTTAACGTTTCGACAACTTTTGTCGTTTTTTAATGCCGGGCGGCGCTGCGCTTGCGCCGGCCTACGGGCTTGTAGGCCCGGTAAGCAAAGCGCCACCGGGCAAAATTACCCGCGAGCCTTAAGAGCGGCATTCGCCAACCCGACAATCCACTCCTGATGCCCGTTAATCATTTGGTTCGGCACCGTGCGCGCTAATTCCTGCGCCGGCACGCCTTTCTGCGACTCCTGAGTCAGAATGCGCACGCGGTTTCCCGGCAGGTCTTCAAACAGCCAGGCGTGGATCACGTCCAGACGCGAATTTGCATCCCCTTCTACCCAGCCGTGCCACGCGATACGCGCGGCTTCGCCTTCCACGGGCGGAACATACTCCGTCACCTGCGCCTCAACCGGAAAGCCAAAGGTGGTGAAGCGGAAGCGGGCGTTGGCGCTCAGCGCCGGGCCGCTGCCGTCGTGAAAACGGATATCTTCGGCGTTGCTGTAGTAGTTCGGCCACAGGGTGGTGTCGTTGAGCTGCGCCCAAATCTCTTTTGCGCTCAGCCCGGCGACGATGATTTCGTTGGAGGCAAAGTTATCGGTGGTGCCGGGCAGGTAGTCGTTCGGCCAGATAATGGCGGATTGTTTCATGGTTCACCTCATCGGTTAGTTGATAAGGTGATGGTGCGCCTGCGGGTGATATAAATCTAATGACGATGCTTTATACTCTTCATCACGTTTTGTGATATCAGTGCAGGTAAAACACGCCCTCTTCCGGCAGGAAAAGCTGGTTGTAGCGCAGCTGGAAGGCGTTGAACTCCTGCGGGTCTGGCTCTATCTCGCGCATAAAGCCGAGCGCGAGGCGGATTTGCGCGTCGGTGATCGGCGCGGCCAGACGGGCTTTACGCAGCATGCGGTGCCAGGTATGCAGATTCTCTTCGCTGGCGTCGACGATGCAGACCTGCCAGATCAGCAGCACCTGGGCGGCATTTTGCAGATGCGCCTCGTCGGGGCGTTCAAGATAGTGGATAAACTCATTGCCCGGCGTTTTACCGAACTGGTCAATCATCGACTCGACCGGCATCGGGGTGATCCCCAGCCGCTCGCTTAAACGTTTGATGGCGCGGCGGGAGTCTGAGGTCAGGACACGAAATCCAACCACAAACACCACGGCAAGCGTTGCCAGCATTATCCAGACCATGCGTTCTCCTTAGACTAGCCGCCCATCATAGCGGGAAACGCAGCGCGTCAACAGCGGGCAGCGCCATAATAGTAAACGGAAAAGAGGTGGAAAAACGTCATGAAAGCGGATCTGCGCACGCTGGATCTTAACCTGCTGAAAACGCTGGATGCCCTGCTGGACGAACGCAGCGTCACCCGCGCGGCGGCGCGTCTTGCCCTGACCCAGCCAGCGGTAAGCGGCATGCTTAACCGCCTGCGGGATTACTTTGAAGACCCGCTGTTTATCCGCGCGCCGCACGGCATCGTGCCTACCACCCGGGCGGAAGCAATGGCGGCTCCCGTCAAACGCATTCTGGCAGATATCGACGAGCTGCTTCAGCCGATCGCCTTTGATCCGCTCACCGCAACGTTCACCTTCACGCTTGCCGCGACCGACTACGCCCTGCGCGCGGTCGTCGTGCCGTTTATCGCTGCGCTTAAGGTACAGGCGCCGGGTATTCGCGTGCGCGTGGTGCCTGTGGAATCTGACCGTCTGGTCAGCCAGCTCGAACAAGGCTCTGTCGACGTGGCGCTGATCACCCCGCACACCACGCCAGATGAGCTTCACAGCCGGGCGCTTTATGATGAACGGTACGTTTGCATGATGCGTGCCGACCATCCGGATGCCGGACAGCCCATGACGTTAGACCGGTTTTGCGCCCTGGAGCATGTGCTGGTCTCTTACGAGGGCGACGGTTTTCGCGGCGTAACGGATGGCGCGCTGGAGAAAACTGGCCGAACGCGGCATGTTGGCTTATCGGTGAGTAACTTTTTAGTCCTGCCGGACGTGCTGGCCCTCAGCGATATGATTGCCGTTGTGCCATCACGCATAGCGGAAAAGCAGACGGGGATGTTCGTCTGCGAGACGCCGGTTCCCGTGCCCGGTTTTACCAAAAGCATGGCCTGGCACGGCAGAACGCACCGCAACCTCGCGCAGGCGTGGCTGCGCGGGCTGTTGCTGGAGACCAGTCAGCGCGCCTGAAGCCCTTTCAGCAGCGCCTCGTGGAAGCGTGCAGGATCCTGCATCTGCGGCGCGTGGCCCATGTCGTTAAATTCAATCAGCGTCGCGTGCGGGATGCGCTTCGCCGTCTCTTTGCCCAGCACCGTGTAGTTACCGAGCGTCTTGCGGATCTCCGGTGGGGCGAGATCTTTCCCGATGGCGGTGTTGTCCTTCGTGCCGATCATCAATAATACCGGCATCTTCAGCTCGCTAAATTCATAGACGACCGGCTGGGTATAAATCATGTCGTAGAGCAGCGCCGAGTTCCACGCCACGCGCGCTTTGCCCGGCCCGTTGTTTAACCCGGCAAGCATGGTGACCCAGCGCTCGTACTCCGGCTTCCACTCCCCGGCGTAGTAGGTGTTTTTCTCGTACTGACGAATACCGTCGGCGCTGACTTTCAGCTCGCGCTGGTACCACTGGTCGACCGTAATATGCGGCACGCCGCGCGCTTTCCAGTCTTCAAGCCCTATTGGGTTCACCATCACCAGTTGCTCCACCTGCTGCGGCCACATCAGCGCGTAGCGGGTCGCCAGCATGCCGCCGGTCGAATGGCCGATAACCGTCACGCGATCAACGCCGAGCGTTTTCAGCAGCGCGTGGGTGTTATCCGCCAGCTGCTGGAAGGTGTACTGATAATGCTCCGGCTTGGTGGATTTGCAGAAGCCGATCTGGTCGGGTGCGATCACGCGATACCCGCTGGCTGAAAGCGCGCGGATCGTGCCGTCCCAGGTGCCAGCGCAGAAGTTTTTGCCGTGCATCAGCACCACGGTGCGGCCGTTGGGTTTTTCCGGCTTCACGTCCAGGTAAGCCATATCCAGAGGCTGGTTCTGCGAGGTAAAGGTAAAGTGTTTTACCGGCCAGCCGTAGTCAAAACCTTCCAGCTTCTCGCCGTAGGTGGGGGCATCCGCGGCCATTGCGGGGGAGGCCAGCGCCATCAACAGCGCCAGGCAGGACAATCGTCGGGTCAACATGCAAGCTCTCCGTTAGCAAAAGGGGCTAAGGCTGCACGAAAGGCGGCAGCAAAAAAACTGTAGAGCATGGAGAGGGGCGGGTGTGTAAAGCGGGGTAAAGGTAAAAGGCAGGCCGTGAAAAATAAAAAAGCCCGGCATCACACACCGGGCAAAGAAGTTACCTGCACACTCAGGCTACTTTTAATTTCTGCGCACGATTCTCACGGCGGATCTTACGCTCTTCCAGCACCGCAACCATCGCCATCAGGACGATACAGCCAATCGCTGCCGCATCCAGCGCGGCGAAGGTGCCCGCCCAGCCGGTAAGGCCGAAAATCGGCGTACCGTCGGCGATCATGCCCAGACCGAGCTTGGCGAAGCTGTCGCCGATCAGGTAGGCGAAGGTGCCCTTAATCCCATCGGCTGCGCCGATCGCTTTTTTCGGCACAAAGCCAACCGCCGCCACGCCGATCAGCAGTTGCGGACCGAACACCAGGAAGCCGAGCGCAAACAGCGACGCCAGGTAAACGTACTGGTTGCTGGCGTGCTGGTAAACGCCGAGCGTGGCGATAATCAGCGCCAGCGCGACGCAGGCCACCAGCGCGCGACGGCCGTTGGCGAGGTCCGAGAGCCAGCCCCACAGCAGGGTGCCGACCAGCGCGCCCACCTCGAACAGAGTGAAGCCCTGAATCGCCACCTCTTTCGAGAGCTTCAGCTCCTGGAAGGCATACACGGTGGACCACTGGTCGATACCGATACGCACCACGTACAGGAAGATGTTCGAGAAGCAGAGCAGCCAGATCACTTTGTTTTTCAGCACGTACTCAACAAAGATCTGCCATTTGGACATCTCGTTTTCTTCGGTCTCTTTGTCCTCCTCGCTGATCTCCTCCCCGAACAGCTCTTCAGCTTTGCCGAGGCCGTAGGATTCCGGGGAATCGCTGCCGTAGCGCAGGCCGATAAAGCCGACAATCAGGGCGATAATCGACGGGAAGATAAACATGCCAATCACGTGGCCGTCGAACAGGTAGTTCGCACCGAACAGCGCCACGCCGGCCGCGCCCGCTCCGCCGAGGTTGTGGGAGATGTTCCACATGCCGAGGTACGAACCCCGCTTGCGGCGCGGGGTCCATTTGGTGATGGTGGAGTAGCTGCACGACCCGCCGGTACTCTGGAAGAATCCGCTCAGGGCGTAGAAGGCGATCATCAGGAACAGGCTGACGGAGCCCGCGCCCATGCTGGCGCTGAAGCCGAGCATACAGATGGCGGAGAGGATCAGCATAAACGGCAGGAACTGCTTGGTGTTTTTGCCGTCCGCGTAGTAGGACACAACCGTTTTCCCCACGCCGTAGGTGATGGAGAAGCCCAGGCCAATCATCCCCAGCTGCGTCATGCTCAGCCCGTAGGTCGAGATCATGTCGTTCTGCGCGATGTTAAAGTTTTTGCGGATCAGGTACATGGTCAGGTAGCCGATGAAGACCACCAGATAGGACTGCATGAACGGTTTGAACCACATCTTGCGCCGCACGTCGAGCGGCAGATCCAGGGTCGGCTTGCGCACCTGATTTAAGAAGGCCAGCATGACTGAGTTACTCCTGAGCTGATTTTTGCAGCATTGTAAAAACCAGCCAGGAGAGATGCCTGAGACAGCGTCCAGGTGAAACCGGGAAAATTTCTTAGTTTTGCGCGTCTCGGCAGCAAAAGGTGAGGCGCGTCACGCTTCGCGCGGTGCCTGCGCGTGCAAAAACGGCAGCAACAGCAGGGCGGAGATGCCCGCCGCGATGGCGATCACCGCGAAGAACCCGCTCCAGTGCCAGACGTCGATCACCCGCGCCAGCGGCCAGCCGGAGAGCGATGCGCCAAGGTAGGCAAACAGCCCGACAAAGCCCGTCGCCGCGCCTGCCGCCTCTTTGTGGGAACACTCCGCCGCCGCCATGCCGATCAGCATCTGCGGGCCAAAGACGAAAAAACCGATGGTGAAGAAGCACGCCGCCTGCATCACGTAGCTGGCGAACGGCATCAACCACAGCGACCCGACGGAGAGCAAAATCCCGGCGGCAAAAATCAGGTTCATCGGACCGCGGTTGCCGTTGAACAGCTTGTCCGAGCCCCAGCCCGCCACCAGCGCGCCGATAAACCCGCCCAATTCAAACATGGTCACCGCCGAGTTGGCGGTCACCAGGTCCACGCCGAGAGTTTCGGACATGTACAGGTTGCCCCAGTCGTTGATGGCCGCGCGCACCACGTAGACCAGCACGTAGCAGAGCGACAGCAGCCAGATGTAGGGGTTTTTCAGCACGTATTTGGTGAGGATCTCCTGACGGGACAGCCCGGCCCCTTCCTGCTGCTGGGCGATCTCCATCTCGTCGTGCCGCCAGTCTCCCACCGGCGGCAGGCCGACGGTTTGCGGCCTGTCGCGCAGGCGCCAGCAGAGGAACAGCCCGGCGACAATCGCGAGGCCACCGGCAATCATCATCCCCGCGCGCCAGCCGTAGTGCAGCGCTGCGGCACCCACCACCATCGGGATCAGCGCCCCGCCGACGTTATGCGCGGTATTCCATATCGCCCACCAGCCGCCGCGCTCGTTGCGCGAGTACCAGGCGGTGAGCAGGCGGGCGCAGACCGGCGCGCCCCAGCCCTGGAAAAAGGCGTTCAGCGCCCACAGCAGGGCAAAGGCCCACAGCGAGGTGGAGAAACCAAACAGGATGTTCACCACGCCGGTGGCGATCAGCCCAACGCCCATAAAATAGCGCGCGTTGGAGCGGTCGCTGACGATGCCGGAGAAGAACTTCGACAGGCCGTAGGTGATGTAAAACAGCGTCGCCAGCAGGCCGATATCGGTGCGCGTCATCACGCCGCTGGCGAGGATTTCCGGCGCGGCGGCGTTGAAGCTTTTGCGGGTGAAGTAGAACAGCGCGTAGCCGAGCCAGATGGTAATCAGGATATGGCGACGCCAGTAGCGGTAGCGGGAGTCGATTTCCGCTTTGTTGCTTAATGGGGCTGCGCTGGCGGGGGTTTTAAACATGGTGCGTCCTTAACGGCAAACTGACGCTGACGCGCGTCCCGTGGGTGCAGGAGATGTTCAGCGTGCCGCCCAGCGCCTTTACGCGCTCGCGCATGCCCGCAAGACCAAACCCCTGCTGGCCGGAGCCCGGCGGCAGGCCGCAGCCGTCGTCTTCAATCACCAGCATCAGGCGCTCGTCCTGCTGCCAGCCCTGGATCGTTACCGCGCTGGCGCTGGCGTGTTTGACGATGTTGTTCAGCCCTTCCTGGCAGACGCGGAAAAGGGTCACGCGCTGGCCTTCGCTCAGGGTAGCTTCATTGATGCGCCAGTCGAGATGGCTGACAATCCCGCGGCTCTCCAGCTCCATCTCGCGCATCAGAGAGCGTATTGCCTGCTCGAGCGAGAGATCGTCAAGCTGGCGCGGGCGCAGCCGCCCTAACAGGCGACGAACGGAATCATAGACGCCCAGCGAAAGCTGTTCGATATGCGCCCCGCCCTGCTTCACGCCCGCGTTTTCTGCCGCCAGGCGCTGAACAATGCCCGCCTGGGTGCGGATGGCGGTGATGGTCTGGCCGATGTCATCGTGCAGCTCGCGAGCAACCTCCTGGCGCACGCTCTCTTCCGTCTCCAGCAGACGCTCCGCCAGACGGCGGTTGCGCGCCAGCTCGGCTTGCAGAGACTGGTTCAGCTCGCGCAGGCGCTGTATGCCCGCGCCGAGCAGCAGCCCGGTCAGGCTCTGGGCCAGCAGCGAGAGCAGCAGATCTACCGGGTGATCGTGCCAGGTCTGGCTGGCAATCAGCGCGATGGCGTTCATCAGCGTGGCGATCAATGCGCCCTGCCAGCCGTAATGCCAGGCAAGGGCGATGATCGGCAGCGCCAGACAAAACGGCGTGAAGCGTGATAATTCAGCGGGCAGACCAAGCTGCAACCACAGGCTCACCACAAACAGCAGCAGATACCAGATCAGGTGCCGGGCGCGCCAGTTCACCGGCTGGGAGACCAGCGCCGGGCCGAGCGGCTGCCAGACGGTGCTGGTAAGGTAATGCCAGAAAACCAGGCAGGTCGGGGCCAGCGTCAGGCCGCCGGTGAGGGTCAGCAGCAGGGCGTTGAGCCCCTCCTTTTCACCCACCCACGGCAGGGACTGCAACAGCGCGGCGGCAATCAGCGCCGCACCCTGACGCAGCAGCGTGCGCCAGTCGCGCTGGTGACGGTAGCGGGAAATCAGGGCGACCGGGATAAGCGTGAGCAGGCTTCCGGTCATCAATAAAGGCAGGTGCGCGAGGGCCACTTCCTGCGCCAGCCAGATCAGCATCAGCCACTCTGCGCCCAGCAGCACCGGCCAGTAGCCGCGCGGGCATTGCAGCATTAGCCCCAGCCGCAGGCCAAAGGGGAACAGCAGCACCGCCAGCTCCGGGCGCTCGACAAGATGCAGGCTGATACTCCACAGACAGAACCACGCGGCGGAGAAGATAAAAAAGCTGGCGACGACGGCGATCAGCCGTGAAAACAGGGAGTTCATTGCCAGCTGTCAAACATACGGCGCGCCAGCTCGACATCGTTACTGACGTTGAGTTTTTCCATCAGGTTGGCGCGATGAACGTGAACGGTCTTTGGCGACAGCCCCAGCTCTACGGCAATCTCTTTCACCGACATGCCCTGGGCAAGTTTCTCTGCCACCTGGCGCTCGCGTCTGGTGAGCGGATCCTGCCGTCCCGCCGCCAGCTTGATGGCAATATCCGGCGTCAGGTAGCAGCCGCCGGTGGAGACGGTACGCACGGCGGCAATCAGCTCGTCCGGGCTACAGCGTTTAGAGAGAAACCCGCGCGCCCCCGCGTTGAGCGCCTGCTCGACCAGCGCCGGGCTGTCGTGGACCGAGAGCATAATCGTCGCCATCCCTTTCGGCAGCTGGCTTAACAGCTCCAGCCCGGAGAGGTCCGGCATTGAGATATCGCAGATACAGACCTGCACCCCGCGTCCCGGCAGACCCGCCAGCGCCTCGCGTCCTGAGCCAAACTCGGCCACGACCTGAAAATCCGGTTCGAGGTTTAAAAGCTGGGCAAAGCCGGAGCGAACGATAAGGTGGTCGTCGATAAGGGCGATGGTGGTCATGGTTTGATCCTGATGCGTGAACGCGCCGGATGGCGGCGCAAACGCCTTATCCGGCCTACGTGTAACGTCCTTGCAGGCCGGATAAGCGCAGCGCCATCCGGCAAAAGCCTCTTACCTTAAGTGATTTACTCAAAAAACACCGCAATTTTGTTAAACATGGTGGGATCGGACTGGTTGCGTGCCACTTTGGTGACGTCCTCCAGCTTGTCGATCTGCGCCATCATCTGCTCCAGACGCTGGTCGTCGTTCACCAGTAGCCAGATGCGGCTGTGCTCGCTGCCCTGAATCGGCAGGCACAGAATGCCTTCCACGTTAAACGCCCGACGGGCAAAGAGCCCACAGACGTGGGTCATGACGCCTGGGTGGTTGCGGACGGTGAGTTCCAGAATGACGTTATCACATTGTTTCTGCATGGCTTATTCCCCCACCATCTCAGTATTTGCCGCACCCGGCGGCACCATCGGATACACTTTTTGTTCAGGGTCGATACGCACGTGGATCAGCGCCGGGCCAGGGCGAGAAATCGCATCCTGCAACGCCGCGTGGGCATCTTCTTCGGCGTTCAGATCGCAGGTGTGCAGGCCAAAACCAGCGGCAATCTGCATAAAGTTGATCATCCCCGGATAGGTCGCCGCAAACACGCCCTGCTTATAGAACAAGCTCTGCTGCTGGTGCACCAGACCCAGCGCCTCGTTGTTCATCAGAATGATTTTAACGTCTAACTGGTTTTCGGCCGCCGTCGCCATCTCCTGAATATTCATCATCAGGCTGCCGTCACCGGAGAAGCAGATCACCTTGCGGTCCGGGTTGGCGAGCGCCGCGCCAACCGCTGCTGGCAGGCCGAAGCCCATGGTGCCAAGGCCGCCGGAGGTCAGCCACTGGCGCGGACGGTTCAGCGGATACGCCTGAGCGGTCCACATCTGATGCTGGCCGACGTCGGTGGTGATAATCGCGCTGTCATCCACGCAGGCGGCGACGGCGTTGATAAGACCATAGTGGCTCAGCGGGTCGCCCTCGATTGGGATAGCGCCCGGGAACTCCCGTTGCAGATCGGCCACCAGCTGGCGCCAGTCGGCGCGGTCGGTTGCCTCCGTCTGCGGGATCAGCTGCGCCAGCACCTCGGCCACGTCGCCCTGGATCGCCACGTGCGGCTGCTTGATTTTACCCAGCTCGGCGCGGTCGATATCCACGTGAATGATTTTGGCGTTCGGGCAGAACTGCTCGGTTTTGCCAATCGCCCGGTCATCAAAACGCGCCCCCATAACTATCAGCAAATCCGCCTCTTGCAGGATGTAGTTGGTGCTGCGCGCGCCGTGCATGCCCAGCATGCCGAGAGAGAGCGGGTGCGCTTTTGGCAGCATACCCAGCGCCATCAGGGTCATGGTGGTGGGCAAATTAGCTTTTTCAGCGAACTGGCGGATTTCATCCGCGGCGTTGATCGTCCCGCCGCCCAGATAGAGCACCGGGCGTTTGGCGGCGTTGATCATCGCCGCCGCATCGCGCACGCTCTCAGCGCTGAATTCTGGCGCGGGGGCACGGTCACCCGGCTCCGGCAGAACGTCGATTTCAATTTCTGCGGTCTGGACATCCTTAGGAATGTCTATCCACACCGGGCCCGGGCGGCCAGACTGCGCAATGCGGAACGCATCGCTGATAACCTGAGGCAGCTCGCTGATATCGCGAACTAAATAGTTATGTTTGGTGATGGGGATAGAGATGCCGTAGGTGTCGACTTCCTGGAACGCATCGGTGCCGATCATCGAGGACGGCACCTGGCCGGTAATGCAGATCAGCGGAATGGAGTCGAGACGCGCGTCGGCGATGGCGGTCACCAGGTTAGTGGCGCCCGGCCCGCTACAGGCCATACAGACCGCCGGTTTACCCTGGGTACGCGCCATGCCCTGGGCGATAAAGCCTGCGCCCTGCTCGTGGCGCGCCAGCACGTGGCGGATCTGTGTGCTTTGGCTTAACGCATCATACAGCGGCAGTACGGTCCCACCCGGGATGCCCGCAACGGTGGTGATGCCCTGTCGTTCCAGTAAATGAACAATCAGCTGCGCGCCTGTAAAACGCGTCTTGGTGGATGTTGTGCCCGAACTTGCCATGCTCCAGTCCTTTTCTTCTGAGCCAGCCTTCCGGGGAGGGTCCTAAACGAAAAACCCCGCCCGGTTTGCGCCGGCGGGGTTTTGGATTCGTGTGTTGATCCAGTCCCTACGGCGCATTGCCGACGACCACCACCACACGCACGACGACCACTGCGGCAGGTTGCGCAGTTTTTAGTAGGGTCGAAGTGAAGATGGATGAAGTCATTGGGGACCTGTGTTTGGAATCATTGATTGAATTTATACAAACACAGGTTTTCGGATGTGACAATGGAAATATTTTCATCTGCGCAAAAATGCGTCAGGGATCACGTTTCAGTACGTTGCTCGCTCATTCCAGGTGTCACTATAGATGACATTGCCGTCGCAATGCTTCCAGGTGATTTTCTCGTAGCGTATGAGAACCGTTTCAAGGTGGGTTCCGGTGTTTGCGCCGGGATACAGGTCTGGTGTGATTGAGGTTATTTTCACATTCTCCAGGAAGATATTAAAATACTCCTGTTCAAAACCCGCCTCATTAATCTGATACATCTTAATAGTGGCTGACTTGAGCATTCTTCCCGTACTCAATGCGCGAAAGAGAAGCGGGGTTACACGATCAAATTCTTTTTGAAACATGATGGGCATGTGTATACGCGTACCCGTCAATTTCCCGGTATTCCCGTCGACCGGGACGTTGACATTATGAGTGAACGTTTTAAGTTCAATTGCACCTTCACGCCCTGACACAAGGCAAGGGCCAACCATGGGAGAACCATTTTCATCTGTTAAAAACAAATAAGCTGGGTTTGACATAAAAATCCTTTTAATAACATTTAATCGTATTTATCAAAGTGGCCAAAAATCATCGGGTGAACAATAATAAACACAACGATAGCAATGAATGTTAGTAAGACCCAGTGGTCAGGTACCAACCACAGGAACAAAGAGGCGCACGCAAAAATATAAACAGGGAATAATATATCCGTTAATAGAATTGATAACAGACTTTTAAACATGCTCCTTGCCCTTTAAGTCTTTATAAATTGCATCGAAATCCTTATAGAATCCCAACTGCACCTTCTTAATGAGTTCAGACAGGAAAGGCTCAAAAAAGTAGTAAAGCATCTCCAGTTGTGCGGCATAGAGGGTGGCGTAATACTTAGGGTCCAATGTTTTCAGGCGACGAGCAGCAAGAGCGCACTTCTGTTCCGTTCCAATCAATTGAAGCGCCATGACTACGTTAGGTACGCGGCGTGCAAGCCGTTCGACGACGATTTCAGACAGCAGGCCAGATTCGGAAAGGGATTTGGCCAGACCCCATGCTATCGCTAAACGCGCGGCCTTGCTGGTCGGTATGTTATTAACAAGCCCGGTTACTTTTGAATCCATCTTACGAACGCGATTGTTTTCATTTCCATTTTCAGAATCGGAAATAACACTTTCAAAATAAAGATATAGCATGTGAGCTATTACATCGCGATAACGGTAAAGCGAGAGAATTGAGAGGTACATTCTCTTTTCTTCTGAGAGAAGCTCGTCACACACATCGTGATAGCTGGGGATTAAGCATGATGAGTACCAACTTACACGCTCAATTCCTGAGTAAATATCAGAGCCGATCCCCTGTAATGCTTTCCATGTCCCTGCTACGCCCTGCTGTCCATAAATAGCCAACTGCCTGTCGCTTTGGAACTTCATCTTTAAATAATCAGATGCCTGCATAATGTATCCATACTATGCGCGTGGTTATAGATAGTACAATGAAAAATCGAATAATTCAAATTAAGGAGGGTTAACCCCGCAAATATTTAAGGAAAATATAAATTAGTTCATTATTATTTACTGCAATTATAGTCGATACCATTTTTTCACTTTCAGAAGAGTATTGATGTCTGGAATGAGTTTATGTATTGAGAGACGTAAACTTGTATAAGTGGCCTAGAACCAGAACCACTGCTTATTAGAACTTATTAAATTAATCATTGAATCATACTGCATGCCAGCCGCACCCATTGCCAATAAGTCAACAAGCACCTTTTCTGGGCTGCCCTGAAAACAAAAAACCCCGCCTAAGCGAGGTTTTTATCAGGGTTTTGCGGTTGGTTGCCGCAGAACACACTGTGTTACGTCAACGCGAAAAGTATACGCGATCGAAGACGAACGCGCAATTCCGGCACGGATTTTGACGTTTTTAAGTATGGATCGCCTTCCAAATTTTGTCCATAAAATACTGTTCATACATACAGTATTTATCTATACTGAGGGTGTTCGCAGTGAGCGAGGGGGCCGCAGTTTACCGGCGCAACGAAGTCCTGGCTGAAACGGGTGGTGCCGTCAGTGCCTTAACCCCTGAAGTGAGCACACTGTGTTACGTCAATCCAGGTGCTGGCCACAGGCGGCGGAAAGGTACGCCAGCATCGTGCTCCTTTTAACCAAAAGGAGACGCGTATGAGCGTCGTGGATATGGTCATACTTGTCCTCAAACTCATTGTTGCTGTATTGCAACTGCTTGATGCTGTCCTGAAATACGTTCGGTGATTCAGGTTCAAGTCGCACCTGAGAGGGGCGGGCAACCGCCCCTCTTTAATAACGAGGGAATGCTATGTCGCGTCTGTTAATTGAGCCCGTCACGCCCGATGAACCCGGGTATATCGCCCTGAAGGCGGAGAGTATCGCGTTGAATTTCAATATGCTGCGCAGGCTGGAAGAGAACTGGCAGCGGGGTGAAAACCGCTTTAACGCGCCGGGTGAAAAACTGCTGGGGGCGTTTCTTAACGGCAGGCTGGTGGGCGTGTGCGGCCTTAATCGCGATCCGTTCAGCCAGCAGCCGCGCGCCGGACGTATTCGTCATCTCTACGTCAGCGAGAAGTGCCGTGGGCAGGGTATAGGCAAACAGCTTTTGACCGTGGTGATGGCGGATGCCAGCATCTGGTTTGATTTTCTTAATACCCATGCGCCGGAAACCGCGTACGGATTTTACCATCGGGCGGGCTTCAGGCTGGTGTCAGACGAACCCCGGGTGACGCACCGCCTTTTTTGCGCAGTGTAAGCGGCTGGCAGCATCGACGGGTGAATGTTACAGTTGGATGACATTTCACCAACCGATACGCCATGACCATCACCGTTTTCTGCATTTTACTGTTCGCCGCACTGCTGCATGCCAGCTGGAACGCCATCGTTAAAGCCGGAACGGATAAACTCTACTCGGCGATCGGAGTCAGCGGTTCAGCCGCGCTTATTGCCCTGATTTTACTGCCCTTCTCTCCTCAGCCAACTGCCGCAAGCTGGCCATATTTGTTCGTCTCCTGTGCGTTACAGGTGGTGTACACCGTGCTGGTAGCGAAGACCTATCAGGTCTCCGACATGAGCCAGACCTACCCCCTTATGCGCGGGACGGCCCCTCTGCTGGTGGCGCTGATCAGCGTATTGGTGCTCGGGGATCATCTCTCCTGGCTTGCCTGGTCCGGCATTGGGGTCATTTGTCTGTCGATTCTGGCCATGGCGATGAACGGCCGCATGCAGTCACGCAAGGGGATCTGGCTGGCGCTGCTGAACGCCTGTTTTATCGCCGGGTATACCCTGGTGGACGGCACCGGTGTGCGACTCTCGGACACTGCGCTGGGCTATACGCTCTGGACCTTCTTCATGAACGGTTTCTGCCTGCTGAGCTGGGCAATGGTGGCGCGGCGTCGCGAAGCGTCCAGCTACCTGCGCCTGCACTGGAAAAAAGGGCTGCTCGGCGGTGTCGGGACGATGGGATCTTACGGTCTGGCACTCTGGGCGATGACCCAGGCACCGCTGGCTGTGGTCGCGGCACTGCGTGAAACCTCTATCCTCTTCGGCGCATTAATCGCATTTGTGCTTTTAAAAGAGAAGGTTGCCGGCCTGCGCATCGCGGCGGCACTGGGTATTGCTGCCGGTGCGGTCCTGCTGCGCCTGGCGTAATTCGCTGGCAACATTAGTTGCCGATCTTGTTTACAAATCCTGCCTTCACGCCTTCTGTCATTCATCACAGTAATGCTTAAATTGTCATCTCTCTGTGGTAGATTCCTCGCGCATTTATGGGAATGCGTAGTCACTTATTCTTTATTTATCTCTTTTGGCAAAAGTATTCAGCGACATGAAAAAGCAACGGAACGTGAACTTATTGTTGATGCTGGTGTTACTGGTGGCCGTCGGGCAGATGGCACAAACCATCTACATTCCGGCGATTGCCGATATGGCAAGAGATCTGAGCGTCCGCGAAGGTGCAGTCCAGAGCGTGATGGCAGCCTATCTGCTGACCTATGGCGTTTCACAGCTGGTTTATGGTCCCCTGTCCGATCGCGTCGGGCGTCGTCCGGTTATTCTGGTGGGCATGAGCATTTTCATGGTAGCGACGGTGATTGCCATTACCACTCACAGCCTGACCGTCCTGATTGCCGCCAGCGCCCTCCAGGGCGTGGGCACCGGCGTCGGCGGGGTTATGGCGCGTACCCTGCCGCGTGATATGTACCAGGGCACACAGCTTCGTCACGCCAACAGTCTGTTAAATATGGGTATTCTGGTCAGCCCGCTGCTGGCCCCGCTGATTGGGGGTCTGCTGGACACCGTCTGGTCCTGGCGCGCCTGTTACGCCTTCCTGCTGGTGCTGTGCATTATTGTCACCTTCAGCATGGCGCGCTGGATGCCGGAAACCCGCCCAAAAGACGCGCCGCGCACGAAGCTCATCGCCAGCTACAAAACGCTGTTCGGTAATGGGTCCTTTACCTGTTATCTGTTGATGCTAATCGGCGGCCTGGCGGGCATTGCGGTGTTTGAAGCCTGTTCCGGCGTGCTGCTGGGCGCAGGCCTTGGCCTGAGCAGTATGGTGGTGAGTATTCTGTTTATACTGCCGATCCCGGCGGCGTTCTTCGGCGCATGGTTCGCCGGACGTCCGAACAAGCGTTTCTCCACGCTGATGTGGCAGTCGGTGATCAGCTGTCTGCTGGCCGGGCTGATGATGTGGATCCCGGGGCTGTTTGACGTGATGTCGGTCTGGACGTTGCTCATCCCGGCGGCGCTGTTCTTCTTCGGCGCGGGCATGCTGTTTCCCCTCGCCACCAGCGGCGCGATGGAGCCGTTCCCGTTCCTCGCAGGCACAGCAGGCGCGCTGGTGGGCGGTTTGCAGAACATCGGTTCCGGCGCGCTGGCCTGGCTTTCGGCTATGATGCCGCAGACCGGGCAGGCGAGTTTAGGCTTGCTGATGACCCTGATGGGGCTGCTGATTTTGCTGTGCTGGCTGCCGCTGGCGTCGCGTGTCTCGCATCACGAACAGCCGGTTTAACCGCATGATGGCCCGGCTTCTCGCCGGGCTTTTCACAGACGGGCGCAATCATCGCCTGCAATAGCCGCTCTGGGGCAGGCCGCCACGCCCCCTCTTCCCCGTCATAAAACTGAACATCGGCGTTTATCGCATACGGGATGTTGGCCTGTTGCAGCTCGCACGCCATAAACGTGGCAAACGCCATCTGCGAGGCGGTTGGCGTCAGGCTTTTCGATTCGCCCACGCCCCAGCCGCCAACCCAGCTCACGTGCCCGGTTTTTTGCTGCCAGTGCAGCGCGGCGTTGATTCGGTTACGTATAGCCGCTTTCTCAGCCGCGGTTCCGGACGTCCACGGGTATTTGCCGTTCGTTTTCAGCGGACCCCAGGGGAAAATATGCCACTCCGCCAGCAGGTAATTCTGGCTGTGCGCGGGCAGCTTCAGGCTGGATAAATCCTCCGGCGCGGCGCGCAGACGAGGGGCGATAAAAATCATGCGGCTGGCATCAATGGCGTGAATGTCTTTGATCGCTTTCTCATACACCCGGTTGAGCGAAGCAACGTTGTGGTTGAGCTTGTCCGCCGGTTCGTAGATCAGGTCAAAGCCCAGCAACGGCGAGCGCTGACCAAAATAGTGCGCCACGGCAATCCACCAGTTAATCACCTCTTTTTCGGTATCCGCTTTCGGGTCGTTTTTATATTCATCGGCCTGATAAGCGATGATGGGGATGACGCCGTATTGCTCGCAGGCCTCCACCAGCTTACGCAGGTGAATCAGCCGCGCTTCCGTCGGTTCGCCCGCCACCCGAATACGGACATGGTGTATGCCTTTCGCCTGAAAATCACGGACCACCAGCGGGTCGAACTCGCGGATACCGCGCTCGGTGCGTGCCCAGTCGACATCCATTCCGACGCCCAGCATCTGCGCGTAACGGGCAGCCGTCAGCGGCGGCTCAGCGGCAATCGCCCAGCCGGAAGAGAGTAAGATCGCAGTGGCAATAAAAGGCTTTAACACGGTTTACCCTGGATAAATCAAAAGCATTACCTGTATTTAGCACGCTTTTTCACATTTGGTGTAGAGCGAAAGCGTAATAATTCTTCAACCCGCCAGTTCTCTTAGCCAGCCGATAAAGGCGTCAATTTTCGGCCACTGACGGCCGGGAAGCGTTGAGACGTAATAATGCTGATGGCACTTGAGAGTTTTCCCATCAAAGGGTGCGATCAACTCCCCTCGTTCGAGACGTTTTTGCACCAGCCGCTTTCTCCCCATCGCCACCCCCACATTATTCATGGCCGCGATAATGGCTAAATCAGAGCGATCGAAGCCAATACCCGATGATAACGGCATATTCGCCGCGTAATGCTGCGCCCAGCTCAGCCACTCATCCGTACCGGAATCATTGCTCCAGGCCTGACGGTCGTGCAGTAACGTGCAGTGGCTGAGGTTATGGGGGTTTTTCAGCAGTTCATGCTCCCGGGCATACGCCGGCGAGCAGACGGGCAAAATCTCTTCATCCATCAAAAAGTGATGAGAAAGGTGGTTTGGCGGCGTATCGTCGAAATAGAGCGCCAGATCGATGCCGGTTCGCTGCATGTTGACGTAATCATTACCAGTCAGAATAGTAAGTGAAATCGACGGGTAGCGGCGGGTAAAATCCCCCAGCATCGGCACCAGCCAGCACTGGGCGATCGACGGCCGGGAGTACACCGTTAGCGTACCTGACAGCGCCTGGTTTTTAATATCCAGGATCTCCTGATTCAGGGTGTCGAGGGACGATTTCAGCGTCCAGTAAACGCGCTTGCCTTCCTGCGTCAGCTCCACTTTACGGTGTGAGCGGACAAACAGCTGAATGCCCAGCTCCTCTTCCAGCAGGTTTATGCGGTGGCTCACCGCGCTGGGGCTGAGCGACAGTTCCGCCGCCGCCAGCGCGAAGGACTCATGCCGGGCGGCCACTTCAAAGGTGTACATTTTCGACAGTTGCCAGCCGTTTAACAGCCGGTTTCTGCCTTCATTCGCATCGGTCATCACAATTCCCACACGTAATTTCTGCGTTCAGCATACCGCTCAAGAATGAATTTATGTGAACCTAATACGAGTTAAGTGCGCTTTTTAGAGTCCAGTCACTCAGTTGATCCAATCTGGCTCATCTGAACGCCAATTTATATCGTTTGTCAGCCCACGCCGTTTTTTCGTCCAATACCCCCAGATGGCATAAGGGTGAGGTGAGATATGGGATCTCAGGTCTGGGTTGTGGCAACGCTGCTTGTCAGCATCGTATTGATTGTTTTAACCATCGTAAAACTGAAGTTTCACCCGTTCCTCGCGCTGCTGCTGGCAAGCTTTTTCGTCGGCGCGATGATGGGGATGAGCCCGCTGGATATGGTGAACGCCATTGAGAGCGGGATTGGCGGTACGCTGGGCTTCCTGGCGGCGGTTATCGGTCTTGGCACTATTCTCGGCAAAATGATGGAAGTCTCCGGCGCGGCAGAGCGCATCGGGATTACGTTGCAGCGCTGCCGCTGGTTGTCGGCGGACGTGATTATGGTCCTGGTCGGCCTGATCTGCGGCATTACGCTGTTTGTGGAAGTGGGCGTGGTACTGCTGATCCCGCTGGCGTTTTCCATCGCCAAAAAGACCAACGCGTCGCTGCTCAAGCTGGCCATTCCGCTCTGTACCGCACTAATGGCAGTGCACTGCGTGGTGCCTCCGCATCCGGCCGCGCTGTTTGTCACCAATAAATTAGGGGCGGACGTCGGGACGGTGATTGTCTACGGTCTGATGGTGGGCCTGATGGCGTCTCTGGTTGGCGGCCCGCTGTTCCTGAAGCTGCTCGGCGATCGTCTGCCCTATAAGCCGGTTCCGGCGGAATTTTCAGACCTGAAGGTGCGGGAAGAACACACGCTGCCGTCGCTGGGCGCCACGCTGTTCACGGTGCTGCTGCCGATTGCCCTGATGCTGGTGAAAACCATTGCCGAGCTGAACATGGCAAAAGAAGGCTCGCTGTATACCCTGCTGGAGTTTATCGGCAACCCTATCACCGCGATGTTTATCGCCGTGTTTTTTGCCTACTACCTGCTGGGGATCCGCCAGCACATGGGCATGGGCGCAATGCTGACCCATACGGAGCACGGCTTTGGCTCTATCGCCAACATTTTGCTGATTATCGGTGCGGGCGGCGCGTTCAACGCCATCCTTAAAACCAGCGGTCTGGCGGAGACGCTGGCGCATATTCTCTCGAACCTGCATATGCACCCTATCCTTCTCGCCTGGCTGGTGGCACTGGTGCTGCACGCCGCCGTGGGTTCGGCAACGGTAGCGATGATGGGTGCCACGGCGATAGTGGCGCCGATCCTGCCGCTCTACCCGAACGTAAGCCCGGAGATCATCACCATTGCCATCGGGTCCGGCGCTATTGGCTGCACGATCGTGACCGATTCTCTCTTCTGGCTGGTGAAGCAATACTGCGGCGCGACCCTGAACCAGACCTTCAAATACTATACGACGGCGACGTTTATCGCCTCGGTGCTTGCACTTGGCGGCACATTCCTGCTTTCTTTCATTATCTGAGCGCGAAGAGACGTATTATGGAAAACGCAACTATCACTACTTTAACCGCACAGTTTCCTCTGGTTGAGGATCTGATTGCCCTGAAAGAAACCACCTGGCTTAACCCGCGCACCACGACGCTGGCGGAAGGATTGCCGTATGTCGGGCTGACCAAAGCCGACGTGGACGACGCGCACGCGCGCCTGAAACGCTTCGCGCCGTATCTGGAGAAAGCGTTCCCGGAAACGGCGGCAACGGGCGGGATTATCGAATCCGACCTGGTCGCGATCCCGGCGATGCAGGCGCGGCTGGAGAAAGAGTCCGGTAAGGCCATTCCAGGCACGCTGCTGCTAAAAAAAGACAGCCATCTGCCGATCTCCGGCTCGATCAAAGCGCGCGGCGGCATCTATGAGGTGCTGACCCACGCGGAGAAACTGGCGCTGGACGCCGGACTGCTGAGCGTCGAAGACGACTACAGCATCCTGCTGGAGCCGCGCTTTAAGGATTTCTTCAGCCAGTACAGCATCGCGGTGGGCTCAACCGGCAACCTCGGGATGTCCATCGGCATTATGAGCGCCCGCATTGGCTTTAAGGTGACGGTGCATATGTCCGCCGACGCCCGCGAGTGGAAGAAAGCCAAACTGCGCAGCCACGGCGTGATCGTCGTGGAATATGAGCAGGATTACGGCGTGGCGGTGGAGCAGGGACGCAAAGCGGCGGAAAGCGATCCGAACTGCTTCTTCATTGACGATGAAAACTCCCGTACGCTGTTCCTGGGCTATGCGGTGGCGGGCGAGCGCCTGAAGGCGCAGTTTGCCGAGCAGG
This sequence comes from Enterobacter sp. BIDMC93, assembly GCF_001037805.1. Lineage (NCBI taxonomy): Bacteria > Pseudomonadati > Pseudomonadota > Gammaproteobacteria > Enterobacterales > Enterobacteriaceae > Enterobacter > Enterobacter sp. BIDMC93. The sequence goes on from NZ_KQ089962.1 coordinate 394,277, forward strand.
GCCGCGTGGTGGATGCCGATCATCCCCTGTACGTCTACCTGCCGTGCGGCGTCGGCGGTGGCCCCGGCGGCGTGGCATTTGGCCTGAAGCTGGCCTTTGGCGATAACGTCCACTGCTTCTTCGCGGAGCCAACGCACTCCCCGTGCATGCTGCTGGGCGTTTACACCGGCCTGCACGATGAGATTGCCGTGCAGGATCTGGGCATTGATAACGTGACGGCGGCGGACGGGCTGGCGGTAGGGCGTGCCTCCGGCTTCGTGGGCCGCGCGATGGAACGCCTGCTTGACGGGTTCTACACCCTTTCCGACCAGAGCATGTACGACATGCTCGGCTGGCTGGCTCAGGAGGAAGGGATTCGCCTGGAGCCGTCGGCGCTGGCGGGGATGGCCGGGCCGCTGCGCGTGCAGGCGGATGCCAACCCCACGCACCTGGTCTGGGCGACCGGCGGCGGCATGGTGCCGGAGGATGAGATGGCGAAGTATTTAGCTAAAGGGAAGTAATTATGCCGGGTGGCGGCTACGCCTTACCCGGCCTACAGTTCGCGGCAGTTGTAGGCCCGGTAAGGCGCAGCCGCCACCGGGCTTATAAGCTCATAATTTGCTGAATGTGAGTAACTGCAAAGAGTAAAGACAGAGATAGCACAGCCAACGCAATCAGGAACTTATCCCGCACCGCTTTCGGCTGCGCAAAGTCGTTCTGCGCCACGTCCATCAGGTTACGGCTGCGGGTGTAGCGCCATAAAATGACGGCTACCAGCGCCAGCACAACAATTGAGATCCAGAATGGCGCCCCCGTGCGGTGCCAGTTGTGCTTAATGGCAAGAGCGATCAGCGCGCCATACCCCAGCAGCGTGCGCAGCCAGGCCAGCGAGGTTCGCTCCGGCTGAAGCCCGGAGTCCGCTTCCCGCCGTGCTTTGCGGCTATCCGGCATACAACACCAGTAACATCACTACGCCCGCAACCATCAGCAAAATCGTACTAATGATGAGCAAGCCGCGCGTGTAGGGGAGATCCTGCTTCAGACGCATCGCCTTTTCATTTCTAAGCCAGCGCAGATAGCCATAAATCGCCAGCACACCGGCAATCAGGCACAGCAGCAGGGCCAGCACTTCGCGAATCAACGGGGTGGCAAAATCGGGGGCGAGCTGATCAAGACCGACACCTGCGGCCAGAAAGCCCAGGGCGGTGCGGATCCACGCTAAGAACGTGCGTTCGTTAGCCAGTGAGAAGCGGTAGTCCGGTGCTTCACCGAGGCGGGAAATGTTCATGAAGGTTCCTTGTCGTGCTGCATGCAGGCTTCAGCATAGCGTAATTCAGCCAGGACAAGGAGACCGGCATCTGGCGATGCCGGTCAGGAAAATTAATGCAGTTCCGGCCAGTACTCTTTGTTGGCTTCAATCAGATCGTCCAGAATCGCCTTCGCCACCGACGCGCTCGGTACGGTTTTCGACAGGGTAATCGCCTGCCAGAGTTTCTGATACGAGCGCTGCTCCCAGGCGTCCACCACCAGTTTTTCCACTGCCACCTGCTGGCTCATGAGCCCTTTCTGGAAGTGCGGAATATCACCCACGGTCAGCGGCTCCGGTCCGTTGTGGCCGACCAGACACGGAATTTCTACCATCGCGTCGGCGTCAAAATTATGGATAGCCCCATTGTTAGGCACAATCAGCAGCATGCGTTCCTGGGTATTAAAGGCGATCGCGGTCGCCAGATCGACGATGTACGACGCATGTTCGTCGATTTCCAGTTCACCGGCAGAAGAATGACCGGCTTCGATAATCGCCCGGCATGAACTGAATACATGCTTCTCACGGTGATCCATCACTTCATTGGCGCGGGTACGCTCCGGGTTGGAATGGGCGACCACATAGTCCGGGAACAGGTAATACTTCAGGTAGGTGTTCGGCATGGTGTCCGGATCCAGCGCCTGTACGTCTTTAGCCTTGGCGAAAGTATCATTCCAGCTCGCTTCAGTATGCGCATCTTCCGAAGGCGGAACATAACCGTTTTTCGCCACGTATTCGCGCAGTTTCGGCATCAGATCGTTGCCGTTCAGATCTTCAATCGACGTCCACCAGCCGAAGTGGTTCAGACCGTAGTAACGCACGCGCATCTCTTTGCGATCTTTCAGGCCGACGATTTGCGCCATACGTCCTTCAATGCCGATCGGCATGTCGCAGATGTTGAGAATTTTCGCGTTCGGACGCAGGCGGCGCGTGGCTTCCGCAACAATCGCCGCCGGGTTGGAGTAGTTCAGCATCCACGCGTTCGGGGAGTACTGCTCCATGTAATCCACCAGCTCCAGCACGCCGCCGATGGAGCGCATGCCGTAGGAGATGCCGCCCGGCCCGCACGTTTCCTGGCCCAGCACGCCGTGGCGCAGCGGGATTTTTTCATCTTTTTCACGCATGGGGTATTTGCCCACGCGAATATGCGCCATCACGAAATCCACATCGGTAAAGGCCGCTTCAGGATCGGTGGTGTAACTAAATTCAATCTCCGGCGCCTGCTCCTTAAGGATGATTTTGCACGCCTCGGCGATGATCTCCTGACGTGCTCCGTCATTGTCATAGAACTTCAGCGCACGCAGCGGGAAACGGTCACGGTTGGCTAACAGCATCAGGACGATACCAGGCGTGAATGTACTGCCGCCGCCTGCAATAACAACTGAGAATTTTTTCATGATATAGCCTCTGTCAGAGTGGTTTGTTCGTTTGTTAAAGGGGTTTTCATCAGCGATTCCAGCTGGTCGCGCACCTGAGGAACGTGCAGACCGACAATCACCTGTATGCCGTTGCCGCGCCGCACCACACCGTGTGCGCCCAGGGCTTTGAAGACGTCGTCGCTTTGGGTTTTCGTCATATCCACCAGGGCGATACGCAAGCGGGTGGCGCAGTTATTGATACTTTCGATGTTTGCTGCACCGCCGAGCGCCTGTAAGAACCCAGCAGCCTGCCCGACCTGCTGGCTGGCTGCCGCCGGGGCGGTGGTTTGCCCGCGCGCGGCCTTATAGTCGGCTTTGTTGTAGAGTTTGATTTCGCTCTCTTCCCGGCCCGGCGTTTTGAGATTCAGACGTTCGATAAGCGTCCTGAAAACCACGAAATAGAGAGCGGTGAAGCAGAGGCCGATGCCAATCTGGGTGAATACCGTCGAGGCGTGGTTATGGAACATCGGGATCCAGTTTTGCGGCAGGAACTGGTCCAGCAGACCGCCCCCCATGTTCCCCACCACCCCGAAGGTATACATCACCGTCGCCATCGTTGCGGCCAGCACGGCGTGGATGGCAAACAGCAACGGCGAGATAAACAGGAAGGTGAACTCCAGCGGTTCGGTAATGCCCACCAGCACGGCGGTAAGCGTGGCCGGGATCAGCAGACCTGCCACTTTGACGCGGTTCTCCGGCGACGCGGTATACCAGATAGCCAGCGCAATACCGACTGAGCCAAACACCTTAGAGTTGCCGTGCAGCGCGAATCCGCCCTCCGGGAACAGCGTTTTCAGCGGCACAGTGCTCTGGCTGAATTCCTGAAGGTGCTGTGCCCAGTAGACCTGAATGCCGCCTTCTACCGCAGCCGGGCCGAAGATAAACGGGCCGTAGACAAAGTGGTGTAATCCGGTTGGGATCAGAATGCGTTCCAGGAAGGTATAAACCCATACGCCCAGCGCGCCAGCGGTACGTAGAAAGGCCTGCAACGACTCAATGCCCATCTGCACTTTCGGCCATCCCAGCAGCGTCAGCCAGGCGCAAGGGATCATGACGAAGAACGCGAGGATAACGACAAACGAGGTGCCCTGGAAAATCCCCAGAAAGACCGGCAACGGCTTGTCGAAAAATCGGTTGTGGATGGCGGTGACGAGCCCGGAAATGATAATCGCCCCGATGATGCTGGTATCAAGCGTTTTGATTCCGGCAATCATCGCCAGCCCGCTGCCGGCAGTGGGTTCAGCAGAGAAGTCGACGCCAAAGAAGTGACCCCAGGTCATCCCCATCGCGTTGATAAAGTAGTTCCAGGTCAGGAAGCTAATCAGCACCGCCAGACAGGCGCGGCCCTGCGCCTGCTTTGCCAGGCCAATCGGTAAGCCGACAGCAAAAATCAGCGGCATATTTCGGAACACCGCCCAGCCGCCCTCTTCGATGATGTGAACAATTTGCGCGAACAGATTATCCGGCGCGGTTAAGGCCTCACCGACAAACAGCGGATTGCGAAGCATGATGGCGATCCCAACCACGATCCCGGCAAAGGGAAACAGCAAAACCGGGGTGAACATGGCGCCGCCAAAACGTTGTATTTGACTGAGCATTTTTAAATCCTCATGAAACAACCTGTAGGGGATAGAGGCCTTTATGGTTTTTTACTGGCCTGAGGTGAGCATAAGAACTTACTGATGCAGCAACATGGTATGCCGCTGCGATTCGTGATCGCATTCATGGTTTTAATTTGACCAATCAGGTCTACTTTTTAAAATAAAAATAGACAAGTTAAGACGTAATCCACGCCATGATGTGCGCAGAGAGGTCTACTGGTGATCTACAAATCAATTGCCGATCGGCTGCGGCTGCGGCTGAATTCCTCGGACTACAACATTGGCAGTCCGTTACCCGGAGAAAAAGCGCTGGCAAAGGAGTTTGGCGTAGCCCGGATGACCATCCGCAAGGCGCTGGATCTGCTGGTAAGCTGGGGGCTGGTTGAACGTCGACACGGCAGCGGGACGTTCGTGGCGCGCAAAGACGTTCATCATGAAACGACTAACCTGACCGGGCTGGTGGAGGTGCTGCGCCAGCAGGGGAAAGAAGTGCAGAGCAAGGTGTTGCAGTTTGAAGTGATGCCCGCGCCGCCCGCCATCGCCAGCCAGCTGCGGATTCAGGTTGATGAGCGGATCTATTTTTCAAGGCGGGTGCGTTACGTGGACGGAAAACCGCTGATGCTGGAGGACAGCTTTATGCCGGTGAAGCTGTTCCGCAATCTTTCCCTGGCGCATCTCGAAGGATCTAAGTTTGATTACATCGAGAAGGAATGCGGGATCACCATCAGCGGCAACTACGAGAGCCTGACGCCGGTGCTGGCAGATAAACAGCTGGCCGGTTATATGAATGTGCCGGAACAGACGCCGCTGCTGCGCATCACCTCCCTTTCCTACAGCGACAGCGGCGAGTTCCTCAATTATTCCGTGATGTTCCGGAACACCAGCGATTACCAGGTGGACTACCATCTGCGGCGCATCCACCCGGAAGACTTGTTAGCCCATCCCCCAGAACAGCACCGCCAGTAGCTGCGGGGTGATGATGCGCAGAAACATCACCAGCGGATAAACCGTGGCGTAGGACAACGCCGCCGCGCCGCTGGTGGCGTGCAGGTTGTTGGCGAACGCCAGCGCGGGCGGATCGGTCATGGAACCGGCCAGCATGCCGCACAGCGTGAGATAGTTCATTTTAGCGAAGATACGTGCCAGTAATCCGACCGTTATCAGTGGGATAGCGGTAATAAATATGCCGTATCCTACCCAGCTCATCCCTTCGCCGTTGACCAGAGTATCGACAAAATCGCCGCCGGATTTCAGCCCCACCACCGCCAGAAACAGCACGATGCCTAACTCCCGCAGCGCCAGGTTAGCACTCGGCGGCATAAACCAGTAGAGCTTACCGATGGAGCCGATACGCCCGAGGATCAGCGCCATAATGAGCGGCCCGCCTGCCAGACCCAGCTTCAGTGCTACCGGGAAGCCGGGCACGTACAGGGGGATGGAGCCAAGCATGACGCCAAGCCCGACGCCGATAAAGACCGGCAGCATCTGCACCTGCTGGAGTTTTTGCTGGGCGTTGCCTACCATGTCCGCTACGGCATCAATGGATGAGGGACGCCCGACGAGGTTGAGAATATCACCGAATTGCAGGCTGGCATCCTGGCTGGCCACCAGCTCGACACCGGCGCGGTTAAGCCGGGAGATCACCACGTCATAACGCTCTTTAACCTGCAAATCGCGTATTTTCTTGCCCAAAACCTTCTCATTGGTCACTACCACGCGCTCCACGCGCATGTCCGTTCCACGGGTTGAGAGTGAGGTATCCACCTCCTGACCGATCACCAGCCGGGCATTGTTTAAATCCGCCGGTTGCCCTACCAGATGCAGGAGATCGCCGTGCTGAATGAGGGTATCCGGTGAAGGCACCATCAGCGTTTCATCACGTTTCAGGCGGGAACAGATAATGGTCGCGCTGTTCAGAATGGGAACATCCTGTATCGCCATATTGTTCAGGTTGGGGTTTTCGACGCGAATGTTGATGGTTTTAATGAGCGCATGGCCGTTGGTCAGCGTGCTTTCATGCTCTTTTGCCTCCTGCTCGACGTTAACGCGGAACAGCACGCGCACCAGCCACATCGAGAGCAAAATACCGCAAATGCCAAACGGATAGGCCATGGCGTAGCTCATCCCCATCTGATCGACGACATCAGCAGGGATACCCAGATCGCGCAGAATTTGCTGGCCCGCCCCGAGCGCGGGCGTATTCGTGACGGCGCCGGAGAAGATGCCCAGCACAACGGGCAGCGGAATCGCGAAGAGTTTATGCAGAATGGCGGTAACCAGCCCACCCATCACGACGATGCCGAAGGCAAAGAGATTAAGGCGTAAACCGGAGACGCGCAGGGAAGCGAAGAAGCCCGGCCCCACCTGAATACCGATGGTATACACAAAGAGGATCAGGCCGAACTCCTGGATGAAATGCAGCATATCGGCGCTGAGCACCCACCCAAGCTGGTCGGCAAAATGGCCGACAAAAATCCCGCCGAACAGCACCCCACCGATGCCAAATCCGACGCCGCGGATTTTGATATTCCCCAGCCATAGCCCCACTACCGCGACAAGGGCCAACACGCTAACGGTTAACGCGATATCACTCATGATCCACATCCTGTGTATAACCATAGTTATGCTAAGGATTCTCTCAGAGCTGACGGCGGTTGTATGGGCGATGGCGCACAAAAAAGCCCTGCCGGGGCAGGGCTTCATGGCATCTGTGAGCGAGTCGGGTGGCGGCTGCGCCTTACCCGACCTACAGGATCGGCAGGTTTGCCACCCGGCAAAAACGTGGTTTAGCTGTTCAACGCCGGGCGTTCGCTAATGGCGATGCGCTGAGGCGCAATGGCTTCCGGCACGTTACGGGTGAGGTCAATGTTCAGCAGCCCGTTAGTGAACGTCGCGCCAGAAACTTCCATATGGTCTGCCAGGGTAAAGCTCAGGCTAAACGGCTGAGTGACAAGCCCCTGATGCAGCCATTTGGTCTCGGTGTCTGGTTTTTCCGGTGACCCTTTCACGGTCAGGCGCGTACCCTCAAGCTGGATGTCGAGATCTTCCTGGCGGAACCCGGCCAGCGCAAGCGTGATGCGGTAGTGGTTATCATCGCTTTTTTCGATGTTGTACGGCGGAAAGGTCTGCTGTTCGGTTGCGCTTTGCAGCGCGTTAGCCAGTTTGTCAAAACCGATCCACTGACGCAGCAGGGGGGATAAATCGTAGTTACGCATACTAAATCTCCTTCTGAGAAGCGAGTTCGGCACAGTTTAATTTTGTGCACAGTTGTACCTGCAAACCCTTGCGGATTCGCATATGCTCCCGTTACGGCAAGCAAGTTCGGGTGGGCCGCTCACGCGACCCGCGTAATTAGTTGATTTCGATACGACGCGGTTTTTTCTCTTCCGGAATCACACGTTCCAGTTCGATAAACAGCAGGCCGTTCACCAGGTTCGCGCCCTTGACGTGGATGTTCTCAGCCAGCTGGAACTTGCGCTCAAAGTTGCGCTCTGCGATGCCCTGGTAGAGGTAGGTTCGTTCTTTCTGCTCGGCCGTATGGGAGCCTTTCACCACCAGCAGATTGTCCTGCGCGGTGATCTCCAGTTCGCTCTCTGCGAAACCGGCAACAGCAATCGCAATGCGATAGTGGTTTTCGTCAACCAGTTCAACGTTGTAAGGAGGATAGCCGTTGCTCTGGCTCTGGTTGTTTTCTAAGTGGTTGAACAGACGATCGAAACCAATGGCAGAACGGTATAGCGGAGAGAGATCGAAATTACGCATGGATAAATGCTCCTGAAATCAGCGAGAAAATGTAGCCTTCCACCATGGACAGGCTTCTGCTTCCCCGAACACCCATCAGGCGTGTCCGTTATCGGGTTACATTCTTAAAATGGGTCTGGATACGGCCTTTTCAAGACTGTTGATGTGAGATTTTTTTGCACTTTGCTGGTTGTCGCATAGACTCAGGGGCACAGCACAAAGGGTTAAATTGCGATGACGACCACAGTGCGGGAGTTTTGAGCTATCCATTTTGGACGCGCCTCGCTATAACCCTGAGTTGCAGGTCAATGCCGTGCTACTAAAGATGACTGAGTGATGATGAGAAATGTTCTGATTAAGCTGGCGTCGTTCAGCGGGGTTGTTTTACTTTGCGGGTGTTCGAGCGTGATGTCGCACACCGGCGGTAAAGAAGGAACATATCCGGGGACGCGCGCCAGTGCCGCAATGATCTCTGATGATGAGACAAACTGGGGTACCAAATCTCTGGCGATTCTTGATATGCCGTTTACGGCGGTTGCCGATACGCTTCTGCTGCCGTGGGATATGTTCCGCACCGACAGCTCAGTGCGTTCGCGCGTTGAGAAAAGCGAGCAGGAAAAGCTGGCGACCAATTCCGTCATCCCGCCCGCAGAGATGCCTCCACGCTAATTCTGTGCGGTTTCCGTTAGCCACAGCTGGCGGAAACCGTCCTTCTCTTCCATCCATGCAATAAATCGTCCGTCCGGGGAAAACACCACAGCGTCAGCAGACGGCGGATTGCCGTGATCGGACGTCAAAAACGTCACCTCTCCGGTCTGCGCATCGCAGCAGGCAATACGGCCTGCAAGCACAAATCCCAGCCCGTTGCCGGAAGGATGCCAGTTAAAGGCCGACTGAATATCACGCTCAGTGTGGGTCAGCTGACGCGGCTCGCCGCCCTCAGGGGAGATAAGCCACAGCTGCACAACGCCGTTATCGTCCCGCATTAAAAACGCAATCTGCGTCCCCTGCGGATTGCTGCGCACCCAGTGGCGCGGTACGTTCACCAGCCCCGGATACGCCTTCTGATGGGTGAAGGTTAAGCGACGTTGCGTTACGCCCGCAGGCGGCGCGGGCATTGTATCAGGCGTTCCCTGCAACGGCGCATCGCCCGCCCGTTTCCAGCCCTGCTCGTCTTTGGGGAGATCGACAATAAACAGTTCGGGCACTTTCTCGCCTTTCGCAGACACCGTATCGCCGATAAACGCCAGCCTGTCGTTGCCCACCCAGCCCTCTTCATAGGCGCGGTTTACCTCATCGCTGCCCGGTTTCGGGTTCGGCGTTGTACGGCTTACCAGTACGCTCCAGAAGGTGCCGGCATATTCCCGCGGATGGTTCCCCTGTGGGTTTACTGGGCCAAAAGGCGCCGCCACCCCGACGTTACGCAAATCCAGCTGCGGATCGCGCGCGTGCAGCACATGGTCGTTGTAGGTAAAGCTGACGAACTGCCCGTTCGGGCTAAAAACGTGGACGTGGCTGCCACCACGCAGCGCGCCTGCGGTGTAAGGCGCGGTGATATCCATCGCATCAAGATTGCTCACCTGACCATTGTGCGCAATCACCCCCTGACGATGGTGAAAATCATACTGCCAGTCTGCATCCGGGTTTTTCGGGCCGTGGATAAAAACATATTTTTCCTGCGCCGGATGAACGGTTACCACGCCGACATGCGCGCCGTCAGTCGCACGGTAGATCGCCTCAACCTCGCCCGTACTAACATTGACCCGCTCAATGGTTTCACCGGTAAACGACGCGCCGGACGGGCGGACATCATAGACAAGCCACTGGCTGTCTGGCGTCCAGGTGTTGATGTTGGTGAGCTGGTGGTTGCGGGAAGCGAAGGTGATTTGTTTCATGAAAATACCCTGATGCGCGGTTATCGCATCAGGGTAAAACATCCGAAGGGATTAGCCTACTCGTTTAACGTCGCCGACCAGCAGGATGTAGGAGAGCGCCCCGATCAGCGCCACGGCAGAGATATACACCAGAGCCGGACCAAAGCCGTAGTCCTGCGCCAGGTAACCGATGACCAGCGGTACGGTGATCCCGCCCAGGCCGCCAACGAAGTTAAACACACCACCAGTCAGGCCGATCAGACGCATCGGCGCCAGGGACGACACCAGCGACCAGGTGATGGAGGCAAAACCATTTCCGAAGAACGCTACCGCCATCATGGTCATGATCCACACCGGATCGTTGGTGTAGTTCGCTCCCATGATGCAGGTAGAGATCAGCAGTCCGCAGATAATCGGCGTTTTACGCGCAACGCCCAGCGAGAAGCCTTTTTTCACCAGCTTATCCGCCAGCCAGCCCGAGAGCAGGACGCCGAAAAACGCCGCAAGGAAGGGTACGGTGGTCATAAAGCCTGCCTTCAGCGCGGTAATACCTTTTTCCTGGGTCAGATAGTTCGGGAACCAGGTGAGGAAGAACCACAGCGTGGAGGTCACCGCGAACTGTCCCAGATACACGCCCACCAGCTTACGGTGGAAGACCAGCTTCCAGTCCGCTCTGGTCAGCGGCTGGCGCGCCTCTTTTTTCACCGGCGCATCGCCGTCCACCAGGCCACCGCCGTCGCGGATGTAGTCCAGTTCGGCTTTGGTGATGCTTTTGGTCAGGCGCGGCGGCTGATAAACCTTAAACCAGATGAGCGACCAGATAATGCCGATCCCGCCGGTGACGATAAACACCCAGTGCCAGCTCAGCAGCTCCTGGATCCAGATTAACAGCGGCGTCAGAAACGCCAGACCAACAAACTGCCCGGAGGTGTAAAAACCAACAGCGGAAGCGCGTTCGTGTTCAGGGAACCAGCTGGTCACCATGCGGTTGTTGGTCGGAAACGCCGGCGCTTCAAACACCCCGGTGATGGCGCGCAGGCCAATCAGCGACATCAGCCCGGTCGCGAAGCCCTGGAACAGGGTCGCCACGGACCAGCCGAAAATAGCGATAAAGTAGGTCAGACGTGAACCCACGCGGTCAAGGAACCAGCCACCAGGGATCTGACAGAGCGTATACAGCCAGGCAAACGCCGAGAAGACGTAGCCCATTTCCGCTTTGGTGATGCCAAACTCTTCCTGAATATGAGCCGATGCCACGGCAAGGTTGGCGCGGTCGACATAACAGATGACCACGGTAATAAAGATCATGATCAGCGTCAGGTAACGACGACGCCCGGTTTTTGCAGCAGTAACTGGAATATCCATCGCAATCTGTCTCCAGATTTTGGGCATAGCGAAGCCGCTCACCATGCCCTGTAATTTACAGAGGGTTATATTTTTTCTATGTACGTTTTTTTTGCCCGGTGGCGCTTCGCTTACCGGGCCTACGAGAGAGTAGGCCGGATAAGCGTAGCGCCATCCGGCGATTTACCACTCGGCTACGGAACCGTCTTCATGACGCCACAGTGGGTTACGCCAGTCCGGCGCACTTTTACTCAGCTCAATGACTTTGGCTTCGTCGATCTCCACGCCAAGGCCCGGCTTCGTTAACGGTTTAAAGAAACCACCTTCCATGCTGAAGTCTTCTTTGTTTTTCACAAAGTCGAGCAGCTCCGCGCCCTTGTTATAGTGAATGCCCATGCTTTGTTCCTGGAACACCGCATTGCGGGAGACGAAGTCGACGTGCAGGCAGGCCGCCAGCGCAATCGGCCCAAGCGGACAGTGCGGCGCCAGCGCCACATCGTAGGCTTCTGCCATTCCGGCAATTTTGTAGCATTCGGTGATGCCGCCCGCGTGGGAGAGGTCCGGTTGCAGGATCGCAATGCCGCCCGCTTCCAGCACGCGTTTAAACTCGAAGCGCGAGAACATGCGTTCCCCCGCCGCGATGGGAATGTGCGTCTGTTCAGCCAGTTTCGGATAGTATTCCGCCTGCTCGGCCAGCACCGGCTCTTCGATAAACAGCGGGCGATACGGCTCCAGCTCTTTAATCAGCACTTTGGCCATTGGCGCGCTGACGCGGCCGTGGAAATCCAGACCAAACTCAATCTCGTTGCCGAAGGCTTCACGGATTTGCGCCACGGTATTCACCGCCCGGTCTACCGCGCGCGAGTTGTCGATAACGCCCATCTCTTCGCAGCCGTTGAGTTTGAAGGTGTCAAAACCGATGTTGCGCAGTTGCCGGATACCGTCGATCACTTCCGCAGGGCGGTCACCGCCCACCCAGCTGTAGGCTTTGATTTTGTCGCGCACCAGGCCGCCCATTAATTGCCAGACCGGGGCATTGAGCACTTTGCCTTTGATATCCCACAGCGCCTGATCAATACCGGCGATGGCGCTCATCAGAATCGGCCCCCCGCGGTAGAAGCCCGCCCGGTACATGACCTGCCACAGGTCGTTGATGCGCGCCGGATCCTGGCCAATCAGGTATTCGCCCAGCTCGTGAACCGCGGCTTCAACGGTTCGCGCACGGCCTTCAATCACCGGCTCGCCCCAGCCAACCACGCCTTCGTCGGTTTCGATTTTCAGGAACATCCAACGCGGGGGTAAACGGTACGTGGTGAGTTTGGTTATTTTCATTGCACTGCCTCTCGATACGCTTTCACAAATGCTGCCGCCTGCTGTGAGGTACGCTCAACGGGCTGACCTGCACGATAGAGATCGCTGCCCAACCCCGCGCCCACACAGCCCGCGCTCATCCACTGGCCCAGGTTTTCCGGCGTGACGCCGCCCACGGCAAAGACCGGCACGCTGACGGGTAAGACCGCTTTCAGCGCTTTGATGTAATCCGGACCAAAGGCCGACGACGGGAAAATTTTGAGAGACTGTGCGCCCGCATCGAGGGCGGCAAAGGCTTCTGTGGCCGTGGCGCAACCCGGGCAGACGGTCATGCCGTAATCCACCGCCCGGCGGATCACCTCGGGGTTGATATTCGGTGTGACGATAAGCTTGCAGCCCATTTTCGCCAGTTCATCCACCTGCTCCGGTTGCAGCACGGTGCCTGCGCCAATCAGCGCCTTATCACCAAACGCCTTCACAATTGCCGGAATGCTTTTTTCCCACTCCGGGGAGTTGAGCGGGATTTCCACCGCGTCGAACCCGGCGTCGATCACCGCGCCAACGTGCGCTAAGGCCTCACCGGGCGTGATACCGCGCAAAATCGCGATCAGGGGAAGTTCAGTTTGCCACTGCATGAGCGATGCTCCTTATGCCTGCCTGAAATGCCGTGTCGCCTTCCACCGCAGCAACATCCCGTCCGATAGCGTGGAACGCCTGGCGGTAACGAGACGTCAGCGATGAACCCGCGACGAGCGTGATGGCCTGCTGCCCGGCGAACGCGTCGCTCAGAGTGGCGACTTCTGCGCCAATCAGCAGGCCGGACAGAAATTCGCTGACCTGTTCGCGCGGAAGATTTCCCAGCACGTGCGAGGCGCGAACCTCAAAAAGTTGCGGCAAAACGGCAGGGGATGCGATCCCGCGCTCAAGCCCGGCGGCAAAAGCTTCCGGCGAAGGGGTCTGCTCCGGCAAACCGGCCCCCACCAGCGAATGCTTAAGCAGCAAGTGGTGCAGTTCGCCGGTCATCACGGTGCGGAAATCATGAATTTGCTCAGCATCCGCCTGGACCCATTTGCAGTGCGTCCCGGGCATGACGTAGACAGAAGAAGGAGAAAGGGTGCGCGCTCCGAGCAGCTGCGTCTCTTCGCCGCGCATCACGTTATGGTTATCGTCGCGAGAGACACATAAACCGGGAATAATCCAGACATTGTCGCCAACGGACGTTAACTGCTCGCCAACGGCGGTGAAATGCACCGGAACCGACAGGTAAGGCGCGACCTTCCAGCCCACGTTACTGCCGACCATTCCGGCCATCACCACTGGCGTAGTACCGTCGCGCCAGTTTTGTGTCACTTCTGCTAACACCGCTGCGGGGGATTTACCGTTCAGGCGCGTCACACCTGCTTCTGATTGCCTGCTTTCCAGGCACTGCTCACCCTGGTAGAGCCAGGCGCGCAGATTGGTCGATCCCCAGTCAATTGCGATGTAGCGTGATGTCATGTGATTTCCTTCAACCTTCGTGTCGAGCTGGCGATCATGGTCAGCGCCGCCTGCTCTGCCGCATCGCCGTCCTGATGCCGTATCGCATCGAACAGCGCTTTATGTTCCTGAAGCGTTTTCGGCATGTTGGCCTCATCGCCCATCCAGGTACGTTCAAATACTGCTCGCTGTAGCGAGCTGATCGCCACGCTAAGCTGCTGTAAAACCGGGTTATGCACCGACTGCAATACCGCTTCGTGGTAACGAATGTCCGCTTCGTTGAACGCCTCCCGATTCTGGTTATTGGCGATCATGTCGTTTAAAGCCGACTCAATCTGTGCCAGGTCACCTGACGTTGCGCGCTCTGCCGCCCAGCGGGCGATGGCCGGTTCCACCAGATTTCGGACTTCGCTCATCGCGCCGATGAGCCGTGGGTCGTAGTCGTTTTCCAGCACCCATTGCAGAACATCGGTATCGAGGTAGTTCCACTGGTTACGCGGCGCCACAAACGCGCCGCGATAGCGCTTCATTTCAATCAGCCGCTTCGCCATCAGCGAGCGGAACACTTCCCGAATGATGTTGCGCGAGGTTTCAAACTCCTCGCACAGTTCCGCCTCTGCTGGCAGCGGCGAACCGGGAACGTATTTGCCACCCACAATCTGAGTGCCCAGCGTGATGACAATGCGATCGGTTTTATTGAGTGTCATGGAGAGTCCTTGTGCTCTGTAAGTCCATCACTACTTTACCGCGACCGCTGAATTTCGCCTCACTTTTGCAGTACAAACGTGAGGCCTTTCGTCTTTGCCGTGGTGACAATGTAGTACAATCAATTAATGTTGTACTACAATCCAGATCACAAAAAGAACAATTTGATAAATTCAGGGCCAAAAAAAGCCCCGGTTAATAACCGGGGCTAATCTTTCAAAGCACTTGTTACGACAGAACGAATTTCTCGATCGCCCAGGCAACGCCGTCTTCCAGGTTAGATTTAGTCACGAAGTTCGCCACTTCTTTTACCGACGGGATGGCGTTATCCATCGCCACGCCCATGCCCGCATATTCGATCATCGCAATATCGTTTTCCTGGTCGCCCAGCGCCATGATCTCCTCAGGCTTGATGCCCAGCGCATCGGCAAGCGATTTGACGCCCGTGCCTTTATTGACGCGTTTATCGAGAATTTCGAGGAAGTACGGCGCACTTTTCAGCACGGTGTATTTCTCTTTTACCTCAGCCGGAATGCGTGAGATGGCTTTGTCGAGGATCGCGGGTTCGTCGATCATCATTACTTTCAGGAACTGGGTTGCCGGGTCCATGTTTTCCGCTTCGCAGAACACCAGTGGAATGGTTGCAACGTAGGACTCGTGCACCGTGTAGTAGCTGATATCGCGGTTGGCGGTGTAAAGCGTATTGCGATCGAGCGCGTGGAAGTGAGAGCCCACGTCGCGGGAGAGTTTTTCCAGGAAACGGTAGTCATCATAGCTCAGTGCAGTTTGCGCCACCGTGCTGCCATCGGCTGCCTTTTGCACCAGCGCGCCGTTATAGGTGATGCAGTAATCGCCAGGCTGGTTCATGTGCAGCTCTTTCAGGTAACTGTGCACCCCGGCATACGGGCGTCCGGTGGTGAGCACCACGTTCACGCCTTTTTCGCGTGCGGCGGCGATCGCATTTTTAACGGCAGGAGAGATAGTGTGGTCTGGCAGCAGCAGCGTGCCGTCCATATCGATTGCAATGAGTTTGATAGCCATGAGGTCCCCGGGATAAATGAGTGCTACCTCATGCTAACGCGATTAAGCACACAAAAATAGAGCTACCTTGCGCAACAAAAAGCCCCTTTTACGTTTATCCCGGGAACGGGAACTCACTCGCGGGTGAGAACGATTTTGCCAAACGCACCGCGATCCAGATGTTCAAGCGCCTGTTCCAGCTCGTCAAAGCGGTAGCGATGCTCAATCACCGGTTTTAACTCCGTGACATCAACAGCACGGACAAAATCTTCCAGCGCCCGGCGGTGTCCAACCCCAATCCCCTGAATGACGGGAGATTTCAGCAACAGCTCGCTTGCAGGCAGAGAAATTTCTGTCCCGGCCAGCACGCCAATGACCGATATCCGCCCATGAACGGCAACGGCGCGCAGGGAATGTCTCAGGTTCTCCCCACCCACCGTTTCGATAATATGGTCGATGCCGCGATCCTGCGTCAGTGCCAGCGTATTTTCAGCCCAGTCGCCTTTCAGTCGGTTGATGCCCTGGCTGGCCCCCAGCTTTTTGGCCCGCGCCAGTTTTTCATCACTCCCCGACGTAACAATAACTTCTGCGCCGTGCGCTTTTGCTATCTGCAAAGCGTATAGCGCCACACCGCCCGTCCCTTGTACCAGCACCGATTGCCCGGCGCGCAGCTGACCACGTTCCACCAGCGCAAACCAGGCGGTGAGCCCCGCGCAAGGAAGCGTGCTGGCCTCAGCGTCATCCAGGCTTTCCGGGGACGCCACCAGCGCGTTTTCACTCACAATCACATATTCGGCCAGCATGCCCTGGAAGTATCCACCGGACGTTTTATAGGGCAAATCGCGCGCGTCTGCCTGCGGCTTGCCGTCGATCCATTCCGGGAAGAAGGTTGAGATGACGCGTGCGCCGGGCTTGAAACGCGTAACGCCTTCGCCGATGCTGTCCACTACGCCTGCCATGTCAGATGCTGGGGTAAACGGGAAGGAAAGCGGAATCGGCATCGTGCCTTCAATCACCATTTTATCCCGGTAGTTGAGCGCAACGGCTTTAACCCTTACGCGAACCTCCCCCGGGCCTGGCTGTGGAACAGGCTCCTGAACGAGCCTGAGGCTTTCACGACCAAGGGCATCCATTGACCAGCGTTGCATTGTTTCAGTCATTTTTTTCTCCTGTCATCAGATGATTTTCAGTTCTGACAGTCTACCGTTGACTCAGCGTCGCCAGTGGCGATAAGTTTTCCCTTCATTGATGACCAAATTGACACAATCCGTCCATGACCGATACGCTGAAAGATATTCCCGTTTTCGTTGCCTCCGTTGAGGCAGGAAGTTTTGCCCAGGCCGCCGTCCGTCTGCATTTGTCGCGCTCGGCGGTAGGAAAAAGCATTGCTCGTCTTGAAGAGAGGCTGGGGGTTCGTCTGTTTCATCGGACCACCCGCAGTCAGAGGCTGACCGATAACGGCGCGCTTTTTTATGAACGCTGCCTGCGCGCGCTGGAGGAGATCCGTGGCGCTGAATCGCAGCTTGAAACCGGAAAACATCAGGTCAGCGGTCGGCTGCGTGTTGCCGTGCCGGTGCTGTT
The DNA here is from genome assembly GCF_001037805.1 of Enterobacter sp. BIDMC93. Lineage (NCBI taxonomy): Bacteria > Pseudomonadati > Pseudomonadota > Gammaproteobacteria > Enterobacterales > Enterobacteriaceae > Enterobacter > Enterobacter sp. BIDMC93. The sequence continues at coordinate 411,633 of NZ_KQ089962.1, forward strand.
TGGTCGCCAGTGTATCGCCCCGCTGCTAATAGAGCTGGCGCAGGAGCATCCCGGGCTTGAGCTTGAAATGTCCTTCAGCGACCGCGTCGTGGATCTCGTGGAAGAAGGGTTTGATATGGCGGTGCGCAATGGCGCTCTGGCTGACAGCAGCGTGCTGGTCGCCAGAAGGCTGGGGGAGCACCGGATGGTGCTGTGCGCCGCGCCGGATTACCTGTTTAAGAATGGCCAGCCGCAAACCGTTGATGATCTACGCCAGCATACGGCCATTAACTACACGCGTGCGGGCAGAGTCCTACCCTGGCAGCTGATGGATTACGATGGCACGTCGCGCACGTTTATTCCCCGCTCATCGCTCAATATGGATGATTTGCAGGCGATCTGCGACGCGGCGCTGGCCGGCCACGGCCTTGCATGGTTACCCTGCTGGATGGTCATTAAAGAAATTCAGCAGGGAGATCTTGTCCCGCTCTTAAAGCAGGCCCCGGATGTACGCTTCGACGTTCATGCCGTCTGGCAGCAGACGCCACACCTGCCGCTAAGGGTAAGAATTGCCATAGATATGCTGGTCAAACGTTTACCGGCAGTGATGTCGCTGGAGTTTCCTGCGTCCATAAAAAAGCCGCGCTGAAGCGCGGCCAGTTATGCTGTCGTAAAGCGACGATTAAATATCGATATTCGCCGCCTTCAGGGCGTTCTCTTCGATGAAGGCGCGACGTGGTTCAACCGCATCGCCCATCAGGGTCGTGAACAGCTGATCCGCTGCGATTGCGTCTTTAACGGTGACGCGCAACATGCGACGGCTTTCCGGATCCATGGTGGTTTCCCACAGCTGATCCGGGTTCATTTCGCCCAGGCCTTTATAACGCTGAATAGAGAGACCACGACGGGACTCTTTTACCAGCCACTCCAGCGCCTGTTCGAAGCTGGCTACCGGCTGACGACGTTCGCCACGTTCGATAAACGCATCGTCTTCGATCAGACCGCGCAGCTTCTCGCCGAGGGTGCAGATACGGCGGTATTCCGGACCGGTCACAAATTCGTGCTCCAGCGGGTAGTCGGTATCGACGCCGTGGGTACGCACGCGGACGATCGGCTCGAACTGCTGCTCAGCGTTCTGCTGGACGTCGAACTTCCACTGGCTGCCATGCTGCTCTTTCTCGTTCAGCTCGCTCACCAGGGTGTTCACCCAGCGGGTGACGGTCTGCTCGTTGCTCAGATCGGCTTCGGTCAGGGTCGGCTGGTAAATCAGCTCTTTCAGCAGCGCTTTCGGATAGCGACGCTCCATACGGCCAATCATTTTCTGCGTGGCGTTGAACTCGGAGACCAGACGCTCCAGCGGCTCACCGGCCAGCGCTGGCGCGCTGGAGTTTGCGTGCAGGGTCGCACCATCAAGGGCGATCGCGATTTGGTACTGATCCATCGCGTCGTCATCTTTAATGTACTGTTCCTGCTTGCCTTTCTTCACTTTGTACAGCGGCGGCTGGGCAATGTAAACGTGGCCGCGCTCAACGATTTCCGGCATCTGACGATAGAAGAAGGTCAACAGCAGCGTACGAATGTGCGAGCCGTCGACGTCCGCATCGGTCATGATGATGATGCTGTGATAGCGCAGTTTGTCCGGGTTGTACTCGTCGCGACCAATGCCGCAGCCGAGCGCGGTGATGAGCGTCGCCACTTCCTGAGAAGAGAGCATCTTGTCGAAGCGCGCTTTCTCAACGTTAAGGATTTTACCCTTCAGCGGCAGAATCGCCTGGTTCTTGCGGTTACGGCCCTGCTTCGCAGAACCGCCCGCGGAGTCCCCTTCCACAAGGTACAGTTCAGACAGCGCCGGGTCGCGTTCCTGACAGTCAGCCAGTTTGCCCGGCAGGCCTGCCAGGTCCAGCGCGCCTTTACGACGGGTCATTTCACGCGCTTTACGCGCCGCTTCACGGGCACGCGCCGCATCGATAATTTTACCCACCACGATTTTCGCGTCGGACGGGTTTTCCAGCAGGTATTCGCTCAGCAGTTCGTTCATCTGCTGTTCAACCGCCGATTTCACCTCAGAAGAGACCAGCTTGTCTTTGGTCTGTGAGGAGAACTTCGGATCCGGCACCTTCACGGAGACCACGGCAATCAGGCCTTCACGGGCATCGTCACCGGTGGCGCTGACTTTCGCTTTTTTGCTGTAGCCTTCTTTGTCCATGTAGGCGTTCAGGGTTCGGGTCATCGCCGCGCGGAAGCCCGCCAGGTGCGTACCGCCATCGCGTTGTGGAATGTTGTTGGTGAAGCAGTAGATGTTTTCCTGGAAACCGTCGTTCCACTGCAAGGCCACTTCCACACCGATACCGTCTTTTTCAGTAGAGAAGTAGAAGATATTCGGGTGAATTGGCGTTTTGTTCTTGTTCAGATACTCAACGAACGCCTTGATACCACCTTCGTAATGGAAGTGGTCTTCTTTGTTGTCGCGTTTGTCGCGCAGACGAATCGACACACCGGAGTTCAGGAACGACAGTTCACGCAGGCGTTTCGCCAGAATGTCGTACTCGAATTCGGTGACGTTGGTGAAGGTTTCGAGGCTCGGCCAGAAACGCACCATGGTACCGGTTTTATCGGTATCACCCGTGACGGCCAGCGGAGCGTCAGGCACGCCGTGCTGGTAGATCTGACGGTGAATTTTGCCTTCGCGCTGGATAACCAGCTCCAGCTTCTGCGACAGGGCATTTACTACGGATACGCCTACGCCGTGCAGACCGCCGGAAACTTTATAGGAGTTATCATCGAACTTACCGCCTGCGTGCAGAACGGTCATGATGACTTCCGCAGCAGATACGCCCTCTTCCGGGTGAATACCGGTTGGGATACCACGACCGTCATCGGTAACGGACACGGAGTTGTCCGCATGGATCGTGACCACGATGTCTTTACAGTGACCCGCGAGCGCTTCGTCGATAGCGTTATCTACCACCTCGAATACCATGTGGTGCAGACCGGTGCCGTCATCCGTGTCGCCGATATACATACCCGGGCGCTTACGCACCGCATCCAGCCCTTTCAGGACTTTGATACTGGAGGAGTCATAAGAATTCGACATCAACGTTTCTCGCTCATTTCAACTTGGGTTAATCCGTTATTTTACCCTTTTCCACGGTAAACATCTTCGAATTTTCGTCCGACATGTCTATAACGTGTTCAGCGCTAATGGCGCTGACGAAAACCTGCGACTGCGTGGCTTTTAAGCGGCTGGCAAGCAGCCCGCGCCGCGCGTCGTCAAGTTCCGAGGCAAAATCATCTATCAGGTACAGGCAGCGTCGCCCGCTCTCTCGAGTGAGGAACTCCCCCTGCGCCAGGCGCAGCGCGCACATCAGGAGCTTCAGCTGCCCGCGCGACAGCGTGTCTTCCACCGGCGCACCGTCGGCACGAATGCGGAAATCCGCCTTGTGCGGGCCGTGCGCGGTGTAGGTCAACATGCGATCGCGCTCGAAGCTTCTCTCTAACACCTCGGCATAATCCGTCTCTTTTTCCCAGCCACGCTGGAAAGAGAAGGTGAGAGAGAACTCGGGTAAAAACTGTTTGCAGGTGTCGGCCATGTCTTCGGCGATACCTGCGCTGTATTCGGCACGCCAGCGGCTGATTTGTTCCGCAAGAGGGATGAGTTCCATGTCCCACGGACGCAGCTGAGCGTAGCGCGTGACCTGGCGCAATGCGGCGTTACGCTGTTTAAGCAGACGCTTCAGGTTGCTCCAGGCGTTAAAGAAACCGGCTTCATTGTGAAAGCATCCCCAGTCGAGGAACGCTCTTCTGTATTTGGGGCCGCCGTTGAGTAAAGTAAACCCCTCGGGCGTAATCAGCTGCATCGGCATCAGCAGCGCCAGCTCCGCCACCTTGTGGCCATCGGTGCCGTCAATGCGCACCTTGCTGTCGCCCTGCTTGTCTTTGGTCAGGCCGATGGCGGTTTCCCGCTCTGCGCCCTGCAAACGCCCGTGCAGAACAAAAGATTCCTGCTCGTGGCGAATCACGCGACCAATCTGCAAACTGCGAAACGCCCGGCCGTGGCCGAGCGTATAGATGGCTTCCAGCACGCTGGTTTTGCCGCTGCCGTTCGCGCCAACCAGGAAGTTAAAGCCAGGGGATAAAGCGAGATCCGCGCTTTCGATATTGCGAAAGTCGCGGATCAACAGACGGGTGAGCGACATTACAGTCTCATTGGCATGACAACATAAGCAGCCGACTGTGATGCGGCATCTTCAATCTGTACGCTCGAAACGGAGTCAGTCAGCAGGATGCGAACGTTCTCGCATTTCAGTGCATTCAGCACATCCAGCACATAGCTGACGTTGAAGCCGATTTCCATCTCAGCCCCGGCGTAGGTGACGTCCAGAATCTCTTCTGCCTCTTCCTGCTCCGGGTTGTTGGCGGTGATTTTGATCTGGTTTTCACTCACGTAAAGACGTACGCCGCGGAATTTCTCGTTGGAGAGAATAGCGGCACGCGCGAACGCCTGCTTGAGGATGTCGCAACCCGCCTCCAGCGTTTTATCCGGGTTCTTCGGCAATACGCGGCGATAATCCGGGAAACGACCGTCTACCAGCTTCGATGTGAAGACAAAATCGCCCACGTGGGCACGAATATTGTTGCTGCCAATCTGCACGCGCAGCGGCGTTTCACCGCCGTCGAGCATACGCATCAGTTCAATTACGCCTTTACGCGGTACGATCACCGAATGGTTTGGCAGTGAATCGCCAATCGGCATGGAACAAACCGCCAGACGGTGACCGTCGGTCGCCACGGTACGCAGCTCTTCACCTTCGGTTTCGAACAGCATGCCGTTTAAGTAGTAACGAACGTCCTGATGCGCCATGGAGAACTGCGTGGCTTCAATCAGACGCTTCATCGTCGCCTGCGGCAGGGTAAATTCAACTTCGCTCTGCCAGTCATCCAGGTTCGGGAAGTCCGCAGCGGGCAGCGTGGAGAGGGAGAAACGGCTGCGGCCAGAGCGCACCAGCATGCGGTCGCCCTCCAGCTGCACGGCGATTTCAGCGCCTTCCGGCAGCCCACGGCAAATATCAAAGAATTTACGTGCCGGAACCGTGGTCGCGCCCGCGTCGTGCGGCTGAGTCAGCGTAACGCGCGCGATCATTTCCATTTCCAGATCTGTGCCGGTCAGCGACAGCGTACCGTCCGCGACCTGAAGCAGCAGGTTTCCAAGAATAGGCAGCGTAGGGCGGCCGCCTAATGGGCCACTCACCTGTTGTAGCGGTTTTAATAAATGTTCACGTTCAACGGTAAATTTCATAGCGTCACGATGATAATGTTCTGATTAAATTGGAAAAATCTTCTTTTATGTCGTGGCTTTCTTCGCGTAACTGCTCGATCTTGCGACAGGCGTGCAGCACGGTCGTATGGTCACGGCCACCAAACGCATCACCGATTTCCGGCAGGCTGTGGTTGGTTAGCTCTTTTGCCAGCGCCATCGCCATCTGACGCGGACGCGCCACCGAGCGGGAACGACGTTTAGACAGTAAATCTGCCACTTTGATCTTGTAGTACTCAGCCACCGTCTTCTGAATATTGTCGATAGTGACCAGTTTTTCCTGCAAAGCCAATAAATCGCGCAGCGCTTCACGCACAAAATCGATGGTGATCGCCCGACCGGTGAAGTTGGCGTTGGCGATAACGCGGTTCAGCGCCCCTTCCAGCTCACGCACGTTGGAACGCAGGCGCTTGGCAATGAAGAACGCCACTTCACCCGGCAGGCGAATGTCGTTCTCGTCGGCTTTTTTCATCAGGATCGCGACGCGGGTTTCCAGCTCCGGCGGCTCGATCGCCACGGTCAGGCCCCAGCCGAAGCGGGATTTGAGACGATCTTCAACGCCGTTGATCTCTTTTGGATAACGATCCGAGGTCAGAATGATCTGCTGATTGCCTTCCAGCAGGGCGTTAAAGGTATGGAAAAACTCTTCCTGCGATCGTTCTTTATTGGCAAAGAACTGAATGTCATCGATCAGCAGCGCATCAACGGAACGGTAGTAGCGTTTAAACTCTTCGATCGCATTGTTTTGCAGGGCTTTTACCATGTCCTGAACGAAGCGTTCGGAGTGCATATACACCACTTTGGCATTGGGCTTACGCGCCATAATGCCGTTGCCCACCGCATGCAGCAGGTGCGTTTTACCGAGACCCGTGCCGCCATACAGGAACAGCGGGTTGTAAGCGCCACCGGGGTTATCGGCAACCTGACGAGCCGCCGCGCGTGCCAGCTGGTTCGACTTACCTTCAACGAAGTTATCGAACGTGTGTTTCACGTTAACGTTAGAGCGGTAGGTAGGCTCAGCGGGGGCCGGAACGTTATCCCAGCCCTGACGAACCGGTGCAACGCGAGGCGCTGGAGCGGGCGCCGCCTGTGCAGGGGCTGCCACATTGACAACTTCACGAACGGTTTGGGTGACCGGCTTTGTGCCCACTTCAAAACGCAGCTGTGGGGCATCTGACCCGCAGAAATCGTTCAGCAGTCCATTGATGTTATTAAGGTATTTATCCCTTACCCAATCGAGCACGAAACGGTTTGGCGCATACAAAGCCAGCGTGTTATCGCTCAGTTCCGCCTGCAACGGGCGGATCCACATACTGAATTCTGTGGCTGGTAACTCATCCTGCAATCGGGCAAGACACTGCTGCCAAAGCGAAAGTGACACGGCGGACTCCACTCGAACAATAAAAGAAAACTATTGAATATTCATGATTGTTGGCGCACATCGACATGACCCCATCAGGGTGATGTGCGAACCGCTATCTGCGGTTATACACGCTATCGTTGATACAACCTGAACGATGTTGTGTTTATGCCCGACCAGGATCGCTGGATCCCGATCGGGACCGCGGATCATAGCCTAAACTGAGCCAGAGATCTTCTGTTTCTCACAGATTCTTCCCGATTTATCCACAGGAAGATCCGGAATCGGGTAAGTGTAAACGATCCTGACGCGAGTGCCTCGCGATTTAGGCCGCATATTGGAAAATTTAATGAGCACAGACAATTTTTGGCTTAAATGATCTAACGAAGATCCGGGACGATCCTTGCGCTTTATCGTTGAGCCCGTATAATCCTCGACCCGGCGCGTGATGCTCATCTTCCTGCGTCGTCCGCTGCTCATTTTCCACGCGAAAACGTGCGGAAATACACAGGGATTTAAGGAAAGAGAATTGACTCCGGAGTGTACAATTATTACAATCCGGCCTCTTTAATCACCCACGGCTTCGGCGTCCGTCATTCGAAACTCGGTCGGGCATCCGCAAAAGTCATGAATTTTTTCAAGTTTAGGTAGAAATCGCCATGAAACGCACTTTTCAACCGTCTGTACTGAAGCGCAACCGTTCTCACGGCTTCCGTGCTCGTATGGCTACTAAAAATGGTCGTCAGGTTCTGGCACGTCGTCGTGCTAAAGGCCGCGCTCGTCTGACCGTTTCCAAGTAATAAAGCTAACCCCTGAGTGGTTAAGCTCGCATTTCCCAGGGAGTTACGTTTGTTAACTCCCACTCATTTCACTTTCGTCTTCCAGCAGCCATTACGGGCTGGCACGCCGCAAATCACCATCCTCGGCCGCCAAAATTCGCTGGGGCATCCCCGCATCGGTCTCACAGTCGCCAAGAAAAACGTTAAGCGTGCGCATGAACGCAACCGGATTAAACGTCTGACGCGTGAAAGCTTCCGTTTACGTCAGCACGAACTGCCTTCAATGGATTTCGTGGTGGTGGCTAAAAAAGGGGTTGCCGACCTCGATAACCGTGCTCTCTCGGAAGCGTTGGAAAAATTATGGCGCCGCCACTGTCGCCTGGCTCGCGGGTCCTGATAGCCCTCATTCGGGTCTATCAACGCCTGATTAGTCCGCTACTCGGGCCACACTGCCGTTTCACGCCAACATGCTCAAGCTACGGAATTGAGGCATTGCGCAGGTTTGGAGTGATAAAAGGCAGTTGGTTGACGGTGAAACGCGTATTAAAATGCCACCCTTTACACCCAGGTGGAGACGACCCCGTCCCTCCAGGACCTTTTGATACCAGAGAACACTAACGATGGATTCGCAACGCAATCTTCTTATCATCGCTTTGTTGTTCGTGTCTTTCATGATCTGGCAGGCATGGGAGCAGGATAAAAATCCTCAACCCCAGCAGCAGACCACGCAGACCACGACCACCGCAGCGGGTAGCGCCGCCGACCAGGGCGTACCGGCCAGTGGCCAGGGGAAACAGATTACGGTTAAGACCGATGTGCTTGAGCTGACTATCAACACCCGTGGTGGTGATGTTGAGCAGGCGCTGCTGTTGACCTACCCGAAAGAGCTGAAGTCTACCGAACCGTTCCAGTTACTGGAAACTACGCCTGAATTTATCTACCAGGCGCAGAGCGGCCTGACCGGTCGTGATGGCCCGGATAACCCGGCTAACGGTGCGCGTCCACTGTATAACGTCGAGAATGACACGTTTGTGCTGGCTGATGGTCAGAACGAACTGGTTATCCCGATGACCTACACCGACGCGGCAGGCAACACCTTCACCAAAACCTTCACCCTGAAACGCGGTGAGTATGCGGTGAACGTGGGCTACAGCGTACAGAACGCCGGTGCGAAACCACTGGAAATCTCTACCTTTGGTCAGTTGAAGCAGTCCATCAATCTGCCGTCTCACCGTGACACCGGAAGCAGCAACTTTGCGCTGCATACCTTCCGTGGCGCGGCTTACTCCACGCCAGATACCAAGTACGAGAAATACAAATTCGACACCATTGCCGATAACGAAAACCTGAACGTCAGCTCTAAAGGCGGTTGGGTCGCAATGCTGCAACAGTATTTCGCGACGGCGTGGGTACCGAATAACGACGGTACGAACAACTTCTACACCGCGAACCTCGGCAACGGTATTGCAGCCATCGGCTACAAATCTCAGCCGGTTCTGGTGCAGCCGGGTCAAACCGGTAAACTGGCAAGCACCCTGTGGGTCGGCCCGGAAATCCAGGACAAAATGGCTGCCGTTGCGCCGCACCTGGATCTGACCGTCGATTACGGTTGGTTGTGGTTCATCTCTCAGCCGCTGTTTAAGCTGCTGAAGTTCATCCACAGCTTCCTGGGTAACTGGGGCTTCTCCATCATCGTTATCACCTTTATCGTTCGTGGCATCATGTACCCGCTGACTAAAGCGCAGTACACCTCCATGGCGAAGATGCGTATGCTACAGCCGAAGATTCAGGCTATGCGTGAGCGTCTGGGCGATGACAAACAGCGTCAGAGCCAGGAGATGATGGCCCTGTATAAAGCAGAGAAAGTGAACCCACTGGGTGGTTGCTTCCCGCTGCTGATTCAGATGCCAATCTTCCTTGCGCTGTACTACATGCTGATGGGTTCCGTTGAGCTGCGCCACGCGCCGTTCGCTCTGTGGATCCATGACCTGTCCGCACAGGACCCGTACTACATCCTGCCGATCCTGATGGGCGTGACGATGTTCTTCATTCAGAAGATGTCTCCGACCACCGTGACCGACCCGATGCAGCAGAAGATCATGACCTTTATGCCGGTCATCTTCACCGTGTTCTTCCTGTGGTTCCCGTCAGGTCTGGTGCTGTACTATATCGTCAGCAACCTGGTGACCATCATCCAGCAGCAGCTGATTTACCGTGGTCTGGAAAAACGTGGCCTGCATAGCCGCGAAAAGAAAAAGTCCTGATTCGGTAACTTAACGCTAAAATAAGGGCGGTCGATTGACCGCCTTTTTTATTTGTATTGAACGAGAGCAACCATGAGCCATAACGACACTATCGTCGCCCAGGCAACCCCACCGGGACGCGGTGGTGTAGGCATTCTGCGCATCTCCGGCCTGAAGGCGCGTGAGGTGGCCGAAGCGGTGCTGGGTAAACTGCCAAAGCCGCGCTACGCTGATTATCTGCCGTTTAAGGATGCCGACGGCACACCGCTGGACCAGGGCATCGCGCTGTGGTTCCCCGGCCCAAACTCCTTCACCGGCGAAGACGTGCTGGAGCTTCAGGGTCACGGCGGCCCGGTGATCCTCGACCTGCTGTTAAAACGTATTCTGACCCTGCCTGGCCTGCGCATTGCAAAGCCGGGTGAGTTCTCCGAGCGTGCTTTCCTCAACGATAAGCTCGACCTGGCGCAGGCCGAGGCGATTGCCGACCTGATCGACGCCAGTTCCGAACAGGCAGCCCGCTCCGCGCTGAACTCGTTGCAGGGGGCATTTTCCGCACGCGTGAATCACCTTGTGGAAGCACTTACTCACCTGCGAATCTATGTCGAAGCGGCTATCGACTTCCCGGACGAGGAGATCGACTTCCTCTCAGACGGTAAAATTGAAGCTCAGCTCAACCAGGTGATGAACGATCTCGATGCCGTTCGCGCCGAAGCGCGCCAGGGCAGCCTGCTACGTGAAGGAATGAAGGTGGTGATTGCTGGTCGCCCCAATGCCGGAAAATCGAGCCTGCTGAACGCCCTGGCGGGCCGTGAAGCGGCGATCGTGACCGACATAGCCGGCACCACCCGCGATGTCCTGCGCGAGCATATCCATATCGACGGCATGCCGCTGCACATCATCGACACCGCTGGCCTGCGCGATGCGAGCGATGAAGTCGAGCGTATCGGTATCGAACGCGCCTGGCAGGAGATCGAGCAGGCCGACCGCGTGCTGTTTATGGTGGACGGCACCACAACCGACGCCGTTGACCCGGCTGAAATCTGGCCAGACTTTATCGCCCGTCTCCCGGCTAAACTGCCGATCACCGTGGTGCGCAACAAGGCCGACGTTACCGGCGAAACGCTGGGCATCAGCGATGTGAATGGTCACTCACTTATTCGCCTGTCGGCCCGTACCGGTGAAGGCGTGGAAGCCCTGCGTAGCCATCTCAAACAGAGCATGGGCTTCGACACCAGTATGGAGGGCGGCTTCCTGGCACGTCGTCGTCACTTGCAGGCGCTGGAAGAGGCGGCTCGCCACCTTGAGCAGGGTAAAGCCCAGCTGATCGGCGCGTGGGCCGGTGAACTGCTGGCGGAAGAGCTGCGTCTGGCGCAGCAGAACCTGAGCGAGATCACCGGGGAGTTTACGTCGGACGATCTGCTGGGACGGATTTTCTCGAGCTTCTGCATTGGTAAGTAATTCCCGTTAATACAGGGTGATTTCCTCCAGGGAAATCACCATTGTCCAAATGGCAACTCGCTTAATCCCTCCACGCCCCCTATCCTGCTTGCCTGCATCTATGGGGGATTTATGGCTCGTTTTCTGTTCTGTAGTTTTGCGCTGGTTCTGCTGTATCCGTCCGGCATTGATATGTATCTGGTGGGGCTACCGCATATTGCCCGCGATCTGGGTGCCAGCGAGGCGCAACTGCACATCGCGTTTTCGGCCTACCTCGCGGGAATGGCGTCGTCGATGGTATTTGCCGGGAAAATCGCGGATAAAGCAGGCCGTCAGCCCGTCGCCATTACGGGTGCAGTTATCTTTGCGCTGGCATCAGTACTGTCTTCAGTGGCTCAGGAAAGCACAATGTTCCTGTCAGGCCGTTTTATCCAGGGCATTGGCGCAGGCGGCTGTTACGTGGTGGCCTTTGCCATTCTGCGCGATACCTTGAGCGCCCAGCGCCGCGCTAAAGTGCTGTCGATGCTGAACGGCATTACCTGCATCATCCCGGTGCTGGCACCGGTTGTTGGCTACCTGATTATGCTTAAATTTCCGTGGCAGAGTCTTTTCTGGACCATGGCCGCAATGGGCGCCATCGTCTTTATCCTGTCCGTGACGGTGCTGAAAGAGACCCATCCCGGTTCGCAACAGCCATATCACACCGCAACCCTCCATCCGGCTGAAAAGCTGATGAATCGCTTTTTCCTGAGTCGGCTGGCAATCACCACGCTTAGCGTGGCGGTGATCCTCACCTATGTAAACGTTTCCCCGGTGTTGCTGATGGAGACGATGGGCTTCGATCGCGGTGAATATTCGACGGTGATGGCGCTAACCGCGATGGTGAGCATGGCGGTTTCATTCTCCACGCCCTTTGCGCTCAACATCTTCCGCCAGCGCACGCTGATGCTCACCTCACAGACGCTGTTCCTCGCCGCAGGCGTGATCCTGGCGACCGCCACCTCACACGCTGTAATGCTGGTGGGCATTACTCTGATCTGCGCCGGATTCTCCGTCGGCTTTGGTGTGGCGATGAGTCAGGCACTTGGCCCGTTTTCATTGCGGGCAGGCGTGGCAAGCTCGGTGCTGGGCATTGCGCAGGTCTGCGGTTCGTCACTGTGGATTTGGCTGGCGGCGGTGATCGGCCTTAACGCGCTGAATATGCTGATCGGGGTTCTGATTGGCTGTAGCATACTCTGCATTACCTTACTTATGGTCATCCAGCCCGCGGCGCACTATGAAGAAGCCCATCAGCAGTCTCGATCTTAATCTTTTACTTTGCCTGCAACTTTTGTTGCAGGAGCGCAGCGTCACCAAAGCCGCGAAGCGGATGAACGTGACGCCGTCCGCGGTGAGTAAATCGCTGGCGAAGCTGCGCGACTGGTTCGACGATCCGCTGTTTGTGAAAACGCCTTTAGGGCTATTGCCCACGCCGCTGACGGTGAGTCTGGAACAGGATTTGGCCGACTGGATGCAGATTGGCAACCAGATCCTCGATAAATTCCACCATAGCTCTCCTGGCGGGCTCAAGTTTGTGCTCGCCGCCGAAACACCGCTGATGCTGATCCGCTTTAATACCCTGCTGGAGCAGGTGAATGAACGCTACCCACAGGCGACGGTGAAGCTGCGCCAATGGGATTACGATTCGCTGGACGCCATTACGCGCGGAGAAGTGGATCTGGGCTTCACCGGGCGTGAAACGCACCCTCGCTCGCGCGAACTGCTAAAGCTGATGCCGTGGTTTATCGACTACGAAATCCTGTTCAGTGACCGTCCGTGCGTGTATTTGCGCGAGGATCATCCCGCGCTCCAGGAAGCGTGGGATCTGGAGACGTTTCTGCGCTACCCGCATATCAGCATCTTCTGGGAACGCAGCGACACCTGGGCGCTCGACGAGGTGCTAAGAGAGATGGGTCGGGAGCGTAACATCGCCATGAGTTTGCCCGGTTTTGAACAGTCGATGTTTATGGCGGCTCAGCCGGATCACAACTACATTGCCACTGCGCCGCACTACTGCCATCACTACAATCAACTCCACCAGCGTAATCTGGTCTGTCTGCCCATTCCCATCGATGAGGCGCAGGCAGAAAAGCTCACCGTCCCCTTCACGCTGATCTGGCATAAACGGAACAGCCATAATCCGAAAATCCTCTGGCTGCGCGAGACGATCAAAGCGCTGTATACCGCACCAGGTCAGGTTTTTGCCTAAGATAATGTAAAGTTCGGTGCTCAGGCTTCTCTTATTTCCATTTACTGATTAAAACAGAAGCTGAGTTAAGCGATAATCATGTAACCGTTTAACCGACTACGACCATTATCAAGGAGCGAAAAATGGCTACGCACTTTGCACGAGGAACATTAACGGAAGGGCATCTCGTATCGGCCAGACTTTCTTCAGCCTGTCACAGTGAGGCGCTCAAACTACCTGAACACCGCAGGACGCGGTTTTTAGCTTCCAGAGCGCTCCTCGCAGAACTGCTTTTTATGCTCTACGGCACGAGCGAATTACCGGACATACTCACCCAGCCAGAAGGTCGCCCGGTTTTTGCGGACCCGGCACTCCCCCATTTTTCCATTGCGTACACCGGCAACATTGTTGGCGTCGCGCTGACGACGGAAGGTGATTGCGGCCTGGATATGGAGCTACAACGCGTCACGCGCAGCTTCCATGGTGCTAACGCGCTCGATGAATACCCGCTCTCCAGCAATGAAAAGCTGTGGATACGTAACCAGAACGACCCCGTTGAAGCCAGAGCGCAGCTCATTACCCTTCGCCAGAGCATCCGCAAACTGAGCGGCGCGGCGTCAGACGACGCCAGCCTGTTGCAGCTGCTCCCCGGCTCCGGACGCCTGCGCGCGACAAAAGCCTCGCTGGTAGAGGCACTCTGCGACGCTGAGGACGTACTGATCTGGTCCGTTGCGGTGACCCCCGCCATCGAACGGCTGAAAATCTGGGAGTTTGACAGCACTCGCGGTTGGCGTAGTCTTCCGGATGTACCTGAGCGCGCCAACGAGCCCGCCGCGCGCCTGATGCGATTAACCAGTTTACCGGCAGAAAAAGCATACACCCATAGCTGATCCGTCCAGGATCATCATGATGAAACAGGAGTAATCATGTCTGATACGTTGAAAGTTGTTACGTTACTGGGAAGCCTGCGCAAAGGTTCTTTTAACGGGATGGTTGCCCGTACGCTGCCGCAGCTGGCGCCTGCGGGAATGGAGATCAGTGCCCTGCCGTCCATTGGCGACATCCCGCTTTATGATGCTGACGTTCAGCAGGAAGAAGGGTTCCCGCAGAGTGTGGAAGCGATAGCCGAGCAAATCCGTCAGGCTGACGGCGTGGTGATTGTGACGCCTGAGTATAACTACTCGGTGCCGGGTGGTTTGAAGAACGCCATTGACTGGCTGTCCCGTTTACCGGAGCAGCCGCTGTCTGGTAAACCTGTGCTGATCCAGACCAGCTCAATGGGCGCCATCGGCGGCGCGCGCTGCCAGTATCACCTGCGTCAGATCCTGGTGTTCCTGGATGCGATGGTGATGAACAAGCCGGAATTTATGGGCGGCGTGATTCAGAACAAGGTCGACCCGCAGACGGGTGAAGTGGTGGATCAGAGTACGCGTGACCATCTCTCTGGCCAACTGACCGCGTTTGGGGATTATATTAAGCGGGTGAAGGCCTGATAAAAAAGCCCGGTGGCGCTAGCGCTTACCGGGCCTACACTCGTCAGTAGGTCAGGTAAGCGAAGCGCCACCTGACACCACCAGCATCTTAGTGTGCATCAATAAACACAATCTTCAGCACAAACAGCAGCGCCACAATAATCACGCACGGGCTAAGTTCGCGGAAGCGGCCGGTACCGATCTTCATCACGCAGTAAGAGATAAAGCCCAGCGCGATACCTTCGGTGATCGAGAAGCTGAACGGCATCATCACCGCGGTAATAAATGCCGGAACGGCTTCCGTCAGATCTTCCCACTTCACGCGCGCCAGGCTTGAGGTCATCAGCACGCCGACGTAGATCAGCGCGCCGGCTGCCGCGTATGGTGGCACCATCCCCGCCAGCGGAGAGAGGAAGATCACCAGCAGGAACAGCAGACCCACAACTACCGCCGTCAGGCCGGTACGGCCGCCCACGGACACACCGGAAGAGGATTCAATGTAAGCGGTAACAGACGAGGTACCGATGAAAGAGCCAGCAACGGAAGAGATGCTATCCACATACAGCGCCTGCTTCATGCGCGGGAATTTGCCTTTTTCATCTGCCAGACCCGCTTTGTCGGTCACGCCAATCAGCGTACCGGAGGAGTCAAACAGGTTGACCAGCATGAAGGAGAAAATCACCCCGGCCAGTCCCAGGTTCAGCGAGCCCGCCAGATCAACGTGGCCAATCACGGTAGAGACGCTCGGTGGCGCAGAGACGATACCGTTGTAATGCACGTCACCCAGCATCCAGCCCAGCAGCGTGGTCACAATGATAGAGACCAGCACCGCAGCATGGATGTTGCGCGATGCCAGGATCGCGATGATAAAGAAGCCCAGCACGCCCAGCAGCACGCTGTGAGAGGTCAGGTTACCAATGCTCACCAGCGTTTCCGGGTTCGCCACGATAACGCCAGCGTTTTTCAGCCCCATCATGCCGATGAACAGACCGATACCGCTGGTGATGCCCACGCGCAGGCTCACGGGAATGTTCGCAATCATCCAGTAGCGCACGCGGAAGATGGTCAGCAGCAGCAGGCCGACCGCGCCCCAGAAAATAGCGCCCATCCCAACCTGCCACGGCAGGCCCATCGCCTGAACCACCACGAACGCAAAGAACGCATTCAGACCCATTGCCGGGGCCAGCGCCACGGGCAGATTAGCGAAAACGCCCATCAGGATGCTGCCAAGGGCCGCGATCAGACAGGTGGTTACAAAGACGGCGCTGGTGTCCATGCCAGCTACGCCCAGTATTTGCGGGTTAACGAAAACGATATAGACCATCGTCAGGAAGGTAGTAAAACCGGCGATTACTTCGGTGCGTGCCGTTGTGCCGTGCTCGCGCAGTTTGAACACGCGCTCAAGCAGCCCCTGACCAGATGTCTGGGTAGTGTGTTGTTGACTCATCATCAATTTCCGAACAAGGAGGGAAAATTCGTCGCTATCCTATACCAAAATGCGACAATAGTGGCGGTTACGGGATACTTTTTTCATTGATTTTGCTTATACGGCAACGATTGCGTCCCGGTGAACTGCCGTACGAAAACGTTAAACTTGTTAAAAGGGAAAGGCATGTCCGGAATTGAAGCGGTATTTTTCGACTGTGACGGTACGCTGGTCGACAGTGAGGTCATTTGTTCCCGCGCGTATGTCGCCATGTTCCAGGAATTTGGTATTACGCTCGATCTCGAAGAGGTGTTTAAACGCTTTAAGGGCGTGAAGCTGTACGAGATCATCGACATCATTAACGAAGAGCACGGGGTGGATCTGGTGAAAGCGGATCTGGAACCGGTGTACCGCGCCGAGGTCGCACGCCTCTTCGACGCCGAGCTGGAAGTTATCGCCGGCGCTAACGCGCTGCTGGATGCGATGACGGTGCCGATCTGCGTAGTCTCTAACGGACCGGTCAGCAAAATGCAGCACTCGCTCGGCAAGCTGGAGATGTTGCACCACTTCCCGGAAAAACTGTTCAGCGGCTACGATATCCAGCGCTGGAAGCCCGATCCGGCGCTGATGTTCCACGCGGCGAAGGCGATGAACGTCAACGTGGAGAACTGCATTCTGGTGGATGACTCATCTGCCGGCGCGCAGTCAGGGATTGATGCGGGGATGGAGGTGTTTTACTTCTGCGCCGATCCGCACAACAAGCCGATCGACCATCCAAAAGTGACAACCTTTACCGATCTGGCGCAACTGCCAGCGTTGTGGAAGGCGCGCGGGTGGGATATTACGCGTTGAATTAACGTAGGGCGGGTAAGCGTTAGCGCCACCCGCCACACATATCACTCTTTCGGATCTTTACCCGCCAGCAGCTTGTCCAGCTCGTCGCCGCCCACGTGTCGGAAATCCTGCCCCTTCACGAAATAGAAAATGTATTCGCAAATGTTCTGGCAACGGTCACCGATACGCTCGATGGAGCGCGCACAGAACAGCGCGGTCAGTACGCTTGGAATGGTACGAGAATCTTCCATCATGTAGGTCATCAGCTGACGCACAATGCCTTCGTATTCCTGGTCAACTTTCTTGTCTTCACGGTAGATACGGACCGCTTCGTCCAGATCCATGCGCGCGAAAGCGTCCAGCACGTCGTGCAGCATCTGCACGGTGTGGCGCCCGAGAGACTCCAGGCTCACCAGCAGCGGCTGGTGCTGCTGGGAGAATTTCTCCAGCGCGGTACGGCAGATTTTATCCGCCACGTCACCGATACGCTCCAGCTCGGCGATGGTTTTGATGATCGCCATCACCAGACGCAGGTCGCTCGCCGTCGGCTGACGCTTCGCAATGATGCGCACGCAGGCTTCGTCGATGGCGACTTCCATCATATTGACGTTGTGGTCGCCTTCAATAACGCGCTTCGCCAGCTCGCTGTCCTGGTTGTGCATCGCCGTGATCGCGTCAGAAAGCTGCTGCTCGACCATGCCGCCCATGGTCATCACCTGGGTGCGAATGCTTTCCAGCTCTGCGTTAAACTGGCCGGAAATGTGTTTATTAAGATTGAGGTTGTCCATGGTTTCTCCACATGCACTAAGGCAAATCAACCGTAGCGGCCAGTAATATAATCTTCGGTTTGTTTCTTCGCCGGACGAGTGAACAGCGCGTCCGTATCGCTGAACTCAATCAACTCGCCCAGATACATAAACGCCGTGTGGTCAGAACAACGTGCAGCCTGCTGCATGTTGTGGGTCACGATCACCACGGTGTAATCCTGCTTCAGCTCGGTGATCAGCTCTTCGATACGCCCGGTTGAGATCGGGTCCAGGGCTGAGCACGGCTCATCCAGCAGCAAGACTTCCGGGCGAATGGCGATACCGCGCGCAATGCACAGACGCTGCTGCTGACCACCGGAGAGAGAGTACCCACTCTGGTGAAGTTTATCTTTGGTTTCGTTCCATAATGCGGCCTTGGTCAATGCCCACTGCACGCGCTCGTCCATATCCGCACGGGAGAGCTTCTCAAACAGACGCACACCAAAGGCGATGTTGTCATAGATCGACATCGGGAACGGCGTGGGTTTCTGGAATACCATCCCCACTTTCGCACGCAGCAGGGCGATATCCTGGGTATTGGTCAGGATGTTGTCACCGTCCAGCAGAATTTCACCTTCTGCGCGCTGCTCCGGATAGAGCGAATACATTTTGTTAAAGGTGCGCAGCAGCGTGGATTTGCCACAGCCGGACGGACCGATGAATGCCGTTACCTGGTTCTTTGCGATATCCAGGTTGATATTCTTCAGGGCATGGAATTTGCCGTAGTAGAAGTTCAAATCACGAACCTGAATCTTACCCGGGGCAGTATCAACCATACTCATTGACTCATTTCCTCATTCGGCGCCGCGATGTGCCGCGCCGTAAAAATTTAACCGTGTTTCTTCTTCGCGAAAATGACGCGCGCCAGAATGTTCAGCAACAGTACGCAAAGGGTGATGATCAGCACCCCGGCCCAGGCCAGCTGCTGCCATTCCGCGAATGGGCTCATCGCAAATTTAAAGATCGTCACCGGCAGGTTGGCGATCGGCTGCATCATGTCCGTGCTCCAGAACTGATTGGAGAGGGCGGTAAACAGCAGCGGTGCGGTTTCACCGGCAATACGGGCGATAGCCAGCAGGATACCGGTCATGATCCCCGAGACGGACGCTTTCAGGGTGATAGCCGAAATCATCTTCCATTTAGGCGTACCCAGCGCGTAAGCCGCTTCACGCAGGCTGTCCGGCACCAGTTTCAGCATGTTTTCAGTGGTACGAATAACGATAGGCACCTGCAACAGCGCCAGCGCAATCACACCCGCCCAGCCGGAGAAGTGTTCCATTTGCGCCACCACGATGGTGTAAACAAACAGACCCACGACAATCGACGGGGCAGAAAGCAGAATGTCGTTAATGAAGCGGATGACTTCAGCGATCCAGGACTTGCGGCCATATTCCGCCAGATAGATACCCGCCATGATGCCCAACGGCGTACCGAAAACGGTCGCCCACAGGATCAACAGGCCGCTGCCCGCCAGAGCGTTTGCCAGACCACCACCCGCCGTGTTCGGCGGCGGCGTCATCTCGGTGAACAGCGCCAGGGACATTCCATCAATACCCCGGGTGATGGTGGACATCAGGATCCAGATCAGCCAGAACAGGCCGAACGCCATCGTCGCCATGGAAAGCGTCAACGCAATGCGGTTTTTAATCCGGCGCTTTGACTGCATTTTGCGACGGGATTCCGCAAGCTGAGCGGTGTTTTGCATGTCGAGAGTCGCCATTAGCGTGCCCCCTCGTTTTTAGCCAGACGCATAATCATCAGCTTGGAGATAGCCAGCACAATAAAGGTGATAACAAACAGGATCAGGCCCAGTTCCATCAGCGCCGCGACGTGCAGCCCGGATTCCGCTTCGGCAAATTCGTTCGCCAGCGCGGAGGTAATACTGTTCCCCGGCATATAAAGCGAGGCGCTGTCGAGCTGGTAGGTGTTGCCGATGATAAAGGTGACCGCCATGGTTTCACCCAGCGCGCGGCCTAAGCCCAGCATAATGCCGCCAATCACCCCGTTTTTGGTGAACGGAAGGACGATGCGCCAGATAACTTCCCAAGTGGTGCAGCCGATGCCGTAGGCAGACTCTTTCATCATCACCGGGGTTTGTTCGAAGACATCACGCATGACCGCCGCAATGTACGGAATAATCATGATGGCGAGGATCACACCTGCCGCCAGAATGCCGATACCGAATGCCGGGCCGGAGAACAGCGCCCCCACAAACGGAATGGCAGAGAGAACGTTACCGACCGGCTCCTGGAAGTACGTTGCAAACAGCGGCGCGAAGATAAACAGGCCCCACATGCCGTAAACGATACTTGGGATGGCCGCCAGCAGTTCAATGGCGATACCCAGCGGACGTCGCAGCCAGCCTGGCGCCAGTTCCGTCAGGAACAGGGCAATACCAAAGCTCACCGGAACCGCAATCAGCAGGGCGATAAAAGAGGTCACCAGCGTGCCGTAAATCGGCACCAGCGCACCGTAAATATCGTTCGGCGCATCCCACTCTTTGGTCCACAGGAAGGCGAAACCAAATTTTTGAATGCTCGGCCAGGAGGAGAAAATCAGGGACACGATAATGCCGCCCAGCAGCAATAGCACAATCAGCGCAGCCAGTTTCACCAGCGCGCTGAAAATCATGTCACCTTTTTTACCCGGAGGGTTAAATGCAGGCTTGGTTGCAGCCATAAATTACTCTTCTTTTTGAGACGTTTTTACGAATATGCCCGGTGGCGCTGACGCTTACCGGGCCTACAGAGTAAACCGTAGGGCGGGATCGCTGCGCGCCACCCGCCATCTTCGTTAAATATATCCTGTTAGTACAGCGCTTTACCGCTGCTGTCTTTCACGTTGGTTTTCCATGCAGCACGGATCTGCTCAACCACGCTGTCTGGCAGGCTGGCGTAATCCAGATCGTTAGCCTGTTTGCCGCCATTTTTATATGCCCAGTCGAAGAACTTCAGCACTTCAGCACCCTGCTCAGGCTTCTTCTGCTCTTTGTGGACCAGAATGAAGGTGGTAGACGTGATAGGCCATGCATCGTCGCCTTTCTGGTTGGTCAGGTCCTGCGCGAAGGATTTGCTCCAGTCAGCGCCTTTCGCGGCGTTGGCGAAGTTCTCTTCGGTCGGGCTAACCGGTTTGCCGTCGGCAGAAACCAGTTTGGTGTAAGCCAGGTTGTTCTGCTTAGCGTAAGCGTATTCTACGTAACCGATGGAGCCTGGCAGACGCTGTACGAAGGCTGCGATACCGTCGTTGCCTTTACCGCCCAGACCGGTTGGCCAGTTAACGGTAGAGCCGGAACCGACTTTAGATTTCCACTCT
This sequence comes from Enterobacter sp. BIDMC93, assembly GCF_001037805.1. Taxonomy (NCBI): domain Bacteria; kingdom Pseudomonadati; phylum Pseudomonadota; class Gammaproteobacteria; order Enterobacterales; family Enterobacteriaceae; genus Enterobacter; species Enterobacter sp. BIDMC93. The sequence goes on from NZ_KQ089962.1 coordinate 432,822, forward strand.
TCGTTCACTTTCGCCAGGTAGCTGGTGAACACGAAAGAGGTACCAGAGCCGTCAGCACGACGAACCACCGCGATATTCTGCGAAGGCAGCTTAACGCCCGGGTTCAGCTTAGTGATGGCTTCGTCATCCCATTTTTTGATTTTACCCAGGTAGATGTCACCCAGGGTTTTGCCGTCCAGCACCAGCTCGCCTGATTTCAGGCCAGGGATGTTAACAGCCAGCACAACGCCGCCGATCACGGTCGGGAACTGGAACAGGCCTTCCTGATTCAGTTTCTCATCAGACAGCGGAGCGTCGGATGCGCCGAAATCAACGGTATTCGCGGTAATTTGTTTTACGCCACCGGAGGAGCCGATACCCTGATAGTTGACCTTGTTACCGGTCTCTTTCTGGTAGGTATCCGCCCATTTGGCATACACCGGCGCAGGGAAGGTTGCACCAGCGCCAGTCAGGCTTGCTGCTGCAAAGGCAGAGAAAGCGCTCATTGATAAGGTCGCGGCGACAACAGTTGCGACAGTGGTACGCATAACTTTCATAATGTCTCCTGCAAGGATTTCGTAAATCATTGTTTAAGTGGCTACGATGAGCAAAATAGGACAAACAGGTGACAGATAAATGTACGAAATATGACAGTTTTATGACAAAGAAAGTTTCACTTAAAGAAAACCAAAAAGATCTTTAATTCTCATCCACTTAAATGGGAACGTGACGGCAGGATTTCAGTAATATTTTCTTTATGTGACACTGAAAAAATAGCTGAAAATGACAGGTTGTCATAAAAAAAACTCCACCCGAAGGTGGAGTCTGAAGGAGTTATTCTACGGTAACAGACTTCGCCAGATTTCGCGGCTGGTCAACGTCGGTGCCTTTGATCAGCGCGACGTGATAAGCCAGCAGTTGCAGCGGAACGGTATAGAAGATCGGCGCAATCACCTCTTCCACATGCGGCATCTCAATGATGTGCATGTTATCGCTGCTGGCGAAACCGGCATCTTTATCCGCAAAGACGTACAGAACACCACCACGGGCGCGCACTTCTTCGATGTTAGATTTCAGTTTTTCCAGCAGTTCGTTGTTCGGTGCCACCACAATAACCGGCATATCCGCGTCGATCAGCGCCAGCGGGCCATGTTTCAGTTCACCTGCCGCGTAAGCTTCAGCATGAATGTAAGAGATCTCTTTCAGTTTCAGTGCGCCTTCCAGCGCAATCGGATACTGATCGCCACGCCCCAGGAACAGGGAGTGATGTTTGTCAGAGAAATCTTCCGCCAGCGCCTCAATGCGTTTGTCCTGAGACAGCATCTGCTCGATACGGCTCGGCAGCGCCTGAAGGCCATGCACAATGTCGTGTTCAACGGAGGCATCCAGACCTTTCAGACGCGCCAGTTTCGCCACCAGCATCAGCAGAACGGTTAACTGAGTGGTAAACGCCTTGGTGGAAGCCACGCCAATTTCAGTACCGGCTTTGGTCATCAGCGCCAGATCGGATTCACGTACCAGCGAAGAGCCCGGCACGTTACAGATGGCCAGCGAGCCCAGGTAACCCAACTCTTTAGACAGACGCAGCGCCGCCAGGGTATCAGCCGTTTCGCCAGACTGAGAAAGGGTGATCATCAGGCTGTTACGACGCACCGCAGATTTGCGGTAGCGGAACTCAGACGCGATTTCCACATCACACGGCACGCCCGCCAGGGATTCAAACCAGTAGCGCGAGACCATACCGGAGTTATAAGAGGTACCGCAGGCCACGATCTGAATGTGCTCGACTTTGCCCAGTAGTTCGTTGGCATTGGCGCCCAGCTCACTTAGATCCACTTCGCCGTGGCTGATGCGCCCGGTCAGGGTGTTTTTAATGGCGTTTGGCTGTTCGTAGATCTCTTTCTGCATGTAGTGACGGTAAGCACCTTTGTCGCCCGCGTCGTATTGCAGGTTTGATTCGATCTCCTGACGCTTAACCTGCTCGCCTTTCGTGTCGAATACGGTCACGCTGCGACGTGTCACCTCGGCAATGTCTCCCTCTTCCAGGAAGATAAAGCGACGGGTAACCGGCAGCAGCGCCAGCTGGTCGGAAGCGATAAAGTTTTCACCCATGCCCAGACCAATCACCATCGGACTACCGGAACGCGCGGCCAGCAGCGTGGACGGGTCGCGGGAATCCATGATCACCGTACCGTAAGCACCACGCAGCTGAGGGATAGCGCGCAGCACCGCATCACGCAGTGTACCGCCCTTTGCCAGCTCCCAGTGCACCAGGTGAGCAATCACTTCGGTGTCGGTTTCAGAGACGAAGGTATAGCCGCGCGCTTTCAGTTCTTCACGCAGCGGTTCGTGGTTTTCGATAATGCCGTTATGCACCACCACAATGTGTTCAGACACATGCGGGTGTGCGTTGCCTTCAGATGGCTCACCGTGGGTCGCCCAGCGGGTATGTGCAATACCGGTGCCACCGTGCAGCGGATGTTCTTCCGCAGCCTGGGCCAGCATCTGCACTTTACCGAGACGACGCAGACGGGTCATATGACCTTCTGCATCGACCACAGCCAGACCGGCTGAGTCGTAACCACGGTATTCCAGACGACGTAAACCTTCGAGAAGGATTTCAGCAATATCACGCTGCGCAACTGCGCCAACAATTCCACACATAGTTAGATTTCCTGATTATGGCGTTATGCCATGCGTTGTCGCTGACCTGTATTTGCCCTTTCCGGGCGCCCCGAGCCTTGTAGAGAGTGGGGTTATTTTTATGGGTACTGCTTGTGGGGGGAGATATATATTTATCTCCTCTCCCGGGTTTGCCTGATGTCGGCTACGCCTTATCAGGCCTACTCAATCGTAGGGCGGGTTAGCATAGCGCCACCCGCCTTGTTGTTACTTCTTCTTCACCGGGCGTTTCCAGCCCTGCTTGCTGACCTGCGGCACACGGCTTAACACCAGCTCGTTCTCGGCCACATCGCGCGTAACGGTTGTCCCGGCGGCAATGGTCACGCCTTTGCCCACGGTGACGGGCGCCACCAGCTGGGTATCGGAGCCTACAAACACATCATCACCGATGATGGTTTTAAACTTATTGGCACCGTCATAGTTACAGGTGATGGTTCCAGCACCGATGTTTACGTTGTCGCCAATTTCCGCATCGCCCAGATAGGTCAGATGACCGGCTTTCGAGCCCTTACCCAGACGCGCTTTTTTCATTTCCACAAAGTTACCTACGTGAGCGCCTTCCAGCAGCTCAGCGCCCGGGCGCAGACGCGCAAACGGGCCGATGGTACATGCCGCCTCAAGATGGGCATCTTCCACCACGCTGTACGGGCTGATTTCGCAGTCGTCACCGATCACGCTGTTTTTAATCACGCAGCCAGTGCCGATTTTGACGCGGTTGCCCAACGTGACGTTACCTTCCAGGATAACGTTAGTATCTATTTCAACGTCGCGCCCGTGGGTCAGCGTGCCACGCAGATCGAAACGCGCCGGATCGCGCAGCATAACGCCCGCGAGCAACAGCTTTTCTGCCTGCTCGGACTGGTAAATACGCTCCAGGCGAGAAAGCTGGAGACGGTTGTTTACCCCGTCCGTTTCGCTGATGCGAGCCGGGTGAACGGCGGCAATTTCACGCCCTTCGTGGTACGCCATCGCAATAATATCGGTGATGTAGTATTCACCCTGCGCGTTGTTATTGTTGAGTCTGGACAGCCAGCGCTTCATATCCGCACCGTTCGCAATCAGGATGCCGGTGTTGATCTCCTGAATCTGGCGCTGTTCGTCAGTGGCATCTTTATGCTCAACAATCCCGGTTACCTTGCCGTTTTCACGCGTAATGCGGCCATAGCCGGTTGGATCGTCCAGCACGACGGTCAACAAACCGATGCCGCCCTGCGGTTTGGCTTCACGCAGGCGAGTGAGGGTTTCAACGGAGATCAGCGGGACGTCGCCGTAGAGCATCAGGATATCTTCATCATCAGCGAAGAAGGGTGCAGCCTGCTGCATCGCATGGCCTGTACCCAACTGTTCTGCCTGTAGCACCCAGTTGAGATTGTCATCACGCAGCGTTTTTTTCAGCAGGTCGCCGCCATGTCCATAAACCAGATGCACCTGGCTGGCGCCTAATTCATTCGCTGCATCAATAACATGCTGAACCATTGGCTTTCCTGCCAGCGTGTGGAGCACCTTAGGCAGATCGGAATACATGCGGGTACCTTTGCCTGCGGCAAGGATCACCACGCTCATCGCACTGTTTAACATACGCATCCTGACGGTAGTTTGTGTGAGAAGTAAAAACGTTTGATGCTTAAAATTCTACATCTTTTTCATCATGAATTAAGGCCGAAAAAAAAAGCCAGTCTGGGATCCAGACTGGCTTTTGTGCTTTTCAAGCCGGTGTTACATCGCTTTTTTGGTCAACTCGATAACGCGCAGTTTCGCGATCGCTTTGGCCAGCTCCGCAGACGCCTGAGCGTAATCCACGTCACCATGAGAGCTGTTAATGTGCTCTTCAGCCTTACGCTTCGATTCCAGGGCTCGCGCTTCGTCGAGATCCTGGCCACGAATAGCGGTATCGGCCAGAACGGTCACACTGCCTGGCTGCACTTCAAGAATGCCGCCGGACAGATAGATAAACTCTTCATGACCGAACTGTTTAACGATGCGGATCATACCAGGCTTAATGGCGGTGAGCAGCGGTGCGTGACCCGGGAAAATACCCAGTTCACCTTCACTACCCGTTACCTGGATTTTCTCGACCAGACCAGAGAACATTTGTTGCTCTGCGCTGACGACGTCCAGGTGGTAAGTCATTGCCATATCACCCTCCGATTAAGGCGTTAAAGTTTTTTGGCTTTTTCCACGGCTTCTTCGATGGAACCAACCATGTAGAACGCCTGCTCTGGCAGGTGATCGTATTCGCCTTCCATGATGCCTTTAAAGCCACGGATGGTGTCTTTCAGGGAAACGTATTTACCAGGTGCACCGGTGAATACTTCCGCAACGAAGAACGGCTGGGACAGGAAGCGCTGGATCTTACGCGCACGTGCTACCACCAGTTTGTCTTCTTCAGACAGTTCATCCATACCCAGGATGGCGATGATGTCTTTCAGTTCCTGATAACGTTGCAGCAGGGACTGTACGCCACGCGCGGTGTCGTAGTGCTCCTGGCCAACAACCAGTGGATCCAGCTGACGGCTGGTGGAGTCCAGCGGGTCAACGGCCGGGTAGATACCCAGAGACGCGATCTGACGGCTCAGTACCACGGTTGCATCTAAGTGAGCAAAGGTGGTGGCTGGGGATGGGTCAGTCAAGTCATCCGCAGGTACGTATACCGCCTGAACGGAGGTGATAGAACCGGTTTTGGTAGAGGTGATACGTTCCTGAAGAACACCCATCTCTTCCGCAAGCGTAGGCTGATAACCTACCGCTGAAGGCATACGACCCAGCAGTGCAGATACTTCAGTACCGGCCAGGGTGTAACGGTAGATGTTATCAACGAACAGCAGAACGTCACGACCTTCGTCACGGAACTTCTCAGCCATGGTCAGGCCGGTCAGCGCAACGCGCAGACGGTTTCCTGGTGGCTCGTTCATCTGGCCGTAAACCAGGGATACTTTATCCAGAACGTTGGAGTCGGTCATTTCGTGGTAGAAGTCGTTACCCTCACGAGTACGTTCACCCACGCCCGCAAACACGGAGTAACCGGAGTGCTCGATCGCGATGTTACGGATCAGCTCCATCATGTTTACGGTTTTACCTACACCCGCACCACCGAACAGACCGACTTTACCGCCCTTCGCGAACGGACACATCAGGTCGATAACTTTGATGCCGGTTTCCAGCAGTTCCTGAGAGCTGGACAGCTCTTCGTAGGAAGGTGCCGCGCGGTGGATAGCCCAACGCTCTTCTTCACCGATGTCGCCTTTCATGTCGATTGGCTGACCCAATACGTTCATGATACGACCCAGTGTTGCTTTACCTACCGGGACTTCGATCGGGTGCTCAAGGTCTTTTACTTCCAGACCACGACGCAGACCGTCGGAAGAACCCATGGCGATGGTACGCACGATACCGCCGCCGAGCTGCTGCTGAACTTCCAGCACCAGGCTCTCGTTACCATTCTGTACCTCAAGCGCGTCGTACACGCGTGGTACGGCGTCCTGAGGGAACTCGACGTCCACCACGGCGCCGATTACCTGGACAATCTTTCCAGTAGCCATCTTGAATCCTCTACGTAATTCGTAAACCTGGTTAAACCGCGGCGGCCCCCGAGACGATCTCGGTGAGTTCCTGAGTAATGCTGGCCTGACGAGCTTTGTTGTAAACCAACTGCAGCTCTTTAATCAGGCTGCCGCCATTATCGGTCGCGGCTTTCATCGCCACCATTCGTGCGGCCTGCTCGCTGGCCAGGTTTTCTACAACGCCCTGATAAACCTGAGATTCAACGTAACGACGCAGCAGGGTATCCAGCAGCGGTTTCGGATCGGGTTCATACAGGTAATCCCAGGCTTTCTGTTTCAGCTCGTCATCTTCTGATGCCGGTAACGGCAGCATCTGAGTGAGCGTAGGCACCTGAGACATGGTGTTAATAAATTTGTTGCTGACAACGTACAGTCTGTCCAGACGGCCTTCATCGTAGGCCTGCAACATCACTTTAACCGGGCCGATCAGTTCGGACAGGGACGGGTTATCACCCATACCGGTCACCTGAGCGACAATGTTGCCGCCAACGGAGTTAAAGAAAGAGACGCCTTTAGAGCCAATCAGTGCCAGATCGCACTGAACGCCTTTATCGGACCAGCCTTTCATATCCGCCAGCAGTTTTTTGAACAGGTTAATGTTCAAGCCGCCACACAGACCACGGTCAGTCGACACCACCAGGTAGCCCACGCGCTTAACGTCGCGTTCTTCCAGGTAAGGGTGCTTATATTCCAGATTACCGTTCGCAAGGTGACCAATCACTTTGCGCATGGTCTCTGCATAAGGACGGCTGGCCGCCATGCGATCCTGCGATTTACGCATTTTGGAAGCGGCGACCATCTCCATCGCTTTAGTGATCTTTTGCGTGTTCTGGACGCTTGCGATCTTACTACGTATCTCTTTTGCGCCGGCCATGAGCTTCTCCTCAATGCCAGACGGCTTGTCCTGAGACAAGCCGCCGGACGATTACCAGGATTGGGTTGCTTTGAAGGAATCGAGGATAGCTTTCAGCTTGCCTTCGATTTCGTCGTTATAGCCACCGGTCTGGTTGATCTCTTGCATCAGCGGAGCGTGATCACGGTCGACGTAAGCCAGCAGAGCGGCTTCGAAGCTACCGATTTTCGCCAGTTCCACATCTTCGAGGTAACCGCGTTCAGCCGCGAACAGTACCAGGCCCTGCTGAGCAACAGACATTGGCGCGTACTGTTTCTGCTTCAGCAGCTCGGTCACTTTCTGACCGTGGCTCAGCTGTTTACGGGTTGCTTCGTCCAGATCGGATGCGAACTGAGAGAACGCAGCCAGTTCACGATACTGTGCCAGCGCGGTACGGATACCACCGGACAGTTTCTTGATGATCTTGGTCTGAGCAGCACCACCCACACGGGATACGGAGATACCCGGGTTAACCGCCGGACGAATACCGGAGTTAAACAGGTTGGTTTCCAGGAAGATCTGACCATCGGTAATGGAGATTACGTTGGTCGGAACGAACGCAGAAACGTCACCCGCCTGGGTTTCAATGATCGGCAGAGCGGTCAGAGAACCTGTTTTACCCTTCACTTCACCTTTGGTGAAGTTCTCGACGTATTCCGCGTTAACGCGGGAAGCACGCTCCAGCAGACGAGAGTGGAGGTAGAATACGTCGCCCGGGAATGCTTCACGTCCTGGTGGACGACGGAGCAGCAGGGAAACCTGACGATAAGCAACGGCCTGTTTAGACAGGTCATCGTATACGATCAGCGCATCTTCACCGCGGTCACGGAAGTATTCGCCCATTGCGCAACCGGCGTATGGCGCCAGGTATTGCAGTGCAGCAGATTCAGACGCGGTTGCTACCACAACGATGGTGTTAGACAGTGCGCCGTGCTCTTCCAGTTTACGAACCACGTTGGAAATGGTGGACGCTTTCTGGCCGATAGCCACGTACACACATTTGATGCCGGAATCACGCTGGTTGATGATGGCGTCGATTGCCATCGCGGTTTTACCGGTCTGACGGTCACCGATGATCAGTTCACGCTGACCACGACCGATTGGGATCATGGCGTCAACGGACTTATAACCCGTCTGCACTGGCTGATCAACGGACTGACGGTCGATAACGCCTGGTGCGATAACTTCGATTGGGGAGAAGCCATCGTGCTCAACCGGACCTTTACCGTCGATTGGCGCACCCAGGGTGTTAACAACGCGCCCCAGCAGGCCACGGCCAACCGGTACTTCCAGAATACGGCCAGTACACTTAACCTTCATGCCTTCGGCAAGGTCAGCGTATGGACCCATCACAACGGCACCTACGGAGTCGCGCTCCAGGTTCAGTGCGATAGCGTAACGGTTACCCGGCAGGGAAATCATCTCACCCTGCATACAATCGGCCAGGCCGTGGATGCGGATAACACCGTCACTTACAGAAACAATAGTACCTTCGTTGTGAGCTTCACTCACAACATTGAACTGAGCAATGCGCTGCTTGATCAGTTCGCTGATTTCGGTGGAATTCAGTTGCATGCTCCAGTCCCCTTAAGACTGCAAGACGTCTGCAAGGCGCTCAAGACGGCCGCGTACGCTGCCATCAATGACCATATCACCCGAGCGGATGATTACGCCTGCCATTACAGACTTATCGATTTTGCAATTCAGCTTAACTTTGCGTGACAGACGTTTTTCCATCGCGGCGGTGATTTTCGCAAGCTGTTCGTTACTCAGTTCAGTCGCAGAAGTTACTTCAACTTCAGCGGTAGCTTCACTAAGGGCACGTAAGTGCTCAAACTGCTCGAGAACATCCGGGAGCACACGGAGACGACCATTTTCCGCCATCACCTTAATCAGGTTCTGGCCGTTGGCATCCAGTTGCTCTCCGCACACGGCGATAAACGACGCGGCGAGAGTTTCAGGCGCTAACGCACCAGAAAGCAACTCGGCCATTTGTTCGTTTTTCGTCACCTCAGCGGCAAACGCCAGCATATTCTGCCAGCGATCGACATTTTGGTGTTCGACAGCAAAGTCAAAAGCTGCTTTGGCGTAGGGGCGAGCTACCGTAACAAATTCAGACATCAGCCCCTCCCTCCTTACAGTTCAGCGACAAGTTTGTCCACGATGTCGCTGTTAGCAGCTTCATCCACGGAACGTTCGATGATCTTCTCGGCGCCAGCAACAGCCAGAATCGCAACCTGCTTACGCAGTTCTTCACGAGCACGTTTACGCTCAGCTTCAATTTCAGCCTGAGCCTGTGTCACGATCTTAGTACGTTCCTGTTCTGCTTCAGCTTTGGCTTCGTCCAGGATCTGAGAACGGCGTTTGTTAGCCTGTTCAATGATTACCTGAGCTTCAGCTTTCGCTTTTTTCAGCTGGTCTGTCGCGTTGGCCTGTGCAAGGTCCAAATCTTTCTTAGCGCGTTCTGCGGAAGCCAGACCGTCAGCAATTTCTTTCTGACGTTTTTCAATGGCAGCCATTAAAGGCGGCCATACATACTTCATGCAGAACCAGACAAAGAGAATAAACGCGATGGCCTGGCCGAGGATTGTTGCGTTCATGTTCACAGCACAATACCTCTTAAATTTCTGTGGCTTGGGGTTTTAAAACAACTACTACGCGACAGCAAACATCACGTACAGACCCAGACCTACAGCGATCATTGGGATTGCATCCACCAGACCCATAACGATAAAGAACTGAGTACGCAGCAGAGGAATCAGATCAGGTTGACGCGCTGCGCCTTCCAGGAATTTGCCCCCGAGGATGCCGATACCGATCGCAGCACCGATAGCCGCCAGACCCATCATCACAGCGGCAGCCATGTACAGCAGATCCATATTCAGGTTTTCCATGACAGTCTCCAGTTTGTTTCAATTAAAACGTAGTAGTGTTGGTAAAAAATCAGTGCTCTTCAGACGCCATCGACAGATAGACGATCGTCAGAACCATGAAGATAAAGGCTTGCAGCGTAATGATCAGGATGTGGAAAATGGCCCATGGCACATTCAGAATCCACTGTGACCACCACGGCAGAAGACCCGCGATCAGAATGAAAATCAGCTCACCCGCATACATGTTGCCGAACAGTCGCAGACCCAGTGAAACAGGTTTGGACAGCAGGCTAACGCCTTCCAGGATCAGGTTGACCGGAATAAACGCCCAGTGGTTGAACGGCTGCAAGGTAAGCTCTTTCACAAAGCCGCTTACGCCTTTCATTTTGATGCTGTAGAACAGAATGAGGATAAATACGCCCAGCGCCATCGACAGGGTGATGTTCACGTCGGCAGACGGAACCACGCGCAGTGCAGGCAGGCCGAGTACGTGCTCACCGATCCAAGGTAAGAAATCGATAGGCAGGAGGTCCATCAGGTTCATCAGGAAGACCCAAACGAACACGGTCAGGGCCAGCGGAGCAATCAGTTTGCTCTTACCATGGTACATGTCTTTCACGCTGCCATGGACGAAGCCGATGATCATCTCGATGAACGTCTGGAATTTCCCTGGAACACCGCTGGTCGCCTTTTTAGCAACGCTGCGGAACATGGCCAGGAACAGAAGACCCAAAACCACCGAGAAGAACATGGAGTCGATGTTGATCGTCCAGAAGGTGGCCGGGGGGTTATGTGGATCCACCAGCGAGAATGTACGCAGGTCCAGCTGAAGGTTATTCAGATGGTGACCTATGTAATCCTGCGGCGTCATATTTTCTGAAGCCATGATGCCTTTTACCCTTTGTTATTGATTACAGCTGGAGCCAGAACTTGTACCACCAGCACCAAAACCCACGTTGCTATCAGCGGCATGAATACCACTTTCAAAACCGCCAGCGCCATCACCAGTAGAGCAAAGGTCAGCAACACCTTACACACTTCGCCGAGAGCGAAGGACCAGGCCACGCGGCCTTTGGCGGGTGTATGCGCCTGATGACGCCAGGCAAAAATCATAAACAACACGTTTGGCAGAACCACCGCCAAACCTCCGCACGCGGCGGAGATGCCCCAGAAGGGGTCTTTGAGGCTAAACAGCAGTCCACTTGCTATCACAGCCAGAAACTGAATGAACAGAAGCTTACGAGCAACGTTTCTACTCAAGAGCGACACAGACATCACGTTTTTACTCCTGCTCCCTTCGAGGTATGCCGCGTGTCGTATAAAACGTCCTTTAAGGCTCAGAGTCAAGCATCAAAAAGCGGTCAAATTATACGGTGCGTACCCGTGATTTCAAACATTAAGTAGCGCAAAGGTGAATAAATGTTTAAATATTTTTCCCCAGTCCTATTTTTCAACTTTTGACCTAAGTGCCGACCTTCAGGCAAAACTGCAAACAGCGCGGAAACGTTGGTGATAAAGCGTGCACGAGATCACAAAATACACATTTGCGATAAAGTGGTATTTATCAAAGACGTAAAACGATTTATTTCATCTGTATGAAATTAAAGCAAAAAAATCGCAACTATTTTTAAAACAGAGCCGTATACAACAAAAACCTTTTATTGACATTCTTAATAAATATTTAACATTCCATTCTTGTTGCCTTTACCCACTTTTAGCAGGCTGATATTTTCATGGTTGATTATCCTCAGAGTGAACAACTCACTTCAGGTTAACCATAAGAAAACCCATGGTAACAACAAGGTTAAATTAACAACGGCCAAAACAGACGGGATGTGCTGCTTTTTAACACGATCAGAACAGCACAAATTCCACATTTTTTATTAATTTTTAAAAAGTGTTTGGCTTAATTATCACCAGATGACGCTCACCTTCGAGCTGAGGGATCTGAAGTTTCTCAATGGATTCGACAGCAAAACCGTCCGGAAGCTGCTCGATTTCGTCCCCCGGAAGTTGCCCTTTCAGCGCATAAAAACGCCCCTTCTCCGCCGGCAGGTGTTTGCACCAGCTCACCATGTCATTGAGTGACGCAAATGCGCGGCTGATAACGCCGTCAAACGGTGGCTCAGCCGGGAACTCCTCTACCCTGCTCTGCACGGGCGTGATGTTTTCCAGCTTCAGCTCATGCTGGACCTGGCGTAAAAAGCGTACGCGCTTACCCAGGCTGTCCAGCAGCGTGAATTGACTCTCCGGTCGAACAATAGACAACGGAACGCCCGGCAAGCCCGGGCCGGTGCCCACGTCGATAAAACGTTCCCCGTTCAGATATGGCGCCACGACGATGCTATCGAGAATATGACGAATCAGCATCTCGTTGGGATCGCGTACGGAGGTGAGGTTGTACGCTTTATTCCATTTGTTCAGCATATCGACATAGGCCACCAGCTGATTTTTCTGGTGATCGGTGAGCGAAATACCTGCCTGTTCCAGCAGACGAGAGAGTTTATTGAGCACGGTGGATACCTGTTGAGAAACTTAAGTGGCGGGTGGCGCTTCGCTAACCCGCCCTACGGGTTCAGTAGGCCCGGTAAGCGCAGCGCCACCGGGCAATTTTCAGAGCATTACGCGCTGCGGCGCAGCATACCCTGCTTTTTCAGCCACACCAGCAGAATCGAAATCGCGGCAGGTGTGACGCCGGAGATACGTGAGGCCTGGCCAATCGACACAGGTTTGTGATCGTTCAGCTTAGCGATCACTTCGTTGGAAAGGCCCGTCACCTGACGATAGTCCAGCATTTCCGGCAGCTGCGTGTTTTCGTTGCGCTGCTGTTTTTCGATCTCATCCTGCTGACGCGCGATGTAGCCTTCGTATTTCACCTGGATTTCGACCTGCTCGGCCGCTTCCGCGTCTTCAAGGCCCGGCGCGAACGCGGTCAGTTTGACCAGATTCTCGTAGGTGACTTCAGGACGGCGCAGCAGATCTTCCCCGCTGGCTTCGCGCGACAGCGGTGCTGTTAAGTGAGCGTTTACTTCGGCAGCGGTTTCCGCCTGCGGATTCACCCAGGTGGTTTTCAGGCGCTGACGTTCCTGTTCGATACGCTCCAGCTTCTCGTTGAAGCGCGCCCAGCGTTCGTCATCCACCAGACCCAATTCACGGCCCACCTCAGTCAGACGCAGATCGGCATTGTCTTCGCGCAGCATCAGGCGATATTCCGCACGAGAAGTAAACATGCGGTACGGTTCTTTGGTCCCCAGCGTGCAGAGATCGTCGACCAGAACGCCCAGGTAAGCCTGAGAACGCGCCGGTGCCCAGCCCTCTTTCTCGGCAGAGAAGCGAGCGGCGTTCAGACCGGCCAGCAGACCTTGCGCTGCGGCTTCTTCGTAGCCGGTAGTACCGTTAATCTGGCCCGCGAAGAACAGACCCTGGATGAATTTGCTTTCCAGGGTTGGCTTCAGGTCACGCGGATCGAAGAAATCGTACTCAATAGCGTAGCCAGGACGAACGATCTTCGCGTTTTCCATGCCCTGCATTGAACGCACAATCTGCATCTGCACGTCGAACGGCAGGCTGGTGGAGATGCCGTTCGGGTAAATTTCATTTGAGGTCAGCCCTTCAGGTTCGAGGAAGATCTGGTGCTGGTTACGATCGGCAAAGCGCATCACCTTGTCTTCGATCGACGGGCAGTAGCGCGGGCCGATCCCTTCGATCACGCCAGCATACATTGGGCTGCGATCGAGGTTATTGCGGATCACGTCATGGGTTTTCTCGTTGGTATGCGTGATGTAGCACGGTACCTGCTGCGGATGCTGAGCCGCATTGCCCATGAACGAGAACACCGGCATCGGATTATCACCGTGCTGTTGCGCCAGCACGCTGAAATCAATGGTGCGCGCGTCAATACGCGGCGGTGTACCGGTTTTCAGGCGGCTGACGCGCAGCGGCAGTTCACGCAGACGACGAGATAACGGAATCGACGGCGGATCGCCAGCACGGCCACCGCTGTAGTTGTCCAGACCAATATGGATTTTACCGTCCAGGAATGTCCCGACGGTCAGCACCACCGCTTTTGCGCGGAACTTGAGCCCCATCTGGGTTACGGCACCCACGACGCGATCGTTCTCGACGATAAGATCTTCAACTGCCTGCTGGAAGATCATCAGGTTCGGCTGGTTCTCCAGCGCGGTGCGCACAGCCTGACGGTAAAGCACGCGGTCTGCCTGTGCGCGGGTCGCACGAACAGCAGGCCCTTTACTCGCGTTTAGTATCCTAAACTGGATGCCTGCACGATCGATCGCTTTCGCCATCAGGCCGCCAAGTGCATCCACTTCTTTTACCAGGTGTCCTTTCCCAATGCCGCCAATCGCCGGATTACAGGACATTTGTCCCAGCGTGTCGATATTGTGTGTCAAAAGCAGGGTCTGCTGACCCATTCGCGCTGCGGCCATTGCGGCCTCAGTGCCTGCGTGACCCCCGCCAATGATGATGACGTCAAAAGGATCCTGATAAAACATGGTGGTCTGCCTCGCGTAAAGCGGTATGAAAATGGATTGAAGCCCGGGCCGTGGATTCTACTCAACTTTAGTCTTTCGAGAAAGCATTGGGATCCTGGGCTATTAAAAAGAAGATCTTTTTATTTAGAGATCTGTTCTATTGTGATCTCTTATTAGGATCACAGACCTTTGTGGATAAGTCCGATCCCATAAATAAGATCATGCAGTTAGGAAGGATCGTTTGCTGTGAATGATCGGTGATCCTGGACCGTATAAGCTGGGATCAGATCGCCACTTTATACACAGGTCAAAAACTAAACCAACGTTGTTCTTTGGATAACTACGGCTTAATACGAGCTTTTAACCAGAGTTATCCACATCTGATCGCACGATCTTTAATCGTTTTTGAGTAAATTTTTCCATTCCGCGAGCCAGATCTCGGCTGGATCTTCGGGAATGTCATGATCGAGGATGTTGATCTTCAGCGTTTCACCCAGCTGTTTTGCTCCGCAGGCGGTCACCGCAGCTTCTACTTTCTCTATGGCGCCACAGAAAGTGTCATATTCACGGCTGCCGATCCCCACAGCGCCAAACCGGACGTTTGACAGATCGGGCTGTTGTTCCAGCAGTTCGTCATATAAAGGTTGCAGGTTATCCGGCAGATCGCCCGCGCCGTGCGTGGAGGTGATCAGCAGCCAGACCCCGTCAGTCGGGAGATCTTCCAGCAGCGGTCCGTGCAGCGTTTGTGTAGAAAAGCCCGCATCTTCCAGCTTCTCAGCCAGATGTTCCGCTACATATTCCGCACCGCCCAGGGTGCTGCCGCTGATAAGAGTAATGTCCGCCATTGATCGCTCGCTCAGATAAAGAGGCGGCCATTGTACGCTGTGAACGAGCTGGGATCTACCTGTGGAAAATGTGGGAATGAAATTGCCCGATCACGGGCGGATAGTACGCATGATCGGGTTTTGCAGGGAGATCAGGGTTTCAGTGGACTGAATTTCATCGATTGTTTGGATCTTGTTGATAAGTACCTGCTGGAGGGCGTCAATGGATCGGCACATCACCTTTATAAAGATGCTGTAGTGCCCGGTGGTGTAGTACGCCTCGGTGACTTCATCCAGCGCGTTCAGTTTCTCCAGCGCGGAGGGGTAATCTTTGGCGCTTTTCAGAATAATGCCAATGAAGCAGCAGACGTCGTAGCCAAGTTGCTTCGGGCTGACATCAATGCGTGCGCCGGTGATGATCCCGGCCTGCTTCATTTTCTCGACGCGAACGTGAATGGTCCCCGGGCTGACGCCAAATTGTTTCGCCAGTTCGGCATACGCGGTGCGTGCGTTGGCCATTAGCGCTTCCAGAATGCCGCGGTCCAGATTGTCGATCTGATAATTTTCCATAGGTTTTTCTTATGAAGATTAATGATTCCCTCTATTCTAGCGTCTTATTTTAACGAATCAAAAGTGAAGGCGGCTTTTTGTTGATGGGTTATTGAATTAAGCGCCTGTTCTGTTGCTTAATCAGTATCAACAGGACGCAGGAGTATAAATAATGAAAACCGCTTACATCGCAAAACAACGCCAGATCAGTTTCGTAAAATCCCATTTTTCCCGCCAGCTGGAAGAGAAGCTTGGCCTTATTGAAGTTCAGGCGCCGATTCTGAGCCGCGTGGGTGACGGGACGCAGGATAACTTGTCTGGTTGCGAAAAAGCGGTACAGGTAAAAGTGAAAACACTGCCAGACGCCCAGTTCGAAGTGGTTCATTCCCTGGCGAAGTGGAAGCGTCAAACCCTGGGACAACACGACTTCAGCGCGGGCGAAGGGCTTTACACGCACATGAAAGCCCTTCGCCCCGATGAAGACCGCCTTTCCCCGATTCACTCTGTCTACGTTGACCAGTGGGACTGGGAGCGCGTAATGGGAGATGGCGAGCGTCACGTCGGTACGCTGAAATCCACCGTTGAGGCGATCTACGCCGGGATCAAAGCAACCGAAGCGGCCGTGAGCAAAGAGTTTGGTCTGGCACCGTTCCTGCCGGAAACGATCCACTTTGTTCACAGTCAGGAATTGCTGAGCCGTTTCCCGGATCTGGATGCCAAAGGCCGTGAACGCGCGATCGCCAAAGAGCTGGGCGCGGTATTCCTTATCGGCATTGGCGGGAAATTGTCTGATGGTAAACGTCACGACGTCCGTGCGCCGGATTACGATGACTGGAGCACCGTGGGCGAAAGCGAATATGCCGGTCTGAACGGCGATATTCTGGTCTGGAACCCGGTTCTGGAAGATGCGTTTGAACTCTCTTCGATGGGGATCCGCGTGGATGCTGAAGCACTGAAGCGTCAGCTGGCCGTGACCGGTGATGAAGATCGTCTGCAACTGGAGTGGCACCAGGCACTGCTGCGCGGTGAAATGCCGCAGACCATCGGCGGTGGGATTGGCCAGTCTCGTCTGACCATGCTGCTGCTGCAACTCTCTCACATTGGTCAGGTACAGTGTGGGGTCTGGCCGCAGCAGGTACGTGAGAGCGTCGGTTCTCTTCTTTAATTAACGTCGCCAGCGTCTGAGCAGGCGGCTACGCAACCCGGTATCAAAGCGCCAGATGTGATCGAAGATGCGCATGATGCCGGGTTTTCCATGTGCAGACATCGCCACGGCATGGAAACGGTGCTGGTGCACGCGCTGCATCTCCTTCACTTTATTCACGACGTCGTCCGGCAGCCGCTGGGCGATAAAATCGGAAATCACCACCGCATCCGCGTCGTACCAGTCTCCGCCCTGCATGCGCTCAATGATGCTGCGAAAACAGCTGGCCAGATCGGTGCCGCCGCGAAAGCGCTGGCTTAAAAAGCGGATCGCCTGCTCCAGCCCCTGTGGGCTGGTCAGTTCATACCCAACAACTTCGCTGGAAAAGAGCATGATGTAGCAGCGACGACGATCGGCAAGCGCCACGCGCATCAGAGCCAGGCAGAACGCTTTTGCACACTGTTCATTAAAGCCCCCCATCGATCCAGACGTATCGACGCAAACAATGAATGGGCCGCGCGGTTGCTCATCAAAATCCTGGTGTACCACCGGACGCTGGCTGATCTTCTCGCGCCAGGCTTCGCCATGCAGTCGATAGGTAATGAGCTGTTTTTCCACCAGCCGACGATAAAACTCATACTCCAGTTCGGTCATGCCCAGCGTGCTGAGTTCCGTAGGCAGCAGGCGCAGGATGTCATCGCTTTGCTGTAGCCCGTCCACCTGCTCCGGTACGGTGGAGGGTTCACGTACCAGCGTACGGAAGGTTTCCATCGGCGCATCTTTCTTTGGGACCGACCGGGCCTCCCGGGAACGGCCGAGCTGTTCTGCGAGCTTCATCAGCTCCGGCTGTTGTGCCAGAAAGTCGCCGTACTTCACGATCAGCTGATAATCGCCCCGTTTTAACTGGCCGGCACTCATATCCCAGAGTCGACCGGCGGCGTTTTCATTCTCCACCAGCACCTGTTCTAACTGGCCGCTCAGGGTCATTCGCTCCTGGACTTCACTGAGCAACTGTTCGCGCTCTTCGTCCAGCAACTGCTGATTAAGGGCCGTGGCCTGGACCACAAGGCTCAGACGCCAGCGCTGTAAAAACAGCGTATGCAGGGCGGGAGTAAAGCTGGGGTTGTCCGTGACCAGCGCTCTGGCCTGGCTGGCAAACGGGGAGTGAACGTTATCAAGCAGCGTCAGGGTTTGCTGTAGCTGGGCAATAAACTGCGGCGTTGAAAGCCGCTGGCACTGCTGGTAACCAGCCACTTCCTCTGTCAGTTCCGGCGGGACTTCCGTCTCCTTAAACCGCTGGCGCAGGTTATCGCGCCAGCGGGGCAGATCGTCCGTCATTGCCTTTCGGAGCTTCGGGAATTTTTCAAAGAAGGCCGCCAGCTGCGGTGAAGCGAGCAGGGTAATGACGACCTCTTCGATCAACCCTTCCTCGCTAACCGCCAGCATGACGTTAAGCGTGTCCAGCGTTAGCATTGACGCGCCTGTTTGATCTGCGCGCTGACATCCTGCAAGCTGGCTTCAATGCGACCTAACCAGTCGCTATGGATAAAGAGGCATTTCTGCTGCTCGCTGAAGCGCGTGTGCTGCTGATGCCATTCGTTATCCAGCGCGTCGAGCTGTTGTTTGATCTCCTCCGGAACAGTATCGGAGGCCGTGCCCGGCAGCGCCAGGCGCGATCCCTGAAGGCTGACGTCGCGGATCACAAGGTGCTGGCTGCTGTCGACTTCCATTGACAGCGGCTGTGCAAAGCCGATACCGTTGAGTTTACCGCGGATCTCACCGCCTTTATCCAGCCACTGAGCCAGCGCAACGCGTTCGATCGTCACGTGCACAACCTGCATATCATGCAGCTTCAGCGGTTGCTGAAGAAGAAGCGTGAGCGAGGCGTCAGTCAGCCCGGCGGGCAGTTCGTAGTGCGGTTTACGGGCAAACATCCCGCCAAGACGGTTCACCTTCAGCGCGGTTTTGTCACTTTGCTGCTGCTGGAGCTGAAGGCGACGTTGGGCAATCGCGCCCAGCTGATTGAGCATCGACTGCTGACCCCACGCGTGTCCGGTCATCAAAACGTCCAACTGCTGTTGCATCAGGTTCATCCCTTCTGCGTCATGCCACAGGCAGTCTTTCAGCAGGATCAGATCGATTGGGGCGACAGCATCGCGGCCGCTAAACAGCGCGCTTGCCTGGAGCAGGCGAATGGCTTTTTTCCAGCGACGATCGGAGACGTACGGCGCGGAAGGCAGCAAATCAAGCTGCTGGCGCAGCATGAAGATCAGCTCAAAAACGGGATCGGGCAGTTTTATCTTGCCGATCTCCTCCTGCCACTGGTGGTATTCCTCGTCCGTGACCTGCAATGACGCTGCCACCGGGTTTTCGTTTTCATCCTGCTGGCTTACCAGCATAGAACGGAAGTTTGATTTATCCTGGACTTTATCCAGCCACAGGCGGATCAGCATACGGTCATACAGCGCTTCCAGGCTGCTGTCGGCTTCGGGCAATTCGTTAGACGCGGCCACCAGCAGGCGCATGGGGATCTTCTCTTCGCTGGCGCCGTTGCGGAAGCGGCGTTCGTTAATTGCCGTCAACAGGGTATTCAGTATGGCCGGGCCGGCTTTCCAGATCTCATCAAGAAAGACGATTTCCGCTTCCGGAAGATAGCCCGCCGTCAGACGTTCATAGCGTCCCTCATCTTTTAACGCCTGAATGGAGAGTGGGCCGAAAACTTCTTCCGGCGTGGAGAAGCGCGTCATCAAATACTCGAATGCGCGCGCGTTCTGGAAAGCGAATTTGAGGCGGCGTGCGATCAGACTTTTGGCAATGCCCGGCGGGCCCAGCAGAAATACGCTTTCCCCACTCAGCGCCGCCAGTAAACAGAGGCGAATGGCGTGGCTACGCTCGTAAAGGCCTTTCTCCAGCGCACTGCTGAGGCGGGAAATTCTTTCTGCTAATAAATGTGAGTGAGCCATAATAGTTTTGCATCCTTTCGCCGTCGTGGCGGCTAATTGAAGCGAGTATAGACGTTTCGGTCTGGCCTGGTAATAGGCTGAAGTGCGGCGCTATTTTCTTTGCGCTACATTAATGCGGCTGCATTTAGGGGTACGATTTTGCATTGAATCGTGCATACTGTGCGCTTTTTGTGGGCCAAGGGACTAAGCACACATTTGTTATTCAAACGAAAAGACTAGTCTATGAGCACTGATAATAAGCAATCATTACCCGCTGTAACGCTTGCGGCGATCGGGGTTGTCTACGGTGATATCGGCACCAGCCCGCTTTATACGCTTCGTGAATGTCTGTCCGGTCAGTTTGGTTTTGGTGTAGAGCGTGACGCCGTATTTGGTTTCCTCTCGCTCATCTTCTGGCTGCTGATCCTGGTGGTCTCCCTTAAGTATCTCTCTTTCGTAATGCGGGCTGATAACGCGGGCGAGGGCGGTATTCTGACCCTGATGTCCCTTGCCGGGCGCAATACGTCTGCAAGAATGACCTCCGTGCTGGTCATCATCGGCCTGATTGGCGGCAGCTTCTTCTATGGAGAAGTCGTGATTACGCCGGCGATTTCTGTAATGTCGGCCATAGAGGGGCTGGAGATTGTCGCGCCACAGCTTGATACGTGGGTGGTGCCACTCGCTATTATCGTGCTGACGTTGCTGTTTGCCATACAAAAACACGGTACCGGGCTGGTGGGTAAGCTGTTCGCGCCTATTATGCTGGCCTGGTTCCTGATCCTGGCGGCGCTGGGCTTACGCAGTATTATCGCCAACCCGGATGTCCTGCACGCGCTGAACCCAATGTGGGCGGTGCATTTCTTCCTTGAATATAAAGTGGTGTCGTTTGTGGCGCTGGGCGCGGTGGTGCTGTCCATTACCGGTGTTGAAGCGCTGTATGCGGATATGGGCCACTTCGGGAAACTCCCTATTCGCGTCGCCTGGTTTAGCGTGGTCTTGCCTTCACTGGTGCTGAATTACTTCGGTCAGGGCGCTCTGCTGCTTGCACACCCTGAAGCGATTAAAAACCCGTTCTTCCTGCTGGCGCCGGACTGGGCGCTGGTTCCGATGCTGATCCTGGCGACGCTGGCGACGGTCATTGCCTCTCAGGCTGTCATTTCCGGCGTATTCTCCCTGACGCGTCAGGCCGTGCGTTTGGGTTATCTCTCCCCAATGCGCATTATCCATACCTCGGAGATGGAGTCTGGCCAGATCTACATTCCGTTCGTCAACTGGCTGCTCTATTTCGCGGTGGTGATTGTTATCGTCAGCTTTGAGCACTCCAGTAATCTGGCGGCGGCGTACGGTATCGCGGTAACCGGAACGATGGTGTTGACCTCTATTCTCTCCACCACCGTGGCGTACCGTAACTGGCACTGGAATAAGTTCCTCGTGGGGCTGATCCTGGTTGGCTTCCTCTGCATCGACGTGCCGCTGTTCTCTGCGAACCTCGACAAGATTGTCTCCGGCGGCTGGCTGCCGCTGACGCTGGGTCTGGTGATGTTTATTGTGATGACGACGTGGAAGAGCGAACGTTTCCGCCTGCTGCGTCGTATGCACGAGCACGGTAACTCTCTTGAGGCGATGATCGCCTCGCTGGAGAAGTCCCCACCGGTGCGCGTGCCGGGCACGGCGGTGTATATGTCTCGCGCGCTGAACGTGATCCCGTTTGCGCTGATGCATAACCTCAAGCACAACAAAGTGCTGCACGAGCGCGTGATCCTGCTGACGCTGCGTACCGAAGATGCGCCGTACGTTCACAACGTGCGTCGCGTACAGATTGAACAGCTGTCGCCAACCTTCTGGCGCGTGGTGGCAAGCTACGGCTGGCGCGAAACGCCGAACGTGGAAGAGGTGTTCCACCGCTGCGGTCTGGAAGGCCTGAGTTGCCGCATGATGGAGACGTCGTTCTTTATGTCCCACGAGTCGCTGATCATCGGCAAGCGCCCATGGTATCTGCGCCTGCGCGGCAAGCTGTATCTCATTCTGCAACGTAACGCCCTGCGTGCGCCTGACCAGTTTGAGATCCCGCCTAACCGCGTGATTGAGCTGGGGACGCAGGTCGAGATTTAACCCTTCTGAATATGCCGGGTGGCGCTGCGCTTACCCGGCCTACCAGACCCGTAGGCCCGTGCAAGCGTAGCGCCGCCGGGCAATTTTCCTCTATTGCATTTCACTTAGCGAAACGTTTCGACGTTGATCACAAATCCGTTACGTCATGATGGTTTTCTGAACACTTCTGCGGCTACACTGTTTTTAGCGAAACGTTTCGCTAGTGGAGCAAAAAATGAAGAAAGGCACAGTACTCAACTCAGAAATCTCATCGGTGATTTCCCGTCTTGGGCATACCGATACGCTGGTGGTTTGCGATGCAGGCTTACCGGTTCCGCGCAGCACAACCCGTATCGATATGGCGTTAACGCAGGGCGTACCCTCGTTCATGCAGGTACTGGAAGTGGTCACCGCGGAGATGCAGGTTGAGGCGGCCATTCTCGCGGCGGAAATCAAACAACATAATCCGCAACTCCACGAAACGTTGCTCAGCCACATTGAGCAACTGCAACAGCACCAGGGAAACACCATAGAAATTCGTTACACAACGCACGAGCAGTTCAAACAACAAACCGCAGACAGTCAGGCGGTGATTCGCAGCGGGGAGTGCTCCCCGTATGCGAATATCATTCTCTGTGCTGGCGTCACCTTCTGAGGCCATCATGGACGCATTACTGCAACTCAAAGGGATCGATAAGTCGTTCCCGGGCGTAAAAGCCCTCTCCGGTGCGGCGCTGAACGTCTATTCCGGGCGCGTCATGGCGCTGGTGGGCGAAAACGGCGCCGGCAAATCCACCATGATGAAAGTGCTGACCGGTATCTACCAACGCGATGCCGGTTCGCTGCTGTGGCTGGGTAAAGAGACCACCTTTAACGGCCCGAAATCCTCTCAGGAAGCGGGCATCGGCATCATCCACCAGGAGTTGAACCTGATCCCGCAGCTCACCATTGCGGAGAACATCTTCCTCGGCCGTGAGTTCGTGAACCGGTTTGGCAAAATCGACTGGAAAACCATGTATGCCGAAGCGGACAAACTGCTGGCGAAGCTGAATCTGCGCTTTAAGAGCGACCGACTGGTGGGCGACCTTTCCATCGGCGATCAGCAGATGGTGGAAATCGCGAAGGTGCTGAGCTTCGAGTCGAAGGTCATCATTATGGATGAACCGACCGACGCCCTGACCGATACCGAAACCGAATCCCTGTTCCGCGTGATCCGTGAGCTGAAATCCCAGGGCCGCGGCATTGTCTATATCTCACACCGCATGAAAGAGATCTTCGAGATCTGCGACGACGTCACCGTCTTTCGCGACGGGCAGTTTATTGCCGAGCGCGAAGTGGCAACCCTGACCGAAGATACGCTGATTGAAATGATGGTGGGACGTAAGCTTGAAGATCAGTATCCGCATCTGGAGAAAGCGCCGGGAGAGATCCGCCTGAAGGTGGATAATCTCTGCGGGCCGGGCGTGAATGACGTCTCCTTTACTCTGCGCAAGGGCGAGATCCTTGGCGTCGCGGGCCTGATGGGCGCGGGGCGCACCGAACTGATGAAAGTGCTCTATGGCGCACTGCCGCGCACCAGCGGCTACGTTACCCTCGACGGCCATGAGGTGGTCACCCGCTCGCCTCAGGATGGCCTGGCGAACGGCATTGTCTATATTTCTGAAGACCGTAAGCGCGACGGCTTAGTGCTGGGCATGTCGGTGAAAGAGAACATGTCCCTGACTGCGCTAGGCTATTTCAGCCGCAGCGGCGGCAGCCTGAAACACAAAGATGAGCAGCAGGCGGTCAGCGATTTTATCCGTCTCTTTAACGTTAAAACCCCGTCTATGGAGCAGGCGATTGGCCTGTTGTCCGGCGGGAATCAGCAGAAAGTGGCGATTGCCCGCGGGCTGATGACGCGCCCGAAAGTGCTGATCCTGGATGAGCCCACCCGCGGCGTGGACGTGGGCGCGAAGAAAGAGATCTATCAGCTGATTAACCAGTTCAAGGCCGACGGTCTGAGCATCATTCTGGTCTCTTCCGAGATGCCAGAGGTATTAGGCATGAGCGATCGCATTATCGTCATGCATGAAGGGCATCTCGGCGGTGAATTCACTCGCGAGCAGGCCACCCAGGAAGTTCTGATGGCTGCCGCTGTGGGCAAGCTTAATCGCGTGAATCAGGAGTAAGAAGATGACTACCCAGGCTGTTTCTGGTCGCCGCTATTTCACAAAGGCATGGCTGATGGAACAAAAATCGCTGATTGCCCTGCTGGTGCTGATCGCGATTGTCTCGACCATGAGCCCGAACTTTTTTACCGTCAATAACCTGTTCAACATTCTTCAGCAGACCTCCGTCAACGCCATTATGGCGGTGGGGATGACGCTGGTGATTTTGACCTCGGGTATCGATCTGTCCGTCGGTTCCCTGCTGGCCCTCACCGGCGCGATCGCCGCGTCGATTGTTGGTATTGAGGTCAACGCGCTGGTGGCCGTTGCCGCTGCGCTGGCGGCAGGTGCGGCAATTGGCGCCGTAACCGGCGTGATTGTGGCGAAAGGTCGCGTTCAGGCGTTCATCGCCACGCTGGTGATGATGCTGCTGCTGCGCGGTGTGACCATGGTGTACACCAACGGCAGCCCGATTAATACCGGTTTTACCGATAACGCCGATCTGTTTGGCTGGTTCGGTATTGGTCGCCCGCTGGGTGTCCCGACCCCGGTCTGGATCATGGCTATCGTCTTCCTGGCGGCATGGTACATGCTGCACCATACCCGTCTGGGTCGTTATATCTATGCGCTGGGCGGTAACGAAGCGGCAACGCGCCTGTCCGGTATCAGCGTTAATAAAGTCAAAATTATCGTTTACTCCCTGTGCGGCCTGCTGGCGTCTCTGGCGGGCATCATCGAAGTGGCGCGCCTCTCCTCCGCGCAGCCAACGGCGGGTACGGGCTATGAGCTGGATGCCATCGCGGCAGTGGTTCTGGGCGGTACGAGCCTTGCGGGTGGTAAAGGTCGCATTGTTGGGACATTGATCGGCGCACTGATCCTCGGTTTCCTGAATAATGGTTTGAATTTGTTAGGTGTTTCCTCCTATTACCAGATGATCGTTAAGGCAGTGGTGATTTTGCTGGCGGTACTGGTAGACAACAAAAAACAGTAACTGACGACACTACAGGACATCTTAGATATGAACATGAAAAAACTGGCTACCCTGGTTTCTGCTGTCGCGCTGAGCGCAACCGTAAGTGCTAACGCCATGGCGAAGGACACCATCGCGCTGGTTGTCTCTACCCTGAACAACCCGTTCTTCGTCTCCCTGAAGGATGGCGCGCAGAAAGAAGCAGATAAACTGGGCTACAACCTGGTGGTGCTGGATTCTCAGAACAACCCGGCGAAAGAGCTGGCTAACGTTCAGGACTTAACCGTTCGTGGTACCAAAATCCTGCTGATCAACCCAACCGATTCCGACGCGGTCGGTAACGCCGTGAAGATGGCAAACCAGGCGAAGATCCCGGTCATCACCCTTGACCGTCAGGCAACGAAAGGGGATGTGGTCAGCCACATTGCGTCTGATAACGTACTGGGCGGTAAAATCGCCGGTGACTACATCGCGAAGAAAGCAGGTGAAGGCGCGAAAGTGATCGAGTTGCAGGGTATCGCCGGGACTTCCGCAGCCCGTGAACGTGGTGAAGGCTTCCAGCAGGCTGTAGCGGCGCACAAATTCAACGTGCTGGCGAGCCAGCCGGCAGACTTCGACCGTACAAAGGGCCTGAACGTCATGCAGAACCTGCTGACCGCGCATCCTGATGTGCAGGCGGTATTCGCACAGAACGACGAAATGGCGCTGGGCGCGCTGCGTGCGCTCCAGACTGCGGGTAAATCAGATGTGATGGTTGTCGGATTTGACGGCACGCCGGATGGTGAAAAAGCAGTAAATGATGGCAAACTGGCTGCGACCATCGCTCAGCTGCCTGAGCAGATTGGCGCGACTGGCGTGCAAACTGCCGATAAAGTGCTGAAGGGCGAAAAAGTTCAGGCCAAATATCCTGTTGACCTGAAACTGGTCATTAAGCAGTAAAGGCGATTCAGGCAGTCGCTGGCTGCCTGAGGGACACCAAATAAAAGAAAAGTGTGGCATACGCCACCGGGTAATACCGGTGGCGCTCTCAGATGGACACCTCAATACATGAAAACCGCAGGCAACCTCGTCGTCCTTGGCAGTATCAATGCCGATCACATTCTTAACCTTGAAACGTTCCCCACTCCGGGCGAAACCGTCACTGGCAATCAGTATCAGGTGGCGTTCGGCGGTAAGGGCGCAAACCAGGCGGTTGCCGCCGGACGCAGCGGGGCGAATATCGCGTTTATCGCCTGTACGGGTGATGACGATACCGGCGAGCGCGTACGCAAACAGCTGGCAAGCGACAACATCGACATTGCACCCGTCAGCGTGGTTGCAGGGGAATCTACCGGCGTGGCGCTGATTTTCGTCAATGCGGAAGGTGAGAATGTCATCGGTATTCATGCAGGGGCTAATGCCGCGTTAACGACTGAACGCGTCGAAGCGCAGCGTGGAATCATCGCCGGAGCGGAAGCCCTGCTGATGCAGCTGGAGTCACCGGTTGAAAGCGTGCTGGCCGCCGCGAAAATTGCGCATGAAAATCATACGTCTGTCGTACTTAACCCTGCGCCTGCCCGTGTATTATCAGATGAGCTGCTGGCGCTGGTGGATATCATCACCCCGAACGAAACCGAAGCGGAAAAGCTGACGGGTATCCGTGTCGAAAATGATGACGATGCCGCGCGTGCCGCGCTTGCACTGCATGAAAAAGGCATCGGCACCGTAATCATCACCCTCGGCAGCCGTGGGGTGTGGGCTAGCGTCAATGGCGAAGGCCGTCGCGTACCGGGCTTTAAGGTCAAAGCCATTGATACCATCGCCGCAGGAGACACCTTCAACGGTGCACTGGTAACGGCGCTGCTGGAAGGAAAAGCAATGGATGACGCGATCCGCTTCGCGCATGCCGCCGCTGCGATTGCGGTGACGCGTAAAGGCGCTCAGCCTTCTGTTCCATGGCGTAAAGAGATTGATGAATTCTTAAGTCAGCAGGGGTAACGCTTGGCCACAATGAAAGATGTCGCCCGTATGGCGGGCGTTTCTACCTCGACTGTCTCCCACGTAATCAATAACGATCGCTTCGTCAGCGAGGCGATTCGGGAGAAAGTTGACGCTGCAATTAAAGAACTCAACTATGCGCCGTCTGCGCTGGCCCGCAGCCTGAAGCTCAACCAGACGCGCACCATCGGCATGCTGATCACGGCCAGTACCAACCCTTTTTATTCTGAACTGGTGCGCGGCGTGGAGCGCAGCTGCTTCGAGCGCGGCTACAGCCTGGTGCTGTGCAATACCGAAGGCGATGAGCAGCGCATGAACCGTAACCTGGAAACGCTGATGCAAAAACGCGTCGACGGGCTGCTGCTGCTCTGTACCGAAACGCATCAACCTTCGAAAGAGATCATCCAGCGTTACCCTTCTATTCCCACGGTGATGATGGACTGGGCGCCGTTCGACGGCACCAGCGATCTGATCCAGGATAACTCGCTGCTGGGCGGCGATATGGCGACTCAGCATCTGATCGATAAAGGTCATACCCGCATTGCCTGTATTACCGGCCCGCTGGATAAAACCCCGGCGCGCCTGCGTCTGGAAGGCTATCTTTCGGCCATGGAACGGGCGGGGCTTGCCATTCCTGATGGCTATCGCATCACCGGCGATTTCGAATTTAACGGTGGATTTGAAGCAATGCAGAAACTGCTGGCGCAAGAGCCGCGTCCGCAGGCGGTGTTTATCGGTAACGATGCGATGGCATTCGGAGCTTATCAGGCGCTGTATCAGGCGGGATTACGTGTTCCGGACGACATGGCGATCGTCGGTTACGATGATATCGAACTGGCGCGCTACATGACGCCCCCACTGACCACCATCCATCAGCCGAAGGATGAACTGGGCGAGCTGGCCATCGATGTGTTGATCCACCGCATGGCCCAGCCCACGCTGCAACAGCAACGTTTGCAGCTTACTCCTGTTCTGATGAAACGCGGTTCGGTTTAGCCTTCTCTTTGTGACGCTCTTTAATCAGGTTCCGGCCGTCTTTTGGTTTTAACAACATAAAGACCACCGCCGATACCACGGTAAGCGCGCCCATAGTGATAAAGGTATAGTGGAACTGCTCAACGGTATTTGTACCGTCAAACCCTTCATAAAACCGCAGTACCGCCGCGCTCACGGCAACCCCGAGGCTGATCGACAGCTGTTGAGTGACCGCCAGTACGCTGTTGCCGCTGCTGGCATTCTCGTCGGTGAGGTCCGCAAGGGTGATGGTGTTCATCGACGTAAACTGCGTCGACATGGCCATACCCAGCACAAACAGCGGCAGGATCAGCATCCAGATTGGTAACGCCGCAGATTGCAGGGAGAACTGCGCAATCATCAATCCGATAAAGATCGTCACGCCAACCAGCGTCTTACGATAGCCAAACCAGCGCAGCACCTGCGTGACCGTCGATTTTGCCAGAATCGAGCCCATCGCCGTGGGCGCCATCATGCAGCCAGCAATCAGGGCCGGATAGCCGAAACCGACCTGGAGCATCAGCGGCATCAGGAACGGTACGCAGCCCGTGCCCAGACGCGAGGCAATATTGCCCGCGATCCCGACGGAGAACGTTCGGGTGTTAAACAGAGATAAAGAGATAAGCGGTGTCGGATGGCGACGCGCATGACGTATATATAGAAGGAACAGCAGAATACCGCTGAGGATGACGGCCAGCGCCAGCCACGTCGCTACGATTTTCTCGCCAAACAGCTCCATCCCGCTGGAGAACAGGACCAGGCTCAGGCCAAACAGGAAGAAACCACCCATATCGAAGCTGCGTCTTGGCGTGGTGAAGTTCGGCATATATTTGCGGGCATAAATCAGCCCTGCCACACCAATCGGAATATTAATCAGGAAGATCCAGTGCCAGCTAGCCCAGGTCACCAGTACGCCGCCGAGAACCGGGCCAAGTATCGGGCCGACCAGCCCCGGCATAGTCACAAAGTTGAGCACCGGGAGCAGTTCGCTGCGCGGATAGGCGCGTAATAACGCCAGACGCGCGACGGGCATCATCATCGCGCCGCCTATCCCCTGTAGAACGCGGAAGATAACCAGTTCCGTCAGAGAGGTGGAGAGGGCGCAAGCCAGAGAACCGAGCGTGAACAGCGTCACCGCCAGCATGAACACTTTGCGTGTGCCGAAACGATCGGCCAGCCAGCCGCTGACCGGAATAAGCATCGCCACTGTCAGGGTGTAGCTGATGATGGCGGATTGCATCGCCAGCGGGGAGCGGTTAAGGCTTTGGGCTATGGCGGGAAGGGCGGTATTGAGGATAGTGGCATCCAGTGCCTGCATAAAGAACGCCATGGCTGCAATCCACGGCAGTCCGGCCATACTGCGTGCTTTTTTCTCTGTCATTTATTTACCTGCTGGTGGGTTGGCGCGACCAGCAACGCCTGGCACGCACTCAGGGCTCGCTGCCCGTCGCTCTCCTGAATGGCATCGACTATCGCCTGATGCAGATCCAGCTTCACCACCTCATCCTGCGTGATAGAGGTAAAGTAAGTGTGGTACACAGAATGGAATAAAGAAGCAAAGGAGGTCAGGAAAGGATTTCCGCTCATATTATAGATATGTTCATGCCAGGCCATATCGACCGCTATCCAGCGCTCGCGGTTAAAGTGCTTTTTCAGATCCACCATCTCTTCCATCAAAGTATTGAGCTGCGCTTTTTGCTCGGCTGTGCCGAGCGTGGCGGCAAGCAGGCAGGCCTGAGGCTCAAGACTGCTGCGCATGACCAGAAAGTGATCGACGACCTGATTAAAGTTATCTTCGGTCATCCACCAGGTGAGTAACTCCTGATCGAGAAAGTTCCAGTTTCCCTGAGGCATAACGCGGGTGCCAATGCGCGGGCGTGGAAGCACCATCCCTTTCGCCGTTAATGTTTTTACCGCTTCGCGAACGGCGGTACGGCTAACGCCAAACTGATCTCCCAGCTCCATCTCGCTGGGCAGGATGCTACCTGGAGCATATTTACCCGCTAAGATCAGCTGCGCCAGTTTCTCTGCCAGCACATAGGACAGGTTTTTTTGAGCTGCCAGCTGTTGTGCGCTTAATGGCATCGCTTTTATTCCTTAAATATTGATGCGGTTAATTATGCCATCTCAGGTGTGATTGTGGTTGCAGATACATCAAATAGAACAATTTGTAGCTTGAACTCATCGCTTTTGGTGAAAAAAAACACGGTCAGAAACTTTTTTTAAATTTCCTCTTGTCACTTCAGAAGAACTCCCTATAATGCGCCTCCACTGACACGGAACAACGGCACGCAAGCCGCCGGGTCAGCAGAGAAAAGCAAAACAAACGCTTGACTCTGAAGCGGGAAAGCGTAATATGCACACCCCGCGCCGCAGCGAAAACGAAGCGGCACTGCTCTTTAACAATTTATCAGACAATCTGTGTGGGCACTCAAAGTGACATGGATTCTTAATGTCTTCGGACACTAAATGAATACCAAGTCTCAACGAGTGAACACGTAATTCATTACGAAGTTTAATTCATTGAGCATCAAACTTTTAAATTGAAGAGTTTGATCATGGCTCAGATTGAACGCTGGCGGCAGGCCTAACACATGCAAGTCGAACGGTAACAGGAAGCAGCTTGCTGCTTCGCTGACGAGTGGCGGACGGGTGAGTAATGTCTGGGAAAC
>NZ_KQ089962.1:466133-587626 GCF_001037805.1 Enterobacter sp. BIDMC93
TGCTTCGCTGACGAGTGGCGGACGGGTGAGTAATGTCTGGGAAACTGCCTGATGGAGGGGGATAACTACTGGAAACGGTAGCTAATACCGCATAACGTTGCAAGACCAAAGAGGGGGACCTTCGGGCCTCTTGCCATCGGATGTGCCCAGATGGGATTAGCTAGTAGGTGGGGTAACGGCTCACCTAGGCGACGATCCCTAGCTGGTCTGAGAGGATGACCAGCCACACTGGAACTGAGACACGGTCCAGACTCCTACGGGAGGCAGCAGTGGGGAATATTGCACAATGGGCGCAAGCCTGATGCAGCCATGCCGCGTGTATGAAGAAGGCCTTCGGGTTGTAAAGTACTTTCAGCGGGGAGGAAGGCGATAAGGTTAATAACCTTGTCGATTGACGTTACCCGCAGAAGAAGCACCGGCTAACTCCGTGCCAGCAGCCGCGGTAATACGGAGGGTGCAAGCGTTAATCGGAATTACTGGGCGTAAAGCGCACGCAGGCGGTCTGTCAAGTCGGATGTGAAATCCCCGGGCTCAACCTGGGAACTGCATTCGAAACTGGCAGGCTAGAGTCTTGTAGAGGGGGGTAGAATTCCAGGTGTAGCGGTGAAATGCGTAGAGATCTGGAGGAATACCGGTGGCGAAGGCGGCCCCCTGGACAAAGACTGACGCTCAGGTGCGAAAGCGTGGGGAGCAAACAGGATTAGATACCCTGGTAGTCCACGCCGTAAACGATGTCGACTTGGAGGTTGTGCCCTTGAGGCGTGGCTTCCGGAGCTAACGCGTTAAGTCGACCGCCTGGGGAGTACGGCCGCAAGGTTAAAACTCAAATGAATTGACGGGGGCCCGCACAAGCGGTGGAGCATGTGGTTTAATTCGATGCAACGCGAAGAACCTTACCTACTCTTGACATCCAGAGAACTTTCCAGAGATGGATTGGTGCCTTCGGGAACTCTGAGACAGGTGCTGCATGGCTGTCGTCAGCTCGTGTTGTGAAATGTTGGGTTAAGTCCCGCAACGAGCGCAACCCTTATCCTTTGTTGCCAGCGGTTAGGCCGGGAACTCAAAGGAGACTGCCAGTGATAAACTGGAGGAAGGTGGGGATGACGTCAAGTCATCATGGCCCTTACGAGTAGGGCTACACACGTGCTACAATGGCGCATACAAAGAGAAGCGACCTCGCGAGAGCAAGCGGACCTCATAAAGTGCGTCGTAGTCCGGATTGGAGTCTGCAACTCGACTCCATGAAGTCGGAATCGCTAGTAATCGTGGATCAGAATGCCACGGTGAATACGTTCCCGGGCCTTGTACACACCGCCCGTCACACCATGGGAGTGGGTTGCAAAAGAAGTAGGTAGCTTAACCTTCGGGAGGGCGCTTACCACTTTGTGATTCATGACTGGGGTGAAGTCGTAACAAGGTAACCGTAGGGGAACCTGCGGTTGGATCACCTCCTTACCTTAAAGAACCTGCCTTTGTAGTGTCCACACAGATTGTCTGATGAAAAGTAAATAGCAAGGCGTCTTGCGATTGAGACTGTACGTCCCCTTCGTCTAGAGGCCCAGGACACCGCCCTTTCACGGCGGTAACAGGGGTTCGAATCCCCTAGGGGACGCCACTTGCTGGTTCGTGAGTGAAAGTCACCTGCCTCAGTATCTCAAAACTCATCTTCGGGTGATGTTTGAGATATTTGCTCTTTAAAAATCTGGATCAAGCTGAAAATTGAAACGACACACAGCTCATGTGTGTTCGAGTCTCTCAAATTTTCGCAATCAGAAGATGAAACATCTTCGGGTTGTGAGGTTAAGCGACTAAGCGTACACGGTGGATGCCCTGGCAGTCAGAGGCGATGAAGGACGTGCTAATCTGCGAAAAGCGCCGGCGAGGTGATATGAACCCTTGACCCGGCGATGTCCGAATGGGGAAACCCAGTGCAATCCGTTGCACTATCGTTAACTGAATACATAGGTTAACGAGGCGAACCGGGGGAACTGAAACATCTAAGTACCCCGAGGAAAAGAAATCAACCGAGATTCCCCCAGTAGCGGCGAGCGAACGGGGAGCAGCCCGGAGTCTGAATCAGCTTGTGTGTTAGTGGAACGGTCTGGAAAGTCCGACGGTACAGGGTGATAGTCCCGTACACGAAAGCACACTTGCTGTGAACTCGAAGAGTAGGGCGGGACACGTGGTATCCTGTCTGAATATGGGGGGACCATCCTCCAAGGCTAAATACTCCTGACTGACCGATAGTGAACCAGTACCGTGAGGGAAAGGCGAAAAGAACCCCGGCGAGGGGAGTGAAAAAGAACCTGAAACCGTGTACGTACAAGCAGTGGGAGCCTCTTTTATGGGGTGACTGCGTACCTTTTGTATAATGGGTCAGCGACTTATATTCTGTAGCAAGGTTAACCGTATAGGGGAGCCGAAGGGAAACCGAGTCTTAACTGGGCGTTAAGTTGCAGGGTATAGACCCGAAACCCGGTGATCTAGCCATGGGCAGGTTGAAGGTTGGGTAACACTAACTGGAGGACCGAACCGACTAATGTTGAAAAATTAGCGGATGACCTGTGGCTGGGGGTGAAAGGCCAATCAAACCGGGAGATAGCTGGTTCTCCCCGAAAGCTATTTAGGTAGCGCCTCGTGAACTCATCTTCGGGGGTAGAGCACTGTTTCGGCTAGGGGGCCATCCCGGCTTACCAACCCGATGCAAACTACGAATACCGAAGAATGTTATCACGGGAGACACACGGCGGGTGCTAACGTCCGTCGTGAAGAGGGAAACAACCCAGACCGCCAGCTAAGGTCCCAAAGTCATGGTTAAGTGGGAAACGATGTGGGAAGGCACAGACAGCCAGGATGTTGGCTTAGAAGCAGCCATCATTTAAAGAAAGCGTAATAGCTCACTGGTCGAGTCGGCCTGCGCGGAAGATGTAACGGGGCTAAACCATGCACCGAAGCTGCGGCAGCGACACTATGTGTTGTTGGGTAGGGGAGCGTTCTGTAAGCCGTTGAAGGTGTGCTGTGAGGCATGCTGGAGGTATCAGAAGTGCGAATGCTGACATAAGTAACGATAAAGCGGGTGAAAAGCCCGCTCGCCGGAAGACCAAGGGTTCCTGTCCAACGTTAATCGGGGCAGGGTGAGTCGACCCCTAAGGCGAGGCCGAAAGGCGTAGTCGATGGGAAACAGGTTAATATTCCTGTACTTGGTGTTACTGCGAAGGGGGGACGGAGAAGGCTATGTCAGCCGGGCGACGGTTGTCCCGGTTTAAGCATGTAGGCGGAGGTTCCAGGTAAATCCGGTACCTTGTTAACGCTGAGGTGTGATGACGAGGCACTACGGTGCTGAAGTGATAAATGCCCTGCTTCCAGGAAAAGCCTCTAAGCATCAGGTAACACGAAATCGTACCCCAAACCGACACAGGTGGTCAGGTAGAGAATACCAAGGCGCTTGAGAGAACTCGGGTGAAGGAACTAGGCAAAATGGTGCCGTAACTTCGGGAGAAGGCACGCTGATGTGTAGGTGAAGCCCCTGCGGGCGGAGCTGAAATCAGTCGAAGATACCAGCTGGCTGCAACTGTTTATTAAAAACACAGCACTGTGCAAACACGAAAGTGGACGTATACGGTGTGACGCCTGCCCGGTGCCGGAAGGTTAATTGATGGGGTTAGCTGTAAGGCGAAGCTCTTGATCGAAGCCCCGGTAAACGGCGGCCGTAACTATAACGGTCCTAAGGTAGCGAAATTCCTTGTCGGGTAAGTTCCGACCTGCACGAATGGCGTAATGATGGCCAGGCTGTCTCCACCCGAGACTCAGTGAAATTGAACTCGCTGTGAAGATGCAGTGTACCCGCGGCAAGACGGAAAGACCCCGTGAACCTTTACTATAGCTTGACACTGAACACTGGTCCTTGATGTGTAGGATAGGTGGGAGGCTTTGAAGCGTGGACGCCAGTCTGCGTGGAGCCAACCTTGAAATACCACCCTTTAATGGCTGGTGTTCTAACGTAGACCCGTAATCCGGGTTGCGGACAGTGTCTGGTGGGTAGTTTGACTGGGGCGGTCTCCTCCCAAAGAGTAACGGAGGAGCACGAAGGTTGGCTAATCCTGGTCGGACATCAGGAGGTTAGTGCAATGGCATAAGCCAGCTTGACTGCGAGCGTGACGGCGCGAGCAGGTGCGAAAGCAGGTCATAGTGATCCGGTGGTTCTGAATGGAAGGGCCATCGCTCAACGGATAAAAGGTACTCCGGGGATAACAGGCTGATACCGCCCAAGAGTTCATATCGACGGCGGTGTTTGGCACCTCGATGTCGGCTCATCACATCCTGGGGCTGAAGTAGGTCCCAAGGGTATGGCTGTTCGCCATTTAAAGTGGTACGCGAGCTGGGTTTAGAACGTCGTGAGACAGTTCGGTCCCTATCTGCCGTGGGCGCTGGAGAATTGAGGGGGGCTGCTCCTAGTACGAGAGGACCGGAGTGGACGCATCACTGGTGTTCGGGTTGTCATGCCAATGGCACTGCCCGGTAGCTAAATGCGGAAGAGATAAGTGCTGAAAGCATCTAAGCACGAAACTTGCCCCGAGATGAGTTCTCCCTGAGACCTTGAGTCTCCTGAAGGAACGTTAAAGACTATGACGTTGATAGGTCGGGTGTGTAAGCGCAGCGATGCGTTGAGCTAACCGATACTAATGAACCGTGAGGCTTAACCTTACAACGCCGAAGCTGTTTTGGCGAAGAGACAGACACGATTTTCAGCCTGATACAGATTAAACAGAATTTGCCTGGCGGCTTTAGCGCGGTGGTCCCACCTGACCCCATGCCGAACTCAGAAGTGAAACGCCGTAGCGCCGATGGTAGTGTGGGGTCTCCCCATGTGAGAGTAGGGAACTGCCAGGCATCAAACAAGTGAAGAGGCCATCCGCAAGGATGGCCTTTTTGCGTTTATACGTCGAAAAAATGTAGGCCAGGTAAGGCGAAGCCGTCACCCGGCAGATCTCAGACTGCACACCACGCCAAAATAAACGCTGCAATCCCTTCCACATTATTCAAATCCAGAACCGGTACTTCCAGCGACAACGCAACGTCACTGGCCACGGCAATCACATGCTCATCCAGCATTAGTTCGCTAACATCATGCCCGGCGCCGTTTCTGAACAGCAAGATCTTAGGCACGGCCTCATGCTTAAACCCCTCAACCAGCACCAGATCCAGCGTGGAGTGATCCATCCGGCTGACAAGATAAGCGAGATCCAGCGGTGCTTCATCCGGTGTTTCTGTCATTAACGCCCAGCGCTGGTTACTCGCCACCATCGTTTGTGCAGCGCCAGCCTTACGCAGCTCATAGCTATCTTTCCCCGGCTTATCGACATCCATGTTATGGTGCGTATGCTTAATCAATCCGGGACGAATGCCTTTGGCGCAAAGTGCAGGTATTAGTTTTTTTAGCAGCGTAGTCTTCCCGGTGCCACTCCAGGCAGAGATCGCTAATACGGGTATCATTTCTTCTCCTGCATTATCTGCAAATCTTCCGTCGTGTTTACATTCACAAACGCCGATTTCATGTCGCTGAAATCAACGGAATGCCCTCCGGACTGACGCATAAATACCATAACGCGTCGCTCTCCTGCGGCCAAATAATCTTCCAGCGCGGATATTAACGAGCGATTAATCAATGCGATCGTTGGATGGTCGCGTTCACCGTCGTGTACCCAGACGACGGGAGCACCACCGCGCCGCTGCACCAGACGTTCAACCAGGCAGGACGGGATGAAGGGCGTATCACATGAACAAAAGAGAAACCACTCTCCATGCGACTGCTGCATAACGGAAAGCATTCCCGCCAGCGGACCGGGGTAGTCCACCAGGTTATCCTGATAAACCGGATACCCGCTGCGCTGATAAATATCAACATGTCGGTTAGCGCTGATCGCCATCGAGGACACCTGATCTGCAAGCGTATCAGCAACATGCTGCCATAATGGTGTGTTATTCAGGAGCTGAAGCCCCTTATCCTTTCCGCCCATACGCGTTGCCCTGCCCCCGGCCAGAACAACTCCGATGATTTCCTGGCATTGATTCACGAATATCGCCTCTTTTATTGTGGGATTGACCCTGCTAACGTGTCTCTCTAAATGAAAGGAGCACTACCATGAAATGTAAACGTCTTAATGAAGTCATTGAGCTTCTCCAGCCGGCCTGGCAAAAAGAGCCAGAGCTGAATCTGATGCAATTTTTACAGAAACTGGCGAAAGAGTCAGGTTTTGATGGCGAACTGGCAGACCTTTCTGACGACATCCTGATCTACCACCTGAAAATGCGTGACTCGGCTAAAGATGCTGTTATTCCTGGCATTCAGAAAGATTATGAAGAGGATTTTAAAACCGCATTACTGCGTGCCCGAGGCGTAATTAAAGAGTAAAAGCTTGTAAGCGGAGCCACCGAAATCGCCACAAGATGATATCCTGAATCATTCGTATAATTTCCGGATGATCGGATGAACGACCAGGCTTTTACTTTCCAGACACTACACCCGGATACCATTATGGATGCGCTGTTCGAACAGGGTATTCGGGTGGATTCCGGGTTAACCCCTTTAAACAGCTACGAAAACCGTGTCTACCAATTTCAGGACGAAGAGCGCCAGCGCTTTGTCGTAAAGTTTTACCGTCCACAGCGCTGGTCCGCAGAACAAATTCAGGAAGAGCATCAGTTTGCCCACGATCTGCTGGATGACGATGTTCCCGTTGCGGCACCCATTAAATTCAATAACCAAACGCTGCTGACCCATCAGGGCTTTTACTACGCGATATTTCCGAGCCTGGGCGGAAGACAGTTTGAGGCGGATAATATTGATCAGATGGAATGGGTTGCCCGCTATCTGGGGCGCATTCATCAGACGGGACGTAAAAAACCGTTTGTTGCCCGTCCGACGATTGGTGTTCAGGAATATCTTATTGAGCCGCGACAGGTATTCGAAACATCGGCGCTGATCCCGAATGCGCTAAAGGATAATTTCCTCACGGCGACCGATAAGCTTATTGATGCTGTAAAAGCCTGCTGGCGGGATGATATTACTACTCTGCGCCTGCACGGTGACTGCCACGCCGGGAATATTCTCTGGCGCGATGGCCCACTATTTGTCGATCTTGATGACGCACGTATGGGACCCGCGGTGCAGGATCTGTGGATGCTGCTCAACGGTGATAAAGCCGAGCAGCGCATGCAGCTTGAGACCATAATTGAAGCTTATGAAGAATTTAGCCCCTTTAATTCAGACGAAATTGCCTTGATAGAACCTTTACGTGCGATGCGATTTGTTTATTATCTCGCGTGGTTAATCAGGCGTTGGGAAGACCCGGCTTTTCCCCGAAATTTCCCCTGGCTTACCGGGGAGGATTACTGGCGCAACCAGATATCCACATTTACCGCGCAGGTTAAGGTTCTACAGGAACCCCCTTTGCAATTAACGCCGATGTATTAATTGGACACACCCAGGAGAGAGTTAATCATGAAAAAAATTTGGCTGGCGCTGGCTGGTATGATTCTGGCATTTAGCGCAACTGCTGCGCAGTTTACCGACGGCAAGCAGTACATAACGCTGGACAAGCCTGTTGCTGGCGAGCCTCAGGTGCTGGAGTTCTTCTCCTTCTACTGCCCGCACTGCTACGAGTTTGAGCAGGTACTTCATGTTTCTGACAACGTGAAGAAAAAGCTGCCGGAAGGCACCAAAATGACGAAATACCACGTTGAGTTCCTTGGCCCACTGGGTAAAGACCTGACTCAGGCATGGGCGGTCGCGATTGCGCTGGGTGTGGAAGATAAGATCACCGCGCCTATGTTTGAAGCCGTACAGAAAACCCAAACCGTACAAACTACGGCAGATATCCGTAAAGTATTCGTGGATGCCGGTGTGAAAGGTGAAGACTATGACGCTGCCTGGAACAGTTTCGTGGTGAAATCTCTCGTGGCACAGCAGGAAAAAGCTGCCGCTGACTTCCAGTTGCAGGGCGTGCCGGCGATGTATGTTAACGGCAAATACCAGGTGAATATGCGTGGTATGGACACGACCAGCATGGATATCTTCGTACAACAGTACGCTGATACCGTGAAATACCTGGTTGAGAAAAAGTAACAACCAAAAAGAAAAACGCCGGTCACTGACCGGCGTTTTTGTATGAAGATTTAATCTTCGCTATCTGCTCGTCTTTCTCTTTCCAGAGTGTATTAAGCCAAAGCTGGAAACGACGTTTGAAGTTTTTATCGTTGACGTAATCCCCGTGCAGTTCAGTATTGACGGGCACCAGATCAACGCGGACAACGATACGCGTCAGCCTGCCGCTGAGCATATCGTAGAATGGCGTCCTGTCGTTTTCCGGATAGCAGAGCGTTACGTTCAACAATTTATCGAACTGCTCACCCAGCACGTTGAGCGCCATTGCGATGCCCGCTGCCTTTGGCGGCAACAGGTTCTGATAAGGAGAGCGAGTTTGCTGGCGCTTCTCTTCGGTAAAGCGCGATCCTTCGACGAAGTTAACAATGGTGGTGGGATGCGCGCGAAACTTCTCGCAAGAACGGCGCGTGGTTTCCACGTCCTTACCGCGGCGTTCCGGATGACGAATCAAATAGCTGCGTGAATAGCGTTTCATAAACGGCATATCCAGCGCCCAGCAGGCCAGACCAATGAAAGGCACCCAGGCCAACTGCTGTTTCAGAAAGTATTTGTTCATCGGAATGTGTTTGCGAAACAGTACGCACAATACAACGATGTCGGCCCAGCTGTGGTGATTGCAGATCAGCAGAT
This sequence comes from Enterobacter sp. BIDMC93, assembly GCF_001037805.1. Classification (NCBI taxonomy): domain Bacteria; kingdom Pseudomonadati; phylum Pseudomonadota; class Gammaproteobacteria; order Enterobacterales; family Enterobacteriaceae; genus Enterobacter; species Enterobacter sp. BIDMC93. Next base: position 474,928 of record NZ_KQ089962.1, read on the forward strand.
ACCAGTTCTTTTTGTTCAGCTTCTCCAGCCCCTGAACATCCCACTTCAGCCAGGGGTTCAGATGCAGCAGGATCGCCAGCCCTTCACACCAGCAGTACATCATAAAATTACAAAAAGCAGACACCGCGCGCCATACCGGAGGGACAGGCAGCAGAAGTTTAATTATTCCGGCAACGATGATTGGCACAGAACAGGCGATGGTAACCAGAATAGTTAAAATGACGCTTAACCATAATGTTATCGCTGCGAGTATTCTCGACATAATGAATTTATTCAGATAGTTAGCTGTAATTGAGCAGCCGGCTATCCGGTGCTGGGCGCCGATCTTATCAGAAATTCGCTCAGACCAGGGCGGTTTCACACCAGGAGGCTGCGGCTTTTCCTGCCAGGCAGCGAATTTTTGCATATAGACAGAGTGCTTAAGTCTTATATCCACATAGACTAAAGAAACATCAGTGAAGCGCGATCTTAAGTGATCTTATAGCAATGCTTTGATTTTATTATATAAATAAGTTTTCAGTATCACTTTTATAAAGCTGTTATTCACCTGTATTAAAAATATGCACAAACTTATCCACAGTTTTGTTTTGCGAGCGATCTTCCCGATCGCAAAATCTTTTTCTGTATAAAGCGCTAAAACCTGATGTTTTCATCCTTCTGTGGCATCCTTTACCCATAAATTCATAAAAGGCACGGACATTATGGTTCAGATCCCAGAAAACCCACTTATACTCGTCGATGGCTCTTCTTACCTGTATCGGGCGTATCATGCGTTTCCTCCTCTGACCAACAGCGCAGGGGAACCTACCGGCGCAATGTACGGCGTGCTGAATATGCTTCGCAGCCTGATTCTGCAATACCACCCAACCCATGCGGCCGTGGTGTTTGATGCGAAGGGTAAAACCTTCCGCGATGAATTATTTGAGCATTACAAATCTCACCGTCCCCCTATGCCTGACGATCTGCGTGCGCAAATTGAACCGTTGCACGCTATGGTGAAAGCGATGGGGCTGCCACTGCTGGCGGTCTCAGGCGTTGAAGCTGATGACGTAATTGGTACCCTGGCGCGCGAAGCGGAAAAAGCAGGCCGCCCGGTTCTGATCAGTACCGGTGATAAAGACATGGCGCAGCTGGTAACGCCCGGGATCACGCTGATCAACACCATGACAAACACCATTCTTGGCCCGGAAGAAGTGGTCGCCAAATATGGCGTGCCGCCAGAGCTCATTATTGATTTCCTCGCCCTGATGGGCGATTCCTCGGATAACATTCCTGGCGTACCGGGCGTAGGCGAAAAAACAGCTCAGGCGCTGCTGCAAGGGCTGGGCGGGCTGGATACGCTGTATGCAGAACCCGACAAAATTGCCGGTCTTACCTTCCGTGGCGCAAAAACCATGGCCGGAAAGCTCGCCGATAACAAAGAGGTGGCTTATCTCTCCTATCAGTTGGCCACCATCAAAACTGACGTAGAGCTGGAGCTTACCTGCGAGCAGCTGGAAGTGCAGGAACCCGCCGCCGCCGAACTGCTTGGCCTGTTCAGAAAATACGAATTTAAACGCTGGACCGCGGATGTTGAAGCCGGGAAATGGCTTCAGGCGAAAGGGGCTAAACCTGCGGCGAAGCCGAAAGAGACCATCGTTGTCAATGCCGAAGAGCAGGCAGAAGAAGAGGCGGTAGCGCTCTCCTTCGACAACTATGAAACCATCCTTGAAGAGTCACGGCTCATCGCCTGGATTGAAAAGCTGAAAAAAGCGCCAGTATTTGCTTTCGATACCGAAACGGACAGCCTTGATAACATTACGGCTAATATGGTGGGCCTGTCATTCGCAACGGAGCCGGGTATTGCAGCCTATGTTCCGGTGGCTCACGACTATCTGGATGCGCCGGAGCAAATCTCCCGCGAGCGCGCCTTAGAACTGCTGAAGCCGATTCTGGAAGATGAGAAAGTGCTGAAGGTTGGGCAAAACCTGAAGTACGACCGCGGTATTCTGCAAAACTACGGCATTGAGCTGCGTGGTATCGCTTTTGACACCATGCTGGAATCTTACATTCTGGACAGCGTGGCGGGCCGCCATGATATGGATTCCTTATCCGATCGTTGGCTGAAACACAAAACCATCACCTTTGAAGAAATTGCCGGTAAGGGCAAAAATCAGCTGACCTTTAACCAGATCGCGCTGGAAGAAGCAGGCCGCTACGCCGCGGAAGACGCTGACGTCACGCTACAGCTGCATCTCAAAATGTGGCCGAAATTGCAGAAGCACGAAGGGCCGCTGAATGTGTTCCAGAACATTGAGATGCCGCTGGTGCCTGTGCTGTCCCGCATTGAGCGCAATGGCGTTAAAATCGACCCAACGGTGCTGCATAACCACTCTGGAGAGCTGGCGCAGCGCCTGACCGAGCTTGAACAGAAGGCGCATGAGCTTGCTGGCGAGGCATTTAACCTGTCGTCACCGAAACAGCTGCAAACCATCCTGTTTGAAAAACAGGGTATCAAGCCGCTAAAGAAAACCCCGGGCGGCGCCCCTTCAACCTCTGAAGAGGTGCTGGAAGAGCTGGCGCTGGACTATCCGCTGCCAAAAGTTATTCTGCAATACCGTGGTCTGGCTAAGCTGAAATCGACCTATACCGACAAACTGCCGTTGATGATCAACCCGAAAACGGGCCGCGTGCACACCTCCTATCACCAGGCTGTGGCGGCGACCGGGCGACTTTCGTCAACCGATCCTAACCTTCAGAACATTCCGGTGCGTAATGAAGAGGGCCGCCGTATTCGCCAGGCTTTCATTGCGCCAGAGGATTATCTGATTGTCTCCGCGGACTACTCGCAAATCGAACTGCGTATTATGGCGCACCTGTCACGCGACAAAGGCCTGCTGACGGCCTTTGCCGAAGGGAAGGACATCCACCGGGCAACCGCTGCCGAAGTGTTTGGGCTGCCGCTGGAGAGCGTGACAAACGAGCAGCGTCGTAGTGCAAAAGCGATCAACTTCGGTCTGATTTACGGCATGAGTGCCTTTGGTCTTTCACGCCAGCTCAATATCCCGCGTAAAGAGTCGCAGAAGTATATGGATCTCTACTTCGAGCGGTATCCGGGCGTGCTGGAATATATGGAACGTACCCGCGCACAGGCGAAAGAGAAAGGCTACGTTGAAACGCTGGATGGCCGTCGTCTCTACCTTCCGGACATCAAATCCAGCAACGCCGCGCGCCGGGCTGGTGCTGAACGTGCTGCGATCAACGCCCCTATGCAGGGCACTGCGGCGGACATCATTAAACGCGCAATGATTGCCGTCGATGCCTGGCTCGAAAAAGAGAAACCGCGCGTGAAAATGATCATGCAGGTACACGATGAACTGGTCTTTGAAGTTCATAAAGACGATCTGGAGACGGTCTCTCAGAAGATCCATGAACTGATGGAAAACAGCATGAAGCTGGACGTTCCGTTGCTGGTGGAAGTGGGTAGCGGCGAAAACTGGGATCAGGCTCACTAATGGTTATCGGAATAACGCGCGTTTTATGTAAGTAAGCAACATAAGTACGCGCGTTTTGTGACGATCATTAGAATTCCCTATGTAAAGAATGAAAAAAAACTACAAAAAGTGCTTTGTCCAGCGATAAAAAAAGAGTAGAGTTAACGACGTAGGGTACAGAGGTAAGATGTTCTATCTTTCAGACCTTTTACTTCACGTAATCGGATTTGGCTGAATATTTTAGCCGCCCCAGTCAGTAATGACTGGGGCGTTTTTTATTGCGGCAAAGAAAGTTTCAGGCGAAAAAAAGCGCGGTCATCGCCGCGCCTGTTGTTACTCTGCTTCCGCTTCAGTCGCCGGTTCCAGATCGTTAAACCAGCTGTCGAGCTTCTGTCGCAGTTTATCCACGCCCTGCTTTTTCAGCGAGGAGAACGGTTCAACCTGTACATCACCGTTGAATGCCAGCACCGCTTCACGAACCTTGTTCACCTGCGCCTTGCGCGCGCCGCTCGCCAGCTTATCTGCTTTTGTCAGCAGCACCAGCACCGCAATATCGCTTGCCACCGCCCAGTCAATCATCTGCTGGTCGAGATCTTTTAGCGGATGACGAATATCCATCAGCACCACCAGACCTTTCAGACACATGCGTTTTTCCAGGTATTCACCCAGCGCACGCTGCCATTTGATCTTCATCTCTTCCGGTACCTGCGCGTAACCGTAGCCCGGTAAATCGACCAGGCGTTTGCCTTCAGCCACTTCAAACAGGTTAATCAGCTGAGTACGGCCAGGTGTTTTTGAGGTACGCGCCAGGTTTTTCTGATTGGTGAGCGTATTCAGGGCACTGGATTTTCCCGCATTGGAGCGGCCAGCAAATGCCACTTCAATCCCTGTGTCTGAGGGCAGGTGGCGAATATCGGGCGCACTGGTGACAAAATGCGTCTGTTGGTAGTTCCAGGTAGTCACGTGGTCGTCTCCAAAAATCGTAATCTGCGGGGATTATACCTGAATGCGGGCAAAAGGCTTTTCCCTTCGTCATTGACATGTAAGTGAAAGCCCTACTGAATGTAAGAGATCTGCCCTTAAGCGTATGAGAAATTTAAGAGAAATCGCAGGCGCTAAAAAACTCAAAATATTAAAATTCAAAGAGTTATTAATGAGTAATTATCTGAAAATCCGGTTTTGTACCTTTTCATAGCTTGTTAGTTTAAGGGAACAAGGTAAAGTGTGTGCCAGGGCGAGGATGCCAACAGGATAACGACTTAAGGATAAGGGTCAGGAGCGCCAGGAGGCGAAGACTCAGGATTGTCAGGACGACCGACGCCTGGAGGCGTTTTTAACAGGAAACGGAACCGTATCACGGACGGTAGTAGCCAAGGGATAAACAGGGTTTGTTGCAGGCAAACAGGGAATGTCTGACCCGTTAAGGGTTGTGAGTCAGGAAAAAAGGCGACAGATTGCTCTGTCGCCTTTTTTCTTTGCTTGCTTTCTGCTAGATTTCGCCGCAATTCTATACTGAAGAAAACGACTTAAAGATAAAACATCATGAAAAAACCGACCTCCGCTGCGGGCGTGAAACGCCCTGCAAAAGCACGCCGCAAAACGCGCGAAGAACTGAATCAGGAAGCGCGCGATCGCAAACGCGATAAAAAACATCGTGGCCATGCTGCGGGTAGCCGTGCTAACGGTGGCGGTGCCGCAGGCGCTTCTGCAAAAGGCAAACAGCAGAAAGATCCTCGTATCGGCAGTAAAACTCCCATTCCACTGGGCGTGACAGACACGCCGGTCACTAAGCAGCACAAACCAAAGAGCGAGAAACCTATGCTTTCACCGCAGGCTGAGCTGGATATGCTGGAGAACGATGAGCGCCTGGATGCGCTGCTGGAACGTCTTGAAGAGGGTGAAACCCTGACCGCTGAAGAGCAGTCCTGGATGGACGCCAAACTGGACCGCATTGATGAACTGATGCAGAAGCTGGGTCTGTCCTACGATGATGAAGAAGACGAAGAGGAAGACGAAAAGCAGGAAGATATGATGCGTCTGCTGAAAGGTGGAAACTAACATTTGCACCCGGCAGGTACACTCGTCCTGCTTATAACCCTTCCGGTTATATGTTATCTGGTGTGGTTATTCGTTAAACTACGGCGGTTGTCGCGGCGACAGAAGTGGCTGCGCACCCGAATGATGTCCCGCAACGGGACCAGAAGGGGCCGCCGTATACGAACGCGACACCAACGGAAGGAGTGAGCATGTCTGTACCATCTATCGACTGGGATTTGGCCCTGATCCAGAAATATAACTATTCCGGGCCGCGTTATACCTCATACCCCACCGCGCTGGAGTTTTCTGACGCTTTCGGCGAGGCGGATTTTCAGCAAGCTGTGGCGCGCTATCCCGAACGCCCGCTGTCGCTCTACGTCCATATTCCGTTCTGCCATAAGCTCTGCTACTTCTGCGGCTGCAATAAAATCGTTACCCGCCAGCAGCACAAAGCCGATCAATACCTCGATGCGCTCGAACAGGAAATTCTGCACCGCGCACCGCTGTTTAAAGGGCGTCACGTCAGCCAGCTTCACTGGGGCGGTGGTACGCCAACTTATCTGAATAAAGCGCAGATCAGCCGCCTGATGGCGCTGCTGCGCGGCAATTTTAGTTTTAACGACGACGCCGAAATTTCGATCGAGGTCGATCCGCGTGAAATCGAGCTGGATGTGCTGGATCATTTACGCGCCGAAGGTTTCAACCGCCTGAGTATGGGCGTACAGGACTTCAACAAAGAAGTACAGCGCCTGGTAAACCGCGAGCAGGACGAAGCGTTTATCTTTGCCTTACTCAACCATGCGCGTGAAATCGGCTTTACCTCAACGAATATAGACCTGATTTACGGCCTGCCGAAGCAGACGCCGGAGAGCTTCGCCTACACGCTTAAACGCGTGGCTGAGCTTAACCCGGACCGTCTGAGCGTCTTTAACTATGCGCACCTGCCGACGCTGTTCGCCGCTCAGCGCAAAATCAAAGATGCGGATCTGCCTTCCGCCCAGCAGAAGCTGGACATTTTGCAGGAGACCATCGCCTCGCTGACCGAAACCGGCTATCAGTTTATCGGAATGGATCACTTTGCCCGCCCTGACGATGAACTGGCGATTGCCCAGCGCGAAGGTGTTCTCCACCGTAACTTCCAGGGCTACACCACCCAGGGCGATACCGATCTGCTCGGAATGGGCGTCTCCGCCATCAGCATGATTGGCGACTGCTACGCCCAGAATCAGAAAGAGCTGAAGCTGTACTATCAGCAGATAGACGAAACCGGCAACGCGCTGTGGCGCGGCATTGCGCTAACGCGCGACGACTGCATCCGTCGGGACGTGATTAAGGCGCTTATCTGCAACTTCCGTCTCGAATTTCGCGAGGTGGAGTCGCAATGGGATCTGCAATTCAGCGATTACTTTGCCGAAGACCTGAAGCTTCTGGCGCCGCTGGCGAAAGACGGGCTGGTGAATGTGTCGGAGAGTGCGGTTGTCGTCACGCCGAAAGGACGTCTGTTGATTCGTAATATCTGCATGTGCTTCGATGCCTATCTGCGTCAGAAGGCGCGTTTACAGCAGTTCTCGCGGGTGATTTGAGCTGTAATGCCGGGTGGCGGCTTTGCCTTACCCGGCCTACTTAAGTGCGAGATGTAGGCCGGGTAAGCGAAGCGCCACCCGGCTTTTCATCGACAGCGCGTTAGCTAAACAGCCCAACCAGTGCCGCACACAATACCGCCGCAACGGCAGTTTGTGGCGTGTGGCTTTCTGCTGCTCCGCTCGAAAGCAAAGTCACTAATGATTCCAGCATGATGCTCCCCCCTGTTTCCGGGCACGATCATACAAAACTCATCGGAACAGTAAAGCGCAAAATAACGGCACTTTGCGCTCAATTAGTAACCTTTACACAGCGGAGTAAGATCACTCCATTCCCAGCTCTTTCAGCTTGCGCGTCAGGGTGTTTCGACCCCATCCCAACAGGCGAGCCGCTTCCTGTTTGTGGCCCTGGGTATGACGAAGCGCGGTAGTCAACAGCGTGCGCTCCATCTCAGGCTGCGCTTCGGAGAGCAGATTTTGATGACCGGAACGCAGCGCGCGATCTGCCCACTGCGCCAGCAGCGTCGCCCAGCTGTCCGGCAGCGCATGTCCGGCGGTGCTTTCGGGCACGGTGGCTTCAAACAGCTCGGCGGGGAGATCCTGAATCAACACTTCCTGTCCGGCGGCCATTACGGTCAGCCAGCGACAGGTGTTTTCCAGCTGACGCACGTTGCCCGGCCACGCCAGACGGGTGAGGGCGGCATCCGTTTCCGGATGAAGCTGCTTGGCTTCCACGCCCAGCTCGCGGGCCGCCACTTGCAGGAAATGGCGCGCCAGACGCGGGATATCTTCCCGACGCTCGCGCAGCGGCGGCAGATGGACGCGGATCACGTTCAGACGATGGAATAAATCCTCACGGAATTTCCCCTCCTGCACGCGCAGCTCCAGGTTCTGGTGCGTCGCGGCAATAATACGCACGTCCACCTTCACCGGCGCATAGCCGCCCACGCGGTAAAACTGGCCATCTGCCAGCACGCGCAGCAGTCGGGTCTGAACATCCAGCGGCATATCGCCGATTTCATCCAGGAATAGCGTTCCGCCGTCAGCCTGTTCAAAGCGTCCCTGACGAATGGTATTTGCCCCGGTAAACGCCCCTTTTTCGTGGCCGAACAGCTCAGATTCAATCAAATCTTTGGGGATCGCCGCCATGTTCAGGGCGATGAAAGGCGCTTTCGCCCGCGGGCTGTGGCGATGCAGGGCGTGCGCAACCAGCTCTTTACCGGTCCCTGATTCACCGTTAATCAAGACGCTGATAGACGAGCGCGACAGACGCCCGATGATGCGAAACACGTCCTGCATGGCCGGCGCTTCACCGATGATGTCCGTCGTAGGCCCGAAATCCGGCGCGTGGCGGGGCTGCTGTTGCTCCTGATAGTGGCTGATGGCGCGTTCGACCAGGGCAACGGCTTCGTCGATATCAAACGGTTTTGGCAGATAATCAAACGCCCCCTGCTGGTAGGCGCTAACGGCGGCATCCAGGTCGGAGTGGGCGGTCATTATGATGACCGGAAGCATGGGGTGGCGCTGTTTGATCTGCTTTAAGAGCGCCAGTCCGTCCATGCCCGGCATGCGAATATCCGAGAGCAGAACGTCCGGCGTTTTGGTGGTGAGTGCGTCGAGCACTTCGCTGCCGCTCTCAAACGTCGTGCAGCTTAATCCCGCTCCTGTGAGCGCGCGTTCAAGCACCCAACGGATGGAGCTATCGTCATCGACTACCCAGACTATCCCTCGTTGCATAAACGTCACCTTTATTTTTTAATCGGCAGGAAAACCGAAAACTCGGTATGTCCCGGCCAACTGGTAAATTCAATTTTGCCGGAGTGTTGGTCAATCAAATTACGGGCTATGGATAACCCCAGCCCGGTGCCGCCTTCGCGACCGCTGACCATCGGGTAGAACAGGGTGTCCTGGAGATGCGGCGGGATCCCCGGCCCGTTATCTTCTACATCAATGCGTGCTGCCAGACGATAACGCACGCCGTGCAGCGTCAGCTGGAACGCGGTGCGGGTACGCAGAATAATTTCGCCACCCTCCGGGCCCAGCGCCTGCAACGCGTTACGCACAATGTTCAACAGCACCTGTTCAATCTGGTCCGGATCGTGCGCCAGCTCCGGCAGGCTTGGGTCGTAATCACGCACCAGCGTGACGTTATCCGGCAGCTCCATAGAGACGAGTTTCACCACCCGCTCCGCGACCTTGTGAATGCTTTCTGAAATATGCATCCCCGGCTGCTGCGGCCCGAGCAGGCGATCGACCAGATTACGCAGACGGTCCGCCTGCTCGATAATGACGTTGGTATACTCCGCCAGGGCAGGGTCAGGCAGCGCTTTGGTCAAAAGCTGTGCCGCACCGCGTAAGCCGCCCAGCGGGTTTTTAATTTCATGAGCCAGCCCGCGCACCAGGTCGCGCGCCGCAATCTGCTGAGCATGCTGTAGCTGCTCCTGACTGAGACGACGCTGGTTATCCATCGGCGCCATTTCCAGCAGAATCATGCCATCTGGCAGGCGCTGTGCGGTGAGGGACAAAATATGCGAGCGTCCGTCAATCACCAGCGTCACTTCGTTATCGGTGAAGCCCTGACCCGCCTGCAAACTCTCCTGCATCAGGCCAATATTCAGCGAGAAATAGCTCAGCAGTTCCGGCAGCGGCGTGCCAAACAGTTTACGGGCGCTTTGGGCGAGCAGCTGCTGTGCCGCCGGATTGGCGTAATGCACCGCCAGCTCGTCGTCGACCAGCAAAATACTGTTAATCAAAGAATTGAGGATCTGCCCAGCATCGGGCAGCGTGCCAGTTGCCATTCAGCAGTCTCCTGGAGTCGTTGCACTATTTTAGTGCAGTATAGCGTTTTAGAGGTAAAAAGCGCGTGAGATCAGGTTGTTGGTGGAGAAAAAAGCCCATCCGAAGATGGGCTAAAGTTTCCACGGCAACTACTCCCGACGCGTATGCGCCGGGTAAAACAAATCAATTAAACGCTGTAGTACAGTTCGAACTCAACTGGGTGCGGCGTCATGCGAACGCGGTCGTTTTCTTCGGTACGCAGCGCGATGTAAGCGTCGATAGCTTCATCGGTGAACACGCCGCCAGCGGTCAGGAACTCACGGTCTGCGTCCAGCGCTTGCAGGGCTTCTTCCAGAGAGCCAGCAACCTGTGGGATCTCTTTCGCTTCTTCTGGCGGCAGGTCGTACAGGTTTTTGTCCATGGCTTCGCCCGGGTGGATCTTGTTCTTGATACCGTCCAGACCGGCCATCAGCAGTGCTGCGAAGCACAGGTATGGGTTAGCCGCCGGGTCCGGGAAGCGCACTTCGATACGACGCGCTTTCGGAGACGCCACCACCGGGATACGGATAGACGCAGAACGGTTACGGGCAGAGTAAGCCAGCATCACCGGTGCTTCGTAGCCTGGGACCAGACGCTTGTAGGAGTTGGTGGTCGGGTTCGCCAGGGCGTTGATCGCTTTAGCGTGCTTGATAACACCGCCGATGTAGTGCAGCGCCTGCTCAGACAGACCCGCATATTTGTCGCCAGAGAACAGGTTGGTGCCGTTCTTGGACAGGGACATGTGGCAGTGCATACCGGAACCGTTATCGCCAAACATGGGTTTTGGCATGAAGGTCGCGGTTTTACCGAAACGGTGCGCAACGTTGTGCACAACGTATTTGTAGATCTGAATCTCATCCGCTTTTTTGGTCATGGTGTTGAAGCGGGTAGCAATTTCGTTCTGGCCAGCCGTTGCCACTTCGTGGTGGTGCGCTTCAACAACCAGGCCCATCTCTTCCATGATCAGACACATGGTAGAACGGATGTCCTGTGAAGAATCGACCGGAGGAACCGGGAAGTAACCGCCTTTCACGCCCGGACGGTGACCTTTGTTACCACCTTCGTATTTGGTGGAAGAGTTCCATGCGCCTTCGATGTCATCGATAGCAACGTGGGAACCAGAAATGGAAGCACCAAAACGGATGTCATCGAACAGGAAGAACTCTGGCTCTGGCCCGAACAGAACGGTGTCTGCGATACCGGTAGAACGCAGGTACTCTTCAGCGCGTTTTGCGATGGAGCGTGGGTCACGGTCATAGCCTTGCAGCGTGCCAGGTTCCAGGATATCGCAGCGGATGATCAGCGTAGGTTCTTCGTAGAACGGGTCAATGAGCGCAGTGGTTGCATCTGGCATCAGAACCATGTCGGATTCGTTAATGCCTTTCCAGCCGCCAATGGAGGAGCCGTCAAACATTTTGCCTTCTTCAAAGAATTCGGCGTTCACCTGATGAGCAGGGATCGTGACGTGCTGTTCTTTACCTTTGGTATCGGTGAAGCGCAGATCAACAAACTTCACTTCATGTTCGTTCAGCATCGTCAAAACGTGTTCAGCGGACATACTTAACTCTCCAGATTGGTCATTGTCGTCGTGGTAACGAGGTCTTCAAATCGGCTGGGCTGCCATATTTTTACTGTATTTCTGTAAAGCGAAATCTGTGCCAACTTTTAAAACACCCCAAAAAGGCGTTATCATGCGCACCATAGTGCAGAAGGGCTGCACCACATTGGATTTGTTGCACCATTATAGTGCTTCTGTGTGAACATCGAGCACCATATTGGTGCAATTTACGTTAAAGTGCCCTTTTACCGCTCCGTGAAAGCGATCACAAAGCATCTCTGCAATACTTGTTTGCGGGGGATGTTTGTGATCCTGTTTTGTAGTGCGATTAATCCGTGTACAATAACGCGCTATTTCTAAATGCCTGAGGCAAAGTTGTGATCGAAAAATTGCGTAATATCGCCATCATCGCGCACGTCGACCATGGTAAAACTACCCTGGTTGATAAGCTGCTACAGCAGTCCGGTACGTTTGATGCTCGTGCCGAAACTCAAGAGCGTGTGATGGACTCCAACGATTTGGAGAAAGAGCGTGGGATTACCATCCTCGCCAAAAACACCGCTATCAAATGGAATGACTACCGTATCAACATCGTTGATACCCCAGGGCACGCCGACTTCGGTGGTGAAGTTGAGCGCGTGATGTCCATGGTGGATTCCGTGCTGCTGGTGGTTGACGCATTTGATGGCCCTATGCCGCAAACGCGCTTCGTGACCAAAAAAGCATTTGCCCACGGCCTGAAACCTATCGTTGTGATCAACAAGGTTGACCGTCCTGGCGCGCGTCCTGACTGGGTTGTTGACCAGGTCTTCGACCTGTTCGTTAACCTCGACGCGACCGACGAACAGCTGGACTTCCCTATCGTTTATGCGTCTGCGCTGAACGGTATCGCCGGTCTGGATCACGAAGACATGGCGGAAGACATGACTCCGCTGTACCAGACGATTGTTGACCGCGTTCCTGCGCCAAACGTTGACCTGGAAGGCACCCTGCAAATGCAGATCTCTCAGCTCGACTACAACAACTACGTTGGCGTAATCGGCATTGGTCGTATCAAGCGCGGTAAAGTGAAGCCTAACCAGCAGGTCACTATCATCGATAGCGAAGGCAAAACCCGTAACGGTAAAGTCGGTAAAGTTCTGACTCACCTGGGTCTTGAGCGTATCGAGAGCGACATCGCTGAAGCGGGCGACATCATCGCCATCACCGGTCTGGGTGAACTGAACATCTCCGACACCATCTGCGATCCGCAGAACGTCGAAGCGCTGCCAGCCCTGTCCGTTGATGAACCAACCGTATCCATGTTCTTCAACGTCAACACCTCTCCGTTCTGTGGTAAAGAGGGTAAGTTTGTTACCTCTCGTCAGATCCTTGACCGCCTGAACAAAGAGCTGGTGCACAACGTTGCGCTGCGCGTTGAAGAAACCGAAGACGCTGATGCATTCCGCGTTTCGGGTCGTGGTGAGCTGCACCTGTCTGTTCTGATTGAGAACATGCGTCGTGAAGGTTTCGAGATGGCGGTTTCCCGTCCGAAAGTTATCTTCCGCGAAATCGATGGCCGTAAACAAGAGCCATTCGAAAACGTAACGCTGGACGTTGAAGAGCAGCACCAGGGTTCTGTGATGCAGGCACTGGGTGAGCGTAAAGGCGACCTGAAAAACATGAATCCAGATGGCAAAGGCCGCGTACGTCTCGACTACGTGATCCCAAGCCGTGGCCTGATCGGCTTCCGTTCTGAGTTCATGACCATGACTTCCGGTACTGGTCTGCTGTACTCCACCTTCAGCCACTACGACGACGTTCGTCCGGGCGAAGTGGGCCAGCGTAACAACGGCGTGCTGATCTCCAACGGTCAGGGTAAAGCGGTTGCGTTTGCGCTGTTCGGTTTGCAGGATCGCGGTAAGCTGTTCCTGGGCCACGGCGCTGAAGTTTACGAAGGCCAGATCATCGGTATTCACAGCCGTTCTAACGACCTGACGGTAAACTGCCTGACCGGTAAGAAACTGACCAACATGCGTGCGTCCGGTACTGACGAAGCAACGGTTCTGGTTCCACCGATCAAGATGACGCTGGAGCAGGCTCTGGAATTCATCGATGATGACGAACTGGTCGAAGTGACGCCTCAGTCAATTCGTATCCGTAAACGTCACCTGACCGAGAACGATCGTAAACGTGCAATGCGCGGTGCGAAAGAAGAGTAATTCGGTTATGCCGTAGGCCGGGTAAGCGCATGCGCCACCCGGCAACGAAAAAGCCGCTGAGCGATCAGCGGCTTTTTTTATTAGAACGAATACCGCAACCCTAAACGGATCCGGTACTGCTCGCGGTTGTAATCATTCCATCGGTCCAGCCACTGTAGCTCAAGATACGGCAGCCAGTTTCTGTCGATCTTATAGCTGAATTTATTGGTAATTTCCCAGTGATGATCTTTGCCATTTTTGCTGTGGTAATCATTCACCCGCTGGAAAAAGTGCGGCTCAAAGGTATAGAAAAACGCATCCGTCACTTTGAAATTCCAGTAGTTGGCAAATTCATGTGTGTCGTTCTTATCCATCTGCCCGTTATAGTCCGGCGTATCGTAATTGTTATGGTTATAGCGATAGCGGAACGTCAGATTAAACCAGTCCGTAAATTTATAGTTAGTATCTAAATAAACCGCGCCACCTGATCCTGCGCTGCTGTCATTAATCAAGCCGCCGGGCTGGAAGGTCAGTTTGTCGGTCGGTTTGAAGAGTGGATACCACCCCTCAATTTCGTTATAGCTGTGCTTCAGTTCGTCCCATTTCCCCACGTTATAAGCGTTGGTGAACATCAGTCCCGCGCCCATATCGAAGTTATAGCCCGCACGCAGGATCACTTCGTGCAGCTCAGAGGCGGTGTTGTAGGCTTCGCGCGTTTCGACATAGGCCCCGGCAAAAACCGGGCAGGACACAGACGACACGATCAGTACAGTGATGATTCTTTTCATAATTTGTCCATGTATCAGGTACAGAAAGGCCTCCCTCCTGATAAACAGGAAGGACATACTGGCCGGATTTATTGTTATAAAGTGACTGCTGACGCTTTATTGTTGGTGGTTATCTCAGGGGTATTTGCTGTCTGTTTTTTCCGTTTTCCAATCTCCTCGATAATAAAGGCGAAGCGCGCTTCGTTGAGTTTATAAAACAGCCCCATGGTCACGGCGGCAACGATCGCCAGGCCGCACGGCCAGAGGAAAATAAGCTGGCGCAACCCCAGCAGCGTGCCCGCGCTCTGCACGGCATGCGGGATGTAGCCAATCTGGGTCAGCATAATCCCGGGCAGGAAACCGGCGAGCGCGGCGGAGATTTTGCGCGAGAAGGTATAGCCGGTATACACTGACCCTTCGGCGCGGATCCCGGTTTTCCACTCGCCGTAATCAACCGTATCCGGCACCAGCGCCCAGTTCAGGCTGTTCACAAACGCGGTGCCGAAAAAGGCCATGCAGGAAAAGAGCACGAACAGCAGGGAACTGGTTCCCCAGACGAAGTTCAGCACGTCGCCCACCGCCCACAGCGTCAGCCCGCCCAGATAGACCGGTTTCTTGCCAAAGCGCTTTACCGCGCCAGGCACCAGAAACACGCCAATCAGAATGCAGCCCATGCTGAAAAAGCCCATCCACGACAGGAGATGCAGATCGTTCAGCACGTACTGGGTGTAATAGACCTGAATCGCCAGCTTGATGTTAAACGCGGCGAGGGTACACAGATTAGCGATGCACAGCACCAGCAGCGGCGGATTGCGGAAAATCGCGCAGAACGATTTCAGAATGCCGGGCTTATGGTGATCGGGCGTAAGCTCGACGTAGCGCTCTTTCACCCCGCTGTAGCACCACCACATGCAGAACAGTCCCCCGGTGACGAACACCAGCGCGGCCACCAGATAGCCGAGTGAGGGCTGGCTGACGAACAGCGCCTGAATCGGCATAAAGCCGACGGTGCAGAGCAACAGTCCTACCGTTGCGCCGCCCTGACGCCACGCCGCAAGCTGCGCGCGCTCGTTCGGGTTTTTGGTGATGGCCGGAACCATTGCACCGTAGGCGCAGTTCATCAGGCTGTAGCAGAGGCCAAACATCATGAAGAGCACGGTGGCGAGGGCCGTTTTCACCGTCAGGCTAAAGTCGTTGGCCATAAACTGCGCCGTGGCCACCAGCGCCACCGGGACGGAGGCGTAGAGAATGAATGGCCGGAATTTCCCCCGCGCGCCGATATTACGCCGGGAGTCCAGCAGCACCCCGGTCAGCATGTCGGTAAATGCGGTGAAAAACTTCGCGACGAGGAAAATAATGCCGCCATAGAACGCCGGCATGCCCAGTTCATCGGTGTAAAACTTCAGCAGATACAGCGTGCCAATACACAGCATCAGGTTCGAGCCAAAATCACCCATCCCGTAGGCGCACTTCTCTCGCAGGCTCAATTTCAGGGTTAACGGATCAGTATTATGTGTCATGGTCGATCCTCAAAGCGCCCCGCAGGGCGCTCAATCACGTCATTTATGCCGTACGTTTGCGCAGCTCAATTTCTTCCACGATGCGCACATACATCTTCTCGTTAAGGTTGTAGAAGCAGCCCATCGCCACGATGGTGATGACTGCCAGCAGACTCGGATAGATAAATATCAGCTGCCGTAGCCCTTCAACCGTGCCGGCGGATTGCACCACGTTGGGCACATAGCCGATCTGCGTGAGCATGAGCCCCGGGAAGAAGCCCGCCAGCGCCTGCGATACCTTACGGAAGAAGGTAAAGCCGGTGTAGACCGTCCCCTCGGAGCGTACGCCGGTGCGCCACTCGCCGTATTCCACGGTATCGGACACCAGCGCCCAGTTCAGGCTGTTCACGAACGCGGAGCCGAAGAACGCCAGGCAGGAGAACGCCACGAAGCTCACCGAGCCGCCGCCGAAGAAGTAGTTAAGCAGATCGCCCGCCACCCAAATCATCAGCCCGCTGATGTATACCTTTTTCTTACCGAAGCGCCGCACCGCGCCGGGCATCATAAAGACGCCGATAAAAATACAGCCCATGCTGAAGAAGCCCATGTACGACAGCAGGATCGGGTCGTTCAGTACGTACTGCGTGTAGTAGACCTGAATGGCGAGCTTAACGTTAAAGGCGCCCAGCGTGCACAGGTTAGCGATGCACAGGATAAACAGCGGACGGTTCCCGGCGATGGCGCGAAACGACTGCAACAGCCCCGGTTTCTGCGCCGGGTTAGCAGGCTGCGTCTCGACGTAACGCTCGGTTACGCCCTTATAGCACCACCACATAAAGAACAACCCGAACAGCGAGAAGAGGGTGGCGGCAAAGATGTAGCCAAGCTGGTCGTTGCCCTCAATCAGGTTCATCACCGGGACAAAGCCCACCGTACAGAGCAGCAGACCCAGCGTGGCGCCGCCCTGGCGCCAGGCGGCCAGCGAAGCACGCTCGTCCGGGTTTTTGGTAATGGCGGGCACCATCGCGCCGTAGGAGCAGTTCATCATGCTGAAGAACAGGCCGTACAGCATGAACAGCACCGTCGCCATCACCGTTTTACCGGTAATTTCAAACGGTGTGCCGACGAAGTTAGCTATGGCCAGCAACGTTACCGGGAAGGCTGCATACAGCACGAACGGGCGGAATTTCCCTTTCGGGCCGATCTTGCGCCGGGAATCGAGCATGATCCCGGTGCCCATGTCGGTGAAGGCGGTAAAAAACTTCGCAATCAGGAAGATAATCCCGCCGTAGGTGCCAGGCAGCCCCAGCACGTCGGTGTAGAACTTCAGCAGATACAGCGTGCCGATATCAAGCAGGATGTTAGAGCCGAGATCGCCCATCCCGTAGGCGAGTTTTTCTTTAAACGGCAGGCGCAGGGTTGCCGGATCAGAAGTATGTTGACTCATTATTGTTCTCCGTCTGCCCGCAGGTTTCCCCGCGGGCGAGCCTTATCAGATATGACGTAAGGTGCTAAACAGATCTGCCCATTCGCTGTGCTGGCGATAGAAGACCGGCGGTTTGCCGAGCGGGGCATCAACGGTGATGTCACCGCCCTGGCAGGTTTCCCCGGTCCACGCATTGACCCAGGTGTCCTGCGGCAGATAGAGCGACCAGTCGCGGCGTCCCTCTTCATGAACCGGCGCCACCAGCAGATCGCGGCCAAACAGGTACTGGTATTTCAGCGTGTAGGCGCGCGCGTCGTCCTCGTAGTGCAGGAACAGCGGGCGCATCACCGGTAGGCCGCTCTTCGCGTTCTGCGCTACCGCAGCTTTGATGTACGGCTTCAGAGTGGTGAAGACGGTGGTCATGCGCGCGAAGTGGGCGATGGTGTCCGCGTCGCCGTCGAACTGCCAGTTGTCGCCAGGGCGGTTGCCCTCGTGGGTACGCATCATCGGCGTAAAGGCGCTGAAGTCGCACCAGCGCAGCAGCAGCTCTTTGCTGCGCTTCATCTCGAAGAGGGTCGTATAGCCGCCAATGTCGCTGTGGTGCAGCCCGTGCCCGGTCATTGCCAGCGACAGCGCCGCCGGTACGACGGACGCCAGACCATCGTCCAGGCTCCAGTCGACGTTCTGATCCCCCGCCCACATCATCACCGAGTGCTTCTGGCTGCCGGTGTAGCCCGCGCGCATGAAGAACAGGATCTCCCCGAGCTTGCCGGTCTCCTCCAGCGCTTCGTAGTTACATTTCGCCCACAGGGCAGGCCAGGCGTTATGCATGATCTCCGCGCTCACGCCGTTGTGCAGGAAGGTATCGGTCGGCAGATACTCCCCGAAATCGGCCATCCAGCCGCCGCAGCCCAGTTCGATCAGGTTCTTTTTGATCACCTCTTTGTACCAGCGGTAGGCTTCTGGGTTGGTCAGGTCGATAACGCCCGCGTAGAACTCGCCAAACTCAACGTGGTAATCCTCGCCGTCGGCGTTTTTGGTCAGATAGCCGCGCTGTGCCGCCTCTTCGCAGAGATCTTTATCGCTGGCGACGTACGGGTTGATATAGGAGAGGAACTGCACGCCTTCCTCTTTCCACTGCGCAATCCGCTCATCAAGCTGCGGATAGAGCGTGCTGTTCCACTTCCAGTTCCACATTACGCGTTTGCCAAAGGAGGTCATCCGGATGCCGGACCAGTCCTGCGCCCAGATGCCGTTTACCTTCACGCCGCCCTCGCGCATGGCGTCGAGCTTCTGCTGACACACCTCGGTGCCGCCCTGAATACCCAGCGTCACGCCGTCGTAAACCCAGTCCGGCAGTTCAGGCTGACGCCCCAGCAGGCCGGTCAGTTTTTCCAGCAGATCGACGTAGGTTTCTGCGCATTCGAAGCGCAGCGTGGCGTTATCTTCCCAGAATGCCAGCTCGTGGAAGTCCGGCGCGCTGAAGTCGAAGTTCATATAACAGCTGTTATCCACGTGGCAGTAGTACTTCTGGGTGCTCACGAAGGTAGGCTGTGGGAAGAAGGTCCAGTAGTAATCGCCGCCCGCGTTCTCTTTGCAGTCGGCCTGCCAGGTGACGTAGGTCTGCTTGTTGCGTCCCACGCCCTGCTCGCTGGTCCACAGCGGGAACGGCTTGCCGCGCAGATCGAAATACGAGAACTGCTCGCCGCAGCCGTAGATATGATCGTCAGGCTGAGCCGCCAGCCGCAGCCAGATGCGGTTATGGCTGGCGGCGTCATTTTTCAGCTTCAGCTCCAGACGGCCCTCACCATCCACGCCCACTAGCAGCGTCGCGCTCACCGCGTCGCCGCGGGTAAAGCGGATTGCCCAGCCCGCGCTTTGCTGCGTGACGGTCGCGTTCGTCAGGGCAATCTTTTCGTTAAGCTTGTCTTTGATGCTGAAATTGCCGCGAAACATCTCGATATCCGCTTCGCCTGCACCGATCCACAGGCAGGGGGCATCCGCAGAGTGGGATAAAATCAGACGGTCCTGCCAGCGCAGGGTGAAACCACTTTCGTTATTTTTCAGGTCAATATTGTGTAGGGTACGCATAAAAACTCCGTCTTTATTATTTGGCCAAGCTATCCAGTAATCCGGCGGCTACGGCAGGGGCTAAGCCCGGCGCCAGCGGCAGGCGGGGGATCACCAGGCAGTGCAGCAGGTGGTAAATATCCTGCTTGCCGTCCCAGACTTTGGTGGTCACTTCGTTATTGGTGTCCAGCTCCTGCCACCATGAACCGTTTTCGTAATCCATCAGGTACTTGATGCAGTAATCCCACCATTTCTGATACCAGGCTTCGTACTGCGCCTCGCCAGTGACGGTGTAGAGCGCGTAAGCCGTGCCCATCGCCTCGACGATTGGCCAGCGCACGCGTTCGCGCACGATAGGCTTGCCGTCCCAGCCCACGGAGTAGACAAAGCCGTCCGCCCCGTCGGGTGCCCAGGCGTCGCGAATAGTGGCGTGAAACAGGCCTTTCGCATCTTCCAGCAACCATTCCGGCGGGGTTTCAAAGCGGGCTTCCAGCGCGGCGCGCAGGTGCAGCATCAGGCGGCCCCACTCGATCCAGTGCCCCGGCGTGCCGCCGTAGGCGCGGAAGCGGTGGGCAGGGTTATCGATGTTGTAATCGCGGATCGGGTTCCAGCTGGTGTCGAAATGCTCGTTAACGCGGTACTCCCCTTTGCGCGCCACGTCGTGAATAATCACCGAGGCGATACGCAAGGCGCGGTCGAGCCATTTCCGGTCGTGGGTCACGTCATAGACGATGAGGAAGGCTTCCACGGCGTGCATATTGGCGTTACCGCCGCGATAGTCTTCCGTTTTGCTGAAGGCTTCGTCCCAGGACTCCAGGCACATCTGCTCCTGTTCGCTCCAGAAGTAGCGCTCAATCACCTCGATGGCATCGTCCAGCAGCTTGCGTGCCTGCGGGTGGCCGGTGGTGACGGCGCTCGCCGCGCCCAGCAGGACGAAGAAGTGCTGATAGCCCTGCTTGGACGCATCAATCACGCCTTCATCGTTTACGCAGGCGTACCAGCCGCCGTGCTGTTTATCGCGCAGCGGACCGTTCAGGGCATTAATGCCGTGCTCAACCAGGGCGTACGCGCCGGGGCGCCCCATGTTCGCCGCCACCGCGTAAACGTGCAGCATGCGGGCGGTGATCCACAGATGGGTGCCCATATCGCTGCGCACCTGCCCGTTATTGCCCAGCCAGCCAAAGCCGGTCGGTACGGCGGCGTTTTTACCGAAATCGAGAATGCGGTCGGTCTCTTGTTCGAGCCAGCGGTTATGGCTCAGGGTGTTAAACCATTTCATGTTCGGGTCCTTTCTTAACGGCGAGCCATCATTTCGTCGACGATCTCACCCAGACGCTGAAGTTTTGGCACGGAAATATCACGCAGCATCATCTCGGTGTCCGGCAGGCCAATCACCGATGACCAGACGGCGCGACCGGCTAAAAAGCCCGATGCCCCCGCCTGCATGGCGACGCTTACGGCACGCGGGAATAACTTATCGTCCACGCCGGAGGAGAGGATCACCCACGGCATGGCGATGTTCTCGTTCAGCTTCTGCGAGGCCGTCAGTAGCTCGTGCTGTGTGCCCTTACCAAACAGCGGCATTTCCACTTTGTAGAGGTCGGCGCCGCTGTCGCCCAGCTCTTTGGCCGCATCGATAATCGCCTGCTCGCGGTCAAACGCGGCGCCGAGGCGCGGGGGACGCACCACCGGCTCGATAATGCTCAACAGTCCGTTGTCGTGGCACAGCGTATTGAACGCTTTCACCATTTCCAGGCGCTGCTGCGGATCTTCATCGCTGCGCCACAGCACCAGCAGCTTCAGCGCCTTACCGCCATCGCGTTTGACCGCCTGCGCGTCAACGTTCTTGTCGATCACCACGCTGTCGACCGGAATGCCGTTCCCCGGGATAAACTCGTCGGCGGCGACAATCATTGCGCAGCTTTTGGCCACGGCCTGCTGCTCGACAATCTGGCGGTAGCAGAACTGCTGGTCGACGAGGATCGCAGAGGCGTACGGCGACAGAATTTTCGCCGCATTGACTTTAAAATCCGTCAGGTGCTGGTCGGTTACCGGCACCGGCGCGCCTGCGGCAGCAAACATCAGGCGCATCGCTTCGCGCTGATCCACGGCCAGCATCGCAAAACCGCCGGAAGGTCGGGTGATATCTTTCAGGGTGTACATCGTCATTCCTCAGTCCTTTCGTATCAGTGTGTTTTTTTCAGCCCGGCAGATGCGCGAACCTGTTCAAGAATGGCCGTCCAGTCTTCGCGCCCGCGCCCGGCGGCGCGTGCCTGGTTGTATACTTCGCGGGACGCCGCGCCCAGCGGCATCGGAACGTGGAGCTGGTTGGCCACGTCGAGGGCGATCCCCAGATCCTTATGCGCAAGGTCGATCATGAAGGCGGGTGAAAGATCCCCTTTCAGCACCTTGTTCGGCCAGGATGTCGTGAAGTGGCCTTTGCCCGCCGGCGTGCCGCTCATCACCTTGAGCGCCACGTCAAAGGAGAGGCCAAGCGCTTCGCACAGTACGGCGGCCTCGGCGGAAAGGACGTTCAGGGCGATGCTCATGTAGTTATTGATGAGCTTCACGCGGATGCCCATGCCCGGCCCGCCAGCGTTAATCAGTTCATTGCCCATCGCCATTAAAACGGGGGTGGCGCGCTCAACCTGCTGCGCCGTACCGCCTGCCAGCAGGAGCAGCGTACCGGCGATGGCATGATCAGAGGTGCGTCCGACGGGCACGTCCATCAGGCTGAAGCCTTGCTCAGCCATGTCGCGGATCAGTGCGTCGGTTTGCAGCGGGTGAATGGTGGACATATCAATGACCAGCGCGTCGCGGGATAACCCTTCGCATACGCCGTGCTCGCCGAACAGCACGCTGCGCACCAGGTCGCCGTTTGGCAGCATGGTAATGACGAATTCGGCCTCCGTTACGGCCTGCGCTGGCGTTCCCGCCGCCCGGGCGCCGCTCTCTACCAGCGCCTGAACCGCCTGCGGGTTCACATCAAAAACGTTAAGCTGGTGGCCCTGTTTCAACAGATTCTTCGCCATGGGCGCGCCCATCTGTCCTAAGCCAATAAATGCGATTGCTGACATGCCTCTCTCCTGTCACATCGTGTCAATTTTTGCGCGTTTGTGGTGTCTGTTTTTGATCGTATTTGTAATTTATAGTCAAAAAATTGACACGGGTCACTTTTTAAACATTTGGTGAAATTAAAATGAAGGCATCAGAAATCGCAGAAGGAATCACCATGACTCGCATCGTTTGTGTCGGCATTACCGTGCTGGATCGCATCTGGTATCTCGATGATTTACCGAAAGAAGGTGGGAAATATGTCGCAAAAGACTATACGGAAGTGGGCGGCGGCCCGGCGGCAACGGCGGCAGTGGCAGCCGCAAAACTGGGCGCGGAAGTGGATTTTATTGGTCGGGTGGGGGACGACGATACCGGCAGACGACTGCTTGCGGAGCTGGAATCCCTGGGGGTGAACACCCGCTATACGCGCATAGTTAAGGGAGCCCGATCGTCGCAATCGGCGGTGCTGGTGGACGCAGGTGGGGAAAGAGTGATTGCCAACTACCCCAGCCCCGATCTCCCTGCGGCGGCAGACTGGCTGCATGAAATCGACTTCTCTCAGTGGGACATTGTCTTAGCCGACGTGCGCTGGCATGACGGGGCAAAACAGGCATTTACCCTGGCCCGCCAGCAGGGCGTACCGACGCTGCTGGATGCGGATGTCACCCCGCAGGACATCGCGGATCTGATTGCCTTAAGCGACCACGCGGCCTTCTCCGCACCAGGACTGCGGCGGTTGACGCAGCTGGATGAAACCGAAAACGCGCTGAAGAAAGCACAAACGCTCACAAATGGACATGTGTATGTCACACAGGGGCGAGACGGCTGTTTCTGGCTGGAAAACGACACGCTATGTCATCAGCCTGGTTTTGAAGTGAACGTCATTGATACCACCGGGGCGGGCGACGTGTTCCACGGTGCGCTGGCGGTCAGCCTGGGGCAGAAATTACCCGCCGCAGACGCCGTGCGTTTTGCCAGCGCCGTCGCAGCACTGAAATGTACAAAGCCCGGCGGGCGCGCGGGTATACCCGACTGTGATCAAACCCGCTCTTTTTTGTCACTTTTTGTATAAAATGCGGGGCGTGATGGTTTTCAGAGGACAGCCCATGAGCCTTACCGAACTGACCGGCAACCCGCGTCACGATCAGCTGCTGACGCTGATTGCCGATCGCGGCTATATGAACATTGATGAACTGGCGCAGCTGCTGGATGTCTCCACGCAAACCGTGCGCCGTGATATCCGTAAGCTCAGCGAGCAGGGGCTGATCACCCGTCATCACGGCGGCGCGGGCAGGGCATCCAGCGTGGTCAACACGGCGTTCGAACAGCGTGAAGTCTCGCTTACCGAAGAGAAACGGGCGATTGCCGAAGCGATTGCGGACTATATTCCCGACGGTTCGACCATTTTTATCACCATCGGGACGACCGTGGAGCACGTTGCCCGGGCACTGCTTAACCATAATCATCTGCGCATCATCACTAACAGCCTGCGGGTGGCGCACATTCTTTATAAGAATCCGCGCTTTGAGGTGATGGTGCCCGGCGGTACGCTGCGCCCGCATAACGGCGGCATTATCGGTCCTGCGGCAACGGCGTTCGTGTCAGGATTTCGCGCAGATTACCTGGTCACCAGCGTCGGGGCGATAGAGCACGACGGCGCGATGATGGAATTTGACGTTAACGAAGCCAGCGTGGTGAAAACCATGATCGCTCACTCCCGTCACATTTTACTGGCGGCCGATCATACGAAATACCACGCCTCCGCGGCGGTTGAAATCGGCAACGTGGCGCAGGCGACGGCGCTGTTCACCGATGAGCTGCCCGGCCCGGCGCTGCAAAATCACCTCAAATCCAGCAAGGTTGAGGTTGTCGAAGTCAATTCCGGAGAAGAGCAGCAGGTTGGCTGAAAATCCTATGGCCCGATATTGCGATTCGGGTCTTTCCTTTCTCTAAGCTGAATCTGGCGCATAGCTAAAGTTTCTCTTTCCCGCTACAGTTACTTTTCCACGGCGAAAGGAGATAAACATGCTTTATATCTTTGACTTAGGAAATGTAATCGTCGATATCGATTTTAACCGGGTGCTGGGCGCATGGAGCGATTTTAGCCGTGTTCCGCTGGCGACGTTAAAGCAGAATTTCGCGATGGGTGAGACTTTCCATCTGCACGAGCGCGGTGAGATCAGCGATGAAGCGTTCGCAGAGCGTTTCTGTCAGGAAATGGGTCTCTCGTTAAGCTACGAGCAGTTTTCCCACGGCTGGCAGGCCATATTTGTCGCGATCCGCCCCGAAGTGATCGACATCATGCACAAGCTTCGCGAGCAGGGGCATCGCGTCGTCGTCCTGTCGAATACCAACCGCCTGCATACCACCTTCTGGCCGGATGAATACCCGGAAATCCACGCGGCGGCAGATAAGGTGTATCTCTCCCAGGAGATGGGGATGCGTAAACCTGAGGCGCGCATCTATCAGGCGGTATTGCAGGAAGAAGGATTCACGGCGGCGGATGCGGTCTTTTTTGACGACAACGCCGATAATATAGAAGGGGCTAATCAGTTAGGTATCACCTCCATTCTGGTGACCGGAAAAGAGACGATACCGAACTACTTTGCGAAGCAGTTATGCTAAAAACCGTTCATCAAAAAGCCAATCACCACACGCGCCCGCTGAGGGCGTGGCTGAAACTCCTCTGGCATCGCATTGACGAGGACAACATGACCACGCTGGCGGGCAATCTCGCTTACGTGTCCTTGCTCTCGCTGGTGCCGCTGGTGGCGGTGATTTTTGCGCTTTTTTCGGCGTTTCCGATGTTTGCCGATGTGAGCATGCAGCTTCGCCATTTTGTTTTCGCGAACTTTATTCCTGCCACCGGCGATGTGATCCAGAACTACATTGAACAGTTTGTCGCTAACTCCAGCAAGATGACGGCGGTGGGGGCATGTGGGCTTATTGTTACCGCGCTGCTGCTGATGTACTCCATCGACAGTGCGCTCAACACCATCTGGCGGAGCAAAAAAGTCCGCCCGAAGGTTTACTCCTTTGCCGTCTACTGGATGATTTTAACCCTTGGCCCATTGCTGGCGGGGGCAAGCCTGGCGATCAGTTCCTACCTTCTTTCGCTGCGCTGGGCGACCGACTTAAACAGCGTGATCGATAACGTGCTGCGTATATTCCCGCTGATTTTATCGTGGCTTTCGTTCTGGCTGCTCTACAGCGTGGTACCAACCACGCGCGTACCCAACCGGGATGCCGTGGTGGGTGCGCTGGTCGCGGCGTTGCTCTTTGAGCTGGGCAAGAAAGGATTCGCGCTTTATATCACCATGTTCCCCTCTTATCAGCTGATTTACGGCGTGCTGGCGGTGATCCCCATTTTGTTTGTCTGGGTCTACTGGACGTGGTGTATCGTCTTGCTTGGCGCCGAAATAACTGTCACTCTCGGGGTCTACCGCGAACTCAAAAAAGCAGCAGAAGCTGAAAAACAACAAGAAGCAGACCAACCATGATTGCATTGATTCAGCGTGTAACCCGTGCCAGCGTCACCGTGGCGGATGAGGTGACGGGTGAAATTGGCCCAGGACTTTTGGTGCTCCTGGGTGTCGAAAAGGATGACGACGAACAAAAAGCCAACCGCTTGTGTGAGCGCGTACTGGGCTACCGCATTTTCAGCGATGCGGAAGGCAAGATGAACCTGAACGTTCAGCAGGCGGGCGGCAGCGTGCTGGTGGTCTCCCAGTTTACGCTGGCCGCGGATACCGAACGCGGCATGCGCCCGAGTTTTTCGAAGGGCGCGGCACCGGATCGCGCAGAAGCCCTTTACGAGTACTTTGTTGAGCGCTGTCGCCAACAGGACATGAATACACAAACCGGACGATTCGCTGCGGATATGCAGGTTTCGCTGGTGAACGATGGCCCCGTCACATTCTGGCTCCAGGTATGAGCCAACTGGCGGCATGGCCGCGGGTAACAAGAGAGAGTACAGCTATGTATCACCTTCGAGTACCGCAAACGGAAGAAGAATTAGACGCTTATTACCATTTCCGCTGGGAAATGCTGCGCAAGCCACTGCATCAACCTAAAGGCTCTGAACGCGACGCCTGGGACGCGATGGCGCACCACCAGATGGTGGTTGATGAAGAGGGCAACCTCGTTGCCGTGGGACGTCTGTATATCAATGCCGACAACGAAGCTTCAATCCGCTTTATGGCCGTTCATCCCTCCGTGCAGGACAAAGGCCTTGGAACGCTGATGGCTATGACGCTGGAATCCGTTGCCCGTCAGGAAGGGGTCAAGCGTGTCACCTGTAGCGCCCGCGAAGATGCCGTTGAGTTCTTTGCCAAGCTTGGTTTCGTGAATCAGGGGGAAATCACCGCCCCGCAAACTACGCCGATTCGTCACTTTTTGATGATCAAACCCATCGCCACGCTGGACGATATTCTCCATCGCGCCGACTGGTGCGGGCAGCTCCAGCAGGCGTGGTATCAGCACATTCCGCTCAGTGAAAAAATGGGTGTGCGTATTCAGCAGTACACCGGGCAAAAATTTATTACCACCATGCCGGAAACCGGCAACCAGAACCCGCACCATACCCTGTTTGCCGGCAGCCTGTTTTCACTTGCCACGCTCACCGGCTGGGGACTGATCTGGCTGATGCTGCGCGAACGTCATCTCGGCGGCACCATTATTCTGGCCGATGCCCATATCCGCTACAGCGCCCCGATCAGCGGCAAGCCGAGCGCGGTTGCTGACCTGGGCGCACTGGGCGGCGATCTCGACCGTCTGGCGCGTGGACGTAAAGCACGCGTACAGATGCAGGTTGAGCTGTTCGGCGATGAAACGCCAGGCGCGGTGTTTGAAGGCACCTATATCGTTCTGCCTGCGAAGCCGTATGGCGCGTATGAAGAGGGCGGGAACGAGGAGGAATAGTCTCCTTCTCACTCTCGCCCGGCATGGTTAATGCGCCAGGCAATATCTCGCATAACGTCTCGCGCTGACTGGCTAATTCCACCCAACTGGAAGAAGCCGTGTATTACACCCCACCATCGTTGAGCGGTACACTTCACGCCTTGCTCCGTGAGGCGCTGATAAAGCGCCTCGCCTTCGTCGCGTAACGGATCATATTCCGCGGTAACAATATGGACCTTCGGCAGACCGCTAAAGTCGTTGCGCCACAGTGGGCTGACTTCAGGATGTTGACGGTCGGCTCCAGCCAGATACATTTCATAGCCGCTCAAAAGGGTATCGCGAGTAATCACGTAATCCATGCCATTGAGGGTATAGCTTTCAAAACTGGCCGTAGCGTCGAGCATGGGGTAGATAAGAATGAGCTGCGCGGGATCCCAGAGACCTTTGGCCTTAAGCCGCAATGACGTTACCAGCGCAAGATGACCTCCCGCACTGTCTCCACAAAGTGTAATCCGGTTTTTATCCACACCTAATTGTTCTGCATTTTGCCAGACAAGATCTGCCGCTCTCTCTGCATCGTCATGCGCAGCGGGGAAAGTATGCTCGGGTGCGAGTCTGTACTGAACCGCAATGACCCGGCAGTTACCGTAAAACGCCAGTTGGCGAAGCTGATTATCATGGG
Source organism: Enterobacter sp. BIDMC93 (assembly GCF_001037805.1). Classification (NCBI taxonomy): domain Bacteria; kingdom Pseudomonadati; phylum Pseudomonadota; class Gammaproteobacteria; order Enterobacterales; family Enterobacteriaceae; genus Enterobacter; species Enterobacter sp. BIDMC93. The sequence goes on from NZ_KQ089962.1 coordinate 502,973, forward strand.
TTTCAAACCCACCGCTGACAAAACAACCGCCATGATAGTAGAGGGCACAAGATAACGTTTCAGGGGCATTGAAAGGCGAAAATACCCGAAAGGTCATATCCTCAAGAACAAGCGTTTCAACCTGGACACGCGTTTCTGTTTCCCCGGCTAGCGCTGTGCTGGCGACATATCCGCTTCTCCGGTCATCAATACTCTGCTTTCGCGAGGAAAGTCGTCCTGCGGCAATAAACTCCTGTACCAGCTTATCAATACCCTTTTCCAGTGCCATGATTACGTCCTTTTACTGTGTTTTTATACAGTTTATAGCCTGGTTTACAGCAGATGAAAACAGAGAAATGTTGAGAGGTGCATATTGTGGAAAGCGGCTCGCAAAATCGATCATTCCCTAAAAAACGTCCTTTCACCCTAAATTGATAAAGAGTATTTTGCCTGAAAATTAACCAAAGGTGATATACTAAGGTGATATATGAGCGTTTTGGCGGAACTTGATATGGGCAGAATACTTATCGATTTGTCTGATGACGTGATTCAACGTTTGGATAATCTCAAGCAATTGCGAAATCAACCACGTGCTGAACTGCTTCGGGAAGCGATAGAGCTGTATCTCGACCAGCAGAGTTCTTCTGTTATCCGAAATGCGCTTGGTCTGTGGGGAGACAGAAAAGAGGACGGGCTTGAGTATGAACGCAAGCTGCGTGAGGAGTGGTAATCATGGAGCACATGGCAGTGTTTGATACCAATATTCTCATTGATCTCTTCAACAACCGTGTTGAAGCTGCGGATGCGATTGAGCATACCGCGTCGCATCGAGCCATCAGCTTAATTACCTGGATGGAAGTAATGGTGGGCGCTCGCAGGCATGGTCATGAAGCGAAAACGGCAGCCGTTATGGGCGCTTTTGAAATTATTGATGTGTCTCGGGATATTGCGGAAAGAAGCGTTTTACTACGTGAGAAGCATGGAATGAAACTGCCTGATGCTATCATTCTGGCCACAGCGCAGAGCAGAAAATGTCCGTTGATTTCTCGCAACACGAAAGATTTTGCGGGTATTGACGAGGTCCTTACGCCTTACCAGGTGTAGGCCGGGCAAGCTCGCGCCGCCCGGCACTCTCACAGGAGATTACTCCCCTTCACCCGGGAACAGGAACGGGTTGATCGAGCTGCGGGCAAAGCCCTCCTGCTCCATCTTCGCGTCCAGAATCAGCGAGGCGAGATCGTCGGCCACGGCTTCGACTTTCGGGTCTTTTTCCTGATACAGAATCTTCAGGTAGGTCCCGCAGTCGCCGCAGCTCTCCGCTTTCACCGCCGCGTCTTCATTTTCCAGCGACCAGTAGTTCAGATCGCGGGTCTGTTCGCAGTTGCTGCACTTGATGCGCACCACGTGCCACTCGGTTTCACACAGGTTGCAGTGCAGGTAGCGCAGCCCCTGAGTGGTGCCGATTTGCACCATGCTGGAGACCGGCATTGAACCACACACCGGGCAGAACTGGCGCGCTTCGCCGTATTCGGCGCGGGCTTTACCTGGAATCAGGCTCGCCATTTGCGCCCAGTAGAGCGACAGCGCAGCCCAGATGAACGGCGCTTTATCGCTGCTCACCAGTGAGAAGTCGGAAGCAAACAGCGCGCTCGCCATCTCTTCCAGCTCCTGATCGGAGGCTTTTTCCAGGTTCTCAATGACTGCCAGCGCCGTGCCGCTCATCTCGGGCTTCAGCTCGGCGATCAGGGAATGCAGCAGCTTATGCCAGTGCTTGTCGCGCGGCAGGACGTGAATATCCAGCGGCGGTTTGCCCTGCTCGTTGGCTTCTTTGATGCGTGCGGTCAGGTCCATTTGCAGCGGATGGTCGTACAGCACCACTTCCTGCGCATGGGCGACCAGCGCGGCAAAACGCAGAAAATCGCCCAGCGGGTTGTTCTCTGCCAGCTCGCGCAGACGCTCTGCGCGGCGGTTGTAGAGGTTCTTGAGTCTGGGGAATAACAACGGCGGAATATACTCCGCCGTACGTTTCTCGCTCGACCCCAGCTCATCTTGCGGGATTATGCGAATACTCATTCAGATGACTTTTCCTGTTTCTGGCGGACTTCTCGGTACCAGCGCGGGTGATGTTTCTTCGCCCACGTTTTGGTGACCCAGCCTTCCACCATCGCGGTAATGGTGCCTTTCACCCAGAGGGCGGCGTAAATATGCACCATGATAACCACAATTAACGCCACTGCGGCAAATGAATGCAGCATCAGCGCGAATCGGATCACCGGGATTGAGAAAGCAGGCGCAAAGTACGGACGCCAGATGATCACGCCGCTCACCAGCAACAGGACCAGGAAGATAATCGCCGCCCAGAATACGCATTTCTGGCCGAAGTTATAACGCCCGGTATCACCCACTTCCTCGTTGACGACGATCTTACGAATATTCTTCGCCCAAAAGATATCATCCCGATTGATTAGGTTATGGTGCCAGTAGCGGAAAAACATGATGATGAACGAGGCAAACATCACCACACCCACGAACGGGTGAAGGATGCGCGCCAGCTGCGGCGTGCCCAGTATCTGCATCAGCCAGTTGAAGGACGGGAAGAAGAACCCCAGCCCGCTTATCGCCGCCAGCATGAAGCAGAAGGCGGTGACCCAGTGGTTGATGCGTTCCGGCGCGGTGTAGCGCACGATGGTGTCACGTTTTCTCATTTGCGCACCTCGTCTTTCTCTTCATGCAGGTTGTCGTCTTCCTCTTCCGCACGGTTCGGACCAACGCCGACGTAGTGGAAGATGCTCGCTGCGAAGGTGGCCGCAAAACCGACCGCGGCCAGCGGTTTCCAGATGCCTTTCCAGAACTTCACGGTCGCGCTGATTTCCGGGTTCTCCGGCAGGCCGTGATACAGGTTCGGCTTGTCGGCGTGGTGCAGCACGTACATCACGTGCGTACCGCCAACCCCGGCCGGATCGTACAGGCCCGCGTTATCGTAACCACGAGTTTTCAGCTCGCCCACGCGCTCTGCCGCCAGCGTTTTCATATCCTCTTTGGAGCCAAAGTGGATAGCGCCAGTTGGACAGGTCTTCACGCACGCTGGCTCCTGGCCGACATTTACGCGGTCAACGCACAGCGTACATTTGTAGACGCGGTTGTCTTCCGGGTTCAGGCGCGGCACGTCAAACGGACAACCCGCGATGCAATAGCCGCAGCCAATACACTGCTCGGACTGGAAGTCGACGATGCCGTTGGCATACTGAATGATAGCCCCTTCTGACGGACACGCCTTCAGGCAGCCCGGATCCGCACAGTGCATACAGCCATCTTTGCGGATAAGCCATTCCAGTTTGTCGTTCTGCTCCACTTCCGAGAAACGCATTACCGTCCAGGACTTGGCGGTCAGGTCCGCCGGGTTGTCGTACACCCCGACGTTGTGACCCACTTCGTCACGGATGTCGTTCCACTCTGAACAGGCCACCTGACAGGCTTTACAGCCGATACAGGTGGTCACGTCGATAAGCTTCGCCACTTCCTGCTGGTGGTCCCGCGCCTGAGGCGCGGGCGTGAAACCGTTAGTCGCGGAACGACGGATAATGTCTTGAGATTGATAAGCCATAAGTCGTCTCCGTTACACCTTTTCCACGTTCACGAGGAAGGCCTTAAACTCCGGCGTCTGCGTGTTCGCATCACCGACGAACGGCGTCAGGGTGTTCGCAATGAACCCTTTCTTCGCCACGCCCTCATAACCCCAGTGAATTGGGATGCCGATGGTATCCACCTGCTGACCGTGAACGTTCAGCGTGCGAATACGCTTGGTCACCACCGCCTTGGCTTTGATGTAGCCGCGGTTAGAGGAGACCTTCACGGTATCGCCATGGGCAATGCCGAGTTTGTTCGCCAGCTTCTCGCCGATCTCCACAAACTGCTCCGGCTGCGCGATGGCATTCAGCAGCGCGTGCTTGGTCCAGTAGTGGAAGTGCTCGGTCAGACGGTAAGTGGTGCCGACATAAGGGAACTTGTCCTTTTTACCCAGCGCTTCAAAATCGCCTTTGAAGATGCGGGCTGCCGGGTTAGAGACCACGTTCGGGTGCAGCGGGTTAGTACCCAGCGGCGTCTCAAACGGCTCGTAGTGTTCCGGGAACGGACCTTCCGCCATCTTATCGATAGCAAACAGGCGCCCCATCCCTTCAGGCTGCATGATAAACGGCCCGACATCGCTGCCCGGTGCGGCAGTGCTGTAGTCCGGAATATCCACGCCGCCCCATTTCGCGCCGTCCCACTTCAGTAGCTGACGCTTCGGATCCCACGGGTTGCCCTGCGGGTCAGCTGAGGCGCGGTTATAGAGGATGCGGCGGTTAAGCGGCCATGCCCATGCCCAGCCCAGCGTATTGCCGAGGCCCGACGGGTCGGCGTTATCGCGGTTGGCCATCTGGTTGCCTTTCGGCGTCCAGCTACCGGCAAAGATCCAGCAGCCGCTGGAGGTCGTACCGTCATCGCGCAGGTGCGCAAAGGTGCTGAGCTGATCGCCTTTCTTCGCCAGCACCGCACCGGTCGCCGGGTCGATAACGTCCGCCAGCGCCTTACCGTTGCTCTCCATCGCCACTTCTTCCGGAGACGGATTCTCTGGCGTCGAGTAGTTCCAGGTCATGTTCAGCACCGGCTCAGGCGTTGCGCCGCCTTCAGCCGCGTACATTTTACGCAGACGTAAGAAGATACCGGCCAGGATCTCGCCGTCGTTCAAGGCGATGCCCGGGGCATCCGCGCCTTTCCAGTGCCACTGCAACCAGCGGCCGGAGTTGACGATAGACCCGTTCTCTTCCGCGAAGCAGGTAGACGGCAGACGGAACACTTCGGTCTGAATCTTCGACGGATCGACATCGTTCGACTCACCGTGGTTCTGCCAGAACGTCGACGTTTCGGTATTGAGCGGGTCAATCGTCACCAGGAACTTCAGCTTCGACAGAGACTCGACAACCTTGTTCTTGTTCGGGAACGACGCCACCGGGTTAAAGCCCTGGCAGATATAGCCGTTGACCTGGCCCTGGTGCATCATTTCGAAGTACTGAAGTACGTCGTAACCTTTGTCCCACTTCGGCAGCCAGTCAAAGCCCCAGCTGTTTTCCGCCGTCGCCTTGTCGCCGTAGAAGGCTTTCATCAGCGAGACGAAGAACTTCGGATAGTTGCCCCAGTAGTTCACCTGGCCTTCGAGCAGCGGTTTTGGCGTGCTGGCCGTCAGGTAGGTTTGCAGGTCGGTCTGTTTCTCGCTCGGCAGGTTCATGTAACCCGTCAGGCTCTGAGACAGCAGGCCGAGGTCGGTCAGACCCTGAATGTTGGAGTGACCGCGCAGGGCGTTCACGCCGCCGCCTGCCATCCCCATGTTGCCGAGGAGCAGCTGAACCATCGCCATGGTGCGGATGTTCTGCGCGCCGATGGAGTGCTGCGTCCAGCCGAGCGCATACAGGAACGACGCGGTTTTATCTTTCGCGCTGGTTTCCGCTATCAGCTCGCACACCTTCAGGAAGTCCGCCTTCGGCGTCCCACAGATGTTTTCGACAACCTCCGGCGTATAGCGGGACACGTGCTCTTTCAGCAGGTTCCACACGCAGCGCGGGTGTTGCAGGGTGGTGTCGCGCTTCGCAAAGCCGTTTTCGTCCAGCTCGTAGTTCCAGCTGGTTTTGTCATATTTGCGTTTTTCGGCGTCATAACCGCTGAACAGGCCATCTTCGAAGTGGTAATCCTCACGCACGATCAGGCTGGCGTTGGTATAAGCTTCGGTGTACTCGCGGTTATATTTTTCGTTGGTCATCAGGTACAGCAATACGCCTGACAGGAAAGTGATGTCAGTACCTGAACGAATTGGGGTGTAGAAATCCGCCACTGACGCTGTACGCGTAAAGCGGGGATCGATCACAATCAGCTTCGCGCCGTTGTGGATTTTGGCTTCCATCGCCCAGCGGAACCCGACAGGGTGCGCTTCAGCGGCGTTACCGCCCATCACCACAATGAGGTTGGCGTTTTTGATGTCGACCCAGTGGTTGGTCATCGCACCGCGACCAAATGTTGGAGCAAGACTTGCTACCGTTGGTCCGTGTCAGACACGCGCCTGGTTGTCGACCGCGAGCATACCGAGTGCGCGCGTAAATTTCTGGGTTAAATAGCCGGTTTCGTTACTCGACGCTGAAGCACACAGCATGCCGGTGGAGAGCCAGCGGTTAACGGTGGTGCCTTCGGCATTCTTCGCGATAAAGTTGGCATCGCGGTCTTCTTTCATCAGCTTAGCGATGCGATCGAACGCTTCCTCCCAGCTGATTTGCTGCCATTTGTCAGAGCCGGGAGCGCGATACTCAGGAAACTTCAGGCGGCTTTCGGAGTGGATAAAATCTACCAGACCGGCCCCTTTCGGACACAGCGCACCACGGTTGACCGGGTGATCCGGATCGCCTTCGATGTGGAAAATGGATGCTTTGGCGTTTTTCGCACCGTCGCCGAGGCTATACATTAACAGCCCACAGCCGACGGAGCAGTACGTACAGGTGTTACGGGTTTCGCGGGTGCGCAGCAGTTTATACTGCCGTGTTTCCGCCAGCGCTACACCGGGCGCAAAGCCCAGTGCCGCCGCCGTGGTGCCTGCCATACCGCCAGCGCAGATCTTAAAGAACTGCCTTCTGCTGACCTGCATGGGTCACTCCTTGGTTCATTACGACATTGCTATGTAGTTTTACTTTGCGGTTGAGAATTAACCGCAAAGGAGAAAAATTTGCATTAATCCCTCATTTCTCCGAGGGATAAGCCCAGAATACCACAATGTCGGTACGCCTGTTCTAACGGGGTTAAAACAAAGTGAACGTATTATCACGGCATTGATTATAAAATGTGATATCAATCACATTTTATCCTGTGCATGTTAAAGAGGTGTAGCAGCTGATCGGTTGCACCCCTCCGTATTGAGTAGGAGAATGGTTGCTGAAAAGTTGATCCATACTATGCGTAAGGCCTGCCGTTTGTGTTGCAATAGCAGGCTCACTTCCGTGGTTGTTCAGGAATACCGTTGTGTCTAAACAAAACCGTGCTGCCCACGTGTCGCCACTGCCTGCGGGCATTGTGGAACTGTCGGTACACAGACCGCCTCACATTTCACATGCCACGCCGGATTTTCTGGCGGAAGAGGTCCCCGTTGCCCTGGTTTACAACGGGATTTCGCATGTGGTGATGATGGCTTCGCCGAAAGATCTGGAACTGTTCGCCATAGGTTTTTCCCTCTCGGAAGGCATCATTGCGCATCCGCAGGAGATCTACGGTATGGATGTGGTTCAGGCCTGTAATGGCCTTGAAGTACAAATCGAACTCTCCAGTCGTCGCTTTATGGGGCTGAAAGAGCGCCGCCGGGCGCTGGCCGGACGTACCGGCTGCGGCGTGTGCGGCGTTGAACAGCTTAACGATATCGGTAAGCCCGTCGCGCCGCTGCCGTTTACCCAGACCTTCAACCTCGGTAACCTCGACAAAGCCCTGGAGCACCTCAATGATGTCCAGCCCATAGGTCAGCTGAGCGGCTGTACACATGCTGCGGCGTGGGTGCTCCCGTCGGGCGAGATCGTCGGAGGTCATGAAGATGTAGGCCGCCATGTGGCGCTGGATAAGCTGCTGGGCCGTCGCGCGCGTGAAGATGCCGTCTGGCAGCAAGGGGCCGCGCTCGTTTCCAGCCGCGCCAGCTATGAAATGGTGCAGAAAGCGGCCATGTGCGGCGTGGAGATCCTGTTTGCGGTGTCGGCTGCGACAACGCTGGCGGTCGAAGTGGCAGAGCGCTGCAACCTGACGCTGGTGGGGTTCTGCAAGCCGGGCAGGGCGACAATTTACACCCATCCGCAGCGATTAATTGTTAATCAGTAATTTTGAATGAGTATAGCAAAACCTTCCGCTTTTAGTTGTTCATGATGAGGGCTAGTATTTATCTCATCAAGGCACGGTGCCTTATCTAAACAACTTAACGAAAAGGTTTATCTCATGAAAAGCATCAAAACTTTTGTCGCTGTAATCGCTCTGGCTGCTTCTTTCGGTTCTTTCGCTGCGCAGACTGTGACTGCATCCGCCTCTACCCTCGATGGCGCAGAAGCCAAAATCGCCGCACAGGCTCAGGAAGCGGGCGCGTCATCCTACAAAATTACCCAGGCATTCACCGGTAACCGCGTACACATGACCGCTGAACTGAACAAATAAGTCATATAGCCGCTGTCCCTTGCTTTTCGGAGCAGGGACAGGTTTCATTCTGCTCCCCTGTTTTATCCCGCCTTCCTGTACAAACCGCCTGTATTTTCAACCTGACAGAAAATAGCCATATCCTCCGGGATATTTCTTATTGGTTGAATAATAACTATAATGTTCCGTCCGGTTGAGTTACCCTTACTTAAAAATCAGCAATCTCATACATGATCTAAATACAAGGTCTGACCAGTTCTTTTAATTCATTTCAATAATGCATGATTTCATGTCTTTCAGACTGTATTTCGGGATTTATTATATAAATAATCAATAATTGATCCCAAATAATAAGGAAATCCTCAGGCTTTAATCCTAAAGAGATTCGGAGTCATTGACCCCGGTTATTCATGATGATAGTTTCAAAAACAATATTAAATCTTTACCCCTAAAACCAAATATTTCTCTTTTGGTTTATTTTGTATTTAACTCATATAAGGAAATTAAATGAACGCGATGTTTAAAAAAGGAGTGCTGGCATCTGTACTGGCAGTAGCGGCGTCTTCAGCAATGGCGGCTTCCAGTGTTGATATTCAGGTTACGGGGAAAATTGTTCCGTCTTCCTGTACACCGGCATTTATTAGCGGTGGCGGTATTGCTGATTTTGGTACCATGAAGGTGGCTAGTCTGAATTCCACCACCCCAACCCCTCTGGCGGATGTTAAAATTATCCCTATTTCTATTACCTGTGAAGAAGCGACCCGCGTTGGCGTGACCTTTAACGATTCGCATGTGGATTCTGCGCCTACGGAGAATATGCCGGTGAACTTTATTGATTCGGATTTCATTACCAGTGCGGGTTTTACGGCTGGCCTGGGGATGTATGGCGATAAGAAGATTGGCGCTTATTCAATGGGTATCCAAAAGACCGACGGGGCGACGACCAACGGAGACGGTGTAAACCTTTATCCAATCTTCACCAGCGATAACGGCGCATCATGGGGAGTTAAAAGCGGGTTTCGCTACTTACAGGTGAAACCTGATAAGAGTGAGATTTATTCCTTCACAGATCAAGCGACCGGTACAGTGGCACCTATTGCACAAACTAAAATTAACTTCAACGTGGGCATTGCCGCGATGATTAACCCAACCAACGATTTAAATATCACGGATGAAGCCACCCTGGACGGCTTAACCAACGTTGAGCTGGTTTATCTGTAATCACCCCCACGTATCATGAAATACCTGACACCTCACCCCGGTGGGGTGTCCTATACCAATATTAATGGACTAATATTATGCTGCTTTTAAAGAGAACGCTGATCTGTGCCTGCCTGCTGGCCTCATTCAACGGTATGGCTGCCGGGATGGTGCCGGATACCTCGCTGCTTATTGTCAATGAAGACAAGCAGGGGGCCAGCATGGATGTTAAAAACACCGATGCTGAAGCACAGCTGCTGTACACCAAAATTATTGATCTCCCGGACGACCCCAAACCGGGTCTGATTGCCACGCAGCCGGTTGTGCGCGTAGATGCGGGTAAAACCCAGCGCGTGCGTTTTGTGCTGAAAAACAGTAATGAGCCGCTGAAGGTGGAACATTTTAAGCGTGTCATTTTTACCGCTATCCCTCAGCGTGAAAAAAATAAAGTTAAAGTGGTGTTTAGCCAGAACCTTCCCGTCATTATTCACCCGGCTGGCCTGGCGGTAAATATTGAACCCTGGAAGGCACTCACCTGGCAGATAAAAAATGGCAATGTCACGGTTGAGAATAATACGCCTTATGTCGTCCGACTGGAGCAAAAGGTGAAATTAATGGCCTCGGGTACGATCGCGACATTAGCTAAGACTTACATTCTTCCTGGCGAAAAAATGACGGCCAGCGCCCCAGCCAAAATATCAGCATCCGAAAAACAAATCGAAATCTATCCGGCAACGCGTTATGGCTATAAGGCAGGGAATTATATCGCCGACCTTCAGCAATAAAATCACTTAACAAACATGGAGTAGTTATGTTAAACGGTTCCTGTAAAAAGGGAATGCTCGTGTTTTGCCTTAGCGTGCTGGCATTTAATATTCGGGCTGAGATTTCCTCTAATGCGAATGAATCTCTGGAACTGGCGCGAGCCATATTTGACAGCGATGCTTTAAAAAATAACGGGCTTGATCCGGCCATTGCGGATTACTATTCCCTCACTCCCCGTTTTACCCCTGGCTACCATAATGTGACGGTTAATATTAATGGTAAGCAGCGCAATATTATGCCCGTGAAATTTGATGAGGAAGGAACGCCCTGTATTGATAAAGCGTTTCTGGAAAACGCGGGCCTGATTAAACAGACGAAAAGAGGCACCTGCCCGAAGATTTATCACTACTGGTCCGGATCAACGATTCAGACTTCGCCGGATATTGATGAAATATCGGTTGTTGTACCGCCTGAAGCGATCGACCCTGATTATGACCGACAGTTCGCCGAGGTGCGTGGCGGACGTGCAGCCATGCTGAATTACTCCATGTTTGGCACCCATAATCACTATGATGATGAGAACGCTGACCGTTTCCAGTCGACCTTTGAAATGGGCTTTAATGCCGGAGACTGGATTGTGCGCAGCACGCAGTTCATTAGCGACGGCAGCGATCAGGATTTTGATGTCGACTCCCTCTACACCTATGCCCATCGTACCTTTACCGATTATGGCGTGATGGTGCAGGGTGGCCAGATTAACATCGCCAACAGCCGCTTCAGTATTCCGGGAATTTACGGGGTCCAGATGATGCCGGATACCGCACTCACTCCTCAGGTGGGGACGGGCGTCGAAGTCAGCGGTATTGCCCGTAATCCGCAGGCGCGCGTCGATATCCGCCAGGGCGGACAGCTTATTTACTCAACGCTGGTTCCTGCCGGTCCGTTCAACCTGGATGACGTGCCGCTGGCGAACCTCAACACCGACCTGAACGTAACGGTCACCGAGACTGACGGCAGCGAAAACCGATTCACTGTCTCGGCAAGTACGTTCCGCAGCAATCATATAGGCCGTGCCCCGGGCTTTACGCTGGCTATGGGCCGCGTTGAAGACATGGACTCACGCTTTGAAAATCCGTGGGTGGTGTCCGCCAACAACGGCTGGTCTGTCAATAAGCGTGTCAATTTCCTGGCCGGTATGGTGATGGCGGATAACCACTATTATGGCTTCTCCGGCAACCTCGATACCATACCGATGCAGAACCTGTATGCCTCGTTGGGTTTTCTGGCGTCAATAGACAACCAGACGCAAACCGACGGCAACAAAACGACGCTGGATCTGGGTTACTCCCTGCCGTGGGGCATTGGGCTTTCGCTGGGCGGTAGCTATGGCACACCGGACTATCGCGAGATGGCGGAACTTTACGGCGACGATGACGATATGTCGCAAACCAAATACGACACCAGCGTCGGTATCAACTGGTCGAGTACCACGCTGGGCCGCTTTTCCCTCAGCTATTATCGCAACGAGAGCTGGAACAGCGACTATGACAGTCGCCGGTTTATCTCGTCGTGGTCACAGACTTTTAAATACTTCAACGTGAGCGTGAACTGGGAGTCGGATGTCAGCCGGCACGACAGCAGCGACAACGATCAGTTTTACGTAAACGTGTCGATCCCGCTGGGACGCTCAGGCGTGACAACCAGCTCCTGGTATCGCGAGAGCGAAGGTAAGCGTTCTTACGGCACGCGGGCAATGGGCTCGCTCAACGCTGAGAACCAGTACACGGTGGGGGTCACTCAGGACCAGGAAGAGAACACCACCAGCTGGGACAGCTCGCTGAACAGTAATCTGCATTACACCAACCTGGCGCTGGCGGCAGGAGGAGATAACGACAGCAATACCAACTACTCAGCAGCATTAAGCGGCGGGATTGTCGCCCACAGCGACGGGGTGACCTTCTCGCCTTACCGCGTGACCGATACGTACGCCATTGCCAGACTGGATAAACCGGTGGCTGGTATCGAGATAGGTACCCCGCGCGGCGCGGTATGGACCGATAAATGGGGCCAGGCGATTATTCCTGCGCTGTCGCCGTTCCGTGAAAGCACGATTGAGATCAACACGGAAAGCCTGCCAGGCAATCTGGACGTAAGAAATGGCAGAACAGCGATCAAAGCGTCTCACGGCGCTGTGGCGAAGTGGGAGTTTGCGACGTTAAGCCAGCGCCGCGTGCTGCTCAGTATACGCCGTGCGGACGGTACGCCGCTGCCGGAAGGTGTCTCGATTGTGGACGCGGCAGGGGAGTATGTGACGAGTGCGCCAGAAGACGGCGTGATCTTCCTGAACGACATCTCTGCCAGCCAGCAGCTGTATGCGAAGCTGGATGAAGGGCGTTGCAGGCTGACGTACACCCTGCCGGAGGCAGAACCGAATAAATTCTATGAAGAGGTGACAGGGAAATGTCTCTGAATAACGTTCGTCAATACGCGCTGATGCTTATGCTGCTCTGCGGCGCAGCGGGATTTTCGGGAATGGCGCAGGCTGATGACGGCGCCTGTGAAATGATGTCGGCGGTGAAGAAAGTCGATTACGGGCGCTACCGTAAAGAGGATATGCGGCAAACGTCCGCTGAACATATTGGCAAAGTGTACAACGGTTATGCTTCTGTGATGCGTGAAGTTCAGGTTTCGGTGCTGTGTCCGGATGTGCGCAAAATGCGCATCTCCGTAGACGGGATTGCCCGACAGAACCTGGCGTATCGTTTTACGGACAGCGGCGCGATGAAAATCGAATTCAAAGATGGGCGGGTGGACGGGAACCCCGTGCAGCTGGCCGCGGTCGATATTGGCGCGGTAGCCGTTCAGGGAGGCGCTTCTCTGGTGACGCTGAAGCCGGAAAAAGCGCTGGCGGCGGTAAACGGTACAGAAGTGGCGGGCGAGCAGTTTGTCGCCACTATGATGATCACGACCTATCTCTCTGACAAGGCGTTTAGCGTTACTAACACCACGGATTTTGAAGAAACGCTGACGCTCAATGTTGATACGCTTCCTGCGCGATAATCTCTGTTATGCCCGGCCGACCTGTTATGTCGGGCATATTTTCTAGTGGATCCCCGCCAGACGCAGCAGCGCTGTCACCACCGCCGCCGCGACGATCACCACAATTAACGGCATTTTGCGCCAGGCCAGAAACACCGCGAACCCCACCCCCAGCACGCGCGCCATCCCGGCAAAATGGTCCCCTTCATAAAACGTTGTCGCCAGCGCGACGGAGAACAACAAAACGGTTGCCGCGTCTGAAAGCAGCGCCTGCGACCGTTCAGAAAGCGCCAGCCGGCTACCGAGTTTCGCCCCGCCGAGACGCATCAGATAGGTTCCGGCAGAAAGAATGGCGATGCCGAGAATAAAGACCGTCATGTTTTCCATTATTTTTTCCTCGCGGCAAGGCCGAGCAAAGAGAGCAGCACCGGCAGGCCAACCGGCGCAAACGGTACGGCGGCCAGCGACAACACTGCGCCGCTACAGGCGCGGATCAGCGTGGTACGGTTTTTAAATGCCGGCACCACTAACGCCAGCAGGATCGCCGGGAACACCGCGTCCAGCCCGATGGTTTCCGGGTCCGGCAGCAGCTTGCCGACCATCGCGCCCAGCACCGCCCCCAGCGGCCAGATGATTGCCACGCCCAGGCCGCACAGCCAGTAGGCCGCTTTACGCTGCTCGGCGGTTTTTTGCGACAGGCCGAACACCACACTTTCATCATTCATGATATGACAGCCCAGAAAGCTCAGGCCGCGCTTGCCCACCAGTTCACGCACCGTAACGCCGAACGGCACATGGCGCGCGTTAACCAGTAAACCGGCCGCTGCCGCTGCCAGCGGATTGCCGCCGCTCGCCACGATGCCGATAAACATAAACTCGGATGCGCCTGCCAGCACCGTGAGGGAGAGGACAAACGGCACCCACAGCGGGAAACCGTAGGCCATCGCCAGTGAGCCATAAGACATGCCGACCACGCCCACCGCGAGGCAGACCAGGACGATCGCTTTTATCGTGTCGCCTTTCAGGCAAGAGAGGTGATTCTTCATACCATTTTAGCCATATCGAACGTATTTCCATTATAATGAACGCATCAGAAACGTTTTACAAGACGAACGATTCGTTCGTTATAGAGAGAAAGAGGCCGTTATTATGACGCAGCCAATCAGCGTGATCGCCAAAAGCCTGGTGCGAGAACGCTTGCGAACCGGGCTCTCACTGGCGGAAATTGCCCGCCGTGCCGGGATCGCCAAATCCACGCTTTCTCAACTGGAGTCTGGCAACGGCAATCCTAGCCTGGAAACGCTGTGGTCGCTTTGCGTGGCGCTGGATATTCCGTTTGCCCGGTTACTGGAGCCGCAGCAACCCGTCACGCAGGTGATCCGCCGCGGCGAGGGCACAAAAGTCGTCGCTGGGCAGGCGAACTACGAGGCGATTTTGCTCGCGGCGTGTCCGCCTGGCGCGCGTCGTGATATCTATCTGCTGCTGACTCAGCCGGGGGCAGACCGTATTTCCCAGCCCCATCCGCCTGGTTCGGTTGAGCATATTATCGTGACCCAGGGGCGGGCGATGGTCGGTCTGATCGACGCGGCGGAAGAGCTCGGCCCGGGAGATTACATTTGCTACCCCGCTGACCAGCCGCATATCTTTAAGGCGCTGGAGCCAGATACGCACGCGCTGCTGGTGGCGGAACAAAACTAACAAAGATACGGAAAATCATGTCGCTTAAAGCCATTGCCAAAGAACTGGGGCTGTCTGTTACCACCGTCAGCCGCGCCCTCAACGGGTATGACGACGTTTCTGCTGAGACGCGCGCCCGCGTGGAAGCGGAGGCCCAGCGCCGTGGCTACCGACCAAATACCTTTGCCCGTCGCCTGAAGATGGGCAAAATCGACGCCGTCGGGCTGGTGTTTCCGGTGCATCCTGTTCCGCTCAATAACAGCGTTTTTATGGACATGGTCGGCGAAATTAGCCACGAACTGGCGCGACATGAGATTGACCTGCTGCTCATCGCTGACGACGATCTGGCGGACAAACACAGCTATATGCGCATGGTGCAGAGCCGACGCGTGGATGCGCTGATTGTGGCGCATACGCTGGATCACGATCCGCGTCTTGAGCAGCTACAGGCCGCCGGGTTCCCGTTCCTGGCGCTCGGCCGCAGCCAGCTCCCGCAGCCGTACGCGTGGTTCGATTTCGACAACTATGCCGGCACATATCAGGCCACCCGCTGGCTGATCGAGAAAGGCCATCAGCGCATTGCGCTGCTGGGCGAAAGCAACAACCAGGCATTCATCACCCAGCGCCGCCAGGGCTACCTGGACGCGCTGCGGGAAGCCGGACTTTCCAGCGAATGGCTGCGCGCCATGCCCCCTTCGCGTCGCGTGGGGTATGCCACCACGCAAGAACTTCTCTCCCTGCCGCAGCCGCCCACGGCCATCATTACCGACTGCAACACCCACGGCGACGGCGCAGCGATGGCCCTGGCGCAGATGGGGCGCTTAACCGGTGAAAATGCCGTTTCGCTGGTGGTCTATGACGGCTTACCGCAGGACAGCATTGTCGATATCGACGTCGCGGCGGTGATCCAGTCTACCCGTCAGGGTGTCGGGAAACAGATTGCCGATATGGTGCGCCAGCTGATTAATGGCGACGACATTGACACCCTTCAGGTGCTCTGGCAGCCAGAATTCTCCCCAGGCCAGACTGCCTGATTACACCAAAAATTCCAAACCCGATCACAGATCCGAAACGTTTTGGTTTGTATCCGAAACGTTTCGGATCAACACTCAGAACATCCCGATGACAGGAGATGTCTGATGCAAGATTCCATTTTTCGACTTGAAAGCAATACGGTTGACGTGGTGGTAAAAACCCACCCGTTCGCCGAAATTCTCTACTGGGGGCCACACCTTCAGCACTTTTCGCCGCAGGATGTGCTGAGTATTGCGCGCCCGGTTGCTAATGGCAGGCTGGACGTCGACTCCCCCGTCACGCTGATGGCAGAGCTGGGGCATGGGCTGTTTGGCTCGCCGGGCATCGAGGGGCACCGCCAGGGGCTGGACGGATCGCCGGTATTTAAAACCACGCAGGTGCAGCAGGCGTTAAACGCCCTGACAATCACTGCTGAAGACGAGCATGCAGGCCTGCGCCTGACCAGTGAAATAACGCTGGATGCCAGCGGCGTACTGGTGGTGCGTCATGGGTTAACCAACCTGAAAATGCAGGCGTGGCAGGTGGATCGATTTGCCGTGACGCTGCCGGTGGCCGAACGCGCGCAGGAGGTGATGGCCTTCCACGGACGCTGGATCAGGGAGTTTCAGCCGCACCGCGTGATGCTTGAACATGACAGCTTTGTGATTGAAAACCGTCGGGGTAAAACCTCCCATGAACATTTCCCGGCGCTGATTTCAGGTACGCCGTCATTCAGTGAAATGCACGGCAACGTCTGGGGTATACATCTGGGCTGGAGTGGTAACCACCGCCTGCGCGCAGAGGCGAAAACCGATGGCCGCCGCTATATGCAGGCCGAAGCGCTCTACCTGCCGGGTGAAATGGCGATTGAAGAGGGGGAAACGCTCTGGACGCCGCGCCTGTATGCCAGTCACTCCCCGCACGGGCTGAACGGCATGAGCCAGCAGTTCCACCGCTACCTGCGCGACAATGTTATCCGCTTCCCGGAAGATAAACCGCGCCCGGTGCACCTCAACACCTGGGAGGGGATCTACTTCAACCACGATCCGGACTACATCATGCGCATGGCCGACGAGGCCGCTGCGCTGGGCGTGGAGCGCTTTATTATCGACGACGGCTGGTTTAAAGGCCGCAACGACGACCACGCCGCGCTGGGCGACTGGTATCTGGACAAGAAAAAATACCCGAACGGCCTAAAGCCGGTAATCGATCACGTTAAACAGCTCAGCATGGAGTTTGGTATCTGGGTTGAGCCGGAGATGATTAACCCCGATTCCGATCTGTATCGCGCGCACCCTGACTGGGTGCTGGCGCTGCCGGGCTACGCCCAGGCGACCGGGCGACACCAGCTGGTGCTCAATCTCAATATTCCGCAGGCCTTTGAATATCTGGTCGAACGCATGAGCTGGCTGCTGGGCGAACACGCGGTCGACTACGTGAAATGGGATATGAACCGCGAGCTGGTGCAGCCAGGGCACAAGGGCAAAGCCGCCGCCGTCGCCCAGACGCGCCAGTTTTATCGCCTGCTGGACGTGCTGGGCGAGCGCTTCCCGCACATTGAGTTTGAATCCTGCTCCTCCGGCGGCGGGCGAATCGATTATGAAGTGCTGACCCGCTGCCACCGCTTCTGGGCGTCCGACAACAACGACGCGCTGGAGCGCAACACTATCCAGCGCGGCATGAGCTACTTCTTCCCGCCGGAGGTGATGGGCGCGCATATCGGTCATCATAAATGTCACGCCACCTTCCGCCAGCACAGCATTCAGTTCCGCGGGCTAACAGCGCTGTTTGGTCACATGGGGCTGGAGCTGGATCCGCTCACCGTCGATGCGCAGGAACGTGAAGGCTATCGCCATTACGCCGCGCTGCACAAGCGGTGGCGAGAGGTCATTCATCACGGCACCCAGTGGCGCGTGGATATGCCGGACGCCACCACCCTGGCGCAGGGTATAGTGAGCGAAGATAAGACGCAGGGGCTGTTTTTGGTCAGCCAGCTCGCGATGCCGGATTACACCCTGATGATGCCGCTGCGCATGCCGGGGTTAGACGCCAGCGCGCTGTACCGCATCACGCTGCTCGATCACCCGAACATCCAGATTACGGGCGAGGGCGGGCACACCATGCGTAAGCTGCCTTCGTGGATGGAAGCGCCGCAAACGGTGAGCGGCGAGTGGCTGATGCAGGCGGGTATTGCGCTGCCGATTCTGGATCCGGAAACCGCCATTCTGATTGGTGTGGAACGCGTGTAAGGGTGACGGGCCGGGCAACCGGCCCTCCGTTGAGGATAAAAATAATGAACACAACAACCTGTACCCACAAAGACAACCCTAATTTCTGGATCTTCGGGCTGTTCTTCTTTCTCTACTTCTTCATCATGGCCACCTGCTTTCCGTTCCTGCCGATCTGGCTGTCGGACATCATCGGCCTGAACAAAACCCATACCGGGATTGTTTTCTCCTGCATCTCGCTGTCGGCCATTGCCTTCCAGCCGGTGCTGGGGGTCATTTCGGACAAGCTGGGGCTGAAAAAACACCTGCTTTGGATCATCTCGGTGCTGCTGTTCCTGTTCGCGCCGTTCTTCCTGTACGTCTTCGCCCCGCTGCTGAAAACCAATATCTGGCTGGGGGCGCTGAGCGGTGGGTTGTATATCGGCTTTGTCTTCTCAGCGGGGTCGGGGGCGATTGAGGCCTATATTGAGCGCGTAAGCCGCAACAGCTTTTTTGAGTACGGCAAGGCGCGTATGTTCGGCTGTCTCGGCTGGGGGCTGTGCGCCTCAACGGGCGGCATCCTGTTCGGCATCGATCCGTCGTACGTCTTCTGGATGGGGTCGGCCGCGGCGCTGTTGCTGATGCTGCTGCTGGTGGTCGCGAAACCGAAGCCTAACCAGACGGCGCAGGTGATGAACGCCCTGGGCGCGAATCAGCCGCAGATCACCGCCAAAACCGTCTTTACCCTGTTCCGCCAGCGCAGAATGTGGATGTTCATCCTGTACGTGATTGGCGTGGCCTGCGTGTATGACGTCTTCGACCAGCAGTTTGCCACCTTCTTCAAAACCTTCTTCGCCACGCCGCAGGAGGGGACCCGTGCCTTTGGTTTCGCCACCACGGCGGGGGAAATTTGTAACGCGATCATTATGTTCTGCTCGCCGTGGATCATTAACCGCATCGGCGCGAAAAACACGCTGCTGATTGCCGGGGTGATCATGGCGACGCGCATTATCGGCTCGTCGTTTGCCACCACTGCCGTGGAGGTGATTGCCCTGAAGATGCTGCACGCGCTGGAAGTCCCGTTCCTGCTGGTGGGGGCATTCAAGTACATCACCGGGGTGTTTGATACGCGCCTGTCGGCCACCATCTACCTGATTGGCTTCCAGTTTGCCAAACAGTCGGCGGCGATCTTCCTCTCCGCCTTTGCCGGAAATATGTATGACCGGGTCGGCTTCCAGGAGACGTATCTGATACTGGGCTGCTTCGTGCTGGCGATCACGGTGGTGTCGGCTTTTACGCTGAGTGGCAGGCGGGAGATTGCTGCCGCCTCGGGGGCAGCAGCGTTAACACATCAGTCCAGGTAAAACACCTCTTTCAGCGCCGAACTCACCGGGCTGTTATCCGGGTTCGACGGCATAACGTCACCCATATATTTCCACCAGCGCTGGCAGACATCGGTGTTTGCCACCGCGTTCCAGCGCTCTTCCGATTCAATCTCCACCGTCGCAAACAGCAGGTTGCGAGCTTTGTCGAGATAGATGGCGTAGTGGTGCGCGCCGTGGGCTTTCAGCACCGCTTCCAGCTCGGGCCAGATCGGGTTGTGGCGACGTGCGTACTCCTCGTGCGCGTCCGGGTTTACCTGCATCACAAACGCTTTGCGGATCATAATGCCTCCAGGTACAGCTCGCGGACCTCATCGCGGCTGGCGGTGCGCGGGTTGCACGGCGCGCACGGGTCGGCGAGGGCTTTATCCAGCCAGCCTTCAATATCGGCTTTGGTGACGCCGAGCTGGCTAAATCCGGACGGAATGCCGACCCGGGCGCTCAGGTCACGAATCGCCTGAATAGCTGACATGCTGGCCGCTTCATCGCTCATGCCGCGCGTGTCAACGCCCATCGCCTGCGCCACGCGGGCAAATCGGGCAACCGCGTTCGGGCGGTTAAAGTTTTCGATGATCGGCAGCAGAATGGCGTTGCACACGCCGTGCGGCAGGTTGTGCGTCGCGCCCGGCTGGTGCGCCAGGGCGTGCACCAGCCCCAGACCGGCGCTGTTAAACGCCATGCCCGCCAGATACTGACCAAAGGCCATCTGCTCGCGCGCTTCCAGGTTGTGACCGTCGTCGACCGCTTTCGGCAGCCACAGGTTGATCAGGCGAATCGCTTCCAGCGCGTTGGCATCAGTCAGCGGGTGCGCGCCGACGGACACGTAGGCTTCAATCGCATGAGTCAACGCATCCATGCCGGTTGCGGCGGTCACGGAGGCGGGAATATCGAGCATCACGCTGGCATCGTCCACGGCGATATCCGGGATGATGTTCGGGTCGATAATCACCTCTTTCACCTGCCGCGCGGCGTCAATGATCACCGCGTTGCTGGTCATCTCCGCCGCCGTGCCTGCGGTGGTGTTGATCGCCACCAGCGGCACGCCCGCGTTTTTCACCTTGCCGACGCCGGAGTAATCGGTTGACGGACCAGGGTTGGCGGTGAGGATTTTGATCGCCTTGGCAGTATCAATCGGGCTGCCGCCGCCAAAGGCAATCAGGTAATCACACTCCGCATCCTGATATGCCGCATAGCCTTTTTGCACCAGCGCTTCCGTCGGATTCGGGAATACCTCATCGAACAGGTGATACGACATCTGATGGGCGTCGAGCGCGGAAAACAAACTGTCGAGCAGGCCAAGTTTCACCAGCTGGCCGTCGGTGACAATCAGCGCTTTTCCCCACTGTTTGTTTGCCACCAGATTGACCATATCGCCGATCGCGCCCGCGCCGTGCAGGCTGATTTTGGGGAGTGCCAACATAAAGCTCATGATAATTCTCCTTAATTACTTTGATTTTTATGCCCGGCGGCGCTGCGCTTGCGCGGGCCTACGGTTAAGTAGGCCGGGTAAACGCAGTGCCACCCGGCTATGAGATCCGTCTTCGCTGCATCACCCGGCGGGTAATAATCGGCAGCGAAATCACCACGATCAGCATCGCGCCGATAATCACTGACATCACAATGCCGGGCACGTTGAGCAGGCTCAGGCCGAAGGTCACCAGCCCCATCAGGAAGGCGGCGATAATCACGCCCACCATGCTGCCGGACCCACCGAGAATATTGACGCCGCCGAGCACCGCCATCGTCACCACCGCCAGCTCCCAGCCCATCGCGATGGTCGGGCGGGTACTGCCCAGACGCGAGGTGAGCAGCACCGACGCCAGGCCGGACATCAGTCCTACCAGCGCAAACAGGATCAGGTTGTGGCGCTTCACGTTGATGCCGGAGTACCACGCGCCGGTCGGGTTGTTGCCGATGGCGTAGGTGCGGCGGCCAAAATTGGTGCGGTGCAGCACAAAGGCAAACAGAGCGGCCAGCACGATAAACAGCGCGAACTCAAACGACAGCGCACCCCAGACGTAGCCCTGGCCGAACCAGGCGAAGCTCTCCGGGTAGCTGTTCAGCGCCTGGTCCCCGAGCAGGATGTAGGTGCTCCCGCGGTACAGGCTCATGGTGCCGATGGTGATGACGATGGACGACAGGTTAAAGCGCGTCACCAGAATGCCGTTGAACAGCCCGCACAGTAGCCCGACGCCTAATCCCACGCACACCAGCAGCGGCGTATCGACGCCCGCCGCCGCGCAAAAGCCCATCACCGTGGAGCTGAGCGCGATGGTGGAGGCCACAGACAGGTCAATTTCCCGGGCGATAATCAGCATCGCCATCGGCAACACAATGATCGCTTTTTCCGTGAAGTTGAACGTCGCGTCGGAGAGGTTCCAGATATTGAGGAAGTAGGGCGAGGCGAGCGCGTTCACCACAAACACCGCCAGCGTCACCGCCAGCAGGAAGCCCTCCCAGCACAGCAGGCGCTGGAAGATGCCCGGCGCAGAAGTGGGTTTGAACTCTTCAGATGTCATCATTTTGCTCATGGTTTCACCGCCAGTTTCTGACGTGCCAGCGCCGCGTCGCGCAGGATCAGCCTGCCTTTGCGCTTGTTGCCGCGCTCGTTCAGCAGCACAGCGATGACAATGACCGAGCCGGAAATCGCCATCTGCCAGAACGGGGAGACGCCGATCACCGGCAGGGCGTTGTTGATGACGCCAAGGAACAGCGCCCCGAACAGACAGCCGAGCACGCGGCCGGTGCCGCCCATGGTGCTGATCCCGCCAATCACACAGGCTGCCACCACCTGCAATTCAAAACCGTTAGCGACGTCAACATACGCAACGGCAAAGCGTGATATCCACAGGTAGCCGCAGAACCCGGCCAGCAGACCGGAAAGGCAGAAGCTGATGAACTGCATTTTCCCGGCGTTGATCCCGGTGTAGTACGCTGCCGTGGCGTTCCCGCCGGCGGTGTAGAGCGCCCGTCCGGTGCGACTGTAGCGCAGGAAGTAGCCCACCAGCAGCAGTACGGCGATGGCGCACCAGCTCAGCACCGGCAGGCCCAGCACTGACGCACGCGGCAGGCCGAGGAAGTCTGCACCCATCTGGTTGGAGTTCACCCAGCCGCCGCCGGAGAGCAAAAAGATCATTCCGCGGTAGATGCTCATGGTGCCGAGCGTCACCACAATCGCCGGAATGCCCAGTTTCCACACCAGCAGGCCGTTTATTGCGCCCATCAGCAGCCCAAGCGCGCTGGCAAGGATCAGCAGCGCCCAGACGGGCACGTCCGGGTAATGGAAATTAATCAGGGCGACAATCATCCCGGTCAGGGCCAGATTAGCCGCCATCGACAGGTCGATGCCTTTAGTGAGCAGCACCATCATCTGCCCGAGCGCGAGGACGATCAGAATGGCGGTGTCGTTAAACATCTCCACCAGGTTGCCCGGTGCGATAAACGATGGCACGCGGCTGCCAATGGCGACGACCATCAGGACAATCACCGCGCCAAGCAGCGCCTCGCGGTGTTTTAAGAGTGAGCTAAGCATTTATGCCGCCTCCTGTTTTGCACCGCTGGCGGCGCTGACGATGGTTTCCGCCGTCGCGTCTCCCGCCTGGTATTCGGCCACCATCAGCCCCTCGTGCATGACGATAATGCGATCCGCCATGCCCATCACTTCCGGCAGTTCGGACGAGACCATAATCACCGCCAGCCCCTGACTGACCAGCTCGGACATAAACTGATGCACGGCTGCCTTTGAGCCGATATCGATGCCTTTTGTTGGCTCATCGAGGATGATCACGTCAGGGTGCGTCGCCAGCCATTTGCCGATCACCACCTTTTGCTGGTTGCCGCCAGAGAGGGTCTCCACCGCCTGCTTCCAGCTGAAGGCTTTCACTTGCAGGCGTCTGGCGTATTCGTCTGCCAGCTTCCATTCGCGGTCGTCGTGCAGTACGCCGTTCGGATTGAGCCTGCTGAGCTGAGGCAGGCTGATGTTCTGGGCAATGGACAGTTCGATAATCGCACCCTGCTTCTGCCGCTCTTCCGGCACGCAGACGATACCGGCTTTGATCGCATCCGCAGGCTGGCGGAAGCGCCGGGGCTGTCCGTTGAGGATAATTTCCCCGGACGACGGTCGCGTGACGCCGGAAAGCGCCTGCATCAGCTCGGTACGCCCGGCACCCACCAGCCCGTAAAAGCCGAGGATTTCCCCTTTACGCAGGGAGAACGAGATATGCGCAAACTCGGTTGGATGGCAGAGGTTTTTCACCTCCAGCACCGTCTCGCCTTTTTCGCAGTCTATTTTCGGGAAGGTTTGGGTAATGGCGCGCCCGACCATCATCGACACCATCCGCTCCTCGGTGATCTCATTTATTGCCCCTGCACCGACGAACACGCCGTCGCGCAAAATGGTGTAGTGATCGGCCAGCTCAAAAATCTCGTCGAACTTGTGGGAGATAAACAGGATGGCTTTTCCCTCCTGCTTTAAGCGCTCCACAATCTGGTAAAACTCGAGGATTTCATGCTGTGACAGCGCCGCCGTGGGTTCATCGAGGATCACCACCTGCGCCTCAAACGACAGCGCGCGGGCAATCGCCACCATGTGACGCTGGGCGATGCTCAGGGTTTTCAGCGTTGCGCGCGGGTCGATTTGCACCTCAAGGCGGGCGAGAATAGCCTGCGCCCGGCGGTGCATTTCCGGCCAGTCGAGCTTTTTCAGGAAGCCTTTGTGAAGGTACTGACCGACAAAGATATTTTCGGTGACCGAGAGTTCATCAAACAGCACGGTTTCCTGGTGAATGGCGGTGATGCCCATTTTATGCGCCGACTCCGGCGTCGGAAGGTGAACGGGGATCGCCTTGTAGAGAATTTCGCCCTCGTCGGGCTGGTATATGCCGGTCATCACTTTGACCAGTGTCGACTTGCCCGCGCCGTTTTCGCCGATAAGCGCCGTCACTTTGCCGGGCCACAGCGCAAGCTGCACGTTCTCAAGAGCACGCACGCCGGGGAACACCTTGGTGATGCCAGAAAGCTGTAGCAATGGGGTCATGATAGTTCTCCTGGACAGGGGAATTTGTAGGGCGGGTAAGCGGCAGCGCCACCCGCCTTTTGCCGGATGGCGCTACGCTTATCCGGCCTACAAATCGCATCAAAAGATTTTTGAGAACTTATCAATATTGCTGGCATCGTAAACGAACGGCTCGGCCATCGCGCCGTTGCCGTCGGCATCCAGCTTCACTTTGCCCAGTTTGCCCATGCTGGCCTCGCCTTTCGTGGCGTTGCCTTTCACCAGGTCATCCGCCAGGTAGGTTGCGGCATAGCCGAGGTCAATCGGGTTCCAGATGGCAAAGCTCTTGCTCGCGCCGGACTTCACCGCGCCCGCCATCTCAGACGGCAGGCCTAAACCGGTGACGTACACTTTGCCAATCTTGCCCTGGTCCTTCACCGCCTGCGCGGCGGCCACAATGCCCACGGAAGAAGGCGAAACAATCACTTTCAGCTCCGGGTAGGTTTTCAGCAGGCCGACCGCTTCGCGGTAGCTCTTGTCAGAGAGATCGTCCCCGTAGGCCACGGTCACCAGATTGACGGACGGGTACTTCGGCAGCACCTTTTTCATCTCCGCAATCCAGGTGTTCTGGTTGGTGGAGGTTGGCGTGGCGCTCAGCACCGCCACATCGCCTTTCTCCACGTTCAGCGCTTTCAGGGCATCGGCGGCGAGCTTGACGTTAGTTTCGCCAATCAGGGCGTTATTGGACGGGTTGAGGTGGATCTGACGCCCGGCTTTCGCCACGCCGGAATCCCACGACACAACCTTGATGCCGCGCTGCATCGCTTTTTTCAGCACCGGCACGACGGCGTCCGGATCGTTCGCGGAAATCGCGATCGCATCAACGCCCTGGGCGATCAGCCCGTTCAGCACCTCGATCTGCGCTTCCGCCGTGGTGGTGGTCGGGCCGGTATAAATCACTTTTACATCGCCTAACTCTTTGGCCGCCTCCTGCGCGCCGACGTTCGCTGCCTCGAAGAATCCATTCCCTAAGGACTTCGCCACCAGGGCGATTTTCACTTCTGCTAAAGCGGAACCGGACAACGCCAGAGCGGCAACGGTGAGGATCAAGCTTGCTTTTATTTTCATTGCTTTTACTCCACTGACTTGAGTTAGTTGTAGGGATTGCAGGTGGTTTTCGCCCCGTCTCGGTGAGCGGGGCGCGATGTTGTTATTGGTACAAATCTAACGCCGACTGCATGGGGGTGACGCCAAAGCGTTTACCCAGGGCGATCAGTTCTTCCCGGGTGATGGTCTGCTTCATGCCGCCCATGGAATAGACCTTCACCAGCACTTCCGCGGATTTCTCGGCGGTGTCGATCAGGCCGAAGGTTTCATCCAGCGTCGGGCCGCTGCCGAAGACGCCGTGGAACGGCCACAGCACCAGTGAATGTTTCTGCATGTCCGTCGCGGTTGCCTGGCCGATTTCGTCGGTGCCCGGCACCATCCACGGCAGAATGCCGACGCCGTCCGGGAACACCACCAGACACTCGGTGCTGCCTTCCCACAGTTTGCGGGTGAAGAAATCAGAATTATTTTCCAGCACGTAGGTCAGGGCGATCAGGTTGGTGGCGTGGCAGTGCATGATCACGCGGTCCTTGCCATTGGTCGCCTTGATGCGCTCGCAGTGGGAGAGGAAGTGCGCCGGCAGCTCAGAGGTTGGCACCGCCTCATCCGTCAGCCCCCACAGAATGTGGTAGCCCGCGCCGTCGCTATCCACTTTCACTACGCCGAGGTTGGCCTGCGGGTCGAGCTGAACGTTGCGGAAGAACTTCCCGGAACCGGTGACGATAAACGGCGTGTTGGCGAGCAGCGGCATCGGCTGGCTCAGGGCGATATAGCGCGGCTTCTGGTGGAAATCGGCTGCGAAGGGTTCGATATCCGCATCGTCCAGGCGCAGCGTCAGGTTGCCGCCGTTGCGCTCGTCCCAGCCCTTCAGCCAGGCGTCGGAGGTGGCTTTGATCATGCCCTGGACGAACCAGGAGGTGGTGATGGTCTGCATACTGTGTTTCCTTTGAAAATGCCGGGTGGCGCTACGCTTACCCGGCCTACTTTTACCTGTAGGCCCGGCAAGCAACGCGCCGCCGGGCAATGTTTTTTACTGACGAGCGGCAAGAACGTCTTTCTCATATGCCCGCACGTTGTCCAGCCACTGGCTGCCCGCAGGCGCATCGTGACGCTGGCAGTACATCTCCCACACCGCCTGCCACGGCAGGGATTTCTGCTCTTCCAGCAGCGCCAGGCGCGCGGTGTAGTCGCCGTTTTCTTCCAGCTGTTTCAGGGCGGCGACAGGCTCCAGCAGCGCGCGCAGCAGGGCTTTCTTCATGTTGCGGGTGCCGATAACCCACGCCGCGATGCGGTTGATGGAGGCGTCGAAAAAGTCGAGGCCAATGTGTACGCGGTCAAAGAGGTTGTGGCGGATGATTTCGCTGGCAATGGCCTGGGTTTCGTCATCCAGCAGCACCACGTGGTCGCTGTCCCAGCGCACCGGACGGCTGACGTGCAGCAGCAGGCGTGGCACGTAGAGCATGGCGGCGGAGATCTTGTCGGAGATCACCTCGGTTGGGTGGAAGTGGCCGGCATCCAGGCACAGCGCGGTCTGGCGGCTGGTGGCGTACCCCATGTAGAACTCGTTTGAGCCCACGGTGTAGCTCTCTGCGCCAATGCCGAACAGCTTGCTCTCGACGGCATCGATGTGGTGCGCCGGGTCCAGCTTCTCGCTGATGGCTTCATCCAGCGCGGCCAGCAGGCGCTGGCGCGGGGCCAGTCGGTCTACGGTGATATCCTTCATGCCGTCCGGGATCCAGATGTTCATCACCGACGGCGTGCCAAGCTGCTCGCCGAAATACGCAGAAACGCGGCGGCTGGCTTTGACATGGTCGATCCAGAACTGGCGGATTTCGTCGTTGGCGTGCGCAAGGGTAAAGCCGTCCGCGCTCAGCGGGTGCGAGAAGCAGGAGGGGTTAAAGTCCAGGCCCAGCTTGTTGGCTTTCGCCCAAGCCACCCAGTTTGTAAAGTGCTCCGGTTTGATTTCATTACGCGCCACCGGCTCGTCGGATTCGAGATAAATGGCGTGCAGATTCAGGCGCTTTGGCCCGGGGATCAGGCTCAGCGCCAGCTCCAGATCCGCACGCAGTTCGGTGGCGTTGCGCGCTTTGCCCGGATAGTTACCCGTGGCCTGAATCCCCCCCGTCAGGGAACCGCCCGGGTTCTCGAAGCCAGCAACGTCATCACCCTGCCAGCAGTGCATGGAGACGGGCAGACGGTCGAGCTGGCGCAGCGCCTCTTCGACATCCACGCCGACGGCGGCGAAACGCTGTTTAGCCAGGTCCCAGGCTTGTTCAAGTTGAGTGGTCATGCGCAAAGCTCCTTAGTCAGTCGTTTTTGCTGAAACTGCGCCCGGTAGCGGGCAATTTCATGGCAGGGATGGGGGGTGAAGGTGGTCAGGCTGTTATTCGCCGTCACCACCGAACGGAAATCGTCGACGTTTGAAAGTTCGTCCAGGGTCATCAGCTGAATGCCGATATTGCCGAGCGTGGAGGCTTCAATCGGACCTGCCACCACGGTAATGCCGCAGGCATCCGCGCAGAGCTGGTTCAGCAGCTGGTTCTGGCAGCCGCCGCCCACGATATGCAGCTGCGTGAACGGTTTGCCGCGAAGGTCAGCCAGCTCGCTCAGGATGTCGGCATAGAGCAGGGCGAGACTGTCAAAAATGCAGCGCGCCAGCTCGGCGGGGCGGGAAGGTACCGGCTGCCCCGCTTCAAAACAGGCGGCCTGGATTTCAGCGCTCATGTGCGCCGGATTGATAAAGCGGTCGTCGTTCGGGTTAATCAGGAAGGTGCAGGCCTTCAGCGTTTCGGTTTCCGCGATAAGCGCGGGCAGGTCGTTGATGTTCTGCTCTTTCAGCACCCGCTGGAGAAGCCACAGGCCCATGATGTTCTTCAGCACCCGGTAGCGCCCTTCGGCGCCACCTTCGTTAGTGATGTTCGCCGCCAGTGCGGCATCGCTGGTGTAGGGTGTTTTGCTCTCAAAGCCCATCAGCGACCAGGTGCCGGAAGAGAGGTACGCCGCGTCTCTGCCGGCGAGCGGCGAGGCAATGACCGCGCTCGCGGTGTCGTGACTGGCGACGGCGACAACAGGGATTTCATTCCCCTGCGGGCAAAGCCAGTGGCCGATCACATTGCCCGGATGGGTTGGCGCGCCGAACCAGGACGGCGAGGCGCCCGTCCAGGCCAGCAGATGTTCATCCCAGTTATCGGTGTTGATGTTAACCAGCTGCGAGGTGGTGGCGTTGGTGTATTCCCAGTTCATGTTGCCTGTCAGACGGTAGCTTAAGTAGTCCGGGATCAGCAGCGCATGCGCCACCTTTTCGACCAGCTCTGGCTGTTGCTCAACCAGCGCGCGCAGCTGATACAGCGTGTTAAACGGCAGAAACTGAATGCCGCTGCGACCATAGATGTTCTCCTTGCCAAGCTGGGCGATGGCGTGCGCCATTAGCCCATCGGTGCGGCTGTCGCGGTAGGAGACGGGCAGGCCGACGCGTTCGCCGTGACTGTCCAGCAGTACGTAATCCACACCCCAGGTATCAATGCCGATACTGTCGATGCGAATACCGTCTTCGCAGACGTTGTGAAGTCCGGTGCGGATCTCTGCTTCCAGGGCGTCGATATCCCAGGTAACAAAACCGTCCTGTTTTTGCAGACAATTGGCGAAACGGTGCATTTCGCGAAGCGTAAGGGTGTGCAGGTCGCAGTCCCAGGTGGCGAGCATTACACGGCCGCTTGATGCGCCTAAATCGACAGCCACACAATGGCGAAAAGTCATGGTCGGGTCCTTTCTTAAGTCATTAGCGAGGAGTGTAAGAAAGGGAAGAAATAGCCACCTTCTCGCCACTGACAGCCCAAATCTCGCGCTGGCAAGAAAGCAAAGATGAACGTGAGGGAGTTCACAGTTTCCAGTAATGGCGGGGTTTGCAGGCAGTGTGACGCTGACCGCATTTCCTGATCTTTCCGCCTGTTTCTTGAAAAACCGACAGCTTTTGCGCGGTTTGCTGTCAAAAATTTAAGGTGAGCGTGGAAGGCCTTAATTACTATTTTGAGAACTTTTCTCATTGGTGGGGGCCGTTATGACCGTACTGCACAGCGTCGATTTTTTTCCTTCGGGGGCTTCGCCGGTCGCGATTGAGCCACGGCTGCCTCAGGCTGCGTTCCCGGAGCATCATCATGATTTTCATGAAATTGTGATTGTTGAGCACGGAACGGGCATCCACGTGTTTAACGGTCAGCCGTATACCATCAGCGGCGGTACGGTGTGCTTCGTGCGCGATCACGACAGGCACCTGTATGAACATACCGACAACCTTTGCCTGACCAATGTGCTCTATCGTTCTCCGGATGCGTTCCAGTTTCTCTCCGGGCTGAATCAGCTGTTGCCGCAGGAGAAGGACGGTCACTACCCCTCGCACTGGCGGGTGAATCAGTCCACGTTGCAGCAGGTGCGTCAGCTGGTGAGCCAGATGGAGCAGAGCGAGGATGGACAGGAGACGCACGCCATTGCCACCCGCGAGCTGCTGTTTATGCAACTACTGGTGCTGCTGCGGCGCAGCAGCCTGGTGGAAGGGCTGGAAAATAACGACGCGCGCCTGAATCAGCTGATGGCCTGGCTGGAAGATCATTTTGCCGAAGATGTCTGCTGGGAAACGCTGGCGGATGACTTTTCGCTCTCGCTGCGCACGCTGCATCGTCAGCTCAAGCAGCATACCGGGCTGACGCCGCAGCGCTACCTCAACCGTCTGCGCCTGATCAAAGCGCGGCACCTTTTACGTCATACCGATGAAAGCGTCACCGATATCGCCTATCGCTGCGGATTCGGCGACAGTAACCACTTTTCGACGCTTTTTCGCCGGGAGTTTAACTGGTCGCCGCGCGATATTCGTCAGGGGAAAGACGCGTTGCTTCAGTAACGCGAGGGCAGTCACCGTTTTTTTGCTGCAAAAAGGCTAATAATGTCCGGTTATTCGCCGTAGAGGTTATGGTGTGGCTGCTCAGCTCATTCTTCGCAAAGATGATTTTTTTGCCTCCGCGAGTCAGGCCGTCGCGGTGGCCGACCGCTACCCGCAAAACGTCTTTGCCGAGCACACCCACGAGTTTTGCGAGCTGGTGCTGGTGTGGCGGGGCAACGGCCTGCACGTCCTCAACGACCGTCCCTACCGCATCACGCGCGGAGACCTGTTTTACATTCGCGCTGAAGACAAACACTCCTACGCCTCGGTTAACGATCTGGTGTTGCAGAACGTCATCTACTGCCCCGACAGGCTTAAACTGAATGTCGACTGGGCGGGCAATATCCCCGGTTTTCATGATGCCAGAGGCGAACCGCACTGGCGCTTAAGCAGCAACGGCATGGCGCAGGTGCGCCAGACGATTTCCCAGCTGGAGCAGGAGAGCCAGAAGAGCGATCCGGTGGCAAACCAGATGTCGGAGCTGCTTTTCGCCCAACTGGTGATGACCCTGAAGCGCCATCGTTACGCCACGGATAATCCCTCCGCCACCACGCAGGAAGCGCTGCTGGATAAGCTCATCACCCGGCTTGCGGGCAGTCTGAACAAGAGTTTCGTGCTGGAAAAATTCTGCGAGCAGGAGCAGTGCAGCGAGCGCGCGCTGCGCCAGCAGTTCCGCACCCAGACGGGGATGACGGTCAACCACTATCTGCGCCAGCTGCGCATCTGCCACGCCCAGTACCTGTTACAGCATACGGAGCTGATGGTGAGTGAAGTGGCGATGCGCTGCGGCTTTGAGGACAGTAACTACTTTTCGGTGGTGTTTAACCGTGAGGTGGGGATGACGCCGGTTCAGTGGCGTCATCGCAGTCGAAAGGCAGCGTAATCAGTTCGCCATGCCGAGGCCGACGATATTGGCCGCAATGATAATCACCACACAGCCCAGGCTCAGCACGCCAACCGGACGACGCCCGGCATTGTTCCACTCTTTCAGCACCAGCCCAACCAGCCCGCCGCACAGCACGTAGAAGCTCATGTGCAGCATCCAGCTCATGTAGTCATACTGCGCCGGAATACTGGCGTGACCCCAGGCGTAGAAGAAGAATTGCAGATACCACATCAGACCGCCGAGGGCGGAGAGCAGGACGTTGGTGACGATAAGCGGTTTTGCCAGCGAGAAGTCGGCTTTTACCGACAGGTTCTTCACTTTTGCCAGACGAATGAAGCAGAAGCCGAGGTTTACCAGCGCGCCGCCGCCCATGATCACCACGTAGCTTGGCAGGGCAGCGTACAGCGGATCGACGCCCAGCGCCGCAGCGGCGTCGTGCATCGGTTTGGCGGCGTTCATGGCGAACGACATGCCCGCCGAGAAGACGCCGCACATCACCGCCAGCAGCAGCCCTTTCTTCAGGTTGAACTCTTCGGCTTTGATGCCCATCTTGCGTTCTTTCAGCTGGCCTGCGCGGGTGACGATGCCCACGCCGATCACCGCCACCAGCACGCCCAGCAGCGTCATTCGCCCGCCCTGAGTGTTGATCAGCACGTCGAAGTGGCCGTTGAGGATTGGCGTCATCAGGGTGCCAACAATCAGCGTAATGCCAATCGCGATGCCAATCCCCATCGACATGCCTAGGTAGCGCATGGTGAGGCCGTAGTTGATATTACCGATGCCCCACATCGCGCCGAACAGGAATACCGGCAGCAGGGTGGAGGCGTTGAAGGAGGAGAAGTAGCCCCAGAAATCGGGCAGCAGCATGGCGCTGATTGTCCACGGCAAAATCAGCCAGGACACGGTGCCGCCAACGGACCACATGGTTTCCCATGACCAGCCTTTCACCTTTTTAAACGGGGCATAGAAACAGGCTGCACTGGCCGCGCCTATCAAATGCCAGAAAATACCCATCGTAATCGCATGATTCATTTTTACATCCTCATCGTTTTTATAGCCGGAGGCTTCCCGCCGACTTGATGAGTGTAAAAATGAGGCGGTTTGGGAACCTTCAGAAGGTTGCCGCACTTTTGTTCAGGATGGCAATCAGCACGTTAAGCACGTGAGCAGACTCACAATTTTGTCATTTATCAAAAATCTAATAACCTTATAAAAACTACGGCATTGATAATCATTTTCAATATCATTTAATTAACTATAATGAACCAACTGCTTACGCGGCATTAACAGCTGTGCCGCCCGACAATAATGGAGAGGATTATGAGTTATACACTGCCATCCCTGCCGTATGCCTACGACGCACTGGAACCGCATTTCGACAAGCAGACGATGGAAATCCATCACACTAAACACCACCAGACCTATGTGAACAACGCGAATGCTGCGCTGGAAAGCCTGCCAGAGTTCGCTAATCTGCCTGTTGAAGAGCTGATCACCAAACTGGACCAGCTGCCGGCAGACAAGAAAACCGTGCTGCGCAACAACGCGGGCGGTCACGCTAACCACAGCCTGTTCTGGAAAGGCCTGAAAACCGGCACCACCCTTCAGGGCGACCTGAAAGCGGCTATCGAGCGTGACTTCGGTTCTGTTGACAACTTCAAAGCGGAATTCGAAAAAGCCGCTGCAACCCGTTTCGGCTCTGGCTGGGCGTGGCTGGTCCTGAAAGGTGACAAACTGGCGGTCGTTTCTACCGCTAACCAGGACTCCCCGCTGATGGGTGAAGCTATCTCTGGCGCATCCGGCTTCCCAATTCTGGGTCTGGACGTGTGGGAACACGCTTACTACCTGAAGTTCCAGAACCGTCGCCCTGACTACATCAAAGCCTTCTGGGATGTAGTGAACTGGGACGAAGCAGCAGCGCGTTTCGCCGCTAAAAAATAAGGTTGCATTGACGCCTGTGAGAAGCGAGTCTGATGACTCGCTTTTTTTGTATCTGAAGGAGTGGAGATGCACTACCCGGTGAATGTGTTTACAGGCAAGGTAAGGGAGTACGAAGGCAGCCGCCCGAGCGCCATCGCCAAAGTGCAGGTCGACGGTGAGCTGACGTTGACCGATCTCGGGCTTGCGGGTGACCAGCAGGCTGAAAAGAAAATCCACGGCGGGCCCGATCGCGCGCTGTGCCACTATCCGCGCGAGCACTATCAGCACTGGAAAGCCGAATTTCCTGAACAGGCGGACCTCTTCGTCGCCCCCGCGTTTGGCGAAAATCTCTCAACGGAGGGGCTGACGGAGAAGAACGTCTTTATCGGCGATATTTACCGCTGGGGCGATGCTTTGATTCAGGTCACCCAGCCGCGCTCACCGTGCTTTAAGCTTAATTACCATTTCGGCATTCAGGATATGTCGGCCCAGCTGCAAAACGCGGGTAAAACCGGCTGGCTGTATCGCGTTGTGCAGGCGGGACAGGTTTCGGCGGATGCGCCGCTTGAGCTGGCTTCGCGCTTGAGTGAGGTGTCGGTATACGAGGCCTGCGCAATTGCCTGGCATATGCCGTTTGATGACGAGCAGTATCACCGCCTGCTGTCAGCGGCGGGATTATCCACCAGCTGGACCAGAACGATGCAGAAGCGGCGGTTAAGCGGCAAGATCGAGAGCAGTTCGCGGAGATTGTGGGGGAAAGAGGTTCCGTAGAAAGTAGGCCGGGTAAGGCGAAGCCGCCACCCGGCACATACGGTTACGAACGCTTATACAGCGGCAGCCACAGCGTTAACCTCAGCCCGCCCAGCGGGCTGTCATCGGCTTTCACCCAGCCACGGTGCTGTTGCATGGCGGTTTCAACAATCGCCAGACCTAGCCCCGTACCACCAGATTCACGGTCGCGCGCCTCGTCGGTGCGGTAGAACGGACGGAAAATCTGCTCGCGATCTTCCGGGCTGACGCCAGGACCATCGTCATCGACAATGACGGTAATCCCGTCTTTATCCACCGAAAACGCCACTTCAATCTTCGTGTGCGAATAGCGCAGGGCGTTACGCACGATATTCTCCAGCGCGCTTTCCAGCGTGTTGGGGTTACCGTAGAGCGGCCACGGGCCCGGCGGGAAGTTGACGGTGAACGATTTGCCCATCTGCTCCGCTTCGAACGCCGCGTTGTCCAGCACCTCATGCCAGAGGTGATTGGCTTTCACCGTTTCGCTCACCAGCGCGTTTTTCTGCTGATTGCGAGACATCACCAGCAGATCGTTGATCATGCTGTCCAGGCGATGCGCTTCCGTCTCAATACGCTCCAGCTCTTTACTCTCACCGCTGCGGCGGCGCAGCAGGGCGGTACCCAGCTGTAAGCGCGTGAGCGGCGTCCGCAGCTCGTGGGAGATATCCGACAGCAGGCGTTGCTGCGCGGTCATCATGCGGTCAAGAGCAGAGACCATCTGGTTAAAACTGGTTCCGGCGGCCAGGAACTCCTGCGGCCCGGATTCCAGCTCCGGATGCTGCCTCAGGTTGCCCTGCGCCACTTCGTCCGCCGCATTTTTCAGCTTACGCGCCGGTTTCGCCAGGCTCCACGCCAGCCATAACAGCAGCGGGGAACTGACCAGCATCGTGACAATCAACAGCAAAAGCGGACGGTCAAACAGCAGGTTGATAAAGTCGGACTGGGAACTGCTCGCAGGGCGAATCAGATAGAGCTGGTAATTGTCTTCCCCATCCCGCACCGAGAAAGGACCGACCATCTCTACCCGACCATATTTCTTTTTCTGTGGGTGATCGGCATTATCCGCCTGGCCAATAAAGTTGCGGATAATCTGCATTTCATTGCGATCGGCCCCAATCACGCGGCCTTCACTGGTGACCAGTAAAAGACGTTGTCCGGGGGGCGCCCACTTGTCGATAGCGCGAAACAGCCTGCGCCACCACATTAAATCGTTCGGCGGATCGTTTGCCAGCTCCGCTTCCACGTGCTGCTCGATCATCACGCCCTGACGTTGCTCGCTGTCGAGTAGCTCCGTCATCTGGCGTGAGTCGAGTTTTGGCAACATCAAAACGAGCATTAAAACCAGTGCCAGCGTCAGCCAGAAGATGGCGAAGATGCGGGCGGTTAAGCTGCCTATCATGAAGCGGAAACCATCAGATAACCGCGACCACGCAGGGTTTTAAACCATGGGTGACCGTCTTTACGCTCCGGCAGCTTACGGCGTAGGTTAGAGATGTGCATGTCGATGGCGCGGTCAAACGGGGTGAGGCGTTTGCCGAGCACTTCCTGACTTAAGTGTTCACGCGACACCACCTGGCCGAGATGCTGCGCCAGCAGATACAGCAGGGTGAACTCGGTGCCGGTTAGCTCCAGCGTTTCACCATCGAAGCTCGCTTCCTGGCGGCCCGGGTTCAGGCTCAGGGAGTCCACTTCCAGCGTAGGTGAGCTGTTGTCGGTATTCTGCTGCTGCTCGCTCCAGTGAGAGCGGCGCAGGATCGCGCGAATACGGGCCACCAGTTCACGGTCGTTGAACGGCTTAGGTAAATAGTCATCCGCACCCAGCTCAAGGCCGAGTACGCGGTCAAGCTCGCTGCCGCGTGCGGTCAGCATAATGACGGGGGTCTGGTGTGTCTGGCGAAGCTCTTTCAACGTATCAATACCGTTTTTCTTCGGCATCATGACGTCGAGCAAAAGTAAATCGATGCTGTCGTCAAGGAGACTCAGCGCCTGCTCGCCATCATGGGCAACCAGGACGTTGAAACCTTCCATGTCGAGCAACTCCTTTAAAAGAGATGTGAGCTCTCGGTCATCATCAACTAACAGGATTTTATTCATTGTTTAAATACCTCCGAGGCAGAAATTACGACATCAAGGCTATCTAATCCATGACTTTACGTTGTTTTACACCCCCTGACGCATGTTTGCAGCCTGAATCGTAGACTGTCTCTCGTTGAATCGCGACACGAAAGATTTTGGGAGCAAGTGATGCGCAAAGTTACCGCTGCCGTCATGGCCTCAACGCTGGCCTTCAGTGCGTTTAGCCAGGCTGCTGTAGCTATCATCAGCGATAACGGTTCCTCAGCAGAGGGCGCAACGCAGCACAGCAGCCAAAGCCATATGTTTGACGGCATAAGTTTAACCGAACATCAGCGTCAACAGATGCGAGATCTGATGCAGAGGGCAAGACACGACCAGCCCCCTGTTAATGTTAGCGAAATGGAGACAATGCATCGCCTTGTCACCGCAGAAAATTTTGACGAAAGCGCTGTACGCGCTCAGGCCGAAAAAATGGCGCAGGAACAGGTTGCCCGTCAGGTAGAGATGGCGAAGGTTCGCAACCAGATGTTCCACCTGCTAACGCCCGAGCAGCAAGCGGTTTTGAATACCAAACATCAGCAACGTATGAACCAGTTGCGTGAGGTTGCACGGATGCAGCGAAGCTCAGATATGACGCTTTTCAGTAGCAATAGCAGTACCCGTAGTAACCAGTAAACCCTGTTTTCCTTGCCATAGACACCATCCCTGTCTTCCCCCACATGATGTGGGGGTTTTTTTTGCCCATTGTTCAGGTTTGTTAACGCTTTATTCATCCTTTCACTCCACCACCATCCGTTATACTAGCGCCATGGCATGACAGGAGTGTTTATGAATCAATCCTATGGACGGCTGGTAAGCCGGGCCGCAATAGCCGCGACGGTGATGGCGTCGTGTTTGCTGATCATTAAAATTTTCGCGTGGTGGTACACCGGGTCGGTCAGTATTCTGGCGGCACTGGTGGATTCACTGGTGGATATTGCCGCCTCGCTGACCAACCTGCTGGTGGTGCGCTACTCGCTGCAACCGGCGGATGAAGAGCATACGTTTGGCCACGGCAAAGCGGAATCGCTGGCCGCGCTGGCACAAAGCATGTTTATTTCGGGCTCTGCGCTTTTCCTGTTTTTGACCGGTATTCAGCAACTTATTTCGCCTTCTCCGATGAACGATCCGGGCGTTGGCGTGGTCGTAACGGTAGTTGCACTTATAAGCACACTTGTTCTTGTAACGTTCCAGCGCTGGGTTGTACGCAAAACACAAAGCCAGGCTGTACGGGCCGATATGCTTCATTATCAGTCTGATGTTATGATGAATGGGGCTATTCTTATTGCGCTTGGTCTGGCCTGGTATGGCTGGCATCGGGCCGATGCTTTGTTTGCGTTAGGGATAGGGATCTATATTTTATACAGCGCCTTGCGGATGGGGTATGAAGCGGTACAGTCGCTTCTTGACCGTGCGCTTCCGGATGCAGAACGTGATGAAATTTATGCCATCGTGACCAACTGGCCTGGCGTCAGTGGTGCTCACGATCTTCGTACGCGGCAGTCAGGGCCGACCCGCTTTATTCAGATTCATTTGGAAATGGAAGACAACCTGCCACTGGTTCAGGCGCATATGGTCGCTGAACAGGTGGAGCAGGCGATTTTGCAGCGTTTCCCTGGGTCAGACGTCATTATTCATCAGGATCCGTGCTCTGTCGTACCCAGGGCGTTTTGAGCTTTCGTAATTCGTTGTAAAAAAGTGAGCCAGAGCAGCATTTTGTGGATAAATTACCACCATATGGCCTGACCTGAATCAATTCAGCTGGAAGGGATTGATATACTATTTGCAGTATTCGACGGTTGAACAGTTTCTTCCGGCAGCAGATTTCAATTTTGCATTCCTAAGTTCAGAGGTAGTCATGATTAAGAAAATCGGTGTGTTGACAAGCGGCGGTGATGCGCCGGGCATGAACGCGGCAATCCGTGGGGTTGTCCGTGCAGCGCTGACGGAAGGTCTGGAAGTTTTTGGTATCTATGACGGTTACCTGGGTCTGTATGAAGACCGCATGGTTCAGCTCGACCGCTACAGCGTGTCTGACATGATCAACCGTGGCGGTACTTTCCTCGGTTCTGCACGCTTCCCGGAATTCCGTGACGAACACATCCGTGAAGTGGCTATCGAAAACATGAAAAAACGGGGTCTGGATGCGCTGGTGGTTATCGGCGGCGACGGCTCCTACATGGGTGCAAAACGTCTGACTGAAATGGGCTTCCCGTGCATCGGCCTGCCTGGCACCATCGACAATGACATCAAAGGCACCGACTACACCATCGGTTACTTCACCGCGCTGGGTACCGTTGTGGAAGCGATTGACCGCCTGCGTGACACCTCTTCCTCACACCAGCGTATTTCTATTGTTGAAGTGATGGGCCGTTACTGCGGTGACCTGACTCTGGCGGCGGCAATTGCCGGTGGCTGTGAGTTCGTGGTGGTGCCGGAAGTGGAATTCAGCCGTGAAGATCTGGTCGCTGAAATCAAAGCCGGTATCGCGAAAGGTAAGAAACACGCCATCGTTGCTATCACCGAGCACATCTGTGACGTTGACGAGCTGGCGAAGTACATCGAAACCGAAACCAAACGCGAAACCCGCGCGACCGTTCTGGGTCACATTCAGCGTGGTGGTTCCCCAGGCCCGTACGACCGTATCCTGGCGTCCCGCATGGGCGCGTACGCGATCGAGCTACTGCTTCAGGGCCACGGCGGCCGCTGCGTCGGTATTCAGAACGAGAAACTGGTTCACCATGACATCATCGATGCCATTGAAAACATGAAGCGTCCGTTCAAAGGTGACTGGCTGGACTGCGCGAAAAAACTGTACTGATTGGCTCTGTTGCCCGGTGGCGGCAAGGTAAATGCAAAACGGTAACCCTTGGGTTACCGTTTTTTATGGTTGCTCCCTCTCCCGTGGGAGAGGGTTGGGGTGAGGGCATCAGGCCGCTCATTCACTTTTTTTATTCCTGCACGTTATAGCCAATCTTTTTTTATTCTTTAATCATCGGTTAGCTTTCTGGCACGCTGCATTCATCAAAACACTACACAAGAGAGCTGGGCGATGAATAAATGGGGCGTGGGGTTAACATTATTGCTGGCATCGACCAGCGTTCTGGCAAAGGACATTCAGTTACTGAACGTGTCGTACGATCCGACGCGTGAACTATACGACCAGTACAACAAAGCCTTCGCGGCGCACTGGAAACAGGAAACCGGCGATAACGTGGTGGTTCGCCAGTCTCACGGCGGTTCCGGTAAGCAGGCGACATCGGTGATCAACGGTATTGAAGCCGACGTGGTGACCCTGGCGCTGGCTTATGACGTGGACGCGATCGCGGAGCGTGGCCGTATCGACAAAAACTGGATCAAGCGTCTGCCGGACAACTCTGCGCCATACACCTCGACCATTGTCTTCCTGGTGCGTAAAGGCAACCCGAAACAGATTAAGGACTGGAACGACCTGATTAAGCCAGGCGTGTCTGTCATTACCCCGAACCCAAAAAGCTCCGGCGGCGCACGCTGGAACTATCTGGCAGCCTGGGGCTACGCGCTGCACCACAACAACGGCGATCAGGCCAAAGCACAGGACTTCGTCAAAGCACTGTTTAAAAACGTCGAAGTGCTGGACTCCGGCGCGCGCGGTGCAACCAACACCTTCGTCGAACGCGGCATTGGCGACGTGCTGATCGCCTGGGAAAACGAAGCCCTGCTGGCGACCAACGAGCTGGGTAAAGACAAGTTCGAGATCGTCACCCCGAGCGAATCGATCCTGGCTGAGCCGACCGTCTCCGTCGTCGATAAGGTTGTTGATAAGAAGGGCACCAAAGCGGTGGCGGAAGCCTATCTGAAGTACCTCTACTCACCTGAAGGGCAGGAAATTGCGGCGAAAAACTTCTACCGCCCACGCGATGAGGCCGTCGCGAAGAAATACGAAAACGCCTTCCCGAAACTGAAGCTGTTCACTATTGATGATGTGTTTGGCGGCTGGACCAAAGCGCAGAAAGAGCACTTCTCTAACGGCGGCACCTTCGACCAGATCAGCAAGCGCTAAGCGTTTTACAAAGAACGACACGGTAACCCGGTGTGAGAAATCCGCCGGGTTTTTTATTTGGTCATCATTTTGCGTTACTCTTTTGCCTCTATTGAAAACAGGGAACGCGTTGTGAAAAAAATTATCTTACTGATTCTGATCGTTATCGCCCTTGCCGCAGGCGGCGTGTACTGGATGAAAGCGGGTAATCCGAATGCGTTGCGTCATATCGTTCTCGACCAGTGTGTGCCCAACCAGCTGCATAACCGTAACCCGGCACCGTGTGCGCAGGTGAAGCCAGATGCGGGCTACGTGGTGTTCAAGGACCGCAACGGGCCGCTGCAATACCTGCTGATGCCCACGTACCGTATCAACGGCACCGAAAGCCCGCTGCTGACTGAGCCGCAGACACCGAATTTCTTCTGGCTGGCATGGCAGTCGCGTAATTTTATGAGCATGAAACGGGGGGCCGACGTGCCTGACAGCGCCGTTTCGCTGACCATCAACTCCCCGACCGGGCGCACGCAAAACCATTTTCATATCCACATCTCCTGTCTGCGCCCAGACGTGCGCGAGAAGCTGAACGCGTCGCAGGGGCAAATCAGCACCCAGTGGTTACCGCTTCCGGGCGGGCTGGAAGGGCATGAATACCTTGCCCGTCGGGTGACGGAGAACGAACTGGTGCAGCGCAGCCCGTTTATGATGCTGGCGGAAGAGCTGCCGGAAGCCCGCGATCATATGGGACGCTTCGCGCTGGCGATGGCACAGCAGTCGGACGGCTCGTTTGTATTGCTGGCGACAGAGCGTAACCTGCTTACCTTTAACCGCGCGTCGGCTGAGGAATTGCAGGATCATCAATGCGATATCCTGAAGTGACCCCACCATAAATAGCGTTTACTCGCCCTGCCTGTCGCCGTAGACTTGCTGAAAAATTCTACAGGAGACAGGTATGTCGCTCTGGTTAACGCATCCTCTGCTGCTTCCCTCGCTGATCGTCGGCGTCACCATCGTGCTGTGGGCGACGTCACTGTTGCCGGAATTTATCACCGCGCTGCTGTTTTTCACGGCGGCGATGACCGCCAGAATCGCCCCGCCGGAAGTGATCTTCGGCGGCTTCGCCTCGTCTGCCTTCTGGCTGGTGTTCAGCGGCTTTGTGCTGGGCGTGGCGATTCGGAAAACCGGCCTGGCGGACAGGGCCGCCCGGGCGCTGTCGGCAAAGCTTACCGACTCCTGGGTGCTGATGGTGGCGAGCGTTGTGCTGCTGAGCTATGCCCTGGCATTCGTGATGCCGTCGAACATGGGACGTATTGCGCTGCTGATGCCGATTGTCGCCGCGATGGCGAAGCGGGCCGGCATTCCTGATGGCTCGCGGGCCTGGTTTGGCCTGGCGCTGGCGGTCGGGTTTGGCACCTTCCAGCTCTCGGCCACTATTTTGCCCGCCAACGTGCCCAACCTGGTGATGAGCGGCGCGGCGGAAGGCTCATACGGTATCCACCTCAACTATGTCCCGTATCTGCTGCTGCACACCCCGGTGCTGGGTATTCTCAAAGGCCTGATTCTGATTGGCCTGATCTGCTGGCTGTTCCCCGGCAACCCGAAACCGGCGAAGGATCTCACGCCATCGGAACCGATGGGGCGTGACGAAAAACGGCTCGCCTGGCTGCTGGCGGTGGTGTTGACGATGTGGGTGACGGAGAGCTGGCACGGCGTTGGGCCAGCGTGGACGGGGCTGGCGGCCTCGGTCATCGTTATGCTGCCGCGCATCGGTTTTATCACCGGGGAAGAGTTCTCGGCGGGGGTGAATATGCGCACCTGTATTTACGTCGCGGGTATACTCGGGCTGGCCATTACGGTGACGCAGACCGGCATCGGTGCGGCCGTAGGCGAGGCGTTGCTCCATATCATGCCGCTGGATGCAGACCGCCCGTTTACCAGCTTCCTGGCGCTGACGGGGATCACCACGGCGCTCAACTTCATTATGACCGCCAACGGCGTTCCTGCGCTGTACACCACGCTGGCGCAGAGCTTCTCCGACGCGACCGGCTTCCCGCTGCTGTCGGTGATCATGATTCAGGTGCTGGGGTATTCCACGCCGCTGCTGCCGTATCAGGCGTCGCCGATTGTAGTGGCGATGGGCTTAGGGAAAGTGCCTGCGAAGGCGGGGATGCTGCTTTGTCTGGCGCTGGCGATTGCGACGTATCTGGTGCTGCTGCCGCTGGATTATTTGTGGTTTAGCGTGTTAGGTCATTTGTAGGGCGGGTTAGCGAAGCGCCACCCGCCACAAAGGCAATTACGCCTGCTTAGCCGCTTCTGCCGCTTTAACGATCACCGCGAAAGCGTCTGCTTTCAGGGATGCGCCGCCAACCAGTGCGCCATCGATGTCTGGCTGGGTGAACAGCTCAGCTGCGTTTGATGCGTTAACGGAACCGCCGTACTGGATGATGACCTGCTCAGCCACTTTCGCGTCTGCTTTTGCAATGTGGTCACGGATGAACTTGTGCACCGCCTGTGCCTGCGCTGGAGTTGCAGATTTGCCGGTACCGATCGCCCAGACTGGCTCGTAAGCGATAACCGCGCCTTCGAACGCTGCCGCGCCCTGGGTTTTCAGCACAGCGTCGATCTGACGTGCGCACACTTCTTCGGTTTTGCCTGCTTCGTTTTCTGCTTCGGTTTCACCGATGCACAGAACCGGGATCAGACCCTGCTCTTTCAGCACAGCGAATTTCTTCGCGATGAACTCATCGGATTCTTTGTGATAGGTGCGACGCTCGGAGTGGCCGATGATGATGTATTTCGCGCCGATATCTTTCAGCATTTCAGCGGAGGTTTCACCGGTGAACGCGCCAGACAGGTTAACGTCAACGTTCTGCGCGCCCAGAATGATGTGGCTGCCGTCAGCGGCACGTTTAGCCAGATCCAGGTACATATCCGGCGGAGCGATAGCAACCGCGCAGCCGGTCACGCCAGCCAGCTCTTTACGCAGGTTAGCAACCAGTTCGTTTACCATGTGGCGGCTGCCGTTCAGTTTCCAGTTACCCATCACTAAAGGATGTCGCATTTCAATTCTCCACGCTCAATAAGCGAATTAAGGAATATGGCCGCCCTGTCGGGCAGCATGGTCTGTGAATCAGTATAGAGATTTTCCCTCGAAAGGCTTTGCTTTTTGTCATTAATTCGCCCCCTCGAGTGCGTCTGATAGGGCCAGCTTAATCGGTTCAACCGCGAAGGTCAGCCCCTTTTCGCCGTTATCTGCGACGACATAGCGAACGGCACCTTCCGTATCGGCGTAATAGCGTTTGTTTTTCCCGGCGGTAAGCAGTTTTTGCAGCTTTTGCTGGCTTTGCGCTTTCGTGAAGGTGGGGGTAAAGGCGCGCAGAATAGCGCTCATGTACTCCAGCGCTTTCGCTTTCGCCGCTTTCTGCTCTGGCCCCTGAATCGGCAGCCAGGTGATCTGCATACTTTTGATTTTTAACGTTCCGCGCTCAAGGGCGGTAGAGGCATACAGATTCTCGTTAATTTTGCTGGCCGCGCGGGTCAGGGTCGGCGTATCGCGGGCGCTGTCAATCGCACGGAACTCTCCCAGCGGAAGTGAGGGGTTTTCTTTGTTGAAGGCTTCGCGGAACTGGCTGATAGATTGATCGAAAGAGGGGGCGCCCGCCAGAAGATAGGGGGCGGTGACCGGGGAAGCCGTTTCCGCGGCATACAGGGAAAAACTGGCGCTCAGCATCGCTAAACACAAATAAAGAGAGTGTGCCGAACTTTTCATCAACATTGCCCCTGGCCGTCATTGCCCATGATTAAAACGATATCTGGTCGGCTTGTCAAAAGGTCACAACTCCAGGGTAAAATGCGGGCTAAACAATAATAAGGAACCTTACATGACCATACAGCAGTGGCTGTTTTCATTCAAAGGGCGTATTGGACGCCGTGACTTCTGGATCTGGATTGCAACGTGGGTTGTCG
Organism: Enterobacter sp. BIDMC93; assembly: GCF_001037805.1. NCBI lineage: Bacteria > Pseudomonadati > Pseudomonadota > Gammaproteobacteria > Enterobacterales > Enterobacteriaceae > Enterobacter > Enterobacter sp. BIDMC93. The sequence goes on from NZ_KQ089962.1 coordinate 547,144, forward strand.
CCATGCTGCTTCTGTTTTTTGTTGCCTACAACGCATGGCTGAGCACGCAAACGGCGGCATTTGCGCTGGTCTGTTTACTGTGGCCAACCGCCGCCGTAGTGGTGAAACGTCTGCACGATCGTGGCCGCTCCGGCGCATGGGCTTTCCTGATTATTCTGGCGTGGATGCTGGTGGCGGGGAACTGGTCAATGCTGCCCTCAATCCTCCCATGGGTGGTGGGCAGACTGCTGCCGACGGTTATCTTTGTAATGATGGTTGTCGAACTGGGCGCGTTTATCGGCACCCAGAGCGAGAACAAATATGGAAAAGATACCCTTGAGGTGAAGTACCGCTGATCACCAGTAGTGTTCGGCGGTCATGTGGCCCGGCCGGCGGCGAAGGTGCTTCGTCATCTGCCGGGTATCCTTCAGCAACTGCTGCGTATCGCGTACCATCTGCGGGTTACCGCACAGCATCACATGGCTGGTTTCGGTATTCATCGGTAAACCCACCGCTTCTTCCAGCGCGCCGCTTTCAATCAACGCCGGAACGCGACCGGTTAACGAGCCGGCTGCGGTTTCGCGGCTGACCACCGTCTGAATTTTTAACTTCCCGCCATATCTCTGTTCCAGCGCCTGCATCTGCGGCAAATAGCTCAGGTCTGCGGCGTAGCGCGCGGCGTGAACCAGCACGATATTTTTAAAGCGCTCCAGATCTTTGCCGTATTGCAGAATGGAGAGATACGGGCCGATGGCCGTCCCGGTCGCCAGCATCCAGAGCGTGTCACAGTCGGGAATTTCATCCAGCACGAAGAACCCCGCCGCGTCGGAGACAATCTGCACTTCATCGCCCGGCTTCAGCGCGGCGAGGCGTGGGCTGAGCTTACCGTCCGGGACGGTGACCAGATAGAACTCAAGGTCCGGGTTATCAGGCGCATTAACGTAAGAGTAGGCGCGCTGTACGCGTTCACCGTCGATATCCAGCCCGAGCTTGGCAAACTGCCCGGCAGTAAACGGATGAACGGGAGCGTGCAGCGTGAGGCTAAATAGCGCATCGGTCCAGAACTGTACCTTTGTGACTTTACCTGTTACCCAGTCCGCCATGATCTTCTCCTGTGCTGTTTCTCTCTTCTATCTTCCGTACTTGTGGGAAACATTTCCAGCCCATTCGGGCCGGAAAGCTCTATCGATCAAACGGTTTTACAGAATGTGCGTCTGTACGTCCGGATCTTTACGATCGAGATAATGAATGGACTTAATGCGGCGAATAGTGCGGGATTTACCGCGGATCAGCAGGGTTTCAGTGGTGGCCATGTTGCCCTTGCGGGTGATGCCGTCCAGCAGATCGCCTTTGGTGATGCCGGTTGCAGAGAAGACGACGTTATCGCTGCGCGCCATGTCGTTCAGCGCCAGTACTTTATTGGCTTCGATGCCCATCGCTGCGCAGCGCGCCAGTTCGTCTGCACCAATGCGAAGGTTCTCGTCGCTGTCGCCTTTGACCTCATGGCGTGGCAGCAGACGCGCCTGCATATCGCCGTCCAGCGCGCGGATCACTGCCGCAGAGACCACACCCTCCGGCGCGCCGCCGATGCCGTAAAGCACGTCGACTTCGCTGTCCGGCATGCAGGTCAGAATAGAGGCGGCAACGTCGCCATCCGGAATAGCAAACACGCGTACGCCGAGCGCTTGCAGGTACGCGATGGTGGCGTCGTGGCGCGGTTTCGCCAGAATGGTCACGGTGAGTTCGCTGAGCGCTTTACCCAGCGCCGCGGCGATATTGCGCAGGTTGGCGTCCAGCGGCAGGCTAAGGTCGATAGCGCCTTTAGCGCCAGGACCGACGATCAGTTTTTCCATGTACATATCGGGCGCGTTGAGGAAGCAGCCCTTATCGCCCACCGCCAGTACCGCCAGCGCGTTGGCCTGGCCCATCGCCGTCATGCGCGTGCCTTCAATCGGGTCGACCGCGATATCCACCGCATCGCCTTTGCCCGTCCCGACTTTTTCACCTATATAGAGCATCGGCGCTTCGTCGATTTCGCCTTCGCCAATGACGATAGTGCCATCGATATTGACCTGATTAAGCACAATGCGCATGGCGTGGACGGCAGCGCCGTCTGCGGTATTTTTGTCGCCACGGCCCAGCCACTTGTAGCCTGCGAGGGCGGCAGCTTCGGTGACGCGGGAAAACTCGATAGCAAGTTCACGTTTCATGAGGTACTCGTACAATCAAAAGGAATTGCACGAAGTTTATCACAGAGTGGGGAGGGGCGAGGGGACCGGTGCGGTCGGAGCCCCTCACCCTAACCCTCTCCCAGGGGAGAGGGAATATAGGTTTACTCGTCGTGCTCTTCCCACGCCAGGGCACGTTTCACCGCTTTCTTCCAGCCGCTGTAGCGGTAGTTGCGCTCGGTGGTTTCGATGCCAGGACGGAATTCGCGTTCGATAACCGCTTTTTCCTGAAGCTCGTCGAGGTTTTGCCAGAAGCCAACCGCCAGACCTGCCAGATACGCCGCGCCCAGCGCCGTCACTTCTCGCACCTCAGGACGTTCAACGCGGGTGCCCAGAATGTCGGACTGGAACTGCATCAGGAAGTTGTTCGCGACCGCACCGCCGTCCACGCGCAGGGCGTGCAGACGAATGCCGGAGTCAGCCTGCATCGCTTCCAGCACGTCGCGCGTCTGATAGGCGATAGATTCCAGCGTCGCGCGAATAATGTGGTTTGAGTTCACGCCGCGCGTCAGGCCGAAAATCGCGCCGCGGGCATACGGGTCCCAGTACGGTGCGCCCAGACCGGTGAACGCTGGCACCACGTACACGCCGTTGGTGTCTTTCACTTTGGTCGCGAAGTATTCGGAGTCAAACGCGTCGCTGATCAGCTTCATCTCGTCGCGCAGCCACTGAATGGAAGCACCCGCCATGAATACCGCGCCTTCCAGGGCATAGTTCACTTCGCCGCGCGGGCCGCAGGCGATGGTGGTCAGCAGACCGTTTTCTGATTTCACCGCTTTCTCGCCGGTGTTCATCAGCATAAAACAACCGGTGCCGTAGGTGTTCTTCGCCATCCCTTCCTTGACGCACAGCTGGCCGAACAGGGCCGCCTGCTGGTCACCGGCGATACCGGCGATAGGAATACGGGTGCCACCTTTACCGCCAATGTTGGTCTGGCCATACACTTCTGAAGACTTACGGACTTCTGGCAGCATCGCGCGCGGAATGTCCAGCGCGTCCAGCATCTTGTCATCCCACTCAAGGGTGTTGATGTTGAACAGCATGGTGCGCGAGGCGTTGGTGTAGTCGGTGACGTGAACGCGTCCCTGAGTCATCTTCCAGATAAGCCAGGTATCGACGGTGCCGAACAGTAGCTCGCCACGTCGTGCGCGCTCGCGTGAACCTTCCACGTGGTCGAGGATCCACTTCACTTTGGTGCCGGAGAAATAGGGGTCAACCACCAGGCCGGTGGCGCTGCGCACGTACTCTTCCATTCCTTCGCGCTTCAGCTGTTCGCAGATCTCTGACGTACGACGGCACTGCCAGACAATGGCGTTGTAGATGGGCTTACCGGTTTCGCGCTCCCAGACCACAGTCGTTTCACGCTGGTTGGTGATACCGATAGCGGCAATCTGGTCAGAACTGATGTCGGCTTTCGCCAGCACTTCCACCAGCGTGGAGCTTTGCGACGCCCAGATCTCCATCGGGTCGTGTTCTACCCAGCCTGGACGCGGATAAATTTGCTCAAATTCGCGTTGAGACACGCTGACAATGTTCGCGTCATGATCCATTACGACAGCGCGGGAGCTGGTGGTGCCCTGGTCGAGCGCAACGATATATTTTTTTTCGGTCATGGTATGTGTCCCGTAGTCAGATTACAGCGAAGCTTTTTGTTGTGTGGTGGAAGCCGTCTCTTTCTCCTCTTCCACACAGGTGTCGCACGGTAAGTGGCGACCAATTAATTTGCGATAGCCGAATGCGCCCAGCGCCGCCCCTACGATTGGCCCGAACAGCGGAACCAGGAAGTAAGGAATGTCTTTGCCGCCCGTGAAGGCGACATCGCCCCATCCCGCAAAGAAGGCGAAGGTTTTTGGACCCAGGTCACGCGCCGGATTCATCGCAAAGCCGGTCAGCGGACCCATGGATGCGCCAATTACCGCAATCAGAAGGCCAATCAAAAGTGGCGCCAGCGGGCCGCGCGGAATGCCGTTTCCGTCGTCGCCCAGCGCCATGATGACGCCCATCAGAATAGCGGTAATCACCATCTCAACCGCGAACGCCTGCACAAAATTGATATGCGGATTCGGATACGTTGAGAAAATGCCTGCCAGATCCAGACTTTCGACACTGCCACGCACCATATGATGCGTCTGTTCGAAGTCGATGAAAAGATTGTAATAAAGCCCGTAAACTAACGCCGCTGCGCAAAAGGCGCCGGCAAATTGCGAAATGATGAAAGGAACAACTTTGCGTCCGTCAAAACACGCGAATAGCCACAACGCGATGGTCACCGCCGGGTTAAGATGTGCACCGGAAACCCCTGCGGTCAGGTAGATGGCCATCGCCACGCCCAGACCCCAGATAATACTGATTTCCCACTGACCAAAACTGGCACCCGCCACTTTCAGTGCTGCGACACAGCCTACTCCGAAGAATATCAACAACCCGGTACCCAGGAACTCGGCAATACACTGGCCTTTTAAGGTTGATGTCTGACTCATAATCGGAATCCTGCAAAAGAGTAATGTTTATTGTTTGCGTGACCGCCCGTGACAGTCACGATGCCCTGTAGACATAGTGTTAATTTATCGTTAACGAGCACAAACGAGAAATATCGAAATCTAAATGTGTGGTCTGCGTCAATAAAATGAGCGTTTTCGCGCCATAAAGCGCGTTTTTGCATCAGATAATGATTATGGGCTGAATCATTTCTTTAACTTATGGGTTAACAACTTAGGGGTATATGCGGCGAACGCACCAGGACGAGGCCGAAAAGTGTTGCAAACCGCGATCTGCGTGGCATGCCGCTGGACAGGGGCGACGGCGCTCCATACAATCGGAACATATGTTGTGCGCGTTTACGTTAAAGCGTCGCCTTGCAATTCAGGAGAGGTAGGATCATGTCTTTAGAAGTGTTTGAGAAACTGGAATCGAAAGTACAGCAGGCGATTGACACCATCACGCTGCTGCAAATGGAAATTGAAGAGCTGAAAGAAAAGAACAACTCCCTGTCACAGGAAGTTCAGAATGCTCAGCACAGCCGTGAAGAACTGGAGCGCGAAAACAACCAGCTGCGCGAACAGCAGAACGGCTGGCAGGAACGCTTGCAGGCGCTGCTGGGACGTATGGAAGAAGTTTGATTTCCTTAGGGAATGCATTGAACAGGCCGGGTAAGGCGAAGCCGCCACCCGGCTTTTTTATGGTTTCCGCTAACCGATATCAAACCATAAAAAAGGCCGCCCTGGGCGGCCTTAACGCTACTTGTCCTGCGCTGTCGTAGCAAAAGCAACAAACCCAACAGGTTCATCGCTCTTTACAACGAGTACGCTGGCGACAATGAACGCGATACATAAATAGCGTTTCATTATGCGGTCCCTGCTGCTTACCGCTCCACCGTTCACCACCGGTGATAAGTCGGTGGACACAAGCCTTGATGTTAGCCTGCTTTACGGTAGTGAATACACCTTTCCCTGGACCGATGCCCATTTGCGAGATGGCGGAAAGGGACGCGGTATCATAATGAGCATCAACCAGGTAGTTAAGGTATTCACAGACAATTAGGATTTTATAAAGGTTAGGAAGGGTTGCCCAAGGTTTGGGCGAGAGTATGATGAAGTTCCTTGGTGTTAGTCTGTAAGACGTCCCAATGGACCGCGAATCCCGAGGGACAAAAAAAACCGCCACATTGCTGTTGGCGGTTTTTTTATGCATCTCGCTTACCGATTAACTACTCAATATCCAGCGCATCCTCAGAAAGGATAATGCCGGTATTGTCAGCATAAAGGTGGTCGCCCGAGAAGAAGGTCACGCCGCCGAAGTTAACGCGCACGTCGCTTTCGCCGATGCCTTCACCCGCTGCGCCAACCGGAATGGCGGCAATGGCCTGAATACCGATATCCAGGTCTTCGAGATCGTCCACCTGGCGCACGGAGCCGTAGACCACAATCCCTTCCCACTCGTTTTGCACCGCAAGGCGGGCGAGGTCCGCATCGATCAGTGCACGGCGCACTGAACCGCCACCATCCACCAGCAGGACGCGACCACGACCGTTCTCTTCGAGCAGATCGTACAGCAACCCGTTGTCCTCGAAACATTTCACCGTGATGATTTGTCCGCCAAACGACGACCGTCCACCAAAGTTGGAGAACAGGGGTTCAACGACGTTGACATCTTCCTGGTAGATGTCACAAAGCTCGGAGGTATCGTATTTCATAGGTTTAACGCTCTGTTGCTGCGAATGTGTTCAGTATATCGTGCGAAATGCGTTGTTGGCAAAATCATCAATTGTTAATTGATATTTGTCAGCTAACTCAGCGTCTGGCTTAAGACAATCCCGATGACGAACAGCAGGTTAGTCAACAGCGCGCCTTTTACCGTACGTTCCAGCATCGGTGGCATGGCGGCCGGGCTGAGTTCACGCATAACGTAGCGGGCCTGCTTAATCAGCAGCGGTGCGGCGAGCACAAACAGCCAGCCCCAGAGGCTGTGCAGCGAAATCAGATTGAACAGCGCCAGGCAGACCAGCGCGCCGATGAGCAGGCAGGCGTGATAGCGGCGTGCATTCACCGGACCCAGACGCACGGCCAGCGTGTTTTTACCGTTCTCGCGGTCGCTATCGATGTCGCGCAGATTATTGATATTCAGCACCGCCGTCGCCAGCAGACCACAGGCGGTCGCCGGCAGGAACAGGGCAGGGATCACCGTGTGCGCCTGTAAGTACCAGCTTCCCATCACGCTCAGCCAGCCGAAGAACACCAGCACGGAGATGTCGCCCAGACCAATATACCCGTAAGGACGCGTCCCGACGGTATAGGTAATGGCTGCAATAATGGCGAGCAAGCCCAGCACCAGGAAGCCAATGAAATCACTGGTGGTTTTCGAGGCGACCGTCACCAGCGCCAGCCCGGACAGGCAAATCAACACCACGGTGATAATCAGCGCCCGCTTCATCTGTGCCTGGGTAATCACCCCTTTTTGCATGCCGCGCAGCGGCCCGATGCGGTCAGGCTTGTCGCTGCCTTTTACCGCATCGCCGTAATCATTGGCGAGATTAGAGAGGATTTGCAGCAGCCCGGCGGTGACAAGCGCCAGACCTGCTACCAGCGGATCGAAATGACCCTGCCACCAGGCAAGTGTGGTACCGACGATAATGGCGGCAAAAGCCAGAGGAAGCGTTTTAGGGCGCAGACTTTCGAGCCACGCCTGTGTACGGCTGATATCAGTCATAGTTATTTAGCCAATAAAAATGGGGGCCATAGCCCCCATCAACAGTGATGAAAATGCATTGAACGCGATTATAGAATAAAACGGCTCAGATCTTCATCTGCCACTAACGCATCCAGGTGTTTGCCCACATAGTCTGCGTCAATGGTAATGCTTTGACCGTTAAGGTCGCTCGCATCATAAGAGATGTCTTCCATCAGGCGTTCCAGCACGGTGTGCAGACGACGCGCACCGATGTTCTCGGTGGTTTCGTTGACCTGCCACGCGGCCTGGGCGATGCGCTTGATACCGTCATCGGTAAATTCAATGTTCACGCCTTCAGTCGCCATCAGCGCTTTGTACTGTACGGTCACAGACGCGTTTGGCTCAGTCAGGATACGTTCGAAATCTTCGGTGGTCAGCGCCTGCAACTCAACGCGGATTGGCAGACGACCCTGGAGTTCCGGGATCAGGTCAGACGGGCTGGCAATCTGGAACGCACCGGAGGCGATAAACAGAATGTGGTCAGTTTTAACCATGCCGTGCTTGGTGGAGACGGTGCACCCTTCCACCAGCGGCAGCAGGTCGCGCTGAACGCCTTCGCGGGAGACATCCGGGCCGGACGCGTTGCCGCGCTTACAGATCTTGTCGATTTCGTCGATAAACACGATACCGTGCTGCTCAACCGCGTCGATAGCGTCCTGTTTCAGCTCTTCCGGGTTAACCAGCTTCGCGGCTTCTTCTTCAATCAGCAGCTTCATCGCGTCTTTGATTTTCAGCTTACGCGCTTTCTGCTTCTGCCCGCCCAGGTTCTGGAACATGGACTGCAACTGGCTGGTCATCTCTTCCATGCCCGGAGGCGCCATAATTTCCACGCCCATTGGCGCGGCAGCGAGATCGATCTCAATCTCTTTATCGTCCAGCTCGCCTTCGCGCAGCTTTTTGCGGAATGCCTGACGCGCAGCAGAAGGTTCAGACTGCTGTTCAGCCTGTCCCCAGTTGTTTTTTGCCGGTGGGATCAGCACGTCGAGAATACGCTCTTCGGCCATCTCTTCGGCGCGATAGCGGTTTTTCTCAATCGCCTGGACGCGCACCATCTTAATCGCCGAGTCGGTCAGATCGCGGATGATGGAGTCCACTTCTTTACCCACATAGCCCACTTCGGTGAACTTAGTGGCTTCAACTTTGATGAACGGCGCGTTAGCCAGTTTGGCCAGACGACGGGCGATTTCGGTTTTACCCACACCGGTCGGGCCGATCATCAGAATATTTTTTGGCGTCACTTCGTGGCGAAGCTCTTCGTCGAGCTGCATGCGACGCCAGCGGTTACGCAGTGCGATAGCCACGGAGCGCTTGGCGTTGTCCTGGCCGATAATGTGTTTGTTCAGTTCGCTGACAATTTCGCGTGGGGTCATTTCAGACATGGGCGATCCTTACGCTTTAGACGGTAATTCTTCGATGGTGTGATTGTGGTTGGTATAGATGCAGATATCACCTGCAATATCCAACGCTTTCACCGCGATATCGCGCGCGTTCATGTCGGTATTTTCCAACAGCGCACGGGCTGCGGCCTGGGCGTACGGGCCGCCAGAGCCGATGGCAATCAGGTCGTTTTCAGGCTGAACCACGTCGCCGTTACCGGTGATGATCAGCGAGGCGTTTTCGTCAGCCACGGCCAGCAGCGCTTCGAGCTTGCGCAGCATGCGGTCGGTACGCCAGTCTTTTGCCAGCTCAACGGCGGCTTTCACCAGATGACCCTGATGCATTTCCAGTTTGCGTTCAAACAGTTCAAACAGCGTGAAGGCATCAGCCGTGCCGCCTGCGAAACCGGCGATCACTTTGTCGTTATAAAGACGACGTACTTTCTTCACGTTGCCTTTCATGACGGTATTACCCAGCGTGGCCTGGCCATCACCGGCAATTACCACCTGGCCGTTACGGCGTACACTTACTATTGTTGTCACGAGCAGACCCCCTGGTTACAGATTCGGGAAACAGAAGCCCTGAGCCTGTGCTCAGGGCTGAATTAAATGATAGATGGGGGGGATTTTGGGGGTTTCAACCCCCGGAGGCGAGTCGAATGCAGTTTGTGTGGCCAGCCACTTTCAAACGGGAAATGGTGCCGTCTGCGTTTTCTTTGCCTTTGACCGGTCCAATCACTACGCGATTCCAGCCGTTGTTGGTGGTAATGCGTGAGTCAAATCCTTCAAATGCCAACTGAGCACGCACCGTTTCTGCCTGTTCGGCGCCTTTAAACGAACCGCACTGAACCATCCAGCGGCGTTCATCTTTTTTCTCAGCCGTCTGCTTCGGTGCCTCGGTCTCTTTGGTGACCGGCGCAGCCTGCTGCGTTTTTGGCTGTTGCGCAGTGGTATGCGCAGGCGTCTGCAACAGATCCTGATACGGCTGTGCCGTTTGCTTCTGCGGCTGCGCCTTCGGTTGCTGCTGGACAGGCTGAGTTTGTACGGTACGCGTCTGCTGCTGCGGTTGTGTACGCGGCTGCTGTACCGGCTGCGTCTGCGTCCACTGCTGCTGTTGCGTTTGCTGCTGAGCCTGACGCTGGCGCTGCAACGTTTGCTGACGCTGCGCCGGGGTTTGTTCGTTCCACGGTACTTCGTTCAGCTGCGTAGGCTGCTGGCGCATGTCCGCCTGCATCTGAGCGAGCAATTGACGCTGTTCGTCCGTCAGTTGATCGGCATTCTTTACTTCACCCCCGGCAGAAGGCTCGGTAGGCGCACGTACGCCAGGCTGGCGGCTTTCCAGCTCTTTAATGTAGCGCCAGCGCTCTTCAGGCTTCGGCGGCAGGCCGTTGCCGACGACCTTGTTACCCTGAAGGGCTTCAGACTCTTCTTTTTTATGATGCGTAATGAAGTAGAGGCCGCCAATAAAGGCCACCAGCACAGCCGCAGCAATGGCGACCATAGCTGGGGAGACAGCAGACAGGCTGCGTTGCTTGCTTTTTGAACTACTCTTTTTGCGTCGCGAAGGTGCCGGCTGGCCGCGACGTACATAATCTCGTTGTGCCACTATCGTTTCGCTGTATTTATTCGTTCGTCAGCCCGCCATGTTACTTAAGCGACGGGGCTTTGACCAGATAAGGGTGTCGAAAGGTATTTACTTTAAGTTAATGCCTGGGTAGAGCCGCGCACAATCAGCTCACAATCCAGTAGTCGTGACCCACTGCTAACTGATTGACCGTGCAGCTGATCCAGCAAAAGCAGCATCGCTTCCCGGCCGATGTCATACCGCGGCTGTGCAACGGTCGAAAGCGGCGGATCGCAAAACTCCGAAAGTGAAATATTATCAAAACCGATTATCGACAGGTCCTGCGGCACGCGCAGGCCGTGACGTTTGGCGTAGGATAACGCCCCCAGCGCCATCACGTCGCTGTGGCAGAAGACCGCGGTGGGCGGTTCTGGCAAGGCCAGCAATTTTTCCAGCGCCTGCCCGCCCGCTTCAAAGGTGAAATCACCGCGCGCAATGTAGTGCGGATCGACGATAGCCCCGGTACGGCGCAGCGCCTGAACGTAGCCCTGCAAGCGGTAATGACACAGCGGCATCTCTTCTGGTCCGGCGATACAGCCGATACGCTTATGCCCCAGTTCCTGAAGATAGTTCACGGCGTTGAATGCGGCGGTGAGGTTATCGATATGAACGGTTGGCAGCTCCAGCTCCGGCGCGAATTCGTTCGCCATGACCATCGGCGGTAAATTGCGCTGTTCTTCAATGCTGGCATCAAACGGCAGGCGTGAGCCAAGCAGCAGCATGCCATCAATCTGCTTGGTGATGATCAGGTCGATGAACGTTTTTTCCTGCTGGTTCTGGTGAGCACAATCGCCAATCAGCACCAGATAGCCCTGGGCGGCGGCCGTGACCTCGATGCCGCGGATGATTTCGCTGAAGAAGGGATCGCAGATATCCGGCACGATCACCAGGATGGTGCGGGATTCGTTGCGTTTAACGTTGCGCCCCATGGCTTGCGGGAAATAACCGACCTCAAGCGCCGCCTTTTCAACCCGGTTTCGGGTCGCCTGGGAGACTTTGTCAGGGTTCATCAATGCGCGGGACACGGTTGCTGTTGAGACTTGTGCTTTCTCGGCAACGTCTTTCATGGTCGCCGAGGCAACCTCTTTCCTGGACTTCAACGTCTTCTCCTCGCCTGAACACCGAACTGCGGACAGCACCATTTTTACAGATAGTTAATGGAATCGGTTACAGAATTTTCATAAAAAGTGTGAGGCGCATTAAATTTTTCGATCCGTCTTCAGCCTTCAATCGGATCGACGTCAAGAACCCACTTCACTTTTCGCGCTTCCGGTAGGGTATTGATCAGCGCCAGCGTGCCGCTGACGATCTGCTGTAAACGGATACGCGAGGGGTGCTGAAGTAAGAGTTGCCAGCGGAAACGGCCCCCGCGTTTCGGGGCGAGCGCGGGTACCGGGCCTAAAATCCACAGCTGATTATCCACCAGCGGGCTGGCTTGCAGGAGGTTTCTCAGCTGTTGCAGGAACAGCGGCGCCTGCTGGTTATTATGATCTTCCGCACGGATGATAACGTGGCTGGTCCATGGGGGAAGCTGCATCGTCTGACGTTCGGCCAGCGCCTGGTCCGCGAAGGCGTCATAGCCTTTGTGCAGCAGAGTTTGCAGCAGCGGATGTTCAGGGTGGTGCGTTTGCAGCACCACCTCGCCCTGCTTACCCGCTCGACCAGCGCGACCGGCAACCTGGGTATAAAGCTGGGCGAAACGCTCGGCGGAGCGAAAATCCGCGGAGAACAGCGCGCCGTCGACGTCCAGCAGGGCGACCAGCGTCACGTCCGGGAAGTGGTGCCCTTTCGCCAGCATCTGAGTACCAATCAGGATGCGCGCGCCGCCGCGATGCACTTCCGCCAGTTGCTGCTCCAGCGCCCCTTTACGGCTGGTGGTATCCCTGTCGATACGGGAGATGGGTACGTCCGGGAAGAAGGGCGCGAGCGCCTGTTCAAGCTGTTCCGTTCCCAGACCGACCGGCACGATGTGCGTTGAGCCGCAGGACGGGCATTGACGGGGGACCGGACGCTGGCTGTCGCAGTGGTGGCAGCGTAAATGGCGCTGAGCCTGGTGGAAGGTGTAGTAGTGATCGCAGCGCGGGCACTCCGCGATCCAGCCGCAGTCGTGGCACAGCAGCGCAGGCGCGAAGCCGCGGCGGTTCAGGAACAGGATCACCTGGTTGCCCGCCTGCAAATGCTGGCGCATGCGGCTAATCAGCGCAGGCGCTAACCCGGCCTGCACCTGCTGGCCTTTCAAATCCAGCACATGCTGAATGGCCGGGCGGGCATTCCCCGCACGGCGCGTCAGGCGCAGCATGTGGTATTTACGCTGGCGAACGTTGTGCAGCGTTTCAAGCGCGGGGGTGGCGGACCCGAGAATAATGGGGATTTGCTCGCTGTGGGCGCGGTACACGGCTAAATCGCGGGCGTGATAGCGCCAGCCTTCCTGCTGTTTATAGGAGCTGTCATGCTCTTCATCGATTACGATAACGCCGAGATTTTTAAAGGGCGTAAACAGCGATGAACGGGTGCCGATCACAATTGCTGCTTCGCCGTTTTTCGCTTTCAGCCAGGCGCTGAGGCGCTCGCTGTCGTTCAGGCCGGAGTGCAGGACCTCAACGGGCGCATTAAAGCGTTCACGAAAACGCGCGATGGTTTGCGGCGTCAGGCCGATTTCCGGCACCATCACCAGCGCCTGTTTGCCCTGCGCGAGCACGTTTTCCAGCACGCTCAGATACACTTCGGTTTTACCGGAGCCGGTGACGCCCGCCAGCAGCCAGGCGGAAAAATGGTCGGCGGCGCTGTGAATCGCGCCCACGGCGGTGGCCTGCTCGGTATTCAGACGCAGGCGATCGCCCGAGACGGAAAAGCCGTCGCGCCAGTCGTGAAGGGCAGGTGCTTCACTGGCCAGCTCGCTCAACCCTTTCTTCCTTAATGCCTGCAACGCGGTTTCGCTTACCTCAAGCTCGTCGACCTGATGGCGCCAGATTTTTCCCTGGCGCAGCGCGGCCAGCGCCTGCTGCTGTTTCTGCGAGCGCTTCAGGCTGTTAATGTCCACAGCCTGGCCCTGCTCGGTGGCAAACCAGTACCACATTGGCGCGTGGCTGGCGCTCTTGCCCTGGCGCAGCATAATGGGCAGGGCATGGAACAGCACGTCGCCAATCGGATGATGATAATAATCTGCCGCCCACAGCAGCAGTCGCCAGGTGCTGGTGGAGTAAACCGGCTCGCTGTCCAGCACCTCAACAACCGATTTCAGCTCGTTAAGCGGCAGTTCGCTGTGTTCGCTGACGGACACCACGATCCCCACGCGCTGCTGTTTGCCAAACGGCACGGTCACGCGACAGCCCGCTTTGGCGCTCATGCTGTCGGGCAGCAGGTAGTCAAAGGTGCGGGGAAGCGGAACGGGCAGGGCAACGTGAGCGACGGGCATCGAATCTTCCTGACTTGAAAAGTGGCGCGTTAGTATACACATTAGTGAAAGCGGCGTGCGGATCAGTTTGCATACGTTGGTCAAATTCTGTATGATTCGCCGCCTTTGGTGTATTTTACGCCAAAGAACTTACATTCAACATCGCGTGGTGTCTGGCGTTAGGGCTGGAAGAGCGACGCGGCCTTAACTGAGGTTCTCCCATGAAAAAAGATATTCACCCGAAATACGAAATGATTACTGCAAACTGCTCTTGCGGTAACTCTATCCAGATCCGCTCTACCGTGGGTCACGATCTGAACCTGGACGTGTGCGGCAAATGCCACCCGTTCTACACTGGTAAGCAGCGTGATGTTGCAACCGGTGGCCGTGTTGACCGCTTCAACAAGCGTTTCAGCATCCCGGGCGCTAAATAAGTTTCCCGAAAAAAAGGCACCGCAAGGTGCCTTTTTTGTATCCGCTTATCAGTATTCCCACGTATCCGGGTCGATACCCAGTTCACGCATGATCACCTTCGCCTCTTCTGGAATTTCGTCACTGCGCTCTTTGCGCAGATCGTCATCGTTCGGCAACGGTTGGCCGGTAAACGCATGCAGGAACGCTTCGCACAGCAGTTCGCTGTTGGTGGCGTGACGCAGGTTGTTCACCTGACGACGCGTACGTTCATCGGTGAGGATCTTCAACACCTTCAGAGGAATGGACACCGTGATTTTCTTGACTTGCTCACTCTTCTTACCGTGCTCAGCGTATGGGCTGATATATTCGCCGCTCCATTCAGCCATGAGATACCTTTAATCCTCTCAGTCATTAATCTAAAGGTGCAAAACCGGTAACCATCAGTTTTGAACCGTAATCTTGCGTAGTTTACCGTAGAGACGATACCGAGGCACGGATATTGCCGCTGTAGCGTGTCCTAAAGCATATAATTTTAACGGCTATTTGCACATTGCTCAATCTATACGCAAAGAAGTTTAGATGTCCAGATGTATTGACGTCCATACTTTCAATGTTTACTCTGGTGCCTGACTTTTCACCTCATTCGCCAGGAAGCCTCACCATGACGCGTAAACAGGCCACCATCGCAGTGCGTAGCGGATTGAATGATGACGAGCAGTACGGCTGCGTTGTCCCGCCAATTCATCTCTCCAGCACCTATAATTTCACCGGATTTAATGAACCCCGCGCGCATGACTACTCGCGTCGCGGCAATCCTACGCGTGACGTCACCCAGCGCGCGCTGGCGGAACTGGAAGGCGGCGCGGGTGCGGTATTAACCAATACCGGCATGTCTGCCATTCACCTGGTGACTACGGTGTTCCTGAAACCTGGCGATCTGCTGGTGGCGCCGCACGACTGTTATGGCGGCAGCTATCGTCTGTTTGATAGCCTGGCGAAACGTGGCTGCTACCGTGTGCTGTTTGTCGATCAAAACGACGAACAGGCGCTGAAACAGGCGCTTGCCGAGCAGCCGAAGCTGGTGCTGGTGGAAAGTCCAAGCAATCCATTGTTGCGCGTAGTCGATATTGCGAAAATTTGTCAGCTCGCAAGGGATGCGGGAGCGATAAGTGTAGTGGATAATACGTTCCTCAGTCCGGCCCTTCAGAACCCACTGGCACTGGGTGCCGATCTGGTGTTGCATTCATGCACTAAATATCTGAACGGCCATTCTGACGTAGTAGCAGGTGTGGTGATTGCCAAAGATCCTGAGGTAGTCACCGAACTGGCATGGTGGGCCAATAACATTGGCGTCACCGCGGGCGCGTTCGACAGCTATTTGCTGTTGCGCGGCATCCGTACGCTGTCGCCGCGTATGGACGTGGCGCAGCGTAATGCCCAGGCGATCGTGGATTTCCTGAAAACCCAGCCGCTGGTGAAGAAGCTTTATCACCCGTCGCTGCCGGAAAATCAGGGGCACGAGATTGCCGCGCGCCAACAGAAAGGATTTGGCGCGATGTTAAGTTTTGAACTGGACGGTGACGAGCAAACGCTGCGTCGCTTCCTGAGCGGGTTGTCATTGTTTACGCTGGCGGAATCCTTAGGGGGAGTAGAAAGCTTGATCTCCCACGCCGCAACCATGACGCACGCAGGTATGGCACCCGAAGCACGTGCCGCCGCCGGGATTTCCGAGACGCTGCTGCGTATCTCGACCGGTATTGAAGATTCTGAAGATTTAATTGCCGATCTGGAAAATGGCTTCCGGGTCGCAGCCAAGGGGTAATCATGAGTGTGATAGCGCAGGCAGGGACGAAGGGTCGTCAGCTGCACAAGTTTGGTGGTAGTAGTCTTGCTGATGTGAAATGTTACCTGCGTGTCGCAGGGATCATGACCGAGTATTCACAGCCGGGGGACATGATGGTTGTCTCTGCGGCGGGCAGCACCACCAACCAGTTGATTAGCTGGCTGAAACTGAGCCAGACCGATCGCCTCTCTGCGCATCAGGTGCAACAGTCCTTACGTCGTTACCAGAGTGAACTGATTGCCGGTTTGCTGCCTGCGGACGTGGCGGACGGGCTGATTAGCGCTTTTACGCACGACCTTGAGCGTCTGGCCGCTCTGCTGGACAGCGGCATTACCGATGCAGTGTATGCGGAAGTGGTTGGCCACGGTGAAGTGTGGTCTGCGCGCCTGATGGCCGCCGTGCTGCAACATCTTGGTGTGGAAGCCGCCTGGCTCGACGCGCGTGATTTCCTGCGTGCCGAACGTGCCGCACAGCCGCAGGTGGACGAAGGGTTGTCTTACCCGCTGCTGCAACAGCTACTGGTGCAACATCCTGGTAAACGTATTGTCGTCACCGGTTTTATCAGCCGCAGCAATGCCGGCGAAACCGTTCTGCTGGGCCGTAACGGCTCTGACTACTCGGCAACGCAGATTGGCGCCCTGGCGGGCGTGTCCCGCGTCACCATCTGGAGCGACGTGGCCGGTGTCTACAGCGCGGACCCGCGCAAAGTAAAAGATGCCTGCCTGCTGCCGCTGCTGCGTCTCGACGAAGCGAGCGAACTGGCGCGTCTGGCGGCCCCGGTGCTGCACGCGCGCACGCTACAGCCGGTTTCCGGCAGCGACATCGACCTGCAACTACGCTGTAGCTACACGCCGGATCAGGGTTCCACCCGCATTGAACGCGTGCTGGCATCCGGTACGGGCGCGCGCATTGTCACCAGCCATGATGACATCTGCCTGATTGAGTTCCAGGTGCCTGCGGGCCAGGATTTCAAACTGGCACACAAAGATATCGACACCATCCTGAAACGTGCCCAGGTGCGTCCGCTGGCCGTTGGCGTACATAACGATCGTCAGCTGTTGCAGTTCTGCTATACCGCTGAAGTGGTGGACAGCGCCCTGAAAATTCTGGATGAAGCGGGCCTGCCGGGCGAGCTTCGCCTGCGTCAGGGGCTGGCGCTGGTGGCGATGGTGGGCGCGGGCGTCACCCGTAACCCGCTCCACTGCCACCGCTTCTGGCAGCAACTGAAAGGTCAGCCGGTGGAGTTCACCTGGCAGTCGGAAGAGGGCATCAGTCTGGTTGCCGTGCTGCGTAAAGGGCCAACCGAAAGCCTGATTCAGGGTCTGCACACCTCCCTGTTCCGCGCGGAAAAACGCATCGGCCTGGTACTGTTCGGGAAAGGGAACATCGGTTCCCGCTGGCTGGAGCTGTTCGCCCGCGAGCAGGTGACGCTTTCGGCGCGTACCGGGTTTGAATTTATTCTGGCAGGGGTGGTGGACAGCCGCCGCAGCCTGCTGAACTACGAAGGGCTGGACGCCAGCCGGGCGCTGGCCTTCTTTAACGATGAAGCGGTTGAGCAGGATGAAGAGTCGCTGTTCCTGTGGATGCGCGCGCACCCGTACGACGATCTGGTGGTGCTGGACGTGACTGCCAGCGAACAGCTGGCCGATCAGTATCTGGATTTCGCCAGCCACGGTTTCCACGTCATCAGCGCCAACAAACTGGCGGGCGCGAGCAGCACTGATAAATACCGTCAGATCCATGACGCATTCGAAAAAACGGGCCGTCACTGGCTGTATAACGCCACCGTTGGCGCGGGCCTGCCGGTGAACCATACCGTGCGCGACCTGATTGAAAGCGGCGACAGTATTCTGGCGCTGAGCGGGATCTTCTCCGGCACGCTCTCCTGGCTGTTTTTGCAGTTTGACGGCACCGTTCCGTTCACCGACCTGGTGGATCAGGCGTGGCAGCAGGGCTTAACCGAGCCGGATCCGCGCGTTGACCTTGCCGGTAAAGATGTGATGCGTAAGCTGGTGATCCTGGCGCGTGAAGCCGGCTACGACATTGAGCCGGGTCAGGTACGCGTTGAGTCTCTGGTGCCTGCGGGCTGCGAGGAGGGGTCCGTCGATCACTTCTTCGAGAACGGTGACGAGCTGAACGAGCAGATGGTGCAACGTCTGGAAGCGGCTAACGAGATGGGCCTGGTGCTGCGTTACGTGGCGCGTTTCGAGGCGAACGGTAAAGCGCGCGTGGGCGTGGAGGCGGTGCGTCCTGAACATCCGCTGGCGGCGCTCCTGCCGTGCGATAACGTCTTCGCCATCGAAAGCCGCTGGTATCGCGATAACCCGCTGGTGATCCGTGGCCCGGGCGCGGGACGCGATGTCACCGCCGGAGCCATTCAGTCTGATATTAATCGTCTGGCTAAGCTGCTGTAACCCCTCACCCTAACCCTCTCCCCAATGGGGAGAGGGCGTGCTTCTCACCCCCATCATGAACGCCCTTCATCTTCCCTGAACAAACCTCACCGTTAATGTTGATTATTTCTGTTGACGTCATCCCGCTTTTCCGTCATTTTTACATCTGGACGTCTAAACGTATAGAAGTTCACAACACAACAAACAACGACACGCGAAAGATAGAGGTAAGGTATGAGCTTTTTTCACGCCAACCAGCGGGAAGCCCTGAATCAGAGCCTGGCCGAAGTAAACGGCCAGATTAACGTCTCTTTTGAATTTTTCCCGCCGCGCACCAGTGAAATGGAGCAAACCCTGTGGAGCTCTATCGATCGTCTGAGCAGCCTCAAGCCGAAGTTCGTCTCCGTGACCTACGGCGCCAACTCCGGTGAGCGTGACCGCACGCACAGCATCATTAAGGGCATTAAAGATCGAACCGGTCTGGAAGCGGCACCGCACCTGACCTGTATCGACGCCACCCGTGATGAATTGCGCGCCATTGCCCAGGACTACTGGAATAACGGCATTCGCCACATTGTGGCCCTGCGCGGCGACCTCCCGCCAGGCAGCGGCAAGCCGGAGATGTATGCCACCGATCTGGTCGGGCTGCTGAAAGACGTTGCCGACTTTGATATCTCCGTGGCCGCCTACCCTGAAGTTCACCCGGAAGCCAAAAGCGCCCAGGCGGATCTGCTCAACCTGAAGCGTAAAGTGGAGGCCGGTGCTAACCGCGCGATTACTCAGTTCTTCTTTGACGTGGAAAGCTACCTGCGCTTTCGCGACCGCTGCGTCTCGGCGGGTATTGATGTCGAAATCATTCCTGGCATTCTGCCGGTCTCGAACTTCAAACAGGCGAAGAAATTCGCAGATATGACCAACGTGCGCATTCCGCTGTGGATGTCCAAAATGTACGAAGGGCTGGACGACGATCCGGAAACCCGTAAGCTGGTGGGGGCCAATATCGCGATGGACATGGTGAAGATTTTAAGTCGCGAAGGGGTGAAAGATTTCCATTTCTATACCCTGAACCGCGCGGAAATGAGCTACGCCATTTGCCATACGCTCGGTGTTCGCCCGGCGCTGTAAAGTAAAAACCCTCATAAAATGAGGGTTTTTTAATCGAACGGAGAGTTAAAAGGTATTAGCTATCGAATCTGTGGATTAATTCAACTATCTCTTATCGCTAGTGGTGTATATCGTAACGGTAACACTGTAAAGGGAGCATAGCGATGAGCATGTCAGACGAGACCAATAACGCGGCATCCGCCGGCAAATGTCCGTTCCACCAGGGCGGCGTCGATCATAGCGCGGGTGCAGGTACCGGCAGCAAAGAATGGTGGCCTAAACAACTTCGCATCGATCTACTTAATCAACACTCCAGCCGTTCTAACCCTCTGGGTGAAGACTTCGACTACCGCAAAGAATTCAGCAAGCTCGACTATTCCGCCCTTAAGGGCGATCTCAAAGCACTGTTAACCGACTCACAACCGTGGTGGCCTGCCGACTGGGGCAGCTATGCGGGCCTGTTTATCCGTATGGCCTGGCACGGTGCGGGTACCTATCGCTCCGTTGACGGTCGCGGCGGCGCCGGACGCGGTCAGCAACGCTTTGCACCGCTGAACTCCTGGCCGGATAACGTCAGCCTGGATAAGGCTCGCCGCCTGCTGTGGCCAATTAAGCAAAAATACGGACAAAAAATCTCCTGGGCTGACCTGTTTATCCTCGCGGGTAACGTGGCGCTGGAGAACTCCGGCTTCCGCACCTTTGGTTTCGGTGCCGGGCGTGAAGACGTCTGGGAACCGGATCTGGACGTGAACTGGGGTGATGAAAAAGCCTGGCTGACCCACCGTGACCCGGAAGCGCTGGCGAAGCGCCCGCTTGCGGCCACTGAAATGGGCCTGATTTACGTTAACCCGGAAGGGCCAAACGCCAGCGGTGAACCGCTGTCTGCGGCGGCGGCGATCCGCGCTACCTTTGGCAACATGGGCATGAACGACGAAGAGACCGTCGCGCTGATTGCGGGCGGCCATACGCTCGGTAAAACGCACGGCGCAGGTGAAGCCACGCACGTGGGCACTGACCCGGAAGCGTCGCCGATTGAAGCGCAGGGCCTGGGCTGGGCCAGCACGCACGGCACCGGTATTGGCGCTGACGCCATCACCTCCGGGCTGGAAGTTATCTGGTCTCAAACCCCGACCCAGTGGAGCAACTACTTCTTCGAGAACCTGTTCAAATACGAATGGGTGCAGACGCGTAGCCCGGCGGGCGCCATTCAGTTTGAAGCCGTGGATGCGCCGGAAATTATGCCTGACCCGTTCGACCCGTCGAAAAAACGCAAGCCAACCATGCTGGTCACCGACCTGACGCTGCGTTTTGATCCGGAATTCGAGAAAATTTCCCGTCGCTTCCTGAACGATCCGCAGGCCTTCAACGAAGCCTTTGCGCGCGCGTGGTTCAAGCTGACCCACCGCGATATGGGGCCAAAAGCGCGGTACATCGGCCCGGAAGTCCCGAAAGAAGATCTGATTTGGCAGGATCCGCTGCCTCAACCGGTGTTCCATCCGACGCAGGAAGATATTGAAAGCCTGAAAGCAGAAATCGTGGCCTCTGGTCTCTCCGTGAGCGAGCTGGTTTCCGTGGCCTGGGCGTCGGCATCGACCTTCCGCGGCGGCGACAAGCGTGGCGGCGCTAACGGCGCGCGTCTGGCGCTGGCGCCTCAGCGCGACTGGGATGTGAACGCCGCGGCGGTGCGGGCGTTACCGGCTCTGGAAGCTATCCAGCGCACCACTAATAAAGCCTCACTGGCTGATATCATCGTGCTGGCAGGTGTTGTGGGCGTTGAGCAGGCGGCGAAAGCCGCGGGCGTTTACGTCAACGTACCGTTCACCCCGGGCCGCGTGGATGCGCGTCAGGACCAGACGGACATCGAGATGTTTAACCTGCTCGAACCGGTTGCTGACGGTTTCCGCAACTACCGTGCGCAGGTGGATGTATCCACCACGGAGTCGCTGCTGATCGACAAAGCCCAGCAGCTGACCCTGACTGCGCCGGAACTGACGGTGTTGATCGGCGGTTTGCGCGTACTGGGTGCAAACTTCGATGGCAGCAAGAATGGCGTGTTTACCAACCGCGAGGGCGTGCTGAGCAACGACTTCTTCGTTAATCTGCTGGATATGAACACCCAGTGGAAAGCGACCGACGACTCAAACGAGCTGTTTGCCGGTAGCGATCGCGCCAGCGGGGAAGTGAAATACACCGCGACCCGCGCCGATCTGGTCTTCGGTTCAAACGCCGTCCTGCGTGCGCTGGCCGAAGTTTACGCCAGCAGTGATGCACACGAGAAGTTCGTTCGTGATTTTGTTGCCGCATGGGCGCGAGTGATGGATTTGGACCGGTTTGATGTGAAGTAACCATTGTGCCGGGTGGCGGCTACGCCTTACCCGGCCTACAAATTAAAGTGCCATGTAGGCCGGGTAAGCGCAGCGCCACCCGGCTTTTTTCGTTACTCCCACTCCTGCAAGAATCGCTGTCCGTACTGGTCCGCCACCAGCAGCGCCGCATAGACCTGATCCGGCGTTACGCCGCCGATACCCAGCACCGCCAGACAGTCAGCGCTGTCGGCCAGCTTTTTCAGGCGATCGATTTCATTTTGCGAACATTCGCCACCAAATGGTGCAATTTCGGCATGGAGTCCGGCTTTTTTAAAACTCTGGCGCAGGGTTTCTTCAGCAAAACCCAGCACAAATTTATCGCCCACCACCAGCCAGCGATTTGCCAGCGGCTTCAGGTAGTCGCCGAGGCGAGTGAGAACATCTGCGCCCTGGATGTATTTTCCCGGGGATTGAATGACACGGTCCATAACATTACTCCCTTAGTGTTTGAGGTAAATTCTGTCCTGTTCGAACTGCACTAAGAGTGACTCTACTCCCGGCGTGCCGGTCATTTGTTGCGCTACGTCTAAGGGAAACGTGATTGCCTTACCGGTGGCAAAGATTGAGGAGGAGATCAGGGAAGGGGGAAGATCGAGAAGTGCCCGGCAAGCGTAGCGCTGCCGGGTACTGAGCATTAACCGGTGTTGCGCATACCTGCCGCAACGCCTGCTATCGTTACCATCAGCGCCTGTTCAACGCGCGGATCCGGCTCTTTACCTTCCTCCTCCGCCAGACGCGAACGGTGCAGCAGTTCAGCCTGTAAAACGTTCAGCGGGTCGGTGTAGATGTTACGCAGCTGGATAGACTCGGCGATCCACGGCAGGTCTTCCATCAGGTGGGAGTCATTAGCGATATCCAGCACCACTTTAATATCGCCTTCAAGCAGCTCGCGCAGCTCTTTACCCAGCGCCCACAGCTCTGGTTTCACCAGACGCTGATCGTAGTATTCCGCCAGCCACAGGTCGGCTTTCGAGAAGACCATCTCCAGCATGCCCAGACGGGTAGAGAAGAATGGCCAGTCGCGGCACATGGTTTCCAGTTCGCTCTGCTTTCCGTCTTCCACCACTTTTTGCAGCGCCGCACCGGCACCCAGCCAGGCCGGCAGCATCAGACGGTTTTGCGTCCAGGCGAAGATCCACGGAATGGCGCGCAGGGATTCAACGCCGCCGGTCGGGCGACGCTTGGCCGGGCGCGAACCCAGAGGCAGTTTACCCAGCTCCTGCTCAGGCGTTGCTGAGCGGAAGTAAGGCACAAAGTCTTTGTTTTCACGCACGTAGCCGCGATAGAGGTCGCAGGAGATGTCAGACAGCTCGTCCATGATCCGGCACCAGGACTCTTTTGGCTCCGGCGGCGGCAGCAGGTTGGCTTCCAGGATCGCACTGGTATAGAGCGACAGGCTGCTGATGGTCACTTCCGGCAGGCCGTACTTGAAGCGGATCATCTCGCCCTGCTCGGTCACGCGCAGGCCGCCTTTCAGGCTTCCTGGTGGTTGAGAGAGCAGCGCTGCGTGTGCAGGCGCACCGCCACGACCAATGGAGCCGCCGCGTCCGTGGAACAGGGTCAGTTCAATACCGGCTTTTTCGCAGGTTTTGATTAGCGCATCCTGCGCCTGATACTGCGCCCAGGAGGCTGCCATCACGCCCGCATCTTTCGCGGAGTCGGAATAGCCAATCATCACCATCTGTTTGCCCTGAATAAAGCCGCGATACCAGTCGATGTTCAGCAACTGGGTCATCACGTCGTTAGCGTTGTTCAGGTCGTCGAGGGTCTCAAACAGCGGGGCCACTGGCAGAGCATAGTCAATGCCCGCTTCTTTCAGCAGAAGGTGAACGCCCAGCACGTCGGACGGGGTCTTCGCCATGGAGATCACATAGGCGGCCACCGATCCTTTCGGCGCATCCACGATCGCTTTACAGGTGTTGAGTACTTCGCGGGTGTCGTTGCTTGGCTCCCAGTTGCGCGGCAGCAGCGGGCGCTTGGAGTTCAGCTCGCGGATCAGGAACGCCTGTTTGTCGGCTTCTGACCAGCTTTCATAGTCGCCGATGCCGAGGTAGCGGGTCAGCTCGCCCAGTGCTTCGGTATGACGGGTACTTTCCTGACGAACGTCGATACGCACCAGCGGCACGCCGAAACACTTCACGCGGCGCAGGGTGTCGAGCAGTTCGCCGTTGGCAATGATGCCCATCCCACAGGCCTGGAGCGATTTATAGCAGGCGTACAGCGGCTCCCAGAGCTGTTCGTTCTGGCTCAGCAGACCTTCCGGCTTCGGCAGGCGCTGGCCTTTAAGGCGCGCTTCCAGCCAGGCCTGAGTGGCCATCAGCTGACCGCGCAGTTTTTTCATCAGGAAACGGTACGGTTCGCTGGCGCCTTCTTCACCGGCCAGCGCGCGCAGTTCCGGCGTGGCTTCCACCATCGACAGCTCGGAGATCAGCACCTGAATATCTTTCAGGAACAGGTCGGTCGCTTTCCAGCGGCTCAGCAGCAGGACATGGCGGGTGATTTCCGCCGTCACGTTCGGGTTGCCGTCGCGGTCGCCGCCCATCCAGGAGGTAAAGCGCACCGGAACAAAATCAACCGGCAGGCGGTAGCCCAGGTTCTCTTCCAGCTGTTCGTTCAGCTCGCGCAGGTAGTTGGGGACCCCTTCCCACAGGCTGTTTTCCACCACCGCAAAGCCCCATTTGGCTTCGTCGACCGGGCTTGGGCGATGCTTACGAATTTCATCCGTGTGCCAGGACTGGGCAATCAGCTGGCGCAGACGGCGCATAAGCTGGTTACGTTCGTAGTCGGCAATGTCTTTGTTATCCAGTTGCTTCAGACAGTTGTTCACTTCCACCATTTTGTGGATCAGCGTACGACGGGTGATTTCGGTTGGGTGTGCGGTCAGCACCAGCTCCAGCGAAAGGGATTCCACCGCTTTTTTGATGGTCGCTTCGTTGAGGTCGGGCTGGTCTTTGAGTTTACGAAGGGTGCGGGCAATGACTTCCGGGTTGCTGGCCGCTTCGCCTTTTGGCGAAATGCTGTGGTATTGCTCAGCGGTGTTTGCCAGGTTCAGAAACTGGCTGAAGGCGCGGGCAACGGGCAGCAGCTCATCGTTAGAGAGGTTCTGCAAGGTGGTGAGCAGCTCCTGACGATTGGCCTCGTTACCGGCGCGGGAAGATTTGGACAGCTTGCGGATGGTTTCAACGCGGTCGAGGATGTTCTCCCCCAGTGCGTCTTTGATGGTATCTCCAAGCACTTTGCCGAGCATACTGACATTACTACGCAACGCGGAATATTGTTCGTTCATAAAAACCCAGTCACCCCATCATTTTTGTTTATGCCCATGCGAAAATCTTCTGGACATTATTTTGTCATCTCCCTTTATAAAGCCACGTAAAACCCCCGTCGTCAATTGCTGCGAAAACGGTTCAGCAAACGAATAAATGTGGGCAATTTACGAAATTTAATTCGTATTGCGTCAGATAAGAGATGCTTATGGGAATGTGACGAAGATCATGCGATTTGTTGCCCTCACCCTAACCCTCTCCCACAGGGAGAGGGGACTGTTCGGTGCGTTTTTAATGCCAGCAGAAGTGATGCACAACCTGGGTAATGAGTTCGCGAGTGGGCTTGATGAAGCGGGTTTCGAGATATTCGTCCGGCTGGTGGGCCTGGTTGATGGAGCCAGGGCCCAGAACCAGCGTCGGGCACAGCGTCTGAATAAACGGCGCTTCGGTGCAGTAGTTCACCACGTCGGTTTTCTCGCCGAGCAGTTTTTCCACCACCTGAACCAGTTGATGGTCAGGCGGACATTCGTAGCCTGGAATCGGCGGATGCAGTTCGGAGACCGTCAGACGGCCCGGCCAGCGCTCGCTGACCGGTGCCAGCGCTTCGTTCAGTAAGCCATCCAGATCGCTCAGCGTCATGCCCGGCAGAGGACGGATATCCATATGCAGTTCGCAGCAGGCGCAGATACGGTTGGACGCATCACCGCCGTGCAGGCTGCCGAGGTTTAGCGTCGGATACGGCACGGTGAACGCCTCGTAGTGATAGCGCTCTTTCAGATCGTCGCGCAGGGTCATGATGCGGCCAATCGCGTCATGCATCAGCTCGATGGCGTTCACGCCGCGCGCCGGATCGCTGGAGTGGCCGGACTGTCCGAGCACGCGCACCGCGGTAGAAATATGGCCTTTGTGCGCCCGAATCGGTTGCAGAGAGGTCGGTTCGCCGATGATCGCGCAGTCAGGACGAATCGATGTGTTTTCAGAGAAATAACGTGCGCCCGCCATGCTGGTCTCTTCATCGGCGGTCGCCAGAATGTAGAGCGGCTTTTTCAGGGTTGTCACGTCCACGTCACGCAGCGCGTCGAGGATAAAGGCGAAAAAGCCTTTCATGTCGGCGGTGCCCAAACCGTAGAGTTTGTTGTCATGTTCGGTCAGCGTGAACGGATCGCGCGTCCAGCGGCCATCATCAAACGGCACGGTGTCAGTGTGGCCAGCCAGCAGCAGGCCGCCCGCGCCATGTCCGGTACTGGCGAGCAGGTTAAATTTGTGGCGTGTTCCGGGGACGGGCTGAACCTCAACGTTAAACCCAAGATCGCTAAACCAACCCGCCAGCAGATTGATTAAAGACTCATTGCTCTGATCCAGGGCTTCTTCCGTCGCGCTGATGGAGGGTGTGGCAATCAGGGCGCGGTAAATCTCGATAAATGGCGGTAAGTTCATTTTCATTGTTGACACACCTTAGGTCGTGATAGTATCAATATTCATGCAATAAATGTGAATAAAAATACATTATCGTTGAGCATAAAGGAACCCGATGTTGAATACGCTGATTGTAGGCGCTAGCGGTTATGCGGGCGCAGAGCTTGTAAGCTACGTAAATCGCCACCCTCATATGACCATAACCGCTTTGACCGTGTCAGCGCAAAGCAATGATGCCGGAAAGTTAATTTCCGATTTGCATCCACAACTTAAGGGCGTGGTTGATTTGCCTTTGCAGCCCATGTCTGACATCAGCGAGTTCACCGACGGCGTTGACGTTGTGTTTTTAGCCACGGCGCATGAAGTTAGCCACGACCTGGCACCGCAATTTTTAGCCGCCGGCTGCGTGGTCTTTGATCTCTCCGGCGCGTTTCGCGTTAACGACAGCGCGTTCTACGAAAAATATTACGGTTTCACCCATCAGCACCCGGATCTGCTCGAAAAAGCGGTGTACGGCCTGGCGGAGTGGAGCGCTGACAAACTGAAAGAAGCGGATCTGATTGCCGTGCCGGGCTGCTACCCGACGGCGGCGCAGCTTTCCCTGAAGCCGCTGATCGACGCCGGTCTGCTGGATCTGAATCAGTGGCCGGTGATCAACGCCACCAGTGGCGTGAGCGGCGCCGGGCGCAAAGCGGCGATCTCCAACAGCTTCTGCGAAGTGAGCCTTCAGCCGTATGGCGTGTTTAATCACCGTCATCACCCTGAAATCACCACCCATCTGGGCGCGGACGTGATTTTCACCCCGCACCTCGGCAGCTTCCCGCGTGGGATCCTCGAAACAATTACCTGCCGCCTGAAGCCGGGTGTGGCCAAAGAACAGGTGAGCGAGGTCTTCACGCAGGCGTATGCGGATAAACCGCTGGTGCGCCTGTATGACAAAGGCGTGCCGGCGTTGAAAAACGTGGTTGGCCTGCCGTTCTGCGACATCGGCTTTGCCGTGCAGGGCGAGCATCTGATTGTGGTCGCCGCAGAAGATAACTTACTCAAAGGCGCTGCCGCACAGGCAATGCAGTGTGCAAATATTCGTTTCGGCTTCCCTGAAACGCAGGCTCTTATTTAAGGTGTGATGATGAATCCATTAATTATCAAACTCGGTGGTGTACTGCTGGACAGCGAAGAAGCGCTGGAGCGCCTGTTTACCGCACTGGTGAACTATCGCGAATCACACCAACGTCCGCTGGTGATTGTGCACGGCGGCGGTTGCGTGGTGGATGAGCTGATGAAAGGGCTCAACCTGCCGGTGAAAAAGAAAAATGGCCTGCGCGTGACGCCAGCGGATCAGATTGACATCATTACCGGCGCGCTGGCGGGAACGGCGAACAAAACGCTGCTAGCGTGGGCGAAGAAACACCATATCGCCTCCGTTGGCCTCTGTCTGGGCGATGGAGATAGCGTAAAAGTGACCCAGCTCGACGAAGAGCTTGGCCATGTTGGACTGGCGCAGCCAGGTTCGCCTGAGCTGATTAACACCCTGCTGGAAGGCGGTTTCCTGCCGGTGGTGAGCTCAATCGGCGTGACCGAAGAGGGCGAACTGATGAACGTCAATGCGGACCAGGCGGCGACGGCGCTGGCGGCAACGCTGGGCGCAGACCTGATCCTGCTCTCCGACGTGAGCGGCATTCTGGACGGCAAAGGCCAGCGCATTGCGGAAATGACCGCCGCAAAAGCCGAGCAGCTGATCGATCAGGGCATTATCACCGACGGCATGATCGTTAAAGTTAACGCCGCGCTGGATGCGGCCCGCACGCTGGGCCGCCCGGTGGATATCGCCTCCTGGCGTCACGCAGAGCAGCTTCCGGCGCTGTTTAACGGCACGCCGATTGGCACGCGTATTCTGGCTTAAGATTCTGTGCCGGATGGCGCTTCGCTTATCCGGCCTACGTGAATTTTGTAGGCCCGGTAAGCGCAGCGCCACCGGGCAAAAATATCATCATTAAGGAAATTCGTTATGGCACTTTGGGGTGGGCGTTTTACACAGGCAGCGGATCAGCGGTTCAAACAGTTCAACGACTCTTTGCGCTTCGACTACCGCCTGGCCGAACAGGATATTGTCGGCTCTGTGGCCTGGTCCAAAGCGCTGGTGACCGTTGGCGTGCTGACCGCAGACGAACAGCAGCAGCTGGAAGAGGCGCTGAACAACCTGCTGGAAGAGGTGCGTCTGGATCCGGAGCAAATCCTCCAGAGCGATGCCGAAGATATTCACAGCTGGGTGGAAGGCAAACTGATCGACAAAGTCGGCCAGTTGGGTAAAAAGCTCCATACCGGGCGTAGCCGTAATGACCAGGTGGCGACCGACCTGAAGCTGTGGTGCAAAGAGACCGTCGGCGAACTGCTGGCGGCGAATCGTCAGTTGCAGAGCGCGCTGGTGGACACCGCGCAGAGCAATCAGGATGCGGTGATGCCGGGTTATACCCACCTGCAACGCGCGCAGCCGGTGACGTTCGCGCACTGGTGTCTGGCCTACGTTGAGATGCTGGCGCGTGATGAGAGCCGTTTACAGGATACCTTAAAGCGTCTGGACGTCAGCCCGCTGGGCAGCGGCGCGCTGGCCGGTACGGCGTATGAAATCGACCGTGAGCAGCTGGCAGGCTGGCTGGGCTTTGCCTCCGCCACCCGCAACAGCCTGGACAGCGTCTCTGACCGTGACCACGTGCTGGAGCTGCTCTCGAATGCCTCTATCGGGATGGTGCACCTGTCGCGCTTTGCCGAAGACCTGATCTTCTTTAACTCTGGCGAAGCGGGGTTTGTAGAGCTGTCCGACCGCGTGACGTCCGGCTCCTCCCTGATGCCGCAGAAGAAAAACCCGGATGCGCTGGAGCTGATCCGCGGTAAGTGTGGCCGTGTGCAGGGCGCGCTGACCGGTATGATGATGACCCTGAAAGGGCTGCCGCTGGCATACAACAAAGACATGCAGGAAGACAAAGAGGGGCTGTTCGACGCGCTCGACACCTGGCTGGACTGTCTGCATATGGGCGCGCTGGTGCTGGACGGCATTCAGGTGAAACGTCCGCGCTGCCAGGAAGCGGCGCAGCAGGGGTATGCTAACTCTACCGAGCTGGCGGACTACCTGGTGGCGAAAGGCGTACCGTTCCGCGAGGCGCACCATATTGTGGGTGAAGCAGTGGTGGAAGCGATTCGTCAGGGTAAAGCCCTTGAAGAGCTGGCGCTTGCCGACCTGCAAAAATTCAGCGCGGTTATCGGGGATGATGTCTACCCGATTCTGGCCCTGCAATCCTGCCTGGATAAGCGTGCAGCGAAAGGTGGCGTGTCGCCGAAGCAGGTAGCGCAGGCGATTGCGGATGCGAAAAACCGGTTGGTTTGAATAGTGCGGGCTGGTGCCCTCACCCCGGCCCTCTCCCACAGGGAGAGGGAGAAAAACGGAGCCTGGCTTAGTGCTGGGCTTTTTTTTACGCAAAAAAAAGCGGACCACGGGGTCCGCAAAAGTTCACGTTGGCTTTAGTTTTTCGAGTTTTGAGAGAAACTCGCTGACGGTGCGGGGACGTCAAGGGTCAAACACGTGCCGCCTCGTCTATGTGATGTATTATTCAACAGAATGCTTGATAGGGATAATCGTTCGTTGCTATGCTATCTATCGCCATGAACTATCGTGGCGACGGAGGATGAATAATGAATATTCGTGATCTTGAATACCTGGTAGCGTTAGCTGAGCATCGCCATTTTCGCCGCGCGGCAGACTCCTGCCACGTCAGCCAGCCAACGCTGAGCGGTCAGATCCGCAAGCTGGAAGATGAGCTGGGCGTGATGCTGCTGGAGCGCACCAGTCGTAAGGTACTGTTCACGCAGGCAGGTCTTCTGCTGGTGGATCAGGCGCGCACCGTACTGCGCGAGGTCAAAGTGCTCAAGGAAATGGCAAGCCAGCAGGGGGAAGCGATGTCCGGCCCGCTGCATATTGGCCTGATCCCAACCGTTGGCCCGTACCTGTTGCCGCAAATCATTCCGATGCTGCACCAGACGTTCCCGAAACTCGAAATGTACCTGCATGAAGCGCAAACCCATCAGCTGCTGGCGCAGCTGGACAGCGGCAAGCTCGACTGCGCGATCCTGGCGCTGGTCAAAGAGAGTGAAGCGTTTATTGAAGTACCGCTGTTCGATGAGCCGATGATGCTGGCGATCTATGAAGATCACCCGTGGGCGAACCGCGATCGCGTGCCGATGGCCGATCTGGCCGGGGAAAAGCTGCTGATGCTGGAAGATGGCCACTGTCTGCGCGATCAGGCGATGGGCTTCTGCTTCGAAGCGGGTGCCGATGAAGATACCCATTTCCGCGCAACCAGCCTGGAAACGCTGCGTAATATGGTGGCGGCGGGAAGCGGTATTACGCTGCTGCCGGCGCTGGCGGTGCCGCACGAGCGTAAACGTGATGGCGTGGTCTATCTGCCCTGTATTAAGCCGGAACCGCGTCGCACCATTGGTCTGGTTTATCGTCCGGGGTCACCGCTGCGCAGCCGCTATGAGCAGCTGGCAGAGGCCATCCGGGGTGCGATGGATGGCCATTTCGACAGCGCGTTAAAACAGGCGGTTTAAGCCGTTCAGCGCAGCTACCCGATAAGCTTCCGCCATGGTCGGGTAGTTAAAGGTGGTGTTAACGAAGTACTCAATGGTGTTGCCACCACCTTTTTGCTCCATGATCGCCTGGCCGATATGAATGATTTCCGCCGCGCGTTCACCGAAGCAGTGAATACCGAGGATCTCTTTCGTCTCGCGATGGAACAGGATCTTAAGCGTACCTACGCTCATTCCCACGATTTGCGCCCGCGCCAGATGTTTAAACTGGGCACGACCCACCTCGTAAGGCACCTTCATGGCCGTCAGCTGCTGCTCGGTTTTGCCGACAGAGCTGATTTCCGGAATGGTGTAGATGCCCGTCGGGATATCTTCAATCAGATGCGCCGTCGCTTCACCTTTCACCAGCGCCTGTGCGGCGATGCGGCCCTGATCGTACGCGGCGGAGGCCAGGCTTGGGTAACCAATCACGTCGCCCACCGCGTAAACGTGCGGCAGCGCAGTCTGGTACATGCTGTTGACCTTGAGCTGACCGCGGCTGTCGGTTTCAAGCCCGATATTCTCCAGCTGCAATGAATCGGTGTTGCCGGTACGGCCGTTGGCGTACAGCAGGCAGTCCGCTTTCAGCTTCTTACCAGATTTCAGGTGCATGATCACACCGTCGTCGCAGCCTTCGATTTTCTCGTACTCTTCGTTGTGGCGAATCACCACGCCGCTGTTCCAGAAGTGGTAGGAGAGGGAATCTGACATCTCCTGATCGAGGAACGCCAGCAGGCGGTCGCGGGTGTTGATCAAATCAACTTTGACCTCCATTCCCCGGAAAATCGACGCATATTCGCAGCCAATCACGCCCGCGCCGTAGATGATCACATGGCGTGGCTCGTGGTGCAGGCTGAGGATGGAGTCGCTGTCGTAAATGCGCGGGTGCGAGAAATCCACGTCTGCCGGATGGTAAGGACGGGAGCCGCAGGCGATCACAAATTTTTCAGCGGTGAGCGTCTCAACCGAACCGTCGTGGCACTCCAGCGCCAGGGTGTGTTCATCCACAAAATGCGCGTTCCCTTGCAGAATTTCACAGTGGTTGCGCTCATAGAAACCCTGACGCATGCGCGTCTGCTGGTTAATGACCGTGTCTGCGTGATTCAGGATATCGGCAAAGGAGGAGCGAAGAAGTCGGGAGTGGTCGCTGTAAAGAGGGTTCTGGTTAAATTCGATAATGCGGCTAACGGCGTGGCGGAGGGCTTTCGAAGGGATGGTGCCCCAGTGGGTGCAACCGCCGCCGACGTTATGGTAGCGCTCAATAACCGCTACTCTGGCTCCCTGTTTTACCAGACCCATAGCAGCACCTTCGCCGCCGGGGCCGGAACCAATAACTATTGCGTCGTAATCGTAGGAATGTGGCATGGCAAGGCTTACCTGTTCTTATACATAAAAGCAACAGAATCATAACATCATTGCCAGGGTAACCCAATTATCGTTGTGCTTTTTTCGGGCAGTGGAGCACAAACCGCCCGTAAACAATCATTCACAAAGCCAGGTAAACAGATTAATTTTATTCTCTGGTATAGTGCCAACGGGCCTTTGGAAGGATTCAACTATCGTGATGGGCGTAAGAGCACAACAAAAAGAGAAAACCCGGCGTTCGCTGGTGGAAGCCGCATTCAGTCAACTGAGTGCTGAGCGGAGTTTTGCCAGTTTGAGCCTGCGTGAAGTGGCGCGCGAGGCCGGGATTGCGCCAACGTCCTTCTATCGTCATTTCCGTGATGTGGATGAACTGGGCCTGACCATGGTCGACGAGAGCGGTTTGATGCTGCGCCAGCTTATGCGTCAGGCGCGTCAGCGTATCGCCAAAGGCGGCAGCGTGATCCGCACCTCCGTGTCGACATTTATGGAATTTATCGGCAATAACCCTAACGCGTTTCGCCTGCTGTTGCGTGAGCGTTCCGGAACTTCAGCCGCGTTTCGTGCCGCCGTCGCGCGTGAAATTCAGCATTTCATCGCGGAACTTGCCGACTATCTTGAACTCGAAAACCATATGCCGCGTGCGTTTACTGAAGCACAGGCCGAGGCGATGGTGACGATTGTTTTCAGCGCGGGTGCCGAAGCGCTGGATGTCAGCATTGAACAACGTAAGCAACTCGAAGAGCGACTGGTATTGCAGCTGCGGATGATTTCTAAAGGTGCGTACTACTGGTATCGCCGTGAACAAGAGAAGTTGGCACATCAAAACGATGAGTGAAGGTGAGTAATGAAACAGTCAGGTCAGGATAAAGGAACGCTGTTGCTGGCATTGATCGCTGGCTTATCCATCAATGGTACGTTTGCGGCGGTTTTTAGCTCAATTGTACCGTTCTCGATTTTCCCGATTATCGCGCTGGTGCTGACGGTGTACTGCCTGCATCAACGTTATCTGAACCGCACCATGCCGGTTGGGTTACCGGGACTGGCCGCAGCCTGTTTTATTCTGGGTGTACTGTTGTACAGCACCGTCGTGCGCGCGGAGTATCCGGATATTGGCTCTAACTTCCTGCCTGCGGTACTGTCTGTGGCGCTGGTGTTCTGGATTGGCTCGCGCATGCGTAGCCGCAAGAGCCAGTTACCGGAGTAATGAATTATTTGTAGGGCAGGTAAGCGAAGCGCCATCTGCCAAAAAATGCCGGATGGCGCTACGCTTATCCGGCCTACAGATCACCGTGCGGTAAGTAAAACGCCGCACTCCATATGGTGCGTATACGGGAACTGATCGAACAGCGCCAGACGTTCAACCTTGTGCGTCTGGCTTAATGTTTCCAGATTCTTGCACAGCGTCTCCGGGTTACAGGAGATGTACAAAATACGCGGGTACGCCTGCACCATCTTCTCGGTTTCGCTGTCCAGGCCACTGCGCGGCGGATCGACAAAAATTGTCTCACACTGGTAGCTCTTCAAATCAATCCCTTGCAGGCGGTTAAACTCGCGTACGCCGTTCATCGCCTGGGTAAATTCTTCTGCCGCCATACGAATAATTTGTACGTTATCAATATGGTTAGCGGCGATGTTGTACTGCGCGGCGGCCACCGACGGTTTGGCGATTTCCGTCGCCAGCACGCGCTCGAAATTACGCGCCAGCGCCAGCGAGAAGTTGCCGTTACCGCAGTAGAGCTCCAGCAGATCGCCCTTAGACCCTTCTGTCGCCTTCAGCGCCCACTCAAGCATCTGCACGTTCATGGCGGCGTTCGGCTGGGTGAAGCTGTTCTCTACCTGACGGTAAACCATCTCTTTACCTGCTACCGGCAGACGCTCGTCGATGTAATCCTGGTCCAGCATGATTTTGGTTTTGGTCGCGCGGCCAATCAGGTGCACGTTGATGTTCTGCGCGCGCAGCGCATCGCGCAGGGCTTCTGCCTGCTCGCGCCACTCGTCGGTCAGCGCTTTGTGATAGAGCAGAGAAACAATGGCCTGATTGCTTTGGGTGGTCAGGTAGTCAATCTGGAACAGCTTGTTGCGCAGCACCGGATTATTGCGTACACCGTCGATCATTAGCGTCATCAGCTGGTTGATGAGCTCACTCGCCGCCGGAAAACTGTCTACGCGAATGCGGGATTTCGTCTGCTGATCGAAAATGATGTGGTACAGGTCATCGCCATCGTGCCAGATGCGGAACTCAGCGCGCATACGGTAGTGGCTGACCGGAGAACGAAACACCTCGGGAACCGGCGCGTTGAAAGGCGTCATCATACTTTGCAGGCGGACAACTTTTTCTGCCAGCTGTGCGTCGTACTGTTCTGTCGGGAGGTGTTCGGGGGTCATGATGCGTCCTGAGTGATAAAGAATTACGCGGGGATTGTAGGGATTGTGCAGTGGATGTCCAGATTTAATGGCTAATAGCTATCTGGACATCTATACGTGTCTAATTGTAGCATTCTGTTTCCGGTCTCCTGAGAGTGAAAAGGGAATCCAGTGCAAATCTGGAGCTGACGCGCAGCGGTAAAGACTGGCGGGATGAGAGTTGTAGACACTGTGAAAATGGGAAGTCTTCATCCGTATAACGCCACCCAGCCCGAAGACCTGCCGGGATCACGTCGCATTTGGTTTCATCATCGCGTGCTATCGATGAGGCCTGCGGCATCCTTCTTATATTGTGGATGCTTTAACAATGATTAAAAAAGTATCGCTGTTGACGGCGTTTTCCGTCACGGCATTTTCGGGCTGGGCGCAGGAAAGCGCCGACTCGTTGGTGGTGACAGCAAACCGTTTCGAACAACCAGCAAAAACCGTTCTGGCTCCGACCTCCGTCGTGACCCGTGAGGATATTGAACGCTGGCAGGCAACGAGTGTTGTGGAAATCATGTCACGCCTGCCGGGTGTGGACATCGCACAAAGCGGCGGGATGGGGTCAACCTCTTCAACGTTTATTCGCGGTACGGAATCCCGCCATGTTCTGGTACTGATTGATGGTATCCCCCTGAATAATGCCGGGATCAGCAATGTTCCCGATTTAAGCCAAATTCCGACGTCGCTGATTCAGCGTATTGAGTACATTCGCGGCCCACGTTCGGCGCTGTATGGCTCCGACGCGATTGGCGGTGTGATTAACATCATTACCGGGCGCGACAAGCCGGGTGCGGAAATTTCTGCGGGTGTCGGTTCAAAGGGGTATCAAAACTATAACGGTGCCTTCCAGCAGGTGTTCGATAAAACCAAAATCACCATGGCCGGTGATTATACCTATACCCGTGGTTTTGATATTGCCGCAAAAGATGCCCCGCGCCAGCCAGACCGCGATGGTTTTATGAGTAAATCGCTGTTTGGCTCGGTGGAGCAGCAGTTTACCGACAGCGTCAGCGGATTCGTCCGTGGCTTTGGCTACGATAACCGCTCCGCGTATGACGGTTACGATCACTATGGCGCGACCGGCATTGATGGGCGGCCGGACACGCGTCAGGTTTACAGCCAGAACTGGGACACCGGGTTGCGCTATAACCAGGGTATTTTTCAGTCACAGCTGGTGGCAGGGTATGGCCGTAGCAAAGATCAGAACTATGATCCGAAAAAAGGCCGCTACGCTGACTCCGCAACCATGGATGACGTGAAGCAGTACACCACCCAGTGGCTGAATACGGTTGAAGTGGGTCACGGCAATATCGGCGCGGGTCTGGACTGGCAGAAGCAGAAAACCCAGGCGGGTACGGGCTATCTGGAAAAAGGTTACGAACAACGTAATACCGGCGTGTTCCTTTCGGCGATGCAGCAGTTCAACAGCGTGACGCTGGAAGCGGCGGCGCGTAATGACGATAACTCTAATTTTGGCAATCACGCCACCTGGCAGACCAGCGCCGCATGGGAGTTCATCGAGGGGTATCGCATCATCGGTTCTTACGGTACAGCGTATAAAGCACCGACCATGAGCCAGATCCACAGTAAAGATTACGGTAATCCGGATCTGAAGCCAGAAGAGAGTAAGCAGTGGGAAGGTGGCTTTGAAGGTCTGACTGGGCCGGTAAACTGGCGTGTGACGGGCTATCGTAATGATATCGATAACCTCATTAATAGCGACCCGCGGACTTACCGTTATTACAACGTCGATGAAGCCCGTATTAAAGGAATCGAGGCGACGGCCCAGTTCGACACTGGCCCGGTAGGGCATCAGATTTCTTACGACTACGTCGACCCGCGTAATGCGAAAACTAACGAAGTCCTGGCTCGTCGCTCAAAGCAACAGGTTAAGTATCAGCTTGACTGGCAGGTGTGGGATCTCGACTGGAATCTGGCGTACCGTTATCTGGGCACTCGCTATGACGTTGCCGTTGATCCGAATACCTACGCCACAGAACGCGTGAAAATGGGCGGCGTCAGCCTGTGGGACGTCGCGGTTTCATATCCTGTCACCTCTCATCTCACAGTTCGTGGTAAAATAGCCAACCTGTTCGATAAAGATTACGAGACAGTTTATGGCTACCAAACTGCAGGACGGGAATACACCTTGTCTGGCAGCTACACCTTCTGATCCGCGTCCCACCGTGCTGGTGTTTGATTCCGGCGTCGGTGGGCTTTCGGTTTATGATGAGATTCGGCAGCTCCTGCCGGATCTCCATTACATCTACGCCTTCGATAACGTCGCGTTCCCGTATGGGGAAAAGAGTGAAGACTTTATTGTTGAACGTGTGGTTGAAATCGTCACCGCGGTACAAAAGCGTTATCCCCTGGCGCTGGCGGTCATTGCCTGTAATACGGCAAGCACGGTCTCTCTTCCTGCCCTGCGCGAAAAATTCCCGTTCCCGGTTGTGGGCGTTGTTCCGGCAATCAAACCTGCGGCGCGTCTGACGGCGAACGGCATTGTGGGGTTGCTGGCTACGCGCGGTACGGTAAAACGTCCTTATACGCGTGAGCTTATAGAGCGCTTTGCCAATGAATGCCAGATCGCCATGCTCGGCTCCGCGGAGCTGGTGGAAATGGCGGAAGCGAAACTGCACGGCGAGACGGTATTGCTTGAAGAGCTGCGTCGTATTCTGCGTCCATGGCTGCGGATGCAGGAACCACCGGATACGGTTGTTCTTGGCTGCACCCATTTCCCGCTATTACAGGAAGAGCTGTTAAAGGTTCTGCCTGAAGGGACCCGGCTGGTGGATTCCGGTGCTGCAATTGCGCGTCGGACGGCCTGGCTGCTGGAACACGAGGCGCCGGATGCGAAATCAGCGGATGCGAACATCGCTTTCTGTATGGCGATAACAAAAGAAACCGAACAACTTTTGCCCGTTTTACGTCGTTATGGCTTCGAAACGCTCGAAAAACTGGCGCTGTAGCACGGTTTTGAGCAAAAAAGAGACGGTTGAACGTTTTTTTTCAAAGAGGGGTTGTCAACGTCGGAGAACTCCCTATAATGCGCCTCCACTGACACGGAACAACGGCTTACAAGCCGCCGGGACAGCGGGGTTCAGAGATGAACGCCAACAGAGAAAAGTGAAAATAATTGCTTGACTCTGAATGAGGAAAACGTAATATACGGGACCTCGCAACGATGAGCTGAAAGCCGCGTTGCAACTGCTCTTTAACAATTTATCAGACAATCTGTGTGGGCACTCAAAGTGACATGGATTCTTAACGTCCTCGGACGAAAAATGAATACCAAGTCTCAACGAGTGAACACGTAATTCATTACGAAGTTTAATTCATTGAGCATCAAACTTTTAAATTGAAGAGTTTGATCATGGCTCAGATTGAACGCTGGCGGCAGGCCTAACACATGCAAGTCGAACGGTAACAGGAAGCAGCTTGCTGCTTCGCTGACGAGTGGCGGACGGGTGAGTAATGTCTGGGAAACTGCCTGATGGAGGGGGATAACTACTGGAAACGGTAGCTAATACCGCATAACGTCGCAAGACCAAAGAGGGGGACCTTCGGGCCTCTTGCCATCGGATGTGCCCAGATGGGATTAGCTAGTAGGTGGGGTAACGGCTCACCTAGGCGACGATCCCTAGCTGGTCTGAGAGGATGACCAGCCACACTGGAACTGAGACACGGTCCAGACTCCTACGGGAGGCAGCAGTGGGGAATATTGCACAATGGGCGCAAGCCTGATGCAGCCATGCCGCGTGTATGAAGAAGGCCTTCGGGTTGTAAAGTACTTTCAGCGGGGAGGAAGGCGATAAGGTTAATAACCTTGTCGATTGACGTTACCCGCAGAAGAAGCACCGGCTAACTCCGTGCCAGCAGCCGCGGTAATACGGAGGGTGCAAGCGTTAATCGGAATTACTGGGCGTAAAGCGCACGCAGGCGGTCTGTCAAGTCGGATGTGAAATCCCCGGGCTCAACCTGGGAACTGCATTCGAAACTGGCAGGCTAGAGTCTTGTAGAGGGGGGTAGAATTCCAGGTGTAGCGGTGAAATGCGTAGAGATCTGGAGGAATACCGGTGGCGAAGGCGGCCCCCTGGACAAAGACTGACGCTCAGGTGCGAAAGCGTGGGGAGCAAACAGGATTAGATACCCTGGTAGTCCACGCCGTAAACGATGTCGACTTGGAGGTTGTGCCCTTGAGGCGTGGCTTCCGGAGCTAACGCGTTAAGTCGACCGCCTGGGGAGTACGGCCGCAAGGTTAAAACTCAAATGAATTGACGGGGGCCCGCACAAGCGGTGGAGCATGTGGTTTAATTCGATGCAACGCGAAGAACCTTACCTACTCTTGACATCCAGAGAACTTTCCAGAGATGGATTGGTGCCTTCGGGAACTCTGAGACAGGTGCTGCATGGCTGTCGTCAGCTCGTGTTGTGAAATGTTGGGTTAAGTCCCGCAACGAGCGCAACCCTTATCCTTTGTTGCCAGCGGTCCGGCCGGGAACTCAAAGGAGACTGCCAGTGATAAACTGGAGGAAGGTGGGGATGACGTCAAGTCATCATGGCCCTTACGAGTAGGGCTACACACGTGCTACAATGGCGCATACAAAGAGAAGCGACCTCGCGAGAGCAAGCGGACCTCATAAAGTGCGTCGTAGTCCGGATTGGAGTCTGCAACTCGACTCCATGAAGTCGGAATCGCTAGTAATCGTGGATCAGAATGCCACGGTGAATACGTTCCCGGGCCTTGTACACACCGCCCGTCACACCATGGGAGTGGGTTGCAAAAGAAGTAGGTAGCTTAACCTTCGGGAGGGCGCTTACCACTTTGTGATTCATGACTGGGGTGAAGTCGTAACAAGGTAACCGTAGGGGAACCTGCGGTTGGATCACCTCCTTACCTTAAAGAACCTGCCTTTGCAGTGCTCACACAGATTGTCTGATGAAAAACAGCAGTAAAAAACCTCTACAGGCTTGTAGCTCAGGTGGTTAGAGCGCACCCCTGATAAGGGTGAGGTCGGTGGTTCAAGTCCACTCAGGCCTACCAAATTTTTGCTGATGCTGCGTTGCGGCGACACTCACATACATAAGTATGCTTCGTGTCACCACGCCTTGCCTCAACAAAAATTACCGGTACAGAGGTGACTACGATGGGGCTATAGCTCAGCTGGGAGAGCGCCTGCCTTGCACGCAGGAGGTCTGCGGTTCGATCCCGCATAGCTCCACCATCTTTTACTGCGAACACAAGAAAACTTCAGAGTGAACCTGAAAAGGTGCACTGCGAAGTTTTGCTCTTTAAAAATCTGGATCAAGCTGAAAATTGAAACGACACACAGCTCATGTGTGTTCGAGTCTCTCAAATTTTCGCAATCAGAAGTGAAACATCTTCGGGTTGTGAGGTTAAGCGACTAAGCGTACACGGTGGATGCCCTGGCAGTCAGAGGCGATGAAGGACGTGCT
>NZ_KQ089962.1:588413-903036 GCF_001037805.1 Enterobacter sp. BIDMC93
GTTCTCCCTGAGACCTTGAGTCTCCTGAAGGAACGTTAAAGACTATGACGTTGATAGGTCGGGTGTGTAAGCGCAGCGATGCGTTGAGCTAACCGATACTAATGAACCGTGAGGCTTAACCTTACAACGCCGAAGCTGTTTTGGCGAAGAGACAGACACGATTTTCAGCCTGATACAGATTAAACAGAATTTGCCTGGCGGCTTTAGCGCGGTGGTCCCACCTGACCCCATGCCGAACTCAGAAGTGAAACGCCGTAGCGCCGATGGTAGTGTGGGGTCTCCCCATGTGAGAGTAGGGAACTGCCAGGCATCAAATTAAGTAGTAAGCCGGTGCATTAATCCGGTGGTTACAGAAGTATTCGGTGGAGCGGTAGTTCAGTCGGTTAGAATACCTGCCTGTCACGCAGGGGGTCGCGGGTTCGAGTCCCGTCCGTTCCGCCACTTATTAAGACATTAAGCCTGCCCTTCCGGCAGGCTTAATGGCAAAAACTTTAGGGGCGTAGCTCAGTTGGTAGAGCACCGGTCTCCAAAACCGGGTGTCGCGAGTTCGAGTCTCTCCGCCCCTGCCATATAGAATCCTTTGCTTCGGCAAAGGATTTTTTTTTGCCTGCAAAACAGCTCAACACCTTCCTGAAGAATAAGCAGCCTGCGTTTCCGCAGGCTTTTGCGTTAATCCAGTATGCTGGTTTTTAACAGATCTTTTATCTGCGACTGCTTATCGCTGTTTTGCAGCCAAATGGCATACAGCGGTCTGGAGAGCGTTGTCGAATCGGTGACAACATGGAGTGTAGGATTATTATCCGCCCAGCGAACAGGTAACCAGGTACAGCCTTTCAATGCGGGAAGATGCTGGCATGCGATCTCCGCTGAGCTTGTCGTGAGCTGCGGGATATCATCGCTGGCAATTAACCCCGTCTCGTGTTGCTGAAAATCAGGCCCCCATTCCAGGCGTAAATAATTCAGGTCGGCCTTCATCATTGCAGGCTCCGATGCATAGAGCGCCAGGCTAAATTGTCCAACAATCTGGCTGCTAAATTCGTCCATCTTGGGGGCTTCTGTGGTAATCAGCAGATCAAGCTGCCGCTCGTGGAGTTGCTTAAC
This sequence comes from Enterobacter sp. BIDMC93, assembly GCF_001037805.1. Classification (NCBI taxonomy): domain Bacteria; kingdom Pseudomonadati; phylum Pseudomonadota; class Gammaproteobacteria; order Enterobacterales; family Enterobacteriaceae; genus Enterobacter; species Enterobacter sp. BIDMC93. Next base: position 589,515 of record NZ_KQ089962.1, read on the forward strand.
CAGCGACTGACGTTGCGCAATCCTCGCCTCAAATTGCAGATGGTTGTGTGTGCGATATAGCCGCATAAGCCATTGGCTGAGCATGCATTCCCATAGCGATGCGCTGGCACCGATCGAGAATTCATTATGCCGGGAGGTGTGCGCAACCTCCTTTCGCGCTGCCTGCCAGGTATTCATCAGGGTTTCTGCATAAGGCAACAGCTTTTCACCAGCCGGAGTTAAACGAATATTGTTGCGATGGCGGGTAAAAAGGTTCACACCCAGTTGATTTTCCAGCTGTCGAATACGAAAACTGACTGCTGACTGCGTCAGGTAGAGGGCTTCAGCTGCTCGCCCAAAGTGTCGCGTTCTGCTCACTTCAAGGAAAGTTTTTAGCAATTCCGTATCCACATCTTTCTCCACAAAATTATTTGTCGTTATGATTTAAATGTTTTGTTTTACACTCTGTCAAGCGTAACTAATACTCCGCGCCATAAATAGCTCGGCCAAAGAATTAGGAGCGTGTAGGATGGCGGAAAGCTTTACGACGACTAATCGTTTTTTCGACAATAAACATTATCCGCGCGGGTTCTCTCGTCACGGCGATTTCACTATCAAAGAAGCTCAACTTCTTGAGCGCCATGGTTATGCCTTTAACGAGCTGGATCTGGGTAAACGTGAACCGGCAACCGAAGATGAAAAACAGTTTGTCTCTGTTTGCCGTGGTGAGCGTGAGCCGCAGTCTGATGCAGAACGTGTATGGATCAAGTATATGGCTCGCATTAAGCGTCCTAAGCGTTTCCATACGCTGTCTGGCGGCAAGCCGCAGATGGAAGGTGCAGAAGACTACACCGAGTCTGACGATTAAGAAGAGAAGGGGCTACGGCCCCTTTTTTTACGCCAGCATTTTTTGCAGATGCAACAGCAGCCGATCGATCGCACGGTAACTTAATGCCTCCTGCAAATGCCGCCTCTCTATTCCGGGGCAGCCCTCCACGTCGGCGACCGTGCGCGCAACTTTCAACAAACGCTGCCACGCGCGAATGGATAGCCCAAACCGCGTCAGTGCCTCTTCCAGCCAGCCTGCATCTTCAGCGTTGAGAGAACAAAACTGTCGGATCCCGCTGTTATCCAGCCGGGCATTCAGCCTGTTTTGACGAGCATACTGCCGCGCCTGCGCCGCAATAACCCGTTCACGCACAGCTGCTGAGCTTTCGCCTTTGATACCGGTTTGCCTCAGCAGACCGGGTGGGGGCAGGGGGATCTCGAGAGATAAATCAAAACGGTCGAGGAAGGGGCCGGACAGCTTACTCAGATAGCGCAGCGTCTGCTCTGGCGTACAGCGGTTATGGTTGCCCTGATAATGACCCGTAGGGCTAGGGTTCATCGCGGCGACCAGCTGAAACTGCGCAGGGTAGCTTATTTTGGCCCGTGTACGAGACAGATGGATTTCGCCGGATTCAATCGGCTCCCGCAATGCATCCAGCACGCGGCGTTCAAACTCTGGCAATTCATCCAGGAAGAGAATGCCGTTGTGCGCCAGTGAGATTTCACCCGGACCGGGGATCGAACCCCCGCCCACCATCGCGGTAAGAGACGCACTGTGATGTGGAGAGCGGAAAGGACGGCGGCGCCACTGTTTATGCAGCGACGTAGAACTGACCAGGCTAAATATCGCGGCGCTTTCCAGCGCTTCGTGATTATTGAGGGGTGGCAACAGACCGCTCAATCTGCTCGCCAGCATCGTTTTCCCCGTGCCTGGCGGACCTATCAGTAACAGGTTATGCCCACCCGCGGCCGTTATCTCTAACGCCCGTTTACCCTGTTCCTGACCCATAATATCGCTGAGATCCTCGGGCGAATCTGGCGCCACCTCGTCATTCTCCTGCGGCTCGGCAAGCTCGTGTCGGCCTTCCAGCCAGGCGCAAACCTCCTGCAAATGTCCCGCGACAAGACACCCCTTTTCGGCAATAAGGCTAACTTCAGAGGCATTTTCATTGGCCACAATGATTTGTCTTCCCGCGCGTATGGCTTCAAGCGCACCCGAGATTGCTCCGGGAACGCCTCTTAACGCGCCTGTAAGCGCTAATTCACCCACGAACTCGCACGAGCTTAGCCCTGGCGTGTTGAGCTGTTCAGAAGCCGCGAGAAGCGCTATAGCAATAGGTAAATCATATCGCCCTCCCTCCTTTGGCAAATCGGCGGGCGCAAGGTTAATGGTGATCTTCTTCGCCGGAAAAGCATAACCGCTATTAATAATTGCGCTGCGCACGCGATCCCTCGCCTCTTTAACGGTCGTTTCTGGTAAGCCGACCAGCGTCAGTCCGGGCAGTCCATTACTTAAATGAACCTCTACAGAAATAAGCGGTGCCTTCACGCCGATGGCCGCGCGTGTATAAACAACTGACAGTGACATAAGCCCTCCTTGGCGGTGACTATGCCAGCATCATTTTTTCCTGTTTAGCACTAATTCACTGAATTACGGCGCTCGTTCCAGCCTTTTAGCGGCAAAATGTAATCCTTACATGTCGGTGGAATCGGCCTCGCAGAAAAGAGATCATGCGCGCCTTGCCTGATGAAACAGGACAAAAAAATGAAAAATCTTCATTTCTATTTTTTCCCTATATAAAACAACGATTTTGAAATAAATAGTTCGCATGCTACAGATATAGGTCATAAAAAAATCTTGTGTCAGATGAAATATCTGTGGTAACTCTTTAGGTATTCCTTCGAACAAGATGCAAAAGAACTGAAAATGACAGCCCTTCTACGAGTGATTAGCCTGGTCGTGATTAGCGTGGTGGTGATTATTATCCCACCGTGCGGGGCTGCACTTGGACGAGGAAAGGCTTAGAAATCAAGCCTTAACGAACTAAGACCCCCGCACCGAAAGGTCCGGGGGTTTTTTTATGACTAAAAAACTTAAATGAGGAGCAGAGAATGACGACTAGCACAAAATTCTGTTTCTCCAGATTTATGACGGGGAACTAACTATGAATGGGGCACAATGGGTAGTACATGCGTTGCGCGCGCAGGGAGTCGAAACCGTATTCGGTTATCCGGGTGGCGCAATTATGCCGATTTACGATGCACTGTATGACGGCGGCGTGGAACACCTGTTGTGCCGACACGAGCAGGGCGCAGCGATGGCCGCCATCGGTTATGCCCGTGCGACCGGTAAAACCGGCGTCTGTATGGCCACCTCCGGTCCGGGCGCAACGAACCTGATCACCGGCCTGGCTGACGCGCTGCTCGACTCCGTACCCGTGGTGGCGATCACCGGCCAGGTGGCCTCTCCGTTCATCGGCACCGATGCCTTCCAGGAAGTGGATGTGCTCGGTTTATCGCTGGCCTGCACCAAACACAGCTTCCTCGTTCAGTCTCTCGAAGAGCTGCCGCGTGTGATGGCCGAAGCGTTCGAGGTTGCCAGCTCTGGCCGTCCTGGCCCGGTTCTGGTTGATATCCCGAAAGATATCCAGGTTGCACTCGGCGATCTGGAGCCGCATTTCTCTACCGTGGAAAGCGATAATGCGTTCCCGCATGCAGAGGTGGAAGAGGCGCGTCAGATGATGGCGCAGGCCAAACAACCGATGCTGTACGTAGGCGGCGGCGTGGGCATGGCGCAGGCTGTTCCGGCGCTTCGCGCGTTCATTGCGACCACGCAAATGCCCGCCACCTGCACGCTGAAAGGTCTCGGTGCGGTAGAGGCAGATTACCCGTACTACCTCGGCATGCTGGGGATGCATGGTACCAAAGCGGCAAACCTGGCGGTGCAGGAATGCGACTTGCTTATCGCCGTCGGCGCACGTTTTGACGACCGCGTTACCGGCAAGCTGAACACCTTCGCGCCGAACGCCAAAGTGATCCATATGGACATCGACCCGGCGGAGATGAACAAACTGCGTCAGGCGCATGTCGCGTTGCAGGGCGATCTTAACGCGCTGTTACCGGCGCTGGAGCAGCCGCTGGATATCACCCCATGGCGTCAGCACACCGCTGATATGCGTACTGAACACGCGTGGCGTTACGATCACCCAGGCGACGCCATCTATGCGCCGCTGCTGTTGAAACAGCTGTCAGACCGTAAACCCGCAGACAGCGTGGTAACGACGGATGTCGGCCAGCATCAGATGTGGTCAGCCCAGCACATGACCTACACCCGCCCGGAGAACTTTATCACCTCGAGCGGGTTAGGGACGATGGGCTTCGGCCTGCCCGCTGCCGTGGGCGCGCAGGTTGCCCGCCCGAACGATACCGTTATCTGTATCTCCGGTGACGGCTCCTTCATGATGAACGTCCAGGAGCTCGGCACCGTGAAGCGTAAGCAGTTACCGCTGAAGATCGTCTTGCTCGATAACCAGCGTTTAGGCATGGTTCGCCAGTGGCAGCAGCTGTTCTTCCAGGAGCGTTACAGCGAAACGACCCTGACCGATAACCCCGATTTCCTCACCCTGGCCAGCGCCTTCGGCATTCCTGGCCAGCACATCACCCGTAAAGACCAGGTTGAAGCGGCACTCGACACCATGCTGTCAAGCGAAGGGCCATACCTGCTTCATGTCTCAATCGACGAGCTTGAGAACGTCTGGCCGTTGGTACCGCCCGGTGCCAGTAACTCACAAATGCTGGAGAAATTATCATGATGCAACATCAGGTCGCCGTGCAGGCTCGCTTCAACCCGGAAACGTTAGAACGCGTATTGCGCGTGGTTCGCCACCGTGGCTTTCAGATTTGCTCTATGAATATGGAAACGGCCACCGACGCGCAGAACATCAGTATCGAATTAACCGTTGCCAGCCCGCGGCCGGTCGACTTACTGTTTAGTCAGTTATCAAAACTGGTAGACGTTGCCCATGTTGCCATCTGCCAGAGCACAACCACATCACAACAAATCCGCGCTTAAGCGTGACAGGACGAAAAAATGACGACAAAAAAAGCTGATTACATTTGGTTCAATGGTGAGATGGTTCGCTGGGAAGACGCGAAAGTTCACGTGATGTCCCACGCGCTGCACTACGGCACCTCCGTGTTTGAAGGGATCCGTTGCTACGACTCTCACAAAGGGCCAGTGGTGTTCCGCCATCGCGAACACATGCAGCGTCTGCATGACTCAGCCAAAATTTATCGTTTCCCGGTCTCCCAAAGCGTTGATGAGCTGATGGAAGCCTGCCGCGAGGTGATTCGCCAGAACAAACTGACCAGCGCCTATATTCGTCCGCTGGTCTTCGTGGGTGATGTCGGCATGGGCGTCAACCCGCCCGCTGGCTATAACACCGATGTGATCATTGCCGCGTTCCCGTGGGGCGCCTACCTGGGCGCGGAAGCGCTGGATCAGGGGATCGACGCAATGGTTTCTTCCTGGAACCGCGTGGCGCCAAACACTATCCCGACTGCGGCTAAAGCGGGCGGTAACTACCTTTCCTCACTGCTGGTCGGCAGCGAAGCGCGCCGTCACGGCTATCAGGAAGGTATCGCGCTGGATGTGAATGGCTACATCTCCGAAGGCGCGGGTGAAAACCTGTTTGAAGTGAAAGACGGCATTCTGTTCACCCCGCCATTCACTTCGTCCGCGCTGCCGGGCATCACCCGCGACGCCATCATCAAGCTGGCAAAAGATCTGGGTATCGAAGTGCGCGAGCAGGTACTGTCCCGCGAATCCCTGTACCTGGCTGACGAAGTGTTCATGTCCGGTACCGCGGCTGAAATTACGCCGGTGCGTAGCGTAGACGGCATTCAGGTGGGCGAAGGCCGCTGTGGCCCGGTCACCAAACGCATTCAGCAAGCCTTCTTCGGCCTGTTCACCGGCGAAACAGAAGACAAATACGGCTGGTTGGATCAGGTTAATCACTAAATATAAATTTGGGACGGCACGCACCGTCCCATTAAATAGTCAGACGGGAGTAAATAAAGCATGCCTAAGTATCGTTCAGCCACCACCACCCACGGCCGTAATATGGCGGGTGCCCGCGCACTGTGGCGCGCCACCGGAATGACCGACGCCGATTTCGGCAAGCCAATTATCGCCGTGGTGAACTCCTTCACCCAGTTTGTACCGGGCCACGTGCACCTGCGCGATCTCGGTAAGCTGGTTGCCGAGCAAATCGAAGCCTCCGGCGGCGTGGCGAAAGAGTTCAACACCATTGCGGTGGATGACGGTATCGCAATGGGCCACGGGGGAATGCTCTATTCACTGCCGTCGCGTGAGCTGATCGCCGACTCGGTGGAGTACATGGTTAATGCCCACTGCGCCGATGCGATGGTCTGTATCTCCAACTGCGACAAAATCACCCCGGGGATGCTGATGGCTTCCCTGCGCCTGAACATTCCGGTGATCTTCGTCTCCGGTGGCCCAATGGAAGCGGGGAAAACCAAGCTCTCCGACAAAATCATCAAGCTCGACCTGGTCGATGCGATGATCCAGGGCGCGGACCCGAAAGTCTCTGACGAGCAGAGCGACCAGGTGGAGCGCTCCGCGTGTCCGACCTGCGGCTCCTGTTCCGGTATGTTTACCGCCAACTCCATGAACTGCCTGACCGAAGCGCTGGGCCTGTCTCAGCCGGGCAACGGCTCGCTGCTGGCGACCCACGCCGACCGTAAACAGCTGTTCCTTAACGCGGGCAAGCGCATCGTTGAGCTGACCAAACGCTACTACGAGCAGGACGACGCCAGCGCGCTGCCGCGTAACATCGCCAGCAAAGCGGCGTTCGAAAACGCCATGACGCTTGATATCGCCATGGGCGGTTCCACCAACACCGTTCTGCACCTGCTGGCCGCCGCGCAGGAAGCTGAAATCGACTTCACCATGAGCGACATCGACAAGCTCTCCCGCAAAGTGCCGCAGCTGTGTAAAGTCGCGCCGAGTACCCAGAAGTACCACATGGAAGATGTCCACCGTGCGGGTGGCGTGATTGGTATTCTCGGTGAGCTGGATCGCGCCGGGCTGCTGAACCGCGACGTGAAAAACGTGCTCGGCCTGACGCTGCCGGAGTCGCTGGAGCAGTACGACGTGATGCTGACCAAAGACGACGCGGTGAAAAACATGTATCGCGCCGGTCCGGCGGGCATCCGTACCACCCTGGCGTTCTCACAGGATTGCCGCTGGGACACGCTGGATGACGATCGCGCCGAAGGCTGCATTCGCTCGCTGGAACATGCCTACAGCAAAGACGGCGGTTTGGCCGTGCTGTACGGTAACTTCGCGGAAAATGGCTGCATTGTGAAAACCGCAGGCGTGGACGACAGCATCCTGAAATTTACCGGCCCGGCAAAAGTGTATGAAAGCCAGGACGAAGCGGTAGATGCTATCCTCGGCGGCAAAGTGGTGGAAGGCGACGTGGTGGTCATTCGCTACGAAGGGCCGAAAGGCGGCCCCGGCATGCAGGAGATGCTCTACCCGACCACCTTCCTGAAATCGATGGGCCTCGGCAAAGCCTGCGCGCTGATCACCGATGGTCGATTCTCTGGCGGCACGTCAGGCCTCTCCATTGGCCACGTCTCGCCAGAAGCGGCAAGCGGCGGCAATATCGCGATCATCGAAGATGGCGACCTGATCGAAATCGACATTCCGAACCGCGGCATTCAGTTGAAGCTGAGTGACCAGGAGATTGCGGCCCGTCGTGAGGCGCAGGAAGCCCGCGGCGACAAAGCCTGGACGCCGAAAGATCGTCAGCGTGAAGTCTCCTTCGCCCTGCGCGCTTACGCGAGTCTTGCCACCAGTGCAGATAAAGGCGCGGTGCGCGATAAATCTAAACTGGGGGGCTAATGATGGCCGAGTCACAACCCTTATCCGCCGCCCCGGAGGGGGCGGAATACCTGAGAGCGGTGCTACGCGCGCCGGTCTATGAAGCGGTGCAGGTCACGCCCCTGCAAAAAATGGACAAACTCTCTTCACGTCTCGACAACGTCATTCTGGTGAAGCGTGAAGACAGGCAGCCGGTGCACAGCTTTAAGCTGCGCGGCGCCTACGCGATGATGGCCGGGCTGACGGACGAGCAGAAAGCGCGCGGGGTGATTACCGCCTCGGCGGGCAATCACGCGCAGGGCGTGGCGTTCTCCTCGGCGCGTCTGGGGCTGAAGGCGCTGATCGTGATGCCGGTCGCCACCGCAGATATCAAGGTCGACGCGGTGCGCGGGTTCGGCGGAGAAGTGCTGCTTCACGGCGCTAACTTTGACGAAGCCAAAGCCAAAGCGATTGAGCTGGCGCAGCAGCAGGGCTTCACCTGGGTGCCGCCGTTCGATCACCCGATGGTGATTGCCGGGCAGGGTACGCTGGCGCTGGAACTGTTGCAGCAGGACGCCCATCTCGACCGCGTTTTCGTCCCGGTGGGCGGCGGTGGCTTAGCCGCAGGTGTGGCGGTACTGATCAAACAGCTGATGCCGCAGATCAAAGTGATTGCGGTTGAAGCGGAAGACTCTGCCTGCCTGAAGGCGGCGCTGGACGCCGGACATCCGGTCGATCTGCCGCGCGTCGGGCTGTTCGCCGAGGGCGTGGCGGTGAAGCGCATTGGCGACGAAACGTTCCGCCTGTGCCAGGAGTATCTCGACGATATCGTCACCGTCGACAGCGACGCTATCTGCGCGGCGATGAAAGATCTCTTCGAGGATGTGCGTGCGGTGGCGGAACCATCCGGCGCGCTGGCGCTGGCGGGAATGAAAAAATACATCGCCCAGCACAATATTCGCGGCGAGCGTCTGGCGCACGTGCTTTCCGGTGCCAACGTGAACTTCCACGGTCTGCGCTACGTTTCCGAGCGCTGTGAGCTGGGTGAGCAGCGTGAAGCGCTGCTGGCGGTGACCATTCCGGAAGAGAAGGGCAGCTTCCTGAAGTTCTGTCAGCTGCTGGGCGGTCGTTCGGTAACGGAGTTCAACTACCGCTTTGCCGATGCCAAAGATGCGTGCATTTTTGTCGGCGTGCGTCTGAGCCGTGGCGTGGAGGAGCGCAAAGAGATCCTCAGCCTGCTGCATGACGGCGGTTACAGCGTGGTCGATCTCTCCGACGACGAGATGGCGAAGCTGCACGTGCGTTACATGGTCGGCGGCCGTCCATCCAAGCCGCTGAAGGAACGCCTGTTCAGCTTCGAGTTCCCGGAATCGCCGGGCGCGCTGCTCAAGTTCCTGCACACGTTGGGCACGCACTGGAACATCTCTCTGTTCCACTACCGCAGCCACGGCACCGACTATGGCCGCGTACTGGCGGCGTTCGAGCTGGGCGAGCACGAGCCGGATTTCGAAACGCGCCTGAACGAGCTGGGCTATGAGTGCCATGACGAAACCCACAACCCGGCGTTCCGTTTCTTCCTGGCGGGTTAGGTTGTTCGGGAAAATGCCTGATGGCGCTGCGCTTATCAGGCCTACGTTCTAAGGGTTGAACTGCGTGTAGGCCGGGTAAGCGCAGCGCCACCCGGCTTTAGTGGTTCGGCAATATCGTCCAGAACGCATCAATAAGCGGCTCATGCAGCCGCTTTTTTTGTGCGCACACGCCTAGCTCGAACGGCGTTTTCTCGTCACTGCGTTCTAAAATCATCACGCGATTGCGCACCGGCTCTGGGCTGTTTTCCAGCACCACTTCCGGTAGCAGCGCTACGCCGCAGCCGAGCGCCACCATCGATACCATCGCCTCATGGCCGCCGACCGTGGCGTAAATCGACGGGTTACTGATCTTCTGGCGGCGGAACCACAGCTCAATGCGGCGGCGCACCGGCCCCTGATCGGCCATGATAAACGGCACCGTGGACCAGTCCGGTTTCTCCACCGAAACCTGGTTGCGCACCGGGCAGGGCAGCGCCGGGGCAATCAGCACTACCGCCAGATTCTCCAGCATCGAGAACGCCACCGCCCCCGGCAGCGTTTCAGGTTTTCCGGCAATCGCCAGATCCGCTTCGCCCGTAACCACTTTTTCCATCGCGTCGGCGGCATCGCCGGTGGTGAGCTTAATTTCAACCGACGGATGTTCCGCGCGGAAGCGGTCAAGAATGGGGGGAAGATGGCTGTAGGCAGCGGTCACGGAACAGAAAATATGCAGCTCGCCGGAAAGCGACGGCCCTTGCTGGTCGATGGTGTGTCGCAGCTGCTGGTACTGTAATAACGTCTGCTGAGCAAAGATGCGCAGCTCTTCACCTGCTTCCGTGAGGGTGACGGTGCGGTTATCGCGCACGAACAGCGGCTGGCCGAGGTCTTCCTCAAGGCGCTGGATCTGGCGCGACAGCGTGGAGGGGCTGACGTGCATCGCCCGGGCGCTACGGCCAAAGTGACGGCTTTCCGCCAGGTGCAGGAACATTTTCAGATCGCGTAAATCCACCGATTCCACTCCCTCTTTTTACATTGCATAAATTGCAATGTGACGTTGTGAATATATCAATTTCCGCAATAAATTTCCTGTTGTAATGTGGGTACATTCTCGCTGAAACGCGAACCGAACAATAAGACACACAACATCACGAGGTATCACCCATGGCTAACTACTTTAATACACTGAACTTGCGCCAGCAGCTGGCGCAGCTGGGCAAATGCCGCTTCATGGCGCGCGATGAATTTGCTGATGGCGCGAGCTACCTTCAGGGTAAAAAAGTGGTCATTGTCGGCTGTGGCGCACAGGGTCTGAACCAGGGCCTGAACATGCGTGACTCCGGGCTGGATATCTCCTACGCCCTGCGTAAAGAAGCGATTGCTGAGAAGCGCGCGTCCTGGCGTAAAGCGACCGAAAATGGCTTCAAAGTGGGCACCTACGAAGAGCTGATCCCGCAGGCGGATCTGGTGGTTAACCTGACGCCAGACAAGCAGCACTCTGACGTTGTGCGTTCCGTACAGCCGCTGATGAAAGACGGCGCCGCGCTGGGTTACTCCCACGGCTTCAACATCGTTGAAGTGGGCGAGCAGATCCGTAAAGACATCACCGTAGTGATGGTGGCACCGAAGTGCCCGGGCACCGAAGTGCGCGAAGAGTACAAACGTGGCTTCGGCGTACCGACGCTGATCGCCGTTCACCCGGAAAACGATCCGAAAGGCGAAGGCATGGCGATTGCCAAAGCCTGGGCAGCGGCCACCGGCGGTCATCGTGCGGGCGTGCTGGAATCTTCCTTCGTTGCGGAAGTGAAATCTGACCTGATGGGCGAGCAGACCATCCTGTGCGGCATGCTCCAGGCTGGCTCTCTGCTGTGCTTCGACAAGCTGGTGGAAGAAGGCACCGACCCGGCATACGCGGAAAAACTGATTCAGTTCGGCTGGGAAACCATCACCGAAGCGCTGAAGCAGGGCGGCATTACGCTGATGATGGACCGTCTGTCCAACCCGGCAAAACTGCGCGCGTTCGCACTCTCTGAACAGCTGAAAACCATCATGGCGCCGCTGTTCCAGAAACACATGGACGACATCATCTCAGGCGAGTTCTCTTCCGGCATGATGGCGGACTGGGCCAATGACGATAAGAAACTGCTGACCTGGCGCGAAGAGACCGGTAAAACCGCGTTCGAAACCGCACCACAGTATGACGGCAAGATCACCGAGCAGGAGTACTTCGATAAAGGCGTCCTGATGATCGCGATGGTGAAAGCGGGCGTTGAGCTGGCGTTCGAAACCATGGTGGATTCGGGCATCATTGAAGAATCTGCGTACTACGAATCGCTGCACGAGCTGCCGCTGATCGCAAACACCATCGCCCGTAAACGTCTGTATGAGATGAACGTGGTGATCTCCGATACCGCCGAGTACGGTAACTACCTGTTCTCTTACGCCTGCGTACCGCTGCTGAAAGAGTTCATGACCACCCTGCAAGCGGGCGATCTGGGCCAGGCGATTGCGGAAGGAGCGGTTGATAACGCGCAGCTGCGTGACGTCAACGAAGCGATTCGCAGCCACGAAATCGAGAAAGTGGGCCAGAAACTGCGTGGCTACATGACCGATATGAAACGTATCGCGGTAGCAGGCTAAACACGACGAATCGGGTGGCGTAAGCCACCCGAACTGTTTTAGCTACGCAATATCGCGCCGGGATAACCCAGCTGGCGCCACGCCTCATACACCACCACCGACACCGCATTCGACAGGTTCATGCTGCGGCTGTCCGGCATCATCGGAATACGAATTTTCTGCTCAGCGGGCAGGGCATCCAGAATGGTGGCCGGCAGGCCGCGGGTTTCCGGACCAAACATCAGATAATCCCCGTCCTGATAGCGTACGGCGCTGTGCGCTGGCGTACCTTTGGTGGTCAGGGCGAACATGCGCTGTGGTTTTTCGGATCCCAGAAACGCGGCGTAATCGTGATGACGAACGACGGCGGTAAACTCATGGTAGTCCAGCCCCGCGCGGCGCAGACGTTTGTCGTCCCACGTAAAGCCCATCGGCTCAATGATGTGCAGACGAAAACCGGTGTTGGCGCACAGGCGGATAATATTACCGGTGTTCGGCGGAATTTCTGGTTCGAATAAGACGATGTTAAGCATGCTGCCCCCTTAATTGCGGGGGCAGAATAGCAGAAAAGAGATGGACTAGGCGACGCCCGGCTCCTGCGCGCGGCTATACAGCATTTTGTAGACGGTTGCCGCCGCAGCCACGAGAGCAGGTACGCTGAGGATCATTAAAATACTGTCCGCCTGCCACTGCATGGAAAGAAGCTGGGCGCTGGTCATGGTGCCCGCCACGCCGCCGAAGCGGCCGATCCCCTGCATCCAGGCGATACCCGTCGCACGGCACTCGGTAGGGTAAAAGGTGGCGGCCAGGGTCTGCATGCCCGACTGCGCGCCGTTCATCGCGATCCCCATCAGGAAAATTAACCCGCCAAACAGGGCGATATGGTTATGCTCAATGCCGAGTAAAAGAATCAGGCCCATCGTCAGCACGAAACCACACGCGACCACCTTGTGCGCTTCCCAGCGATCCATCATCCAGCCCGCGAGCAAAATGCCAGCGGTGCCGCCGAAGGTGAACAGCGAGGTAAGCCAGGCGGATTCCGCCAGCGCATATCCCATCCCCTGCATCAGCGTTGGCATCCAGCTCAGCAGGACGTAATAAATCACCAGCCCCATAAAATAGGTGACCCACAGCATCAGGGTGCCGGGCAGCCAGGGCATGGAAAACAGCTGCGACACGCTGCCTTTTTTCGACGCGACTTTCTCCTCCGCGAGGAAAAAGCCCGTGACGCTATCCAGCGTGCTGCGGGCGAACCGGCTGGCGATGCGGCGAACCTGGGCGACGTCTTTCCCGCGCTGCACCAGAAACTTCACCGACTCCGGCAACAGCAGCGCCAGCAGCACCGTTAAAATCAGCGGCGCAATCGCGCCGGTCAGCAGCACGCTTCGCCAGCCATGGTGAGGGATAAGCCAGGACGAGATTGCTCCGCCGCCCGCCGCACCCAGAGGGAAGCCGCAGTACATGGTGTTAATTGCCATGGCGCGGCAGCGCTGGGGGGCAAATTCGGAGATCAGCGTGATGGCGTTAGGCATCGCGGCACCCAGCCCGAGACCGGTCAGAAATCGCCATAGCGTCAGGGTATTCAGACTTTGCGCCCAGGCCGTGCCCAGGCTCGCCAGGCCGAAGAACAGACACGAAAAGACCAGCACGCGCTTGCGTCCCATCCGGTCCGATACCGGACCTGCAATCAGGGCACCCAGCGACAGCCCCAGCAGCGCCGCACTCAGCACCGGCCCCAGATCCTGTTTATGTATTCCCCACTCCGTCGACAGCGTAGGCGCAATGTAACCCATCGCTGCGGTATCAAACCCATCAATCGCCAGCACCAGAAAGCCCAGCACAATTAGAAGCCAGTGAAACCCTGAAAAAGGACTTTCATCGATCACCTGCTGAATATCCACCTTACCTGAATACGCCATACGCTCCACTCCGATCTGATGTTGTTTTTGTGTTCTTGTATTTGCTTGTCTATACAATTGCGGACGGCAGGTGGATGTCAAATTTTCTTATCCAGAATGTTAAGCAGGTGTTATTTTCGACAAAAAAAGCGCCCGAGGGGGAAGTCGGGCGCGGAAGAAGGGAAGGCTAACCGGGGGAGATCAGGCCGCGTTTCCCTGAGAAAGAGGGGCCAGCGCCGCAGGCAGCTTACTGAGCTCCTGCACCAGAGAGTCTTTGCTGATTTCGCTAATCGACTTCGCACCGGTCAGCGTCATCGCCACCTTCATCTCTTTCTCGATCAGGTTCAGCAGATTCGCCACGCCCGCCTGGCCGCTGGTGGCCAGCGCGTACAGGTAAGCACGGCCCAGCAGCACGCTGTCCGCGCCCAGGGCGATCATGCGCACCACGTCCAGCCCGTTACGGATGCCGCTGTCGGCCAGGATCGCAATATCGCCTTTCACCGCATCGGCAATGGCCGGCAGGGCGCGGGCGGAGGAGAGCACCCCGTCAAGCTGGCGGCCACCATGGTTAGAGACCACGATCCCATCGGCGCCAAAACGTACCGCGTCGCGGGCATCTTCCGGGTCGAGGATCCCTTTGATCACCATCGGGCCGTCCCAGAATTCGCGGATCCACTCCAGGTCTTTCCATGAGATCGACGGATCGAAATTGTTCGCCAGCCAGCCGATGTAATCTTCCAGCCCGGTCGGTTTACCCAGGTAGGCCGAAATATTGCCCAGATCGTGCGGACGGCCGTTCACGCCCACATCCCACGCCCACTGCGGGTGCGTCACCGCCTGCCAGTAACGGCGCAGGGCCGCGTTAGGGCCGCTCATGCCGGAGTGGGCGTCGCGGTAGCGCGCGCCGGGGGTCGGCATGTCGACGGTAAAGACCAGCGTTGAGCAGCCCGCCGCTTTGGCGCGCTCCAGTGCGTTGCGCATAAAACCGCGATCGCGCAGGACGTACAGCTGGAACCACATCGGGCGCTTGATGGTCGGGGCGACTTCTTCAATCGGGCAGACGGACACGGTGGAAAGGGTAAACGGAATGCCTTTGGCATCTGCGGCGGCGGCGGCCTGCACTTCACCGCGACGGGCATACATGCCGCATAAACCGACAGGTGCGAGCGCTACCGGCATGGAGAGCGTTTCGTTAAACAGCTTCGTCTCAAGGCTCAGGTCAGACATGTTCTTCAGCACGCGCTGGCGCAGGGCCACCTCCGACAGGTCTTCCACGTTGCGGCGCAGGGTGTATTCGGCATACGCCCCGCCGTCAATGTAGTGGAACAGGAACGGGGGCAAAATGCGCTGCGCCGCGGCGCGATAATCACTGGCTGCTGAAATAATCATGCTTTGTTCTCCCTGGAAATATCACTCTCGCCAGGCAGACGGGTAATACGCGCCTGTCGGGCCTGATCTTCATCGAATCGTTTAATGGTGGTATGCACGAAGCCGAGATGCGCCATCATCGCCTTGCGCGCGGCCTCGGCATCACCGGCCAGAATGGCGTTGAGCACCGCCTCGTGCTGTTCGGTCAGTTGAGCAAACACCGGCGGGACCAGATACATGCGCTGGCGGCTCTGCTTTACGGAGGATTGCAGCAGGTCGAAGAACCCGCGCATGGTTTGCAGCAGTACCACGTTGTGCGAGGCCTCGGCAATCGCCAGATGGAACCGCACGTCCGCCTGGGAGGCGATGTCCGGGTCGCTGCTTTGCGTGGCCTCAAAACAGGCTTTGAGCTTCTCTTTGTCGGCGTCGGTTGCCCGCATCGCCGCGTGCCACGCTGTACTGGTTTCGATGGCGTGACGCGCTTCGAGGATGTCGAAGCTGTAGTCCGGGTCGTTTTCCATCAGCGTCTTCAGCGGCTGCACGATGTTTTGTTCGGACCAGTCGTCATGCTGCCAGCGCACGAAGGTGCCGCCGCCGCGACGGCTCAGCAGCACCCCTTCACTAACCAGCGTCGCCAGCGCCTCGCGCAGTGAGTTGCGCGACACGCCAAGCTGAGCGGCAAGCTGACGCTCGGCGGGCAATCTCATGCCCGCTTCCAGCTGTTGTTCTTCTATCAGCGCCCGTACGCGAGTGGCAATCTCGTCGGACAGGCGTCTGGGCATCACTATCATGGAATCATCCAGGTTAAGACATAGGCCTGCAATGTGGTGATCACGCCCACCATGCAGGTAAATATCAGGCTGTGTTTAACGGTAAAGCGGAACAGATCCGACTCTTTGCCTACCAGCCCCACCGCGGCACAGGCAATGGCGATGGACTGCGGCGAGATCATCTTCCCGGTCACGCCGCCGGTGGTGTTCGCGGCGACCAGCAGCACGTCCGAGACGCCAATCTGCTGCGCAGCCGTGGCCTGTAGGGCGGCAAACAGGGCGTTAGATGACGTATCTGAACCGGTCAGGAACACCCCCAGCCAGCCGAGGAACGGCGAGAAGAAGGTAAACGCGTGGCCGGTATGCGCCAGCGCTAACGCCAGCGTCGACGACAGGCCGGAGTAGTTCGAAATAAACGCGAACGCCAGCACCATGCCGATGGAGTAAATCGGCAGCATCAGCTCTTTTATCGTCGCCGCAAAGGTCTGCACCGCGGCGGCAGGCTTCATGCGCAGCCACACTACGGAAAGGATAGCGGCAAACAGGATGGCCGTGCCGGTGGCTGAGAACCAGTCGAACTTAAACACTGCCGCATATGGCGTGGCGTCGTGCACCACCGGCGGCATACGGGCGACCATTTTGTCGAGGAACGGCACGGAGATATTAATCACCATGTCGTACAGCGCGCCGCCCGGGGCGAACAGTGCTTTAAACGGCGGAATGCTCCACAGCGTCACGGTGGCGGTCAGGAACAGGAACGGTGACCATGCGCGCACAATCTGTCCGGCGGTATAGCCGGTGCGCGCCAGAGTCTGATCCACATGTGAGGCACCCATATCGGCAAAGCGGAAGATGCGCACCGGCTGCCAGCGTTTCAGGAACAGCGTCAGACAGACCAGCGACACCAGGGAAGAGATGATGTCCGGCAGTTCCGGGCCGAGGAAGTTGGAGCTGAGATACTGGGCAATGGCGAACGAACCGCCCGCTACCATCACCGCAGGCCAGGTCTCCTTCACGCCGCGCCAGCCGTCCATAATCGCCATGATCCAGAACAGCACGATAATGGTCAGGAACGGCAGCTGGCGACCTACCATCTGGCCGATCTCGAAGCTGTCCAGCCCGGTCACCTGGCCCGCCACCAGAATCGGAATGCCCATCGCGCCAAACGCCACCGGGGCGGTGTTCACAATCAGGCACAGGCCAGCGGCATACAGCGGGTTAAAGCCCAGCCCGACCAGCAGAGCGGCGGTGATCGCCACCGGCGCGCCAAATCCTGCCGCCCCTTCAAGGAACGCCCCGAAGGAGAAACCGACAATCAGCATCTGTAAACGCTGGTCCGGTGTAATAGAGAGAATCGACGAGCGAATAATGTCGAACTGCCCGGTTTTGACCGAGATTTTGTAGACAAAGACGGCGGCGATGATGATCCACGCAATCGGCCACAGGCCGTAGAAGAAACCATACACCACGGAGGCCAGCGCGCGATCGACCGGCATTTTATAGAAGAACAGCGCCACCAGCAGGGCGATGGCAACGGTGTACGTTGCGGCAAGGTAGCCCTTCAGCTTGAGCTTTATCAGCGCAAAGAAGAAGAACAGGATCGGTAGCGATGCGATCAGGCTCGACAGCCAGATATTCCCGGCCGGATCGTAGTTTTGTTGCCAGAGGCTCATGCAGGTCTCCTGAGGACCACACAGGTGTTCGTCGGGTGAGTCTCTGCTCATCTCAGCGTCACACTTAGTGTAAAAGTGGTCCGTCCAATATTGTGATGTAGGGTTAATGGCAATAAATGGTTAACCAAGTGTTGCTATTCGGCAATGGTTTTGTGAAGTGGAGCATCAAAACTGTGAACGATGGATAGCTTTGCACATGATTGGTAGGACCAAACCCGCAAAATTAACTCACCGTGTGCGATGGGAGCGGTAGTCAGGTGGAGAGCATTACATTCGTTTTTGAGCAGATACGACGCGTAAAAGATGTTGAATAAAATGGGGAGGTGATAATATTACGTGAATTGAATGAGGTTTGTTTGCTTTATTTGTGTTTTTGAAAAGCTGTATATATGTGAGCAGAGTGATTTATTTCCTATAAATAAAATTTTTTTTGGTTAAAAATGCGAAATCTAAGCTGTAGCAAAAAATTTTAATTAAGGTAAATTTCACATATAGATTTTAACAGTGTATTACAAACGATCAATTGCTGATCGATAAAGAAATATCCTGTTTAACCGTGATTTTTCAGGATAAAGGGCAAGAATTTTTTGCTGAAGTGACATTTTTTGGCTAATAATATTCTGAAATAAATTGATCAAACAATGATCAGTTGGCTCTCTTGTAATTTAGTTACGGTATTAAAAGCAAATTAATAATTATCAGGGCAATCGAAAGGGGTTAAATTTGTTAGCTGAGTGTTAATTCCAGAGTGTTTACAGACGCGGCGTACTGCTTTTCAATACGTAGACGTTAAAAGGCATATGATTTACTATTTATTCAGAAGCAACGTTACAGAAGACATTAAATTTATTACTAACCACAACGTATTCAGTGTTATTTTCGGCCAGAAGTCATTTCCTCAGTTGCAGGATATCTGTGTATGGCCTTCTGAAAATATACGGATTATCACCATGGGATGGACCCTGCTTTATTCTATAAGGTCGCGTCACCCATTCTGCTAAAACCCTTTTGGTGGCGTTTTTAAATCCTTATAGCGGTTATTGTACCTGGTACAACAAGTCTATATCTGTTTAATTTACAGAGGGGAAAGTGTTCCAAATGAAAATCAAAAATGTGGCGCTGGCGATTGCCGCGGCGGGGCTGCTGTTATCTTCTCAATCAGTACTGGCAAGCAGTGATTCTGGTGTTAATGCTTCCCTGGATACAGGCGCTGGCTCGCAGAGCACAGGCGGCGTGATCAACTTTACCGGGAAAATCACCCTTATTTCCTGTGATATTACCCCTGCGTCAAAAAGCAAAACGGTAGACCTCGGCGCGTGGGCGAAAAGCTACTTCGACGCTCACAGCGAAACGACGCCGCGTGAGTTCAAAATCAACGTAGAGAACTGCCCGGAGACGGTTGAATCGGTTGCGGTACTGTTTGACGGAACCAAAGATACGGTGAATGACACACTGCTACAGGTTACGCCAGGCGAAGGTATGGCGACGGGCGTCGGCGTGAAGCTTTATAACAGCGATCGCAGCACCGCGATTAAACCGGGTACGGTATCTGAAACAACCGCACCGGATGCTGAAGGCAATGCTGAATTAACGTTTTATGCCTCTCTCGACAAAGACGGGTCGGAAATTAACGCGGGCGACGTCAATGCCGTTTCCAACTTCCTGATGGTTTATAACTGATTTCACTCTCAGCCACCTCCAGAGATAATAATGATGAAACGTTTATCGTATATTATGCTCACTGCATTAATGGTTAGTTCTGCGTCAGTTTCCGCTGGCGTTGTAATGGGGGGAACACGGATCGTATACCCACAACACAGCAAGGAGGTGGCATTTTCTGTTTCTAATATGGAAAGTGCGGTTCCCTATCTTATTCAGTCGTGGGTTGAAGGTGATGGGCAGGATAAAAATAACGCTGCGCCATTTATTGTCACACCACCTCTGTTCAGACTTGATCCGGAGCAGACCAACACGCTGCGTATTCAATATACCGGCGCTCCGCTGCCCACAGATCGTGAATCTGTATTCTGGCTCGATATTAAAGCGATTGCGCCAAAGCCAAAAGAGAGCAGCAACGAATTACAAGTTAACGTTAAATCGAAATTTAAAATTTTCTACCGCCCGGACAACCTTAAAGGGGACGCTGCCACTGCCTGGCAGAAAATAACGTTTTCGCGGACGGGAAAAGGGCTTAAGGCCGCCAACCCGACGCCATACTACGTCTCTTTTTATCGACTGTCCGTTGGCGGGCATAAAATTGAGCAGCCGGGCATGATCGGTCCAGGGGAAACCCGTGAATGGCCTGTGTCCGCCTCCGGGGGCGTAAGCTGGTCGGCTATTAATGATTTTGGTGCCATCACCGCCACCCACACCCAGCCTCTTTAAGACCATGTCTTTTCGCCTGTTTCGTTACGCGCCGCTTTCGGTGTTGCTGCTTAGCTTCAGCCGCGCGGGGATGGCCGAGGATTACTTTGATCCCGCCGCGCTGGAGCTTTCCTCTACCGAACAGAAAACGGCGGATCTGCACTATTTCTCTGAAAAGGGCGGGCAGATGCCAGGCACCTGGCTCGTGACGCTGGAGATTAACGGACGCGAGGAGCGGCATCAGGAGATCACCTTCGTCAATGAGAAAGGCAGCCTGCAACCCGTTTTAAGCGTATCGCTGCTGGAAGCGCTTGGGGTGAATGTCAGGGCCATTCCTGCATTCTCACGGTTGCGGGAGGGAGAAACGTTCACGCACCTCGCGGATTTCATTCCGGCAGCGCGAACCTCCTATGATTTCAACCAGCAGCGTCTCTTTCTCAGCCTGCCGCAGGCGGCGATGAAACACCGCAGCCGTGGCTACGTGCCGCAGTCGCAGTGGGACGATGGTATCCCGGCGGCATTTACTGATTACAGTCTGTCGGGCGGCCAGGCACATCATCAGCGTGGCGTCACGACATCCAGCTATCTGAGCCTGCGTAACGGTATCAATCTGGGGGCGTGGCGGTTGCGCAACACCTCCGCCTGGAGCCACAGCGACGCGGGCGGCGACCATTTTCAGTCGCAAAGTAGCTGGCTGACCCGGGATATTCGCCGTCTTAACAGCCAGCTACGGATCGGCGATGCCTGGACCGCAGGCGACGTCTTCGATAGCGTGGCGTTTCGCGGGGTACAGCTTACATCAAGCGAAAGCATGTTGCCCGACAGCCAGCGCGGCTTCGCACCAACCATCCGCGGCGTCGCACACAGCTTCGCTAAAGTCTCCGTTTCGCAAAATGGCTATGTGATCTATGAAACCTGGGTGGCCGCCGGGCCATTTATCATTAACGATCTGTTCCCCGGCGCACAAAGTGGCGATCTACAGGTGACGGTCACGGAAAGTGACGGCTCAACGCGCGTCTTTACCCAACCCTATTCTGCGGTGCCGTTTATGCGACGCCTGGGCAGCCTGAAATACAGCCTCAACGCCGGACGATTTCACTCCGGCTCCGGCGATGCGCGTTCACCTGAGTTTGTTGAAGGCGCTTTCTTCTACGGTCTGCTCTCCAGGATGACGGTGTATGGCGGTTTTCGTACGGCGAGCAACTATCAGGCCGGTGCAATTGGCGTAGGCAGAGGGTTTGGCGCATTTGGCTCGCTGGGCATTGACGATACGCTGGCAAAAAGCCGTTTACCCAATGGCAAAAGCGCGATGGGGCAGGCGTGGCGCATTCAGTATCAGAAAGATTTCAGCGCTACCGGCACCGCCTTCAACCTGGCGAGTTATCGCTATGCCTCGCGCAATTACTATGAATTCAGTGAACTGAATCAGTCTGACAGCCAACAGCTGCAACTCAATAATCGCCGTAGCCGCTCGCAGGTCACCTTCTCACAGACGCTGGGTCAGTTCGGCAGCCTCAGCGTCTCGGCATGGATGCAGGATTACTGGCATACGTCCGGGCAGGATAAAACCATCCACATTGGCTGGTACACCAGCTGGCGAGGCATTACCTGGGGCGCGGGGTATGACTACACCGACTCAGCGCTTGAGCAGCATCCCGATCGTACCGTGTCGTTTAACGTCAATGTTCCGCTTGGTCACTGGTTACCGGACAGCTCGGTCAGTTACTTCATCAACCACAACAATCGTGGGATGACCACTCAGCAGGTGTCACTCAACGGCAGTGCGCTGGCGAATCGCAACCTTAATTACAGCGTTCAGCAGAGTAAGGCCAGCGAGGGACAAGCCGACAGTACCAGCCTGGCGCTGCAATACAACGGTGGCTACGGCAACGTCAGCCTCGGTTATGACCACAGCCGAAGCGGTAGCAACGCGAGCCTCGGACTCGCCGGAGGCGTTATCGCCACGCAGTATGGCGTCACGCTTAGCCAGCCGCTGGGCGATACCGTCGCCCTGCTACGCGTGCCCGGCGCGGCGAACGTTGAGCCGGAGGGCTACAACGGGATCCATACCGACAGCCGCGGCTATGCGGTCATGCCAACGCTCTCGGCGTATCGCAAAAATACCGTCAGCCTTGATACGGCGACGCTGGGTGAGAACGTCGACGTTGAGCAGAGCGGTCTGACGCTCATTCCCACCAGCGGCGCGGTGGTGCTGGCCAATTACAAAACCCACATTGGTTATCGCGTTCTGTTTTCCCTGCGCTACCACGGCGAACCGTTGCCGTTTGGCGCGCAGGCTGAAGTGGTGGAGCAGAACCGCCATTCTGCAAACCGAAGCATGGTCGCTGACGGCGGTCAGGCCTACCTGAGCGGGGTACCAGAGCGCGGCACCCTGCGCGTCAGCTGGTATCAGGACGGGGAGCAGCAGCAATGCCAGACACCTTTCAGACTGGGGAAAGCTCATATGGCCCCCGGTATCGCCACGCTATCCGTTGAGTGCCATTAGAGGAATATCATGCGTCGTTTTATTCACTGGTTTTTCTATCTGAGCCTTCTTTCGCTTTTTGGCATGCTGAGTTTTCATGCCCATGCTCAGACCTCATCTTGCCGCACCACGCGCGATCAGTGGGTCGTTCAGGTGCCCTACGCCATAGGGTATGCGCCCGGCACGGCGGACTGGACGCCGATATCTGCGCCGATACAGTCTACCGGGGCGGATTTCTACAGCTGTGATGGCGGGAATGATGCCTGGCGTAGTATCGGCTTTGTCGACGTGGATAACCCCGTCGGCACCGTGGTTGGTGAAGACGGCGCGTCACGTCACGTCTATAAAACTCAGATCGACGGCATCGGCTATGCGCTGGGGTTCCGGGAACAGCAGTACTGCGGCGCCGATGCGGTACGCTATATTGACGGCACAAGTCAGGTGAATGGCAATGAGTCCAGGCGCATTTGCGACGCATCGCAAAACCCCGCCTTTGCCAGCGCCTCAATGTATAAAATGCAGTTCTGGGTGGTGTTTTACAAAATTCCAACGACCAGCGCCATGCCTGACGATAACGCCAATTCCCAGGAGCAAAATGTCGGATCGCTGATATTGCAGGCGGGAGAAAATCAAGCCAGCGCCACCAACGTGGCGACACCGGTACAGATCCATCTCGCCAGCTTCACCGTCAGGCGTACCAGCTGTTCAGTGGGCTCTCGCAGCATTCTTGTTCCCATGGGGAGCGTGAGCCAGCGTGAATTTCATGGCATAGGCTCCCGCGCCGGAGGCGGACGCTTCAGCATTCCGGTGACCTGCGAAAATAACACGGCGGTGAAGATGGGTTTCTTTGGCGATACCACGCCGGGCAACGATCGGGCGCTGGCATTGACGAAGCAGGAGGATAGCGCCAGCGGTGTCGGGATCGAACTGCTTTACGGTGACAATACCGGTTCGGTTCAGGGGCAGGTGGTACCGTGGAACACCCCACAGGTGTCAGCATTTGGGCAAGTGGGGGATAACCAGACGCAAACCTTCTGGTTTGATGCGCATTACCTTCAGACGGAAGAGAACGTGACGGCGGGAAAAGCGGATGCGATGGCGACGTTTAACCTGATTTACAACTGAGTTTCCCCTGCCGCAGCGGCAGGGGAGGACGATCAGAACGCGGTCTTACAAAAACCCGTCATCTCTTTCAGGCCCATTTCGCGACCAAGCTCAGTCATCGGGTGCACCACCACCAGGCCACGGACGCTTTTCTTCAGCTTGCCCATGTCGGCCTGCTCTTTTTTGGTGATCGCGCGGCGATGCGGCATGTTCATCAGCTTCTGCGCTTCTTTACTCAGCTTCTGGCCTTTCACTTCGCGCAGGCGTTCAATTTCCGCCTCCAGCTTCACGGACTCTTTTTCCAGCTCGGCATATTTCTCGGCAGAATCGACCAGGGAGAGGCCAGCCATCTGATGGCGGATCAGATCCAGACGGTCGCTCAGGCGTTTAATTTCGTTCTTTTCGACTTCTTTCATGACAAATAACTCTGAAAACGGGGAATTTACAGGGAAGGATACACCAATGTGTGCGGGCTTACTTCTGAAACGCTTTTTTTAAGCTGATTTTAGAAATCAGCTCAGTCAGGGAAAGCACCATGGTGGAGCGCACAACCTGTTGATAACGCAGCTTTTGCATCGCGTACAGATCAGGGTCGCTGTTATCAAACTGAGGTGTGGGAGGGAGCGCGGATACGCAGTGCAGTTCGCCGAAGGGCCCCAGTATCTCATCATCGGTAAAGGTGTACTCATTACCGTCATGATTGAGCTCTTCGCGCAGCGCCATTAACAGCTCGGCGTCTTCATACTCCTGGCGGTTCAGCACGCCAAGACCGTAAATCAGCTTCAGCCGTACCGATAAATCGCCCAGCGGTCCGTCTCCGTCCAGTAACGGTTCTACAGCATACTTTACCGCGTAGTCGTCTTTGCGAAACACCTGAAGCACCAGAATGTTCACCGCCTCGGTTAACAGCTCGACGGCGGCAATCAGGAAACTTCGTACGGTTTTGCCAGCATTCAGACGCTCAAGCACACGATTTTCAAAGGCCTGGGTTTGTTCCATTATTGCCTGCATATCTGACAATCTGTTATTCGGGCGCAGGCTAACCTGCGCCGGACTCTGCATCATTTGGTTGCGTTGTATGCGCTGACCGCCTCCGCAACTACGTCACTGTTGGCATCCAGACCGGAGATCTGCGCCAGCGCAGCCTGCGCGCCTTTGTCATCAATCAGCTGAGCCAGCTCAATCGCCTGCGGGTCCTGCTCGCTGCGGTAGTGCATGGCGGCAGCGATGCCCTTCACCAGGTTAGCGTGCGGCAGGCCGTATTCCAGCGTGCCCAGCAGCGGTTTAATCAGGCGGTCGCCCGCGCTTAGTTTACGCAGCGGCTGACGACCCACGCGCTCAACGTCATCTTTCAGATACGGGTTTTCAAAACGACCGAGGATTTTCTGGATGTATGCCGCGTGTTTATCAGCATCAAAACCGTAGCGTTTGATCAGCACCGCGCCGCTCTCTTCCATTGCCCCTTTGACCACCGCACGGATGTTCTCATCGAGGATCGCGTCACGAATCGTCTGATGACCGGCCAATTTTCCGAGGTACGCGGTTATAGCATGCCCGGTGTTCAGCGTGAAGAGTTTACGTTCGACAAATGCCATCAGGTTATCGGTTAATTCCATTCCCGGAATGGTCGGCAGCGCGCCCTTAA
The DNA here is from genome assembly GCF_001037805.1 of Enterobacter sp. BIDMC93. NCBI lineage: Bacteria > Pseudomonadati > Pseudomonadota > Gammaproteobacteria > Enterobacterales > Enterobacteriaceae > Enterobacter > Enterobacter sp. BIDMC93. The sequence continues at coordinate 614,702 of NZ_KQ089962.1, forward strand.
ACTGGGTTTTATCAACGATCCACTCGCTGAAGGTTTCCACGGTCACTTCCAGCGGGTCGTTGGTGGCGGATGCTGACGGCGGAACGATGCGATCCACGGCGGAATCCACAAAACCCACGTGCGCTTCAACCCAGGCTTTATCTTCGTCGGCGACGGCCGCAAGAACGTGGCCTTTCAGCTGCGTGGTGCCGCGCACCATGTTTTCACAGGCGATGATGTTCAGCGGTGTTTCAACGCCCTGTGCTTTACGCTTCGCCAGGCCTTTCGCGACCGCCGGGGCGATACGCTCAAGCACCACCGGACCCACGGCGGTGGTGACCAGATCAACGCTCGCGATGAGGTCAATCACGTCGTCGCCAATGCTGCTTACCGCGTTGACGCCAGAGACCGTTTCAACCTGTTCGTTTTCACCCACCACGTGAACCTGATAGCTATGACGGGCATTCAGGGCATCCAGAACCACCTGATTCACATCGGCGAATGTCAGGGTAATGCCCGCGTCTGCCAGCAGTTTACCGATAAAGCCACGACCGATATTACCTGCGCCAAAATGTAATGCTTTCATAGTGTTAACCTTCATCAATGTTTTTACCCGAGAGGGCTGGGGTGAGGAACGTTTTCCCCTCACCCTAGCCCTCTCCCCGGGGGGAGAGGGAAGAGGCGCTGTTACTTGTTCAGCAGGGCCAGAACTTCTTCAACGCTGGTGGTGTTGGCCAGACGCTCAATAACCGTTTCGTCATCCAGCGCGTTGGTCAGGCTGGTAATCACCTGGATATGCTCGTTGTTGCGAGCGGCGATACCAATCACCAGACGGGCGATGTCGTCCTCTTCTTCACCGAAGCGCACACCATCAGGATACTGACAGAACACCACGCCGGTTTTCAGCACGCGGTCTTTGGCTTCCACCGTACCGTGTGGAACCGCGATGGATTCACCCAGGTAGGTTGGGGTCAGCTTTTCGCGTTCCAGCATCGCCTCAACGTACTCAGGCTGAACGTAGCCGCCTTTCACCAGCTGCTCACCGGCGAAGCGAATGGCCTCTTCTTTATTGGTCGCCGTGCGGCCAAGGAAGATGTTTTCAGCGCCCAGTTTGAACAGATGCGCGTTGCTCTCGTCGAAGCTGTCTTGCAGGCTGGTACGCACTTTCACTTCGTTATCTTCATGGCGCTGCGCCGCCACCAGGCGTTCGGTCAGGCTGGCGTACAGGCCGCTGTCGAGGAAGTTGGTCAGGGAAATGTGCTGTGCCTGCGGTACCTGACGCATAGCGCGTTCGGTCAGATCGCGGTGCGTAATCACCAGGTCAACGTCCGGCGGCAGGCTGTTAATCGCGCTGTTGGTGACGGAGATGTTGGTCAGACCCGCATCCTGCACTTTCTTCCGCAGTACGCCCGCACCCATTGCGCTGGAGCCCATACCGGCATCACAGGCCACGATGATTTTACGCACGTGGCTCAGGTCGTTAGAGACATCACCCGCCGCCAGCGGCGTTGCGCCTTTGGATTCGGCTTTCATGTCATGCATACGACGGGTTGCCGCTTCGATATCGTCGTCTTCTTTCACCTTGCTGGTTTTCAGCAGGATAGCGGAGGCCACGAAGGAGACCGCCATGGCCGCACAGATCGCCGCGATGTTCGCGAAGTAGGCGCCTTTCGGGGTCATCGCCAGCACCGCCAGGATAGAGCCTGGAGAAGCAGGAGACACCAGACCACCGCCCAGTACGCTCAGGGTGAACACGCCGGTCATACCGCCAAGGATAACGGCCAGGATCAGACGTGGGTTCATCAGCACATACGGGAAGTAAATTTCGTGAATACCGCCCAGGAAGTGAATGATCGCCGCGCCGCCAGCAGACTGTTTCGCGCTGCCGCGACCAAAGAACATGTATGCCAGCAGAACGCCCATACCTGGACCCGGGTTCGCTTCAATCAGGAAGAAGATGGACTTGCCGAGATCGTGTGACTGCTGAATACCCAGCGGTGAGAAGATACCGTGGTTGATGGCGTTGTTCAGGAACAGGATTTTCGCTGGTTCAACGAAGATAGACGCCAGTGGCAGCATGTCGTGCGCCACCATGAAGTTAACGCCTGCGGCCAGCAGCTTGGACAGCACTTCAACCGCCGGGCCAATGCCGAGGAACGCCAGAATCGCGAGGATCATCCCGATGATGCCCGCAGAGAAGTTGTTCACCAGCATTTCGAAGCCGGATTTGATCTTGCCATCAACCCAGACGTCAAATTTCTTGATCGCCCAGCCGCCCAGAGGACCGGCAATCATCGCACCGAGGAACATCGGCATATCCGCACCGACGATCACCCCCATGGTTGTGATGGCCCCCACGACGCCACCGCGGTCACCGCCCACCAGACGACCACCGGTATAACCGATGAGCAGTGGCAGGAGATAGGTAATCATTGGGCCAACAAGTTTTGCCAGCGTTTCGTTAGGCAACCACCCTGTCGGAATAAATAATGCGGTGATAATACCCCACGCGATAAACGCGCCGATATTTGGCATCACCATGTTGCTGAGGAAACGACCAAAGCTTTGCACTTTGATCTTGAAATCGGATGACATAAAACACCCCTTCTTATGTTTACGCTTAGGCTTGTGGCCCGAGGTTTATCGTTAATGTGCGGCGGCAGAGGTAGCCGGGCCCTGTTCTGATGCTGTGAAATCTGGCACTGAATCGTTCAACTGTCCAGACAACGAAATTTTGTGTGATCTGAATCACATGAATGTAGGGGGTGAGGACATTAATGAAGTGATCGCGATCACATAATGAGTGTGTAAAAAAAATACATCGCTCAGAATTACGCCAAAATGGGCGGCGTTTTGTGATTTACATCACAATGTTACGTTGGCTGTTTGTTTCCAGATTGTGATTTGATTCACAAAATATTTTTATGCAGATTTCTCCCGTATCCCCTCATGGCAGGAATGCGATACGCACACCTGCCTTTTTCCACGGCTTGATCCATACTGACCTCTTTGTGGGCATTAAGGATAAGCAATGAAACTCATCGGCAGTTATACCAGTCCTTTCGTGCGTAAGATTTCGATTCTCCTGCTGGAGAAAGGGATTGAATTTGAATTCGTGAATGAACAGCCCTACAACGCAGAGAACGGCGTTGCGCAGTACAACCCGCTGGGGAAAGTCCCGGCACTGGTAACGGACGAGGGCGACTACTGGTTTGATTCCCCGATCATTGCGGAGTACATCGAACTGCTTGGCGTTGCGCCAGCCATGCTGCCAGCGGATCCAAAAGCAGCGCTGGCGATGAAGCAAATTGAAGCCCTGGCGGATGGCATTATGGATGCGGCATTAACGTCCGTACGCGAGCAGGCAAGGCCCGCCGCCCAGCAGTCAGAAAATGAGCTGCTGCGCCAGCGCGAAAAAATCAGCCGCAGCCTGGATATGTGCGAACAGCTGATCCGCGACGGGAAAATTCAGAGCGATAGCCTGAATCTGGCGACGATCGCCATCGCCTGCGCCATTGGCTACCTCAATTTCCGCCGCGTCTCGCCGGGCTGGTGCGTGGATCGTCCGCTGCTGGTCAAACTGGCGGAGACGCTCTTCCAGCGCGAAAGTTTTGCCCGGACTGAACCGCCAAAGGCTTGATGCGGGTTATAACACTTCCTGGCGGGAGGCGGTACAATCCCCCCACATGTTAACTCCCTCTCCCGTCGGGAGGGGGGAAGATATTTACTCGCCAGGCGCATTCATGACTACTCATCATTCCCTCTACAGCCAGATCCCCGCTACCGATCGTCTGCTTCGTGACCCGCGCATCACTGCGGTGCTGGAGCAGTTTGGCCATACTGCAACGGTCGACATGCTACGCCAGCTTCAGGACGATGCGCGTCGCCATATTCAGGCTGAGAACGCGCTACCCGGCTGGTGCGTGGCGTGGGAGCAGGAAGTTGAACGCAGGCTGAGCAAGCACGGGCAAAGCGCGTTGCGCCCGGTTATTAACCTGACAGGCACGGTTCTGCACACCAATCTGGGCCGGGCACAGCAGGCCGAAGAGGCAACAGAGGCCGTCACCCGTGCCATGCGCTCGCCGGTGACGCTGGAGTACGATCTGGACGGCGCCGGGCGTGGGCATCGCGATCGCGCACTGGCGGATCTTCTCTGCCAGATCACCGGCGCGGAAGATGCCTGCATTGTGAATAACAACGCGGCGGCGGTGCTGTTAATGCTGGCGGCCACCGCGAGCGGAAAAGAGGTTGTCGTCTCTCGCGGCGAGCTGGTGGAGATCGGCGGGGCGTTTCGTATTCCGGACGTCATGCGCCAGGCGGGCTGCACGCTGCATGAAGTGGGCACAACCAACCGTACCCATGCAAAAGATTATCGCGCGGCGGTGAATGAAAACACCGCCCTGCTGATGAAAGTACATACCAGCAATTACCACATTGAGGGTTTCACCAAAACGGTGGAAGAGGCCGAACTGGCCGCCATCGGGCGCGAGCTAAACGTGCCGGTGATTGCCGATCTCGGCAGCGGGTCGCTGGTGGATATGCGCCAGTACGGTCTGCCGAAAGAGCCCATGGTGCAGGAAATGGTTGCCGCGGGCGTAAGCCTGGTCAGTTTCTCCGGTGATAAATTGCTGGGCGGGCCGCAGGCGGGGATTATCGTCGGCAGGCGCGAGCTGATTGCGCAGCTACAGCAGCACCCGCTGAAGCGCGCCCTGCGTGCCGATAAAATGACGCTGGCCGCGCTGGAAGCCACGCTGCGGCTCTATCTCCACCCGGAGAAACTGGCTGACCGCCTGCCCACGTTGCGTTTGCTGAGCCGTGATGCGGCCTCCATTCGCGCGCAGGCGGAAGCGCTACTGCCGCAGGTTGCTCCTCATTACCCTGAGTTTGACGTTCGTATCGAGCCTTGCCTGTCGCAAATTGGCAGCGGCTCGCTGCCGGTGGACAGGTTACCGAGCGAAGCGCTGACGTTCACCCCGCGCGACGGACGCGGAAGCCAGCTTGAGGCGCTGTCGGCGCGCTGGCGTGCATTACCGACGCCGGTGATTGGCCGGATCGGTGACGGGCGCATGTGGCTGGATTTACGCTGTCTGGAAGATGAAGTGCGGTTTCTGGAGATGATGTTGAAATGATTATTGCCACCGCCGGTCATGTTGACCACGGCAAAACCACGTTATTGCAGGCCATTACGGGCGTGAATGCCGATCGCCTGCCGGAAGAGAAAAAGCGCGGCATGACCATTGACCTGGGTTACGCCTACTGGCCGCAGCCCGACGGTCGCGTGCTGGGCTTTATCGACGTGCCCGGCCACGAGAAGTTTCTGTCCAATATGCTCGCGGGCGTGGGCGGGATCGATCACGCTCTGCTGGTGGTCGCGTGCGATGACGGGGTGATGGCGCAAACGCGCGAGCATCTGGCGATCCTCCAGCTGACGGGAAACCCGCAGTTGACCGTCGCCCTCACCAAAGCGGACCGTGTGGATGAGGCGCGTATCGACGAGGTGCGTGAAGAGGTGCTGGCGGCGCTGAGTGAGTACGGTTTTAAGGATGCCGCACTGTTTGTCACCGTGGCGACAGAAGGCCGCGGTATCGACGCTCTTCGCGACCATTTGCAGCAGATCCCGTCTCGTGAACATGCCAGCCATCACCGCTTCCGTCTGGCGATAGACAGGGCGTTTACCGTGAAAGGAGCTGGGCTGGTGGTGACCGGCACCGCGCTGAGCGGCGAAGTGAACGTGGGCGATACCCTGTGGCTGACGGGCGTGAACAAACCGATGCGCGTGCGCGGGCTTCACGCGCAAAACCAGCCGGTGGAACAGGCCCACGCCGGGCAGCGTATCGCGCTGAATATTGCCGGTGATGCCGAAAAAGACCAGCTTAACCGCGGCGACTGGCTGCTGGCCGACGCACCGCCGGAGCCTTCTGAACGGATCATCGTTTCACTCCAGACCCACACGCCGCTGACCCAGTGGCAGCCGCTGCATATCCACCACGCGGCCAGCCACATCACCGGACGCGTGTCGCTGCTGGAAAACGATCTCGCCGAACTGGTGTTCGACTCCCCGCTCTGGCTGGCGGATAACGACCGCCTGGTTCTGCGCGATATTTCGGCGCGGGAAACGCTGGCGGGCGCGCGCGTGGTCATGCTGGATCCGCCCCGTCGCGGCAAGCGTAAGCCCGAGTATTTACAGTGGCTGGCCGCACTGGCCCAGGCCCGCGATGATAAGTCTGCGTTAGATATCCACCTTGAGCGTGGTGCGGTGGATCTGGCGGCGTTCGCCTGGGCGCGCCAGCTCAGCAGCGAAGGATTGCGTCTTCTGACGCAGGAGCCAGGTTTTATTCAGGCCGGCAACAGCCTGCTGAACGCGCCGGTGGCGGCGCGCTGGCAGCGCAAAGTGCTGAGCACGCTGGCGACCTACCATGAACAGCATCAGGATGAGCCCGGCCCGGGCCGTGAACGTCTGCGGCGCATGGCGTTGCCCATGGAAGACGACGCGCTGGTGCTGTTGCTGATTGAAAACATGCGTGAAAGCGGCGTGATTGCAAGTCATCACGGCTGGCTGCACCTGCCGGAGCACAAGGCCGGTTTTACCGCTGAGCAGGACGCGGTCTGGCAAAAAGTGGCGGCGCTGTTTGGCGATGAACCGTGGTGGGTGCGCGATCTGGCGCGTGAAACCCATACCGATGAGCAGCTGATGCGTCAGGTACTGCGCCATGCGGCGCAGCAGGGGATGATTGTGGCGATCGTGAAAGATCGTTATTACCGCAACGATCGGATCGTGGCATTTGCGAACCTGATCCGGGAGCTGGATCAGGCGCGCGGATCAACCTGCGCCGCAGACTTCCGCGATCGGCTGAACGTAGGACGCAAACTGGCGATTCAGATCCTGGAGTATTTCAACCGCATCGGGTTTACGCGTCGTCGTGGCAATGACCATGTGCTACGCGACGCGCAGTTATTTCCCTAAGCGTTAAGCGCTGCGCGCCTGCTTCTGCTTAGCCAGCCAGACCGCACCCAGCCTTCCCGCCTGGTTACCCAGCTCGCAGGGAAGGATGGGCACCCGGAGCGCTTCCCACTCCTCGAATCGCTGTAGGTATTTATCCAGCAGGAGATAGATTTTCTCCTGCTCGCTAATGCCGCCGCCAATCAGCACCGCCTGCGGATCAAACATGGAGATCACGCTGTAGATGCCCCGCGAGAGGAAATGCGCCCACTCTTCTATGGCCTCACGCAGATGCACGTCGCTGTCCATGCGTCTAAACAGCTCCTCACCGTCAGGCATCTCATCTTCCGACACGGCCAGCGCGCGGCGGCAGGCTTTCATCAGGCCGCTGGCGGACGCCACTTCGTGCATCGGCTCGCCGTTGTTGCCAACGGGCAGCACGCCAAACTCACCCGCCCGGTAGTGCGACCCACGGTAGAGATCGCCCTCCATGACGATACCGCCGCCGATGCCGGTGCCGATGGTGATGCAGACGAAATGCTCATAGTCCTTACCGGCGCCCTGCCAGCGTTCGCCCAGCGCCGCGCAGTTGGCGTCATTTTCGGTTGTTACGGGGAGATCGGTCAGCTGTGCGAAAAGCTCGCACAGGTTTTCACCGTCAAGGTAATCCAGCGCCCCGGCCTTGGCCGCTTCGCCGGTATGGTGATTGATGTGGCCCGGAAAACTCACGCCGATGCCGACGATCTCATGCTCCTGGCGGTACTTATCCACCACCGCTTTCCACTTCTGTTTGAAGGTGCTTTCATCGTCAGGCGTATCATATTCATCGGATGTCAGTTCTTCGCCGTTTTCGTTGATCACGCCGTGTTTGATGTGGGTTCCGCCCACGTCAAAGCCGATAAATAGCTGCATTGCATTGTTCCTCATGAGCCCCTGAGCTATTAAGTATGGCTCCGGCGGCAGAAACGAAACGTAAAGTACGGTAATCCGTGATACGGCTCGTAAACCCGTTACCGACTGGCGAGAAAATCACCAGCCGGAACTACCCTTGTTGTACACCTACTGCAAGGAGACGGTCATGACAAACAATCCTCCCTCATCGCGTATCCAGCCAGGCGAGTATGGTTTTCCTCTTAAGCTGAAGCCCCGCTATGACAACTTCATCGGCGGCGACTGGGTGGCGCCCGTCGACGGTGAGTACTATTCCAACCTGACGCCCGTTACCGGCCAGCCGCTGTGTGAAATTGCCAGTTCGGGCAAGCGGGATATCGATTTAGCGCTGGATGCGGCGCATAAGGCGAAAGATAAGTGGGGACAAACGTCCGTTCAGGACAGAGCGGCCATTTTGTTCAAAATCGCCGATCGGATGGAGCAGAATCTGGAGCTGCTGGCGACCGCGGAAACGTGGGACAACGGCAAGCCGATCCGGGAAACCATGGCGGCGGACGTGCCGCTGGCGATTGACCATTTCCGCTATTTTGCGTCCTGCATTCGTGCCCAGGAGGGGGGAATAAGTGAAGTTGACAAAGATACCGTGGCGTATCACTTCCACGAGCCGCTCGGCGTGGTGGGGCAAATTATTCCGTGGAACTTCCCGCTGCTGATGGCGAGCTGGAAAATGGCGCCCGCGCTGGCGGCGGGTAACTGCGTTGTGCTGAAACCTGCACGCTTAACGCCGCTTTCGGTACTGCTGCTGATGGAGGTGATTGGCGACCTGTTGCCGCCGGGGGTCATTAACGTGGTCAACGGGGCCGGGGGAGAGATCGGCGAATATCTGGCTACTTCAAAGCGTATTGCTAAAGTGGCGTTTACCGGCTCAACGGAAGTGGGTCAGCAGATCATGCAGTACGCCACCCAGAACATCATTCCGGTCACCCTGGAGCTGGGCGGGAAATCGCCGAACATCTTCTTTGCCGACGTGATGGATGAAGAGGACGCCTTCTTCGACAAAGCGCTGGAAGGGTTTGCGCTGTTCGCGTTCAACCAGGGTGAAGTTTGCACCTGTCCGAGCCGCGCGCTGGTGCAGGAATCCATTTATGAGCGCTTTATGGAGCGGGCGATCCGGCGCGTGGAGTCGATTCGCAGCGGTAATCCGCTGGATAACGTCACCCAGATGGGAGCGCAGGTATCGCATGGCCAGCTGGAAACCATCCTCAACTATATTGATATCGGCAAAAAAGAGGGGGCCGATGTGTTGACCGGCGGTCGTCGTAAGGTGCTGGGCGGCGATTTGCAGGAGGGTTACTACCTTGAGCCGACCATCCTGTTCGGTAAGAACAACATGCGCGTTTTCCAGGAGGAAATTTTTGGACCGGTGCTTGCCGTCACCACGTTTAAAACCATGGACGAGGCGCTGGAGCTCGCTAACGACACGCAGTATGGCCTGGGGGCGGGCGTCTGGAGTCGTAACGGTAATCTGGCCTATAAAATGGGCCGCGGCATTCAGGCCGGACGCGTATGGACAAACTGCTATCACGCCTATCCGGCTCATGCGGCGTTTGGCGGCTACAAACAGTCGGGCATCGGGCGTGAAACCCATAAGATGATGCTGGAGCACTACCAGCAAACGAAATGTCTGTTGGTCAGCTATTCCGATAAACCGCTGGGGCTGTTTTAATCTCCGGGCTCAGGCCGTCCCGGGTGGGGTGACCTGAGCCGGGTTAAAGCCGGGTGGCGGCTTCGCCTTACCCGGCCTACTTTTTACTCCCTCTCCCGTGGGAGAGGGCTGGGGTGAGGGCAACAGGCCGCAGTTATTCAGCTTTCATCCACCCATATCCGCATTTCCCCTTCTCCCCGGTTTGCCCAGCTGAACCACGGAATAAAGGTCAGCGTCCGGGGCTGACGTTCTACCGGCGAGTGGTCGTACTGCCACAGGGCATCAGTGTCCTTCGCCTGACACCCGATCCCTTCCGCCTGTATCAGCATCTTGTGCGCGAAAATGCCTTTGCCTTCAAATACCCGAAACGCGCTGTCCTGGGGCAAAGAAAGGTTATGCAGATTTGCGCCGTTATCGGCTTCTTCCAGGCAGTAAACCAGCGGTCCACGCTGCAATGCGACTTTCCCCGCCTGCTGGCGCACCTGCGGGTTGCCGTACACGCGGTGGACCGGCATCGGTAACGTCAGCGTCAGCGTGTCGCCTTCCTGCCAGCTTCGGTTGAGGTATAAGTATCCACGGGAGACCTCGCCTGTAATGGCCTGACCATTGAGCGAAACAGCCGGTTCCGCACACCAGTCCGGCAGCCTCAGGGCCAGCGTGTGAGTCACCGGAACTGGTGAGGTAATCTCGATTTTCACCTGCTCATGCCACGGATAGTTCCCGCTAATCCGCAGCTGGAGGATGTTATCCCCAACCGGAATGGCGACGTCGTTCCCCACGTACAGGTTGATCAACAGCGCGTCCGGGCGAACGGTATAAATGTAGTGCCCCAGCGAGGTCAGCACGCGCGCAATATTCGGCGGGCAACAGGCGCAGCCGAACCAGCGCTGGCGCACCGGTTTGACGTGGTCATAGATATGGTTAAAGGCCAGGGTTTTCGGGTGCACTTCCAGCGGATTCACATAAAAGAAATGCTTACCGTCCAGCGCCATGCCGCCCAGCACCGTGTTGTACAGCGCGCGCTCCATCACGTCGGCGTAGTGGCCGTCCGCCTCCATTTCCAGCATCCGGCGGGCAAACATCATCAGGCCGATGGAGGCGCAGCTTTCGGCGTAGACCGTATCGTTGGGCAGATCGTAATCGCTGCTGAACGCCTCGCCGCTGCTTTGGGAGCCAATCCCGCCGGTGATGTACAGCTGGCGCTGTGCCATGTTGTTCCACAGCCGCAGGCAATCCTGACGTTTCCCCTCGTCGCTGCTCAGGCGCGCCAGATGTGCCATGCCCGCCATCAGATAGACAAAACGCACGGCGTGGCCGATGGCCGTTTGTTGTTCCGCAAGGGGCAGATGCGCCTGGCTGTAGGCTTTGTCCTTGACCATCCACGCCGGGCCATAGGTGTTCCAGTATGACGTTCTGCCGCGCTTCTCGTATTCGATATCGTAGAAGTGAGGCTGCGCGCCGCGTTCCTCAATAAAGTATTTCACCAGATTGAGATAGCGTTGCTCCTGCGTGACGTCGTACAGCCGCATCAGCGCCAGCTCGATTTCCGGGTGGCCGGGGTAACCGTGCAGCTGGTTTTCGCCTGGGCCAAACACGCTGTCGATATGATCCGCCAGCCTGCACACCACGTCCAGCAGGCGGCGCTTTCCGGTTCCCTGGAAATACGCCACACCCGCTTCAATCATATGCCCGGCGCAGTACAGTTCGTGGCATTCGGCCAGATTGGTCCAGCGCTCGGCCGGGGCTTTCACCGTGAAATAGGTATTGAGATAGCCATCTTCGCACTGCGCCGCTGCGACCAGAGTGATCACCTCGTCGGCGGTTTTTTCCAGTTCAGCATCCGGCTTCTGGCACAGCGACCACGCCACGGCTTCGAGCCATTTCGCCACGTCGCTGTCCTGAAAGACCATCCCGTAGAACTCCCCCTGTTCCAGACCAGCGGCGATGCGGAAGTTGGCGATCGCGTGGCTGGGTTCGGCCTCCGCCACGCGATCGTTAAGCGCCTCCCACTGGTAGGGGATCACCACATCGCGGACCAGCCGTTGGTACTGACCAAGAAACGGGTCGTTGATTTTCAGCTGATGCAGGTCGGCTTCCATTATGGTCATATCGTTCTCCTCAGGACTGTACATGACGCTGGCGCAAATCGGTGGCAATGCGCGACATCACGGGATTGTTAAGCCTGCACCAGCGGATAGCGACCGCCAGCAGCAGGTGGAAAAGGGCAGGAAGCAGCGTCTCCATGGCGGTGATGCCCTGCAATGAGGCGGGTGTCTGGTTACCTGCGCCTGGCTGATAGGCCACGGCAATAAACACCAGGCTGATGATCCCGGCGCTGGATGCCCACGCGAGCTTGATGAAAAACAGATTGAAGGCGAAGTTCATCCCCGATGAGCGCACGCCGGTTTTCCATTCGCCGTAGTCATCGGCAAAGGCCATCAGCGAGAAGTGCAGCGGCAGGGTGAAGCCCAGGATCACGCCGTTACTTAAAATCACGATCAACCAGAGCGTCTGGTGCGCCGGGCCACCCGGCAGGAACCACATTCCCACCGCAAGCGCAGCGAGTATCAGGTTGGTGTAGTAGTAGAGTTTGACGGTATCAATCCGCCGCGACAGCGGACTGACGATCACCGCGCCCAGAATAGCGGCAAAGGTCACCATGGTGAAAAACAGCGAGGTGTACGCCGTGCTGCCCTGAAGCACGTAGGTGATGAAGTACATGTATCCGCCGCCGCGAATGTTGAAGACGTTGATCAGCAGAAACGACATCACCAGCATCAGCAGCAGCTGATCGTTTTTCCGCAGGCCCGTCAGGTGCTCGCGCAGGGTGAATTTACCCATCAGCGCAAGCGGGACGCGCTCGCGCACCCAGAAGAAGCAGCACAAAAACATCACCACGGCGATGGCGCACAGCACGCCGACGCCCAGCTGATAACCCCGGGCGGCATTGCCCTGTCCCAGCTCTGATACCAGCCACGGCAGGCCAACGGAGACCAGAAAGCCCGCCACGCCGCACAGTACGAAGCGCCAGGACTGGCAGGATATAACCTCGTTGTGACGGGTGGTCATGGTGTTGATCAGCGCGCAATATGGCACGTTGATGGCGGTATAGCCCACTGAAAGCAACAGATAGGTGCCGAACGCCCAGGCGATTTTCACGCCCATGCTGGCGTCCGGGACGGTGAAGGTCAGTACGCCGACGATCCCGATGGGAAGCGCGACCCACAGTTGCCAGGGACGAAAACGCCCCCAGCGGCTCTGCGTGCGGTCGGCAATCACGCCCATCACCGGATCGGAAATCGCGTCAAATACCCGAAGGGCAATAAACAGCGTGCCCACCAGCGCAGGCGTCAGGCCAAATACATCGGTATAGAAAAAGGTCAGAAAGTTCATGATCAGGCAGGTAATTACCGTGCCGCCCGCGTCGCCCAGGCCGTAGCCAATTTTCTCGCGGACTGACAGCTGGTCATCGGCTGCCTGTTTTGCAACTTCTGCGTCTGTAATCGGTGTGGAAGTCATGGGGTAACTCCTCGATAAACGATTTTTTATCGTATTTGTGCAAGGTACCCCATTTATTCTGCATTCAACGGGCAGACCAACAAGGGAAGGGAAAAGTATAAAAAGGTGACGATTCCGACCTGATGGTAAAACTGTGAGTTTGATCGAACCGTTCTGCTGATATTTATTAATAATCAAGGGATAAAGACAATATTAGCCACCAAAAAAGCGGAAAAATGAATATCCATGCTTGAATTATCCATAGCACTTCCGATTAGAGTTCAAAATGGCGGGTTATTTATCTCCCGGGGCGTGGGCCGTCATCCCGCACGAAAATTATCTTCGTGGGAGATAATTTTTGTCGAAAAAGGGACATTAACGATCCAGGAGGAAAATACGCTGTTTGAGGTAAACGCTGGCGAGAGTTTATTACTTTGGCCGAAGCGGCGGCATGTCGGCGTGGAAGATTTTCCGGGCGATCTCAAATTTTACTGGCTGCATTTTGAGGTGGATGAACGCTTGCCGGTGTTACCAGGCGCGACGCCGCTGTCGATTGAGCAACACTGTAGCGTGCGGGATCCGCAATATGTTATTGCGTTATTCCGTCAGTTTTTAAGCGAGCAGGAAAAATTACAGCGTAGCCAGGCGCTGGAGATAATTTTGCTGTTAATTTTGCAGCAGATATCGCTCTCGCCGGGATATGAAGATAAAGCGGATGATGCGGGCGCGGCAATGGCGTGGAAGGCCAAGCAGCTTATCCGCACGCACTTTCATTTGCCCCTGTCCACTTCGCAGCTGGCGAAAGAACTGCACTGCAACGCAGATTACCTGGGGCGGGTATTTCGTCGGACGTTTCATTTAACCCTGACGGAGGCAATTCACCGCCAGCGCGTCAGGGCCGCTGAAAAACTGCTGCTGAACGATGCGGCCTCATTAACTGAAGTGGCCGCCCGGTGCGGTTTTAATGACGTGGGTTATTTCCGGCAAATATTCTCAAAACATACCGGGTTAACGCCCGCCGTCTGGAAACGGCGGTACTGTAAAGAGCATATTAATTCCGGATGATCACTGGCCGTAATAGGCATTTGCGCCATGCTTGCGCAGGTAATGCTTATCCAGCAATTCCTGCTGCATAACCGGAAGCTGAGGTGCAAGCTGGCGCGAGAAAAGCCCCATATAGGCGCACTCTTCCAGCACCACGGCATTGTGTACCGCATCGGCAGCGTCTTTGCCCCAGGCAAACGGGCCGTGAGAGTGTACCAGCACCGCCGGGACCTGCATCGGGCTTATGTCGCGCTCCTCGAAGGTTTTGATAATGACTTCCCCCGTCTGGTATTCATATTCACCCGCGATTTCAGCCGTGGTCATCAGCCGCGTGCAGGGGATCGCACCGTAAAAATAGTCCGCGTGCGTCGTTCCCCACGCGGGTAAATCCTGCCCCGCCTGCGACCAGATGGTGGCGTGGCGGGAATGGGTATGCACAATGCCGCCAATTTCCAGGTAACGACGATACAGCGCGAGATGGGTCGGGGTGTCGGAGGAGGGCTTTTTACTCCCCTCGACCACTTTTCCCGTGGCGATATTTACCACCACCATATCTTCTGCGGTCATCACGTCGTACTCCACGCCGGATGGTTTGATCACCATCATGCCGCTGTCACGGTCAACCGCGCTGACGTTGCCCCAGGTGAACGTCACCAGCTGGTGGGCGGGCAGGGCGAGATTTGCCGCCAGCACCTCGGCTTTAAGTTGTTCTAACATGTCATGCCTCCTTCCTGCATTCGGGCTTCAATCCAGCGGCGCGCCTGGATGATCTCCAGTACCGGCTCTTTGGCTTTCTCGGTCCACATTTCAATCAGAAATGCGCCGCGATAGTTAAGTTGATTCAGCGTGTTAAACACGCCAACGAAATCGACGCAGCCCTCGCCAAAGGGCACATCGCGGAACTGTCCGGGGCTTTGCTCGGTCACGGGCCGGGTGTCTTTCAGGTGGATAGCGGCGATGCGGTCAATGCCCAGCGTCAGCTCGGCGGTGACGTCGTTGCCCCACGCGCTCAGGTTGCCGACGTCCGGGTAAACGCTGAACCACGGCGAGGCGAGCATGTCGTCCCACTTTTTCCACTTGCTGATGGAGTTCATAAACGCAGTGTCCATGATCTCTACCGCCAGCATTACCTGCGCGGCGGCAGCCTGCTCTACGGCCCACGCCAGCCCTTCGGCAAAGCGCTGTTGCGTGCCCTCGTCGTGCTCCTCGTAGTACACGTCATAACCCGCAAGCTGGATGGTGCGAATACCCAAATCACGGGCCAGCCGGATGGCTTTGGTCATGATCTCGCGGGCGCGTTCGCGCACGATTTCATCGCGGCTGCCAAACGGGAAGCGACGATGGGCAGACAAGCACATCGACGGGATGGCCACGCCGGTCTCCAGCATCGCTTCCACAAGAGAGGCGCGCTGCGTGGTACTCCATTCAAGGCGCGATAAACGCTCGTCGGTCTCATCCACCGACATCTCCACAAAATCGAAGCCGCAGCTTTTTGCCAGAACCAGGCGCTCCGGCCAGGAGAGATCTTTTGGCAGCGCTTTTTCGTAAATGCCTAACGGATGCTGACGCATGGTTACTCTCCCCAGATGTCGCGGATTTGCGAATGGAATGCCTGTGCCACCTGCGGCGGATTATCGGCGCCTGCCAGCGCGCGCCCGGCAATGAAGGCTTTGACGTTGATCTGCTTAAACAGCGACAGGTCAGCGGGGGTGATACCGCCAGTTATAGAAAGCTGCAAACCGATATCGGACAGCGCCTTCATTTTGCTGAGATCCGCCTCACCCCACTGCTGGCCGCTGGCCTGTGCGTCGCGCCCGCGGTGGTAAATCGCCTGCTTCACCCCGATGCGATGCCACGCGCGTGCGTCGTCCAGCGTCCAGTTGCCAAACAGCTCCATCTGGATCTCGCCGCCGCCGCGCAGTGCGACCTCGTGGCCACGTTCAACGGTGGCCAGCGGGGCGGCACAGATGATGGTCATCCAGTTTGCGCCTGCGCCAAACGCCTGCTCAGCCAGCGTTTCTCCGGCATCGGCGACTTTCCAGTCCGCCACGATAATTTTATCCGGACACTGCGCACGCAGGGCGCGAACGGCGTTTAGCCCTTCGGTCAGGCATAGAATGGTGCCGGCTTCGACGATGTCGACGTGATCGGAAAGCGTCGCGACATCGCGCTGCGCGGCCTGAAGCGAGGTGTGGTCGAGCGCCAGCTGCAATAATGGTCGGCTCATAGGTCGTACTCCTTAACACGGGCGTGATAGCCCTGTAATGCTGAAATCAGTAGCTGGTAACGGTGATATTTGCGCTGGTAGGCGGCATGGGCACGCATGTCAGGTTCAATCATCCGGATGTCATGCCTGAGGGCGCGCTGAGCGGCGTAAAAATCGGGATAGAGGCCTGTACCGACGAGCGCGGCCAGCGCCGCACCGGAACAGCCGGTCTCTTCCACCTGCGGGAGTTCAATCGCCAGGCCGCTGACGTCCGCGAGCATCTGCATCCACACGTCCGAATGGGTGGGGCCGCCCGTCACGCGCAGGGCCTGCACGTGGGGAAAGCGTTCGAGCATACGGTTGAGGTGGGTCATGTGGCTGAATACCACCCCTTCATAAACCGCCTGGAGGAGGTGCGCGCGGGTATGCAGCGCCTGCAAGCCATAGAAGCCGCTGGTCATCTCCAGCCCGGCGTTGCTGCCGTAGAGGAAAGGCAGGAAGAACACATCGCTTTCAGCTTTTGGCAGGCTGGCCACGGCGTGGTTAATCTCATCGAATGACATATCGCCCCATTGGGCCGTCAGCCATTCCAGGTTGCCGGACGACGTGGGGCTGGCTTCATGAACGATGAACTGCTGCGGATGGACGTAGCGGCCATAGACGTAGGGGAAAGGCTCGTTGTCGCGGATGCCGTGGGCAATCCCACTGGTTACGGCCCAGGTCCCCATTACGGCATTCAGCGTATGTTCGTCATGCAGCCCGGCGCAGATCGCGGTGGAAACCACATCAAACAGTCCACCAACGACGGGAGTACCCGCCGTGAGACCGGTCAGTGCGGCTGCCTGAGCGGTGATTTCCCCGCAAATTTCTGCTGAACCGATAATAGGCGGCAGGGCACCGTCAATGTCGCTGATGCCGAGCCAGCGCGTGAGCTGCGGATCGTACTGCCCGGTATTCATGTTGTAGAGATTGGATTCCGAGATGTTGCTCTCTTCGCAGCCTTTGACCCCGGTCAGACACCAGCGCAGGTAATCGTGCGCCATCATCACGCTGCCAATTTGCTGATACCGCTGCGGCTCGTTCTCTTTAACCCAGCGCAGGAGTGAGGCCGGATGCCCCGTCCACAGCGTCTGGCGAGTATGCGGATAGAGCTTTTCGGGTATACCGTCCTGCTGCCAGCGTTGCACGATCTCCAGCGCACGGCGATCGGAGGAGAGTATGGCGTTACCCAGGGGGCGATCCTGTTTATCGAGCAGAAACAGCCCCTTGCCCTGGGCTGAAATGCCAACGCCTTTGATCTGACCGCCGTCAGCGCCTGAATTTTTGAGCAGCAGGGCGACAGTTTTGTGGCAGTGCTGCCAGAGCTGGTGCATATCCCGCTCGGCGTAGCCGGCGCGGGGGCTGAGCGTGGCCACTGAGCGGCGTTCAATACAGACTTCTTTGCCCTGGCTGTTGTATAAACCGGCTTTCAGATAAGTACCGCCACAATCGATACCCAGCCAGAAGGGCTCTTTTTCACTCATCTTCTTCTCGCTTAATTGCCGGGTGGCGCTTCGCTTACCCGGCCTACGGTTTGGTTTAGTGGGTCAGGTGAGGGCCTCAGGCCGCACGTTTATGTGGAGTCACCGTGGGGTTGGGCTCTGCTCCGGCATCGCATTTCGCCGGTAACAGCAGGGCCAGCAGCGATGCCAGCGCCAGCGAAACTGCCAGGCAGTAAACGCCTGCGTCTTTGCTGTACAGGGTGATCAGTACGCCTACCGCATAAGGACCGCAGAACCCGCCGAGGTTGCCCAGGGCATTAATCACGCCGCGAGCGCCACCCGCCATCTCAGCGCTGAACAGACGCGCCGGTATGGTCCAGAACACCCCCGCTGCGGATTGCAGGAAGAAGCCACAGCCCACCAGCGCGGCATAGGCCAGCCAGGTGTGCTCTTTCAGCGCCACGGAGAGGAACATGCAGAGCGCAAAGCCAATCAATGGCAGGGAGACAAACAGCTTGCGCTTGCCGGTGCGGTCAGAGAGCGAAGAGAACAGGAACATACCGGCAATAGCGCCGATGTAAGGCAGAATGGCGAGCATTCCCACCTGGCCGATGCTGGTGTGCGTCAGCTCCTTCAGAATGGTGGGCAGCCAGAGGGTGTAACCGTAAATGCCAGTCTGGTAGAAGAAGTTGAGGGCGATCAGCTGCCACATGGTTTTGTCAGACAGCACCGCGCTGAGCGAGGCGTTTTTCACCTCTTTACCCGCAATGGCCTGCTGCTCTGCCGCCAGCGTTTGTACCAGGTAGTTTTTCTCGGCCTCAGAGATCCAGCGTGCTTCCTGCGGTCGGTCGTAGACGGTGAACGCCCACAGCACCAGCACAACAACGGACATCAGACCTTCAATAATGAACAGCCAGCGCCAGTCGAGAGCGGTAATAATCCAGCCCGACAGCGGGGCGGTGATGATCCCGGCGATGGGCACGAACATGATCACAATCGCGTTGGCGCGGCCGCGCTCGGCATCCGGGAACCAGTTACTGATCATCGTGAGCACAACGGGCAGCATCCCACCTTCCGCCACGCCGAGTAAGAAGCGCAGCACCAGCAGCTGATACTGGTTGGTCACAAGCCCGGTCAGAACCGAGATCACCGCCCAGGCAACCAGCGACCAGCCGATAAACTTCTTACCGCTGCCGTGCACGGCAATTTTGCCGCCGGGAACTTGCAGGAACAAATAGCCGATAAAAAAGATCCCCCCCGCCAGGCCCGCCATCGTGGCGGAAATGCCCAGCTCTTCATCCATACCGCCGGGCATCGCAAAAGCTATATTTACGCGGTCCATATAGGAAATAATGCAGGCGATAAGAATAGGGGGAATGATCCTTAGCCAGCGCTGGCGCGGAATGTCCGCGTGTAGAGCATTTGAAGAAATATTCATAGTTAATATCTCATTGAAGGTAACCGGAAAATGTATTCTTTATTTTTATTGTGACGCTTTATTCATAGCGCTAATGCCGTCGCGCAAAATAGCGATGCGATGGCTGACGTCAGCATTAGCATTTATTTCCAGTAATTTAATACCGGAGAATTTCAATGTTGCGGCGCTCGCCGCAGTAAACAGCGTTTTTACATGTTCAGTGGACATGAGACTGTCGGCGCAGAACGAAGAAAACGGCGCGTGCAGATCCTGCCATTCTCCATACTCACCGTGAGGGGTCGTGCCCGAAAACATCAGCGCCCCCAGCTTCCCGGCAGCGAGTGCCGCCTGAACATGTTCCAGCGGAAGGGCGGTGTTGCGACCTTCGATGGCCGAACGTGCCCAGTTGATACAGACGCTGATATCGGTCTCTTTCACTACCTCCAGCACCTGCTCTAAGGGCAAGAACCCTTTACGCGGCGCCGGGCCATTCATCGCATCACAGTGTTCCAGCACCAGATCGCAGCCCCAATCCCAGCTCGCGATTTCCCGTACTGAGCGGGAGAATGCTTCTGTCGCTTGCTCGACAGAATCATTACCCGCCTGCGGTGCGGCCTGCATTTCCAGAGCGATCACTTTCCCGGGAAAGCGGGTATTAACGGCATCAATCTTTTGATGCAGATGGCGGTAATATTCAATACACGCTTTACGCTGTTCTTCGTCCGCGGACGCCAGGCCAAACGCGCCGTTGCTGCCGCGGCGGCGCATGGTTTCCATAACGGCTGTGACAACGATCTGCCAGTCGCCCGGCGTATGACAAAACAGCCATTCATCACCAAACGGATGGAGGTTTTCAAGGCAAGGTTGTTCCAGCCCGCGAATATTTGGCGTGTCGGAAAGTTCCCGCCAGAAGGCGTGTTCTTCCTGCTCCCCTTTCTGGTGAAACGAAGGTGCGCAGGGGTACGCACCAATAATAAAACCGGTGTTGGTCATTTCGCATTCCTGTATTTATCAGAAAATTAATCTAATTCGCTGATGGCCACTTTCACCACAATTTTACGAATTGCGGATCCCTTGTTTTTAATACAGGCAGGACGATGAACATCCTGCGGGAAAAATATGGCGTAACTGCCAGGTATCATTTCGATAAATGACTCATGTTCGCTGTCGTGATAAAAAATAATATCCCGTTGCTCCAGCAATGATTCGCTGATTTTGTTATTCCCGGTATCAATAGCAATACCGATTTTTTCTTCGCCCCAGGCCAGAAACTGGATATCCAGATAGCGGCGATGGACTTCAGGGCGGTTCTCGTGTTGTTCCTTTGTGGTGAGGTCGAGAACCTGGGCAAAAATGTTGCGGCCTTCAATTTCGATCACGCCCGGCGCCAGGGTGGTGAAATCCGTGGTACGCAGAAAATTAAGCGCCTTTTCTATCGCCAGCGGCAGGCGACATGGATTTGGCTGTGCAATATGTCCGAATATCATGACCCACTCCTTACAGAGACTGGATTTTCGCCCACACACTGTCGTCAACCGTGATGCCGTTGCGGCGATTCTCCTCCAGCAGGCGTGTGAACTCATGGCCTGGCAGACGGACGGCGACATTTTCATCAGCGCGTTCTGCGGTGGTGATGAAGTCCATGATGCGCTGTAGTTTGGCATCGCGGGTTGGACCGTCGATCAGGCGATCCACTTCGATGGCGATAAAGATCTGCGATACGCCGTATTCGTCGCTGTTGTCCTGGGTCACTTCCGCGACGGACGCGCCGTCAGAGAGCAGGGTGGCGATCATGTCGAGCACAATCGACAAGCCGGAACCTTTCCAGTAGCCCATGGGCAGAATGCGACGGTTTTTCTCAATCACGCCCGGCTCTCTGGTCAGATTGCCTTCATCGTCAAAGCCGCCGTCGACCGGTAATTCGCGTCCGGCCAGGCGATTCACCTCCAGCATGCCGTAGGAGAACATCGACATCGACATATCGACCATGGTGATTGGATTCGACGGGATAGCGACGATCAGCGGGTTTGTGCCGATGCAGCATTCTTTTGATCCCCACGCGGGCATCACGGCAATAGAGTTGGTCCAGCAGATGCCGATATAGCCTTTCTCCGCCGCCTGCCAGCCGTAGCTGCCGCCGCGCATCCAGTGGTTAGCGTTACGCAGCGCCACCAGGCCGATCCCGTGATCGGACGCCAGCTCGGTAGCACGGTCCATCATCTTCTTCGCCGTCAGGTTGCCGATGGAACGCTGGGCATCCCACTGTTCGATGGCGCCTAATGTCGTTACGCGTTTCGGCTGGGCGTCAGGGATGATGTCGCCTGCGTCAAGCTGCTGAATAAATCGCGGGAAGCGGTTGACGCCGTGTGAATAAACGCCGGACTCCGTGGTGCGGGCGAACATCTCGGCGCAGGCGTCTGCGGTATCCGCTTTTACACCGCGATCGAGCAGAACCCGATTGAACGCCGCTTTCAACTCTTCGAAGGTCACTTTCATCCCTGTTCTCCTGTTTTTTTAGGGGCAAGTGCGAGTGCTTTTTTATCGCTAAATTTCACTATACGAAATCTGATTTCAAATATAACGATCAAATTTTGTCAGATCAACGACATTCACGTTTTTCAAAATCGATTAAAATCAAATGGTTGTGTTTTTTCTGTTGAGATCGTGAACTAAACCACACTTTGCGCTACCATCAGGGCGCGATAAACAGGAGCCATTTGATGAGCATAAAAGAGAGCGAAATGACGCAAGAAAAAGAGAGGCCAGCAGGTAGCCAGAGCTTGTTTCGCGGCCTGATGCTGATTGAAATCCTCAGTAACTATCCGAACGGGTGTCCGCTTGCGCATTTATCAGAACTGGCGGGGCTGAATAAAAGCACCGTGCACCGGTTATTGCAGGGGTTGCAGTCGTGCGGGTACGTGACGCCGGCGCCGGCGGCAGGGAGCTATCGTCTGACCACCAAATTTATCGCCGTCGGGCAAAAGGCGCTTTCATCGCTCAATATTATTCACGTGGCGGCGCCGCACCTCGAGGCGCTGAACATTGCCACCGGCGAAACGGTCAACTTCTCCAGCCGTGAAGATGACCACGCGATCCTGATTTATAAGCTTGAGCCGACAACCGGTATGCTGCGCACGCGCGCATATATCGGCCAGCACATGCCGCTCTATTGTTCTGCGATGGGCAAAATCTATATGGCGTTTGGCCATCAGGATTACGTGGCGAGCTACTGGGAAAGCCACCAGGAACAGATCCAACCTTTGACCCGCAACACCATCACCGAACTGAGCGCGATGTATGATGAGCTGGCGGAAATTCGCGATCACAGTATGGCGATGGATAAAGAAGAGAACGAGCTGGGTGTGTCATGTATCGCCGTGCCGGTCTTTGATATTCACGGGCGCGTGCCCTATGCCATCTCCATTTCGCTGTCGACGTCGCGCATGAAGCAGGTGGGTGAGAAAAACTTGCTAAAACCGCTGCGTGACACGGCGGAAGCTATCTCGAAAGAACTGGGGTTTAACGTGCGCGAGGCGTAACTGATGAACCGATTTATTCTGACGGATCCAGAAAAATGTATCGGGTGCCGCACCTGTGAGGTGGCGTGCATGATGTCGCATCAAAGCAGCGCCACGCCAGAAGCGTTTACGTCACGGATCCGCGTGGTTAAGGGGGGAACCTTCACTACGGCGGTGGGCTGCCACCAGTGTGAAGATGCGCCCTGCGCGAATGTCTGCCCGACGGGGGCCATTCACCGCGCTGCGGGAGCCTGGCTCGTTGAGCAGGCTCGCTGTATCGGCTGCAAAAGCTGTATGGTGGCGTGCCCGTTCGGGGCAATGCAGGTTCGGGTCGTGGAAGATCGCGTTCAGGCGCTGAAATGTGATTTGTGCGCGCATCGCGAGGGCGGTCCCGCCTGCGTCGAAGCCTGTCCCACCCACGCGCTGCGCTGCATAGACCCCGCAAGATTACGCGCGGAACGGCTGCGTAATCTGGCCTGAGGTTTTATTAACCGGCCTCGCGCCAGGCGTTCTCAATCTCTTCGGCGAGAATTTTCACACCCGCTTCGATTTTTTCCGGGTCCGGGACGTAGTTCATGCGCATGCACTGGTGCGTGTGCGGCCACGGCTTATCCAGCCCCGGGAAGAAGTAATCCCCTGGCACCATCAGTACGCCACGTTTTTTCAGACGCTGATAAAGCAGCTCTGTCGTAATGGGCAGATCCTTAAACCACAGCCACAGGAAAATTGCCCCTTCCGGTTTATGGATCAGGCAGCGTTCTTCCGGTAAGTAGCGGCGAAGGATGGCGATGGTTTCCTGAACGCGCTGAGAGTAAAACGGCTTAATCACCTCATTCGACAGGCGCAGCAGGTCGTTACGCCTGATCATCTCGCACATCATCGCCGGGCCGATGCCGCCAGGGGAAAGGCTGATAATGCCGTTCATATTGGTAATGGCGGTGATGATTTTCTCGTTAGCAATGATAATGCCGCAGCGGCTGCCCGGCAGGCCCAGCTTGGAGAGGCTCATGCAGAGGATGATGTTCGGGTTCCATAGCGGACGCGCTTCGCTGAAGATGATCCCCGGGAACGGTACGCCATAGGCGTTATCGATCACCAGCGGGATGCCGTGCTGATTCGCCAGCGCATCCAGCTTCATCAGCTCGTCGTCGGTGATCACGTTGCCCGTCGGGTTGGTGGGACGTGATACGCAGATCATGCCCGTCTCTTCACCGATATGCAGATGTTCAAAATCGACGTGATATTTGAACTGGCCCTCTGGCAGCAACTCGATATTCGGACGTGCGGAAACAAACAGGTCTTCTTCGAGGCCGGCATCGGCATAGCCGATATACTCCGGTGCCAGCGGGAACAGCACTTTTTTCGTGGTGCCGTCGGCGCGGCGTCCGGCGAACAGATTGAATAAGTAGAAAAACGCGCTCTGACTGCCGTTTGTCAGTGCAATATTCTGTGGTTCGATATCCCAACCCAGCGCTTCCCGCAGCATTGCCGCCAGAAGCGTCAGTAGTTCTGTTTTACCCTGAGGGCCGTCGTAATTACATAGCGCATCGGTTGCTTTACCGTTTTCCAGCATCTCTGCCAGCAGCGTCTGGAAGTAGGTGTTCATCTCCGGAATTTGAGCCGGGTTTCCGCCACCAAGCATGATAGCGCCTGGGGTGCGCAGCCCGTCGTTGAGGTCCTCCATCAGGCGGGTAATGCCTGAATGGCGGGTAAATTTGTCGCCGAATAGTGAAAACGTCATAGCAGGTGATCTGTCGGGCTTAATATGAAAGGCAGTAACCATAACGCCAGCACCGTGTTGGTGCAAATCGGCGAATGTGGTCGGATTTGTTGTTTTATGTGGTAGGTTTGTATTTGTGTGGTGAATTGTTCTGGTGAATGCCCCTCACACCGGCCCTCTCCCCCTGGGGAGAGGGTTAGGGTGAGGGGGTCTATTGATTACCCGCCCACACCACCATCACCTTATCGCCCTTGTGCTCGCGCACAAAGCCGTAGCCTTCTTTCATCGACAGCGTTGTTTGCTTGCCTTCACCCACCGCCGGATGACGGGCGCGGAACTGCCCCAGAAGCTGCCAGTGGGCGACAGTTAACGCCTGTTTACCCGTGACGTCCTGCCAGTTCATATCCGAACGGGTTCCCTGTAGCGGATCGGAGCCCGTCGGGCCGAATGGACGCTCTGATTCATCGCCGTAATAGATCTGGACGCTTCCCGGTGCCAGCAGCAGTAACTCAGCGGCGCGCTGGCCCCCTTCACGGAACAGACGCGTATCGTGGGAGGAGAGATAGCTCAGCACATTAAAACTTTGCAGCTTTTCTGCCATTTGCTGCCAGGTCAAATCCATATCGGCCAGACAGTCCACCGCTTTCGCCGCCTGCTCCTGATAGTCAAAGTTGATCATCGCATCGAAGCCGTGGCGGTAATAATCGCTCTGCATCACGCCGTGGCCCCAGGATTCACCGGTCATCCAGAATGGCGCATTGTCGAGTTTTTTGTCCGGGTTGGCGGCTTTCCACGCGGCCAGCGCCTGGCTGGCCTGGTTTTTCAGTTGCTGCCAGGCTTCAGGCTCAACGTGCTTAGCGGTATCGACCCGGAAGCCGTCGATGCCGTAGTCACGTACCCACTGGCTGAGCCAGTGGGTCAGGTAATCTCGCGGCGTGAAATTCGTCATCACTTTCGCGTTGGTGTCGGGCTTGTGTTGATAAAAGTTCGGCAAACCTGACGGGATCTTAGATTCCGTTTTCAGATCCGGCAGGAAGGCCAGCGACATGGTCAGATCGTCAAAGCCCGGGTTGTCATAATCACCGATATCGGTACGGATCCATTTTTTACCCCACCATTTTTCCCATGCGGCTTTGTCACTGAAGTTGATGTAATCGTTGAAGCTGTGCCAGCTTTGACCGGCGCCTGGCTTCCAGTCAGTCCAGCGCTCGCCGAGGGTTTTTTTCAGCTCATCGCCCTGCAAATAGAGCGCGCCAAACTGATACTCCTGCATATCTGCAAGCGTCGCATAACCCGCGTGGTTCATGACAATGTCAAACAGGACGCGGATACCGCGCCTGTGCGCGTCGTCGACAAGCTGGCGTAAATCATCTTCGCTGCCCATGTTGGCGTCGAGTTTCGTCCAGTCCTGAGTGTAATAGCCGTGATAGGCGTAGTGGGGGAAATCCCCTTTGGTGCCGCCGCCAACCCAGCCGTGGATTTGCTCCAGCGGTGAGCTTATCCAGAGCGCATTCACGCCGAGTTGCTGAAGGTAATCTAGTTTGCTGGTAAGCCCTTTCAGATCGCCGCCGTGGAAAGTACCAATCTCCTGCATACCGTCTTTATGGCGGCCATAGCTGTTGTCGTTGGTGGGGTCGCCATTTACGAAGCGATCGGTCAGCACGAAATAGACGGTGGCGTTTTGCCAGCTGAATGGCGCGGGTTTGTCCGTCTCGGCGCGCTCAAGCAGCAGCAGGCCATTGCTGTTGGCGGCTGGCTGAAGAATTACTTTGCCGTTTTGAACGGTCGCGGTCTGTTTGCTGTAAAAATCACGCACCACCGTGCCTTCCGGAAAGGTGTTAACGACATCGATCGTGATCGGTTTGCCGTCCCACTTCGGGCACTGGCGGGTAACGTTTGCGACAGGCTGTGGCGCCGCACTTTGTACCGTCAACATCAGCGTCGGCGTTCCCGAGCGCGTATCAATACGCATCTGATAAACGCCGTCACGGAATAACCGCCACTGCGGTGGGGTCCCTTCGCAGGGTTTGAGCGACAGCATCTCGTTGAGTTTAATGGCACCTGTCGGCTGCCAGCACGCGTTATCAAGACTCATCGTCAGCGGGCGGGTACCCTTCGCAAGCGTTGCCTGGCTGGTAAAGACGCCGGTACCTTCAGCGCTAAACGCGTTAAATCCCGGCGATGACCAGTCGGCATGCGCGAATGCGGGTAACATCAGAACAGCTAATGCAGTGCGTTTCATTCCATTTTCCTGTCGCGGCATTTTTGACCAGTGTGCCACTCAGCTCAGGGGAAAAACTCCTCCTCTGAGTCTTTCTGCCAGGAGGACGCGAAGGGATGAGTGATCCCGCGCAAAATTAGGCAGTTATCTGCGATATCGCGCACATTTTTCCAGTGCTGGTGATTTAATGAGCATGTTCCGGATGACATAGTTTCGGAATTGGACTATTTGTATACGTGCTCTTGAGGACTATTTTTGGTATGATTTGAGATTCCGCTCTCAAATTTTTGAAGAAAATAAGGTGTTGGAATGTTTATATCCGACCAGGAGACCTAATGATATCGACTCCCATTCGACGATATGGGGCCGCGATACTCATGTTACTCACCATGGCATTTTCAGGTGAGGTGCTTGCAAAGACGCACGCGGATACAACGAGTAAGAAAGCCCACGTAATAAAGACGACAAGCAGTAAGGTTAGCAGTAAACAAGAGTATTCTCGCAATAGTGCAAAGAGTAGTTCACTTCCTGATTTGCGAAAATACCCTTCCGGGACACCAAGGAAAAAAGCGTTTCTCCGGACGGTAATGCCTTACATTAAAAGTCAAAATGCCGCGATTACTGCGGATCGTAACTGGTTGATTTCCAAACAGTACGATAGCCGCTGGTCGCCGTCTGAGCGCACTCGCCTGAAAGACATCGCCAAACGCTATAAAGTGAAGTGGAGCGGGAACACGCGTCGTGTGCCATGGAACACTCTGTTAGAGCGTGTGGACATTATTCCAGGCAGTATGGTCGCGACAATGGCCGCCGCCGAAAGCGGTTGGGGCACCTCGAAGCTGGCGCGCAACAACAACAATCTGTTTGGCATGAAATGCGCAAAAGGTCGTTGTACTAATGCACCCGGCAAGGTGAAGGGCTATTCACAGTTTGAATCGGTGAAAGATTCCGTGAATGCCTATGTGGTGAACCTGAACACCCATCCGGCCTACTCCTCGTTCCGTAAGTCACGCGCTCAGCTGCGTAAGGCGGATCAGGAAGTAACGGCTACGGCGATGATCCACAAGCTGAAAGGTTATTCCACTCAGGGACAGCGTTATAACAATTACCTGTTCTCCATGTACCAGGATAACCAGCGTCTGATTGCCGCACATATGTAATGAAAAACGCCTTCCACTTGAAGGCGTTCTTTTTTCTAGAGCAGGACTTCACTGTACCGTTCCCGGTACTCCTTCGGCGTGGTGTCATACTCTTTTCTGAACACCGAATAGAAATACTGAAGCGACGGATAGCCGCACATCTGTGAAATCTCGTTGATCGACAGCGAGGTGGAGATCAGCAGACTGCGCGCTTTCTCCAGCTTTTCCGCATGGATCACGGCGTGAATCGTCTCACCGACTTCCTCTTTGAACCGCTTCTCCAGATTCGAACGTGAAATGCCGACCGAATCGAGCACCTGATCGACCTTAATCCCTTTGCAGGCATGATTGCGAATGTAGTGCATCGCCTGAATCACGGCCGGATCGTTTAAGGAGCGGTAGTCAGTTGAGCGACGCTCGACCACGCGAACGGGCGGAACCAGCAGACGCTGGAGCGGCAGGGATTCGTTGTCTAACAGTCTGTGCAGCAGCTTTGCGGCCTGATAGCCCATCTGACGGGTACCCTGAGCCACGGATGAGAGCGCCACGCGCGACAGATAGCGCGTAAGCTCTTCGTTATCAATACCAATCACGCACAGCTTTTCAGGCACCGGAATATGCAAATGTTCGCACACCTGTAATACGTGGCGGGCACGGGCGTCCGTCACGGCGATAATCCCTGTCTGGGGCGGCAGAGTTTGCAGCCAGTCAGCCAGGCGATTTTGTGCGTGCTGCCAGTTTTCTGGCGCGGTTTCCAGCCCCTGATAAACGACGCCGCGATACTTCTCCTGGGCAACCAGCTGGCAGAAGGCATATTCACGCTCCATCGCCCAGCGCTTTCCGCTGGTGGCGGGCAATCCGTAAAACGCAAAACGATGTACGCCTTTCTCCTTTAAATGGAGGAAGGCGGTCTCGACCAGAGCATGGTTATCCGTGGCGATGTAGTGAACGGGGGGGTAATGTTCCGGTGTATGGTAAGAGCCGCCAACGCCCACGATAGGCACGTCGACGCCACTCAGCAACTGTTCAATCACGGGGTCGTCAAAGTCAGCGATGACCCCGTCTCCCAGCCAGTCTTTGATGTTCTCCAGACGGGTACGAAAATCTTCTTCGATGAAAATATCCCATTCGGATTGCGACGCCTGCAAATATTCGCCAACCCCTTCAACCACCTGCCGGTCATAGGCTTTGTTGGCATTGAATAACAACGTAATGCGGTGACGCTTTTCAAACATGGCTCATTTCCCAAATTAGTCACGATAGTGTTATCAGGCGCGCCGCTTGGTGGCAGAGTCCATCCAGACTGCCAGCAAAAGAATGGCACCCTTGACGATATACTGCCAAAACGTCGGCACGTCCATCATACTCATCCCGTTATCCAGCGAAGCCATAATAAATGCGCCCATCACCGCCCCCGCCACGCTGCCAATGCCCCCGGCGAGGCTGGTCCCGCCAATCACGCAGGCGGCGATGGCGTCCAGCTCGGCAATGTTACCCGCAGACGGGGAGCCCGCCCCCAGTCGCGAACTGAGGATCAGCCCCGCGATGGCCACCATCAGGCCGTTGATGGCAAAGACGGCGAGTTTGGTGCGCTCTACGTTAATGCCGGATAAACGCGCGGCTTCCAGGTTGCCGCCGATGGCATAAATACGGCGACCGAATGCGGTACGTGTGGCCATAAACATTCCCCCTAACAGCAACAGCGCCAGCAGCAGAACGGGCGTTGGGACGCCGCGATAATCGTTTAACAGCCAGATGGCCCCCAGCACAATCACCGCAGTAAGCGCCTGACGGCCGACAACCGAGGTTGAGGCAGGCGAGGCCAGCCCCAGCGCCTGGCGACGCATGCGTCCTCGCCATTGCCACGCGACAAACGCCATCAGCCCAACCACGCCGATCGTAAAACCGACGCCATCAGAGAGGTAGCTTTGGCCAATCTGGGACATCGAGGCGCTGGTCGGGGAGACGGTGGTGCCGTTGGTGATCCCAATCAGAATGCCGCGGAAGGCCAGCATCCCCGCTAAGGTGACGATAAACGACGGGACTTTACGGTAGGCCACCCACCAGCCATTCCACGCCCCCAGCAGCAGACCCAGCACCAGCGTGACCGCAATCGTCAGCGGCAGCGGCCAGCCTAGCCAGACGTCAAAAATTGCCGCCACGCCGCCGAGCAGACCCATCATCGATCCTACCGACAGGTCAATTTCCGCTGAGATAATCACAAAGACCATCCCCACCGCCAGGATCCCGGTGATGGCGGTCTGACGCAGCAGGTTAGAGACGTTACGTGCGCTCAAATAGGAGCCATCGGTCATCCAGGTAAAGAACAACATGATCACGATAATGGCGGCAATCATTACAAAAACTTGCAGATTCAGCGATTTAAGTCCTGCGAACGCACCGGGCGTCGGAACAGCGACTTTGATATCAGACGGGTTGCTTTTCGACATGGCGTTCGCTCCTTAAGGCAGCTTCCATCACCTGCTCTTGCGTCAGGTTCTGGTTGTTCAGGTTGGCTTTGAGTTTCCCTTCATGCATGACCAGCACGCGGTCGCTCAGCCCCAGCACTTCAGGCAATTCGGACGAGATAACAATGACGGCAATCCCTTGCTGCACAAGCTGGTTGATCAGCTTGTAGATTTCATACTTCGCGCCGATATCGATCCCGCGGGTGGGTTCGTCCAGAATTAAAATGCGCGGATTAAGCAGCAGGCAGCGCGCCAGAATCGCTTTCTGCTGGTTGCCGCCGCTCAGGCGTCCTATCGCCAGCTCCGGCGAGGAGGTTTTCACCTTAAGCCGGGCAAGCGACTGGAGAATACACTGCTGTTCTGCGGCATCATCCAGGCTGCTCAGCGCGCCGGAAAACTGGCTGAGCGCCGCCAGCGTGATATTTTTTCCCACCGCCATTACCGGCACGATGCCGTCTTTTTTGCGATCTTCTGGCACCATGGCAATGCCCTTAGCAATAGCCTGCTGGCAGTTGTCGATTTTTACCGGCTGACCGTCGATATAAATTTTGCCTTCCCAGCGCCCCGGCCAGACGCCAAAGAGACACTGCACGGCCTCGGTTCTTCCCGCACCCACTAAACCCGCAATGCCGAGAATTTCGCCGCGGTGCAGCGAGAAGGAGAGGTTATCCACGCGCTTGATATGGCGGTTAACGGGATGCCACGCCGTCAGGTTTTCCACGCGCAGGAGCTCTTCGCCGATGGTGTGCGGTTCGTTGGGATACAGCGCGGTGAGTTCGCGACCCACCATCATGGTGATGATGTCATCCTCGCTCATGCCTTCTGCTTCACGCGTGCCGATGTGCTGCCCGTCGCGGATGACGCAGATGGTGTCGGAAATGGCTTTCACCTCATTGAGCTTGTGCGAAATATAGATGCAGGCGATACCGTGGTTTTGCAGATCGCGGATGATATTGAGCAGAACGGCGGTTTCCTGTTCGGTGAGTGAAGCGGTTGGTTCGTCGAGGATCAACAGGCGCACCTGTTTGTTCAGCGCCTTGGCGATCTCCACCAGCTGCTGCTGGCCTAAACCTAAGTCGCCCACGCGCGTATCCGGTGAGATAGCCAGGCTCACCTGAGCCAGCAGTTTTTCGCAGCGCAGCGTCATGGTGTCGTAATCCAGTACGCCGTGGCGTGAGAGTTCGGCACCGAGAAAGATATTTTCCAGCACGGTAAGGTGCTTCACCAGCGCCAGCTCCTGGTGAATGATAGCGATGCCTTTACGTTCGGTATCGCGAATGTGCGTGGCCTGGAGCACCTCACCGGCAAAAACGATTTCGCCCTCGTAGCTGCCGTGCGGGTAGATCCCGCACAACACTTTCATCAGCGTAGATTTTCCCGAGCCATTTTCACCGCACAGCGACATCACTTCGCCGGGATTCAGCCGCAGGCTTACGTTATCGACTGCTTTCACCGCCCCGAAGGCTTTGGTGATGCTTTTCATTTCAAGTAAATAAGACATAACTGCTCCGCATAGCCCAACAGATGAACAGGGCAGGTCAATGCGCCCCTGCCGGGCAGGGGCTGCGCTGGATTACAGTTCACTCTTCTTATGGAAACCGTCTTTCACCACGGTGGCGTCAATATTCTCTTTGTTGACTTCGATAGGGGTAAGCAGGCGAGCAGGTACGTCTTTCAGGCCGTTATTTAACGTCGCGTCTGCTTTAGGTTGCTGGCCATTGCCCAGCTCAACGGCAATTTCGGCGGCCGTATTGGCAAGCTCGGTAATGGGCTTATACACCGTCATGGTCTGGGTACCCGCGATGATGCGTTTTACACCCGCAAGGTCGGCGTCCTGTCCGGAAATAGCGACTTTCCCGGCCAGTCCCTGCGCGCTCAGCGCCTGAATGGCGCCACCCGCAGTGGCATCGTTAGAGGCCACCACCGCATCGATTTTGTTGTTATTTGCGGTCAACGCGTTTTCCATAATTTTCAGCGCGTTTTCCGGTAACCAGCCGTCAGCCCACTGGTCGCCGACGACTTTAATTTTGCCCTCGTCGATATACGGCTTCAGCACTTTCATTTGTCCCTGGCGGAACAGTTTGGCGTTGTTATCCACAGGCGAGCCGCCCATCAGGAAATAATTTCCCTGAGGCACTTTTGCGACCAGGCTTTTAGCCTGTAATTCTCCCACCTTTTCATTGTCGAACGAAATATAATAATCAATATCGGCATTATTAATCATGCGGTCATAAGCCAGGACTTTTATCCCTTCCTGTTTCGCTTCTTTCACCACGTTGCTTAATACCTGGCCGTTATACGGGATAATGACCAGCACATCGACGCCACGGTTGATCATATTCTCGATTTGCGACATTTGCGTCTCTTCGTTGCCGTTAGCGGACTGAACGAACACCTCCGCGCCGAGAGATTCCGCTTTTTTAACAAATATATCGCGATCTTTTTGCCAGCGCTCCAGGCGTAAGTCATCAATCGCCATGCCGATTTTGACCTCTTTGGCATGTCCGGCAAAGCTTGCAAGCAGGAGAGTAGTGCAGAGCGTTAGGGTCAGGTTCTTTATCTTCATAATTATTAGGCCTTTTTGTAGGGGTATGTGTAGCTGAGATAAAAGAAACGTTCACTGCTGAGACGCAGCAAATTTTTAACGTGGAAAGGCCTGCTGGCAATTACAGATTTTTATCTTCTCATTACGATATTTGGTTTATTTCTGAATTTATGACCGCGATCGGATTTTAAAAAGCGTAACCTATTAATTACATTTGATTCTGGAATGCGCGCCGAAAAATAGTTTGTCTGCGCATTATTTTGCGAGCCAGCGCACAATTGCGCATTATCTCAATAGCAGTGTGAAATAACGTAATTGAGCAACCTCCAATGTCTATTCACTATTACTCCAGAAGCAAGACCACGCCGCATACCCTGATTATGGAGCTCAATATGCAAGCTTATTTCGACCAACTCGATCGCGTTCGTTTCGAAGGCACGAAAACGACCAATCCTTTAGCATTTCGTCACTACAACCCGGATGAGCTGGTGCTGGGTAAGCGCATGGAAGATCACTTGCGCTTTGCCGCCTGCTACTGGCACACCTTCTGCTGGAACGGTGCCGATATGTTCGGCGTGGGCTCTTTTGACCGTCCATGGCAACAGCCGGGCGAGGCCATTGAGCTGGCGAAGCGTAAAGCCGACGTCGCGTTCGAGTTCTTCCATAAGCTGAACGTGCCGTACTACTGTTTCCACGATGTGGACGTGTCGCCGGAAGGGGCATCGCTGAAAGAGTATCTGAACAATTTCGCGCAGATGGTCGACGTACTGGCTGAAAAACAGCAGCAAAGCTGCGTGAAGCTGCTCTGGGGTACGGCTAACTGCTTTACCAATCCTCGCTATGGCGCGGGTGCGGCAACCAACCCGGACCCGGAAGTCTTCAGCTGGGCGGCAACCCAGGTCGTGACCGCGATGAACGCCACGCATCAGCTGGGCGGTGAGAACTATGTACTCTGGGGCGGTCGTGAAGGCTATGAAACGCTGCTGAATACCGACCTGCGTCAGGAGCGTGAGCAGATTGGTCGCTTTATGCAGATGGTTGTGGACCACAAACACAAAATCGGTTTCCGCGGCACGCTGCTGATTGAGCCAAAACCACAGGAGCCAACCAAGCATCAGTATGATTATGATGTCGCCACCGTGTATGGCTTCCTGAAGCAGTTTGGTCTGGAAAAAGAGATCAAAGTGAATATTGAGGCTAACCACGCTACCCTGGCGGGCCACTCGTTCCATCACGAAATTGCCTCTGCGATTGCGCTGGGCATCTTCGGCTCTGTCGATGCTAACCGTGGTGATCCACAGCTGGGCTGGGATACCGACCAGTTCCCGAACAGCGTGGAAGAGAATGCGCTGGTGATGTACGAGATCATCAAAGCGGGCGGTTTCACCACCGGCGGCCTGAACTTCGACGCCAAAGTGCGTCGCCAGAGCACCGACAAATACGATCTGTTCTACGGGCATATTGGCGCGATGGACACCATGGCGCTGGCGCTGAAAGTAGCGGCCCGTATGATTGAAGACGGTGAGCTGGATAAGCGCGTGGCGAAGCGCTACAGCGGCTGGAACAGTGAGCTGGGCCAGCAAATTTTGAAAGGTCAGTTATCGCTTGCGGAGATCGCGAAGTACGCTGAACAGCATCAGCTTGCGCCGCAGCATCAGAGCGGCCATCAGGAGCTGCTGGAAAACCTGGTCAATCACTACCTGTTCGATAAATAACAGCATCCAGGCCCGGTAAGCGCAGCGCCACCGGGCATTTCTGTCAAAGGAGTCACCACATGTATATCGGGATCGATCTTGGCACGTCGGGGGTGAAAGCCATCCTGTTAAGCGAGCAGGGCGATGTATTAGCCACGCAGACTGAAAAGTTGCAGGTTTCACGTCCGTATCCGCTATGGTCGGAACAAGATCCGGAGCAGTGGTGGCAGGCGACAGAGCGTGCGATGAAAGCCTTAGGCGAGCAGCACAGCCTGCGCGACGTGAAGGCGCTGGGCATTGCCGGGCAAATGCATGGCGCAACGTTGCTGGATAGTCAGCATCGCGTTCTGCGCCCGGCTATTCTCTGGAACGATGGCCGCTGTGCGGAAGAGTGCGCGATCCTTGAGGAGCGTGTGCCTGCGTCCCGCGAAATTACGGGCAACCTGATGATGCCCGGTTTTACCGCGCCAAAACTCCTGTGGGTGCAGCGTCATGAGCCTGAGATTTTTCGTCAGGTGGCGAAGGTTCTGTTGCCGAAAGACTACCTGCGTTTTCGCATGACGGGGGATTTTGCCAGCGACATGTCTGACGCCGCGGGCACGATGTGGCTCGACGTGGCGAAACGGGACTGGAGCGAGGCGATGCTGGATGCCTGCCAGCTGACGCGCGACCATATGCCTGCGCTGTTTGAAGGCAGTGAAATCACGGGCGCTTTGCAGCCTTCTGTTGCTGAACGCTGGAACATGCCAGCCGTACCTGTCGTCGCCGGCGGCGGCGATAATGCGGCGGGTGCGGTCGGCGTGGGGATGGTCGAGGCAGGGCAGGCCATGCTCTCGCTCGGCACTTCCGGCGTCTATTTTGCCGTCAGTGACGGGTATCGTAGCAACCCGGGAAGCGCCGTACACAGCTTCTGCCACGCGTTGCCGGGTAAATGGCATTTGATGTCGGTGATGCTGAGCGCGGCTTCCTGCCTTGACTGGGCGGCAAAGCTAACCGGAATGGCGGACGTCCCGGCGCTTATCACAGCGGCACAGCAGGCAGATGATAATGCCGGTGCGGTCTGGTTTTTACCGTACCTTTCCGGCGAGCGGACGCCGCATAACAACCCGGAAGCGAAAGGGGTGTTCTTCGGTCTTACCCATCAGCACGGCCCGGCAGAGCTTGCGCGCGCGGTGCTTGAAGGCGTTGGCTATGCTCTGGCGGACGGAATGGATGTCGTGCATGACTGTGGACTGACGCCATCCAGCATTACGTTAATTGGCGGCGGTGCACGAAGCAGCTACTGGCGGCAAATGCTTTCCGATATCAGCGGGTTGCAGCTGGACTATCGTACGGGAGGCGATGTCGGCCCGGCGCTCGGTGCGGCACGGCTGGCGCAAATTGCGCTGAACCCGGATAAACCACTGCACCAGCTTTTGCCCCAGCTACCGCTTGAACGACAGCATCGTCCTGATGCGAAAAATCATGCTCGCTATGCTGAAAGACGAGACGTGTTCCGCAAAATCTATCAGCAGCTTTTGCCGCTAATGTCATAAACAGGAGCCGGGTGGCGATAACGCTTACCCGGCCTACCAGCCTTCAACCGGGTTAGCTTACAAACCTGCGCGTATCGATTCTTTGCAGCAACATTGACAGCAGCAGGCTGACAACCAGCGTAACGGTAAATATCCAGACAATATCCAGCACCGGCCAGCTTTTAAGCTCAACGCCGCGGGTGCGCAGGGCGTGGATCACCAGCGCGTGAAAACCGTAAATGCCCAGCGAGTGGCGAGAGATAAACCCCAGCACCGGAAGCGGGCGGGCATTCAGGGTGTTTTTAACCAGCGTCAGCAGAGAGATCGCGCAGATAAAGACCATCGGCCCGCAGTAGAGATACCAGGTATCGGCAAAGTTGCCGCGCCATTGCAGCTCATGCAGCGTCCCGCGAGAGATAATAAACACACCGACGAGAAACGCGGCTGCGCATAGCCAGTTTATTCCTCGCTTTTGCGTCTCCATCATGCCAATGGCGCGCCCCAGCATGCCGTACAGCACGTAATAAAATGTATCCCCGGTGATATAGAGGTTAACGGGCAGCCATTCAAAGCCATCAATTTTCTGTGAAACGGTATTCGGGTTGGCCACGATCCCGATTATTACCATCAAGGCCAGCAGCATTTTACCGCTGACGTTTTTTACCTGAATTAACGGTGACACCAGATAGATAACGATTATCGCGAAGAAAAACCACAGATGATAGAACACAGGTTTTTGCAACAAATTGAGCAGGGAACGTTCAGCGTTAATTGAAGTGAACAGGATGATATAGAGCAGCGAAATGGCGCTGTAAAACAGCAGACAGGAGACAATACGGATGAAATGTCTTGGCTGCGCGCTACGCTCGCCAAAAAAGAGAAAACCGGAAATCATAAAGAACAGCGGGACGCTCACGCGGGAGGCCGAGTTCAGAATATTGGCGACATCCCAGTTAACAGGGCTGATACTGTGCGCGTTCGTGACATACCAGGTCGTTGTGTGGATCATCACCACCATCAGACAGGCTATTCCCCGCAGGTTATCAATCCAGTTAATTTTTGACTGCATCAGTTCCTCTGTATTCCTGATAAAAAAAGTGTGACTGCGATTGTGTAAAACTTTTCCCTTGGAAAATTCTGAGTTTAGCCAGGCTAACTTGTAGGGAGCTGGCGAGATTCGCAGAATGACGGACTTTAATCTATAAACGTGTTGCTACTAAAAATAACAGCCACTGACCAGGGCGGTAATAAAAATGATGATGAAGCGTGGGGTGTCACTCTTTCTGCTGCTCTTATTAACAGGATGCAGTGCTTCTGAGGAGATACCTGTCCAAAAAGCGCAGCAGGGGAAAATGAGCCCGGAGCGTTCCCTGAATATGGAACAGCTGTGCAGGGATCAGGCGGCTCACCGCTATAATTCCGAAGCACAGAAAATTCATATAAACGGCTTCGAGCGCTTTCAGGGCAGCTATGAACTGAAAGGCTATACGGCGCGTAAAGAGGGCTTTGTCTGCTCTTTTGATGCAGACGGCCAGTTTTTACATCTCTCAATGCGTTAAATTGCTCGTATAAGCAGCAACCAGAGCCTTCGCAGGTTCTGGCTGTAGGGCTTATTCCCCAATTTTCCCTAAACAACCCCGTTTCGTACTGTATATCTTGCAGCCAGCGGGTATACTGATCCCTTCCATTTAAAACCACACGTATCCAGCACGAAATACTATGCAAAAGTTTGATACCAAGACCTTCCAGGGCCTGATCCTGACCTTACAGGATTACTGGGCTCGTCAGGGCTGCACCATTGTTCAACCTTTGGACATGGAAGTTGGCGCAGGCACCTCACACCCGATGACCAGCCTGCGCGCGTTAGGGCCAGAGCCAATGGCGACCGCCTATGTGCAGCCATCCCGTCGTCCGACCGATGGCCGTTACGGCGAAAACCCGAACCGTTTGCAGCACTACTATCAGTTCCAGGTGGTGATTAAGCCATCACCCGACAACATTCAGGAACTGTACCTCGGGTCACTGAAAGAGCTGGGTATGGATCCAACCATTCACGACATTCGTTTCGTGGAAGATAACTGGGAAAACCCAACGCTGGGTGCCTGGGGTCTGGGTTGGGAAGTGTGGCTGAACGGCATGGAAGTGACCCAGTTCACTTACTTCCAGCAGGTTGGCGGTCTGGAATGTAAACCGATTACCGGCGAAATCACCTATGGTCTGGAACGTCTGGCCATGTACATTCAGGGCGTAGACAGCGTTTACGACCTGGTCTGGAGCGACGGCCCGCTGGGTAAAACCACCTACGGCGACGTGTTCCATCAGAACGAAGTGGAGCAATCCACCTATAACTTCGAATACGCGGACGTGGACTTCCTGTTCACCTGCTTCGAGCAGTACGAGAAAGAAGCCCAGCAGCTGCTGGCGCTGGAGACTCCGCTGCCGCTGCCTGCCTACGAGCGTATTCTGAAGGCTGCCCACAGCTTCAACCTGCTGGATGCCCGCAAAGCGATCTCCGTGACTGAACGTCAGCGCTACATTCTGCGTATTCGTACCCTGACCAAAGCCGTTGCAGAAGCTTACTACGCGTCCCGTGAAGCCCTTGGCTTCCCGATGTGCAACCGAAACAAATAAGAGGCGGCCATGTCTGAGAAAACTTTCCTGGTGGAAATCGGCACTGAAGAGCTGCCACCAAAAGCCCTGCGCAGCCTGGCTGAATCTTTCGCTGCGAACGTCACTGCTGAGCTGGATAACGCTGGCCTGGCGCACGGTAAAATTGAGTGGTTTGCTGCGCCGCGTCGTCTGGCGCTGAAAGTGGCAAACCTGGCGGCGTCCCAGCCGGATCGCGAAGTTGAAAAACGTGGCCCGGCCATTGCTCAGGCGTTCGACGCGGAAGGCAAGCCGAGCAAAGCGGCAGAAGGCTGGGCGCGCGGCTGCGGCATCACCGTTGATCAGGCTGAGCGTCTGACCACCGACAAAGGTGAATGGCTGCTGTACCGTGCCCATGTGAAAGGCGAAAGCGCCGAAGCGCTGCTGCCTGACATGATCGCGACCTCGCTGGCAAAATTGCCGATTCCTAAGCTGATGCGCTGGGGCGCGTCCGACGTACACTTTGTGCGTCCGGTTCACACCGTGACCCTGCTGCTGGGCGATACCGTTATCCCGGCGACCATTCTGGGCGTGGCGTCCGATCGCGTGATCCGCGGCCATCGCTTTATGGGCGAGTCGGAGTTCACTATCGACAATGCTGACCAGTACCCGCAGATCCTGCTGGAGCGCGGCAAGGTCATTGCTGACTACGAACAGCGTAAAGCCAAAATCAAAGCGGACGCAGAAGACGCGGCGCGCAAAATTGGCGGTAATGCTGATCTGAGCGACAGCCTGCTGGAAGAGGTGACCTCGCTGGTCGAATGGCCAGTTGTACTGACCGCGAAATTCGAAGAGAAATTCCTGGCCGTTCCGGCAGAAGCGCTGGTTTACACCATGAAGGGTGACCAGAAGTACTTCCCGGTTTACGCCAACGACGGCAAGCTGCTGCCAAACTTCATCTTCGTGGCGAACATCGAATCGAAAGATCCGAGCCAGATTATCTCCGGTAACGAGAAAGTGGTGCGTCCGCGTCTGGCGGATGCCGAGTTCTTCTTCAATACCGACCGTAAAAAACGACTGGAAGACAACCTGCCGCGTCTGCAAACCGTACTGTTCCAGCAGCAGCTGGGTACGCTACGCGACAAGACCGACCGTATCGCGGAGCTGTCCGGCTGGATTGCCCGTGAAATTGGCGCCGACGTTAACCACGCTACCCGCGCAGGCCTGCTCTCCAAGTGCGACCTGATGACCAACATGGTGTTCGAATTTACCGACACCCAGGGCGTGATGGGCATGCACTACGCGCGTCACGATGGCGAAGCGGAAGACGTGGCGGTAGCGCTGAACGAGCAGTATCAGCCGCGCTTTGCCGGTGACGATCTGCCGTCTAACCCGGTTGCCTGCGCTGTGGCGATTGCCGATAAGATGGACACCCTGGCGGGTATCTTCGGTATCGGTCAGCATCCGAAAGGCGATAAAGACCCGTTTGCGCTGCGTCGTGCTGCGCTGGGCGTGCTGCGAATCATCGTAGAGAAGAACCTCAACCTCGATCTGCAAACGCTGACCGAAGAAGCGGTACGTCTGTACGGCGATAAGCTGACCAACGCGAAGGTTGTGGATGATGTTATCGACTTTATGCTCGGTCGTTTCCGCGCGTGGTATCAGGACGAAGGTTACTCCGTTGATACCATTCAGGCGGTGCTGGCGCGTCGTCCGACCCGTCCGGCAGATTTCGATGCGCGTATGAAAGCGGTATCCCACTTCCGTACGCTGGAAGCGGCGTCTGCGCTGGCCGCGGCCAACAAGCGCGTATCCAACATCCTCGCGAAATCCGACGAGACTCTGAACGAGCGCGTCAACGCTGCAACCCTGAAAGAGCCGGAAGAGATTTCTCTGGCGATGCAGGTTGTGGTGCTGCGCGACAAGCTGGAGCCGTACTTCGCGGAAGGTCGCTACCAGGAAGCGCTGGTGGAGCTGGCGGAGCTGCGTGACGTCATCGACGCCTTCTTCGAGAAGGTGATGGTGAACGTGGAAGATAAAGAGCTGCGGATTAACCGTCTCTCGATGCTTGAGAAACTGCGTGAGTTGTTCCTGCGCGTGGCGGACATTTCGCTGCTGCAATAACGTAAAAAACCCGCCCCTGACAGGCGGGAAGAACGGCAACTAAACTTTTTCTCTTCGTAGGCCGGGAAAGCGTAGCGCCTCCCGGCAAAAGCCCGATGGCGCGATGCTTATCGGGCCTACGTTACTTTGAGATACTTTTCCTTATTTACACCCTCTCAAACACCGTCGCGATCCCCTGACCTAACCCGATACACATCGTTGCCAGACCAAACTGGGCATCTTTGCGTTCCATCAGGTTAATCAGCGTGGTACTGATACGCGCCCCGGAGCAGCCCAGCGGGTGACCGAGGGCGATCGCGCCGCCGTTGAGGTTAATCTTCTCGTCGATCTGATCCATCAGTCCCAGATCTTTAATGCACGGCAGGATCTGCGCGGCGAACGCTTCGTTCATCTCAAAGAGGTCGATATCACTTGCGCTCA
Organism: Enterobacter sp. BIDMC93; assembly: GCF_001037805.1. NCBI lineage: Bacteria > Pseudomonadati > Pseudomonadota > Gammaproteobacteria > Enterobacterales > Enterobacteriaceae > Enterobacter > Enterobacter sp. BIDMC93. The sequence goes on from NZ_KQ089962.1 coordinate 655,812, forward strand.
GCCCCGCTTTTTTCAGCGCCAGTTTTGACGCCGGAACCGGACCGTAACCCATGATGGAAGGATCGCAGCCCACGACCGCCATCGAACGCACGCGGGCGCGTGGCGTCAGGCCTAATTCGCGGGCGCGGCTTTCGCTCATCACCAGCATCGCGGCGGCGCCGTCGGACAGGGCGGACGAGGTGCCCGCCGTTACCGTGCCGGTGACCGGATCAAACGCCGGACGCAGGGTAGAAAGCGCTTCGACCGTGGTTTCCGGGCGGATAACTTCGTCGTAGCTGAACTGCTTCAGTACGCCGTCTGCGTCGTGACCGCCGGTTGGGATGATCTCATTCTTAAAGGCACCAGACTGCGTGGCGGCCCAGGCGCGGGCATGCGAGCGTGCGGCAAACGCATCCTGCATCTCACGGCAGATGCCGTGCAGACGGGAGAGCATCTCGGCGGTCAGGCCCATCATACCGGCGGCTTTCGCCACGTTGCGGCTCATGCCTGGATGGAAATCGACCCCGTGGCTCATTGGCACGTGGCCCATGTGCTCCACGCCGCCCACCAGACAGGCCTGCGCATCGCCGGTCATGATCATCCGTGCCGCGTCGTGCAGCGCCTGCATCGACGAACCGCAAAGACGGTTGACGGTGACGGCCGGAACCGAATGCGGGATCTCCGCCAGCAGGGACGCGTTACGGGCAATGTTGAAGCCCTGCTCCAGCGTCTGCTGGACGCAGCCCCAGTAGATATCGTCCAGCGCTGCTGGGTCCAGCGCCGGGTTACGCGCCAGCAGGCTACGCATCAGGTGCGCGGAGAGGTCTTCCGCGCGCACGTTACGGAACGCACCGCCTTTTGAACGGCCCATCGGGGTGCGAATCGCATCAACAATGACAACCTTTTCCATTGTGACTCCTTAAGCCGTTTTCAGTTCGCCAACCGGACGGGCTGGCTCAACTGCTGGGTAGTAGGGTTCGTTATGGCGCGCTTTGTTACGCAGCCCTTCCGGCACCTCATAAAGCGGGCCGAGGTGCTGGTACTGCTGAGCCATATCGAGATAGCGGGCGCTGCCGAGCGTATCCAGCCAGCGGAACGCGCCTCCGTGGAACGGAGGGAAGCCGAGGCCGTACACCAGCGCCATATCCGCTTCTGCCGGGCTGGCGATAATGCCTTCTTCGAGGCAGCGCACCACTTCGTTGACCATTGGGATCATCATCCGTGCGATGATCTCATCGTCGGTGAAGTCGCGTTTTGGCTGACTGACGTTGGCCAGCAGGCCATCCACCGCCGGATCTTCTTCTTTCTTCGGTTTGCCTTTGCTGTCTTCTTTATAGCGCCAGAAGCCCAGACCGTTTTTCTGCCCGAAGCGGTTGGCGTCGAACAGGGCATCAATGGCGTCGCGATAATCTTTCTGCATGCGCTGCGGGAAGCCCGCCGCCATCACCGCCTGCGCGTGATGGGCAGTGTCGATGCCGACAACGTCCAGCAGATACGCCGGGCCCATCGGCCAGCCGAACTGTTTTTCCATCACTTTGTCGATTTTGCGGAAGTCTGCGCCGTCGCGCAGCAGCTGGCTGAAACCGGCGAAGTACGGGAACAGCACGCGGTTAACGAAGAAGCCCGGGCAGTCGTTAACCACGATCGGCGTTTTGCCCATCTTGCTCGCCCACGCCACCACTTTGGCGATGGTTTCGTCGGAGGTTTTTTCCCCTCGGATCACTTCGACCAGCGGCATGCGGTGCACCGGGTTAAAGAAGTGCATCCCGCAGAAGTTTTCCGGACGCTTCAGCACGCTCGCCAGTTCGCTGATAGGAATGGTGGAGGTGTTAGAGGCCAGCACGGTTTCCGGACGCACCTTGTCTTCGGTTTCGGCCAGCACCGCTTTTTTCACTTTCGGGTTCTCGACGACCGCTTCAACCACCACGTCCACACGGTCGAAACCGCTGTATTCCAGCACTGGCTGGATGGTGGAGATCACGCCTGCAAGCTTCAGACCATCAATTTTGCCGCGCTCAAGCTGTTTATTCAGCAGCTTGGCCGCTTCGGTCATGCCCAGCGTCAGGGATTTCTCGTTGATGTCCTTCATCACCACCGGCACGCCTTTCCAGGCAGACTGATAGGCGATGCCGCCCCCCATAATGCCCGCGCCGAGTACCGCCGCGTGTTTTGGCGTTTCAACGTTTTTGGTGAGTTGTTTGGCTTTGCCTTTCACGAACTGATCGTTAAGGAAGATACCAACCAGCGCGCGGGCTTCGTTGGTGTGCGCCAGCGGGACAAAGCTCTGGTTTTCAAGCTTCAGAGCGTCATCACGGCCCAGACGGGCTGCCGCTTCAATGGTTTTCACCGCCGTGATCGGCGCCGGGTAGTGTTTACCCGCCGTCTGCATCACCATGCCTTTGGCGATGGTGAAGCTCATGGTGGCTTCAATTTTGCTGAGCTTTAATGGCTCCAGCTTTGGCTGACGTTTGGCTTTCCAGTCGAGATCGCCGTTAATCGCCTGACGGAGGATGGCGATAGCACCCTCAATCAGTTTTTCAGGCTTAACCACGCCGTCCACCAGGCCGATTTTCTGCGCCTGTTCTGCGCCGACATCTTTACCCGCGGCAATGATCTCCAGCGCGCTGTCGGCACCCAGCATGCGCGGCATACGCACGGAACCGCCAAAGCCCGGCATGATGCCCAGCTTGGTTTCCGGCAGGCCGATGCGCAGGTCCGGCGTCGCCAGACGGTAGTCGGTCGCCAGCACGCACTCGCAGCCACCGCCCAGCGCGTAGCCGTTAACGGCGGAAAGGGTCGGGACAGGCAGATCTTCCAGACGATTAAAAACGCTGTTGGCAAAGTGCAGCCACTGGCTCAGCTGTTCTTCGGGCACCAGGAACAGCGACAGGAATTCGGTGATATCCGCGCCAACGATAAAGGCCGCTTTGTTGGAGCGCAGCAGCAGCCCTTTCAAATCTGATTGCTTTTCAAGTACATCCAGCGCCTGGCCAAGACTGGCCACCGTCGCGGTATCAAGCTTGTTCACTGAGCCGGGGGCATCGAACACCAGTTCGGCAATGCCATCTTCCAGCCAGTCTACGTACAGGGTGTCGCCTTTGTAGAGCATGTCGGTCTCCTGAATCCAGCAATTGGATCTGGTCATACCAGATGAAACGGAGTGTGGAATTTATGTTAATAAAATGCAAATTAGTCATTAAGAAATTGCTGCGCTGATCACGGTCGGTGGAAATCACGCAGCCGCAGTGAGGTGTGCTAAGATGCGATGACTTGAGGTCAAAAAAACGAAAGGAAGAATGATGGACTCACTGGCTTCGCTTTATAAAAATCATATCGTTACCCTACAGGAACGTACCCGCGATGTACTGGCCCGCTTCAAGCTGGATGCCCTGCTGATCCACTCCGGCGAGCTGATGAATACTTTTCTTGATGACCATGCTTATCCCTTCAAGGTTAACCCGCAGTTTAAAGCCTGGGTGCCTGTCACGCAGGTTCCAAATTGCTGGCTGCTGGTGGATGGCGTGAACAAGCCGAAACTGTGGTTCTACCTGCCGGTCGATTACTGGCACAACGTGGAGCCGCTGCCGACCTCATTCTGGACCGAAGAAATTGACGTGATTGCGCTGCCAAAAGCAGACGGCATTGGCAGCCAGCTGCCAGCGGCGCGCGGCAACATCGGCTACATTGGTCCGGTTCCTGAGCGTGCGCTGGGTCTGGATATTCCGGCAGATAAACTCAACCCGAAAGGCGTGCTGGATTATCTGCACTACTATCGCGCCTACAAGACCGACTACGAACTTTACTGCATGCGTGAAGCGCAAAAAACGGCGGTGAATGGCCACCGTGCGGCGCACGAAGCGTTCCAGTCCGGTATGAGCGAGTTCGATATTAATCAGGCCTACCTGACGGCGACCGGCCACCGCGATACCGACGTGCCGTACAGCAACATCGTGGCGCTGAATGAACATGCCTCGGTCCTGCACTACACCAAACTGGATCATCAGGTTCCGGCTGAGATGCGCAGCTTCCTGCTGGACGCGGGGGCTGAGTACAATGGTTATGCGGCAGACCTGACCCGTACCTGGGCGGCGAATGCGGACACCGATTTTGCGCAATTGATCAAAGACGTGAACGACGAACAGCTGGCGCTGATTGGCACCATGAAGGCCGGAACCAGCTACGTGGATTATCACATCCAGTTCCATCAGCGCATCGCTAAACTGCTGCGTAAGCATCAGATTGTCAAAGACATGAGCGAAGAGGCGATGGTTGAGAACGATCTGACCGGGCCATTTATGCCGCATGGTATCGGTCACCCGCTGGGTTTGCAGGTTCATGACGTCGCGGGCTTTATGCAGGATGATACCGGTACGCACCTGGCGGCACCGTCTAAATATCCTTATCTGCGCTGCACCCGCGTTCTGGCGCCGCGTATGGTATTGACCATCGAGCCGGGCATCTACTTTATTGAATCCCTGCTGGCGCCGTGGCGCGAAGGGCAATTCAGCAAGCACTTCAACTGGGAGAAAATTGAAGCGCTGAAGCCGTATGGCGGCATTCGTATCGAGGATAACGTGGTTATTCACGAGAACAGCATTGAGAACATGACGCGAGATCTGAAGCTGGCCTGATGGAAAGCTGGCTGATACCGGCCGAGCCGGTCACCTTTGTTGAGGAAATCAAGAAAAGCCGCTTTATCACGCTGCTGGCGCATACCGACGGCGTGGAGGCGGCGAAGGCGTTCGTCGAGTCCGTCCGCGCGCAGCACCCCGATGCCCGCCATCACTGTGTGGCGTGGGTCGCAGGGCCGCCAGACGACTCACAGCAGCTCGGGTTTTCTGACGACGGTGAACCGGCGGGTACGGCCGGAAAACCGATGCTATCCCAGTTGATGGGCAGCGGCGTGGGTGAAATCACCGCCGTTGTTGTCCGCTACTACGGGGGCATTTTGTTAGGCACCGGAGGGCTGGTTAAAGCCTACGGAGGTGGTGTCCAGCATGCGCTTAATCTGCTGATAACAACCCGCAAAACGCCACTTACGGAATATACTTTGTTATGCGATTACGCCCAGCTATCGGGTATCGAAGCACTGCTTAAACAGTTTAACGGTGTCATCGCACACAGTGATTATCAGGCAATGGTGCAATTACGCGTGGCGCTTCCTCAGGCGGAACTGGCTGCTTTTTCAGCAAAACTCGCTGATTTTAGTCGCGGTTCATTGCAATTACTGCCGATTGAAGAATAATCCCCACCTCACAATTTTGAATACCTAAGGAAGCGGCAGAGATGCATTTTCGTGCCATTACCCGAATCGTTGGATTGCTGGTCATACTTTTCTCCGGGACAATGATCATTCCCGGACTGGTGGCGCTCATCTACCGGGACGGTGCGGGGCGTGCATTTACGCAAACCTTTTTTGTCGCGCTGACGATTGGCTCCCTGCTGTGGTGGCCAAACCGCCGTGAGAAAGGTGAACTGAAATCCCGGGAGGGGTTTCTGATTGTGGTCCTGTTCTGGACGGTACTGGGAAGCGTGGGTGCGCTGCCGTTTATCTTCTCCGAACAACCGAATCTCACCGTCACGGATGCGTTTTTTGAATCGTTCTCCGGATTAACGACCACCGGGGCCACCACGCTGGTGGGGCTGGATTCGCTCCCGCATGCGATTCTCTTTTACCGGCAGATGCTCCAGTGGTTCGGCGGTATGGGGATCATCGTCCTGGCGGTGGCTATCCTGCCGATTCTGGGCGTCGGGGGGATGCAGCTTTACCGGGCGGAGATGCCCGGCCCGCTGAAAGATAACAAGATGCGCCCGCGTATTGCGGAGACGGCGAAGACCCTGTGGCTTATCTATGTCCTGCTGACGGTGGCCTGCGCGCTGGCGCTGTGGTTTGCCGGGATGCCTGCGTTTGATGCCATCGGACACAGCTTTGCGACTATTGCTATCGGCGGGTTCTCCACCCACGATGCCAGCGTCGGCTACTTCGACAGCCCGACAATCAATACCATCATTGCCATCTTTCTGCTGATTTCAGGCTGTAACTACGGTCTACACTTCTCGTTGCTTAGCGGACGGAGCCTGAAGGTGTACTGGCGCGACCCGGAATTCCGGATGTTTATTGGCGTCCAGCTGACCCTGGTGGTTATCTGTACCCTGGTACTGTGGTTCCACGATGTTTATAACTCGGCGGTCACGACCCTGAACCAGGCCTTCTTCCAGGTGGTATCGATGGCGACAACCGCTGGTTTCACCACGGACAGTATTGCGCGTTGGCCACTGTTCCTGCCGGTGCTGCTGCTGTGCTCTGCGTTTATCGGCGGTTGCGCCGGGTCAACGGGCGGCGGTCTGAAGGTGATCCGCATCCTGCTGCTGTTCAAGCAGGGGAACCGTGAGCTGAAACGTCTGGTCCACCCGAATGCGGTTTACAGTATTAAGCTGGGGAACCGCGCGCTGCCGGAGCGCATCCTCGAAGCGGTGTGGGGATTCTTCTCCGCTTATGCACTGGTCTTTATTGTCAGTATGCTGGCGATTATCGCCACGGGCGTGGATGATTTCTCTGCCTTCGCCTCTGTGGTGGCAACGTTAAACAACCTGGGGCCGGGGCTGGGCGTCGTGGCGGATAACTTCGCCAGTATGAACCCGGTGGCGAAGTGGATCTTAATCGCCAATATGCTGTTTGGGCGTCTTGAGGTCTTTACGCTGCTGGTGCTGTTTACCCCAACATTCTGGCGTGAGTAAGGAGACATTGGTGAAAACGTTAATTCTTTTCTCAACGCGTGACGGACAAACGCGTGAGATTGCTTCATATCTGGCTTCTGAACTCAAAGAGCTGGGCATTTATTCTGATGTGGTGAACCTGAATCGCACAGAGCAGATTGCCTGGCAGGATTACGACCGCGTGGTCATTGGCGCTTCAATTCGTTACGGCCATTTCCATCCGGCGCTGGATCGCTTTGTGAAAAAGCATACGGCGGAGCTCGCTCAACTGCCTGGCGCGTTTTACTCGGTCAACCTGGTTGCCCGTAAAGCGGAGAAGCGTACGCCGCAGACCAACAGCTATACGCGCAAGTTTTTGCTAAGTTCGCCATGGCAGCCCGATATCTGTTCTGTCTTTGCTGGCGCGCTGCGTTACCCGCGTTACCGCTGGTATGACCGCTTTATGATCCGCCTGATCATGAAAATGACGGGCGGGGAAACGGATACGCGTAAAGAAGTGGTTTATACCGACTGGGCCCAGGTCGCCAGTTTTGCCCGTGAAATTGCGCGTTTAACGGACGATGCGCGGGATAAATAAGCGTTGAGTTTGAAAAGTGAGCGAACGGAAAGTTTTTTGTATTTAGTGCTTGTCACTTCAGAAGAACTCCCTATAATGCGCCTCCACTGACACGGAACAACGGCACGCAAGCCGCCGGGTCAGCAGAGAAAAGCAAAACAAACGCTTGACTCTGAAGCGGGAAAGCGTAATATGCACACCCCGCGCCGCAGCGAAAACGAAGCGGCACTGCTCTTTAACAATTTATCAGACAATCTGTGTGGGCACTCAAAGTGACATGGATTCTTAATGTCCTCGGACACTAAATGAATACCAAGTCTCAACGAGTGAACACGTAATTCATTACGAAGTTTAATTCATTGAGCATCAAACTTTTAAATTGAAGAGTTTGATCATGGCTCAGATTGAACGCTGGCGGCAGGCCTAACACATGCAAGTCGAACGGTAACAGGAAGCAGCTTGCTGCTTCGCTGACGAGTGGCGGACGGGTGAGTAATGTCTGGGAAACTGCCTGATGGAGGGGGATAACTACTGGAAACGGTAGCTAATACCGCATAACGTCGCAAGACCAAAGAGGGGGACCTTCGGGCCTCTTGCCATCGGATGTGCCCAGATGGGATTAGCTAGTAGGTGGGGTAACGGCTCACCTAGGCGACGATCCCTAGCTGGTCTGAGAGGATGACCAGCCACACTGGAACTGAGACACGGTCCAGACTCCTACGGGAGGCAGCAGTGGGGAATATTGCACAATGGGCGCAAGCCTGATGCAGCCATGCCGCGTGTATGAAGAAGGCCTTCGGGTTGTAAAGTACTTTCAGCGGGGAGGAAGGCGATAAGGTTAATAACCTTGTCGATTGACGTTACCCGCAGAAGAAGCACCGGCTAACTCCGTGCCAGCAGCCGCGGTAATACGGAGGGTGCAAGCGTTAATCGGAATTACTGGGCGTAAAGCGCACGCAGGCGGTCTGTCAAGTCGGATGTGAAATCCCCGGGCTCAACCTGGGAACTGCATTCGAAACTGGCAGGCTAGAGTCTTGTAGAGGGGGGTAGAATTCCAGGTGTAGCGGTGAAATGCGTAGAGATCTGGAGGAATACCGGTGGCGAAGGCGGCCCCCTGGACAAAGACTGACGCTCAGGTGCGAAAGCGTGGGGAGCAAACAGGATTAGATACCCTGGTAGTCCACGCCGTAAACGATGTCGACTTGGAGGTTGTGCCCTTGAGGCGTGGCTTCCGGAGCTAACGCGTTAAGTCGACCGCCTGGGGAGTACGGCCGCAAGGTTAAAACTCAAATGAATTGACGGGGGCCCGCACAAGCGGTGGAGCATGTGGTTTAATTCGATGCAACGCGAAGAACCTTACCTACTCTTGACATCCAGAGAACTTTCCAGAGATGGATTGGTGCCTTCGGGAACTCTGAGACAGGTGCTGCATGGCTGTCGTCAGCTCGTGTTGTGAAATGTTGGGTTAAGTCCCGCAACGAGCGCAACCCTTATCCTTTGTTGCCAGCGGTCCGGCCGGGAACTCAAAGGAGACTGCCAGTGATAAACTGGAGGAAGGTGGGGATGACGTCAAGTCATCATGGCCCTTACGAGTAGGGCTACACACGTGCTACAATGGCGCATACAAAGAGAAGCGACCTCGCGAGAGCAAGCGGACCTCATAAAGTGCGTCGTAGTCCGGATTGGAGTCTGCAACTCGACTCCATGAAGTCGGAATCGCTAGTAATCGTGGATCAGAATGCCACGGTGAATACGTTCCCGGGCCTTGTACACACCGCCCGTCACACCATGGGAGTGGGTTGCAAAAGAAGTAGGTAGCTTAACCTTCGGGAGGGCGCTTACCACTTTGTGATTCATGACTGGGGTGAAGTCGTAACAAGGTAACCGTAGGGGAACCTGCGGTTGGATCACCTCCTTACCTTAAAGAACCTGCCTTTGCAGTGCTCACACAGATTGTCTGATGAAAAACAGCAGTAAAAAACCTCTACAGGCTTGTAGCTCAGGTGGTTAGAGCGCACCCCTGATAAGGGTGAGGTCGGTGGTTCAAGTCCACTCAGGCCTACCAAATTTTTGCTGATGCTGCGTTGCGGCGACACTCACATACATAAGTATGCTTCGTGTCACCACGCCTTGCCTCAACAAAAATTACCGGTACAGAGGTGACTTCGATGGGGCTATAGCTCAGCTGGGAGAGCGCCTGCCTTGCACGCAGGAGGTCTGCGGTTCGATCCCGCATAGCTCCACCATCTTTTACTGCGAACACAAGAAAACTTCAGAGTGAACCTGAAAAGGTGCACTGCGAAGTTTTGCTCTTTAAAAATCTGGATCAAGCTGAAAATTGAAACGACACACAGCTCATGTGTGTTCGAGTCTCTCAAATTTTCGCAAGTCGATGGTGAATCGAAAGAAACATCTTCGGGTTGTGAGGTTAAGCGACTAAGCGTACACGGTGGATGCCCTGGCAGTCAGAGGCGATGAAGGACGTGCTAATCTGCGAAAAGCGCCGGCGAGGTGATATGAACCCTTGACCCGGCGATGTCCGAATGGGGAAACCCAGTGCAATCCGTCACACTATCGTTAACTGAATACATAGGTTAACGAGGCGAACCGGGGGAACTGAAACATCTAAGTACCCCGAGGAAAAGAAATCAACCGAGATTCCCCCAGTAGCGGCGAGCGAACGGGGAGCAGCCCGGAGTCTGAATCAGCTTGTGTGTTAGTGGAACGGTCTGGAAAGTCCGACGGTACAGGGTGATAGTCCCGTACACGAAAGCACACATGCTGTGAACTCGAAGAGTAGGGCGGGACACGTGGTATCCTGTCTGAATATGGGGGGACCATCCTCCAAGGCTAAATACTCCTGACTGACCGATAGTGAACCAGTACCGTGAGGGAAAGGCGAAAAGAACCCCGGCGAGGGGAGTGAAAAAGAACCTGAAACCGTGTACGTACAAGCAGTGGGAGCCTCTTTATGGGGTGACTGCGTACCTTTTGTATAATGGGTCAGCGACTTATATTCTGTAGCAAGGTTAACCGTATAGGGGAGCCGAAGGGAAACCGAGTCTTAACTGGGCGTTAAGTTGCAGGGTATAGACCCGAAACCCGGTGATCTAGCCATGGGCAGGTTGAAGGTTGGGTAACACTAACTGGAGGACCGAACCGACTAATGTTGAAAAATTAGCGGATGACCTGTGGCTGGGGGTGAAAGGCCAATCAAACCGGGAGATAGCTGGTTCTCCCCGAAAGCTATTTAGGTAGCGCCTCGTGAACTCATCTTCGGGGGTAGAGCACTGTTTCGGCTAGGGGGCCATCCCGGCTTACCAACCCGATGCAAACTACGAATACCGAAGAATGTTATCACGGGAGACACACGGCGGGTGCTAACGTCCGTCGTGAAGAGGGAAACAACCCAGACCGCCAGCTAAGGTCCCAAAGTCATGGTTAAGTGGGAAACGATGTGGGAAGGCACAGACAGCCAGGATGTTGGCTTAGAAGCAGCCATCATTTAAAGAAAGCGTAATAGCTCACTGGTCGAGTCGGCCTGCGCGGAAGATGTAACGGGGCTAAACCATGCACCGAAGCTGCGGCAGCGACACTATGTGTTGTTGGGTAGGGGAGCGTTCTGTAAGCCGTTGAAGGTGTGCTGTGAGGCATGCTGGAGGTATCAGAAGTGCGAATGCTGACATAAGTAACGATAAAGCGGGTGAAAAGCCCGCTCGCCGGAAGACCAAGGGTTCCTGTCCAACGTTAATCGGGGCAGGGTGAGTCGACCCCTAAGGCGAGGCCGAAAGGCGTAGTCGATGGGAAACAGGTTAATATTCCTGTACTTGGTGTTACTGCGAAGGGGGGACGGAGAAGGCTATGTCAGCCGGGCGACGGTTGTCCCGGTTTAAGCATGTAGGCGGAGGTTCCAGGTAAATCCGGTACCTTGTTAACGCTGAGGTGTGATGACGAGGCACTACGGTGCTGAAGTGATAAATGCCCTGCTTCCAGGAAAAGCCTCTAAGCATCAGGTAACACGAAATCGTACCCCAAACCGACACAGGTGGTCAGGTAGAGAATACCAAGGCGCTTGAGAGAACTCGGGTGAAGGAACTAGGCAAAATGGTGCCGTAACTTCGGGAGAAGGCACGCTGATGTGTAGGTGAAGCCCCTGCGGGCGGAGCTGAAATCAGTCGAAGATACCAGCTGGCTGCAACTGTTTATTAAAAACACAGCACTGTGCAAACACGAAAGTGGACGTATACGGTGTGACGCCTGCCCGGTGCCGGAAGGTTAATTGATGGGGTTAGCTGTAAGGCGAAGCTCTTGATCGAAGCCCCGGTAAACGGCGGCCGTAACTATAACGGTCCTAAGGTAGCGAAATTCCTTGTCGGGTAAGTTCCGACCTGCACGAATGGCGTAATGATGGCCAGGCTGTCTCCACCCGAGACTCAGTGAAATTGAACTCGCTGTGAAGATGCAGTGTACCCGCGGCAAGACGGAAAGACCCCGTGAACCTTTACTATAGCTTGACACTGAACACTGGTCCTTGATGTGTAGGATAGGTGGGAGGCTTTGAAGCGTGGACGCCAGTCTGCGTGGAGCCAACCTTGAAATACCACCCTTTAATGGCTGGTGTTCTAACGTAGACCCGTAATCCGGGTTGCGGACAGTGTCTGGTGGGTAGTTTGACTGGGGCGGTCTCCTCCCAAAGAGTAACGGAGGAGCACGAAGGTTGGCTAATCCTGGTCGGACATCAGGAGGTTAGTGCAATGGCATAAGCCAGCTTGACTGCGAGCGTGACGGCGCGAGCAGGTGCGAAAGCAGGTCATAGTGATCCGGTGGTTCTGAATGGAAGGGCCATCGCTCAACGGATAAAAGGTACTCCGGGGATAACAGGCTGATACCGCCCAAGAGTTCATATCGACGGCGGTGTTTGGCACCTCGATGTCGGCTCATCACATCCTGGGGCTGAAGTAGGTCCCAAGGGTATGGCTGTTCGCCATTTAAAGTGGTACGCGAGCTGGGTTTAGAACGTCGTGAGACAGTTCGGTCCCTATCTGCCGTGGGCGCTGGAGAATTGAGGGGGGCTGCTCCTAGTACGAGAGGACCGGAGTGGACGCATCACTGGTGTTCGGGTTGTCATGCCAATGGCACTGCCCGGTAGCTAAATGCGGAAGAGATAAGTGCTGAAAGCATCTAAGCACGAAACTTGCCCCGAGATGAGTTCTCCCTGAGACCTTGAGTCTCCTGAAGGAACGTTAAAGACGATGACGTTGATAGGTCGGGTGTGTAAGCGCAGCGATGCGTTGAGCTAACCGATACTAATGAACCGTGAGGCTTAACCTTACAACGCCGAAGGTGTTTTGGCGAAGAGACGAAATTTTCAGCCTGATACAGATTAACAGAATTTGCCTGGCGGCTTTAGCGCGGTGGTCCCACCTGACCCCATGCCGAACTCAGAAGTGAAACGCCGTAGCGCCGATGGTAGTGTGGGGTCTCCCCATGTGAGAGTAGGGAACTGCCAGGCATCAATCAAGTGAAGAGGCCATCCGCAAGGATGGCCTCTTTGCGTTTCTGCACCTGCTTCCTTTCCATAAACAAATCACCTATCCCCCCATATATACGGTAAACTATCCCGGTTTTTGCATCAGGATAGCGTCTATGAATCACTCCCTTAAGCCCTGGAATACCTTTGGTATTCAACGGAATGCTAATCAAATTGTACGTGCCGACAGTACTCAGCAGTTGCTGAATGCATGGCAAAACGCAACAGAAAACGGTGAACCCGTACTTATTCTGGGCGAAGGAAGTAATGTCCTGTTTCTCGATGATTTTGCGGGGACGGTAATCGTCAATCGCATCATGGGGATTGAGTGTAAAGAGAGCGCTGACAGCTGGCATTTACACGTGGGTGCTGGCGAGAACTGGCATCATCTGGTGCAATATACCCTTGAAAAAGGGATGCCCGGACTGGAAAACCTGGCCCTGATCCCGGGCTGTGCAGGATCATCTCCTATTCAAAATATCGGTGCCTACGGCATCGAACTGAAACACGTCTGCGAATATGTCGACTGCATTGAACTCGCGACCGGAACGGCGAAGCGCCTGACCGCAGAGCAGTGCCGCTTTGGCTATCGCGACAGCATTTTCAAGCACGACTATCAGGATCGTTTCGTCATTGTGGCCGTTGGTCTGCGCCTGGCGAAAGCCTGGAAACCCGTTCTGACATACGGCGATCTGACCCGTCTTGACCCGGCAACCGTCACACCGCGTGAGGTATTTGATTCCGTTTGCCATATGCGAATGACCAAGCTCCCGGACCCGAAAGTTAACGGAAATGCGGGCAGTTTCTTCAAAAACCCGGTGATCAGCAGCGAAAATGCAAAAGCGTTTCTCGCCGGCTGGCCAACGGCCCCGCATTATCCTCAGGCGGATGGCAGCGTGAAGCTGGCCGCAGGCTGGCTTATCGATCAGTGTGAATTAAAAGGTACGACTCTTGGTGGCGCTGCTGTTCATCGTCAGCAGGCGCTGGTACTGATCAACCAGTCCAACGCGACAAGTGAGGATGTCGTCAACCTGGCGCATCATGTTCGCCAGCGCGTGGGCGAAAAATTCAATGTCTGGCTGGAGCCTGAAGTTCGCTTTATTGGCCGAACGGGCGAAGTGAATGCCGTGGAGACCATTGCGTGAAGGACAATACTATTCCGTTAACTCTCATCGGTATCCTTGCTGATGGCGAGTTTCATTCTGGCGAGCAACTGGGCGAACAGCTGGGCATGAGCCGTGCTGCGATCAATAAGCATATTCAAACGCTCCGCGACTGGGGCGTGGATGTGTTTACGGTGCCGGGAAAAGGCTACAGCCTGCCGGAACCGATCCAGTTACTGAATGAAGAGATTATCCGCAGCCAGATTGGGCACGGTAACGTCGCGGTATTGCCGGTCATTGATTCGACGAACCAGTATCTGCTGGATCGCCTGAGCGAGCTGAAATCCGGTGATGCCTGCGTTGCCGAGTACCAACAGGCAGGACGTGGCCGCCGGGGGCGTAAGTGGTTCTCACCATTTGGCGCCAACCTCTACCTTTCCATGTACTGGCGGCTTGAACAGGGGCCAGCTGCGGCCATCGGGCTGAGCCTGGTCATCGGCATTGTGATGGCAGAGGTGCTGCACGATCTGGGTGCCGATCAGGTGCGGGTAAAATGGCCCAACGATCTGTATCTCAACGATCGAAAGCTGGCGGGCATCCTGGTCGAACTGACGGGAAAAACAGGCGATGCCGCACAGATCGTCATTGGAGCGGGGCTGAACATGGTGATGCGAAACGTGCAGAACGATGTCGTGAACCAGGCCTGGACCAACCTACAGGAAGCGGGGATCACCATCGATCGCAATACGCTAGCCGTCCGCATGATCAATGAGTTGCGTAGTTCGCTGACGCTCTTTGAACAAGAGGGGTTAGCGCCATTCCTGTCTCGCTGGGAAAAGCTGGATAACTTTATTAACCGACCGGTGAAGCTGCTGATTGGGGATAAAGAGATTTACGGCACATCACGCGGCATTGACGCGCAGGGCGCGTTGCTTCTTGAACAGGATGGCGTGATTAAGCCCTGGGTGGGCGGTGAAATTTCGTTACGAAGTGCAGAGTAACCCTCTCCCCACAGGGGAGAGGGTGTAGCAGGTCATTACTGCGGATACGGCACCCAATCCCCGGCATTCAGTCGGACATAAGGCTTATTCTGATACTGGATCACCACCGCATTGGCGTTTTCCGATACCTCCGCCGTCTGCGGCAGCCCGCTGGTGAGCTGATCCCAGTTCACGCTATCTTCCACAAACAGCTTACCGTCTACAGCGCGAGCAACCAGTTCCGAGATAGCCAGATAGCTGCTTGGCTGGGTGATTTCAATGGGCGCTCCCTGATGCGGCGCCTTCATGCCAAAGAACTTAATCCCGGCCGGAACGTTAGTGATGGACGGGCTTGGGATATCGCGCAGACCAGACACCTGCATCCTGTCGCCTTTCAGCGCCCCTCCGTGTTCTGGTACCACCACCACCATCACTTTGCGACCTGATTTTTCCAGCTCGTTGAAGAACGCGTTCAGCTCGTCAAAGAACTTCTGAGCACGGGCCTTATAATCGGCCGTTTTACTCACGCCGGGATAATGATTCCCGTCGTGCAGCGGCAGCGTGTTATAGAACGTCGCACTACGTGTCCCTTCCTCTTTGCCGACGGTATCTAACCAGCGCTGAAGCACGGCGGTATCGTCATACACCGGCGAGCCATCAAAGCCCAGCAACGTTACCGGCAGCCCTTTCTGGTCCATCAGCGGGGCCTGCATGCCACCCTGTTCACGCACTTCTTTCAGGAAGTTACCGAACTGACCGTTATGGCCCATCATCAGGTGCTGGGTAAAGCCCAGTTTTGCGAGGTTATCAAACAGATAACACTGGTTAGCTGCCGGCTGGTAGAGGTTCTTATGCGAAGGCTGTCCGCAGCTGGCACGCAGCAGGCGGATAGCCGCCGGGCCGCTGTACGACGTGGCCGAGTTGAAGTCCTTAAACTGAATATCGAAATGCGACCACAGCGGGTGCGACATCAAACCAGCCGCGTCAACGTCAGCCCAGGACAGAGAACAGATGTTAATGACCAGCAGCTCAAACGGCTGAGCATCGGCAGGCAGCGCGTCCGGGAATTTCGTCTGACGCTTATCTTCCGCAGCGTAAAAACTGGAGAGCCACGCGTTCAGGTTAGTGGATGTCGGCGGTGCAGTCTGCGCAGGAATATCCCCAACCACTGGCGTATCCCCTGCTGTCGCAACGGTCGCGGCGGCGGAACCGCCCGTGGTGGTCACGGTTGTCGTCGGCTGACCGGCTGGCCACAGCGAGAAGCTCGGGCCCGTCAGTGTCAGGACGTTAAGCCAGATCATAATCGCGACGACAAACACCGTCACCCGGATCCACTGAGACAGGAACAGCCAGGCGACCAGCAGGACAAATACCGCGCCAATCATCTGCCAGTTAATAAAGCGCTCAACCAGATCGAGCATATAGTCCGCACTGAAACCTGCGACCTGGGAGCCCTGGCTCATGATGCTTTCAGGGCCGGGCAGCCAGGTATCATGCCAGAACAGGGCGAAACCGATGGGGATAGCGACCCAGTGACGTATACGGTGCAGCCTGAGGTTCGGGATTGGCATCAGCAGGAATGCCATAAACACCAGGTTAAGCAGAGGGTGGAAATTAAGATAGCCTGCCCACAGCAGACCAAACTTCACCAGAAAGTAGAAATTCCAGCCGGACAGGCCGCGCCAGTATTGCCAGAGTGGCGAGGGCGCCGAAGAGGTATAGGTAGAATTAGTCATGTTTTCGGTTTGCCTTGACGTTCGGAGCGCGAGTCAGTGTTCCGGCGGGTTTAATATAGCGAGGTTTGACGAACAGTAATCTGATCGTATCGCGAATACGGCGCAGGGAATGGCGTGCATAGTAGCCAAGCGGCAAAAAAATCAGCGCGCACAGAACAACCAGTTGGATGATATCGCTGATATTCATAATGGCGCGCTCTCCTTGTTCTCATCCAGTAAGCGTAGCGGCTCGGGTACCCGTCGCCAGACATGCCCGTCATGTTTCGCGTTCAGAACCGGTTTGGCGCCGCTTGTGACAGGCAACGGTTTGGCCCACTTTTCAGGTGGCAGGGCACGCATCTGGACAAGCTCAGCCGCGATCAGGTTATCTTCAAACCAGACCATACGGTTCGAGAAGATATCCGCGGTAGGAAGCGGGAAGATATGGTTAAGCGCAGTATCCAGATCGTTCACCCGGCAGAAGGAGAGGAACAGCACCAGGCGGTTATCGCCAATGGTCATGATGTCCCCGATACGGTTAGGGCGGCACAGAGTGAGCGCCTGCTCAACGCGAATACCCGGCACGGGGCGCAGGGCAACCATCACCCCTTTTCCGTCTGCCGGTAACAGCGTATTGCTCATCATGTTGCCCACCGCATCGCAGAAGGTGTCCCATTTCTGGTAGCCGCGCAGTTTCATCGGCTGCGTCATTGAAAGCAGGGTGCTGATATCTTCCGGAACATGTCGATTAAACTGCTGGCCCTGGATGCTTTCGATCAGCGTCAGACAGCGCGACAGGGGAGCATTCCACGGAATGACCATATTCGCGCCGCAGCCCAGTAATAAGCGCTCATCGGTGGCGCGCAGGCTGGTATTATTTTCACGCACCACAATTTTTAACGCGCTGCCGCGCTGGCGACGTAATGTGTGAATGTGCCTTGCCAGCGTTTCGATTTGGTTATTCTGGATCAACGAGAAGATAATAGTCGCCGCCTGCGTGGTGCGCGCCTCATCAAATAAGGCTTCATTGGTATCGAACAGTGACCAGTGCTCAGACAGTGCAGGCGCACCTTCCAGTACCGCAATATGGCTCAGAACGCGTTTTTCATCACTGCGTGGCTGAACTACCGTCTCTTCCTGTTGAGCAAGATGC
The DNA here is from genome assembly GCF_001037805.1 of Enterobacter sp. BIDMC93. Taxonomy (NCBI): domain Bacteria; kingdom Pseudomonadati; phylum Pseudomonadota; class Gammaproteobacteria; order Enterobacterales; family Enterobacteriaceae; genus Enterobacter; species Enterobacter sp. BIDMC93. The sequence goes on from NZ_KQ089962.1 coordinate 673,545, forward strand.
CACTCATCCCCGACATGTTTGAGGGTAAGTTGTTGTCGGGAGCTCACCCCTTTTTCATTGCACCAGAAAGCCACGTCGTAAAGATGGCTGTCGGTCTGGACGCGAATACTGGCCAGGCCATAGAGGGAACGGTATTCACTCATTAAAAGTGAAAAAAGCTTGTCATTATTACTGCCTGGGTTAACAACCAATAAGGTGCAATTTTGATTTTTTGCCCATCTGTTGATTCTTTCCAGCCATTTCAGCAGTTTTTCAGACGGGATATTTTGCAGGCCGTTATTAGAGCATTTTAGAATCAGTAAATAGTGTTCGGGAACAATAGAACACTGAATATCGCGGGGTAAAAAGTATAGACTGTCAGCCTCCGCAGGCATGGAAAATAATCGTACTGTCTGGGGCCCACGGTCACTGTCGAGCCTGATGATTGACTTCGGCTCTTCGCCCATCGTAATGACGGCCACGCGGGAATCCTTCCCCTGCGCCGCTATCGTCTGGTTTACCAGACTGATGGCATCTTCATTACGATCCGTATTAACCCACCAGACTCCTCCGACTGGCATGTGGCGCAATTCGTCCCATAATGACTGGATGCCAATAGAAAATATGGAGTCCACGGTGTCCCTCTTTTCGTCGAATTTCTATGTCTCTCAGTTTACTAGCGAAAGCGTAGAAATAAACCTAACATTGAAATTAAAGAACATCAGATTTAGCATGTAAATGAAATTTAATGGGCAGGACGCCTCGCTGCATCTGAATCTTATGATTTTACTCAAAGGGATGAAAAAAGAATGCAAAATAACGAACCCGCAACCCCAGTCGACTCAAGTCTGGGTTACACATTCCAGAACGATTTTTTGGCACTCACGCAGGCTTTTTCTTTGCCTGAAATAGATTACACCGATATTTCCCAGCGTGAACAGTTGGCGGCGGCTATTAAACGTTGGCCGTTATTAGCTGAGTTTGCCCAACAACAATAAGGAAGCCATTGATGGCTGTACTAGGATTACAGGGCGTCCGTGGTGGGGTGGGTACAACTTCCGTTACCGCGGCGCTGGCGTGGTCATTGCAGGTATTAGGTGAATCGGTACTGGTCATTGATGCCTGTTCCGATAATTTGCTGCGCATGTCATTCAATGTCGACTTTACGCATGCAAACGGCTGGGGACGCGCGCTTCTGGACGATAAAGACTGGCGGGATGCGGGTTTGCGTTATACCTCCCAGCTCGATTTGCTTCCCTTTGGTCAATTGACCGAAACCGAGCGCGGGAATGAAGCCGCGTACCAGCGCCTGTTCTCTCGCTTCATCACCGCATTGCAGAGCCTGAAAGAGAGCGGGCACTATCAGTGGATCCTGCTGGACCTGCCGCACGGCGCCGCGTCGCTGACCCGCCAGCTGCTGGCGCAGTGCGACCATGTGCTCTCCATCGCGAACGTAGATGCGAATTGTCATATCCGTCTGCATCAGCAGCCGATGCCTGCCAATGCCCATATTCTGATCAACGATCTGCGCATTGGCAGCCAGATCCAGGACGATCTCTACCAGGTCTGGCTCCAGAGTCAGCGCCGCCTGTTGCCGATGGTGATCCATCGTGACGAAGCGATGGCGGAGTGCCTCGCGTCCAAACAACCTCTCGGGGAGTACCGTAGCGATTCACTGGCGGCGGAAGAGATCCTGACGCTGGCCAACTGGTGTCTGCTGCACTTTGCTAAACGGCCGGAGCCTGCCGGGAGTTCAGTATGAGCCGCCTGACTAACTGGCTGCTCATTCCGCCGGTCAGTTCGCGCTTAAGTGAACGCTACCGCCATTACCGTCATCACGGCGCCTCGTCGCTGAGCGCTGCGCTGGGCTGTTTGTGGATGATTCTGGCGTGGATGTTCATCCCCCTCGAACATCCCCGCTGGCAACGCATTCGTGCGCGCCAAGGTGAACTCTATCCGCATATCAACCCTGACAAGCCGCGTCCGCTGGATCCCGCGCGCTACGCTATTCAGTCCATCTGGCTACTAACGACCTCAACGGGCGCGGAGAAAAAAACGTCCCGCTGGCGCAGCTTCGATCGTGTGCAGAACCTGCGTGAACACTACCACCAGTGGCTTGACCGGCTACCTGACCGGGTGGGCGACAAAACGGGTCATTTAGATAACCACAAAGAGCTCGGGCACCTACACCCGGGCTTGCGGCGTTTTATTCTCGGCGTGGTTGTGGTGTTCTCGCTGATTCTTGCGCTGGTCTGTATTACCCAGCCCTTCAATCCGCTGGCGCAGTTCACCTTCCTGATCCTGCTGTGGGGCGTGGCGCTGCTGGTGCGGCGCATACCAGGGCGTTTTTCTGCCCTGATGCTGATTGTGCTATCGCTGACCGTTTCCTGCCGCTACATCTGGTGGCGATATACCTCAACGCTGAACTGGGACGACCCGGTCAGCCTGGTGTGCGGCTTAGTCCTGCTGTTTGCTGAGACTTACGCCTGGATCGTGCTGGTGCTGGGTTACTTCCAGGTTATCTGGCCGCTGAATCGACAGCCGGTGCCGCTGCCAAAAGACACGACCCAGTGGCCTACGGTTGACCTTTTCGTGCCGACCTACAACGAAGATCTGTCGGTGGTAAAAAACACCATTTACGCCGCGCTGGGTATCGACTGGCCGAAGGATAAAATCAAAATCTGGATCCTCGATGACGGTGGCCGTGCCGAGTTCCGCCAGTTCGCGGACGAAGTGGGGGTAGAGTACATCGCCCGTACCACGCATGAACACGCGAAAGCCGGTAACATCAACAATGCGCTGAAATATGCCAAAGGGGAGTTCGTCTCTATTTTCGACTGCGACCACGTGCCAACGCGCTCGTTCCTGCAAATGACCATGGGCTGGTTCCTGAAGGAGAAAGAGCTGGCGATGATGCAGACGCCGCACCACTTCTTCTCGCCGGACCCGTTTGAACGTAACCTCGGCCGTTTTCGTAAAACCCCGAACGAGGGCACGCTGTTCTATGGACTCGTGCAGGACGGGAACGACATGTGGGACGCAACGTTCTTCTGCGGCTCCTGTGCGGTGATCCGCCGGAAACCGCTGGATGAAATTGGCGGGATCGCCGTCGAGACGGTCACGGAAGATGCGCACACCTCGCTGCGTCTGCACCGTCTTGGCTATACCTCCGCCTACATGCGTATTCCTCAGGCGGCGGGGCTGGCCACGGAATCCCTGTCGGCGCACATCGGCCAGCGTATTCGCTGGGCCCGCGGCATGGTGCAAATTTTCAGGCTCGATAACCCGCTGATGGGTAAAGGGCTGAAGCTGGCGCAACGGCTGTGCTACGTTAACGCCATGTTCCACTTCCTGTCCGGTATTCCACGGCTTATCTTCCTCACTGCGCCGCTGGCGTTCCTGCTCCTTCACGCTTACATCATCTATGCGCCTGCGCTGATGATTGCCCTGTTCGTTCTGCCGCACATGATCCACGCCAGCCTGACGAACTCGAAGATTCAGGGGAAATATCGCCACTCCTTCTGGAGTGAAATTTACGAAACGGTGCTGGCCTGGTACATCGCGCCGCCCACCATGGTGGCGCTGATTAACCCGCATAAAGGGAAATTCAACGTCACCGCGAAGGGCGGGCTGGTGGAAGAGGAGTATGTCGACTGGGTGATCTCCCGGCCCTATATCTTCCTGGTGCTGCTGAATATTGTGGGCGTGATTGTTGGGATCTGGCGCTACTTCTACGGCCCGGAAAACGAAATTCTGACGGTCTTCGTGAGTATGGCGTGGGTGTTTTATAACCTGATTATCCTCGGTGGCGCGGTGGCGGTATCGGTGGAGAGCAAACAGGTTCGCCGTGCGCATCGCGTCGAAATCAGCATGCCAGCGGCCATTGCCCGCGACGATGGACATCTCTTCTCCTGTACCGTACATGACTTTTCGGATGGCGGTCTGGGTATCAAGATCAACGGTCAGGCAAAGGTGCTGGAGGGGCAGAAGGTCAACCTACTGCTTAAGCGCGGCCAGCAGGAGTATGTCTTCCCGACGCAGGTGGTGCGTGTGAGAGGAAATGAAGTGGGTCTGCAACTGATGCCGCTGACCAAAAAGCAACACATTGATTTTGTGCAGTGTACGTTTGCCCGCGCGGATACGTGGGCTCTCTGGCAGGACAGCTTCCCTGAGGATAAGCCTCTGGAAAGCCTGCTGGATATTCTTAAGCTGGGGTTCCGTGGCTATCGTCACCTTGCAGAATTTGCCCCGTCGTCGGTGAAATTAATTTTCCGGTCACTTACTTCACTGGTTTCCTGGGTCGTGTCGTTCATTCCGCGTCGACCTGAGCGAGATGAAGCGAAGCAGGCGGACCCGGTTATGGCTCAACAATGATGATAACGCGATGAAAACAAAACTTTCCTGGTTATGTGCAGTGGCAATGGGGATGAGTGCGCTCCCTGCAACAGTGGCTAACGCAGCGCCTGATAACGCAGCGGCCACGCCCGCGCCAACGGTGCCTGTCGTCGCGCAAGCGACCGATCCGGTTGTGACGGCCGCGCCGGGGCAGACGGAAAACGTCGTCCCGAATCAGCCGACGACGGGGAATACGCTGCCCGCCGACAACCCGGTGGTTGGGCAGGTCATGCCTGGCGTGCCGGGAGCCAGTGCGCCGGTGGTTGCCGAAAATACGCCGTCGCGTGACGTTAAGCTGACGTTTGCCCAGATCGCGCCTCCTCCGGGCAGCATGGTTCTGCGCGGCATCAACCCAAATGGCGGTATCGAATTCGGTATGCGCAGCGATGAAGTCGTGTCGAAAGCGATGCTCAACCTGGAATACACCCCATCGCCGTCGCTGCTGCCGGTGCAGTCCCAGCTTAAGGTCTATCTGAATGACGAGCTGATGGACGTCCTGCCCGTCACCAAAGAGCAACTGGGTAAGAAAACCCTGGCTCAGGTGCCGATTAATCCGCTGTTTATCACCGACTTTAACCGCGTGCGTCTGGAGTTTGTCGGCCACTACCGCGATGTCTGTGAAAACCCGGCCAGCAGCACCCTGTGGCTGGATGTCGGGCGTAACTCTTCGCTTCAGATGACCTATCAGCCGCTGGCGTTGAAAAACGATCTCTCCGCCTTCCCGGTGCCGTTCTTCGACCCGCGTGATAACCGTCCGCTGAACCTGCCGATGGTCTTTGCCGGCTCTCCCGATGTGACCGAACAGCTGGCGGCCTCTATCGTGGCATCCTGGTTTGGTTCCCGCTCCGGCTGGCGTGGTCAAAGTTTCCCGGTCATGTACGACAAAATGCCGGACAAAAACGCGATCGTGTTTGCCACCAACGCCAAACGTCCGGCTTTCCTGCGTGACCATCCGGAGGTGAAAGCGCCCACCATCGAGATGATCAGCCATCCGGACAATCCGTACGTGAAGCTGTTGGTGATCTTCGGCCGTGATGACAAAGATCTGGTGCAGGCGGCGAAAGGCATTGCGCAGGGGAATATCCTGTTCCGCGGTAACAGCGTTGTGGTGGACGAGGTGAAACCGCTGCTGGCACGTAAGCCTTATGATGCGCCGAACTGGGTACGTACCGACCGGGCCATCACCTTTGGCGAACTGAAAACCTATGAAGAGCAATTGCAGTCAACCGGGCTTGAACCTTCTCCTGTCAGCCTGTCGCTGAACCTGCCGCCGGATCTCTATCTGCTGCGCACCAACGGCATTGATATCAATCTGAACTACCGTTACACCGCGCCGGCAACCAAAGACAGCTCGCGCATGGATATCAGCCTCAACAACCAGTTCCTGCAATCGTTCAGCCTGACCAGCAGCCAGGAGACAAACCGGTTGATGCTTCGTCTGCCTGTATTACAGGGGCTGCTGGATGGCAAAACCGATGTGTCGATCCCGGCGCTGAAGCTCGGTGCGGTGAACCAGCTGCGGTTTAACTTCCAGTATATGAACCCCATGCCGGGTGGATCGGTGGAAAACTGTATTACCTTCCAGCCGGTGCAAAACCACGTGGTGATTGGCGATGATTCCACGATCGACTTCTCGAAGTATTACCACTTTATTGCGATGCCGGATCTGCGTGCCTTTGCTAACGCCAGCTTCCCGTTCAGCCGCATGGCAGACCTCTCTGAATCGATTGTCGTGATGCCAAAAGCGGCCAACGAAGGCCAGGTTACCACGCTGCTGGACACCATGGGCACCGTCGGGGCGCAAACCGGCTTGCCGGCGATCAACGTGACGGTGACGGATGACGGGAGCCAGATCCAGAACAAAGATGCCGATATCATGGTCATCGGCAACATTCCGGACAAGCTGAAAGACGAGAAGCGCGTCGATCTGCTGGTGCAGGCGGCTCAGTCATGGGTTAACACGCCGCTGCGTCAGACCGAGTTCCCGAGCATCATGCCGGACAGCGGCGATCGTCAGGCCAATATCAGGACGACCGTAAGCTCAACGGGTCCGATGGCCGCGATTGTCGGCTTCCAGTCGCCGTATAACGACCAGCGCAGCGTTATCGCCCTGCTGGCGGATAGCCCGCGCGGGTATGAGCTACTCAACACGGCCATGAACGACAGCGGTAAACGGGCGGCAATGTTCGGTTCCGTCTCGGTGATCCGTGAGTCGGGGGTAAACAGCCTGCGCGTGGGGGATGTCTACTACGTCGGTCATCTGCCGTGGTTCGAACGCCTGTGGTACGCCCTGTCTAACCACCCGGTGCTGCTGGCCGTGCTGGCTGCGCTCAGCGTTGTACTGCTGGCGTGGGTACTGTGGCGTCTGCTGCGAATCATCAGCCGTCGTCGTCTTAACCCGGACCATGAGTAAGCGGTGATGAAAATCTTTCGCGGGTGTGTAGTCGCAGCGTTGATGCTGGCGGCGGCGAATCTTCACGCCGCCTGTCGCTGGCCTGCCTGGGAGACGTTCAAGCAGGATTATATGAGCGAAAGTGGGCGCGTCATTGATCCCAGTGACGCGCGCAAAATCACCACCTCCGAAGGGCAAAGCTACGGACTGTTCTTTGCCCTCGCGGCAAACGATCGCAAGGCGTTCGATCTGCTGCTGGCATGGACGTGCGATAACCTTGCCGAGGGAGATTTAACCCAACATCTCCCGGCCTGGCTGTGGGGGAAAAAGGACGACGAAACCTGGGCGGTTATCGACCCTAACTCCGCGTCTGATGCCGATATCTGGATTGCCTGGTCGCTGCTGGAAGCCGGGCGGCTGTGGAAAAATCCCGATTACACGCGCACGGGTAAGGCGCTGTTGACGCGCATTGCCAGTGAGGAAGTGGTGAAGGTGCCGGGGCTGGGTTCTATGCTGCTGCCGGGTAAAGTCGGTTTTGCCGAAGAGAGTGTCTGGCGCTTCAACCCCAGCTACCTGCCGCCGCAGCTTGCGAGCTATTTCACCCGTTTTGGCGCGCCGTGGACGACGCTCCGTGAAACCAATCTGCGTCTGCTGCTGGAGACCGCGCCTAAAGGATTTTCCCCGAACTGGGTGAAATACCAGAAAAAGGGCGGCTGGCAGCTGTCGCAGGATGCATCCCTGATCGGCAGCTACGATGCGATTCGCGTCTATCTGTGGGTAGGGATGATGAACGATAACGATCCGCAGAAAGCCCGGCTACTGGCGCGTTTCAAGCCCATGGCGACCACCACAATCAAACAAGGCTTGCCGCCGGAGAAAGTGGACGTCGCGACCGGGAAACGCACCGGAGATGGGCCGGTAGGGTTTTCTGCCTCCCTCCTTCCGTTTTTACAAAACCGGGACGCGCAAGCGGTGCAACGCCAGCACGTCGCCGATCGTTTTCCCGATAACAATGCTTATTACAGCTACGTTCTGACCCTCTTTGGACAAGGGTGGGATCAGCATCGTTTTCGTTTCACCGTGCAAGGTGAATTACTACCGGACTGGGGCCAGGAATGCGCACGTTCACACTGAATCTACTCACCTTATCGCTTGGCCTGGCGCTAATGCCCCTGGCCCAGGCCGCCAACTCCCCGCAGCAGAGACAGCTGCTGGAACAGGTCCGTCTGGGGGAATCCACCCAGCGTGAGGATTTGGTGCGCCAGTCGCTCTACCGCCTTGAGTTGATTGATCCCAATAATCCGGACGTGATTGCCGCGCGCTTCCGCTACCTGTTACGACAGGGTGATATGGCGGGCGCGCAAAAAGAGCTGGATCGCCTGAAAGGGATGGCGCCCGATTCCAGTGCGTACCAGTCCTCCCGGACGACCATGCTGCTCTCCACGCCGGATGGTCGTCAGGCCCTTCAGCAGGCTCGCCTGCTTGCCACCACCGGCCACACGCAGGAAGCCATTGCCGCGTATGACAAACTGTTTGACGGTAAGCCGCCCAGCGGCGACATCGCCACGGAGTACTGGAACGTGGTGGCGAAAGAGCCTGCCCGCCGCAACTCGGCCATTAATCAGCTTAAGAAAATAAACGCCAGCAGCCCGGGCAACGTCACGCTACAGTCCTCGCTGGCACAGCTTCTGTTCCAGAGCGGACGCCGTGATGAAGGATTTGCGGTGTTACAGGAGATGGCCAAATCGAACAATGGCCGCAGTCAGGCGTCGGACATGTGGTACCAGCAGATCAAAGATCAGCCTGCCAGCAGTGCCAGCGTCAGCGCGCTGCAACAATACCTGAGCGTGTTCAGCGATGGCGATAACGTGACGGCGGCGCGCGCCCAGCTTGAAGCGCAGCAAAAACAACTTTCCGATCCGGCGTTCCGCGCCAAAGCCGAAGGGTTAGCCGCTGTGGATGCCGGGCAGGGCAGTAAAGCGGTGGCGGAGTTGCAGAAAGTGGTCAGCGCCAACCATGCCGACAGTGAAGCCGTCGGCGCGCTGGGGCAGGCCTATTCCCAGAAAGGCGATCGCGCGCGCGCGGTTGCGCAGTTTGAGAAGGCGATCGCCCTCGATCCGCAGAGCGATAATCGGGGCAAATGGGACAGCCTGCTGAAGGTCAACCGATACTGGCTGCTGATCCAGCAGGGGGATAACGCCCTGAAAGCCAACAATACGGCCCAGGCGGAGCGCTATTACCAGCAGGCGCGCAACATTGACAACACAGACAGCTACGCGGTTCTGGGCCTCGGTGATGCGGCGGCGGCGCGCAAAGATAACGACGCGGCCGAGCGCTATTACCGCCAGGCGTTGCGGATGGACAGCGGCAACAGCAACGCGGTACGCGGTCTCGCCAATATTTATCGCGCGCAGTCTCCGGAGAAGGCGACGCAGTTTATTCAGTCGCTCTCTGCCAGCCAGCGCCGCAGCATTGATGATATTGAACGTAGCCTGACGAACGAGCAGCTGTCAGCCCAGGCCGAACAGCTGGAAAGCGAGGGGAAATATGCGCAGGCCGCAGAAATTCAGCGCCGACGCCTTGCGCTTTCCCCGGGCGACGTGTGGATCACCTACCGACTGTCACGCGATCTGTATAGCGCGGGTCAGCGCAGCCAGGCGGATAACCTGATGCGTCAGCTGGCAAGCCAGAAACCGGGCGATCCGGATCAGGTTTACGCCAGCGGGCTGTACCTGTCCGGTAACGATCAGGACCGGGCGGCGCTGGCGCATCTGAACACGCTGCCGCGCGACAAGTGGAACGGCAACATTCAGGCGCTGGCGGACCGCCTGCAAAGTAACCAGGTGCTGGAAACCGCCAACCGCCTGCGCGACAGTGGAAAAGAGCAGGAGGCGGAAACGTTGCTTCGCCAGCAGCCTCCGTCCACCCGTATCGACCTGACGCTGGCGGACTGGGCTGAACAGCGTGGCGATCATGAGGCCGCGAAAACCGCCTACAACACCGTCCTGCAACGCGAACCGCAGAACGAAGACGCGATCCTCGGCCTGACCGAGGTCTCTCTTGCCCAGGGCAACAAGGACGCGGCGCGCGCGGCGCTGGCGAAACTGCCCGCGGCACAGAACGGCGAACCGCTCTCGATCAATATGCAGCGCCGGCTTGCCATGGCGCAGGCTGGCCTGGGTGATCGTGCCGCGGCAGAAAAGACCTTCAACGCCATTCTTCCGCAGGCCAAATCGCAGCCGCCTTCGATGGAAAGTGCGCTGGTGATGCGCGATGCCGCCCGTTTCCAGGCACAAAATGGTCAGCCTAAGCAGGCGCTGGACACCTGGAAAGATGCGATGGTCTCATCGGGCATCACAACGACCCGTCCGACCGATAACGACAGCTTTACTCGGCTCACGCGTAACGATGAGAAAGATGACTGGCTGAAGCGCGGCGTGCGCAGCGATGCAGGCGATCTTTATCGTCAGCAGGATCTGAACGTCACGCTGCAACACGACTACTGGGGCTCCAGCGGCACGGGGGGCTATTCCGACCTGAAAGCGCACACCACCATGCTCCAGGTTGATGCGCCGCTGTCGGACGGACGTATGTTCTTCCGTAGCGATCTGGTCAATATGAACGCCGGTTCCTTTGACACCGACAACGGAACCTACGATCCGACATGGGGTACCTGCGCCGAAACGCCATGTCACGGCAGCACGAACCAGTCGGCCAACGGCGCCAGCGTGGCCGTCGGCTGGCAGAACAAAACCTGGTCGTGGGATATCGGTACAACGCCGATGGGCTTCGACGTGGTCGATGTGGTGGGTAGCCTGAGCTACAGCAACGATTTAGGGCCGATTGGCTACACCCTGAACGCCCATCGCCGTCCGATTTCCAGCTCGGTGCTGGCCTTCGCCGGGCAAAAAGATCCCAATACCGACACCACCTGGGGCGGCGTGCGTGCCACCGGTGGCGGCGTGAGCATGAGCTACGACAAAGGCGAAGCTAACGGGATCTGGTCAAGCCTGAGTGCCGACAGCCTCACCGGGAAGAATGTCGAAGATAACTGGCGCGTCCGCTGGATGACCGGCTATTACTACAAGCTCATCAATCAGAACAACGAACGCCTGACGGTGGGCGTGTCCAACATGCTCTGGCATTACGATAAGGATTTAAGTGGCTATTCGCTGGGCCAGGGCGGTTACTACAGTCCCCAGGAGTATGTGTCGTTCGCCTTACCGGTGAACTGGCGTAAACGCACAGAGAACTGGTCATGGGAGCTGGGCGGCTCCGTCTCCTGGTCTCATTCAAAAACAAAAGATGTGATGCGTTATCCGTTACAGGGGCTGATCCCGGACAATGAGCCAGGCCGTTATACCGATAAAGGTGTAATGGAAACCGGAAGTAGCTCGTCAGGGACGGGTTATACCGCAAGGGCGATTGTTGAACGCCGCGTGACGTCCAACTGGTTTGTCGGACTGGGCGTCGATATTCAGGAAGCAAAAGACTATACCCCGAGCCATGCGCTGCTCTACGTTCGGTATTCTGCCGCGGGCTGGCAAGGTGATATGGACTTACCACCGGAACCGCTGGTGCCTTATGCAGACTGGTGATCGGATTTTTTCTTAATCTAATTGTAAGTCTCTCTTAAAAGTGCAGCTATCGGGTATACTCGGGCGCACCAGGTTTACACCCTGGTGCGCCCTGCGCTTCGAGTTTTGTGGAGAGTCATTTTGCGTGTCAGCCGTTCCTTAACGATCAAACAGATGGCGATGGTGTCTGCCGTCACAATGCTGTTTGTCTTCATCTTCTGCGTCATTTTGCTGTTTCACTCCGTACAGCAGAATCGCTATAACACGGCTTCGCAACTGGAAAGTATTGCCCGCTCGGTGCGGGAACCCCTGTCAGCCTCGATCCTGAAAGGGGATATCCCCGAGGCGGAATCCATCCTGAAGCGCATTCAGCCCGCCGGTATCGTGAGCCGCGCAGATGTCGTGCTGCCGAACCAGTTCCAGGCGCTACGGATGAGCTTTATCCCGGAGCGTCCCGTCCCGATGATGGTGATGCGCCTGTTTGAACTGCCGGTGCAAATTTCCCTGCCTCTCTATTCCCTGGAAAGACCGGCTAACCCGCAGCCGCTGGCCTACCTGGTGCTACAGGCCGACTCGTACCGCATGTATAAATTCGTCATGAGTTGGGTTGCTACGTTAGTGACTACTTACTTACTTTTGACACTAATGCTGAGCGTGGCGCTGACGTGGTGTATCAACCGGTTAATTGTGCATCCGTTGCGCCGCATAGCCCGGGAGCTGAACGACCTCTCTCCACAGGAGCACATGGGGCATCAGCTTCCCTTGCCGCGCCTGCATCACGACGATGAAATTGGCATGCTGGTCCGGAGTTACAATATCAACCAGCAGCGTGTCCTGCGTCAGCAGGAAGAGCTCAGTAGCAACGCCACCCGTTTTCCGGTATCCGATCTGCCAAACAAAGCGTTTTTAATGGCCTTGCTGGAGCAGACCGTCGCCCGCCAGCAGACCACCGCGCTGATGGTGATTGCCTGCGAAACCTTGCAGGACACGGCGGGCGTGCTGAAAGAGAGCCAGCGCGAGATGCTGTTGCTGACGCTGGTGGAAAAGGTGAAATCCGTTCTGGCGCCGCGCATGGTGCTCACCCAGGTCAGCGGCTATGACCTGGTGGTGATCGCGCACGGTGTTAAAGAGCCGTGGCACGCCATTACGCTAGGTCAGCAAGTACTCACTGTCATTAATGAGCGGCTGCCCATTCAGGGTATCCAGCTTCGCCCGAGCGCCAGCATCGGTATTGCGATGTACAACGGGGGGCTGACCGCCGAGCAGCTTTATCGTCGGGCCTTCTCGGCCGCGTTCACCGCGCGCCGGAAAGGCAAAAACCAGATCCAGTTCTTTGATCCGGAGCAGATGGAAAAAGCCCAGCAGCGCCTGACGGAAGAGAGCGACATTCTGACGGCGATGGACAATCGCCAGTTTGCGCTCTGGCTACAGCCGCAGGTCAATTTGCGCACGAGTGAAGTGACCAGCGCCGAAGCGTTGCTGCGTATGCAACAGCCGGACGGCACGTGGGAGCTGCCTGAGGGGATGATCGAACGTATCGAGTCCTGCGGCCTGATGGTCACCGTCGGCTACTGGGTGCTGGAAGAGTCCTGCCGCCAGCTTGCGGCCTGGCAACAACGGGGCATCACGCTGCCGCTGTCGGTGAATCTCTCTGCGCTACAGCTGATGCACCCGACCATGGTGCCGGAGATGCTCGAGTTGATCCACCGCTACCGCATTCAGCCCCACACGTTGATCCTGGAAGTCACCGAGAGCCGTTGTATCGACAATCCTGACGATGCTGTCGCCATTCTGAAACCGCTGCGTAATGCCGGGATCCGCATTGCGCTGGACGATTTTGGTATGGGGTATTCCGGCCTGCGTCAGCTCCAGCACATGAAAACGTTGCCGGTGGACGTCCTGAAAATCGACAAAACCTTTGTGGATGGGCTGCCGGAGGATTGCAGCCTGGTACAGGCCATTATTCAGATGGCGCACAGCCTGAATCTGCACGTAATTGCCGAGGGTATTGAAACCGACGCCCAACGTGAGTGGCTGGCTGCGGCGGGCGTGGAGAGCGGACAGGGCTTCCTGTTTGACCGCGCCGTACCGACGGATATCTTTGAGCAACGCTATCTCGCCGACGCTGGCAATAACGCAAAAGTGTAATTTTGTTGCTGGCTTGTGCGAGCCAGCTCAAAGTTCTTAACATTTGTGTTTCAAATTTGAACCCCGTTTATTTCTGTCCTGTTATGTGGGTGTTATTTTAAAGCCGCAGGTTAACCATAACCTTACAAAGCCTGTAGTTTTTCTTTCCAGGGACACCCTATGAAAACCTCACTCTTCAAAAGTCTTTACTTCCAGGTCCTGACAGCCATCGCCATCGGTATTCTGCTCGGTCACTACTACCCGGAGCTGGGCGCGCAGATGAAACCGCTTGGCGACGCGTTCGTTAAGCTCATCAAAATGATCATCGCGCCGGTCATTTTCTGTACCGTGGTGACCGGTATCGCTGGCATGGAAAGTATGAAGGCGGTCGGGCGTACGGGGGCGGTTGCCCTGCTGTACTTCGAGATTGTCAGTACCATCGCGCTGATTATCGGCCTGATAATTGTCAACGTGGTACAGCCTGGCGCGGGCATGAACGTCGACCCGGCCACGCTGGATGCGAAAGCGGTGGCGGTTTACGCTGAACAGGCGAAAGATCAGGGGATTGTTGCCTTCCTGCTGGACGTGATCCCGAGCAGCGTGATTGGCGCGTTCGCCAGCGGAAACATCCTCCAGGTGCTGCTGTTTGCCGTGCTTTTTGGCTTTGCCCTGCACCGTCTTGGCAGCAAAGGCCAGCTGATTTTTAACGTCATTGAAAGCTTCTCGCAGGTGATCTTCGGCATCATCAACATGATCATGCGTCTGGCCCCGATTGGCGCCTTTGGCGCGATGGCCTTCACCATCGGGAAATATGGCGTCGGCACGCTGGTACAGCTGGGCCAGCTGATCGTCTGCTTCTACATCACCTGTATTCTGTTTGTGGTGGTGGTGCTCGGCTCCATCGCCCGTGCGACCGGCTTCAGCATCTTCAAATTTATCCGTTACATTCGTGAAGAGCTGCTGATTGTCCTCGGCACATCCTCTTCGGAGTCCGCGCTGCCGCGTATGCTCGATAAAATGGAAAAGCTGGGCTGCCGTAAGTCAGTGGTGGGGCTGGTTATTCCTACGGGCTACTCCTTTAACCTGGACGGCACCTCGATATACCTGACGATGGCGGCGGTCTTTATTGCCCAGGCCACTAACAGCCACATGGATATCTTCCATCAGATTACGCTGCTGGTGGTGCTTCTGCTCTCTTCAAAAGGGGCGGCGGGCGTAACGGGCAGCGGATTTATCGTGCTGGCGGCCACCATTTCGGCGGTGGGCCATCTGCCGGTGGCGGGCCTGGCCCTGATCCTCGGTATTGACCGCTTTATGTCTGAAGCCCGTGCGTTAACCAACCTGGTCGGCAATGGCGTGGCGACGATTGTGGTGGCGAAGTGGGTGAAAGAGCTGGATCACAAGAAGCTTAACGATACGCTGAATAACCGCACATCTGAGGACAAAACCCCCGGTTTATCCTCTTAATCCCTCATAAATGCCCGTATTCCCTTGTGGGGATGCGGGCACCTGCGCATAATAACCGTTCATACCTGTCATAATTCGACAAGATTTTTTTTGGGTATATTTCACTTCCGCCCGTGACGTTTAGCCGAACACGCTGTCTAATCGGAAGGTTTTCATCGTCATCTTTGAGTGCTCACGTCGCGAGACACTCTCTTTAACCAGGAATGTTGATCAGGGGTTCACATGCAGGGCACAAAAATTCGACTCTTAACCGGCGGTTTGCTGATGATGGCAGCAGCCAGTTATGTGCAGGCAGATGCGCTCCAGCCAGACCCGGCCTGGCAACAGGGAACACTGGCGAACGGTTTCCAGTGGCAGGTATTATCCACTCCGCAACGTCCGAGCGATCGCATTGAAATCCGTCTTTCTGTGAATACCGGCTCCCTCACTGAAAGCACCCAGCAGACCGGCTTAAGCCACTTTATTCCTCGACTGGCGCTCACCCAGAGCGGCAGTTTGCAGGCGGTTCAGGTGCGTTCTTTATGGCAACAGGCCATCGATCCGAAACGCCCGCTGCCCCCGGCTGTGGTCTCCTATGACTACACCATGTTTAACCTGAGCCTGCCCAACAACCGTAACGATCTGCTTAAAGAAGCACTGACCTATCTTTCGGATGCCACCGGCAAACTGGCGATTACGCCTGAGACCGTTAACTATGCGTTGAGCAACAGCGACATGGTGGCGACCTGGCCGACGGATACCAAAGAAGGCTGGTGGCGCTACCGCCTGAAAGGGTCAACGCTGCTTGGCCACGACCCGGCAGAGCCGCTGAAACAGCCGGTTGATGCCGCGCAGGTGAAATCTTTCTACCAGCAGTGGTACACCCCGGATGCCATGACCCTGATTGTGGTGGGCAACGTGGACAGCCGTGCGGTGATAGAACAGATCAACAAAGCATTTGGCGATCTGAAAGGGAAGCGTGAAACGCCCGCCCCTGTTCCTACCTTGTCCCCGCTGCGTCCTGAGACGGTCAGCATCATGACGGATACCGTGCGTCAGGATCGTCTTTCAATGATGTGGGATACGGCCTGGCAGCCGATCCGCGAGTCTTCTGCGCTGTTGCGTTACTGGCGTGCGGATCTCGCGCGTGAAGCGCTGTTCTGGCACGTTCAGCAGACGCTCAGCAAGAACAACGTGAAAGATATTGGCCTGGGATTTGACTGCCGTGTGCTGTTCCAGCGCGCCCAGTGCGCCATTAACGTGGAATCGCCGGGTGATAAGCTGAATGCCAATCTCGGCGTGGTGGCGAAAGAGCTGGCTAAGGTGCGGAAAGAGGGCCTGTCTGAAGAGGAGTTTAACGCGCTGGTGGCGCAGAAATCCCTCGAATTGCAGAAACTGTTCGCCACCTATGCCCGCGCCGATACCGATATCTTAATCAGCCAGCGCATTCGCTCCTTGCAGAATCAGGTGGTGGATATCGCGCCGGAGCAGTATCAGAAACTGCGTCAGGACTTCCTGAACGGTCTGACCGTGGAGATGCTGAATCAGGATCTGCGTCAGCAGCTGTCGCAGGATATGGCGTTGATTCTGTTGCAGCCGAAAGGTGAGCCGGAATATGACATGAAAGAGTTGAAGGCCACCTGGAGCGCCATCATGGCGACGCCGCCGCAGCCAGCGCAAACGGCAGCCGATGATTTACACCAGGATGCGAGCGATATTCCGCAGGGCCAGTAAGCTCTGCGTTCCCTCAGCCCTGAGGGAGAGGGTTAGGGTGCGGGCATCAGCCCGCACAGTCCTTAAGCAGGCATCGCCTCGCGCGGAATAATCGCTCCGCGATACTGAATCACCGTGCTGGCCGTCAAATGACCGCGCTGCGCCGCCGCTTCCGGCGTCCCCCCCGTCAGACGTACCGCCAGATACCCCGCGCTGAAAGAATCTCCCGCCGCCGTGGTATCGATTACCTTCTCTTTCGCCAGCTTCACCGCCGGCACCTCTGTCACGGCTTCACCTGCAACCGCCACCAGGCAAGACTCCGCCCCGCGCTTGATCACCACTTCGCTGACCCCGGCAGCCTGCGTCCGGGCAATGACCTCATCAACCGGTTTTTCGCCCCACAGAGCATCTTCATCATCCAGCGTCAGGAAGGCGATATCGGTGCATTCGAGCATCTGCTGGTAGACCTGCTGCGTCTCTTCGCGGCTGGCCCACAAACGCGGACGGTAGTTGTTATCGAAAATCACCTTACCGCCATTGGCACGGCATTCGCGCAGCAGTGACAGCAGCTTTTCACGGCTCTCCTGGCTCAGGATCGCCAGGCTGATCCCGCTCAGGTAGAGGTAATCGAAGGTCGCCAGTTCTTCGCAAATGGCAGCGGCGGCCTCGCTTTCCAGCCAGAATTTGGCGGCCGCTTCATTACGCCAGTAATAGAAGGTGCGCTCGCCGGTGCTGTCGGTTTCGATGTAGTACAAACCCGGCAGGCGGTTTTCCATTCGCTGGATCAGCGAGGTCCCAACGTTTTCACCCTGCCAGGCTTCCAGCATCTGCTGGCTGAAGCTGTCCGTTCCCAGCGCGGTAACGTAGCTCACGCTCAGCGCGTCGGGGGCGACCTGACGGGCAATGTAAACGGATGTGTTCAATGTATCGCCACCAAAACCGCGGCTGACTTCCGCGCCTTTCTGGGACAGCTCAATCATGCATTCGCCAATCACGGCAATTTTTTTAGACATAGTCGTGAACCTGAACAAAGAAATTAAGGGTAGTGTGCGCTGTGTGTTTTTTATGGTCAACTATATTAAAACGACGTTCCATTATTTTTTTTGAGCCAGCGCGTATTCCGGCATATTTCTGTCATCTTAATTTCATTTTCCCGGTGAATTGAACATAAAGTTCTCACCTGGCGGGCCGATAACTCAGTGACGAGTCCAGAAAGGCTATCCCATACAACAGGACATCCGAAATGAAGTCAGAGCAGGTTATCCAGCGGCTGAGCACTACGCCTGAGGCAAGTATTGAGAACTTGCAGGAGCATCGCTACTGGCTGCAATGTGAGCGAGCGTACACCTATCAGCCCATCTACCGTACCGATGGTCGGTTAATGGCGATTGAGGTGTTAACGGTCGTCACTCATCCATCGAATCCTTCACAGCGTATTGCACCGGACCGCTATTTTGCGGAGGTTGCCGTGCGTCAGCGTATCGACGTGCTGGAAGAGCAGCTGAGAATGCTGGCGACGAAGCAGGCGTTCTTCGAGCAGCACGGTATTCTGGCGTCGGTGAACGTGGATGGCCCAACCCTGATGGCGTTACGTCAGAACGCGACATTGCAGGCGCTGATTGCCACCTTGCCGTGGATGCGCTTCGAGCTGGTGGAACATGTTCAGCTGCCGCAGGACTCCTCGTTTGCCTCGATGTGTGAGTTTGGCCCGCTGTGGCTGGATGATTTCGGTACCGGTATGGCGAACTTCTCCGCCCTGAGCGAAGTGCGTTATGACTACATCAAAGTGGCCCGCGATCTGTTTATCATGCTGCGCCAGACGCCGGAGGGACGGAACCTGTTTACGATGCTCCTGCAACTGATGAACCGCTATTGCCAGGGCGTCATTGTGGAAGGCGTAGAGACGCTGGAGGAGTGGCGCGACGTGCAAAATTCTCCGGCAGCGGCGGCACAGGGTTATTTCCTCTCCCGTCCTGTCCCCATGGATACCCTGGAAAAGGTGATAACCACCCTCTGATCTGCCCGCTTCCCTTTGTCTGAACTATAGTTTTAGAGGCAAGTTCATCAGGAAAGGGGACAACAATGACAAAAACAACCAGGGTGATTTCCTGGACAGCAGGGATTTTCTTGTTGCTGATCGTGGTCTTAATCATCATTATCGCCACGTTTGACTGGAACCGGCTCAAACCGACCATCAACCAGAAAGTCTCAACCGAGCTAAACCGCCCCTTCGCAATACGTGGCGATTTGGGTGTCGTGTGGGAGCGCCAGAAAGAGGAAACCGGCTGGCGAAGCTGGGTGCCATGGCCGCACGTTCACGCCGACGACATCATTCTCGGCAACCCGCCGGACATCCCCGAAGTGACCATGATCCACCTGCCGCGCGTGGAAGCCACGCTGGCGCCGTTAGCCCTGTTAACCAAAACGGTGTATCTGCCGTGGATCAAACTTCAGCAGCCCGACGCGCGGCTGATTCGCCTGTCAGAGAAAAACAATAACTGGACGTTTGATCTCGCCAGCAGCGGCGATAAAGATCAGAATGCGCAGCCCTCTTCGTGGTCTTTCCGCCTCGACAATATTCTGTTCGATCGGGGGAGGATCGCCATTGACGATAAGGTGAGTAAGGCTGACGTGGAGATCCTCGTCGATCCGCTGGGCAAGCCGCTGCCGTTTAGCGAAGTGACGGGCAGTAAAGCCAAAGGCGATGACAGCAAAGCGGGCGATTACGTCTTCGGCCTGACGGCGAAAGGGCGCTACAACGGCCAGCCGCTGACCGGTAAAGGCAAAATCGGCGGCATGCTGGCGCTCAGGAGTGAGGGCACGCCGTTCCCGGTGCAGGCGGATTTCCGCTCGGGCAACACCCGCGTGGCGTTCGTGGGCACGGTTAACGACCCGATGAACATGGGCGGCGTCGACCTCCAGCTTAAGTTTGCCGGGGATTCGCTGGGTGAACTGTACGATTTGACCGGCGTGCTGCTGCCGGATACCCCGCCGTTTGAAACGGACGGGCGCCTGGTTGCCAAAATCAACACCGAAAAATCGTCCGTCTTTGACTACCGGAATTTTAACGGGCGCATCGGCGACAGCGATATCCACGGCACGCTGACCTACACCACCGGTAAACCGCGCCCGAAACTGGAGGGGGACGTTGAATCCCGCCAGCTGCGTCTGGCCGATCTTGGTCCGCTGATTGGCGTAGATTCGGGCAAAGGCAGGAAGTCTAAAGAGGTTAAAAAGGACGTTCAGCCTGCGGGTAAAGTGCTGCCCTATGACCGCTTCGAAACCGACAAATGGGACGTGATGGATGCGGATGTACGCTTCAAAGGACGTAAAATTGAGCATGGCAGCACGCTGCCGCTGAGCAACCTCTCGACCCATATCATCCTGAAAAACGCCGACCTGCGCCTGCAACCGCTGAAGTTTGGCATGGCCGGGGGAACCATCTCATCGAATATCCACCTGGAGGGGGATAAAAAGCCGATGCAGGGAAGGGCGGAGATCCAGGCGCGTCGGCTGAAGCTGAAAGAGCTGATGCCGGACGTGGAGCTGATGCAGAAAACCCTCGGTGAGATGAACGGCGACGCGGATATTCGCGGCACGGGTAACTCGGTAGCGGCGCTGCTGGGTAGCGGAAACGGCAACCTGAAGCTGCTGATGAACGACGGGCTGGTGAGCCGTAACCTGATGGAGATCCTGGGGCTGAACGTCGGGAACTTTATCATCGGGCAAATCTTCGGTGACGACGAAGTACGCGTTAACTGCGCGGCGGCAAATCTGGATCTGGTCAACGGCGTGGCGCGTCCGCAGATCTTCGCTTTCGACACGGAAAACGCGGTTATCAACGTCACCGGTACCGCCAGCATGGCGTCCGAGCAGCTGGATTTAACCATCGATCCGGAAAGTAAAGGTATTCGTATCATCACCCTGCGCTCGCCGCTGTACGTTCGCGGGACCTTCAAAGATCCTCAGGCGGGCGTGAAGGCCGGGCCGTTGATTGCGCGTGGTGCGGTCGCCGCCGCGCTCGCTACGCTGGTCACCCCTGCGGCGGCGCTGCTGGCGTTGATTTCGCCGTCAGAAGGCGAAGCGAATCAGTGTCGGACGATTTTGTCGCAGATGAAGAAGTAGTCCCGTTTCTCCCTCTCCCTTGCGGGAGAGGGCTGAATCGTAGGCCGGGTAAGGCGTAGCCGCCACCCGGCATTCACTTACAGCGCCTGATGCTTCGTCTCGTGCGTCAGCAGCAGCGCAATCAGCGTCAGCGCTGCCATTGCCGCCAGATAGACACCCACATAGAACAGGCCATAGTTCGCCTGAAGCCATGTGGCGATATACGGAGCCACCGAGGCGCCCAGAATCGACGAAACGTTATAGGAGAACGACGCGCCGGTGTAACGCACTTCAGTCGGAAACAGCTCCGGCAGCAGCGCGCCCATTGGGCCAAAAGTCAGCCCCATCAGGCTCAGGCCAATCAGCAGATACGCCATCACCAGCGCAGGGCTACCTGAACCCAGCAGCGGCGGGAAGACAAACAGCGCGAACAGAATAATCAGCGAGGTGATGACGATCATGCTTGAACGACGGCCAAATTTATCCGCCAGCAGGCCCGCGATGGGCACCATCACACCAAATCCGATGACCGCCATCATCAGCATCCACAGCACTTCGTTACGCGGCAGGCCCAGGCCGACCGGCGCGGCGGCGGTACTGAAGGTCATGGAGTAAACGGTCATGATGTAGAACAGCGTGTAGGTTGCCAGCATGATGAACGTGCCCAGCACGGTCACGCGGAGGTGTTTGGTCAGCAGCGTCCCCAGTGGAACTTTAACCTGCTTTTTCGCCGCGGCGACTTTAGCGAAGACCGGCGTCTCGTGCAGCGACACGCGAACGTACAGGCCAATCAGCACCAGCACGGCAGAGAAGACGAATGGAATACGCCAGCCCCAGTTCATGAACTGTTCATCAGTCAGCAGCCAGGAGAGGAGCAGGAAGGTGCCGTTAGCAAAGAAGAACCCAATCGGTGCGCCCAGCTGCGGGAAAGAGCCATACAGGGCACGTTTGCGCGCCGGGGCGTTTTCGGTCGCCAGCAGTGCCGCGCCGCCCCATTCCCCGCCCAGCCCCAGACCCTGCCCAAAGCGCGCCAGCGCCAGCAGCACAGGCGCCAGAATGCCAATAGTTTCATAGGTCGGCAGCAGGCCGATGGCGACGGTGGAGATCCCCATCGTCAGCAGCGAGGCAACCAGCGTCACTTTACGGCCGACGCGATCGCCAAAATGCCCAAAGACCGCTGAACCAATCGGACGCGCAACGAAGGCGATAGCAAAGGTGGCTAAAGACTGTAGCGTGGCTGCCGTCGGGTCGCCCTGAGGGAAGAAAATATGCGGAAAGACAATGACCGCAGCGGTGGCGTAAATATAAAAGTCGAAGAACTCAATGGCGGTGCCAATCAGCGATGCGACGACGACTTTATTGCGCGAGTTGACCGGAACGTGTTCCGCCCCTTCGTTAAGTGTGGTGGCTGTTGCTTGCATAATATTTTCTTATTTTTGGACGAACGAAGGGCCATATTAGGCATAGCAAAAGCGACATTTCAATCTGTAACAAAGGCGTGGTGTGGTCATAAAAGCAACAAAAAGCGGATAATTTTCAGACCAGCGAAAACACTTCTATGAAATGCTTCACACTTTTTAAATATCAGTCATTAAAACTGGTTTTGCGTTAAATAAAAGTTACGGCCTGGATTTATATGCTGAAATGGCGAATCGGGCTGAAATATCAGCCCGACATGATATCAGCGGTGGGTTTTACCCGGCATGCGCGGGTCATCTTTATACTCTGCCGTGGCGATCCACGCGGCGCAGAACAGCGTCAGGCGAGCGAAGAAATAGAAGAAAGCCATCAGCCCCAGCACCGAACCAAAGGCCGCGCCGGAGGGAGACTTCACCAGGGACGGCAGCGTATAGGTCATCACAATCTTGATCACCTCAAAACCAATGGCGGCAATCAATGTCCCGCGCATCAGCGCCTTCTTGCGCGGACGATGGCGGGGCAAACGCCAGAAGATCCAGAAGAACAGAAGGTAGTTAGCAAAGATAGAAATGGCCAGCCCAATGCCGCGCCAGGCCGGTTTCAGCCATTCAATGTAATCCAGGTACAGCGCGGAGATAATCATCTGCTGCGCGGAACCGGCGACCGAGGTGATGGAGAGCGTAATGACCAGCGCCACCAGCAGCCCAATCAGCGAAATAAAGTCGCGCAGATACTTCACCCATATCTTCTCCTGATCCTGCGGTCTACGCTCCCAGACGTCACGCGACTGGGCGCGAATAGCCTCACGCAGGTTGCCCATCCAGTTCACCCCGGAATAGAGCGCAATCAGCAACCCGACGATACCCACGGTGGTACGCTGCTGCACGGCGGTGTTGATGGTGCTTTTGAGCGTTGCGGCGAGCGTCTGGTCGCTGACGTTGGTCAGGATCTTATTGAAGATGTCCTGCAACAGCGTCGGGTGAGACGCCAGCACAAAACCGGCGGCGGCAAATGACACCATCAGGATGGGGATCATCGACAGGAACGAGAAATAGGTAATCGCCGCGCCAAACTGATTTCCCATGCGGTCGTTAAAGCGCTCAGCGGCGCGTATCAGGTGAGCAATCGCGGGTATCTGCTGAATTTTTTCGGCTATGCCGGTCACGGTGCCCAGCGCTTTGCTGGCCGTTCCAGGCTCTTTCGGCGCTTCAGGTTCGTTATCCATCTTTTTGATGGGTTCATAATCTAAATGTTGAGTCGGTCGTTGCGGGTTATTTTCCGGCGTCACGCGCATTTTCCTTTTCGTTGAGCTGGATGTTACTGAATTATAGCTTGTGGCTAGTCGACGTAACCTTTTGTGAGTTCGGTAAGCCACTCCATAAACACATGCACCCGGCGGGAGAGGTTACGGCGGTGGGGATAAATGAGGGAGACGGGCATCGGTTCAGCCCGGTATTGCGGCAGGATCTCAACGAGTTTTTTCGTGCGCAGGGCATCACGCACCCCGACGCGCGGAACCTGAATAATGCCAAGCCCGGCGATACAGGCGGCCTGGTAGGTTTCAGTGCTGTTAACCGTCAATACGCCTCCCGTTTTTACCCACTGGGTCGCGCTGCCGTTGTAATACTCAAAACCCTGCGGACGCGTGCCCAGCGTGGCGGAGTAGTGGATGAGGGCATGCGAAGCCAAATCGTCCAGCGTCTCAGGGTAGCCGAATCGCGTCAGATAATCCGGGCTGGCGCAGTTAATCACCGAGAGTTTCCCAAGCGGGCGGGCGATAAGCCCGGAGTCCTTTAAGTTTCCCACGCGAACCACACAGTCAAATCCTTCGCGGATGACATCGACCAGACGATCGCTGCTACTCAGCTCCAGCTCAATGCCGGGAAACTGTTGTAAAAATGCAGGCAGTTTCGGAATGACTACATTTCGCGCAATGGCAACGGGCATATCCACACGTAGCCGACCGCTGATGGTTGAAGGGTCGTGCAGGAACATGCCGTCCAGTTCGTCCAGATTCATCAGCAGATCTTTAGCGCGCTCGTAATAAACCATGCCGTCCTGCGTCAGGCTGACGCGGCGGGTAGTGCGGTGCAGCAGCTGCGTGCCCAGTGCGTTTTCCAGTGCCTGGATCTGTCGCGATACGCTCCCCTTCGGCAGGCTTAACGTCTCCGCCGCGCGGGAAAAACTTTCCAGTTCCGCGACCCGAAGGAAAAGCTGCATTGCGTGTATTTTATCCATAGATGTTGGTCATTGTTGTTATGAATGAAACAGTGAAGCGCTGACGGCACTATTTATTGATTTTCTACCATCTAATAAGCTCTTTCTCAATCTTCATCACAGCCGAAACGAGGTGAATTATGAGTGAACGTATTGCTTTAGTGACGGGCGGTAGCCGCGGCCTGGGGAAAAATGCCGTTTTGAAGCTGGCCGCGGAAGGGACAGGCATCATCCTGACCTGGAACAACAGCCAGCAGGAGGCGCAGGATGTTGTGCGCGAAATCGAGGCAACAGGCGGGAAAGCGGCAGCATTGCAGCTTAACGTCGGCGATACGGCAAGTTTTTCGCGCTTTGCTCAGCAGGTGAAGGATACCCTCAAACACGTCTGGCAACGTGACACCTTTGACTATTTAGTGAACAACGCAGGCACGGGGTTATACGCACCCTATACCGAGACGACGGAGGCGCAGTTTGATGATGCGCTGAACATTCACTTCAAAGGGCCGTTTTTCCTCACGCAACAGCTGCTGCCGCTCATAAAAGACGGAGGGCGGATCCTGAACGTCTCCAGCGGACTGGCCCGTTTTACTCAGCCCGGTTCAGGCACCTACGCGGCAATGAAAGGGGCGATGGAGGTGCTGACCCGCTATCAGGCAAAAGAGCTTGGCGCGCGCGGAATTTCCGTCAATATCATCGCGCCCGGTGCGATTGAAACCGACTTTGGGGGCGGACGCGTGCGGGATAATGCGGAGCTTAACCAGCTGCTGGCCTCGCAGACGGCGCTGGGACGCGTGGGCCTGCCCGATGATATTGGTGATGCCATTGCGGCGTTGCTCAGTGACAAACTGGGCTGGATGAATGCACAACGTATTGAAGTTTCAGGCGGTATGTTCCTGTAATGTTCAGTCTTAAGGGGGAGGGAACCCTCTTAAGGAAATCCTTAAAACAGGTATGTCTAAATGCTGGAAGATATAAAGAGAGCTGGGTGATTTGTAACCTCTCCATTCATTGAGTTTTTTCTTAAAAAATGCCTCTGTAGAATCCCCCTTCGCTATTCTCAGAGGAGTAAAACGATGCGAGTAATCATGTTTGACAGGCAGTCATTATTTATTCATGGAGCGATGTACAGTTTGCAGAAGTTAATTCCGAAAATAGAGATGACAGGGGCTCGTCAGACTGATGAATTATGGGCGCAATTATCCGCGTCACCCTCCGCTATCGTCATGATAGATGGGTATTTAATTCGTGATAATGGTGTGGCTTTACTGGAAGAGATTATGGATCGTTTTCCAGCGTCGCGCGTGGTGTTGGTGTTAACGAAAAAAGAGCGACGTTGGGTTGAGCAAATGTTTCAGCGCAACGTGGTGGCGATAATTCCCCGCAATGCGAATCCCGAACGCTTTTCCGCAGTGCTGGATTCCGTATCGCGTGGAATGGTCTGTTTTCCCGGCGAGTGGCTGAAGCAGCACTCCTCTCAGGATGAACTGGCAGTGTTAAGCGAGCGCCAGCGTGAGGTATTGAAGTTACTGGCGGCCGGAGAGTCCAATAAAGAGATTGGTCGTAATCTCAATATCAGTGCGGCAACGGTAAAAGCCCATCTTGAGACGCTTTTCCGGCGTCTTGATGTCAAAAACCGGACGCAGGCCGCGATGTACTACACCCGGGCGACGGCCTGAAGGATCTTCTCAGGCAGAGGGGACTCTTCCCCAAAACTGAAGAGGGTTAATATCAGGGCGTCATGCTGCTGTTGGGTTAATGGGCGTTTGTTCATTTCCCGCAGCAGCGCCTCACATAATTGAATATCATTAAAAAGCAAATTCTCCGCCTCAATCGGCGTGATGAGACTGTTAAATTTTTCCCACTGGCGAATCACGTGACCATAACCAATAACCCATATACCCTTTTCGTCACGGTATTTCTCCAGGGAAAGACCCTGTTGTTTTTTAATTAATGCGATTGCAGCAGAAGATATCTGCATTGCATAACCCGTCATAAGCGTTTCCTCTTAGTGGCGCGACTATAGAGGAAACGCCGCCGGGGAAATATCCGCCAAATGGCTGTTGATCAGGTTTAACTGAACGGGAATTCCTTTTTCAGTAAACCGAATAACCAGTCGTTATGCCATTGCCCTGAAAGGAAATAACTCTCACGCAACTCACCTTCCAGTTGAAAACCTGTTTTTTCCAGCAGTCGCCTTGAGGCGATATTTCCCGCCGTCACGGTGGCGGTGAGCCGACGGATATTACCCTGAGTCAGCGCGAAATCACACACAGCCCGCAGAGATTCAAAGCCGTAACCTTTCCCCTGCGCAGAGGGCGCAAAGAGAAAACCGACTTCAGCACAATCTGCTTCCCGGTGCACATAGCCGGTTACGCCCAGCGGCGTCTGGCTGGCCGTCTCACGCACCACAAGGCAGAGCCAGTACGAGCTGCCCGGCATCCACGGCAACAGACGAGACTCAAAGGCTTCCCGAATGTCCGCCTCGCTACGCGCAGGGGCGACAAAACGCATCACCTCAGGATTTTGCTGTAGCGACAGAAAAAAGGGCCAGTCTTGCTCTTGCAGCGGCGAGCAGGTGAGACGCGCGGTGGTTAAGGCGGGCATGACGATCCTCCGGAGGCATTGCAAATGATTATAAGGTTGTCACTTTATTTCAACAGAAAGTCAGGTATGTTTAACCTCATATAAATAAAAAGAAAAACGACTTTTAATGCCGCTTTAGCGGTACTCATTGTCTCTCAAGGAAAACAATGATGATTAGCTCATCGCATCATACCCGCGAACAGTTTGAACACTGTCTGGCAGCGATCCGTCAGGCGTCTGTTGAAATTTTACTTCTGTTGAATGTACATGTTTCTGAAGGAAAAGATCCACGCTGGTTTCTGGAGCAACTGGATAGCGCCCGCCTGGGGCTGGGCGGGTGGGGCGCCGTAGCCAGGAAGCTGAATCTGAATGATGCGGAAATGACGGCCTTTACGCTGCAATTACGCTTGCTTCAGCAGCGTGTTCCCCAGTATGAAAGCGGGCAGGATGTCAGCGAAAATCAGCTGATTGCGGCGATGCGCTTCGTCACCTCCCTTGAATATCTGCGCCTGCAACAGCCCCTCCTGACCTACGAAACCGGGAGGGTGCCAGAGAAGGAGAGCCAGCTTCAGGCGCAGAAACAGGTGCGTGCCATTGAGCTGATGATTAAAGGACTGATACAGCAGGCGTGGCCCGATCCGGTGCGGCTGAATAATCATCTTAAGACCTTGTTTAACGCTGAACGCGTGCGTCGCTGGCTGAAAAACGGTGAGATTAATGATGTTCTGAGCGGCATGTTGTTCAGCGAACTGGCCCAGCTGCTGGTGGATAAAAAAGAATTTAGCCGCTACTACGCGCCGCTGTTTAACGCTCCGGACATGCTGACGCTGCTGGTAGAGCCCCGCAAAACCCTGCAAACCTTCCTCGAAGATATTCGACAAATCCGCAACAGCATCACCGTGCAGCAGCCGTTAAGCGGGGCGCAAATCCAGCTGCTCGACTGCTATTACACGCAGATCACCCGCTCCGTTCAGCGCGCGTTTGAGGAAGGGCGGACACGCGTTAACCCGGCGGCGCTGATGGCGGTGGACGAAAGCGAGCTGCACGCGTTCTGGGAAAAGGCGCAAAAAATGGACCGCACCACAGGCGGCGATCTTTTTGAAGTGCGCGACAGCATAGAAAAACCGACTCAGCGCACCGCGCGTACGCCAGAGCAGCGCGAACAGCTGATTTCCGGCGTGCTGTGGGGAGCGGTTGGCGTGATGGTTATCGCGATTGTCGTGGGGGGATTCTGGCTGGTGACCAGCAGTAAACCGCAGCCGGCTGTGGCCAGTACGGTATCTCCCGCGCAGGTGCAGGAGATGCGCGAAACGCCTTCCTCACGCGAGACGTTAACCCGCATGGGTGTTACCTGGGATGAGAATAATTTCCGCTCGGCCATCAATCGCAATGACACCCGCGTGGCGCTCCTGTTTTTGCAGGGCGGGATGGACTGGAAAATGTCATGGACGGAGGAGGCGTTGTCGGCAGGCTACGACGATGTACTGGAAGTAATGTTGCGCTACCGCCTGCAAATGACAGAGCAAAAGCCCTGCCGACGCTTTATTAATACGCTTAGCCATGCGATGGCGAACGGCGAATCGCTGACGCCTATGCGTAAGCAGTACCTGAAAGCATTCTGTACCGTTCCCGCGGTGGTGAAACGCCAGCAGCACGACGCCGATATGGCAACGCGCCGCGCGAAGACGCAGCCCGATGCCAGCACAAAAAAATGGCAGTCCATCCAGACTGCCATTTATGAGGTGATCCGCTGATTATTTTTCCCCCTCACCCTGCCACTCAGGGGAGAGGGGCAGGGTGAGGGGTGAGGCTCAGGGCTCCCCATACAGCCCAATCAACCGCCGCACCACGCCATTCGTCCAGCCGAAGCCATCCTGCAACGGATACTCACCCCCGCCACCTTCGCGTGGCGTGCTGCTGGCGATGTGGTACTTCTCAATCAGCTTATGATGGGTTTTGTAGTAATGGTTCACCGTGTGCAGCCAGCTCCAGGCGATCTCATCTCCCAGCGAGTCGTTGCCGTACTGCTTGAACCCCTGGATCGCCATCCACTGGAGCGGCGCCCAGCCGTTCGGCTTATCCCACTGCTCCCCGGTTTCATATTCGGTGGCGAGAATACCGCCCGGCGTGAGCAGACGGGCTTTAACGGCATCGGACAGCCGTTCAGCCTGCTCATGCGTCGCCATGCCCACATAGAGCGGCACAATGCTGGCCGCAGAGAACAGCGCCAGGGCTTCACGCCGCCAGTCGTAATCACGATAACAGCCGTTCTCTTCGTCCCACAGATAGCGGTTCACCGCCGCGCGCCGGTCGCTGGCTTTCTGGCGGAACAGATCAGCCGTCTCTTTATCCCCTTTCGACGCGGAGATATTGGCGATAGCGCTCTCCAGTTTGAACAGGAATGCGTTCAAATCAATGGGGATAAATTGTGTCGTGCGGATGCTGGCCAGCCGCGCAGGATCGCGCAGCCAGCGGGATGAGTAATCCCATCCTGAGGCTGCCCCGGCGCGCAGGTCGCGATACACCTCGTTCGGCGGACGACCGGAATGACGGGCGGTTTCCACGTCCTCAATCCACGATTCATCTCGCGGCGTGTCGCGATCGTCCCAGTAGCGGTTGAGCAATGAGCCATCCGGCATGCGTACCGCACTGCGATAGGCCTGATTGAGCAGCAGCGATTCCGCCCCGTCCATCCAGAAGGCGTACTCCATCTTAAGATGCTCAAGATAGCGCTTCGCCCCTCGCACGCCGTCCTCTTCAAACAGCTCCACCATCAGGGCAAAAACGGGCGGCTGGGAGCGGCTGAGATAGTAGGTACGGTTGCCGTTCGGGATATGGCCGTAGCGCTCAATCAGCCAGGCGAAGTTATCGGCCATACATTTCAGCAGATCGTTACGACCGCTTTCAGCAAGCCCCAGCATGGAGAAGTAAGAGTCCCAGTAGTAGGTCTCACTGAATCGCCCGCCGGGCACAATATAGGCCTGCGGCAGCGCCAGCAGCGACGACCACGGGATGTGATCCTGCGGTTCGCGCGTCAGCACCGGCCACAGATTATCAATATGTTCTTTCAGGGACAGGCCGGGGTCAGAGACGTACTCTTTGCTGTAGTCCTCCGGCAGCCAGAAGTGATTCTCCACAAAGCGCGCCAGGTCAAAATCACGGTGACGACGCACCTTGCGATAGCGGATCAAAATATCCAGCGGATCCATCTTCGGCGCGCAGTCGGGAAAGGTTTTGCTGTCCGCAAACAGCCGCGACGACTGGACGTGTTCAAACAGTTCAAGGTAGCGGTCTGCGGGCGTAAGGGCATCGGACGCCGGCAGTCCTTCAATCATTTCCGGTTCCGGCTCTGCCTCGATCATCTCATCCAGTTTTAACTCACAGGGATCGGTTTCGTAGCGCAGCTCTTCTGCAATCTCGAACTCGATATCCTCGGCAGTCTGTAGTTTCTGGTTGAACATGGTGTTCAGGACCTCCGGTTTTTGTCGTAACCAATACGGGTTTTTCCCGGCTATCTTTAAAGCGTAGACATTCGCTTCGGTTAATGCGGTGCGAAGTGTGCGGTAGATCACGCTTTCAAAATGGATTTAAACACGCTGAAAATCAGATATCCCTTTGATTATGAAATTATTAAATCAGAATCTTTGGAAACAGAGCAGGAATAAAATTCAGAGCATTCGGTATTCTGCATATACGCACAGATTAATGTGCCTGACGCGCATCGCCCTGAAGGCTGTTGGCGGTTTGATTGGCTTTCTGGCTGGCGCCTTCGCTTTTATCCATCGCCTTGCTGGCCGCTTTT
Organism: Enterobacter sp. BIDMC93; assembly: GCF_001037805.1. NCBI lineage: Bacteria > Pseudomonadati > Pseudomonadota > Gammaproteobacteria > Enterobacterales > Enterobacteriaceae > Enterobacter > Enterobacter sp. BIDMC93. The sequence continues at coordinate 704,299 of NZ_KQ089962.1, forward strand.
TCCGCATGGGCGGCGCTGTACGCAGCCAGATGGGAAATCACGATGGCGTAAATGCTCATTAACGACACCCACAGAATGCTGTTTTTCCACCACAGCAGGGTAGGAATCGTCAGTATCGCCCATACCAGCGCGAGAACAAGGTGCATTTTGGCCATCAGTTTTGCGGTGATCTTTACGTGCATTTTCATATCTCTAATCTTTTTCCGTAGTAACAGGCGAACGCGTAGCGCTTTCTAAGATTAGTTAATTCCACCGCGGGTACCGGGTTATTTTGTTACCGTTTGTACAGCCGTTGGGTTTACCTGCCCAGGGCATAAAAAAACCGGCCTGCTGGCCGGTTTTGTTGCGGATCAGACGGATCAGCGCATAGTCACAAACTCTTCCGCCGCAGTCGGGTGGATCGCCACGGTGTTATCGAAGTCTTTCTTCGTTGCGCCCATCTTCAGTGCCACCGCGAAGCCTTGCAGGATCTCGTCCATGCCGAAACCAATGCCGTGGATGCCGACGATCTTCTCCTCCGGGCCCACGCAGACCAGCTTCATGCGGCATGGCTGACGGTGCGAGGTGACCGCGGTATACATCGCGGTAAACGCCGATTTATACACTTTCACCTGGTCATCGCCGTACTGCTCACGCGCCTGCGGCTCGGTTAAGCCGACGGTACCGATTGGCGGGTGGCTGAAGACCACGGTCGGGATGTTGCTGTAGTCCAGATGTTCGTCCGGCTTGTTATTAAACAGACGCTCGGAAAGACGACGCCCCGCCGCCACGGCAACCGGCGTCAGCTCTACGGCGCCGGTGTTATCACCGACGGCATAAATGCCCGGTACGCTGGTGTTCTGGAATTTATCAACGACAATGTAGCCTTTTTCATTGGTTTTCACCCCGGTTGCGGCCAGATTGAAGTTGTCGGTGGCCGGTTCACGACCAATCGCCCAGATCAGGCAATCAACGGTCTGGCTGCGACCATCTTCCAGCTCCAGAGTCAGGCTACCGTCCGCATTTTTCACCACCGCTTTTGGCACGGCGTTGGTGTGCAGGGTTGGGCCTTCGGCGTTCATCACCTCAACCAGCGTGTCGACGATCAGCGGGTCAAAGCTGCGCAGCGGCGCGTGTTTACGCACGAACAGGTGCGCTTCCGCTCCCAGGCCGTTAATCACGCCGGCCAGCTCAACCGCGATGTAACCTGCGCCCACAATGGCAACGCGTTCTGGCAGAGCAGGCAGCTCGAAGAAACCGTCGGAGTCGATACCGTATTCCGCGCCCGGAATGTTCGGGTGGCTCGGACGGCCACCGGTGGCGATCAGGATGTGATCGGCGGTGATCGTCTCGCCGTTCACTTCGATCGTCTTCGCATCCACGAAACGGGCGAAGCCGCGGATCACGTCGACGTTATTCTTGCCCAGTACGTTATCGTACGAGGTGTGAATACGGTCGATGTAGGCGGTACGGCTGGCGATCAGTTTATCCCAGTCGAAGTGGTTGATGGTGGTGTCAAAGCCGTAGTCCGGGCCATACATATGGATAGCTTCACGGATTTGCGCGGCATGCCACATCACTTTCTTCGGTACACAACCCACGTTCACGCAGGTGCCGCCGAGTTCTTTGGCTTCAATCAGCGCACACTTCTGGCCGTACATGGCTGCACGGTTGATGGAGGCGATGCCGCCGCTGCCGCCGCCGATTGCGATGTAGTCATAATGCTTAGTCATAGCGTTGTCCTTAATCGTGAATTGCCGCGATTGTATACCTGAAATCAATAGTTTCCACCGATGGCTGCGATTACTCCGGCACGATCCAGCTCACGGTGGCGTGACCCGTACCGGCTGGCACCAGCGTTTTGTGCAGCCACGGCAGCACGTTGTTCATCTGTGCTTCGAGCTTCCACGGCGGGTTAATGACGATCATGCCGGACGCGGTCATGCCGCGCTGGTCGCTGTCAGGGCGCACCGCCAGCTCAATTTGCAGGATTTTACGAATGCCGGTCGCTTCGAGGTCTTTGATCATGCGTTTAATTTGCGCGCGCAGCACTACCGGATACCACAGGGCATAGGTGCCGGTCGCAAAGCGTTTGTAACCTTCGTTAATGCCGGTCACCACCGCCTGATAGTCGGTTTTGATTTCGTACGGCGGGTCGATCAGCACCAGGCCGCGACGGGAAACCGGCGGCAGTTTGGCTTTCAGCTGCTGGTAGCCATCGGCTTTGTCCACGCGGGCGCGGTTATCTTTCTGAAACTCAGAACGCAGCAGCGGGAAGTCGCTCGGGTGCAGCTCTGTCAGCTGAAGGCTGTCCTGCTCGCGCAGCAGCTGGCGGGCAATCAGTGGTGAACCCGGGTAGTAACGCAGCTGGCCGTTGCGGTTGAAGTGATTCACCACGCCAATGTACGGCTCCAGCTCGGCAGGCAGATCGTCCTGCTGCCAGATACGCGCAATCCCTTCCAGATATTCACCAGTACGCTCGGCATGCTCGCCGCTCAGCTGATAACGGCCCGCGCCCGCGTGGGTGTCCAGATAAAGGAACGGTTTATCCTTTTCTTTAAGCGATTCGATGATCAGGCTCTGAACGGTATGTTTGAGGACGTCGGCGTGGTTGCCTGCGTGGAAGCTGTGGCGATAACTGAGCATGGGTAATGATATTCCGCTGAATTGACGATTTGCCACAGTTTACAGCAGAACGGCACAGATTACCCGCAGGCCCGGTAAGCGCAGCGCCACCGGGCGTTTTTCGACAACCTTCGGCATTGAAATCCTCTACACTTAACCCCATTACTGAAAACAATATGCACAGCGCCGGATGCGCGCTTCATTCATCTATTTCAACAGGACAGCGTTTATGACCAATCCATTACTGACGCCTTTTTCGTTGCCACCGTTTTCTAAAATCCTCCCTGAGCATGTGGTTCCGGCCGTTACCCAGTCGCTGAACAACTGCCGTGCGGCGGTAGAAAACGTGGTCGCGCAGGGCGTGCCGTACACCTGGGAAAATCTGTGTCAGCCGCTGGCCGAAGTGGACGACGTGCTGGGGCGTATCTTCTCCCCGGTGAGTCACCTGAACTCGGTGAAAAACAGCCCGGAGCTGCGTGAGGCCTACGAACAGACCCTGCCGCTGCTCTCTGAGTACAGCACCTGGGTCGGTCAGCATGAGGGGCTCTACAAAGCCTACCGCGACCTGCGCGACGGCGACCACTATGCCGAACTGAACACGGCGCAGAAAAAATCGGTCGATAACGCCCTGCGTGATTTCGAACTGTCCGGGATTGGCCTGCCAAAAGAAAAACAGGTTCGCTACGGCGAAATCGCCGCGCGCCTGTCCGAGCTGGGCAACCAGTACAGCAACAACGTCCTCGACGCCACCATGGGCTGGACGAAGCTGATTACCGATGAATCTGAACTGGCGGGTATGCCGGAAAGCGCGCTGGCGGCGGCAAAAGCCCAGGCCGAAGCGAAAGAGCAGGAAGGCTTCCTGTTAACGCTGGATATCCCAAGCTATCTGCCGGTGATGACCTACTGCGACAACCAGGCCCTGCGCGAAGAGATGTACCGCGCCTACAGCACCCGCGCCTCCGATCAGGGGCCGAATGCGGGCAAATGGGATAACAGCCCGGTGATGGCGGAGATCCTCGCCCTGCGCCACGAGCTGGCACAGCTGCTGGGCTTCGACAGCTACGCGGATAAATCCCTCGCCACCAAAATGGCCGAGAACCCACAGCAGGTGCTCGACTTCCTGACCGATCTGGCGAAACGCGCCCGTCCTCAGGGTGAAAAAGAACTGGCTCAGCTGCGCGCCTTTGCGAAAGCGGAGTTCGGCGTGGACGAGCTTCAGCCGTGGGATATCGCATACTACAGCGAAAAACAGAAACAGCACCTCTACAGCATCAGCGACGAACAGCTGCGTCCGTACTTCCCGGAAAACAAAGCCGTTAACGGCCTGTTCGAGGTGGTGAAACGCATCTACGGCATTACCGCGAAAGAGCGTACCGATATCGACGTCTGGCATCCGGACGTGCGCTTCTTTGAGCTGTATGACGAGAAAAACGAGCTGCGCGGCAGCTTCTATCTGGATCTTTACGCGCGTGAAAACAAACGTGGCGGGGCGTGGATGGACGACTGCGTGGGCCAGATGCGTAAAGCGGATGGTTCCCTGCAAAAACCGGTCGCCTACCTGACCTGTAACTTCAACCGTCCGGTGAACGGCAAACCTGCGCTGTTTACCCACGATGAAGTGATCACCCTGTTCCATGAGTTCGGTCACGGCCTGCACCACATGCTGACCCGCATCGAAACCGCTGGCGTCGCCGGTATCAGCGGTGTGCCATGGGATGCGGTCGAGCTGCCAAGCCAGTTTATGGAAAACTGGTGCTGGGAGCCGGACGCGCTGGCGTTTATCTCCGGTCATTACGAAACGGGCGAACCGCTGCCGAAGGAACTGCTGGATAAAATGCTGGCGGCGAAAAACTACCAGGCGGCGATGTTTATCCTGCGTCAGCTGGAGTTCGGCCTGTTCGACTTCCGCCTGCACGCCGAGTTCAGCCCGGAGCAGGGGGCGAAAATCCTCGAAACCCTGGCTGAGATTAAAAAGCAGGTCGCGGTTATTCCAGGCCCGACCTGGGGACGCTTCCCGCACGCGTTCAGCCATATCTTCGCAGGCGGGTACGCCGCAGGCTACTACAGCTACCTGTGGGCCGACGTGCTGGCGGCGGATGCCTTCTCGCGCTTCGAAGAAGAGGGGATTTTCAACCGCGAAACCGGTCAGTCGTTCCTTGATAACATCCTGACGCGCGGCGGTTCAGAAGAGCCTATGGAGCTGTTCAAACGCTTCCGTGGCCGCGAGCCGCAGCTGGATGCGATGCTGGAGCATTACGGAATCAAAGGCTGATTGCTACGTGAAGATCTGCTTAGTAGATGAAACAGGCGCCGGGGACGGCGCCTTATCTGTTCTGGCGGCCCGCTGGGGGCTGGAACATGATGAAGACAACCTGATGGCGCTGGTGATGACGCCGGAACATCTGGAGCTGCGCAAGCTCGATGAGCCAAAGCTTGGCGGGATTTTTGTCGATTTTGTCGGCGGCGCGATGGCGCACCGGCGTAAGTTTGGCGGCGGTCGCGGTGAAGCGGTGGCCAAAGCGGTCGGCATTAAAGGCAGCTATCTGCCGGACGTGGTGGATGCCACGGCGGGGCTGGGGCGCGATGCCTTTGTGCTGGCGTCTGTCGGCTGTCGGGTGCGGATGCTGGAGCGTAATCCAGTTGTCGCCGCGCTGCTCGACGACGGGCTGACGCGGGGCTACGCGGACCCGGAAATCGGCCCGTGGTTACAGGAACGTTTGCAACTTATTCATGCCTCCAGCCTGACGGCGCTGACCGATATCACCCCGCGCCCGCAGGTGGTCTATCTCGACCCCATGTTCCCGCATAAGCAGAAAAGCGCGCTGGTGAAGAAAGAGATGCGGGTGTTTCAGTCTCTGGTGGGGCCAGATTTAGATGCCGATGGCCTGCTGGAGCCGGCTCGTCAGCTGGCGACGAAGCGGGTGGTGGTGAAGCGGCCGGACTATGCGCCGCCGCTGGCGGACGTTGCGACCACTAACGCGGTGACCACCAAAGGACACCGATTTGATATTTATTCGGGAACGCCAGAATAAAAAAGCCGGGTGGCGGCTTCGCCTTACCCGGCCTACATTCAGTGCCGCTTGTAGGCCCGGTAAGCGTTAGCGCCACCGGGCTTTTTTGCACTTACTCGTCTTCTTCGTCACGCAGTGGAACAATCAGCATATCCACGTGTACGGTGTTAATCAGCTGGCGCGCGGAAGACATCAGCTTGCTCCAGAAGTCCTGGTGATGACCGCATACCACCAGGTCCATATCGTATTTCTTAATCGCATCAACCAGCACCTGGCCCAGATCGCCGCTACCGCTTAAGGTTTCAGTGATTGGATAGCCCGCGTTGGTAGAAAGCTCGCTCAGCGCGTGGTGAGTCTCTTCGGAGATGCGTTTCTGCATATCGCCGAGATTCACGTCGATCAGACCGGTGTAGAGGTCGGAGTAATTCACATCAACGTGAATCAGCGAAACTTTCGCGTTGTAGGGACGTGCCATGGATACTGCTTTATCAACCAGCACTTTACTCTCCGGGGAGAGGTCTACCGCGATGAGAATGTGTTTGTAAGCCATAGTGTTACTCCTTCCTTAAGTTATCGATGACTAAATGGGAAAGCCGTCGTCTGATGCTTTCATTACGGCCCAGTTAAACATATTTTTCAAGCTTTGGTGTTGATAACGATTAACCTTGTGGCAAAAAAATTAACGGATCTCCTACACTATTTAATGAGCCGTTCGGATATTAAAACGCGAACCGGATCGACTTTTGGTCATTCTTTCACTGAACTGTCTGTCAGGGCATTGGGGTGCGGTAGCTCAGGAGCCTTGCTTCGTGGGCGGACGCCGGGGAGGATGTATGATTAGCACCGTCGCATTGTTTTGGGCGTTATGCGTGGTTTGCATAGTGAATATGGCGCGCTACTTCTCATCGTTACGTGCGCTGTTAGTGGTACTTCGTGGTTGCGATCCGTTGCTTTATCAGTATGTGGACGGTGGAGGGTTCTTCACCTCGCACGGACAGCCCAGCAAGCAGATGCGTCTGGTGGGGTATATCTACTACCAACGCTACCGCGATCACCACGATGAAGAGTTTATCCGTCGCTGCGAGCGCCTGCGTCGTCAGTTCATTTTGACCAGCGCCCTGTGTGGCCTGGTTGTGGTGAGTATGATTGCGCTGATGATTTGGCACTGAGCATAAAAAAAGCGGGCCAGTTTCCTGACCCGCTTTTTTGTCGCCTTCAGCCGATTAAATCAGCTTCAGCGAAATCCAGTACAGACCGCCAGACAGCAGGATGGACGCCGGGAGGGTGAACACCCAGGCCATCAGAATGTTGGTCACGGTTTTACGCTGCAAACCGCCGCCGTCAACAATCATGGTACCTGCCACGGACGAAGAGAGTACGTGGGTGGTGGAGACTGGCATACCGGTGTAGCTCGCCAGACCGATAGATACCGCTGCCGTCATCTGCGCGGACATACCCTGCGCATAGGTCATGCCTTTCTTACCGATCTTCTCACCGATGGTGGTCGCCACACGACGCCAGCCAATCATCGTACCGATACCCAGCGCCAGTGCGACCGCCATGATGATCCAGATTGGCGCGTACTCAATGGTGTTGAGCATATCGCCTTTCAGTTTCTTCAGCAGACGTTGGTCGTCAGCATTAACCTCTGGCAGCTTCGCGACTTTATCGGTCACGTCGGAGATACAGAGCATGATGCGACGCAGTTGACCACGCTGTTCAACAGCCAGTTTGTCATAGCTTTCGATATCGGCCAGCATGCCTTTCGCACGTTCCAGCGCGTTAATCGCGTTTGCCGGATGGCAATGGAACTCGCCCGGTGCCGTCGTTGCGCCTGACTCCGGAGAAGGAATCAGCTGGTCCACGCCGGTCGCTTTCTTCAGCAAATCAGGATGCTGCTGGAAGTAAGTCTCAACGTTGTTCACCGCATCACGGGTACGGGTGATTTCGTAACCGGAGGCGTTCATGTTAACCACGAAGCCCGCCGGTGCGACGCCAATCAGAACCAGCATCACCAGGCCGATACCTTTCTGACCATCGTTCGCGCCATGAGAGAAGGCGACGCCAATAGCGGAAATGATCAGCGCGATACGCGTCCAGAACGGCGGCTTTTTCTTGCCGTCTTTCTTCTCACGCTCTGCTGGCGTCAGATGGATACGCGCACGTTTTTTCGTGTTGCTCCAGTAGCGACGCAGGATGAAAATCAAGCCACCCGCCACCACCAGACCGACGATAGGGGAGATGATCAGAGAGCCGAAAATACCGAGAACTTTCGGGATATTCAGCGCATCAACGACGGAGGTCCCGGTCATCAGGGCATTGGTTAACCCGATACCGATAATCGCGCCGATGAGGGTGTGAGAGCTGGATGCCGGCAGGCCGAAATACCAGGTACCGAGGTTCCAGATAATCGCAGCAAGCAGCATTGAGAACACCATGGCCAGGCCATGACCGGAACTCACGTTAAGCAGCAGATCCGTTGGCAGCATATGCACAATGGCATACGCAACGCTCAGTCCGCCCAGGAGGACACCAAAAAAGTTAAATACCGCCGCCATCACGACCGCAAGCTGCGATCGCATTGCGCGAGTGTAGATAACCGTTGCTACTGCGTTTGCAGTGTCGTGGAAGCCGTTGATCGCTTCGTAAAACAGCACAAAAACCAGAGCAAGCAATAATAAAAGCCCGGTATGTAAATCCAGGCCGGCAAACAAATGTAGCATAGGACGTTACGCCATTTTGAGGACATGAACGCGGCGCATTATCCAGGACAAATGCGCAACGGGCAAAGTGAAATATAGACTTTTTTTGACATACCACCTGATTTGAGAAATGTGCCTGAAAGGATAATCTTTAAATATCAATGAAATGGCTTTGTAATATCTTTTTACGCTGGTGCGACCACTGAGGAAACTTTACAATCCGCGGCAGTTAACGAAGAGGATTTTGACGTGGAAAGGTTTGATGCCGTAGTAATTGGCGCCGGTGCGGCGGGTATGTTTTGTGCGGCGATGGCCGGACAAGCGGGTCGTCGCGTGCTGCTGCTGGATAACGGAAAAAAGCCTGGCCGCAAGATCCTGATGTCTGGCGGCGGGCGATGCAACTTTACTAATCTTTTTGTCGAGCCTGCGGCCTATTTGAGCCAGAACCGTCATTTTTGCAAATCTGCGCTGGCGCGCTACACCCAGTGGGATTTTATCGAGCTGGTGGGTAAACACGGTATCGCGTGGCATGAGAAGACGCTGGGGCAGCTGTTCTGCGACGACTCCGCGCAGCAAATTGTCGATATGCTGGTGGCCGAGTGCGAAAAAGGCGGCGTAGTTATGCGCCTGCGCACCGAAGTGCTGGACGTCGCCCGTGACGAGGAGGGCTACACGCTGCAACTCAACGGTGAAACCGTCAGCGCCGATAACCTGGTGATCGCCAGCGGCGGCCTCTCGATGCCGGGTCTGGGCGCCTCACCGTTCGGCTATAAAATCGCCGAGCAGTTTGGCCTGAAGGTACTGCCCACCCGCGCCGGGCTGGTACCGTTCACGCTGCATAAGCCCCTGCTGGAACAGCTTCAGACGCTCTCCGGCGTGTCTGTGCCGTCGGTCATTACGGCCGAAGACGGCACGGTGTTCCGCGAAAATCTGCTCTTTACCCATCGCGGACTCTCGGGCCCGGCGGTATTGCAGATCTCCAGCTACTGGCAGCCGGGGGAGTTTGTCTCCGTAAACCTGGTGCCGGACTGCGATCTGGACGCCTTCCTCAACGAGCAACGCGCCGCGCACCCGAATCAAAGCCTGAAAAATACCCTGGCGATGCAGCTGCCGAAGCGTCTCGTGGAGTGCTTGCAGGTGTTAGGGCAAATTCCGGATGTCGCGCTCAAGCAGCTCAACAGCCGCGAGCAGGAAACGCTGGTGGAGACGCTGACGAACTGGCGCGTACAGCCAAACGGCACCGAAGGTTACCGCACGGCGGAAGTGACGCTGGGCGGCGTGGATACAAACGAACTATCATCCCGCACGATGGAAGCCCGCAACGTGCCGGGTCTTTATTTCATTGGTGAAGTGATGGACGTGACCGGCTGGCTCGGCGGGTATAACTTCCAGTGGGCGTGGGCCAGTGCCTGGGCATGCGCGCAGGCACTCGCTGAAAAGAACGGTTAATATTTATTTTTTTAGCGTGCTGCGTCCTTATCGGGTCCACGCTTTTTATTGTGTGCATGGTGTTTTGTCTTCTTAAAAGGGTTGTCTATGTCTGCTGCTCATCTCGGTTTCCCGACGGAAACCGTTGTTGTCTTCGTGGTGATGGCCGTTGGGGCGATGTTTATCGACCTCTTCATGCACCGTCACGATAAACCGATCTCGCTGAAAAGCGCGGTCATGTGGTCCATCTTCTGGGTCATGATGGCGATGGCCTTCGCCGGATTCTTATACGTGCACCACGGCGCGGAGATGGCCAGTCTGTTCCTGACCGGCTATGCGCTGGAAGAGGTGCTCTCCGTCGACAACCTGTTTGTGATGATGGCGATCTTCGCCTGGTTCGGCGTGCCGGATAGATATCGTCACCGCGTGCTCTACTGGGGCGTGCTCGGGGCGATTGTGTTCCGTGGTATTTTTGTTGCCATTGGCACCAGCCTGCTGAGCCTGGGACCGTATGTTGAGGTCATTTTTGCGCTGGTCGTCGGCTGGACGGCGGTGATGATGCTGAAACGCAATGAAGAGAGCGATGAAGTAGAAGATTACTCCAACCATCTGGCGTACCGCCTGGTGAAACGCTTCTACCCGGTGTGGCCAAAAATCAGCAGCCATGCGTTTATCCTGACCCAGAAAGAGGTGGATGCCGAACTGGAGAAACCTGAAAACAAGGATGTGATGGTAGGCCGCGTGAAGAAGGCGAAGCGCTACGCGACGCCGCTGCTGCTCTGCGTCGCGGTGGTGGAGCTGTCCGACGTGATGTTCGCCTTCGATTCCGTACCCGCAATCATTGCCGTCAGCCGTGAGCCGCTGATCATCTACAGCGCAATGATGTTCGCGATCCTCGGCCTGCGTACCCTCTACTTCGTGCTGGAAGCGCTGAAGCAGTATCTGGTGCATCTGGAGAAAGCGGTAGTGTTACTGCTGTTCTTCGTGGCGTTCAAGCTGGGGCTGAATGCGACCGACCACTTCTGGCATCACGGTTATAACATCGGCGCCACGGCAAGCCTGTTTGTGGTGCTGGGGGTACTGGCGCTGGGGATTATTGCGAGCGTGATGTTCCCGGGAAAACGTGAGGCCTGATGTACCGCTTTTCTCCCTCTCCCTGTGGGAGAGGGCCGGGGTGAGGGCACCGGGCCGCACCTAACCCTTAATTGGTGAATTTCGGCGCTTGCTCGGATGATGAAAATGCCGCCAGTGCGGATCCTGCGCCGCCGCCAGCAACTCGTGGTCGCCACGCGTGTCGCCCCAGGCGCGCAGGTGATACGCGTTCAAATCCCCATACACCTTCTCCAGCCTCGCTACCTTCTGGGCACAACGGCAGTTGTGGCCGGTGATCCGCCCGGTCAGCTTGCCGTCTTTCACTTCCAGCTGCGTGCCAATCAGCTTAATGCCGAGCTTATCGGCCCACGGCTGCAATACCAGCGCCGGGGAAGCAGAGCAAATCGTCACTTCCGCACCGGAATTGACCTCGTTGGCGACGGCCAGCACACCTTCCGGGCGCATCAGCTTGTTCCAGTATTTTTCACAGAAGGCTTCCGCCTGCTGACGTAACCAGTGCTCATCCACCCCCGTCAGGAAGGTTTTGATCAACACCTCTTTCAGCTCATCTCGCGTCAGCTTGCGGCGCACACAGTGCAGCGTAGGCAGGGCCATGCGCACCAGTCGGCCAGCAAAGTAGCGCTTGCCAAAGGCAAAGCGCAGGAACGGGATAAAACTGTCGTGGTGCGTCAACGTACCATCAAAGTCAAAGACAGAGAGCACGCTGGACTTCGCCACGGCTTCGTCGGCAATCATATTGGTCATAAATACGTCTTAGCTGAAATACACATTCTGTTCACTAGTTTACCTGCTTTACCTTCACAGTCCTTATATCAGGTCGCATTTTTTCCTGAACCTGTGGCCTGACGGGTCAAACAATGTCATCCACCACGCCGCCGTCAACGCGCAGCGCCGCGCCGGAAGTCGCGGAGGCCTGCATGGAACAGACATATACCACCATATTTGCCACTTCTTCCACCGTGGCGGCGCGCTGGATCACCGAGCTGGGGCGATTCGCCATCACGAACTCTTTCGCCAGCTGTTCCAGCGATTTACCGGTTCTTTCGATCTCGTCTTTCATCATCGCGGCAAAACCGTCCGACATTGTCGGGCCCGGCAGCACGCTGTTCACCGTCACGCCACTGCCTGCCACGAACTTCGCCAGACCGCGCGCCAGCGAGAGCTGGGCGGTTTTTGTCACGCCATAGTGGATCATATCCGCAGGAATATTGCAGGCCGATTCTGACGAGATAAACACTACCCGACCCCAGCCCTTTTGTACCATGCCGGGCAGCAGGGCACGGGAGAGGCGCACGCCGGACATCACGTTGGTCTGCCAGTAGCGTTCCCAGGTCTCGTCGTCGGTGGAATAAAAATCCTGCTGGCCATAGATCCCGGCGTTATTCACCAGAATATCGACGTGCGAGGCGACCCTGAGCAGTTCGTCAACGCCCTCCTGCGAGCTTAGATCGGCTATGGCGGCACGGACCTGTACGCCCGGCACCACCTGCTGTAGCGCCTGAATGCCTTTGTTCACCGAGTCGACGCTGCGCCCGTTCACGATCACTTCCGCACCGCTCTCCGCCAGCCCGCGGGCGATGGCAAACCCAATACCGCCGGTGGACGCGGTCACCAGCGCTACTTTCCCCGTTAAATCAATTTTCATCATTCGCTCCTTGTCATCTTATGGTTCAAAACTTAAAGCGTAGCAGTTGACGATGACGGCTCCTGTTTAAAAAGGCGCAACAGCGTCTCAACCTGCTCGTCCAGCGGGCTGAGGGTGCGTTTGACGATGAGGTGCAGCGGCGTGGCGCGACGTACGCCGTGGCTGAGCGGCAGCGTTTTAAGGATGCCTTGCTGGAGCGGGGTCTGAATGCGTTCTTCCGGTAACCAGCCGTATCCAACCTGATACATCACCGCTTCGATCGCGGCATCGATGGTGGAGAAGGTCCACGACTCCCCGGTGGGGTGAGCGGTGGGCTGGCTGTCTGCGATCTGAATGCGCGGCCACGGTCGTAGCATCTCGTCGTTAAGCGGTGTATCCAGCGCAAACAGCGGGTGAGCGTGATGCGCGACGGCAACAAAATCGATATTCATCAGCCATTCCCCCAGGCCGGTAATGTCCTGGCGGCGGGTTAAGACCATCACGTCGGCTTCATCATTGAGCGCATCCGCGCGGCTGTTTTCCAGCACCTCGGTAAGCCGCACCTGCGTTTGCGGGTACAGCTGCTGAAACTGGCGCAAAATCGCGAACAGCCGGCTGCGCGGAAAAATACTGTCTACCATCAGGTCGATACGGGTTCGCATCCCGCTGCGCAGGGTCGCAGCGCGCGTTTCAACATAGGCGAAGGCTTTCAGCAGCGGTTTAACCTGATTCAGCAACAGCTCACCCGCCGGTGTCAGCACGGCACGCCGTCCCTCTGTCATCAGGAGCGCCACGCCCAGCCGCTCCTGCAACAGCGACAGGTTATAGCTGACCGAGGACTGGCTGCGGTGGGTCTCTTCCGCCGCCTTAGCGAAGCTGCCAGCCTCGATGACTCTCTCCAGCAAGGCCCACTGTTCGAGCGTCGTCTTGTGCATAATTAATCTAAATTTTGGATGAATTTGATTCAAACATAGCGTTATTTATTCATTTTTTGAAGGGGTACGATCGTCTCATCAAAACAAAGGAGACATCGTATGAGCACCTTCGATAAACATGATTTAAGCGGCTTCGTCGGCAAACATCTGGTATATACCTACGATAATGGCTGGAATTACGAAATTTACGTTAAAAACGAAAACACCCTGGACTACCGTATTCACAGCGGCCTGGTGGGCAACCGTTGGGTGAAAGATCAGCAGGCCTACATTGTTCGCGTTGGGGAGAGCATCTATAAAATTTCCTGGACGGAGCCAACCGGTACCGACGTGAGCCTGATCGTGAACCTGGAAGACAGCCTGTTCCACGGCACCATCTTCTTCCCGCGCTGGGTCATGAATAATCCGGAAAAAACCGTCTGCTTCCAGAACGATCACATTCCACTGATGAATAGCTACCGTGATGCCGGGCCAGCGTATCCAACCGAAGTGATTGATGAATTTGCCACCATCACCTTCGTGCGCGACTGCGGTGCGAATGACGACAGCGTTATTGCGTGCGCGGCCAGCGAGTTGCCAAAAAACTTTCCTGATAATTTAAAATAAGCGCGACAATTAACTAAAAAGAAAAGTTCCCGACTCATTTCATATTTATTGGAAATGGTCGGGGATTTTTTTATTTGTTGATGTTTGGTTTAGATAATTGACTTTAATACGGTGAGCGGAATCACATAATAAATAATTCATAATTACTTAACCTATTGTTTAATAATAAATTTATATCAATTCATTCCTCCTTTTTATCACCATCTTAATTTTTCCCTAAGAAATGAACGTTACCTTGAGATGAGTTTATGGTTCGTTGAAATAAACGCATCGGCATTTGGTTAATATCAAAAAGTTGCCATGCATAACTCAAGGAAATTAATAATGCGTGATTTTTTGCCTTTTTCCCGGCCCTCAATGGGCGCGGAGGAAATCGCCGCGGTACAGGAGGTATTAACCTCCGGCTGGATCACCACCGGGCCGAAAAATCAGATGCTTGAAGAGGCGTTCTGTACGCTGACGGGAAACCGTCATGCGATTGCCGTCTCCTCTGCCACGGCGGGGATGCACGTCACCCTGATGGCGATGGGGATTGGTCCCGGCGATGAGGTGATTACGCCCTCCCTGACCTGGGTATCGACGCTGAATATGATCGTGCTGCTGGGTGCCATACCGGTGATGATCGACGTCGACAGAGACACGCTGATGGTGACGCCTGAAGCGGTCGACGCCGCCGTTACGCCTCGCACCAAAGCCATTGTGCCGGTTCATTATGCGGGTGCGCCGTGCGATATTGACGCCATCCGCGCCGTCGGTGAACGTCACGGTATTCCTGTCATTGAAGACGCGGCCCATGCCGCCGGAACGTACTACCACAGCCGTCATGTGGGCTGGCGGGGCACCGCAATTTTCTCCTTCCATGCCATCAAAAACATGACCTGCGCCGAAGGTGGGCTGGTGGTGACGGATGACGAGCAGCTGGCGCAAAACATCCGTAGCCTGAAATTCCACGGTCTGGGCGTTGATGCCTATGACCGCCAAACCCATGGCCGCGCGCCGCAGGCCGAGGTCATCACCCCGGGTTTTAAATACAACCTCGCGGATATCAACGCCGCGCTGGCGCTGGTGCAGCTCGGCAAGCTGGGCGAAGCCAACAGGCGCCGTCGCGACATTGCCGACCGCTACCTGCTTGAACTCTCGGATACCCCTTTCCAGCCGCTGTGCATTCCGTCCTGGCCGCATCTGCACGCCTGGCACCTGTTTATCATTCGCGTGGATGAGGCCCGGTGCGGCCTCTCGCGTGATGCCCTGATGGCCGCGCTGAAGGAGCAGGGCATCGGTACGGGCCTGCATTTCCGTGCGGCACATACGCAAAAATACTACCGCGAGCGTTTCCCTGATGTGTCGCTTCCGAACTCTGAATGGAACAGCGCGCGTATTTGTTCTCTCCCTCTTTTCCCGGACATGACCCATGACGACACAACCCGCGTCATTACCGCGCTCCATCAGCTTGCAGGACATTGATATGTTCAGTGCGCCGCCTGTACAAAAAGTTTCCGTGGTGATCCCGGTCTATAACGAGCAGGAGAGCCTGCCGGAACTGATCCGCCGCACGACTGCCGCCTGCGAGACGCTCGGCAAAGCTTATGAAATTCTGCTGGTGGACGACGGCAGCAGCGACAATTCCGCGCGGATGCTGACTGACACCGCGCAGGCGGAGGGCAGCCACATTGTTGCCGTACTGCTCAACCGTAACTACGGCCAGCACTCGGCAATTATGGCCGGGTTCAGCCACGTTACGGGAGATCTGGTGATTACCCTGGATGCTGATCTGCAAAACCCGCCGGAAGAGATCCCGCGTCTGGTCGCCAAAGCCGACGAAGGCTACGACGTGGTCGGCACCGTGCGGCAAAACCGCCAGGACAGCCTGTTCCGTAAGCTGGCGTCTCGCACCATCAACCGTCTGATCCAGCGCACCACCGGTAAAGCGATGGGCGACTACGGCTGCATGCTGCGCGCCTATCGCCGCCACATCGTCGACGCCATGCTGCACTGCCATGAGCGCAGCACCTTCATTCCGATTCTGGCGAACACCTTTGCCCGTAAAGCGACGGAGATCCCGGTGCTGCACGCCGAGCGCGAGCACGGGGAGTCAAAATACAGCTTTATGCGTCTGATCAACCTGATGTACGACCTGATCACCTGCCTGACCACCACGCCGCTGCGCCTGCTGAGCGTGTTCGGCAGCGTTATCGCGCTGGCCGGGTTTGCGCTTTCCGTTCTGCTGGTCGTTCTGCGGCTGGTCTTTGGTCCCCAGTGGGCGGCGGAAGGGGTCTTTATGCTGTTTGCCGTGCTGTTCACGTTCATTGGCGCCCAGTTCATCGGTATGGGTCTGCTGGGTGAGTACATTGGCCGTATTTACAACGATGTTCGCGCGCGTCCGCGCTATTTTATTCAACGTGTTGTCCGTCAGGAGCACCTGGCATCTCAAGAGGAAAACCACCCATGAAAACCGTCGTCTTTGCCTATCACGATATGGGTTGCACGGGCACGCAAGCCTTGCTGGACGCAGGCTTCGACATTACCGCCATCTTCACCCATCCGGATGTTGCCGGGGAAAACCACTTCTTCGGCTCGGTGGCGCGTATTGCGGCTGAACACGGTATTCCGGTTTACGCCCCGGACGATGTGAACCATCCGCTGTGGGTGGATCGTATTCAGAAGCTTGCGCCGGACGTGATTTTCTCTTTCTACTACCGCAATCTGCTTTGCGACGACATCCTGAGCGTGGCGACAAAAGGCGCATTTAACCTGCACGGCTCGCTGCTGCCTGCCTACCGTGGCCGTGCGCCGCTGAACTGGGCGCTGGTTAACGGTGAAACGGAAACCGGCGTAACGCTGCACAAAATGGTACGCCGTGCCGATGCGGGCGGTATCGTGGCACAGCTGAAAGTGGGCATTGGCGCTGATGAAACGGCGCTGGAGCTGCACCACAAGCTCTGCATCGCCGCGCAAAGCCTGCTTCGCGACGCGCTGCCGACGATCCGTCAGGGGACTTTTACCGAAACCGCGCAGGACGAAAGCAAGGCAAGCAGTTTTGGTCGCCGCACGCCGGAGGACGGGCGACTGGACTGGGCGAAACCGGCGCGTCAGCTGCATAACCTGGTGCGCGCCGTGACCGACCCGTGGCCGGGCGCGTACAGCTTCGCCGGGGTCAGTAAATTTATCGTCTGGAAATCCCGCGTGCGTGAGGACATTCCGGCGGCAAAACCGGGCACCGTCATCTCCGTCTCTCCGCTGATTGTGAGCTGCGGCGAGCAGGCGCTGGAGATCGTCACCGGACAAACGGATAACGGGCTGTACGTGCAGGGGGCGCAGCTGGCGCAGTCTCTTGGGCTGGTGGCGGGGGCGCTGATCACCAGCGCGCCGGTGGTGGCGATCAAACGCCGCACGCGCGTCTTAATCCTCGGCGTGAACGGGTTTATCGGTAACCATCTGACCGAACGGCTGCTGGAAGACGACAATTACGAGATCTACGGTCTCGATATCGGATCCGATGCGATCGGTCGATTCCTCACTAATCCCCGTTTCCACTTCGTTGAAGGGGACATCAGCATCCATTCCGAATGGATCGAGTACCACATCAAAAAATGTGACGTGGTGCTGCCGCTGGTGGCGATTGCCACCCCGATTGAATACACCCGTAACCCGCTGCGCGTGTTCGAACTCGATTTCGAAGAGAACCTGAAGATTATCCGCGACTGCGTGAAATACGATAAGCGCATCATCTTCCCGTCGACGTCGGAAGTGTACGGCATGTGTACCGACAATAACTTCGATGAAGACACCTCCAGTCTGGTGGTCGGGCCGATTAACAAGCAGCGCTGGATCTACTCCGTCTCCAAACAGCTGCTGGACCGCGTGATCTGGGCATACGGTGAGAAAGAGGGGCTACGCTTTACCCTGTTCCGCCCGTTTAACTGGATGGGGCCGCGCCTGGACAACCTGAACGCCGCGCGTATCGGCAGCTCCCGCGCTATCACCCAGCTGATCCTCAACCTGGTGGAAGGTTCGCCCATTAAGCTGATTGAAGGTGGCAAACAGAAACGTTGCTTCACCGATATCAGCGACGGTATTGAAGCGCTGTTCCGCATCATCGAAAACAAAGACGGCCGCTGTAACGGAGAGATCATCAACATCGGTAACCCGGACAACGAAGCGAGCATCCGCGAGCTGGCGGAAATGCTGCTGGCAAGCTTTGAACGTCACCCGCTGCGCAGCCAGTTCCCGCCGTTTGCCGGTTTCCGCGAAGTGGAGAGCAGCAGCTACTACGGCAAGGGTTATCAGGACGTTGAGCACCGCAAGCCGAGCATCCGCAATGCGAAGCGCTGCCTGAACTGGACACCGACGGTGAAGATGGAGCAGACCATTGATGAAACGCTCGACTTCTTCCTGCGCACCGTGGAGCTGTCGGAACAGGCATCATGAAAAAGGTCGGTTTACGCATTGACGTCGACACCTTTCGCGGCACGCGTGAGGGTGTGCCGCGGCTGCTGGAACTGCTGAGCAAGCACGACGTGCGTGCCAGCATTTTCTTCAGCGTCGGGCCAGACAACATGGGGCGTCATCTGTGGCGTCTGGTTAAACCGGCCTTTCTGTTCAAAATGCTGCGCTCGCGCGCGGCATCGCTCTACGGCTGGGATATCCTGCTGGCCGGAACCGCATGGCCCGGCAGGCGCATCGGCGCGGAAAATGAAGCGATCATCTGCAAGGCCGCGCAGCATCATGAAGTGGGGCTGCACGCCTGGGATCACCATGCCTGGCAGGCCTGGGCGGGCGTGTGGGATATCCCCCGCCTGGCGCGTGAGGTTGAGCGCGGCGTGCTGGAGCTGGAAGCCCTTACCGGCCAGCCTGTGCGCTGTTCCGCCGTGGCGGGATGGCGGGCCGACCAGCGCGTGGTGAAGGCCAAAGAGCGCTTTGCCTTTCGCTACAACAGCGATTGCCGGGGCACCGGACCGTTTTTACCGCTGCTGGGGGAAAACCGAACCGGCACGGTGCAGATTCCGGTCACTCTTCCGACGTGGGATGAAGTGGTCGGGCGCGAGGTGAGTGCCGACAGGTTTAACCGTTACATTCTGGATGCGATGCACCGCGATGCCGGTACGCCGGTTTATACCATCCATGCCGAAGTGGAAGGCATTGCGTATCAGCAGGATTTTGACGCGTTGCTTGCGCTGGCGGCGCAGGAGGGCATTCAGTTCTGCCCGTTAAGCCAGCTGTTGCCGGAGGATCCTGGCACGCTGCCCCTGGGAAAAATCGTCCGTCGTGAAATGGCTGGCCGGGAAGGCTGGCTTGGCTATCAACAAACCGTGAGCCCGGCACTATGAAAACAGCCCGCTATGGCCTGACGCTTCTCGCCCTGTTTGTCGTTTACTACCTCCTTCCGGTCAACCTTCGCCTGTTATGGCAGCCAGATGAGACGCGCTATGCGGAAATCAGCCGCGAAATGCTGGCCTCCGGCGATTGGGTGGTCCCGCATTTCCTCGGGCTGCGTTACTTTGAAAAACCCATTGCCGGTTACTGGGTGAACAGCATCGGGCAATGGCTATTTGGACACACCAATTTTGCCGTTCGTGCGGGGGCGATATTCTGCACCGGGCTGACGGCGCTGCTGGTGATCTGGCTGGCCTGGCGTCTCTGGCAGGATAAGCGGGTGGCGATCTTCTCCGGCCTGATCTTCTTAACCCTGTTCCTGGTCTATGGCATCGGCACCTACGCCGTGCTGGATCCCATTATCACCCTCTGGCTGGTGGCGGCTATGTGCAGCTTCTGGCTGGCTTCGCAGGCGAAAACGATAGCCGGAAAAGCGGGGGGCTACATTCTGCTGGGGCTGGCCTGCGGCATGGGCGTCATGACCAAAGGCTTCCTGGCGCTGGCGGTACCGGTGATTGGCGTGCTGCCGTGGGTGATTGCGCAACGACGCTGGAAGGAGGTGCTGGTTTTCGGCTGGCTGGCGATCCTCAGCTGCGTACTTATCGTCCTCCCCTGGGGGCTGGCAATTGCTCAGCGTGAACCCGATTTCTGGCGTTACTTCTTCTGGGTGGAGCATATCCAGCGCTTTGCCCGGAGCGATGCCCAGCATAAAGCGCCGTTCTGGTACTATCTGCCGTTCCTCATCGCGGGAAGTCTGCCGTGGCTGGCGATGCTGCCGGGCTCGCTGCGCCTGGGATGGCGAGACAGAGAAAACGAGAGGGCGGGGCTTTATCTGCTGGGCTGGATAGTGATGCCGCTGCTGTTCTTCAGCATCGCCAAAGGCAAGCTGCCGACCTATATCCTGCCGTGCTTTGCGCCGCTGGCGATCCTGATGGCGCGCTACGTCTGCACCGTCGCCGAAAAAGCGTTACGTATTAACGGTGGGATCAACATCGTGTTTGGTGTGCTTGGTGTGGTGGCAGCGCTGGTGGTATCCCCGTGGGGGCTTGCCAAACATCCGGTCTGGACACCGGTCGAATTGTACAAAGTCTTCTGTGCCGTGGTGGCGTTTCTGGTCTGGGCCTCGGTGGGCTGGTTTACCCTTAAAAATCCGCAGCGCTGGTGGCTGGCGGCGCTTTGCCCTGCCGGGCTGGCCCTGCTGGTGGGTTTTGCGATCCCGGACCGGGTAGTGGATTCCAAACAGCCGCAGTCGCTGGTGGATTCCGTTCGCGAGCCATTGCAGATGAGTAAATTCGTCCTGGCGAACAACGTTGGTATAGCCTCCGGGCTGGCGTGGGAGCTTCAGCGTAATGACATCATTTTGTATGGGCAGAGCGGTGAGCTGAAATACGGCCTGGATTATCCGGACGCTAAGGGGCGTTTTGTGAGCAAAGATGATATCGCGCACTGGCTTGAAGCGCATCGTCAGCAGGGACCGGTGTCGCTGGTGATCCTGCTGTCGAAAAACGACGACCTGGCCCGCGCCGGGCTGCCAAAACCGGACAACCTGACGATTCAGGGGCGTCTGGCTTACCTGCAATATCTGCCGCAGTGATGGCCTGGATCTGGCTGGTGCTGGCAAGCCTGTTGAGCTGCGCAGGTCAACTGTGCCAGAAACAGGCGACCCGGGCAGGCGGCGGTCAGCAGGTCGCCCTGTGGCTTGGGCTGGCCCTGCTGATGCTGGGTGGCGGGATGGTTGCCTGGCTGGTGGTATTGCAGCATCTGCCCGTCGGGGTGGCGTACCCCATGCTGAGCCTTAACTTTGTCTGGGTAACGCTGGCGGCAAAAATCGTCTGGCATGAGCCTGTCCCGCTACGTCACTGGCTGGGCGTCGGGTTGATTATCGTCGGGGTTATTTTGCTGGGAGGAAGCCTGTGAACGGTGCGTGTTGGGCGTTATGCAGCGTAGTGTTAGTCAGCGTGGCGCAGCTGCTGCTGCGTCATGCGATGGTAACGCTGCCCCCGATGGGCGACGCTTTCTGGGCAGCCCTCTGGCATATAGCCCCCGGTACGGGCGCGCTGATGCTGGGGCTGACAGGCTATTGCGCCTCAATGGGCTGCTGGTATCTGGCATTGCATCGTATGGCGCTCAGCAAAGCGTATGCCTTGCTGAGCCTCAGTTACATCCTGGTGTGGAGTGCTGCAATTTTACTGCCCGGCTGGGGAGAACACTTTTCCTGGCGCGGGCTGGCGGGCGTCGGCTTGATTATACTCGGCGTGCTGGTCATTTTTATGCCGCAGAAATACCGGAGTAAGTAACCGCTTCCGCCGTTAAGGTGAAAGGCGTAGGGGTACAGACCGCCAGGCTCAGCGAGCCGAAGCGTAGCTGACTGACCGGGAGGGTCTGGGCGGTGCTGTCAATACTGACAATCTGCCACGCGCTGCCGCCACGCTGTTTGACGATCGCCTCTTTGCGCGTCCAGATGCGCCAGAATGCGGAAAGCTGCTCTTCCGGCGCTTCACGTTCCAGCTCGTCATGTTCGGTGAGGCTGAAAACGGCATTCGCCAGCGCCTGCCAGTTTTCCCGCGGGCGGATCACTTCGATATCGCAGCCCACTTCACCTTCATCGCTCATCAGCAGGGCAATGTCGTCCCCGCTGTGGCTCAGGTTAAACCACAGAGGATGGCCGTTAGCGAAGGCCGGTTTTCCCTGCTCGCCGTAAATTATCTCGGGAAGCGGTGAGGGGGATAAGGTTCTGGCGAGCAGCGTCCGGCCTGCAAGCCAGGAAGCGTGTCGTGCACCCTGAGGTGCCATGTCTGCGAGCGTTGACGCCAGCGGGTCCGCGCTAAGGGTGGAGATCTTTCCCAGTACAAACTGGTACATAGTTACGCCCAGCGTTTAATGATTATCGAGGTATTGATGCCGCCAAAGGCAAAGTTATTGCTCTGAATAAATTCGCAATCAATCGGGCGGGTTTCCCCCATAATATAATCTAAAGCGCCGCATTGCTCATCCGGTTGTCTTAAATTGAGCGTTGGCGTGAACCAGCCCTCCCGCATCATGTGCAGACTCAGCAAGGCTTCCAGCGCGCCGCAGGCACCCAGGGTATGGCCGAAATAACTCTTTAAGGAAGAGATGGGCACGCTGTCGTCGAAAATGGCGGCGGTCGCCTGACTTTCGGCGATATCCCCGCGATCGGTTGCCGTGCCGTGGGCAGAAATGTAGCCAATCTCCTGAGGGCCAAGGCCCGCCATCGCCAGCGACTGCGCCATACACACCTGCATGGTTTCACGCTGGGGCTGGGTGATGTGCGCCGCATCGCAGTTGGTGGCAAAGCCCACGATCTCGCCATAGATTGTCGCCCCGCGCGCTCTGGCGTGATCCAGCTCTTCCAGCACCAGCGTGCCCGCCCCTTCGCCAATCACCAGGCCATCGCGCTGAACGTCAAACGGCGACGGCGTGGTTTTTGGCGCGTCGTTACGCTGGCTTGTGGCAAACAGGGTATCGAAAACCGCCGCTTCCGACGGGCACAGCTCTTCCGCGCCGCCTGCCACCATCACCGTCTGGTAGCCGTGACGAATCGCTTCCCAGGCGTAGCCAATCGCCTGGCTGCCAGAGGTACAGGCGCTCGAGGTGGGGATCACCCGTCCGCGCAGGCCAAAGAACAGCCCGGTATTCACCGCCGTGGTGTGCGGCATCATCTGCACGTAGGTGGTGCCGGTGATGTTGTGGGTGTGCTTTTCGGTGAGCATAGAGGCAAACTCGCTGACCGGCCCGGTGCTGCCGGTCGACGAGCCGTAGGCGATGCCGGTCTGACCGTTGGTCAGCACCGCGTCGTCGATCAGTCCCGCCTGCTCCAGCGCCAGCTCGGTGGCGCGGGTAGAGAGCAGCGACACCCGGCCCATGGCGCGAATGCGCTTACGGGTATAGTGAGCGGGGAGAGTGAAATCTTCAATCGGCGCGGCGAGCAGGGTTTGCAGGCCGTCATACGCCTGCCACTCCGTCATGGTACGCACCGCATTTTCATACTCGCGCAGACGGCGCGAGATGGTCGGCCAGTCCTCGCCGAACGCGGTGACGCCGCCCATGCCCGTAATCACTACCCGGCGGGTCATAGCATGCCTCCGTTAATCGAAATCACCTGACGCGTCACATAGCCTGCTTTATCCGACATCAGGTAACTCGCCAGCCCGGCGACCTCCTCGGCCTGGCCCATACGCTGCATCGGGATCATCGACATCGCCGCGTGCAGTGCGGCTTCGTCCATCTCGATCATGCCGGTATCGATCAGCCCCGGCGCGATGCAGTTGACGGTGATTTTGCGTTTTGCCAGCTCGGTGGCGAGCGCTTTGGTGGCGCCGATGATCCCGGCTTTCGCCGCGCTGTAGTTCACCTGCCCACGGTTGCCCATAATGCCTGACACCGACGACAGGGTGATGATCCGCCCGCCCTTGCGGGTGCCGATCATCGGCATAATGCAGGGATGAATGACGTTATAAAAACTGTCGAGGTTGGTGTGGATCACGCTGTCCCAGTCATCGTCGCTGAGCGCCGGAAAAGCACCGTCGCGGGTAATACCGGCGTTACTGACCACGCCATACCACGCGCCGTGGTCAGCGATCTCCTGTTCCAGCACCGTGCGGCACTGCTCGCGGTTGCCCACGTCGAAGGTGAGTAAACGGCCCGCGCCGCCTGCCTGGACAATCGCTTCCAGCGTCTCCTGCGCGCCCGCTTCATCACGATGGTAATGCACGCCGACGGTGAAACCGTCCGCCGCAAGCTGAAGGGCGATAGCGCGGCCAATGCCTTTGCTGGCGCCGGTGACCAGTACGGATCTCATGATGGTGTTCCCTGGTTGAAAAGTGTGGTTAATTCATCCTCGCTCGGCTGGAAGGTGTTCACGCGGCCCGTGGCGAGGGAGACATTATCCGCATGAATGGCGCACTCGAAGCTGCCAAAGCGTTCATCCTGCATCAGACGTTCGATGGTGATGGTCAGCGTGCAGCCTGCGGCAAAATGCCCTGCGTCGCACACCAGCTCGCGCGCGCCCAGCACCATGCCCAGCGCACAGTGCGGCAGCCCTTTTTGCATCCGGTGCCATTCAGACCAGACGCCCACGGTCTGGGCCATCAGCTCCAGCGCAAACCAGCCAGGCAGGTTGCCGTCCGCGTCCAGGAACGGAGCCAGAACGCCCCGATCGTTCACCGTCACGCTGCAAACGGCGCGGTCATCGGTGACGTTTTCCACGCTCTCAAGCAGCAGCATCGGCGTGTCGTGAGGAAGATAATCCCCGGGAGGTAAGTAGCGCATCATACCCTCCCCAGCAGAAGGCTGGCGTTGTTGCCGCCAAACGCGAAGGAGTTTGACAGGATCGCCGGTTTATTCAGCGGTGCGCTCTGGTGCAGCAGGCCGAAGGCGGGCAGGGTGTCGTCTGGTGCGTAGCGGGAAAAATCCTGCGGCGGCAGCGGCAGGTCTCGGGTCAGGATCAGCCAGCTCAGGGCGGCCTCGGTGATCCCCGCTGCGCCCAGCGTGTGGCCGGTAAGATGTTTCGTGGAGCTGCACGGCACGCGGTCGCCAAAGAGATCGTGGATCACCTGCGCCTCAATGCGATCGTTCAGCGGCGTGGCGGTGCCGTGCAGGTTGATATAACCGACGTCCGCCGCCGTCATGCCCGCCTCGTTCAGCGCCTGGTTGATGGCGCGGATCGCCCCTTCGCCCTGCGGATGCGGGGCGGAAATATGGTACGCATCGCTGGATTCCCCCGCGCCCAGGAGCGTAACCTCGCCCGGCTCGCGGGTCAGCACCATCAGTGCCGCCGCTTCGCCAATGGTGATCCCCCGACGGTGGCGGCCAAACGGTTCGCACAGGGTCGGGGAGAAGGACTCCAGGCTGTTGAAGCCGTTGACCGGCATGCGGCTCAGGCTGTCGGCCCCGCCGACGATGGCGACGTCCACCAGCCCGGCGTCAATCAGGCGCCGACCGCTGATGATCGCCCGCGCGCTGGAGGAGCAGGCGGTTGAGATGGTATACGCCGGGCCGTCCAGCGCAAGCCAGCGGGCGAGAAAGCGCGACGGATCGCCCAGCTCCTGCTGCGGATATTGCCACTGCGGGCTGCTCTCGCCGTTCTGCGCGCGGCGCACGTACTCATCACCCTCGTCCAGCCCGGAGGTGCTGGTGCCCAGAACAACCGCCACGCGGTCGCGCCCCACGCGCGCAATGGCCGCATCGACGGCGGGCCGGATTTGCGCCAGCGCCGCCAGCAGCAGCTGGTTGTTGCGGCTGCGATGCGCAGAAAAAGACTCGGGGACAGGGGGAAGTTCACCCTCCACGCCCCCCAGCACGGCCTCGGGTAAACCCTGTAGCCAGCCCGCACGCTGGCGCATCCCGGGGGCCACACCAGCGATCAGGTTCGCCGCTATTTCATCAGCCGAGTTGCCGAGCGCGTTGACCATGCCAACGGCAGAAAGGTAAATCATCTCAGTCACCCAGATATTGAATGGTGATGTGGTAGTGAAAAGCGTGCTGCACAATGCTAATCGGTTCGCGCCTGCCGTTACGGTTCAGGTAGACAATTTCCGTGACCAGCTTGCCCTCGGGGTTGCGCAGTTCGCGTCTGGTGTCAGTATCGTTCAGCGTCCAGCCTTTCGGCAACTGCGGCTGCCAGGCGCTGAGCGGCCAGTGGCTCAGCATCACGTCGGCCAGCACCTGGCTGGCGGGCGGCAGCTGCGGCATCACAACCGACTGCTCGGTGTGGATCCCGGTGTTGTCGTAGGTGGCGAGGAACAGGCGGATCCCGACGGAGGAGAGGCCGGCAAGCGCCACTTTATTTCCATCGGCGTTCAGCATCACCAGCAGCGACTGGGTCTGGCCTTTAAAACTGCCGGTAAGCAACTGCTGCGCGCGGATGGCAGGCGTGATGCCCGGCGGGGGCAGCGTGACGCGGGTGCCGGGCTGGAGCCAGGCCTGAGGGCGCGCGTCATCGCGGTTCGTCGTATGGCTACACCCCGCCAGCAACAGGGCCATCATCACTGCCGCCAGGCGAATGAAACGGGTCATGGTAAGTTCTCTTTGTTAGACGGCATCGCCAGCGGGGCGAGCAGGAACGCGGTGAAGATACCGCTCACCAGCACAATGCCAAAGCTGCTGATGGCCTGAGTGGTGCTGAACACCAGCATCCCCAGCGTCAGCAGGGTAGTCATCATGGCGAGGGTAATCGCCAGCATGGAGGTCAGCGGCGTGCCGCGCGGGTTGCTGAAAAACAGCGTGTAGTTAATGCCAATGCCGAGGACCAGCACCAGCGCCAGCAGGGAAAACAGGTTCACCGGATGGCCCGTCATGGCCAGCGCCGCCAGCCCGCCGCCCAGCGACAGCACGGACGGCACCAGCGCCACCAGCCCTTTTCGCCAGCCGAGGCGTAGCATCGCGCCGCAGGCAATCACCGCCAGCGCCACGCCCAGCAGCCCCGTCAGCAGCGAGCGGTAGAGCGCAAACAGGCTGTCGAAGCTGGCCTTACGGTCAACCCAGACGACCCCGGGATGGCGGGCGGCCAGTTCGCCGAGCGCGGCGCTGTTTCTGACGCCATCGACCGGGACCAGCACACCGCTTTTGCCGTCCGGCAGCGTCAGCCACAGCAAACGCCAGCCCTCGCTGGCCGGGCTGGCGAGCCACGCTTCCACGCTGACAGGCATGGCGTTCAGGTTCGGTTCACTGGTCTTCAGCCCCGTGCTTTGCAGCATTTTCATCACCGTCGGCGCGGCGTTACGCAGAAGATGCAGATCGCTGTTCTGCCGCGCCAGCGAGTTCAGCGGCAGGGTGCGCCAGCGGGTTAATTCACCGGCTTTTTGCGCCTGCGCCAGCGCCGGGGTAAACGCCTCCAGCCGCTCCAGCGTTTCCTGAGCCGACGCGCCGTACACCACGAACCACTTCTGATCGACATTTTGCCCGGTCAGGGCGGTGATGGTTTTTTCCTGCGCCAGAATGTCCTGCGGCAGCGCCTGAAGCCGGGCGATATCGTCATCCACCCGCAGGCTGGCGATCCCGATGGCGGAGAGCAGCGCCAGCGCTACCGGCAGCCCGACAGAGAGGGGTTTACTGTCGCGCCAGGCGTTCAGCCAGCGCTGCATCATCCCTCTCAGGGGGACCGGGCGGACCGGCATGCCCCGACATAACCACGGATGCCAGAACATTACCGTCAGGCACGAGGCGCTCAACCCTGCGGCGGCGAACACCGCCATCTGACGAATGCCGGGGAAGGGGGCCAGCATCATGAAGAGATACGCCACGACGGTGGTCAGCAGCGCCAGCAGCAGCGCGTTACGTACTTTCGCCAGGCTTTGCCAGGGCGAGTGTTCCGCGCCGTGCACCATCCGCTCCGTGAGGTAGTAAATCGTATAGTCCGCCGAGATGCCGATGATGCTCATGCTCATCACCAGCGTCATCAGGTGCAGTTCACCGAACAGCAGCAGCGTCACGACCGTCCCCGCCAGCGCGCCGATGGCAATGGAGAGCAGGCTCAGCAGCAGCGGACGCACGGAGCGAAACACCGACACAATCAGCAGGATCACCCCGAGCACCGTGGCGACGCCAAGCGTGGAAATATCGTTTTTAGCCTGTTGGCTGGCGTAATCGCTGTAGAACACCGTCCCGCGCGAGAGCAGCTGCGCCTGTGGATACTGGCTTTTCAGCGTCTGCTGCAACGCGTTAAGGGTGGTCACCAGCTGGTGGGTTTGCTGCATATCAAACGATGAGCCCGCCAGCTCGCCGTGCAGCAGATACCAGTAGTTCCCGGCCGCATCTTTTGTCACCAGCCAGCCGTCCATCAGCTGCATCTTTTGGCTGTTTTTCGCCAGCGCGAGCTGCGCGCCGCGCATCAGCATCAGCGGATCGTTTTGCAGCTCCTTGCCGCTCACGCCGGAAAAGGCGGAGTAGAGCTGGGACAGGATCCACTGGGCCTGTGCTTGACCGCCGTTTTGCAGGCGGGCGCGGGTGGCCGGATCGACCAGGCCATTGCGGTGTTGCCAGAAGAAATCTCCCCAGGCCTGTTGCCCGGCGGCGTCCAGCGGACCTTTTACGACACTCAGCGCCTGGCTGCGTTGCAGCAGGGTTAACCACTGCTGCGCCACGCGCGGGTCCGGCTGTTTGCCGGGGCTGACCAGCCAGATGAGCTGGCGGTCGAGGCGCTGCATAAATCCGTCGTTGAGAGCGGGAGGGATCGCGCCGAGCGTCTGTTTCGGCAGCATGGCGAGCACGCTGCTGTTCAGCCGCGCGCCGGGCAGCAGCGACAGCAGCACGCCCAGCAGGATCAGGCATACCGCGGCCCACAGCAGCGCCGGGCGCAGGGCGTTACGGTGCGGCAAAGCGCTGGCGTTCTGCATCGGTCAGGCGGGCGGGCGTCAGTTGGTGGCGGGAGAGGGCGATATCCGTCGTGTCGCCCTGCTTATCGTTCAGGCGAATGGATTCCAGATAGATCGCGCCCTTCAAATCAAGGGTGGAGAAAATCTTGTCCAGCGGCGTGGTGACGGGCGTCAGCACCAGCGACCAGCGGCCTTCGCCCAGGTCTTTGAAATCGACGCGGAAGTTCTCTTCCAGCACCTTGCGGTCGGCCTGGAACAGCGCCCGCAGCAGATGGTTGAACTGGAACATCTGCGGGTTAGTGTCGGCGGTAATGGTCTGCGGCGACTGACCGTTGACGATCTGCACCATCCGTTTGTCATCCAGCAGCAGCGTCATCGGGAACGGCGCTTTTTGATCCCACAGCAGGCCATTGTCACGGGCGATCAGCATCTCCCCCTGCGAGCGCAGGGGCTGAGGCATGTCCTTGATCGTGCGGGTCTGTTCGAAGTGTGCGCGTACCACTGGTTGCTCCGCAAACCGCTGTTGCAGTTCATCCAGCGTGATCGCGTTCACCAGCGGGCTTACCAGCAGCGCGAGTAGCGTTATCCATTTCATGGCGCGATCCCCATGCGTTCGAACAGAATGGCCGGGCTGACAAAGCACATCTCCCGGCTTGCTTCTTCCACCGCCACTTGAATGGTGTAGCCGGTGGTGGTGCGTTTCCCGGTTTGCGCGTCGAAGATTTGATAGGCGATGCGCAGACGGTTTTCAACCTCTTCAATGTGGGCGCGGACGCGAATGCGCTGCTCGAAGGTCACCGCGTCGCGGTATTTCACCCGGGTATCCACCACCGGCCAGACGTAGCCGGACGCTTTCATCTGGCGATAGCCGTAATCAAACTGGTTGAGCAGCGCTTCGCGGGCAATCTCAAAGTAGCGGAAGTAGTTGCCGTGCCACACCACGCCCATCATATCGACATCGTGGAACGGAACGGTGATTTCAACTTCAGCCGTAAAGCGGGGATCGGTCAGCACCCTTTACTCCTTCTCGTTGACCTCTGGCAGCTGCCAGAAATCGAAAAAATTAAACCAGTCGAGCGGCGACAAGAGCGCGTAATGCTCCAGCCGCTGCGCATAGCGGTCGACGGTCTGCTGTAGCGCCTGCTGGCGTTCGCCGCGCGGCAGCAGCAGCGGGTCGGCAAACGGCTCGCAGTGCAGGGTCAGCTTTCCCTGCTGACAGAGGGCAAAAATCAGCACCACCGGGCAGCGCAAAATGGACGCCAGGATAAACGGCCCCTGCGGGAACGGCGCGGGCTGGCCCATAAATTCGCTCCATATCACCCGCCAGCTGCCGCCGCGCTGCGGGGTGACGGCGATGCGATCGCCCACGATCGCCACCCATTCGCCGCGATCCAGCTTCTCTTTAATGAGGATGGCAGTCTCCGGGCCAATGTCGGTGACCGGCATCAGGTGAATGCCCGCCTGCGGCGCCATCTCCTCCATCACCTGCTTAAAGCGTCTGGCGTTGTCGCTGAAGACCAGCGCGTTGATGGTTTTCGCCCCTTCGCGCTGGGCCAGCGCACGGCAGGCTTCCACATCGCCAAGATGCGACGCGAGCAGCAGTTTGCCCTGAGGATCGTCGAGCCCCAGCGCCTCCTGCGCGCCTGGCGCAAAGACCAGATCGCGATGGAGTTTCATTTCGCCGCGCCAGCTGGCCACTTTATTCAGCATGGCATGACCGAAGCGCAGGAAGTGGGAAAAACTGTTTAGCCGCGCGAGGGGCGGCATTTGCCGCTGTGCCATCACCGTTTTAACCCGCGCCAGCCACTGCTGCGACGCCTGACGCGCAGAGCGGGCGGTCAGCCAGTAGACGGCGGTAACCGGCCACAGCAGGGCGGTAAACGCCTTACGCCCCAGCAACTGCCAGACGCGCAGCATCAGGCGCATGCCCCATAATCCTTTTACCTCCTGCTGCTGCGCCCAGTGCTGCGAGCGGCGACGCATCAGCAGGGAAGGAATGCGCGGCAGCATGCCGAGAAACAGACGGGTATGCATCAACGAGATGCGCACGTTGTCTTTCAGGGCATCAAAATGGGATACCCCGTCCGGCGGATAGGTCACGCGGGTGGGCAGAAAATAGCTGGTGTTGCCCTGCCAGTAGAGGCGCACCATCACTTCGGTATCAAAATCCATTCGCCTGCCGAGCGGCGTGGTTGCTGCAAGGCGCAGAACCGGGGCTATCGGGTAAACGCGAAACCCGCACATACTGTCTTTCAGTTGCAGGGAGAGGGTTTCAATCCAGACCCAGACGTGCGTTATCCAGCGCCCGTACAGGCGCGAACGGGGGATTGAGTCATCGTAAACGGGCTGCCCGGAAATGAGCGCATCGGGATGACGCCCGGCCAGCGCCAGCAGTTTGGGAATGTCCTCGATAGCGTGCTGGCCGTCAGCGTCCACCTGAACGGCGTGGGTGAAGCCGCGATCGGCGCAGGCTTTCAGCCCCAGCATCACCGCCGCGCCTTTGCCGCTGTTTTCGGCCAGCCGCAGCAGTGTCATCTGCGGACGATCCGCCGCCAGCGCTTCAAGCGTGCGGCGCGTGGTTTCATCGCTGCCGTCGTCCACCACCAGACAGGGCAGATCGAAAGGCGCCAGGCGCGCCAGCACCGAAGCCATCATCGCCCCGTGGTTGTAGCAGGGGATCAGCACGCAGGGACGGAAGGTTACTGACATAAGCGAATCTTCCCGCTGCTGGCGGTGTGGCGCTCGTTACCCGCATGGCGCTGGTAGCTAAAGGTCAGCAACTGGCGTTCAGGCTGCCAGGCAAGGAGCAGCGTGACCGTGTTCTCCGGCAACAGCGGGGCGGCGAACTTCACGTTCTGAATACTGTGAAAACGGTAGCCCGACGCCAGCGCGGCGGCGTAATGCATCACCCAGTCGAGCTGCGCCACGCCCGGCAGCAGCGGCTGTACGGCGAAATGTCCCTTAAACCAGAGCAGGTCAGGATCAAGATAAAAGGTTATCTCCAGATGCTGTGGATCGGGCTGGAGGCGCCCGATTTCAGGGATCTTCATGAAACAACTCCTGTAGCTGCGCAGTCACGCGCTTGTTCATGCTGTTGACCGGGATTTCATCAACGATCCGCCAGTAGCGCGGTACGGCAACCGGTTCAAGCCAGGGGCGAAGGGCGCGTCGCCAGGCGAGCTCCTGCGCTGTTTTGCTCTGTTCGTGTTGCTGACGCACCGCTTCATTCAGCACCAGCAATACGCCAATGCCCTGACGCCCGCCGCGCGTCACCGTCAGCGCGGCGGCCTCGCGGATGCCGTCCAGCGCCAGCAGGCGGTGCTCAATGTCATCGAGTGAAATGCGCTTATCTTCAATTTTGACCACCCGACCACGACGCCCGACGAGGCTGAACTGCCCGTCAGCCGTGAAGTGCAGGATATCATCCAGCACGATTCCCTCCGCCTCGGGGATCAGCGGCGACGTCACGCGATCGCCGTGAAACGCCACGCCGGGAAAAGGCTGCCAGCGCGTGCTTTCCTCCTGACGGTAGCGCCAGGCCATTACGCCCGTTTCCGTGCTGCCGTATATTTCATCCGGCCAGACGTTGAGCCAGGCCTGAACCGCGGCGACCTCCAGCCAGGGCAGTGCGCCGCCGGCGGAGACGAGCAGGTTGACGGGGGGCGGCGTCAGCGACGCGTCCAGCCGCTTGAGAAACGCCGGACTGCTGATGAAAAGATAGCGTTTATCGTCGGGAAGGGCAGAGAGCTGCTCGGCATAGTTGAGCAGGCTGGCATGCAGCGGCAGGCCGAGCGCCATGGGTAAGACAACACGAAACGTCAGGCCATACAGGTGGTGCAGCACCACGGAAGCCACGACGTGACAGCCCGCCAGACGCTCGCCAAAATGCGCCGCCAGCAGACGAGCCTCACGATCAAGGCTGACCACCGGCTTACTGACCCGCTGCGGCGTGCCGGTCGAGCCGGAGGTGTAAAGCTCGATCGTGCGCATCTCACCGATGGCAGGCAGCGGTGAAAAGGGATGGCCTGCCCGCTGCGCGGAAGCCACCCGCAGCTGTCGCCCCTGAAAATCGAGCGTGGTGTCGCTCAGGACGCCGCTGAACAGCGCCCGCTGTTCGTTAAGCTGCGCCGCCCGGCTGTGCCCGGGGAGGACCGGCGTTTTACCCGCATGCAGCGTCGCCAGCAGCGCGACAATAAACAGATAACCGTTTTCGATGCACAACGCCCAGCGCTCGCCATCTTCACGACGCAGCGTGTCGACCAACTGAGTGACGTCGTGGCGCAGATCGCCAAGCGTCCAGAGATGGTCGTCCTGCCAGGCGACAGGGGTGTCGTCAGGGCGGGGCGCACTGAGCCACTGGCTAAGCGGAAGAGGGTTAAGCATCGTTTTTCATCGCCCGTTGTCGCACCACCCACTCGCCAGCCATCAGCGTGCCCATCAGGAGATAGGCAATCATCCCATTCCACAGCGTCCACAGACGGATATCGGCGTGTAATACGGTAAACAGCGCGATCGCCCCGTTGATAATAAAAAAGCCGCACCAGACCTGGGTAACCCGGCGCGTGTAACGTACC
The DNA here is from genome assembly GCF_001037805.1 of Enterobacter sp. BIDMC93. Taxonomy (NCBI): domain Bacteria; kingdom Pseudomonadati; phylum Pseudomonadota; class Gammaproteobacteria; order Enterobacterales; family Enterobacteriaceae; genus Enterobacter; species Enterobacter sp. BIDMC93. Next base: position 737,601 of record NZ_KQ089962.1, read on the forward strand.
CCGACGGGGGAGAGATCCGGTTCACGCAGGCGCGCCAGCCGTTCAACGACAGGCATTGCCGTCCACAGCGAACCGCCAAACACCACCAGCATCACCAGATTCACCACCACTGGATATAACAGCACCCACTGGTGCGCGTGCAGGACGTAGCTCGCCGCGCAAAGCGCTATGCCAGCCAGCGCCACGCTCACGAACAGATAACGCAGGGGGCCGCCCTGCCGACGGGCCTGGCAGACGCGCAACAGCAGCACCAGCGCCATCACGGGCAGTATCCCGTGCAGGCTATTATTCGCCAGCCCGAAGCCGATCAAAAACGGCCATGCCAGCAGCATCAGCCCCGTCAGGGCGGGAAGAACTGGAATCGAACGCACGTTACGCGTCGCGCTGAAGCTGTTCCACAACGTCCACGACGTCCTGCACCGTGCGCACCGCTTTGAAGGTTTCGGGCTTGATTTTATGGCCCGTTTTCTTTTGCAGGTGCACCACCATATCGACGGCATCAATGCTGTCGAGGTCCAGATCCTCGTAAAGACGTGCCTCAGGGGTAATATCCTCCGGGGCGATTTCAAACAGCGTAATAAGAAGCGCAGAGACTTCCTGATAAATCGTTTGTTGTTCTGTCATAGCGGTCATTCTCAGGCGCGTTGTTGATGGATAAAAGCCGCGAGCGTGGCAACGGAATAGAAGTGCTGACGCATCTCGTCACTTTCGGCAGAAAGCACTACGCCGTACTGATTTTTTACCGCCAGCCCCAGCTCAAGGGCGTCGATTGAGTCCAGACCGAGGCCGTCGCCAAAGAGCGCGGCGTCTGTATCAATATCCTCTGGGGTAAGTTCTTCCAGATTCAGCGTAGAGATAATGAGATTCTTAATTTCAAGATAGAGCGCTTGCATCTTTCGTTCCTGACAAAGATTGAAGACCGGTTGTTAACTGATGCTGCATATGCCGGTTTAACTGCCTTGCTGCCAGCGCGGGTTCGTGCTGACTCGCATCATAAAAATCATGAATGTTGATGCGTTCGCGAACATCCACGGTGAAAACAGGTTTGTTGGGGGGCACGTTATACCAGCTGCTCTGTTTATCAAGCATCCGTTCGCTACAGTGGATCACCACCACGCGCACGGCGCTGTTGCAGCGAACGGCGATATTCGCCGCCCCACGTTGCAGGGTCATGGCTTCCCCCACCCGGGTGCGGGTGCCTTCAGGGAAGATAAGCAGGGTGTCGCCCTGGGCCAGACGCTGCTGGCTTGCGGCAAGCAGCGTGTCGGCTTCGCTGTTAATCAGATAGTCAGCCGCGCGGATCACGCCGCTGACGAACGGGTTACGCAGCAACGCGCTTTTCACCAGACAGTCGGTTTCGTTCATCACCGACGCCAGCAGAACGTAGTCCAGCAGCGAGGGATGATTCGCAATCACCAGACAGCCCCGCTCGGCGCGCAGAACGTCCAGGTTGTTGAAACGGTAATCCAGTACCCCTGCACCGCGTACCACCGCGAGGAACAGGCGAAAACTGGCAGAAATAGTGCGGCGTGCCAGGCGGCGACGTTGAGTGCGGTCGCGCTGGAAAATCAGCAGCAGGTTAAACCACACCAGCGACAGCGTCAGCCCGCCGAGGCCGAACAGGACGAAGCACAATCCGGTCATCAGCATCCGCCATATCCGATCGAGGCGGGAACGTAACCCTCTCATTGGCGCGTCCATTGCCACAGCAGGCGCTCGCCCGGCAGGGTAAACTGGCGCTCGTCCCGCAGGTAATGGCGCAGGAACTGGAGGCTTTGCGGCAGCGCGGGCTCTTCAGGCGTGCGGTTGACGTGCGTTTCACAGCTGAGCGTATTTCCCGCCTCAATCACCAGCGCCAGCGCGTAGGGCCAGACGGGCATCTGCGGCGGCAGCCCGGCGTGATAAAAATCAGGCAGCAGACCGTCGAAATCCACCAGCAACACGCGGGAGTAGCCCGCATGCAGCAGGCTCAGCACGTCGCACAAGCTCTGCTGGAAGGTATCCATACCGGCGGAAACCGACGAAGAGACAACAGGCTGACGCGCGGCGATAGTGAGATTGCCGACCGCCGAGTTGTGTACCGACATGGCAAAATCGGTGGGGGAAACGGGCTGTTCTGCCGCCAGGGCCTGGAGAATACGGAAATTGCGCTCCAGCTCCCCATGACGGCTGCTGTAGACGACGGCATCGATGCGGTGTTTGCGCAGCATCATCAGGCCAAGATCGACGGCCAGCCTGCTGCCTGAATTCAGGCGGCGGGCGGTCATCATCGGCAGATCGGTCAGTTTCGCCAGCGGTGCAGCGGGATCGATGGCGTCAGACCGGCGTGACCATGCCTGCCATTCGTCGGCATCGCTGAGTCCTGGCGCTCTTGCCTGCCAGTCGATAAGGGTAAGTGTAAATTTCATCTACGCGCGTCCGCGATAAACCTGTTTCTGTGACTTTTTCTTCGCCAGCGCGATTTGCTGCGCACATCGTACAATGTTGTCGTCGCGCTGGCGAATAAACGTCACTTTTGACCCTTTCCACCCGGTTATCCCGGCAAACGGCTTTTTGGCCGACCCGGACCCAGAAGAATGGCGAGTTTACTGCCTCCTTTCGTGGTTTCCATCCAGATTTTACAGACGCTGGTGAGCGGCACGGAGAGCAGCATGCCCACCGGACCCAGCAGCCATCCCCAGATCAGTAACGATAAAAACACCACCATCGTCGACATGCCCAGACGATGGCCCATCATGCGCGGCTCGAGAATGTTACCCAGCACCATATGCACGACAAGGAACAGCGCCCCTACCAGCATGCACTCATAAAAACCGTTAAACAGGAACGCCTGGATCATCGGCGGAACGGCGGAAAGCACCGCGCCGATATTGGGTACGTAGTTTAGTAAAAAGGCCAGCACGCCCCACATCAGCGCGAACTGCACGTCCAGCAGTACCAGCCCCAGCCAGACGATCACGCCGGTCCACAGGCTTAACAGCGTTTTCAGCGCCAGATATTTGGATACGCCCTTCAGCGCACGGTGCAAGCCGGCAATGTGGATCTGAGGATTGTTCAGGGCAAAACGCAGTTTATACGGCACGTGGCGCACTTCGAACAGCATAAACACCACCGTCATCACCAGCAGCAGAATGCTGGCCATTGCCCCGGAAAGCCCGGTCATCAACGTGGTGGCGTAGGTCATCACCTTCTCGGAATCCATCCGACGCAGCATCCGTTCCGGTGAGATATGCAGATTCACGAACGGCAACATGCGCTGAAGATCGACCAGCTTGCGCGTCAGCTCTTTATTGTACTGCGGCAGCATGGTGGAAAATTCGCTCAGCGAGGCGGCGAGCACGCCGAACAGCGCCGTCAGGACAACCAGCATCACCATCACCACAATGGTAATCGCGACCGGGCGGCTGATGCCCCGGCGTAAAAACCATGTCACCAGCGGGTTGAGCACAATGGCGAAAAACAGCGCCAGCAGAAGCTGAACAATGATATCCGCCGCCGCGTGGATACCCGCAAGGATAACCACCAGGCAGGCAAGTTTTAATAAAATATGAAGTCCGGCTTTGTCGGGCGGGCTGGCAGTCATAAGAATTCCTTTTTCCGGGGGGCGTGTTAATTGTAGTGCGCCGGATGGGCTTCGTCTGGCGTGTTAGTCTGAAAGTCGTGGCAAAAAAATGGCCCCCGGCGCAAGCGACGGAGGCCACGGCATCCTGGTGAACGATTACTGGATCACGAGGGTGTTAATGATGTTTTCAGCGGCGGTCTGCGCTTTCTGCTGATTGTCTGCCGGCAGGGTGATCTGCATGGTCAGCAGTTTATTGTCCACCTTGCCGAGCACCACGGAGGAGTAGGCGGTCTGGCCTTTGGCAGAGATGATGCTGTCCAGTTGTTGCAGCGTGTGGCCTTTCAGTTCAACAGACTTGTTGGTGACCACCTGAAGCTGCGGGTCGCGGCTGCGCTGCTGATCTTCCAGGCGTTTGGCCAGCACGCCAAGATCTTCGCTGGTATCGTCACCGACGATCACAATCACCGCTTTTTGGCCGGTGGCATCGGAATAGACGTGCATATTGTTCGCCTGGGTACCCAGCTTACCGCTCTGGTCGGTCATGTCCGCAGGCAGAGAGAAACTGAGTTTGCCATCCATCAGGCTCACCGGCTGACCGGTGGCGTTGCTTTCTGCTGACGCGCCCTGAGCAGGCGTTTTGGTGTCGCTGTTATCACAGGCTGCAAGGCCAACAACCAGCAGGCCAATCCCGACATATTTAACCAGATTGCGCATTGACTTCTTCCTTTCGATAAACGGCCATAACGGCTCATTCGTTCATCTTATCACAACTGATAAAGCGAACCCTTAACCTGCCTGCAATGCGGAGATTTCAGATTTATCTGCCAGCCTTTTCAGCAGCATATTCAACAGCACGCCGTACATCGGCAGGAAGAAAACCAGGCTGATAAGCACCTTAAAGGCGTAGTCCACCAGAGCGATTTCCATCCAGTGTTCTGCCATGAAGGCGTCCGGGCTGCGCCAGAAGGCGATGAAGAAGAAGGCCAGCGTATCGCTCACGTTACCGAACAGCGTGGAGGCCGTTGGTGCCATCCACCAGCGATGGTTTTGACGCAGGCGGTTAAACACGTGAACATCGAGGATCTGCCCCAGGGCATAAGCCATAAAGCTGGCGGTGGCAATACGCGCGACGAACAGGTTGAAGTGCGTCAGCGCTTCGAAGCCCTGCCAGCTGCCCATGTAAAACAGCGAGGAGATGGCGTAGGAGACAAACAGTGCCGGGATCATCACCGCAAAAATAATCCGCCGCGCCAGCGGTGCGCCAAAAATACGCACGGTTAAATCCGTCGCAAGGAAAATAAACGGGAAACTGAACGCGCCCCAGGTGGTATGGAAACCAAAAATGGAGATGGGGAGCTGTACCAGATAGTTACTGGAGATGATCACCAGCAGATGAAATAGCGAAAGCCAGAACAACGCCTTGACGCGCTGCGATTGTGTAAAGGAGTTCATATTGTACCTTTTTGATTAATATTTGGGGTGAGGGAACCCAATAAAGCCGCCGCATGATACTGCTTTGACGACACTTTGCAATGGCTAATTTTCACGCAATCGTTAACCTGGTTTGCATTGGCGATAGCGGGGCGTAAACTACAGCCGTTTTTACCTGAACGAGAAGAAAATGACCGACCTGTTTTCCAGCCCAGACCACACGCTTGATGCTCAGGGCCTCCGCTGCCCGGAGCCGGTAATGATGGTGCGTAAAACCGTCCGTAACATGCAGAGTGGCGAAACGCTGCTGATCGTCGCTGACGACCCGGCTACCACCCGTGATATCCCCGGCTTTTGTACCTTTATGGAACATGAACTGGTGGCGCAGCAAACCGAGACCTTGCCGTACCGGTATTTGATTCGTAAGGGGTAAGTGCGGCCTGACGCCCGGCGGCGCTTCGCTTGCACGGGCCTACGGGTGTAGTAGGTCGGGTAAGGCGCAGCCGCCACCCGACAAGTACTCATCACAATTTCGAACCATCGTTTCAAAATTTCGCGCTTTTGTGAGGCGCTTCACCCTCCCTTTTCCAGCCGTAGTCTAATTTTTAAGCGTCAAAAACTAAAACATCGTTTTAACGCTTATCTCACTACCCTGGAGTTGACTCAATGAAAACGACCCTCAAGCCGTTACTGGCCGCGCTGTGCCTGTCTGCTTTTGCCTGCTCCGTTTCTGCCCAGACCATCAAAGCCGCCGATGTGCATCCCGAAGGCTACCCGAACGTGGTGGCGGTTCAGCACATGGGTGAAAAACTCAAACAACAAACCGATGGCAAGCTGGAGATTAAGGTCTTCCCCGGCGGCGTGCTGGGGGATGAAAAGCAGATGATTGAGCAGGCGCAGATGGGGGCGATCGACATGATCCGCGTCTCTATGGCGCCGGTGGCTGCCATTCTGCCGGATATCGAAGTGTTTACGCTGCCCTACGTATTCCGCGATGAAGACCACATGCACAAGGTGATCGACGGGGATATCGGCAAGCAGATCGGCGACAAACTCACCGCCAACCCGAAATCGCGTCTGGTCTTCCTTGGCTGGATGGATTCCGGCACCCGTAACCTGATCACCAAAGAGCCGATCGTCAAACCGGACGATCTGAAAGGGAAGAAAATCCGCGTGCAGGGCAGCCCGGTGGCGCTGGCCACGCTGAAAGCGATGGGGGCGAACTCGGTGGCGATGGGCGTCAGCGAGGTTTACAGCGGCATGCAGACCGGGGTGATCGACGGCGCGGAGAACAACCCGCCAACCTTTATCGCCCACAACTATATGCCGGTCGCCAAAAACTACACGCTGAGCGGCCACTTCATCACCCCGGAAATGCTGCTCTATTCCAAAGTGAAATGGGACAAGCTCAGCGCTGACGAACAGCAAAAGATCCTGGTGCTGGCCCGCGAAGCGCAGTTCGAGCAGCGCAAGCTGTGGAATGCGTATAACGACCAGGCGCTGGCGAAAATGAAGGCCGGCGGGGTGCAGTTCCACGACATCGATAAAACGGTGTTTATCAAGGCGACAGAGCCGGTGCGCGCGCAGTATGGCGATAAGCATCAGGATCTGATGAAAGCCATCGCTGACGTCCAGTAAACCGGAGTACGTATGTCCGAACTCTACCTGAAGTGGATGGACCGTCTGTACCTGTTCGCCATGGCGGTGGCAGGTATTTCGCTGTTGGTGATGACGATTGTCATCCCCATCGGCATTTTTTCACGCTACGTGCTCAATCGCGGCGAATCCTGGCCGGAGCCGATCGCCATTATCTGCATGGTGACGTTTACCTTTATCGGCGCGGCGGTGAGCTACCGCGCCGGGTCGCATATTGCGGTCAACATGCTCACCGACCGCCTGCCCGCGTCGCTGCAAAGAGTGTGCGCGCGGATGGTGGATCTGCTGATGCTGCTGATTTCAGGCCTGATGTGCTGGTACAGCTACTGGCTGTGCGTCGAGCTGTGGGAGCAGCCGGTGGCGGAGTTTCCGCTTCTGACCTCCGGCGAAAGCTATCTGCCGCTACCTGTCGGGTCGGCCATTTTGATCCTGTTTGTGCTTGAACGCCTGCTGTTTGGCTCGCAGGAAAACCGTCCGGTCGTGCTGATCGGCAATCACAGTTAAGGGGTGAACAATGGATGCGTTTGTTTTGTTATTCACCCTCGCCATTTTGCTGGCGCTGGGGATGCCGGTGGCCTTCGCCGTCGGGTTAAGCGCCGTGGCGGGGGCGTTGTGGATCGATCTGCCGCTGGAGGCGTTGATGATCCAGATCACCAGCGGGGTGAATAAATTTACCCTGCTGGCGATCCCGTTCTTCATTCTTGCCGGGGCGATCATGGCGGAAGGGGGCATTGCCCGACGGCTGGTCAACTTCGCGTACGTTTTTGTCGGCTTTATTCGCGGCGGGCTGTCGCTGGTGAACATCGTGGCATCAACGTTCTTCGGCGCGATTTCCGGCTCGTCGGTGGCGGATACGGCGTCTATCGGCAGCGTGATGATCCCGGAGATGGAGAAGAAGGGCTATCCGCGCGAATACGCGGCGGCGGTGACGGCCAGCGGGTCGGTGCAGGCGATCCTGATCCCGCCCAGCCACAACTCGGTGATTTACTCCCTGGCGGCAGGGGGAACGGTCTCCATCGCCACGCTGTTTATCGCGGGCGTGCTGCCGGGCCTGCTGCTGGGCGTGAGCCTGATGGTGCTCTGCCTGTGCTTCGCCCGCAAGCGCGGCTATCCGAAAGGGGACAAAATCCCGTTCAGGCAGGCGCTGAAAATCATGCTCGATGCTCTGTGGGGGCTGATGACGGTGGTGATTATCCTCGGCGGGATCTTGTCCGGGATCTTCACGGCGACCGAATCTGCCGCCGTGGCCTGCCTGTGGGCGTTCTTCGTCACCATGTTCATCTACCGCGATTACAAGTGGAATGAGCTGCCGAAGCTAATGTGTCGCACGGTGAAAACCGTCACCATCGTGATGATTTTGATTGGCTTTGCCGCGGCGTTTGGCGCGGTAATGACCTACATGCAGCTGCCGATGCGCATCACCGAATTCTTCACGTCGCTGTCCGATAACAAATACGTGATCCTCATGTACCTCAACATCATGCTGCTGCTGATTGGCACGCTAATGGACATGGCGCCGATCATCCTGATCCTGACCCCGGTACTGCTGCCGGTGACCAACTCGCTGGGGATCGATCCGGTGCATTTCGGAATGATCATGATGGTGAACCTGGGGATTGGGCTGATCACGCCGCCGGTCGGGTCGGTGCTGTTCGTGGCGAGCGCGGTGAGTAAGCAGAAGATCGAGCACGTGGTGCGGGCGATGCTGCCGTTTTACGGTATGTTGCTGGTAGTGCTGGGGATGGTGACATACATCCCGGCGATATCATTGTGGTTGCCGGGGGTGCTAGGGATGCAGTGACGCCGTTTTATGCCGGGTGGCGGCTACGCCTTACCCGGCCTACGGTTACGGTTCGGAGATGTTGTAGGCCCGGTAAGGCGTAGCCGCCACCGGGCATTTTTACCGACGGCGCAACAGCCGCAACGCGTTCGCCGTAACCAGCACCGTTGCCCCCGTATCCGCCAGTACCGCCAGCCACAGTCCGGTCATGCCGAGCAGCGTGGTGACGAGGAATATCCCCTTCAGCCCCAGCGCAATCCCAATGTTCTGGCGGATATTGGCGCGCGTCGCCCGCGCCAGGCTAATCATCTGCGCCAGCCCGGTCAGGCGGTTGTGGGTCAGCGCCGCATCCGCCGTCTCCAGCGCCACATCGGTGCCGCTGCCCATCGCAATGCCGATGGTGGAAGCCTTCATTGCCGGGGCATCGTTTATCCCGTCCCCGACCATCGCCAGCGGGGCATGACCGTTCAGCTCGGTTACCGCGCTGACTTTATCCGCAGGCAACAATCCGGCCTTAAACTCCAGCCCCAGCTCGCCGGCAATCGCCGCCGCCGCACGCGGGTTATCACCGGTCAGGATCACGCCCTGTACCCCCAGCCTGTGCAGCGCGTCGACGGCGTCTTTCGCATCGTCACGCAGGGTGTCGCGCAGCGCCAGCATGCCCATCGGTACACCGTCCTGCATCACGGCAACAACCGTCTGCCCGGCCTGCTCTAATGCCTCAACCTGTGGATTCGGGAACGCGCCTGCCGCGGCGATCAGCACTTTTTTGCCTTCGACCACAGCCTCAATCCCTGACCCGACAAGCGCTCGCTGGGCGGTTGCCGGAGGGATGGTCAGCCCGCGCCCCTTCGCTTCACGCACAATCGCCTGCGCCAGAGGGTGGGTGGAGCCCTGCTCCACGGCAGCGGCCAGCGTCAGCAGGGCGTCTTCACTGATGTCCTGCGGATACACGCCGGTCACCTGCGGCTTGCCGACGGTCAGCGTGCCGGTTTTATCGAAGGCGATGTGCTGAACCTGGCTCAGCTGTTCCAGCGCCGCGCCGCCCTTAATCAGCGCCCCGCGACGTGCCGCCGCCGCCAGCCCTGAGGTAATCGCCGCCGGGGTGGAGATCACCAGCGCACACGGACAGCCGATCAGCAGCAGCGTCAGCCCTTTGTAAATCCAGCCCTCCCACGGCGCGCCGAAGAACAGCGGCGGGACGACGGTGACCAGCAGCGCCACCAGCATGGTGGCGGGGGTGTAAATCCGGCTGAAGCGATCGATAAAGCGTTCTACCGGCGCGCGGCGCTCCTCGGCTTCTTCTATCAGCCTGAGGATGCGGTCGATGGCGCTGTCGCCCGGTTCGGAAAGGACCGTCAGCAGCACCAGTCGGTCGACGCTGGTGGCGCCCGCAGGCACCTTTTCACCTGCCGCGCGCGCTACCGGGATGGATTCCCCGGTCAGGGCGCTTTCGTCAAAGCTCGCGGTGGCGGTAATGAGGGCCCCATCGGCTGGCAGACGTCCGCCTGCGGGCACTTCAATCACGTCGCCCGGGCGCAGGGTATTGATGGCGACCGTTTCACGCTGACCATGAATAACCCGCGTGGCGGTTTCCGGCTTCAGCGCCATCAGCGCGCTCACCCCTTTACGCGCCCGACTCGCCGCCCAGCCCTCAAGGCGTTCGCCAATTAAGAACAGCAGCAGCACCATCGCCGCTTCCGCCGTCGCGCCAATAAACAGCGCCCCGATAGCCGCCACGCTCATCAGCGTTTCGATGGCAAACCAGCTGCCGCTTCTCATCAGACGCAGCGCCTGACGCGCAATCGGGAACAGGCCAACCAGCGTGGTGGCGATAAACGCCAGGTTGCCGAACGGGTGGTTGATTTGCTCCAGCCCCCAGCTCAGGGCCATCATGATGATGAGGGTGATAAGGGGCAGGTTTTCTTTTAGCGGGGACGTTTTTTCTGCGGGCGCCGTTTCGCTGCGCAGGGTATAACCCGCTTTGCTGACGGCGGCTTCAACCTGTCTGCTGACGTCGTTTTCGGCGCTGACCAGCAGCTTTTCGGTAGCGAACAGCACCTGAACGTGGTTCACACCCGGCACCTGCTTCACCGCATTTTCCACTTTGCGGGCGCAGGCCGCGCAGTCCATGCCGTTGACCACCCAGCTGTAGTGATTGCCGTTTTCAGGCAGCGCTTCGGTCCGGGTTTCGCACGCGCCCTCGCAGCAGCAGTCCTCTTTTGGCGGAACCGGGCTGAGCTTAAGTGCCGAGAATTGGGGAACTTTTTTAGGTATTTCTGGAGTCGACATGGCAGTCTCCGGTAATGATAATTTTCTCATTAACCGCAGCATACACTCTGGAGTCGACTCCAGAGTCAAGCGTTATTTAGATATACAGCGAACGCACAATCAGGAAGTGTCCGGCAAAGTAACAGGCGGCGGAAATCGCATTATCCGCACGGAAGCGGCGGCGATAGTGGCTGCCCAGCCAGACGATATTACCCAACAGCAACAGTGCGGCACCGAAGAACGCAGACATTGCCGGAGCGGTCGGACGGAAGAACCACAGCTCGCCCGCCAGCCACACCATCACCAGCGTCATGGCGATAAACGTACAGACCGGGAGACGCATCTCTTCCAGACGCGACCAGATCACCGCGATCAGCAGGGCGCCAATCACCAGCAGCACCAGCGGCAGCGGCCAGAAGAAGGAGAGCGTCATCTGGCTGGCAAAGTAGATGGTATAGAGCAGATGCGACAGGAAGAACGCCCCCACGGCGTACAGCAGGCGCTGGCGCGGCAGCAGGGTTAAGGCATCGCCAATCAGGGAAGCACACAGCCCCGCGAGGACAAGATAGCTAACGGCGTTAAACATCGGGGCCTGCCAGGCAAGCAACAGCAGGAGTAATAGCGTGACGGGTTTAAACAACCAGCGCTGCCAGGCTGGGCCACGGTAGGACGCATCGACGTAAAGCCATGCGGAAAAACAGACAGCGATAAATGACCAAAGCATATTAACTCCCTGTAACTGTTGAGGCTGAATGATCAGTTCCTGATCCAGTGTAGTGACGCGAGCGGGCGTTTGGCAATGCCGGGGCAGGCGAGGTATCCTGAATTCCGCATAATCTGATGGGACTTTTCAATGAGCAAGATGCCGCTGTTTTTCATTATCGTGGTGGCGATTATCGTCATTGCCGCCTCGTTTCGCTTCGTGCAGCAGCGCCGTGAGAAGGCCGACAATGACGCCGCGCCGCTGATGCAAAAGCGCGTGGTGGTGACGAACAAGCGTGAGAAGCCGCTTAACGACCGCCGCTCCCGCCAGCAGCAGGTGACGCCAGCGGGCACAACGATGCGCTATGAAGCGAGCTTTAAGCCGGAAACCGGCGGGCTGGAGATGACCTTCCGCCTGGAGGCGCAGCAGTACCACCAGCTGACGGTGGGGGAGAAAGGCACGCTGAGTTACAAAGGGTCGCGGTTTGAAGGTTTTACACCTGAGCAGTAATGCCGGGCGGCACTGCGTTTGCCCGGCCTACGGGGTTACGTAGGCCCGGATCGCTGCGCGCCACCGGGCAATAGCGCACCTTACTTCTTCACCTGCGCCTTAAACTTCTTCATCCACACCAGCAGCTCAAACACGCCGAAAATAAACACCCGCAGCTGCTGCCAGCCGGTCATCGGTGGGCCATCTTTAGGCAGACCGTTTTTCAGCATCACCATCTGCAAGGCATGCATGAACGCGGTAAAAATCAGCGCCACGTTAATAAAGATATTCAGCGGACGCGGGAACGGGTGCACCAGATTCAAAATCAAAAATGCCCAGACGCACAGCATCAGCACGCGCCCTACGTTAATCAGTACTGGCATCGGATCCTCCTTGTGCCTGACGGTGATACAGACGATAAGCCACCTGGCCGGCGACCTTCTCGCGGTGTAGATCCCAGTGAACGGGAACGGGCGGCAGGCCATTTTCCACTTCGCTTTCAACGTAAATCAGCGCGTCGTCTGCCAGCCAGCCATTTTTTTCCAGCAACGATAATGTCTCTTCCAGCAGCCCTTTACGGAACGGCGGGTCAACAAACACCACGTTGAAGGGTGTCCCCTGTTGGGCGAGGAAGCTCAGCGTGTTGGTATTCACCACTTTCGCGTTGGTTGCCTTCAGCGTAGCCAGATTTTGCTGCAACGTCTGCGCGACGCCGCGCTCCATCTCCAGCAGCGTGGCGCTGGCGGCATAACGCGACAGCGCTTCCAGCCCCAATGCACCGCTTCCGGCGAAGCAGTCCAGGCAGTTGGCGTCTACCATAGACGGGGCGAGCCAGTTAAACAGCGTCTCGCGAACGCGGTCCGTGGTGGGGCGTAAACCGGGGCTGTCCGGCACCGGTAATTTCCGGCCTCGCCACTGACCGCCGATAATGCGAATTTGACCGGCCGGGGCGCGGGTGGGTTTCTTCATCTCAGGAAAGCTCTGTTAACCATTGCCCTACGATTGCGGGCGGTGATGTCAATTAAGTAAAGTGTTAGACTATTTCATCATTTTTTTAGCTTCCCTGTATATAGCGCCGCGAGGAGTGTAGTCGCAGATGGCAAAACAAAAAAAACGTGGCTTCTTTTCCTGGTTGGGTTTCGGTGAAAAAGAGCAAGAAACAGAACAGAAAACCGAAGAACAGCAGGTTGTAGAAGAGCCGTCACAGCCTGAAACGCCTGTCGAAACCGCTGCGGTTGTCGAAGCGGAAGAGCCAGCCCACAGCAAAGAAGAGATTGAATCCTTTGCCGAAGAGGTGGTTGAGGTTACTGAACAGGTTCAGGAGAGCGAAAAACCAGAGCCGGTTATCGTTGAAACCCTTAACGAAGCGCCGCAGGCCACTATCGAACACGAAGAGCTGCCGCTGCCGGAAGAGGTGAAAGCTGAAGAGGTTTCTGCCGAAGAGTGGCAGGCCGAAGCGGAAACCGTTGAAATTGTTGAGGCGGTGGAAGAAGAAGCGGCCCTTGAGCCAGAGTTGACCGACGAAGAGCTGGAAGCCCAGGCGCTGGCGGCGGAAGCGGCTGAAGAAGCGGTCATCGTCGTGCCGGTGGAAGCGCAGGCCGAAGAAGAGATCGTTCAGGAGCAAGAAAAACCGACCAAAGAAGGTTTCTTCGCGCGCCTGAAGCGCAGCCTGCTCAAAACCAAAGAAAACTTAGGTTCCGGATTTATCAGTCTGTTCCGCGGCAAAAAGATCGACGACGATCTGTTTGAGGAGCTGGAAGAGCAGCTGCTGATTGCGGACGTGGGCGTGGAAACCACCCGGAAGATCATCGCCAACCTGACCGAAGGGGCGAGCCGCAAACAGCTGCGTGACGCCGAGGCGCTGTACGGCCTGCTGAAAGACGAGATGGGTGAAATTCTAGCAAAAGTTGACGAACCGCTTAATATTGAAGGCAAAATGCCGTTTGTTATCCTGATGGTTGGCGTCAACGGCGTGGGCAAAACCACCACCATCGGCAAGCTGGCGCGCCAGTTTGAGCAGCAGGGCAAATCGGTGATGCTGGCGGCGGGCGATACCTTCCGTGCGGCAGCGGTGGAACAGCTTCAGGTGTGGGGCCAGCGCAACAATATTCCGGTTATTGCTCAGCACACCGGCGCGGATTCCGCGTCCGTGATTTTCGATGCCATCCAGGCGGCGAAGTCGCGTAACGTGGACGTGCTGATTGCGGATACCGCAGGGCGTTTGCAGAACAAATCGCACCTGATGGAAGAGCTGAAGAAAATCGTTCGCGTCATGAAGAAGCTGGACGAAGATGCACCGCATGAAATTATGCTGACTATCGATGCCAGCACCGGACAGAACGCCATCAGCCAGGCGAAACTGTTCCATGAAGCGGTAGGACTGACCGGGATCGCGCTGACCAAGCTGGACGGGACCGCGAAAGGCGGGGTGATCTTCTCCGTGGCCGACCAGTTCGGCATTCCTATCCGTTACATCGGTGTGGGCGAGCGTATTGAGGATTTACGTCCGTTTAAAGCGGACGACTTTATTGAGGCACTATTTGCCCGAGAGGACTAACAATGATTCGCTTTGAACACGTCAGCAAGGCCTATCTCGGCGGGAGACAAGCGCTACAGGGGGTGACATTCCACCTCCAGCCAGGCGAGATGGCATTCCTGACCGGCCATTCCGGCGCGGGGAAAAGTACCCTGCTCAAGCTGATCTGTGGGATCGAGCGGCCAAGCGCCGGGAAAATCTGGTTCAGCGGCCATGAAATTAGCCGTCTTAAGAACCGTGAAGTGCCGTTCCTGCGTCGTCAGATTGGCATGATTTTCCAGGATCACCACCTGCTGATGGATCGCACGGTTTTCGATAACGTCGCGATCCCGCTGATTATTGCTGGCGCCAGTTACGATGATATCCGCCGTCGCGTTTCGGCGGCGCTGGATAAGGTCGGGCTGCTGGACAAAGCGAAGAACTTCCCGATCCAGCTCTCCGGCGGTGAGCAGCAGCGCGTGGGTATCGCCCGCGCGGTAGTGAACAAGCCTGCCGTTTTGCTGGCGGATGAACCGACCGGTAACCTGGACGATGCTCTCTCTGAAGGGATCCTGCGTCTGTTTGAGGAATTTAACCGCGTGGGGGTCACGGTACTGATGGCGACGCACGACATGGGGCTGATCTCCCGCCGTTCGTACCGCATGCTGACCCTGAGCGACGGGCATTTGCACGGAGGCCACGGTGAATAAGCGTGATGCAATGAACCAGATTCGGCAGTTCAGCAACCGGTTTGACCGTTTCCGCAAGCCTCAGGGCGGCGGGGACGGCAATCGCAATGCGCCTAAGCGTGCCAAAGCGGCACCGAAACCGAACTCCCGCAAAACCAACGTCTTTAACGAGCAGGTGCGGTACGCCTTCCAGGGCGCGTTGCAGGATCTGAAAAGCAAACCGCTGGCGACGTTCCTGACGGTGATGGTGATTGCCATCTCCCTGACGCTGCCCAGCGTCTGCTACATGGTTTACAAAAACGTAAACCAGGCGGCGTCCCAGTACTATCCGTCGCCGCAGATCACCGTTTATCTGGATAAAGCCCTCGACGATAACGCGGCGGCTCAGGTGGTGGGGCAGATTCAGGCCGAGCAGGGCGTGGAGAAGGTGAACTATCTTTCCCGCGATGAAGCGCTGGGTGAGTTCCGCAACTGGTCCGGATTCGGCGGCGCGCTGGATATGCTTGAAGAGAACCCGCTGCCCGCGGTGGCGGTGGTGATCCCGAAACTCGATTTCCAGGGCACGGATTCGCTCAACACCCTGCGCGACCGCATTACCCGCATTAACGGGATTGATGAAGTGCGCATGGACGACAGCTGGTTTGCCCGTCTTGCCGCCCTGACCGGGCTGGTAGGACGCGTGTCGGCGATGATCGGCGTGCTGATGGTGGCGGCGGTGTTCCTCGTCATCGGTAATAGCGTGCGCCTGAGCATCTTCGCCCGTCGCGATACCATCAACGTGCAGAAACTGATTGGCGCAACGGATGGTTTCATCCTCCGCCCGTTCCTTTACGGCGGCGCGTTATTAGGTTTTTCTGGTGCATTTCTTTCATTGATATTGTCAGAAATTTTGGTGATGCGGCTGTCGTCTGCCGTGACTGAAGTGGCGCAGGTTTTCGGAACTAAGTTTGATATCAGTGGCTTAGGGTTCGATGAGTGCCTGCTGTTGCTGCTGGTGTGCTCCATGATCGGCTGGGTGGCGGCATGGCTGGCAACGGTTCAACATTTACGCCACTTTACTCCCGACTAATAAAAGCGTGATATAATCTTTCCCTGCACCGAGATGTTCGCTTGCAGGGAAAGCGTCCCTGTTGTCTCTTCCCCTGTAATCATCTTCATGTCACATTTTGTGCGTAATTTATTCACTGTTGCACCTGGAACTTGTGGATAAAATCACTGTCTGATAAAAGAGTGAATGCTAATCTCGTTGCTCAAACGCTTTGGCATGGTTGTTGCCTGACGGGGACAACCTGGACCAGAAGAAACATTGAGAGGAATGAATGACCAAAGAAATGCAAACTTTAGCTTTAGCCCCTGTTGGTAACCTGGAATCTTACATCCGGGCTGCGAACACTTGGCCGATGTTAACGGCTGAGGAAGAAAAGGAGCTTGCTGAAAAGCTGCATTACCAGGGCGATCTGGAAGCAGCTAAAACGCTGATCCTGTCTCACCTGCGCTTTGTTGTTCACGTTGCTCGTAATTATGCGGGCTACGGCCTGCCGCAGGCGGACCTGATTCAGGAAGGTAACATTGGCCTGATGAAGGCGGTACGTCGCTTTAACCCGGAAGTGGGTGTGCGACTCGTCTCCTTCGCCGTGCACTGGATCAAAGCGGAAATTCACGAATACGTCCTGCGTAACTGGCGTATTGTGAAAGTCGCCACGACGAAAGCGCAGCGCAAACTGTTCTTCAACCTGCGTAAAACCAAGCAGCGTCTGGGCTGGTTCAATCAGGATGAAGTGGAAATGGTGGCGCGCGAGCTGGGCGTTTCCAGCAAAGACGTCCGCGAGATGGAATCCCGTATGGCCGCGCAGGACATGACATTTGATATGTCTGCCGACGACGACGCGTCCGACAGCCAGCCGATGGCCCCGGTTCTGTATCTACAGGATAAAACCTCTAACTTTGCTGACGGCATTGAAGAGGATAACTGGGAAGACCAGGCGGCGAACAAGCTGACCTTCGCGATGGAAGGCCTCGACGAGCGTAGCCAGGATATTATCCGTGCCCGCTGGCTGGACGAAGATAACAAGTCCACGTTGCAGGAACTGGCCGACCGCTACGGCGTCTCCGCTGAACGTGTGCGTCAGCTTGAGAAAAACGCCATGAAAAAACTTCGCGCCGCTATCGAAGCGTAATTTCCGCGAAGTACACCGAGAACCCTCGAATGCAAATTCGGGGGTTTTGTTTTTTTAGCGCCCGCTCTGGCGAATTTCTTCCCCCTGGCAAACACTTACTGATGCGCTAAGCAGGCGACTTTCAGAGGGTGACAGGGTGAAAAATAACGAACTGAACGACCGGCGTTTACAGGCGACGCCGCGCGGTATCGGCGTCATGTGTAACTTCTATGCCGATAAAGCCGAAAACGCCACGGTGTGGGACGTGGAAGGTAACGAGTATATTGATTTTGCCGCCGGGATCGCCGTGCTGAATACCGGGCATCGCCATCCTAAAGTTATCGCCGCCATCGAAAAACAGCTTCACGCCTTTACCCATACCGCTTATCAAATCGTCCCCTATGAAGGTTATGTGGCGCTTGCCGAGCGCATCAACCAGCGCGTACCCATAGAGGGGCCAGCCAAAACCGCCTTCTTCTCAACGGGGGCGGAAGCGGTCGAAAACGCGGTGAAAATCGCCCGCGCGTACACCAGACGTCCCGGCATTATCACCTTCGGCGGCGCGTTCCACGGCCGTACCTTTATGACCATGGCGATGACCGGCAAAGTGGCGCCCTATAAGCTCGGCTTCGGCCCGTTCCCCGGCTCGGTGTACCACGCGCAATTCCCCAACAGCCTGCACGGGGTTAGTACCGCCGAAGCGCTAAAAAGCCTGGAGCGCATCTTCAAAGCCGATATCGCGCCCGATCAGGTGGCGGCAATCATTATTGAACCGGTTCAGGGCGAGGGCGGGTTCAACGTCGCGCCCGCTGATTTTATGCAGGCGCTGCGTGCCCTGTGCGATACCCACGGGATTTTACTGATTGCCGACGAAGTGCAAACCGGCTTCGCCCGTACCGGCAAGCTGTTCTCCATGGAAAACCACTGCGTGAAGCCCGATCTGATCACCATGGCGAAAAGCCTGGCGGGCGGGATGCCGCTCTCTGCCGTCTCTGGCCGGGCGGAGGTGATGGATGCGCCCGCCCCGGGCGGGCTGGGCGGAACCTACGCGGGTAACCCGCTGGCGATTGCGGCGGCCCATGCGGTGCTGGATGTGATTGACGAGGACGATCTCTGCACCCGCGCGGCGCATCTCGGGCATCATCTGGTCGAGGTGCTGAATAAAGCGAAGGATGGCTGTCCGTATATCGCCGATATCCGTGGGCAGGGCTCGATGGTGGCGGTAGAATTTACCGATCCGCAAACCGGACAGCCGTCGCCCGAATTTACCCGTCAGGTTCAGGAGCGCGCGTTGAACGAAGGGCTGCTGCTTTTGAGCTGCGGCGTTTACGGCAACGTTATTCGCTTCCTCTACCCGCTCACCATCCCCGAAGTGCAGTTCCGTAAAGCGCTGGATATTATTTCCGCCTCGCTGACACGATAAAGCCAAAAGCCCGGCTGAAATGACAGTTGGGCTTATCATATTTTCATTTCAAATTAGCTATTCCAAAATCATAAAAATGGGGTATGTTTTAGCAGAGTATGCTGAAAAAGCGCGAACAGCACGCCTATAACTGAAATAAAGCGCTACACAATAACATCACAACAATCGTTATAACCATAATAATGGGGAATCTCAGGATGAACATGAAGGGTAAAGCGTTACTGGCAGGATGTATCGCGTTGGCATTCAGCACTATGGCCCAGGCCGATATTAAAGTGGCCGTGGTGGGCGCGATGTCCGGTCCGGTAGCACAGTACGGCGACCAGGAATTTACCGGCGCGGAACAGGCGGTTGCAGACATTAATGCTAAGGGCGGCATCAAGGGCGAAAAGCTGCAAATCGTAAAATATGACGATGCCTGTGACCCGAAACAGGCGGTCGCGGTGGCGAACAAAGTGGTAAACGACGGGATCAAATACGTTATTGGTCACCTGTGCTCCTCTTCCACCCAGCCCGCGTCTGACATCTACGAAGACGAAGGCATTCTGATGATCACGCCGGCCGCGACGGCGCCAGAGCTGACCGCGCGCGGCTATAAGCTGATCCTGCGTACCACCGGTCTGGACTCCGATCAGGGGCCAACCGCCGCGAAATATATCGTGGAAAAAGTGAAGCCGCAGCGCATCGCGATTGTTCATGACAAACAGCAGTACGGCGAAGGCCTGGCCCGTGCGGTGCAGGATAACCTGAAAAAAGCGAACGCCAACGTGGTGTTCTTTGACGGTATCACCGCCGGTGAGAAAGACTTCTCGACCCTGGTCGCGCGTCTGAAGAAAGAAAATATCGATTTCGTTTACTACGGCGGCTACCACCCGGAAATGGGGCAGATCCTGCGCCAGGCGCGTGCGGCGGGTCTGAAGACGCAGTTCATGGGGCCAGAAGGTGTCGCGAACGTTTCCCTGTCTAATATCGCGGGTGAATCCGCTGAAGGGCTGCTGGTGACCAAACCGAAGAACTACGACCAGGTGCCTGCGAACAAACCTGTTGTCGATGCCATCAAGGCGAAGAAACAGGATCCAAGTGGTGCGTTCGTCTGGACCACCTACGCAGCGTTGCAGTCTCTGCAAGCGGGCCTGAACCAGTCAGCCGATCCGGCGGAGATTGCCACCTGGCTGAAAGCGAACTCGGTGGAAACCGTGATGGGGCCGCTGTCCTGGGATGAGAAGGGCGATTTGAAGGGCTTCGAGTTCGGCGTGTTTGACTGGCATACCAACGGCACGGCGACTGACGCAAAATAAACGCAAAAAGGCAACGCAAGTTGCCTTTTTTAATGTTTTCTCCCTCTCCCCGTGGGAGAGGGCCGGGGTGAGGGCATCAGCCCGCTCAGCCCTCTTTTGCCCGGTGGCGCTTCGCTTACCGGGCCTACTATGAGCACCTCGCAGCCGCCACCCGGCTTTCTTTTAGCGCTTCTCCCACCCGTTCGCCTGCGCCGTAAACCCTAACGCCTGCATAAACGCCGCCATCACGCCGCGATCCTCTACGCCCACGTCGGCCATCCACCAGGAGGTTACGCTCGGGTTTTCGCGGATCACCTCTTCAATCAAATACTGCCCGACCCCGCGACGACGGGTCACGTCGCGCACGCGCAGGGAGTCCAGCGCCCCTTCCGTGCCGCTCAGCGTTACGCGGACGGCGGCCAGCAGACGTTCATTAAAACGCGCGGCATAGATGCGGTGGTTTTCATCGACGGCCAGCGATGAAGGGGAATATTCCGGCCAGATCTTGCCCAGGTCGATACGATCCTGGTCGCTAAAGGTCACCAGACGCACGATAGTCAGTTTCATTAGCTGCTTGTCCAAATCAAAAAGAGTAGGGCCAGTGTACTCAATTTATTTGCTCAGGCGCTTTCTCTTTTTCTTCCCATTTACCAGGTGATTAGTTTTTTGGCAGCGCGATGGGCAGTTTGAAAACACATGGATCGAAAAATAAGCAGAATTTTAACCTGAAGGGCAGTGATTTATTCGGCGCTTTGTACCGTTATTTTATGCTGCAAACCGCGCTTTTATTTGTTTATCTCCGCCTGATTTCAGAATATTATCTTTGCTTAATCGCCTGAAAAATAGAGATTTTAGTCTGGTTTTTGACAAAAAACTGCGCTAAACCATTAAAGGCACTGGTAAAAATAGCGTTGTTCATAAAAAGTACAGAATGCTTTTTAACCATAATAAAACAAAATATAAACATGACATCACGAATGGGGATTCAGAGATGAAAAGGAACGCGAAGACGTTAATCGCGGGGATGGTCGCACTGTCGATCTCGCATGCCGCTATGGCAGACGACATTAAAGTTGCGGTAGTGGGGGCGATGTCCGGCCCTGTTGCCCAGTGGGGTGACATGGAGTTCAACGGCGCGCGTCAGGCCATCAAAGATATCAACGCCAAAGGCGGCATCAAAGGCGACAAGCTGGTAGGCGTGGAGTATGACGACGCCTGCGATCCTAAACAGGCCGTCGCGGTCGCCAACAAAATCGTTAACGACGGTATCCAGTACGTCATCGGGCACCTGTGTTCTTCCTCCACGCAGCCTGCGTCTGATATCTACGAAGACGAAGGCATTCTGATGATCACCCCGGGTGCCACCAACCCGGAACTGACCCAGCGCGGCTACCAGCACATCATGCGTACCGCCGGTCTGGACTCCTCTCAGGGGCCAACCGCCGCCAAATACATCCTCGAAACCGTTAAGCCGCAGCGTATCGCCATCATTCATGATAAACAGCAGTACGGCGAAGGCCTGGCGCGTTCCGTACAGGACGGCCTGAAAAAAGGCGGCGCAAACATCGTCTTCTTCGACGGCATTACCGCTGGTGAGAAAGACTTCTCCGCGCTGATCGCCCGCCTGCAAAAAGAGAATATCGACTTCGTTTACT
Source organism: Enterobacter sp. BIDMC93 (assembly GCF_001037805.1). Taxonomy (NCBI): domain Bacteria; kingdom Pseudomonadati; phylum Pseudomonadota; class Gammaproteobacteria; order Enterobacterales; family Enterobacteriaceae; genus Enterobacter; species Enterobacter sp. BIDMC93. The sequence continues at coordinate 759,208 of NZ_KQ089962.1, forward strand.
ACGGCGGCTACTACCCGGAAATGGGGCAGATGCTGCGCCAGGCGCGCGCCACCGGCCTGAAAACCCAGTTTATGGGGCCAGAGGGCGTCGGTAATGCCTCCCTGTCCAACATCGCGGGCGATTCTGCCGAAGGCATGCTGGTGACGATGCCAAAACGCTATGACCAGGATCCGGCGAATAAGGCTATCGTGGATGCGCTCAAGGCGCAGAAGAAAGATCCGAGCGGTCCGTACGTCTGGATCACCTACGCGGCCGTGCAGTCTCTGGCCACCGCGCTGGACCGTACCGGCAGTAAAGAGCCGCTGGATCTGGTGAAAGATTTAAAAGCACACGGGGCGAACACCGTGATTGGGCCGCTGAACTGGGATGAGAAAGGCGATCTGAAGGGATTTGAGTTTGGTGTCTTTAAGTGGCACGCCGACGGGTCTTCCTCGGTCGCCAAATAATCATCCCACCGCCCGGCTCACCGGGCGGGTATAAAAAGGTTTTCTTATGTCCGAGCAGTTTCTCTACTTCTTGCAGCAGATGTTTAACGGCGTCACGCTGGGAAGCACCTACGCGCTGATCGCCATCGGCTACACGATGGTTTACGGCATTATCGGCATGATCAACTTCGCCCACGGCGAGGTGTACATGATCGGTAGCTACGTCTCCTTTATGATTATCGCCGCGCTGATGATGATGGGCATCGACAGCAGCTGGCTGCTGGTGGCCGCCGGGTTTGTCGGCGCGATTGTGATCGCCAGCGCCTACGGCTGGAGTATTGAACGGGTGGCCTACCGGCCGGTGCGCAGCTCCAAACGCCTGATCGCGCTAATCTCCGCCATCGGTATGTCCATTTTCCTGCAAAACTACGTCAGCCTGACCGAAGGTTCACGCGACGTGGCGCTGCCAAGCCTGTTTAACGGCCAGTGGATTGTAGGGGCCAGCGAAAACTTCTCTGCCACCATCACCACCATGCAGCTGGTTATCTGGGTTGTGACCTTTATTGCCATGCTGGCCCTGACCCTGTTCATCCGCTACTCCCGCATGGGACGCGCCTGCCGCGCCTGCGCGGAAGATCTGAAGATGGCGAGCCTGCTCGGGATTAACACCGACCGCGTGATTGCCCTGACCTTCGTGATCGGCGCAGCGATGGCGGCGGTGGCTGGCGTGTTGCTCGGCCAGTTCTACGGCGTAATCAACCCGTACATCGGCTTTATGGCCGGGATGAAAGCCTTCACCGCGGCGGTACTGGGCGGCATCGGCAGCATTCCGGGCGCGATGATCGGCGGCCTGATCCTGGGCGTGGCCGAAGCGCTCTCCTCGGCGTACCTGAGCACCGAATATAAAGATGTGGTGTCGTTTGCCCTGCTGATTCTGGTGCTGCTGGTCATGCCTACCGGTATTCTGGGCCGTCCGGAGGTAGAGAAAGTATGAAACCGATGCATTTTGCGATGGCGCTGCTCTCTGCCGCCATGTTCTTCGTCCTGGCGGGCGTCTTTATGGGCGTCCAGTTAGGACTGGACGGCACGAAGCTGGTGGTGGATACCGCTCCCGACATCCGCTGGCAGTGGGTGTTTATCGGCACCGCGGTGGTGTTCTTGTTCCAGCTGTTGCGTCCGCTGTTCCAGAAGACGCTGAAAAACGTCTCCGGGCCGAAATTCGTCCTGCCGGCGATCGACGGTACAACGGTGAAACAGAAGCTGTTCCTGGTGGCGCTGCTGGTGGCTGCCGTAGCGTGGCCGTTTATGGTCTCGCGCGGGACGGTGGATATTGCCACCCTGACCATGATCTACGTGATTCTGGGGCTCGGTCTGAACGTGGTGGTGGGGCTGTCTGGCCTGCTGGTGCTGGGCTACGGCGGGTTCTACGCCATCGGCGCTTACACCTTCGCGCTGCTGAACCACTATTACGGCCTCGGCTTCTGGACCTGTCTGCCGCTGGCGGGGCTGGTCTCTGCCGCGGCGGGCTTCCTGCTCGGCTTCCCGGTGCTGCGCCTGCGCGGTGACTATCTGGCGATTGTGACCTTAGGCTTCGGCGAAATCGTCCGTATTCTGCTGCTCAACAATACCGAAGTGACCGGCGGTCCGAACGGCATCAGCCAGATCCCGAAACCGACCTTCTTCGGCCTGGAGTTCAGCCGTACCGCCCGTGAAGGCGGCTGGGATACCTTCAGCAATTTCTTTGGCATCAAGTACGATCCGTCCGACCGCGTGATCTGGCTCTATCTGGTGGCGCTGCTGCTGGTGGTGATTACCCTGTTCGTGATCAACCGTCTGCTGCGCATGCCGCTGGGCCGCGCCTGGGAAGCGCTGCGCGAAGATGAAATCGCCTGCCGCTCCCTGGGCCTGAACCCGACCCGCATCAAGCTGACCGCATTTACCATCAGCGCCGCGTTTGCCGGTTTCGCCGGGACGCTGTTTGCCGCACGTCAGGGCTTCGTCAGCCCGGAATCGTTCACCTTTGCCGAATCCGCCTTTGTGCTGGCGATTGTGGTGCTCGGCGGAATGGGCTCGCAGTTCGCCGTGATCCTCGCGGCTATCCTGCTGGTGGTCTCCCGCGAGCTGATGCGCGACTTTAACGAATACAGCATGTTAATGCTGGGTGGTTTGATGGTGCTGATGATGATCTGGCGTCCGCAGGGTCTGCTGCCGATGACCCGTCCACAGCTGAAGCTGAAACGCACACAGGCGAAAGGAGAGCAGGCATGAAGCCTTTATTATCCGTTAACGGCCTGATGATGCGCTTTGGCGGCCTGCTGGCGGTCAACAATGTGAATCTGGATCTGCACAAGAAAGAGATTGTCTCCCTGATTGGCCCGAACGGCGCGGGAAAAACCACGGTCTTTAACTGTTTGACCGGCTTCTACAAGCCGACGGGCGGCACCATCATGCTGCGCGACCAGCACCTTGAAGGGCTGCCGGGCCAGCAGATTGCCCGCATGGGCGTGGTGCGCACCTTCCAGCACGTGCGCCTGTTCCGCGAGATGACGGTGATTGAGAACCTGCTGGTGGCACAGCATCAGCAGCTGAAAACCGGGCTGTTCTCCGGCCTGCTGAAAACCCCGGCCTTTCGCCGCACGCAGGAGGAGGCGCTCGACCGCGCCGCGACCTGGCTCGACCGTATCGGCCTGCTCCAGCACGCCAACCGCCAGGCGAGCAACCTCGCTTACGGGGATCAGCGTCGCCTTGAGATCGTGCGCTGCATGGTGACCCAGCCGGAGATCCTGATGCTCGACGAACCAGCGGCAGGTCTCAATCCGAAAGAGACCAAAGAGCTGGACGAGCTGATTGCCGAGCTGCGCGACCATCACGACACCACCATCCTGCTGATTGAGCATGACATGAAGCTGGTGATGGGCATTTCGGACCGTATCTACGTGGTAAACCAGGGCACGCCGCTGGCAAACGGCACGCCGGAAGAGATCCGCAACAACCCGGACGTGATCCGCGCATACCTTGGTGAGGCATAAGATGGAAAAAGCGATGTTAACGTTCGACAAGGTCAACGCGCACTACGGCAAGATCCAGGCGCTGCACGACGTCAGCCTGCACATCAATCAGGGCGAAATCGTCACCCTGATTGGCGCCAACGGCGCGGGTAAAACCACGCTGCTCGGCACCCTGTGCGGCGACCCGCGCGCCACCAGCGGGCGGATTGTGTTTGACGGCAAAGATATTACCGACTGGCAGACGGCTAAGATCATGCGTGAAGCGGTGGCGATTGTCCCGGAAGGGCGCCGCGTATTCTCCCGCATGACGGTGGAAGAGAACCTGGCGATGGGCGGTTTCTTCGCCCATCGGGATGAATTCCAGACCCGCATCAAGTGGGTGTACGAACTCTTCCCGCGCCTGTGGGAGCGTCGTATTCAGCGAGCGGGCACCATGTCCGGCGGCGAGCAGCAGATGCTGGCGATTGGCCGCGCGCTGATGAGCCAGCCGCGCCTGCTGCTGCTGGACGAGCCGTCGCTTGGTCTTGCGCCGATCATTATCCAGCAGATCTTCGACACCATCGAGCAGTTGCGTAAAGAGGGGATGACCATCTTCCTCGTCGAGCAGAACGCCAACCAGGCGCTGAAGCTCGCCGACCGTGGCTACGTGCTGGAGAACGGGCGCGTGGTGCTCTCCGATACCGGTGACGCGCTGCTGGCGAACGAGGCGGTGCGGAGTGCGTACCTGGGCGGCTGAGCCGTCTGTATTGCCCGGTGGCGCTTACGCTTACCGGGCCTACGGATACCATGTAGGCCGGGTAAGGCGCAGCCGCCACCCGGCTTTTTTCATATTAACCCCCTTCACACAACCATCATCCCCCTGACGCCTGGCTGTCACTTATCTGTAAACAAACAGTTATTTTTCTGTCATTCGAGCATGTCATGTTACCTCGCGAGCATAAAACGCGTGATATCGCGCATCCGGCACAATAAGAGAGATGACAATGACATCGTTACGACACACAGCTTTGGGTCTGGCACTGGGTCTGGCACTGGGTCTGGCTTTTGCGACGAACGCAATGGCTGTGATCACCATTCCGTTCTGGCATTCCATGGAAGGGGAGTTGGGTAAAGAGGTTGACTCCCTGGCGCAGCGTTTCAACGACACCCACCCGGATTACAAAATTGTGCCGGTGTACAAAGGCAACTACGAGCAGAGCCTGAGCGCGGGCATCGCCGCCTTCCGTACCGGTAACGCGCCTGCGCTGTTACAGGTTTATGAAGTGGGCACCGCCACCATGATGGCCTCCAAAGCCATCAAGCCGGTGTACGAGGTGTTCAAAGAGGCGGGCATTAACTTTGACGAATCCCAGTTCGTACCGACCGTAGCGGGTTACTACACCGATTCCAAAACCGGCCACCTGCTTTCTCAGCCGTTTAACAGCTCCACGCCGGTGCTGTATTACAACAAAGACGCCTTCAAAAAAGCCGGTTTAGATCCGGAGCAGCCGCCAAAAACCTGGCAGGATCTGGCGGAGTACACCGCGAAGCTGAAAGCGGCGGGGATGAAGTGCGGCTACGCCAGCGGCTGGCAGGGCTGGATCCAGATTGAAAACTTCAGCGCCTGGCACGGGCTGCCGGTTGCCACCCAAAATAACGGCTTCGACGGTACCGACGCGGTGCTGGAGTTCAACAAGCCGGAGCAGGTGAAGCACATCGCGCTGCTGGAAGCACTCGACAAGAAGGGCGACTTCAGCTACTTCGGGCGTAAAGACGAATCCACCGAGAAGTTCTACAACGGCGACTGTGCCATTACTACCGCCTCGTCCGGCTCGCTGGCGGATATACGTCACTATGCCAAATTCAACTACGGCGTGGGCATGATGCCGTACGACGCTGACGTTAAAGGCGCGCCGCAAAACGCTATCATCGGCGGGGCGAGCCTGTGGGTGATGCAGGGTAAAGACAACGGCACCTACAAAGGCGTGGCCGAGTTCCTCGACTTCCTGGCGAAGCCGGAAAACGCCGCCGAGTGGCACCAGAAGACCGGCTATCTGCCGATCACCAAAGCCGCGTACGACCTGACCCGCGAGCAGGGCTTCTACAGCAAGAACCCGGGCGCAGACATCGCGACGCGCCAGATGCTGAACAAGCCGCCGTTGCCGTTCACCAAGGGCCTGCGTCTGGGCAACATGCCGCAGATCCGCACCATCGTCGATGAAGAACTGGAAAGCGTGTGGACCGGAAAGAAAACGCCACAGCAGGCGCTGGACTCTGCGGTAGAGCGCGGGAATCAGCTGCTGCGCCGCTTTGAGCAGTCGACCAAATCGTAAAAAAATGCCCGGTGGCGCTGCGCTTACCGGGCCTACGACGTGCCCCATGTAGGCCGGGTAAGGCGTAGCCGCCACCCGGCATTGTTCAGGAACCTAATCTCAATGTCCTCATCCCGTCCGGTGTTCCGTTCCCGCTGGCTGCCGTACCTGTTGGTCGCACCGCAGCTGGTCATCACCGTTATCTTCTTTATCTGGCCTGCGGGCGAAGCGCTGTGGTACTCGGTACAAAGCGTCGATCCGTTCGGGCTTTCCAGCCAGTTTGTCGGGCTGGACAACTTTACCGCGCTGTTCCACGACAGCTACTACCTGGACTCCTTCTGGACGACGATCAAATTCAGTGCGCTGGTCACCGTGAGCGGTCTTGTCGCGTCGCTGTTTTTCGCCGCGCTGGTGGATTACGTGGTGCGCGGCAGCCGTCTGTATCAGACCCTGATGCTGCTGCCCTACGCCGTGGCTCCTGCCGTGGCCGCCGTGCTGTGGATCTTCCTGTTTAACCCAGGGCGCGGGCTGATTACCCACTTCCTGGGCGAGTTTGGCTACGACTGGAACCACGCTCAGAAAAGCGGTCAGGCGATGTTCCTGGTGGTGTTCGCCTCGGTGTGGAAGCAGATCAGCTATAACTTCCTGTTTTTCTTTGCCGCGCTACAGTCTATCCCGCGTTCGCTGGTGGAGGCCGCCGCCATCGACGGCGCAGGGCCGGTGCGCCGCTTCTTCCGCCTGTCGCTGCCGCTGATCGCCCCGGTGAGTTTCTTCCTGCTGGTGGTTAACCTCGTGTACGCCTTCTTCGATACCTTCCCGGTGATCGACGCGGCGACCGCAGGCGGTCCGGTGCAGGCGACAACGACGCTGATCTACAAGATCTACCGCGAAGGCTTTGCGGGGTTGGATCTCTCCGCTTCTGCCGCGCAGTCGGTGGTGCTGATGTTCCTCGTCATCATCCTCACGGTGGTGCAGTTCCGCTATGTCGAAAGTAAGGTGCGCTACCAATGATTGAGAACCGTCGCGGGCTGACGATTTTCAGCCATACCATGCTGATTTTAGGGATTATCGTCATCCTGTTCCCACTGTACGTGGCCTTCGTCGCCGCCACGCTGGACACCAAAGCGGTGTTCGACACGCCGATGACGCTGATCCCAGGCGGGCATCTTTTCGAGAACATGAAGACCATCTGGACCCAGGGCGTGGGCGCCAACAGCGCGCCGTTCTGGCTGATGATGCTCAACAGCTTCATCATGGCGTTTGGCATCACCGTCGGCAAAATTACGGTGTCGATGCTCTCAGCGTTCGCCATCGTCTGGTTCCGCTTTCCGCTGCGTAACCTGTTTTTCTGGATGATTTTCATCACCCTGATGCTGCCGGTAGAGGTGCGTATCTTCCCGACGGTGGAAGTGATCGCCAACCTGAAGATGCTCGATAGCTACGCGGGCTTAACCCTGCCGCTGATGGCCTCGGCGACCGCCACCTTCCTGTTCCGCCAGTTCTTTATGACTCTGCCGGACGAGCTGATTGAAGCCGCGCGCATCGACGGGGCCTCGCCGATGCGCTTCTTCCGCGACATCGTGCTGCCGCTGTCGAAAACCAACCTCGCGGCGCTGTTTGTGATCACCTTTATCTACGGCTGGAACCAGTATCTGTGGCCGTTGCTGATCGTTCAGGACGTCAACCTCGGCACCGCCGTGGCAGGCATCAAAGGCATGATCGCCACCGGCGAAGGCACCACCCTCTGGAACCAGGTGATGGCGGCGATGCTGCTCACCCTTATCCCACCCGTAGTCATTGTTTTAGCCATGCAGCGCGCGTTTGTCCGCGGCCTGGTCGATAGCGAGAAATAAGATGGCAGGTTTAAAATTACAGGCAGTTACCAAAAGCTGGGACGGTAAAACCCAGGTCATTCAGCCGCTGACGCTCGACGTGGCGGACGGGGAATTTATCGTGATGGTCGGCCCGTCCGGCTGCGGAAAATCCACCCTGCTGCGTATGGTGGCCGGGCTGGAGCGCGTAACGTCCGGGGATATCTGGATTGACCGCCAGCGCGTCACCGAGATGGAGCCCAAAGATCGCGGCATCGCGATGGTGTTCCAGAACTATGCCCTCTATCCGCACATGAGCGTGGAAGAGAACATGGCCTGGGGGCTGAAAATTCGCGGTATGGGCAAAGGTCATATCGACGAGCGCGTAAAAGAAGCCGCGCGCATTCTGGAACTTGACGGCCTGCTTAAGCGCCGCCCGCGCGAGCTCTCCGGCGGCCAGCGTCAGCGCGTGGCGATGGGGCGCGCCATCGTGCGCGACCCGGCGGTATTCCTGTTCGACGAACCGCTGTCAAACCTCGACGCCAAACTGCGCGTGCAGATGCGCCTTGAGCTACAGCAGCTGCATCGCCGCCTGAAAACCACGTCCCTCTATGTGACTCACGATCAGGTTGAAGCCATGACCCTCGCCCAGCGCGTGATGGTGATGAACAAAGGCATCGCCGAGCAGATTGGCACCCCGGTGGAGGTCTACGAAAAACCGGCCAGCCGTTTTGTGGCGAGCTTTATCGGCAGCCCGGCGATGAACCTGCTGGACGGGCGGATCAATGCGGCGGGAACCCACTTCGAGCTGGAAAGCGGGATGGCGTTGCCGATCAACTGGTACTATCGTGGCTACGCCGGGCGTAAGATGACGCTCGGTATCCGCCCGGAGCATATTGGTTTGACGTCTCAGGCGGACGGCGGCGTGCCGCTGGTGATGGATACGCTGGAGATGCTGGGCGCAGACAACCTGGCGCACGGGCGCTGGGGCGAGCAAAAGCTGGTGGTGCGCCTGCCGCATCAGGAGCGCCCGATGGCAGGCAGCACGCTGTGGCTGCATATGCCGGAAAATCACCTGCACTTATTTGACGGTGAAACAGGACAACGAGTATGAGCAACTGGCCTTACCCCCACATCGTCGCCCACCGGGGCGGCGGTAAACTGGCGCCGGAAAACACCCTGGCGGCAATTGACGTTGGCGCGCGCTACGGCCACACGATGATCGAATTCGACGCCAAGCTGTCGAAGGACGGCGAAATTTTCCTGCTGCACGACGACAACCTCGAACGCACCAGCAACGGCTGGGGCGTGGCAGGTGAACTGCCGTGGCGTGACCTGCTGAAGGTGGACGCCGGCAGCTGGTACAGCGGCGAATTTAAAGGCGAACCGCTGCCGCTGCTGGCGGAAGTGGCGGACCGCTGTCGTCAACACGGCATGATGGCCAACATCGAAATCAAACCGACCACCGGCACCGGGCCGCTGACGGGTAAAGTGATTGCCCTCGCCGCGCGCGAGCTGTGGGAAGGGATGACCCCGCCGCTGTTGTCGTCGTTTGACATCGACGCGCTGGAAGCCGCACAGGCTGCCGTACCGGAGTTGCCGCGCGGGCTGCTGCTGGATGAGTGGCGAGAAGACTGGCGCGCGCTGACGACTGGCTTAGGCTGCGTGTCGATCCACCTCAACCATAAGCTGCTGGATGAAGTGCGCGTGACGCTGTTGAAGGAGGCCGGTCTGCATATCCTGGTGTATACCGTCAATAAACCCCAGCGTGCAGCCGAGCTGCTGCGCTGGGGCGTGGACAGCATCTGTACCGATGCGATTGACCAGATCGGGCCGAACTTTATTTATTAAGCATACTGCCGTTCTGCTGGGTCGGCAGCATTTGCTGCTGACCGCTGCTTTGCGACACCCCGCCCCCTAACATCCCACCGTTTGAGTTTGGCAGCGGCTGCTCCCGCATCTGGCCCTGCTGCACGCGCTGGGTGTTGGTATTCATCTGGTTTTGCAGGTGCTGCTGCTGCACCTGGGTCTGCGTCTTTAACTGCTGATTGAGCATCCCTTTCTGCTGCTGTTGCTGGCTCATCATCTCCGTCTGCATACGCTGCTGGCTCGGAATGACGTAGCCCGGCTGGTTCGGGTTGTTCAGGGTGTTGATTGGCTGTGCGAGCGCGGCGAACGGAAGCAGCGCGGTCAGGATCAGTAATCGTTTCATGGTTATCTCCTCCTTTGAGGCTTCTCTTAAGTTTACCCTGATTCCGGCATAACGATGATTTTTTAAGAGTTGTGAACCAGGCTTAAGCGGGGAATATGGACCCCTTCACCTGGAGAACAATAATGATGAAACCAACCTTTTTGCGCTGGGTCGCCATCGCTGCGCTGATGGCAGGCGGCACATTTACCGTAGCGGCCAACCCGCCCGCCGCTCCACCGGTCTCTTACGGCGTGGAGGAGGATGTTTTTCACCCCGTGCGGGCGACGCACGGCATGGTGGCCTCGGTTGACGCGCTGGCAACGCAGGTGGGCGTCGATATTCTTAAGCAGGGCGGTAACGCGGTGGATGCGGCGGTCGCGGTGGGATATGCGCTGGCGGTGACGCATCCACAGGCGGGGAACCTGGGCGGCGGCGGGTTTATGATGCTGCGCACCAAAGACGGTAAAACCACGGCCATCGACTTCCGTGAGATGGCGCCGAATCAGGCCTCCCGCGATATGTTCCTCGACGATCAGGGCAATCCGGACAGTAAAAAATCTCTGACCTCGCACCTTGCCTCCGGCACGCCGGGCACCGTTGCGGGGTTCTCGCTGGCGCTGGAAAAATACGGCACGCTGCCTCTGAATAAAGTGGTGCAGCCTGCCATCAAGCTGGCGCGCGACGGCTTCGTCGTCAACGACGCGCTGGCGGACGACCTCAAAACCTACGGCAGCGAAGTTATTCCCAATCATGAGAACAGCAAGGCTATCTTCTGGAAAGACGGCGAGCCGCTGAAGAAGGGCGATAAGCTGGTGCAGAAGAATCTCGCAAAAAGTCTCGAACTGATTGCTGAAAACGGTCCGGACGCCTTCTATAAGGGGCCGATTGCCGATCAGATTGCCGATGAGATGCAGAAGAACGGCGGGCTGATCACCAAAGCGGATCTGGCGGAATATAAGGCGGTGGAGCGCGAGCCGATCAGCGGCACCTATCGCGGCTACGAGGTCTTCTCCATGCCGCCGCCGTCCTCCGGGGGGATTCACATCGTGCAGATCCTCAATATTCTGGAAAACTTCGATATGCACAAGTTCGGCTTCGGTAGCGCCGATGCCATGCAGGTGATGGCGGAGGCGGAGAAGCGCGCCTACGCTGACCGCTCGGAATACCTTGGCGATCCGGACTTCGTGAAGGTGCCGTGGCAGGCGCTGACCAACAAAGCCTATGCCAAATCGATTGCCGACGAGATCGACATCAACAAGGCGAAGCCGTCGAGCGAGATCCGCCCCGGCAAGCTGGCGCCGTATGAAAGTAACCAGACCACCCATTTCTCGGTGGTGGATAAAGACGGTAACGCGGTGGCGGTGACCTACACGCTTAACACCACTTTCGGCACCGGGATTGTGGCGGGCAACAGCGGTATTTTGCTGAACAACGAGATGGATGACTTCTCTGCCAAACCGGGCGTGCCGAACGTCTACGGCCTGGTCGGCGGCGATGCGAATGCGGTCGGGCCGAAGAAGCGCCCGCTGTCGTCCATGTCGCCCACCATCGTGGTGAAAGACGGCAAAACCTGGCTGGTGACCGGCAGCCCTGGCGGGAGCCGGATTATCACAACCGTGCTGCAAATGGTGGTGAACAGTATCGACTTTGGGATGAACGTCGCTGAAGCGACCAATGCGCCGCGTTTCCACCACCAGTGGCTGCCGGACGAGCTGCGCGTGGAGAAGGGCTTTAGCCCGGACACCCTCAAGCTGCTTGAGCTGCGCGGGCAGAAGGTGGCGGTGAAGGAGGCGATGGGCAGCACCCAGAGCATTATGGTCGGGCCGGACGGGGCGCTGTTTGGCGCATCGGACCCGCGTTCGGTGGATGATTTAACGGCGGGGTATTGATTTTTTTGCCCGGTGGCGCTGCGCTTACCGGGCCTACAACGGCACGAACGTAGGCCGGGTAAGGCGAAGCCGCCACCCGGCAACAAACTACTTCATACGCGCCATATAATACGCATCCACATACTCGCCGTTGCGCAGGGCGTAGCGCCTGCCGGTGCCTTCAATCTCAAACCCGTGCTTTTTGTACACCGCGATTGCCGGTTCGTTATCCACAAACACCGTTAACTCGATGCGGTCGACGCGCAGCCAGTTGTCGCACATATCGATCATGGTGCGAATCAGTGCGCTGGCCACGCCGCGGTTATGCCACTGCGCGCCAACGCAGATACCGAAATCTGCAACGTGGCTGCGGCGTGGTCGCTGGGCGACATCAATGGTGAGGTGGCCGACCACGATATCATCAATGCAGGCAACCAGCTGTTTAATGCCCGGCTGTTCGCCTAGCCGCATTTGCCACATTTCCATTGAAGGATGAGGAACCTGTAGCGTGTTGTGGTACACCTCCGGCTGGGCGTGGATCTGACGAATGGCGTCGTAATCTTTCGGTTCAGCGTGGCGTATCACTATCTCACTCATTCCTTGTTCCTCAGTCAGTTAAAAGTCCCTTCCAACATCAGTGACTTTAAAAGTTGAGTCAATCGCTATTTTTTGCAAAAAGTGTTGGACAAGTGCGAATGAGAATGATTATTATTGCTCTGCATTCAGGAAGACCTCCTACGGGAACCTGAAAGCACGACATTGCTCACATTGCTTCCAGTATTACTTTAGCCAGCTTCTCGCTGGCTTTTTTTTTGTTATGGTTAGACTCAGTAACCTTCCAAAAGGACTGAGCCATGACACTACATTGTGCATTTATTGGATTTGGCAAAAGCACCACGCGTTACCACCTTCCGTATGTTCTTAACCGAAAAGAGACCTGGCACGTGGCCCATATCTATCGCCGCCGCGCGAAGCCAGAAGAGCAGTCTCCGCAGTATTCCCATATTCATTTCACCAGCGATCTTGATGAGGTGCTTAACGACCCGCAGGTGAAGCTGGTGGTGGTCTGTACCCACGCCGACAGCCACTTTGACTACGCGAAACGCGCGCTGGAAGCAGGTAAAAACGTGCTGGTGGAAAAGCCGTTCACCCCGACCATCGCCGAAGCGAAGGAGCTGTTCGCGCTGGCGAAAAGCAAAGGGCTGACCGTCACGCCGTACCAGAACCGTCGCTTTGACAGCTGCTTCCTGACGGCAAAAAAGGCAATTGAAAGCGGCAAACTCGGCGAGATCGTGGAAATCGAAAGCCACTTCGATTACTACCGCCCGGTGGCGGAAACCCAGCCCGGACTGCCGCAGGACGGATCTTTCTACGGTCTCGGTGTGCACACCATGGACCAGATCATCTCCTTGTTTGGCCGCCCGGACCACGTGGCGTATGACATCCGCAGCCTGCGCAATAAGGCCAACCCGGACGATACCTTTGAAGCGCAGCTGTTCTACGGCGACCTGAAAGCCATCGTAAAAACCAGCCATCTGGTGAAAATCGACTACCCGAAATTTATCGTTCACGGCAAGAAAGGCTCCTTTATCAAGTACGGTATTGACCAACAGGAGACCAGCCTGAAGGCCAATATCATGCCGGGTGAACCGGGCTTTGCGGCAGATGATTCCGTGGGCGTGCTGGAGTACGTGAACGACGAGGGCCTGACGGTCAGGGAAGAGCTGAAGCCGGAAACGGGCGACTATGGACGCGTCTACGATGCGCTGTATGACACCCTCGCCACCGGCGCGCCGAATTATGTCAAGGAATCTGACGTTCTGACCAACCTGGAAATCCTTGAACGGGCCTTTGAGCAGGCTTCTCCTGCCACGGTAACCCTCGCAAAATAAGCAAAAATGGCTCCTCTGCGCTTGTTCTAAATTTTTGAACAGAGGAGTCAATTTTCACCCTCTATGATCCCAGGGCGTTTGCGTCCACACTTACTCCATCGAAACGAACTGAGGGTGAAAACAATGATCTACTTACGCAAAGCAAACGAACGTGGTCACGCGAATCATGGCTGGCTGGACTCATGGCATTCATTCTCGTTTGCCGACTACTACGACCCGAACTTTATGGGCTTCTCCGCACTGCGCGTGATTAACGACGACGTGATTGATGCAGGCCAGGGCTTCGGTACCCACCCGCACAAAGACATGGAAATCTTGACCTATGTGCTGGAAGGGGCGGTTGAGCACCAGGACAGCATGGGCAACAAAGAGCAGGTTCCGGCGGGCGAGTTCCAGATTATGAGCGCGGGTACCGGGGTGCGTCACTCTGAGTACAACCCGAGCAAAACGGAAAAACTGCACCTGTATCAAATCTGGATCATTCCAGAAGAGACCGGCATCACGCCACGCTACGAGCAGCGCCGCTTCGACGCGAAACAGGGCAAACAGCTGGTGCTGTCCCCGGATGCGCGTGAAGGTTCCCTGAAAGTGCATCAGGATATGGAGCTGTACCGCTGGGCGCTGGCGAAAGATGAACAGTCTGTACACCAGATTGCCGCTAACCGCCGCGTGTGGATCCAGGTGGTGAAAGGTGAAGTGTCCATCAACGGCACCAAAGCGACAACCGCCGATGGCCTGGCAGTCTGGGATGAGCAGGCGCTCTCCGTGCATGCCGACAGCGAAAGTGAAATTCTGCTGTTTGACCTGCCGCCGGTCTAAATAATTTCTCAACCTTCCCTTTAAACGGGGAAGGTTGAGCTTTGTCCGTGATAAACTGAGCAAATCTCTCACTTCAAGATTTCTCAGGACGATGAAAAAGAAACGCCCCGTACTTCAGGATGTCGCCGATCGCGTCGGTGTGACCAAAATGACGGTCAGCCGTTTTTTACGTAACCCGGAACAGGTTTCCGTGGCGTTGCGTGGCAAGATTGCCGCCGCCCTTGATGAACTGGGTTATATCCCCAACCGCGCGCCCGATATTCTCTCCAATGCGACCAGCCGTGCGGTGGGCGTCCTGCTTCCTTCCTTAACCAACCAGGTATTCGCCGAAGTGCTGCGTGGCATTGAAAGCGTCACCGATGCGTTTGGCTATCAGACCATGCTCGCCCACTACGGGTACAAGCCGGAACTGGAAGAGGAACGTCTTGAATCGATGCTTTCCTGGAACATCGACGGCCTGATTTTAACGGAACGTACTCACACCCCGCGCACGCTGAAAATGATTGAAGTGGCAGGCATTCCGGTGGTGGAACTGATGGACAGCCAGTCGCCGTGCCTCGACATCGCCGTGGGGTTCGATAACTTTGAAGCGGCGCGTCAGATGACGGCGGCGATCATCGCCCGCGGTCATCGCCATGTGGCCTATCTGGGTGCGCGTCTGGATGAACGTACTATCATCAAACAGAAGGGATACGAGCAGGCGATGCTCGACGCCGGTTTAACCCCGTACAGCGTGATGGTGGAGCAATCTTCTTCTTACACGTCGGGTATTGAGCTGATGCGTCAGGCGCGACGCGAGTATCCGCAACTGGACGGTATTTTCTGCACCAACGATGACCTTGCGGTCGGCGCCGCGTTTGAGTGCCAGCGTCTGGGTTTAAAAATCCCGGATGATATGGCGATTGCCGGCTTCCACGGCCACGACATTGGCCAGGTGATGGAGCCGCGTCTGGCGAGCGTCCTGACCCCGCGTGAACGCATGGGCCGCATTGGCGCAGAACGCCTGCTGGCGCGCATTCGTGGTGAGGCAGTTACCCCGAAAATGTTAGATTTAGGTTTCACCTTGTCACCGGGTGGATCTATTTAATCCGACAAATTTGAAGTAGCTCACACTTATTCACTTCGCGCACGTTTGGATATTGCTTCTCATATGCCCCGGCAGGACAATGTTACCGATAACTGTTACCCGTAACAATTGACTGAGGGACACCCTTTGAGCACGACTAATCACGATCACCACGTTTACGTCCTGATGGGCGTGTCCGGTAGCGGTAAATCTGCCGTGGCGAGCGAAGTGGCGCATCAACTCCAGGCTGCGTTTCTTGATGGTGACTTCCTCCATCCGCGCAGCAACATCATGAAAATGGCTTCCGGCGAGCCGCTGAACGACGACGACCGCAAACCATGGTTGCAGGCGCTGAATGACGCCGCGTTCGCGATGCAGCGCACCAATAAAGTCTCCCTGATCGTCTGTTCCGCACTGAAAAAAACCTATCGCGACCTGCTGCGCGACGGCAACCCGAACCTCTCTTTCATCTACCTGAAAGGTGATTTCGGGGTGATTGAAAGCCGCCTGAAGGCGCGTAAAGGCCACTTCTTCAAAACCCAAATGCTGGTAACGCAGTTCGAAGCGTTGCAGGAGCCGGGAGCTGACGAACAGGATGTCTTAGTGGTTGATATCGATCAGCCGCTGGAAGGTGTTGTTGCCAGCACCATCGAGGTTATTAATAAAAGGCAGTAAGTTTTGAGTACATTAACGCTAGTTTTGACAGCAGTGGGTTCCGTATTGCTGCTGCTGTTTTTAGTGATGAAGGCGCGTATGCACGCCTTTGTGGCTTTGATGGTGGTTTCTATTGGTGCCGGTCTCTTTTCCGGCATGCCGCTCGACAAAATCGCGGCGACGATGGAAAAAGGGATGGGCGGCACGCTCGGCTTCCTGGCCATTGTGGTGGCGCTGGGCGCGATGTTTGGCAAGATTTTGCACGAGACGGGCGCGGTCGATCAGATTGCGGTCAAGATGCTGAAATCCTTCGGGCACAGCCGTGCGCACTACGCGATTGGTCTGGCCGGTCTGATTTGCGCGCTGCCGCTGTTCTTTGAAGTGGCCGTTGTGCTGCTGATTAGCGTGGCGTTCTCCATGGCGCGGCATACTGGTACCAACCTCGTGAAGCTGGTCATTCCGCTGTTTGCGGGCGTGGCGGCGGCGGCGGCGTTCCTGCTGCCGGGGCCTGCGCCGATGCTGCTGGCCTCCCAGATGCATGCTGACTTTGGCTGGATGATCCTGATTGGCCTGTGCGCGGCAATTCCGGGGATGATTATCGCTGGTCCGCTGTGGGGCAACTTCATCAGCCGTTACGTTGAGCTGCACATTCCGGATGACATCTCCGAGCCGCACCTGGGCGAGGGCAAAATGCCGTCCTTCGGCTTCAGCCTGTCGCTGATCCTGCTGCCGCTGGTGCTGGTGGGCCTGAAAACCATCGCTGCGCGCTTTGTGCCGGTGGGGTCAACCGCTTACGAATGGTTCGAATTTATTGGTCATCCGTTCACCGCGATCCTGGTGGCGTGTCTGGTAGCAATTTACGGCCTGGCGATGCGTCAGGGCATGCCGAAAGACCGCGTGATGGAGATCTGTGGTGCCGCGCTGCAACCGGCGGGGATTATCCTGCTGGTGATCGGGGCGGGCGGCGTGTTTAAGCAGGTGCTGGTGGATTCCGGCGTTGGTCCGGCGCTGGGCGAAGCGCTGACCGGGATGGGGCTGCCGATTGCGGTCACCTGTTTCGTGCTGGCCGCGGCGGTACGTATCATTCAGGGCTCCGCGACCGTAGCGTGCTTAACCGCCGTGGGTCTGGTAATGCCGGTGATTGAACAGCTGAACTACTCCGGTGCGCAGATGGCGGCGCTCTCTATCTGTATCGCGGGTGGCTCGATTGTGGTTTCTCACGTTAACGACGCGGGCTTCTGGCTGTTCGGTAAATTTACCGGCGCAACCGAAGCGCAAACCCTGAAAACCTGGACGCTGATGGAAACCATCCTCGGCACGACGGGTGCGGTTGTCGGGATGATTGCGTTTACGCTGCTGAGCTAATCCCTGTTTTCTCCCTCTCCCTGTGGGAGAGGGCTGGGGTGAGGGCATCAGGCCGCAGAGGGCGTATTTTGTCGGGTGGCGGCTTCGCCTTACCCGACCTACAAAAACCTCAGGTCCCGTAGGCCGGGTAAGCGTAAGCGCCACCCGGCTTTTTTACAGCGGCACGATGCCTTCCTTTGTGCGCAACCAGCGCGGCGCTTTCAGCGTATCACTGTAAAACCCCACTAAATCCTGCAACAAATCTCCTGCGACTCTTTCATCGCTCGCCGAGAGCGTTCGAGCCAACAGCATTTGCGTTAGCAACTGGCAATACCGTCCTAACTGATCCACTTCCGGCTCGAAGACCGGCACGTCCAGCGGCAGGTCATCCACCGTCAGGCTGGCTTTTAGATATTCCGGAACAGGTTCAAGCAGCGTGGGCTGGAGCAGGGCGAGGCAGGCGGAAAGCCGTCCGCATAGCGCCATCTTTTGTGCTGAATCGTCACATTCAACCAGCACGTCTACGAATCGCTCGCAGTTGTCTGCCAGTTCGGTGAAATCGGTAGTGTGATCGAACGGGGTAGTAAATAAAGTGTGAGAAAAGTTAGGGGGAGTAGTCATAAGACAGCCTCTAATGAGTTGAGTTGACCATCTTTGGAGGGACCAACCTCACTGGTGATGGACTGAACGGAGTTGGTCCTACCGGCCTCATCAGCTACCGGCGCGCCTTGCGGCGCCACCGTCCAGCCCACCATTGAAGTGTAACTGACTGCGCGATAAAAAGAGATTCATCGCGGATGAGGATAACAGGGGACCAACCCTGACGCCTGATTTTGCAGGCGCGGCAAGAAGATACTGCGTTGGGGGCGGAGTGGCAAGAGAGGCTCTGGAAGGCGGCTCGCAAAACGAAATATTATTTTAGGGTGCGGCCTGATGCCCTCACCCCGGCCCTCTCCCACGGGGAGAGGGGGCAAATACTAAAAACGGCAATCTAAGATTACCGTTTTGCTTTTACCTACCCTTTCATCCATGCCCGGATCCCGTCCAGGAACATCTGCGTCGCCATCATCACCAGAATCAGCCCCATCAGGCGCTCCAGCGCGTTCACCCCTTTCTCACCCAGCAGGCGCAGGAACAGCGACGACTGCAACAGGATAATAAACGTCCCGCCCCAGGCGATCAGCAGGGCAATCACCAGATGGCTCATCTGATTTGGATACTGATGCGACAGCAGCATCAGCGTCGCCAGAATCGTTGGCCCGGCGACCAGCGGAATTGCCAGCGGCACGATAAACGGTTCTTCACCCGCAGGCAGGCCGCTGCTGCTGCCCTCCGCGCTCGGGAAAATCATCTTAATAGCAATCAGGAACAAAATGATCCCGCCGGAAATGGAGACCGTTTCGGCGCGTAAGTTCAGGAAAGCGAGGATTTTTTCACCGGCGAACAGGAAGATAAACATCACCAGCAGGGCGATGAGCAGCTCGCGGATCATGATCGCCCGGCGGCGCTTCGGCTCGGTATGCTTCAGCACCGACATGAAGATCGGCAGATTACCGAGCGGATCCATAATCAGGATCAATAAAACCGCTGCGGAAATGATTTCACTCATCTTAAATTATCCCTGATACTTATTGTGGTCATTGCGATGATTAGCACTTTTTCTGATTGCCGGGCAATCATCGATTAATTTCGCTTGCGACTTTGGCAGCATTTTGTAATGTGAAGCATATCCCAGTTCAATACTGGCTTGCACAATCAGCACACACCCCTTGCAGGAAAAAAATGCTATGAAAAAAGTTGGTTTTATCGGCTGGCGCGGTATGGTCGGCTCTGTACTCATGCAACGCATGGTTGAAGAGCGCGATTTCGACGCCATCCGCCCGGTCTTCTTCTCCACTTCCCAGCTCGGCCAGGCTGCACCGTCCTTTGGGGGTACCACAGGCACGTTGCAGGATGCTTACGATCTGGAAGCGCTGAAGGCACTCGACATTATTGTGACCTGCCAGGGCGGCGATTATACCAACGAAATCTATCCGAAGCTGCGTGAAAGCGGCTGGCAGGGCTACTGGATTGATGCGGCCTCTTCGCTTCGCATGAAAGACGATGCCATCATTATTCTTGACCCGGTTAACCAGGGCGTCATCACTGACGGCCTGAACAACGGCGTGAAAACCTTTGTTGGCGGTAACTGCACCGTCAGCCTGATGCTGATGTCCCTCGGCGGCCTGTTCGCACAGGATCTGGTGGAGTGGGGCTCCGTGGCGACCTACCAGGCGGCCTCCGGCGGCGGCGCGCGTCATATGCGTGAGCTGCTGACCCAGATGGGCCAGCTGCACCAGAGCGTCGCTGCCGAGCTGGCAGACCCGGCGTCCGCCATCCTCGACATCGAGCGTAAAGTCACTCAGCTCACCCGCAGCGGCGAGCTGCCGGTGGATAACTTTGGCGTACCGCTGGCCGGTGGCCTGATCCCGTGGATCGACAAACAGCTGGATAACGGCCAGACCCGCGAAGAGTGGAAGGGCCAGGCTGAGACCAACAAAATCCTCGGCACCGCGAACACCATTCCGGTTGACGGTCTGTGCGTGCGTATCGGCGCGCTGCGCTGCCACAGCCAGGCCTTTACCATTAAACTGAAAAAAGATGTGTCTATTCCGACCGTGGAAGAGCTGCTGGCCGCACACAACCCGTGGGCGAAAGTGGTGCCAAACGATCGCGATATCACCATGCGCGAACTGACCCCGGCAGCCGTTACCGGCACGCTGACCACCCCGGTTGGTCGTCTGCGCAAGCTGAACATGGGGCCGGAGTACCTCTCCGCATTCACCGTTGGCGATCAGCTGCTGTGGGGTGCAGCCGAGCCGCTGCGCCGCATGCTGCGCCAGCTGGCGTAATAATTTGTTAAACACGGGGGGTGATTGTCACCCCCTTTTTTTGCGTACTACATGGAGTAAAACGCAGATGTCTTATTTTTTATCAGGAGGACCCACGACGTTGGCTATGCTTTAAGGAAGATTTATTTCTCACCTGAGGGTAGGGCGGAGCAGAGAGGATTAACTGCACCGTTTAGGTCACATTAAAAGTCGTCCCGGAGCGCGTAAAAAGGGCGACATAAAAAAACAGGATGAACACCATGTCCGATCGTATTTCGAGAGACGTGATTAATGCGCTTATTGCGGGTCACTTTGCCGACCCCTTTTCTGTGCTAGGGATGCACCGTACAGAGGCCGGACTGGAAGTTCGGGCGCTGTTACCGGATGCAACAGAAGTGTGGGTTATCGAACCCAAAACCGGCCGCAAGGTGGGTAATCTGGAATGCCTCGACTCGCGTGGCTTCTTCTCGGGCGTCATGCCCCGCCGTAAAAATCCTTTTCGTTATCAGCTTGCCGTTATCTGGCACGGTCAGCAAAACCTCATTGACGATCCCTATAGCTTCGGCCCGCTCTTAAAAGAGATGGACGCCTGGCTGCTGTCCGAAGGGACCCATTTACGCCCTTACGAAACGCTGGGTGCCCATGCGGATACCATGGACGGTATCACCGGCACGCGTTTTGCCGTATGGGCGCCAAACGCCCAGCGCGTCTCCGTCGTCGGGCAGTTCAACTACTGGGACGGTCGTCGTCACCCCATGCGCCTGCGCCGGGAAACCGGCATCTGGGAGCTGTTTATCCCCGGCGCGCACAACGGTCAGCTCTACAAATTCGAGATGATCGATGCCAACGGCAAGCTGCGCATTAAATCCGACCCGTACGCCTTTGAGGCAGAACTACGCCCGAATACCGCCTCGCTGATTTGCGGCCTGCCGGAGAAGGTTGTCCAGAGTGAGGAGCGCAAGCAGGCCAACCGCTTTGATGCGCCAATCTCCGTCTATGAAGTGCATCTCGGCTCGTGGCGTCGCCACACCGATAACAACTTCTGGCTGAGCTATCGCGAGCTGGCGGACCAGCTGGTGCCGTACGCCAAATGGATGGGCTTTACCCATCTGGAGCTGCTGCCGATCAACGAACACCCATTTGACGGCAGCTGGGGCTATCAGCCAACCGGGTTGTATGCGCCCACGCGCCGCTTCGGCACGCGCGATGACTTCCGCTATTTCATCGATGCCGCGCACGCCGCCGGGCTGAACGTGATCCTCGACTGGGTGCCGGGCCACTTCCCGTCGGATGATTTTGCGCTGGCAGAGTTCGACGGCACAAAGCTGTACGAGCACAGCGACCCGCGCGAAGGCTATCACCAGGACTGGAATACGCTGATCTATAACTACGGTCGCCGTGAGGTATCGAACTACCTGGTCGGGAACGCGCTGTACTGGATCGAACGTTTCGGCATTGACGCCCTGCGCGTGGATGCGGTGGCGTCGATGATCTACCGCGACTACAGCCGCAAAGAGGGGGAGTGGATCCCGAACGAGTATGGTGGCCGTGAAAACCTCGAAGCGATTGAGTTTCTGCGCAACACCAACCGCATTATCGGCGAGCAGGTGGAAGGCGCCGTGACCATGGCGGAAGAGTCCACCGACTTCCCGGGCGTTTCCCGTCCACCGGCAATGGGTGGTCTGGGCTTCTGGTACAAATGGAACCTCGGCTGGATGCACGACACGCTCGACTACATGAAGCTCGACCCGGTTTATCGTCAGTATCACCACGATAAGCTCACCTTCGGGTTGCTCTATAACTACACCGAAAACTTCATGCTGCCGCTGTCGCACGATGAAGTGGTGCACGGCAAGAAATCCATTCTCGACCGCATGCCGGGCGACCCATGGCAGAAGTTTGCCAACCTGCGCGCTTACTACGGCTGGCTGTTTGCTTTCCCGGGTAAAAAGCTGCTGTTTATGGGCAACGAGTTCGCTCAGGGCCGCGAATGGAACCACGATAGCAGCCTTGACTGGCATCTGCTGGAAGGTGCGGACAACTGGCACCACGGCGTACAGCGTCTGGTCCGTGACCTGAACCTGACCTATCGCCATCACAAAGCGCTGCACGAGCTGGACTTCGATCCGTACGGCTTTGAGTGGCTGGTGGTGGACGACCACGAGCGCTCGGTGTTTGTCTTTGTGCGCCGCGACAAGGCGGGTAACGAGGTCATTGTCGCCAGCAACTTCACGCCGGTGCCGCGCGAACACTACCGCTTCGGCATTAACCAGCCGGGTAAATGGCGCGAAATTCTCAATACCGACTCCATGCACTACCACGGCAGCAACGCGGGTAACGGTGGCCTGGTGCAGAGCGATGCCATTGAAAGCCACGGCCGTCCGAACTCCCTGAGCCTGACGCTGCCGCCGCTTGGCACAATCTGGCTGGTGCGGGAGGGTGAATGACGCAGCTTACGGCAGGTAAACCCGAACCGCTCGGGGCGAGTTTTGACGGAAAGGGGGTGAACTTCACGCTCTTTTCCGCCCATGCGGAGCGGGTGGAACTCTGTGTGTTTGACGGGGAAGGTAACGAGCACCGTTACGATTTACCGGCGCGCACGGGGGATACCTGGCATGGCTACCTGGCCGGAGGACGGCCGGGGATGCACTACGGTTTTCGCGTACACGGCCCCTGGGAGCCCTCTCAGGGGCACTGGTTTAACCCGGCGAAGCTGCTGATTGACCCGTGCGCGCACCGCGTGGACGGTGAGTTTAAAGATGACTCGCTGTTCCACGTTGGCTACGGCGAACCTGACCACCGCGACAGCGCGCCCGTCGCGCCCAAAAGCGTGGTGGTGCACGATCTCTACGACTGGGAAGACGATGCCCCGCCGCGCACGCCGTGGGGCAACACCGTTATTTATGAAGCCCACGTTAAAGGGCTGACATATCTGCACCCGTCAATCCCTAAAGAGATGCGCGGCACCTACAAAGCGCTTGGGCATCCGACGATGGTCGCGTACCTGAAGCACTTAGGGATCACCGCGCTGGAGCTGTTGCCCGTGGCGCATTTCGCCAGCGAGCCGCGGCTACAGCGTCTTGGGTTAAGCAACTACTGGGGCTACAACCCGCTGGCGATGTTCGCCCTCGACCCGCGCTACGCGGTGCAGCCGGAGAAGGCACGGGATGAGTTTCGCGATGCGGTGAAGGCGCTTCACGCGGCGGGTATCGAGGTCATTCTGGACGTGGTGCTGAACCACAGTGCGGAAAGCGATCTTGACGGCCCGACGCTCTCACAGCGCGGAATCGATAACCGTAGCTATTATTGGATCAGGGACGACGGCGATTACGAGAACTGGACCGGGTGCGGTAACACCCTCAACCTCAGTCATCCGGCCGTTACGCATTACGCGTACGAGTGCCTGAAATACTGGGTTGAGACGTTCCACGTGGACGGTTTTCGCTTCGACCTGGCGCCGGTGATGGGGCGCACCCCGGCGTTCAGCCAGCAGGCGCCGCTGTTTGAGGCCATCAAAAACTGCCCGGTGCTCTCAAAGGTTAAGCTGATCGCGGAGCCCTGGGACATCGGAGAGGGCGGTTATCAGGTGGGGAATTTCCCGCCGCTGTTTGCCGAGTGGAACGACCACTTCCGCGATGCCATCCGCCGCTTCTGGCTGACGCGCGATCTGTCGCTGGGGGAGTTTGCCGGTCGCTTTGCCGGCTCCAGCGATCTCTTCAAGCGTGACGGCAAACGTCCGTCGGCCACCATTAACCTGCTGACGGCACACGACGGTTTTACGCTGCGCGACTGCGTTTGTTTCAATCAGAAACACAATGAGGCAAACGGCGAGGAGAATCGCGATGGGACTAACAATAACCATAGCTTCAACCATGGTATAGAAGGGTTAGGCGGAAGTCTGGATGTGATCGAGCGGCGACGCGCCAGCGTTCATGCGCTGCTGACGACGCTTTTGTTGTCGCAGGGCACGCCGATGCTGCTGGCGGGCGATGAGCACGGCCACAGCCAGCACGGCAACAACAACGCCTATTGCCAGGACAACACCCTGACCTGGCTCGACTGGGGAGAAGCGAATAGCGGGCTGACCCATTTCACCGCGGCGCTGATCCATCTTCGCCAGCGCATCCCCGCGCTCACCGCCGACCGCTGGTGGGAAGAGGGCGACGGAAACGTTCGCTGGCTGAATAAAGACGCGCAACCGTTAAGCGCGCAAGAGTGGCAACACGGCATACCCTGTCTGCAAATCCTGCTTTCGGATGCGTGGCTGGTGACGCTGAACGCGACGGATGACGTTGCAGAGATTGTTTTACCTGACGGGGAATGGCGAGCCATTCCTCCCTTTGCCGGAGCGGATAATCCGGTTGTTATGGCTGTCTGGCACGGGCCTGCGCACGGAGTGTGCGTATTCCAAAGATGATAAAAAAGGAGTTAGTCATGGTTAGATTAGAGAAGAACGATCCGTTAATGTTGGCGCGCCAGCTACCATTAAAAACAGTTGCCCTGATACTCGCGGGCGGGCGTGGTACCCGTCTGAAAGATTTGACCATCAAGCGCGCCAAACCGGCCGTTCACTTTGGTGGTAAGTTCCGTATTATCGATTTTGCACTTTCCAACTGCCTGAACTCAGGCATTCGCCGCATTGGCGTCATTACGCAGTATCAGTCGCACACGCTGGTGCAGCACATCCAGCGCGGCTGGTCATTCTTCAGCGAAGAGATGAACGAGTTTGTCGATCTGCTCCCGGCGCAGCAGCGCGTTCACGGGGAGAACTGGTACCGCGGCACGGCGGATGCGGTGACCCAGAACCTCGACATCATTCGCCGTTACAACGCGGAATACATCGTCATCCTCGCCGGAGACCACATCTACAAGCAAGATTACTCCCACATGCTGATCGACCACGTTGAAAAAGGGGCGCGCTGCACCGTGGCGTGTCTGCCGGTGCCTGTTGCGGAAGCAACCGCGTTTGGCGTGATGCATGTAGATGGCGACGACAAGATTATCGACTTTGTCGAAAAACCGGCGAACCCGCCAACCATGCCGGGAGACGACACCAAATCGCTCGCCAGCATGGGGATCTATGTCTTTGATGCCGATTATCTTTATGAACTGCTGGAAGAGGACGACAAAGACGAAAACTCCAGCCACGACTTCGGTAAAGATATCATTCCGAAAATTACCAAAGCTGGCATGGCGTATGCACATCCCTTCCCGCTGTCCTGCGTGCAGTCCGATCCGAATGCGGAGCCTTACTGGCGCGATGTGGGAACGCTGGAAGCGTACTGGAAAGCCAACCTCGATCTGGCGTCCGTCACGCCTGAGCTAGATATGTACGACCAGAACTGGCCGATTCGCACGCATATGGAATCGTTGCCGCCGGCGAAGTTCGTTCAGGATCGCTCCGGCAGCCACGGCATGACGCTCAACTCGCTGGTCTCTGGCGGTTGCATTATCTCCGGTTCGGTGGTGGTGCAGTCCGTGCTGTTCCCGCGCGTGCGTATAAACTCATTCTGTAATATCGATTCGGCAGTTCTGCTGCCGGATGTCTGGGTAGGACGCTCATGTCGTCTGCGTCGCTGCGTTATCGATCGTGCCTGCATCATTCCCGAAGGGATGGTGATTGGGGAAAACGCGGAAGAAGATGCGCGTCGTTTCTACCGTTCGGAAGAGGGGATCGTGTTAGTAACACGGGAAATGTTGCGGAAGCTGCAAATCAAACAGGAGCGATGATGCAGGTTTTACACGTATGTTCTGAGATGTTCCCGTTGTTAAAAACGGGCGGCCTGGCGGATGTTCTTGGTGCATTACCAGCGGCGCAAATCGCCGGAGGGGTGGATACCCGCGTGTTGTTGCCCGCTTTTCCGGATATCCGGCGCGGTATTCCCGATGCAAAGGTTGTTACCCGTCGCGAGACCTTCGCGGGACGTATCACCCTGCTGTTTGGACATTACAATGGCGTAGGGATTTACCTGATTGATGCCCCGCATTTATACGATCGACCCGGCAGCCCGTATCACGATACCAACCTGTACGCCTATACCGATAACGTGATGCGCTTTGCCCTGCTCGGCTGGGTGGGGGCGGAAATGGCCGTCGGACTGGATCCGTTCTGGCGTCCGAACGTGGTGCACGCGCATGACTGGCATGCGGGGCTGGCTCCTGCGTATCTGGCGGCGAAGGGGCACCCGGCCAAATCGGTGTTTACGGTGCACAACCTGGCGTATCAGGGCATGTATTACGCGCATCATATGAATGACATCGATCTGCCATGGTCGTTCTTTAACATGCACGGACTGGAGTTTAACGGACAGATTTCGTTCCTGAAGGCGGGTCTGTACTACGCCGACCACATCACGGCGGTCAGCCCAACCTACGCGCGGGAAATTACCCAGCCGGAGTTCGGTTACGGTATGGAAGGGCTGCTGCAACAGCGCCACCGTGAAGGTCGCCTGTCGGGCATTCTGAACGGCGTGGATGAACAGATCTGGAATCCGGAAACGGACCTCCTGCTGGCGGCGCGCTATGGTCGCGACTCCGTGGAGGACAAAGCGGAGAACAAGCGCCAGCTACAGATTGCGATGGGGCTGAAGGTCAACGACAAGGTGCCGCTGTTTGCGGTGGTCAGCCGCCTGACCAGCCAGAAAGGGCTGGATCTGGTGCTGGAAGCGCTGCCGGGATTACTGGAGCAGGGCGGCCAGCTGGCGCTGCTCGGCGCGGGCGACCCGGTATTGCAGGAAGGTTTCCTTGCGGCCGCGGCGGAACATCCGGGGCAGGTGGGCGTGCAGATTGGCTATCACGAAGCGTTCTCGCACCGCATCATGGGCGGCGCGGACGTGATTCTGGTGCCGAGCCGCTTCGAGCCCTGCGGCCTGACGCAGCTCTATGGTCTGAAATACGGCACGTTGCCGCTGGTACGCCGCACGGGCGGGCTGGCGGATACGGTGTCTGACAGCTCCCTGGAAAACCTGGCGGACGGTATCGCCAGCGGGTTTGTTTTCGAGGACAGTAATGCCTGGTCGCTGCTTCGGGCGATCCGGCGTGCTTTCGTCTTGTGGTCCCGTCCATCCCTGTGGCGTTACGTACAACGTCAGGCGATGTCCATGGACTTTGGCTGGCACGTTGCGGCGCAGTCCTACCGCGACCTTTATCAACGCTTGATGTAACGAGGCGAAGTTACTGATATGAATGCTCCATTTAGCTACTCTTCCCCCACGCTCAGCGTTGAGGCTTTGAAACACTCCATCGCCTATAAGCTGATGTTTACCATTGGGAAAGATCCCGTTATTGCCAACAAACATGAGTGGCTGAACGCCACGCTGTTTGCGGTGCGTGACCGTATGGTCGAACGCTGGCTGCGCTCCAACCGCGCCCAGCTTTCGCAGGAGACGCGACAGGTGTATTACCTGTCGATGGAGTTTCTGATTGGTCGCACCCTCTCCAATGCGCTGTTATCGCTCGGGATTTATGACGACGTCAAAAACGCACTGGAAGAGATGGGGCTGGATTTAGAAGAGCTGATTGACGAAGAGAACGACCCGGGGCTGGGTAACGGTGGTCTCGGGCGTCTTGCCGCCTGTTTCCTCGATTCACTGGCGACGCTGGCGCTGCCGGGGCGCGGCTACGGTATTCGCTACGACTACGGTATGTTCAAGCAGAATATCGTGGATGGTCGTCAGAAAGAGTCTCCAGACTACTGGCTGGAGTACGGTAACCCGTGGGAGTTCAAGCGCCACAACACGCGCTACAAGGTGCGTTTTGGCGGGCGTATTCAGCAGGAAGGGAAAAAATCCCGCTGGGTGGAAACCGAGGAGATCCTCGCCGTGGCCTATGACCAGATCATCCCCGGCTACGACACCGATGCGACCAATACGCTGCGCCTGTGGAACGCGCAGGCCAGTAGCGAGATCAACCTGGGTAAATTCAACCAGGGTGACTACTTCGCGGCGGTGGAAGATAAAAACCACTCCGAGAATGTGTCACGCGTCCTGTATCCGGATGACTCGACCTACTCAGGCCGCGAGCTGCGCCTGCGTCAGGAGTATTTCCTCGTCTCGGCAACGATTCAGGATATCCTTAGCCGTCACTATCAGCTGCACAAAACCTATGCGAATCTGGCGGAAAAAACCGCCATTCACCTCAACGATACCCATCCGGTGCTGTCGATCCCTGAGCTGATGCGCCTGCTGATTGACGAGCATAAGTTCAGCTGGGATGACGCGTTTGAAGTAACCTGCCAGGTGTTCTCGTACACCAACCATACGCTGATGAGCGAAGCGCTGGAGACGTGGCCGGTGGATATGCTCGGCAAAATTCTGCCGCGCCATCTGCAAATCATCTTCGAGATCAACGACTACTTCCTCAAGACCTTGCAGGAGCAGTACCCGAACGATACCGGTCTGCTGAGCCGCGCCTCGATCATTGATGAATCCAACGGGCGTCGCGTACGCATGGCCTGGCTGGCGGTGGTGATCAGCCACAAGGTGAACGGCGTGTCAGAGCTGCACTCGAACCTGATGGTGCAGTCCCTGTTTGCGGACTTTGCGAAGATCTTCCCGACGCGTTTCTGCAACGTGACCAACGGCGTCACCCCGCGCCGCTGGCTGGCGCTGGCGAACCAGCCGCTCTCCGATGTTCTGGATGAGAACATTGGGCGCACCTGGCGCACGGATTTGAGCCAGCTGAGCGAGCTGGAGCAGCACATTGATTTCCCGACGGTGAATAAAGCGGTACGGGAAGCCAAGCTGCTGAACAAGAAGCGTCTGGCGGTCTGGCTGGCGATGCATCTGAACGTGGTGGCGAACCCGAAAGCGCTGTTCGACGTGCAGATCAAACGTATCCACGAGTACAAGCGTCAGCTGATGAATGTCCTGCACGTTATTACCCACTACAACCGCATTAAGGCTGACCCGACGGCGGAGTGGGTGCCGCGCGTGAAAATCTTTGCCGGTAAGGCGGCGTCCGCGTACTACATGGCGAAGCACATC
Organism: Enterobacter sp. BIDMC93; assembly: GCF_001037805.1. Classification (NCBI taxonomy): domain Bacteria; kingdom Pseudomonadati; phylum Pseudomonadota; class Gammaproteobacteria; order Enterobacterales; family Enterobacteriaceae; genus Enterobacter; species Enterobacter sp. BIDMC93. Next base: position 788,431 of record NZ_KQ089962.1, read on the forward strand.
ATTCATCTCATCAACGATGTGGCGAAGGTGGTGAATCACGATCCGGACATTGGCGATAAGCTGAAGGTCGTGTTTATCCCGAACTACAGCGTAAGCCTGGCGCAGCTGATTATTCCGGCGGCGGATCTCTCTGAGCAGATTTCCACGGCGGGGACGGAAGCATCCGGCACCAGTAACATGAAGTTTGCCCTGAACGGCGCGCTGACTATCGGCACGCTGGACGGCGCAAATGTCGAAATGCTGGAGCATGTGGGCGCGGAGAATATCTTTATTTTCGGGAATACGGCGGAAGAGGTGGAGGCGCTGCGCAAGCAGGGCTACTCGCCGCGTGAGTATTATGAAGAGGATGAAGAGTTACGCCAGGTGCTGACGCAAATCGCCACCGGCGTGTTTAACCCTGAGGAGCCCGGACGCTATCGCGATCTGGTGGACTCGCTGATTAACTTTGGCGATCACTATCAGGTGCTGGCGGATTACCGCAGCTACGTGGATTGTCAGGATAAGGTGGACGAACTGTACCGTCAGCAGGAGAAGTGGACCAGCGCCGCGATGCATAACATCGCCAACATGGGATACTTCTCGTCGGACAGGACCATCAAAGAGTATGCCGAGAATATCTGGCATATTGATCCGGTGCGGTTGTAAAAACAAAGCCCGGTGGCGCTGCGCTTACCGGGCCTACGGGATCGAGTAGGCCGGTTAAGGCGGAGCCGCCACCCGGCTTTTTTTCAATTACGACGCCAACGACAATTCACGCTTTCCCGCATGTTGTTGCAACCATTGCGCCACGCGAGACTGCTGCTCGGCATTCAGCCACATCCCTTCTTTAGTACGACGCCAGATAGCATCGTCCAGACGGCGCACCCATTCGTGTTCCACCAGATAGCGCAGTTCCGCTTCGTACAGCTCATGGCCAAAATGCTCGCCCAGATCGGCAATCTCTTTCGCCTCGCCGAGGAACAGTTCGGTGTTGCTGCCGTAGGTGCGGGCATAGTGGCGCGCCATTCCTTCGGTAATGAACGGGAAGCGGCGACGCAGCTTCGCGGCGTAATCGTCGCGGTTATCGCCGATATCGCCGCCAGGCAGCACGGCGCCTTTCGTCCACGCCGGGCCGATGCCTTTGTAATACGGCGCCAGTTTCTCCAGCGCGTGCTCCGCCAGTTTACGGTAGGTGGTGAGCTTACCGCCAAATACCGACAGCAGGGGCGCCTGACCGTCCACGTCATGAATATCAAGCGTATAGTCACGGGTGATGGCCTGCGGTGAGTCAGACTCGTCATCACACAGCGGACGCACGCCGGAGTAGGTCCAGACCACGTCATCGCGCGCCAGCTGTTTCTTAAAGTGCGCGTTGTACACTTTCAACAGGTAGCTGACTTCACTCTCGTCGATCTCAACGTTTTTCGGATCGCCTTTGTACTCCACGTCGGTGGTGCCGATGATGGAGAACTCGTCCATCCACGGGATCACAAACACAATGCGCTTGTCTTCGTTTTGCAGGATATAAGCCTGTTTCTGGGTATGCACGCGCGGCACCACAATGTGGCTGCCCTTGATCAGGCGGATGCCGTACGGAGAAGGCAGGTGCATACCGTCATCGAAGAACTGTTTTACCCACGGGCCGGTGGCATTCACCAGGCCGCGCGCTTTCCAGCTAAACTTCTCACCGGTATCCACGTCTTCCGCTTCCACAATCCATAGGCCGTTTTCGCGGCGTGCGGCGGTCGCGCGGGTACGGGTTTTCACCTCGCCGCCTTTCTTCTCGACCATCTGCGCGTTAGCCAGCACCAGACGCGCATCGTCCACCCAGCAGTCGGAATATTCGAAACCGCGCACGATTTCAGGCTTAAGAACCGACTCTGAGCCAAAACGCAAACCAGTCGAACCCGGCAGGCTGGTGCGTTTACCCAGATGATCGTACATAAACAGACCAATGCGGATCATCCACGCCGGACGCAGATGCGGGCGATGAGGCAGACGGAAACGCATCGGGATCGCCAGATGCGGAGCCATTTTCAGCAGTACTTCGCGTTCAGCCAGCGCTTCGCTGACCAGGCGAAATTCGTAGTGTTCCAGGTAGCGCAGGCCACCGTGGATCAGCTTGGAGCTGGCGGACGACGTCGCGCAGGCGAGATCGTTAGCTTCCAGCATCAGCACGGATAAACCGCGTCCTGCGGCATCAACCGCAATACCGGCACCGTTGATGCCACCGCCTATCACAATCAGATCTTTGGTTTCCATAACACCCTCATGCACTTTCGTTAAAGCTCAAAAATGTTCGATATCGCTCATAATAGCAAAGGAACGCGCTTTTGGTAACATCAAAAAAACAATTTAGAGTGATATGGATAACATAATGGCGTTTACCCGCCGCCAGGACGTACACTACGGGGTAAAATGGTGCGGTCTGATGCCCTCACCCCAGCCCTCTCCCACGGGGAGAGGGTGATCCGTTTCCCTCTCCCTCCGGGAGAGGGTAGGGTGAGGGGAAAACCGCACCACACCTGAATATAAGATGAGAACACCATGGAACAGTTTGAATGTATTAACGTAGAAGAAGCCCATCAGAAGATGCACCAGGGACAAGCGGTGCTGGTGGATATCCGCGATCCGCAGAGCTTTGCGATGGGCCACACGCCGGGCGCGTTCCATCTCACCAACGACACGCTGGGCGCGTTTATGCGCGATAACGACTTCGATACCCCGGTGATGGTGATGTGCTATCACGGCAACAGTAGTAAAGGCGCGGCGCAGTATCTGCTCCAGCAGGGTTACGACGCGGTATACAGCGTCGATGGCGGCTTCGATGCCTGGCATCGTCATTTCCCGGCAGAAGTTGAATACGCGTTTGAGCGCTGATCCCGCTATACTGTCCCCTTTTGTGTGGAAATAAGCGACCGCTGCCCATGTTGATGATCACCTCTTTTAGCAACCCGCGCGTCGCCCAGGCGTTTGTCGACTATATGGCGACGCAGGGCATTATCCTGACTATTCAGCAGCATACACAGACGGATGTCTGGCTGGCAGACGAAAGCCAGGCCGGCCGCGTGAACGACGAGCTTGCGCGTTTTCTGGAAAACCCGGGCGACCCGCGTTATCTGGCGGCAAGCTGGCAATCCGGCCAGACCGGCAGTGGCCTGCACTATCAACGTTTTCCGTTTCTCGCCACCCTCCGCGAGCGCGCAGGGCCGTTTACGCTGCTTTTGATGGCAGCCTGCATCATCGTCTTCATTATTATGAGCGTGGTGGGCGACCAGAGCGTGATGATTGCCCTCGCATGGCCGTACGATCCCTCCCTGCAATTTGACGTCTGGCGCTACTTCACGCATGCGCTGATGCACTTCTCTGTGATGCATATCCTCTTTAACCTGCTGTGGTGGTGGTATCTCGGCGGGGCGGTGGAGAAGCGGCTCGGCAGCGGCAAGCTGATTGTGATCACCCTTATCAGCGCCCTGTTAAGCGGCTACGTGCAGCACAAATTCAGCGGTCCATGGTTTGGCGGGTTATCCGGCGTGGTGTACGCCCTGATGGGTTACGCCTGGCTCAGAGGCGAGCGCGACCCGGATAGCGGCATCTATTTACAACGTGGATTAATAACCTTTGCGTTAATATGGCTTATTGCCGGATGGTTTGATCTGTTTGGTATGTCTATCGCCAATGGTGCGCACGTTACCGGCCTGGCGGTTGGGCTGGCGATGGCGCTGGCCGATACGCTCCATGCGCGAAAACGAACATAATTCCCAGGGATATTTCATGAAACAAACACAACGTCATGACGCCATTATCGAACTGGTAAAAAAACAGGGATACGTCAGTACTGAAGAGCTGGTGGAGCAGTTTGCCGTCAGCCCGCAAACCATCCGTCGTGACCTCAACGACCTGGCCGATCAGAACCGTATTCTGCGTCACCACGGCGGCGCCGCACTGCCGTCCAGCTCGGTGAACACCTCATGGCATGACCGTAAGGCGACGCAAACGGCAGAGAAAGAGCGTATCGCCCGTAAAGTGGCGAGCCAGATCCCGAACGGCGCGACGCTGTTTATTGATATCGGCACCACGCCGGAAGCGGTCGCCCATGCGCTGCTGAACCACGAGAACCTGCGCGTGGTGACCAACAACCTGAACGTGGCCAACACGTTGATGCAGAAAGACGATTTCCGCATCATCCTCGCGGGCGGCGAACTGCGCAGCCGCGACGGGGGCATTATCGGCGAAGCGACGCTCGATTTTATCTCTCAGTTCCGCCTCGACTTCGGCATTCTGGGGATCAGCGGCATCGACAGCGACGGCTCGCTGCTGGAGTTTGATTACCACGAGGTGCGCACCAAGCGCGCGATCATTGAAAACTCACGTCACGTGATGCTGGTGGTGGACCACTCCAAATTTGGCCGTAACGCGATGGTCAACATGGGCAGCATCAGCATGGTGGATGCGGTTTACACCGACGTAATGCCACCGGCGGGCGTGATGCAGGTAATTAAGGATAACAATTTGCAGCTGGAATTGTGCTAGCGGTTGTGTCGGGTGGCGCTGCGCTTACCCGACCTACAAAATTTTCTCCCTCTCCCTGTGGGAGAGGGCCGGGGTGAGGGCATCAGACCGCAGAGGATCTACACTCCATATCCCATCATCTTCAACAGCTGCTGCGCATGCTGCACCGCATCCTGTCGGTGCGCTACGCCCAGCTTCTGATACAGATTGCGAATGTGCGTTTTGATGGTGGTCGCCGCCACCGCCAGCTCACCGGCAATCTGCTCGTTGCTGTAGCCGGAATAGATCAGCCCCAGCACCTGCCATTCACGCTGGGTGAGCGGGCTGGTGCGGATAAGCTCCGGCACTTCCGGATGGTTCAGCAGACGTTCAACAAAGTTCTCATCGAAGTGCGCAAACTTGTGGCGGTGGTGCTGGTTAATCTCGCGCAGAATGCGCTGGGCGCGATGCTGATCGAGTTCTGGCAGCGTGTTGAGCTGAATCAGCTGGCGCAGCTGCTGGGCCATCACTTCACCCTCAATCACAAAGTGGCTGATAAACCCGGTGCGGTTCGCCAGCTGTAACGCTTCCAGCAGTACGCGCTGGGCATCGTTTTTGCGGCCCGCCTGCCAGTAAAGCTGGTTTAACAGCAGCAGGTTGCGGTTTAAATCGCTCATCAGGCGCAGGCTGCGGGCGTTTTCGTTTAACTCTTCCAGCACAATCTCGGCAGGCTCAAAGTCACCCAGCAGGATCTGCACGCGAGCGATGTTGCGCCACTGGCTTTGCAGGAAGTGGTTATTGGCAAATTCCGGTTTAGGCGTATGACGCAGCCAGTTGGCGGCGGACTTTTTATCGCCGGTCATCTGCCAGTAAATCACCCGGACCTTATCGGCGTTGGATACCCAGTCGCTATGGTACTGCCCGTTGCCGAGCAGGTTTTCCAGGCGGTTAAGATGGTTGCGGGCATTATCCAGGTCGCCGCGCGCCAGCGAGCACTGCACCAGCAGAGCCAGACACTGGAGCTGCTGCTGCGGCTGGAAGCTTGAAAGAACATTCAGACCCTGGCGGGCACAGCTTTCTGCTTCATCCAGACGCGACCATGCCCACAGCAGCTGAGCGCGAATACGCAACAGGAACTCGTGCATCGGCAGCTGTTCCAGATGTTGTTCACGGATCAGCTGGAACGCTTTCTCCTGATTTTCCCAGGCGGCTTGCAGGAATCCCTGAGCAAATAAAATCTCGCTTTGCTGGATCAGGCTCCAGAGGGCGTAATGCCAGACATCGTGGCGGCGCGCCATCTGTTCGGTTTGCTGCATGAGTGAAAGCGAACGCGTGAGATCGCCCTTACAGTGCAGCACTTCGCCGTGTACCGAGGTGGCGACAATACGGCTGTAAAAATTCGCCAGCGGCAGCTCATCCAGCGCGACCATCGCCAGCCGTTCGGCTTCCTCAGGGTCACCGTCGTTAATCGCCACCTGCGCACGCAGGGCGTTAAATTCGCCATGCAGGGTGGTATCCATCTCGCTTTCCATCTCCTGTTCGGCGCGCGCCAGCAGGGTGTTCACTTCGCTGTAGCGATGCTGGCTCTGCATCAGCCAGGCCTGGAGCAGCACCAGACGCGGATTCTCCAGCAGGCTTTCCCACGGCAGCGCTTTTAACGACTCTTCCAGCAGCGTCAGTTCACTGTGGTTGAACAGTCCCCACGCGTGGTTGAGCAGAATATCGCGCAGCATACCGGCATCCCCGGCGGCCAGCGCATGGTGGATAGCCTCGCTCGGGAAACCTTGCGCCATCCAGCTTTCGGCGGCGGCGCGGTGAATGTCAGGCAGCTCTGCGGCCAGTTCCCACTGGCAACGCTGGCGCAGGAAGCTGCCAAACAGCGGATGGTAGCTAAACCATTCGCCGGGATCGTCCATGCGCGTCAGGAACAGACCCTGACGTTCAATCTCTTCGAGCTGAAGCTGCCCGTTTTCAATGCCGGTGACGCGTACAATCAGCGCATCGTTCATGGAACGCAGCAGGGAGCTTTTCAGCAGGAAATGGCGGGTGGAGAGGTCAACGCTGTCGAGTACCTCATCCACCAGATAATCCGACAGGTGGCTGGCGTTGATGCCCGCCAGGCGGCGTGCGGACTGATGCGTCGGGCTGTTGTTTTGCCGCGCGGAGAGGGCAATCAGCTGAAGCGCCGTGGCCCAGCCGGCAACGTCATCGCACAGGCGGCTGCTTTCCGACGCCTCAATCGGAGACGTCAGGCGGCAGTCAAAGAACTGCTTCGCTTCCTGATGGGTAAAGGCCAGCTGCTGACTGCCGATTTCCAGCAGCTGATCGCGCACGCGCAGGTTGGCAATGCCCAACTGCGGAAGGTTACGCGACAGGACAACCAGCGTCAGGTTTTCCGGCTGATGGCGCAGGAAGAAACGCATGGACTCGTGAATAACCGGGTTGGTGATCAGATGATAATCATCAATCACCACATACAGCGGGCGATGCCATTCGGCCAGCTCGATAAACAGCTGGGAGAAAAGAGAGGACAGGCTGGCGTACTGGCGCTTTTGCACCATCACCTCGCTGGTGACGCAGTGTCCGTTGGTTGCCTGCTGAATCGCGGCAATTAAATAGCTGGCAAAACGCTCCTGCTGGTTATCCCCTTCATCAAGGGAGTACCAGCCAAGATCGCTTTTACCTGCCGCCCATTGCGAAATGAGCGTTGTTTTTCCATAACCCGCAGGACTCGTAACCAGCGCCAGTCGGAAATTATGCGCACCGGAAAGTTTAGCCAGCAGGCGCTCGCGGACCACAGTATGGTCAAGACGAACCGGGCGACTTAATTTGGACGGAATCAACATAGTTTTCACTTCACTGTGGGGAACGAGAGAATTTATTTTTTTTGCGCTTCGTAATTAATATCTATAAGTTCGGCCAATAGAGGAACTATTGCAAGTTATGTCTGGGTTTGGAGGCTCTGAATTTGCACTCTGTCACAAAACATTCTCATCACTGATGGAACTTTCCGTAAATGGCTGGATGCCGCGCTGCTTCTGGCTTGTCTGCATAAGTCGCGGTTGCGCTGAAACTGGTTTCAGAAAGAGATAATGACGCTGAAGTTAATTAACTTCGGGGAAAGTTGCATCGGCTTAATAGGGGTGCTGAATAATCCCGACGCGCGGAAATATTATTCTACGTAAGTAATCATTTCAGCGATGATTAATTTCCTCCGAAACTGCATTTCATTTCTTTGACGCTCTTCCGGGATCGCTTTTTCAGCGAAGCGCACACTCACACAGTGGCCTCGATCACACTTTTATGCTCATCCCCGCTACTCCTCCCTGTCTAATCCCCGACAGGAGGAGGAAGAGGCACAATGAGCCAGGCACACTAGCGTTAAATGTTTTTACTCTCTACAGGATGCCGATTCCCTATGTCACAGCCTACTTTCAACAAAGCTCAATTTCAGGCTGCCCTGACGCGTCAGTGGCAGCGTTTTGGCCTTCATGCTGCAAACGAAATGACGCCTCACCAGTGGTGGCAGGCGGTGAGCGGGGCGCTCGCAGAGCAGCTGGACGCTCAGCCTGTGACGAAGCCCGTGAAAGGCCAGCGTCACGTCAACTACATTTCAATGGAGTTCCTGATTGGCCGTCTGACGGGTAACAATCTGCTGAACCTTGGCTGGTATCAGGAGGTCGGTGACGTGCTGAAAGAACACGACATCAACCTGACCGATCTGCTGGAAGAAGAGATTGATCCGGCGCTGGGTAACGGCGGTCTGGGACGTCTGGCAGCCTGCTTCCTGGATTCCATGGCAACCGTGGGCCAGTCGGCGATTGGCTATGGCCTGAACTATCAGTACGGCCTGTTTCGTCAGTCATTTGCCGATGGCCATCAGATGGAAGCGCCGGATGACTGGCACCGCAATACCTATCCGTGGTTCCGCCACAACGCGCAGCTGGATGTGCAGGTCGGGATTGGCGGGAAAGTCACAAAGCAGGGGCTCTGGGAACCGGCGTTCACCATTACCGGTGAAGCCTGGGACCTGCCGGTACTCGGCTACCGTAACGGCGTGGCGCAGCCGCTGCGCCTGTGGCAGGCGAAACACGCGCATCCGTTTAACCTGACCAAATTCAACGACGGTGATTTCCTGCGCGCCGAGCAGCAGGGGATCGACGCCGAGAAGCTGACCAAAGTCCTCTACCCGAACGATAATCATCTGGCGGGTAAAAAGCTGCGTCTGATGCAGCAGTACTTCCAGTGCGCCTGCTCCGTGGCGGACATTCTGCGTCGCCACCACCTGGCGGGCCGCAAGCTGGCTCAGCTGCCGGACTTCGAAGTTATTCAGCTTAACGACACGCATCCGACCATTGCCATCCCGGAACTGCTGCGCGTGCTGATCGACGAGCATCAGCTGAGCTGGGACGACGCCTGGGCCATCACCAGCCGCACCTTCGCCTACACCAACCACACCCTGATGCCGGAAGCGCTCGAGTGCTGGGATGAGAAGCTGGTGAAAACGCTGCTGCCGCGCCATATGCAGATCATCAACAAGATTAACGACCAGTTCAAAACGCTGGTGGAGAAAACCTGGCCGGGCGATAAGGCCGTCTGGGCGAAGCTGGCCGTTGTGCACGACAAGCAGGTGCGCATGGCGAACATGTGCGTGGTCAGCGGCTTTGCGGTGAACGGCGTGGCCGCGCTGCACTCGGATCTGGTGGTGAAAGATCTCTTCCCGGAATACCACCAGCTGTGGCCGACTAAGTTCCATAACGTGACCAACGGCATCACGCCGCGCCGCTGGATCAAGCAGTGCAACCCGCTGCTGGCCGGTCTGCTGGACAAGACCCTGAAGAAAGAGTGGGCCAACGACCTGGACCAGCTCATCAACCTGGAAAAACAGGCCGACAACGCGAAGTTCCGCGAGCAGTACCGCGCGATCAAGCTGGAGAACAAGGTTCGCCTGGCGGCGTTCGTGAAAGTGCGTACCGGGATTGAGATCAACCCGAACGCGATTTTCGACATCCAGATCAAACGCCTGCACGAGTACAAACGCCAGCACCTGAATCTGCTGCACATTCTGGCGCTGTACAAAGAGATCCGCGAGAACCCGCAGGCCGACCGCGTCCCGCGCGTGTTCCTGTTCGGTGCGAAAGCGGCGCCGGGCTACTACCTGGCGAAAAACATTATCCTTGCCATTAATAAAGTGGCGGCGGCGATCAATAGCGATCCGAAAGTGGGCGACAAGCTGAAGGTGGTGTTCCTGCCGGACTACTGCGTTTCTGCGGCTGAAATGCTGATCCCGGCGGCGGATATTTCCGAGCAGATCTCTACCGCCGGTAAAGAAGCGTCCGGTACCGGCAACATGAAGCTGGCCCTGAACGGCGCGCTGACCGTCGGCACGCTGGACGGTGCGAACGTCGAAATTGCCGAGAAGGTCGGCGAAGAGAACATCTTTATCTTCGGCCATACTGTTGAAGAAGTGAAAGCCATCAAAGCCAAAGGGTACGACCCGGTGAAATGGCGTAAAAAAGACAAAGTGCTGGATGCGGTGCTCAAAGAGCTGGAAAGCGGGAAGTACAGCGACGGCGACAAGCACGCGTTTGACCAGATGCTGCACAGCATGGACAAACAGGGCGGCGACCCGTACCTGGTGATGGCTGACTTCTCGGCTTACGTTGAAGCGCAGAAGCAGGTCGACGTGCTGTATCGCGACCAGGATGCCTGGACCCGCGCGTGTATCCTGAACACCGCGCGCTGCGGTATGTTCAGCTCTGACCGCTCAATCCGTGATTATCAGGCTCGTATCTGGCAGGCAAAACGCTAAGGAAGCGCGATGGAGAGTAAACGTCTGGACAGTGCCGCGCAGGCGGCGGGAATTAGCCTCAGTTACATCAATGCGCACGGCAAACCGCAGTCTATTGGTGCGGACACCAAAAGACGTTTGCTGGATGCCATGCACAAAACCGACGCGAAAGCGTCGGGTGCGCCGGTGCCGAACGTCAAGGTCTTTACCGCGGGCAAAAAGATGCCGCTGGCGGTGGAAGGGCGCGGCGAGTTCAGCTGGCTGCTCACCACCGAAGAGGGGCATCAGCACAAAGGCCATGCCACCGGCGGCAAAACCCTTAACCTTCCGGCGAAGCTGCCGGAGGGCTACCACACGCTTACGCTTACCCGGGACGACCAGCGTTTTCACTGTCGGGTGATTGTGGCGCCAAAGCGCTGCTATGAGCCGCAGGCGCTGCGTGAAGGCAAAAAGCTGTGGGGCGCCTGCGTGCAGCTCTATACCCTGCGTTCGGACAGCAACTGGGGCATTGGCGATTTCGGCGACCTGAAAAAGATGCTGGCATCTGTTGGTGAGCGCGGCGGCGCGTTCATCGGCCTCAACCCGATCCACGCCCTCTATCCGGCGAATCCGGAAAGCGCCAGCCCGTACAGCCCGTCTTCCCGTCGCTGGCTGAACGTGATTTACATCGACGTTAACGCGTTAGACGATTTCAAAAACAGCAAAGAGGCGCAGGCGTGGTGGAAGCTTGAAACCACGCAACAGCTGCTGAAACAAGCCCGCGATGCGGACTGGGTTGATTACGCCTCCGTTACCGCGCTGAAAATGGCGGCTCTGCGTCTGGCCTGGAAGGGCTTTGCGAAGCGTGACGACGAGCAGATGGCAGCCTTTCGCCAGTTTGTGATGCAGGAAGGCGAGAGCCTTTACTGGCAGGCAGCGTTTGATGCGCTGCATGCGTATCAGGTTCAGGAGGACGAGATGCGCTGGGGCTGGCCGGTGTGGCCGGAAGCCTATCAGTCCGTTGATACCCCGGAAGTGAAGGCATTCTGTGAGACGCATGCCGACGAGGTGGATTTCTATCTCTGGTTGCAGTGGCTGGCGTACAGCCAGTTTGCCGCCTGCTGGCAGGTGAGCCAGGGCTATAACATGCCGATCGGGTTGTATCGCGATCTGGCCGTCGGCGTGGCGGAAGGCGGGGCGGAAACCTGGTGTGACCGTGAACTTTACTGCCTGAAAGCTTCTGTGGGGGCGCCGCCGGATATTCTGGGCCCGCTTGGTCAGAACTGGGGCTTACCGCCGATGGATCCGCACGTGATGGCGGCGCGTGCCTACGAGCCGTTTATCGACCTGCTGCGCGCTAACATGAAGAACTGCGGTGCGTTGCGTATCGACCACGTGATGTCCGTGCTGCGCCTGTGGTGGATCCCGTACGGTGAAACGGCTGACCACGGGGCGTACGTGCAGTATCCGGTGGACGATCTGCTCTCAATCCTCGCGCTGGAGAGTAAACGTCATCAGTGCATGGTGATTGGCGAAGATCTCGGTACCGTGCCGGTGGAAATTGTCAGCAAGCTCCGCGACAGCGGGGTTTACTCCTACAAAGTGCTCTATTTTGAAAACGACCATGAGAAAACCTTCCGCGCGCCGAAAGCGTACCCTGAACAGTCAATGGCAGTCGCGACGACGCATGATCTTCCTACGCTCAGAGGCTACTGGGAAAGCGGCGACCTGACGCTCGGCAAAACGCTGGGTCTCTACCCGGATGAAGAGGTTCTGCGTGGGCTGTATCAGGATCGCGAGCTGGCGAAGCAGGGGCTGCTGGATGCGCTGCATAAGCATGGCTGTCTGCCGAAGCGCGCCGGGCATAAGGCGTCGCTGATGTCGATGACGCCAACGCTTAACCGTGGCTTACAGCGCTATATTGCCGACAGCAACAGCGCGTTGCTCGGTCTGCAACCGGAAGACTGGATTGATATGGCGGAGCCGGTAAACATCCCCGGCACCAGCTATCAGTACAAAAACTGGCGTCGCAAGCTGTCCACAACGCTTGAAGCGATGTTTGCCGATGACGGGGTGAACAGGTTGATTAAGGATTTGGATAAACGGCGAAAAGCAGCCGCGAAGAAGTGATAAAAAACCCGCCAGTGGCGGGTTTTTTATTGCCCGGTGGCGCTAACGCTTACCGGGCCTACGTGCATTAAGTAGGTCGGGTAAGGCATAGCCGCCACCCGACTTAATACATCAAACCACCATATTCAACAGCAGCACCCCGATCAGACCGCACACCGAAATGATGGTTTCCAGCGCGGACCAGGACTTGATGGTTTCACCGATGGTCAGGTTGAAGTACTCCTTGAACAGCCAGAAGCCCGGATCGTTCACGTGGGAGAAAATCACGCTCCCGGAACCAACCGCGATAACCATCAGCTCAGGGCTGACGCCCGTGGTCGCAATCAGCGGCGCAACGATACCGCCCGCGGTAATCGCCGCAACGGTCGCAGAGCCCAGCGCGATACGCAACACCGCGGCAATAGACCATGCCATCAGCAGCGGGGAGACGTTGGTTTCATGCATCATGGCCGCGATGTATTTATCCACGCCGCTGTCGACCAGCACCTGCTTGAACGCGCCGCCACCGCCGATGATCAGCAGCATCATGGCAATGATTTTGATGGAAGAAGTCAGCGTGTCGTTGATCTGATCCATGGAACGGCCACGGTTAAGACCGAAGGTGAACATGGCGATCAGGACCGCAATCAGCGTCGCCATCACCGGGTCGCCCAGGAACTCCGCAACGGACAGGAACGCGTGACCTTTCGGCAGAACCATCTCTGCTATGGCACGCATCGCCATCAGGATCACCGGTACCAGTGAGGTCCAGACGCTGACGCCAAAGCCTGGCATCTCTTCTTCAGTAAAGGTTTTGGCGCTATACAGCCCTTCCGGGATAGGCTTATCAATGCCTTTCAGGAAGCGCGCATACACCGGGCCTGCCAGAATCACCGTCGGGATCGCCAGAATCGTACCAAACAGCAGGGTTTTACCCATATCGGCATGGAAGATGGTGGCGATAGCCGTTGGGCCCGGGTGCGGCGGCAGGAAACCGTGGGTGACGGACAGCGCCGCAGCCATCGGCACACCCACGAACAGCAGCGGGATGTTGGCGGCAGCGGCGATGGTGAACACCAGCGGCAGCATCAGCACGAAGCCCACTTCATAGAACAGCGCGAAACCGACGGTAAAACCGGTTAAAACCACCGCCCATTGAATGTTCTTCTTACCAAATTTGTCGATCAGCGTGGTGGCAATACGCTGTGCGCCACCGCAGTCCGCGAGCATTTTACCGAGCATGGCGCCGAAGCCCATGATCAGCGCCAGGCTGCCGAGCGTACCGCCGACACCGGCTTTAATGGAGCTGATAACTTTAACCAGCGGCATTCCCTGCATCAGACCGACTGCAAGTGCCACCAGAACCAGAGCGATAAATCCGTTCATTTTGAAGCGGATCATCAAGAGCAGTAATAACACAACACCGATAGCGACGATGACTAATGGCATGATTGACCTGGCCTTTGAATTGTTATGGGTAACGTCATTGTTTCAACGACAAATTCCGGTTGTCCCAACTGGGAACAGAGTGTTAACGGCACTCATACTGATGCCTGCGAAAACGTTAAGTTTAGTCGGCTGTTATAAGGGTGTTGAGTGCCCACGAGAATGATACGGGTAACATGATGTGATTGAGAATCACCCAGGCAGGTAAAATTTAAATTATGAGACGCAGGTCAACATACAGAGGGGGAGGCAAGAAAAAGTAGGCCCGGTAAGCGCAGCGCCACCGGGCAATACAGACGGGTACTGAATCAGTAGTAAGAGTGCTCGCCGCGCTGGTGCTCGGTCAGATCGCGCACGCCTTTCAGTTCCGGGAATTCGTTCAGCAGCTGCTTCTCGATCCCTTCTTTCAGGGTTACATCAACCATGGAGCAGCCGTTACAGCCGCCGCCGAATTGCAGGATCGCCAGACCATCTTCGGTGATTTCCATCAGGGAAACACGTCCCCCGTGGCCGGCCAGCTGCGGGTTGATCTGCGATTGCAGCAGATATTCCACACGCTCCATCAGCGGGGCATCGTCAGAGACTTTACGCATCTTCGCGTTTGGCGCCTTCAGCGTCAGCTGAGAACCCAGCTGGTCAGTGACGAAATCAATCTCCGCATCTTCAAGATACGGCGCGCTCAGCTCATCAACGTACGCGGTGAGCTGTTCAAATTTAAGGGCAGTGTCAGTTGCTTCCACAGCATCCGGAGGACAATAAGAGACACCACATTCTGCATTCGGAGTGCCTGGATTGATCACAAACACGCGGATCTGCGTCCCTTCTTCCTGATTTGCCAGCAGTTTGGCAAAGTGCGCTTGTGCAGAATCGGAAATACGGATCATAGCTTTGGCCTAATAGTTGACTAAATTACCTGGGTATAATCATACGCCCATTGAAGAAGGGCTACAAGGTACGGCACAGACACCATACCTGAACTGACGCGGCGCCGCTTTGCAAAAGCAGTCGGGAAAGTTCAGCCACGGTACTGCCCGTGGTGACGACATCATCCACAATCGCGATATGGAGGCCGTTGACCGGCAATTCAAGGCGAAAGGCGTTTTTCAGGTTCCTTTTGCGCGACCGGGCGTTGAGCCGGTGCTGAACGGCAGTGGCATGAGTACGTTTCAGCGCAGAGGCTGGGTACCGGCAACCCAGCCAGTGGGCGAGCGGACGGCACAGCAGGTCGCTCTGATTGTATCCCCGCCGCCAGTGCCGACGCTGAAACAGTGGCACGTTCACAAGCGTGTCGACCGGCGGCAGCCCGCGCGTTCTTCGCGCCTGTAATACCGCCAGTAACAACAGGCGTGCCAGGGGCTGCGCCAGTGCAGTCTGGCTGGAAAACTTAAACGTCTGAACCAGACGACTCAGCGGCAAAACGTAATCATCCACCGCCACCAGCGCGCTCCACGGCGGCGCTTTTTTCAGGCAACGGCCGCAGGGGAGCGTCTGGCTTACGGCAGGCAAGCCGCATTGCGGACAGCCCTTCAGGTAACCCAGCGCTCGCGTGCAAACGGAACAGACGCCCCACGCGCTCATCGCAAGTGGCATTCGGCATAGCCAGCACAAGCCGGGCACTGTTAGCATACGCAACCTCCATGTGAAAAAAGAGAATGTTAACTGATGAAGACGCTGTGGTGGCAGACCGTTGGGACGGGAAATTGTCATCTTGTGCTGCTGCACGGATGGGGACTGAACGCCGAAGTGTGGCGTTGCATAAGTGAGGAACTGGCCTCGCAATTCACGGTACACCTGGTGGATCTACCGGGCTATGGCCGCAGCCACGGCTACGGCGCGATGACGCTCGACGACATGGCGGAGCAGGTTCTGGAAGCGGCGCCGCAAAAAGCCGTCTGGCTCGGCTGGAGCCTGGGCGGGCTGGTGGCAAGCCAGATTGCGCTGCACCATCCTGCACGGGTCCAGGCGCTGGTGACCGTGGCCTCATCACCCTGTTTCAGCGCCCGCGAGGCGTGGCCGGGCATCAAACCTGAGGTGCTGGCCGGGTTCCAGCATCAGCTGAGCGAAGACTTCCAGCGGACGGTGGAGCGTTTCCTGGCATTACAGACGATGGGAACAGAAACCGCCCGTCAGGATGCGCGGACGCTGAAGCAGACGGTGCTTTCTCTGCCGATGCCGGAGGTTGAGGTGCTGAACGGAGGGCTGGAAATCCTGAAAACGGCCGATCTGCGCGAGCCGCTGGCGTCGTTAACGGTGCCGCATCTGCGTATTTATGGCTATCTGGATGGACTGGTTCCGCGCAAGGTGGTTCCGCTGCTGGATGCGCTGTGGCCGGAGAGTAAATCAATGGTGGTTGCCAAAGCGGCACATGCGCCGTTCATCTCTCATCCTGCTGAGTTTTGTTCGGCGCTGTCCGGTTTTATCAGCGAAGCGTCCACCACTCCCTGAGACAGGCTTTACCTTCAGGACAACTCTTACAACTGCCGGACAGACAACCGTCCGGCTCTTCCTGAATGCGCACGGCTTTCCCCATGGCCTCCAGCCTTTCCAGCATGGCATCGATCATCGGCTGCGGCGTATGCAGGCTGAGGCTGAGCTGCTTCGCCTCCATTCGTCCCTGTAACGCCAGTAAGTCACGAACCTGAATCAACGATGCCATCTTTTTTCCCCTCAGTGACAGTCGCCCGCAGGGCTACTACAGCACGTCGTCGGGGTTTTACGCGTCGCCAGCAGGTTTACGTCAACGCGGCTACGCGCCCGGCGCAGCAGGCCAATCACCATTACGTTAAACAGGATCACCGCGAGGATACAGACCAGGCTGTAGCGCGGATGCTGGCTGTAATTGACGGCCTGATAAAACACGGTCGCCAGCGAGTAGGCAATGTTCAGCCCCCACAGGATGGAGAAGCCCATCCAGCCGCGGCTGGACTCACGGGCAATGGCGCCCATGACCGAGATGCACGGAATATAGAGCAGGACGAAGATCAGGTAGCTGTAGGCCGCCGACGCGCTGCCAAATTTCTGGCCCATCACGCCCATTGCTCCGGTCGCCATTTCGCCGTCGCCTTTGCTGGCTTCAATCGGGTTCGCCAGTACGCTCAGGCTGAAGGTGTCTTTCAGGCTCTGCCAGGTCTCTTCCACCGCGCCAAGCAGTTCATCGCCGAGGTTGAACGCTGCCGGATTAAACTCCTCTTCCTGGATGTTTTCCGCGGTGTAAAGCGTGTTCAGGGTGCCGACAACCACCTCTTTTGCCATCGCGCCGGTGAACAGGCCCACGGTTGCCTGCCAGTTGTCTTCCTGAACGCCAATCGGTTTGAAGACCGGCGTAATGATCCGGCTGACGGAGGCCAGGGCAGAGTCATTAATGTTGTCCGCGGCCTGGCCGCTCAGAGTGAAGCTGTTCAGGGCGCTCAGGAAAATGCTGACCACCACAATCACCTTACCGGCGCGCAGAACGAAGCCCTTCAGGCGCTGCCATGTCTGAATAATCAGGCTTTTCAGATGCGGAACGTGATAAACCGGCAGTTCCATCACGAACGGCGACGCTTCGCCACGCATGATGGTGTGCTTCAGCATCAGGCCGGTGAGAATAGCCATCACGATACCCAGCACATACAGGGAAAAGACGGCCAGCGCTCCTTCCTGACCAAAGAACGCCGCGGCAAAGACCGCGAAGATCGCCAGCCGCGCGCCGCAGGACATGAACGGCGCCATCATGATGGTCATCAGGCGTTCGCGCGGGGCATCCAGCGTACGCGCGCCCATGACTGACGGCACGTTACAGCCAAAGCCGACAATCAGCGGCACGAAGGATTTGCCCGGCAGCCCCAGCGCCTGCATCAGGCGGTCCATCACGAAGGCGGCGCGCGCCATGTAACCGGAATCCTCAAGGAAGGAGAGGAACAGGTACATCATGCCGATCTGCGGCACCAGCGGCAGGACGGTGTTGATCCCGCCGCCGATCCCCTGCGCAAGGAAGATGGTCAACCATTCAGGGAAGTGGAGGGTGTAGCCCAGCCACTGAATACCGTGCACGAAGATAGCGACAGAGCCGCCATCAAAGATAGGTTGCAATGCACCGCCGATGTTAATGGCGAGCAGGAACATCACGTACATCACCAGTAAAAAGATCGGCAAACCAAGGAAACGGTTGAGCACAATCTTATCCACGGCGGCGGTGAAGCGGCTGGGTTCAGCGGTTAATGCATTGCTGACCACGTCACAGATAGCGGCGATGGCCTGATAGCGCGCATCCGCAATGTGCAGAGCGGGATCGTCCAGCTCGTCGCTCAGGCGAGCCTGTGCGACATCCAGCTTATCCGCCGCATCGCCTGCGTAGGCGCGGCTGTAGATATCGCCTTCCAGCATTTGCAGGCCAAGCCACAGACGTTGTCTGGCGGGCATGCTGTTGTCCATCTCCTGCGCCAGCTGCCCGGCTTCGCGCAGCAGCGGCTGGGCGTAGTGCACCAGTTCGACGTCGGCATTGCCCGTGTGGCGGTCTATCGCCAGCTTCAGGGCGTCAATGCCGCGAGCGCGGGTGGAAACCAGCGGAACCACCGGGCAGCCCAGACGGGCGGAGAGGGCATCGACGTCGATGCGCAGCTTTTGCTTCTCCGCGATGTCGAGCATGTTAAGCGCCACGATACAGGGAATACCCAGCTCCAGCAGCTGTAACGTGAGATACAGATTTCGTTCGAGGTTGGAGGCATCCACCACGTTGATAAGCAGATCCGCGTCGCCGCTCAGAATATAGTGGCAGGCAATTTGCTCATCGAGAGAGGTCTGGGATGAAATCGTGGTGAGGGAATAGGTCCCCGGTAAATCAACCAGCGTGACCTGATTATCTGTCGTGGTGAACTGGCCTTCTTTGCGTTCAACCGTCACGCCTGCCCAATTTCCCACACGCTGGCGTGCGCCAGTTAACTGATTAAATAAGGTTGTCTTGCCGGAATTAGGATTGCCAATTAAGCCAATAGTTAATTTTTTCATTGTAGTAGACTCACTGAAACCGCTGGCTTGTTAACGGGATAAAGATTCAATTTCAATTAATGCGAGATCTTTTTTACGCAGAACCAGATTAACGCGTCGGGTTTCGATATGAACTGGATCGCCCAACGGCGCAACGCGCACAACCTGGAATGATGAGCCGGGTAGCATGCCCAGTGACAGGAGCTTCTGCCGATAGGCCGGGCTTATCTCACGGGTAAAACCGATAATTTTCCACGCACTGTCTGGAGTGAATTGCATAGCGCCTGATTCCACGATAGGTTAAATAATCTACACTGCGATGATAATGAGAATAGTTTTTATCAGCAATAATAAAAATGTGACGGGATGTTGTTAATCGTATTAATTTGCGGTCTGCTTGACCTTGCTCAATATTTTCGAAATTGAGGTGAAAATAAAAAGAGGGCTATTTGTTAATGAGGTGATAATTCGTGGTTTAAATATGGATACAACATATTTATTTTAATTCCCTGCGGCCTGCTTGCCGGGCGGCACTGCGTTTGCCCGGCCTACAAAACCGTAGGCCCGGTAAGCGTCGCGCCACCGGGCATTTACAGCATTAGCGTTTCTTACCCATCGCCGCTGCCAGCGCATCCATCATCGCGCTGTTGCCCGCCGGCTGTGCGTCACGTCCGCGTGGCTTCGCGGCTTTCGCTGCCGGACGCTGCTGTTCACGGCCACCGCCATTACCGCCACGGCGCGCGTTAGTGTCGCCCGGCTGCTCGTCCAGACGCATGGTCAGGGCAATACGCTTGCGCTGGAGATCCACTTCCAGCACTTTCACCTTCACGATGTCGCCCGCTTTGACCACGGTGTGCGGATCTTCAACGAACTTGTCGGCGAGGGAAGAGATATGCACCAGACCATCCTGATGTACGCCGATATCCACAAACGCGCCAAAGTTGGTGACGTTGGTTACCGCCCCCTCCAGCACCATGCCCGGCAGCAGGTCGTTCATGGTTTCTACGCCCTCAGCAAAGGTCGCGGTTTTAAACTCAGGGCGCGGATCGCGGCCCGGTTTTTCCAGCTCTTTGATGATGTCAGTGACCGTCGGCACGCCGAACTGTTCGTCGGTGAAATCCACCGCTTTCAGGTTACGCAGCGCGCTGCTGTCGCCCATCAGGTCTTTCAGCGCTTGCCGGGTGGCGGCCAGGATGCGCTCAACAACAGGGTACGCTTCCGGGTGAACGGTAGAGGCATCCAGCGGGTTATCGCCGTGGTTGATGCGCAGGAAGCCCGCACACTGCTCAAACGCTTTCGGCCCCAGACGGCTCACCTTCAGCAACTGCTGGCGGTTCTGGAACTGACCGTTCTCATCACGCCAGGCGACGATATTCTGCGCCATCATACGGGTCAGGCCCGCCACGCGGGTCAGCAGGGGAACGGAAGCGGTGTTCAGGTCCACGCCGACGGCGTTAACGCAGTCTTCCACTACCGCATCCAGCTTACGCGCCAGCTGCGTCTGGCTCACGTCGTGCTGATACTGGCCCACGCCGATGGATTTCGGGTCAATCTTCACCAGCTCCGCCAGCGGATCCTGCAAACGACGGGCGATAGAGACCGCGCCGCGCAGGGAAACGTCCAGATCCGGGAACTCCTGCGCTGCCAGTTCCGATGCGGAATAGACAGATGCCCCCGCTTCACTGACGATCACTTTCTGCGCCGTCACTTTCGGGAACTGCTTCTGCACGTCGAGATAGAAACGTTCAGTTTCTCGGGACGCCGTACCGTTACCGATGGCAACCAGCTCAACGTTGTACTTCTCGCACAGCGCGGCGACGACGACAGCCGCTTTCGCTGCCTGGCCGGTGTGCGGGTAAATGGTGTCGGTGGCAACCAGCTTGCCGGTGCCGTCAACCACGGCCACCTTCACGCCGGTACGCAGACCCGGATCGAGACCCATGGTGGCGCGCAGGCCAGCTGGCGCCGCCATCAGCAGGTCGTGCAGGTTACGGGCGAAGACGTTGATCGCTTCGTCTTCGGCGCGCTCGCGCACGGTGCCCATCAGCTCGGTTTCGAGGTGCATCAGCACCTTGATGCGCCAGGTCCAGCTCACCACGCCTTTGCGCCAGCTGTCCGCCGGGGCGTTGTTCAGGCGCAGGCCCAGATGGTCGATAATGATCTGCTCGCAGTGGCTCTCTTTTGGCGGCTCGTCAAACTGTGGATCGGCATTCAGGGAGAGTTGCAGCACGCCTTCGTTACGGCCGCGGAACATCGCCAGCGCGCGGTGAGACGGCGCGGTAGAAATGGGTTCGTGGTGATCGAAGTAGTCGCGGAATTTCGCGCCTTCTTCCTCTTTGCCGGACACCACGGTGGAGACGATATGCGCGTTCTTCCACAGGTAATCACGCACTTTGGCCAGCAGCGCCGCGTCTTCGGCGAAGCGCTCCATCAGAATGTAGCGCGCGCCGTCCAGCGCGGCTTTGGTGTCTGCTACGCCTTTATCGGCGTCGATAAATTTGGCGGCTTCGGTTTCCGGATCGTGGGACGGTTCGTTCCACAGCAGATCGGCCAGTGGCTCAAGGCCGGCTTCGATCGCAATTTGCCCGCGCGTGCGGCGCTTCGGTTTGTACGGCAGATAGAGGTCTTCGAGCTCGGTTTTACTCAGGGTACCGTTAATGGCTTTTTCCAGGTCACTGGTCAGCTTGCCCTGCTCGCCGATAGATTTGAGGATCGCCTGACGTCGGTCTTCCAGCTCGCGAAGATAGCCCAGACGGGTCTCCAGGTTTCGCAGCTGCGTGTCATCCAGACCGCCGGTGACTTCCTTACGATAACGTGCAATAAACGGCACGGTGTTCCCTTCATCAAGCAGGCGAACGGCAGCTTCTACCTGTTCGGCTCTGGCCTGAAGTTCACCCGCAATAATGCGGCAGAGCGACTCTTTCATCATGGTCAGTTCATCTTGTGGATCGAAAATCAGGGGGATAGTTATACGGGCTGACACCAAAAAATGCCAGCCGGGGAGGGCGCTCTCGGACTATTTAACATACTCGATTTCGTTGACGTACCAGCTTGCTTCACCCGCAGGCGTCTGGACAACGGCTAAATCGCCTACCTCTTTTTTCAGCAGGGCGCGGGCCATGGGTGAGTCGATAGAAATGTAATCCTTACGACCGAAAATTTCATCGTAGCCGACGATACGAAAACGCAGGGTGTCGCCGCTGTCGTTTTCAATTTCGACCCACGCGCCGAAGAAGACTTTACCTTCCTGCTGCGGGGAATAATCGACAATTTTGAGATTCTCGAGGCACTTCGTCAGGTAGCGTACCCGGCGATCGATTTCGCGCAGCCGCTTTTTATTGTACTGGTAGTCCGCATTCTCGCTGCGGTCGCCCAGGCTTGCTGCCCAGGTGACTTTTTTGGTCACTTCCGGACGCTCTTCGCGCCACAGGTAATCCATCTCTTTTTTGAGTTTCTCGTACCCTTCACGGGTGATCAGAGGCGTTTTCATGGTGCAGCCTTTAATGCCGGTTAACTGTCTTTGCGCACAATACGTAGCGCACAGTGTAACAGACAAGATTAATAATGATTTATGTGATGAAATGAACAGATAAGCTGCTGTTAAATATGCTTTGTAACAATTTCGTCTAGAATTTATACCAGAATTTGCTGGTCGAACCCGTGCACTTTTTTAGAATACGCTGTTCCAGGCTTATCCGAACCTTTGGGAGTACACACAATGCAAGAGAACTACAAAATTCTGGTCGTAGATGACGACATGCGCCTGCGTGCGCTGCTGGAACGTTATCTGACCGAGCAGGGCTTCCAGGTTCGTAGCGTCGCGAACGCGGAACAGATGGATCGTCTGCTGACGCGTGAATCTTTCCACCTGATGGTGTTGGACCTGATGCTGCCTGGCGAAGACGGGCTCTCTATTTGCCGCCGTCTGCGCAGCCAGAGCAACCCGATGCCGATCATCATGGTGACGGCGAAGGGTGAAGAAGTTGACCGCATTGTCGGCCTTGAGATTGGCGCTGATGACTACATTCCAAAGCCGTTTAACCCGCGTGAACTGCTGGCGCGTATTCGCGCCGTGCTGCGTCGTCAGGCGAACGAGCTGCCGGGCGCGCCATCTCAGGAAGAGGCCGTCATTGCATTCGGTAAGTTCAAGCTGAACCTCGGCACCCGTGAAATGTTCCGTGAAGATGAGCCAATGCCGCTCACCAGCGGCGAGTTCGCGGTGCTGAAAGCGCTGGTCAGTCACCCGCGTGAGCCGCTCTCCCGTGACAAGCTGATGAACCTGGCGCGTGGTCGTGAATACTCCGCGATGGAGCGTTCTATCGACGTGCAGATCTCTCGTCTGCGCCGCATGGTGGAAGAAGATCCGGCGCATCCTCGTTATATTCAGACCGTGTGGGGTCTAGGCTACGTGTTTGTTCCGGACGGCTCTAAAGCATGAGGCGAATGCGCTTCTCGCCGCGAAGTTCGTTTGCCCGCACGCTGTTATTGATCGTCACCCTGCTGTTTGTCAGCCTGGTGACGACCTACCTGGTGGTGCTGAACTTTGCAATCCTGCCGAGCCTTCAGCAGTTTAATAAGGTGCTGGCATACGAAGTGCGTATGCTGATGACCGACAAACTGCAACTGGAGGACGGCACGCAGTTGGTTGTTCCCCCGGCGTTCCGTCGGGAAATCTACCGTGAGCTGGGCATTTCTCTCTACTCGAACGAAGCGGCGGAAGATGCCGGCCTGCGCTGGGCGCAGCACTATGAATTCCTTAGCCAGCAGATGGCGCAGCAGCTTGGCGGCCCGACGGAAGTGCGCGTTGAGGTCAATAAAAGCTCGCCGGTTGTCTGGCTGAAAACCTGGCTGTCACCCAACATCTGGGTGCGCGTTCCGCTCACCGAGATTCATCAGGGCGACTTCTCGCCGCTGTTCCGATACACCCTGGCGATCATGCTGCTGGCCATCGGTGGCGCATGGCTGTTTATTCGTATCCAGAACCGACCGCTGGTCGACCTGGAGCATGCGGCATTGCAGGTCGGTAAAGGTATTATCCCACCGCCGCTACGTGAGTATGGCGCATCGGAAGTGCGCTCGGTAACGCGTGCGTTTAACCACATGGCGGCAGGCGTTAAACAGCTGGCGGACGACCGTACGCTGCTGATGGCGGGGGTCAGCCATGACCTTCGCACCCCGCTGACGCGTATCCGGCTGGCAACAGAGATGATGGGCGAGCAGGATGGTTATCTTGCAGAGTCCATCAACAAGGATATCGAAGAGTGTAACGCTATCATCGAGCAGTTTATCGACTACCTGCGCACCGGGCAGGAGATGCCGATGGAGATGGCGGATCTGAATGCGGTTCTGGGCGAAGTGGTTGCCGCCGAAAGCGGCTACGAACGTGAAATTGCGACCGACCTTCAGGCAGGTGAGATTCAGGTACGTATGCACCCGCTCTCCATTAAACGCGCGGTGGCGAATATGGTGGTTAACGCGGCGCGGTACGGCAACGGCTGGATCAAAGTCAGCAGCGGTACGGAACTCAACCGCGCCTGGTTCCAGGTGGAAGACGATGGTCCGGGCATTAAGCCTGAGCAGCGTAAGCACCTGTTCCAGCCATTTGTGCGCGGCGACAGCGCGCGCAGCACCAGCGGAACCGGCTTAGGCCTGGCGATTGTGCAGCGTATTGTTGATAACCATAACGGACTGCTGGAAATTGGCACCAGCGAGCGGGGCGGTTTGAGCATTCGTGCGTGGTTACCGGTGCCGGTTTTACGGGGGCAGGTGAAAGAGAGTTAAAAAAGGGGGGGGGCCTGATGCCCTCACCCCGGCCCTCTCCCACGGGGAGAGGGAGAAAACATTAAAAAAGGCAACTTTCGTTGCCTTTTTGCTTTTACCTTGGTCCCGCACTCACCAGCGCAGCACCGGCCGGGGTGTCGGTATACTTCTCGAAGTTTTCGATAAACAGTTTCGCCAGCGATTTAGCCTTCTCACGCCACTGTTCCGGTGAACCGTAGGTGTTACGCGGATCCAGGATACGCGTATCCACGCCCGGCAGCGCTGTTGGGATCGCCAGATCGAACATCGGCAGCGTAAAGGTCTCAGCGTTATCCAGCGAACCATCCAGAATCGCGTCGATGATGGCGCGTGTATCTTTGATGGAGATACGTTTGCCCGTACCGTTCCAGCCGGTGTTCACCAGGTACGCCTGGGCGCCGGATGCCTGCATGCGTTTCACCAGCACTTCCGCGTACTGCGTTGGGTGCAGCGACAGGAACGCCGCGCCGAAGCAGGCGGAGAAGGTTGGGGTTGGCTCGGTCACACCGCGCTCGGTACCCGCCAGTTTAGCGGTAAAGCCGGAGAGGAAATGGTACTGCGTCTGGCTGGCGGTCAGGCGGGAAACCGGTGGCAGCACGCCGAACGCATCCGCGGTCAGGAAAATCACCTTCGTGGCATGACCCGCCTTCGATACCGGCTTGACGATGTTCTCGATGTGGTAGATCGGGTAAGAGACGCGGGTGTTTTCCGTTTTCGAGGCATCGTCGAAGTCGATAGAACCATCGGCACGCACGGTGACGTTTTCCAGCAGCGCATCGCGGCGAATCGCGTGGTAGATATCCGGCTCTGCCTCTTCCGACAGGCGAATGGTCTTCGCGTAGCAGCCGCCTTCAAAGTTAAACACGCCGTCATCATCCCAGCCGTGTTCATCGTCGCCAATCAGACGACGTTTTGGATCGGTGGACAGCGTTGTTTTACCGGTGCCGGAAAGGCCGAAGAACACTGCTACATCGCCTTTTTCCCCGACGTTCGCCGAGCAGTGCATGGAGGCGATACCGCGCAACGGCAGCAGGTAGTTCATGACCGAGAACATCCCTTTCTTCATTTCGCCGCCGTACCAGGTACCGCCGATCAGCTGGATACGCTCGGTCAGGTTGAAGGCGATGAAGTTTTCGGAGTTCAGACCCTGCTCTTTCCACTGCGGGTTGGTGCATTTCGCGCCGTTCATCACGATAAAGTCAGGGGTGAAGTCTTGCAGTTCTTCATCGGTCGGACGAATGAACATATTCTTCACGAAATGCGCCTGCCAGGCCACTTCAGTAATGAACCGTACGGAGAGACGGGTGTCGGCGTTAGCGCCGCAGAACGCATCAATAATAAACAGACGCTTGCCGGAAAGCTGATGGGTGACAAGTCCTTTCAGATGCTGCCAGGTTTCCGGGGAGAGCGGTTTGTTATCGTTCTTCCCTTTGCCCTTATCAGCCCACCACAGCGTATCGCGGGTGGTGTCGTCTCGGACGATATACTTATCTTTCGGCGAACGACCGGTAAAAATACCCGTATCGACGGCGATAGCACCAAGGTTCGTCAACACACCGCGCTCGTATCCTTCCAGTGCCGGATTGAGCTCTTCCTGATACAGCGTATCGTAATCGGGGTTGTAGACCACTTCCTGGACGTCGTGAATACCATAAGCCTTGAGATCTTGCGGGGTTAAACCATTAACACGCATATCACTGCTCCTTAGCCAATATGTACTGCCTGAAATTGTAGGGTTTTTCTGGGGATGTTAACCGCGACGGGGCTCATAGATTTACGTATCTGGTCAAAACCCTTACTAACGGAAAACGCTGCGACTCCAGTCACAGGGCGGGCAGATTATCGCAGGAATCGCTTTTTGGTTGGGGAAAATGTTCTTAAAAGGTTAATCTCTGGTGAATTTATCCAGAAGAATGTGAATGTAATCGCATACATGTAAGAAAATTACGTAAGGGTTACATTGGGAAAACGATTCAGGTCTCTTGGGTCAGCTATTTTCAGAGTTTGAGGTGGGGGCCAGAGTTTTGCTTTGATGAGACAATAGATTTTTCATGAACAAGGGATGAGAAATGGAAAACCGTGAGACGTTATCCCCTTCAACGCGCGTAGCCGTCGTGCTGGCGGGGGCTTTACAGGGCGTAATTTGCTATGTAATCACGTGGTATATCGAGTACGCAAAATTGCCATCGGATACGCTGTGGCTGATGTGTGTAGTACCTGCCACCGTGGTAATGACAACCACGTTGTCGCTTGCCATGACGTCATTCAGAAAGCCATTATTGTGGCTGTCACTCGGGATGATTGGCGCGGCAGTCGCGGGGATGGGCGGCTGGCTTAAGTGGAGCGTTGCGGGGCTGGATAACTGGGATACCAGAAATGCGGTGCTCCTTTTCGGTTTTCATCTGCTCCTGATGACGCTTCTCCTGTTGCCATGGCTTCAGCGACGCCTTGAAACCGCACCGACGGACGCTTTCTACCGCGATTTCAACGATAAAAACTGGCATAACGCGCTGACATTTCTTCTTGTTTTTGTCTCGAATGGGCTGTTCTGGCTGGTGCTTTTCCTCTGGGCTGAGCTTTTTAAACTCATTGGCATCTCTTTTTTTGATCGGCTTTTCTTTAATTCTGACTGGTTTATTTCAGTGGCGATTGGCGTGGTTTCAGTCAGCGCGGCAGTACTTGCGCGTATGCAGGTTCGGCTGATTCTGGCATTGCAAAATCTCCTTACGCTTATCGCGACAGGTTTGCTTCCACTGATGGCTGCGCTGGCGCTGCTCTTTATAGGCATATTGCCCTTCGTTGGCTTAGAGGCTGTTTCAGCACGGATCTCGGCTGCGGGCTTACTGACGACGCTGGCGCTGTTGCTGTTATTGCTGGTGACTGTCGTATGGCACCCACAACGTCAAAAGCTGCCTTACTTCTCTCCCCTGCGAGGAATGATTCATCTTGCCGTGATTATCGCTCCTGCGTATCCCGTCCTGGCGGGCTGGGCGCTCTGGCTGCGCATCGCACAGTATGGCTGGTCACCGGAGCGTCTGTACGGTGTGCTGATTACGATAGTGGCGCTGGTCTGGACGGTAGGATTCTGTCTTAGCGTACTTTTTTACCGTCGGGATCCACAAAGGCTCCAGGCTCATATCACTCCGGCTACCGGATTACTGGCGCTGATCTTCCTGGTGTTGGTCCATACACCGGTGCTTGATCCCTGGCGTATCAGCGTTGAAAGCCATATGGCGCGTTATCAGGATGGCAGAATAAACGCAGACCAGGTAAGCCTGTATATGCTCAGCAATACCGGACGAAAGGGGCGAGAGGCGATGCAAATGCTGCAAAATGATCCACAGTTTATCTCAAACCCAAAACGCCAGCGTGAAATAAATGGTCTTCTCTCCGGGAACGCTGGCGGAGCAGGTAAGATGACCGCCGTGATGCTGGAAAAACAGATCCAGCTCGCACCGGGAATGGCTCGTCCTGATAAGGCATTGTGGCAAGCCATGCTCAGCAATCAGTATCGCTTTGAGAGCTGCGATAGCGCCCAGAGTAACTGTTTACTCATGCCGCTGGATCTTAACAGCGACGGCAAGCCGGAAGCCGTGCTATTTCAATTTACCGATCGCACTATCGTGGCTTACACACAAACCAACACGGGCTGGAGGATCGCCGGGGACGCGTGGAAAATGCCGGAGGCATTGACCAGAGAAGAACTTGACCGCGCATTAAGGCAGAGGAAAGTGAAATCTGTCGTGAAACCCTGGGCGGATATTGAGATTTTTGGGGAGCGTGTCGATATGAGTTACGACAGTTACAATAATGCGCAGTGGCGTTAGTGCTTTTTCTTGCCGGGTGGCGCTACGCTTACCCGGCCTACAATTAGCAATCATATCAAAAAATTGCACAATTCATTGTAGGCCCGTGCAAGCATAGCGCCGCCGGGCAACAGGCTCAGAGCTTAGTGAACCTGCGGGTCCGCCGGAGAGGCGTTATTGCGGATCTCCGCGATATCCATGGAATTGAACACGTAGTGCGTACCGCAGTAATCACAGTGCATATCGATCTCACCGTCTTCCGCCATGATGCTGTCGATCTCTTCATCCGGCAGCGTTTTCAGGGCGCCAGCACAACGCTCGCGAGAGCAGGTGCACTTAAATTCCACATCCTGCGGATCGTAAACCGTCACTTCTTCTTCGTGGTACAGACGCCACAGCACGTCGGTCGCCGACAGGGTGAACAACTCTTCCGCTTTGATGGTTTCCGTCAGCGTTGCCAGATGCTCGAAATCATTGGTCTGCGCATCCTGCGCAGGCAGAACCTGAAGCAGCATACCACCGGCAGCAGGCTGACCATCCACTTCACCGGTGCGGATGAACAGGCGGGTTGGCAGCTGTTCGGAACGCATGAAGTAATCTTCCAGGCAGGCGGCAAGCGTGTCGCCTTCCAGACCGACAACGCCCTGATAGCGCTCACCCTCTTCAGGCGAGATCGTGATAACCAGGTAGCCATTTCCGACCAGCGTTTTCAGATCCGCATTTTCAGGGATATCGCCCTGAACGCGCGCCACGCCGCGCATCTGCTGCTGGTTATTGCCGTTGATCACCGCCAGCGACATCGGGCCATCACCCTGCAACTGAACGGTAATATCGCCAGCGAACTTCAGCGTGGCGGTCAGCAGGCTGGTGGCAACCAGCAGTTCGCCCAACAGGGTTTTCACCGGCAGCGGGTAGTTGTGGTTTTCCAGAATCTGTTTCCAGGTTTCGGATACGGTGACCAGCTCGCCGCGCACGGCGAATTGTTCAAACAGATAGCGGTGTAATTGGTCGTGTTGGGCCATTTTCATCTCTCGTGCAGGTGAGGGTTACTCGCTCTCACCGTGTTTAAATTTCATCAGATCGCGGCGCTCTTTTTTATCCGGTCGCCGGTCCGGGTGAGGCATGGTCAGCGCATTCATCTTGCGCGCCAGCGCGGTTTTCTCGCGCTTCTCTATGCTTTCGGCCGTCTCTTCATACAGCAAAACGGCTTCGGTTGCGGGCCGCCGCTGCTCGGTAATGGCTTTCACCACCACCGTTTTCTCATCGTTGCCCTGGCGAAGCGTTAGCGTGGCATTCAGTTCAACCAGCTTGCTCGGTTTGCTGCGCTGACCGTTGTAATGCACCTTTCCGCCATCAACCATTTCACGGGCAAGGGCGCGCGTTTTGTAAAAACGGGCGGCCCACAGCCATTTATCCAGTCTTACCCCATCAGCGGGTTTTTCTTTCATGGCGTCTCCTTCACGGTGAGTGAGGGGATCATCCGGCGATAGTCGTTCAGCCCCGGATGTCGCAGATAGCTTTTTTCAGCCAGGCCGGAATCCGGATTGGTCACGCCCAGACAATAGCGAATGCCAAAAGCGGCCGCAGAATCCAGAATCGGCTCGCTGTCGTCAATAAACAGCGTGCGTTCCGGCTGTAAACCGGTCTCTTCCACCACGGCATGCCACAACCGCTGATCCTCTTTCGGATAACCAAATGTGTGGGTGGAAAGCAATAAATCAAGGTGTGAAGCAAGACCGGTATGTTCCAGCTTCACGGCCAGGTTATGGGGATGCGCATTCGTCAGCAAAATGCGGCGCTTACCGCAGGCTTTCAGCGCATCCAGGAACGGGACCGTATCGTCGCGCAGTACGGCGCGTGCGCCCTGGGCGGTGGTCATGGCACAAATATCCAAACCGAGTCGCTCGCTCCAGTAGTCAAGACAGTACCAGTTTAGCGTATGCTGCACCGCGCTATATTGCGAACGAATGAATTCCTGCGCTTCCGCCGGGGAGATCCCCTGCTGTTCACCGTATGTTTCCGGGACCAGCTTTTGCCAGAAATAGTTATCAAAGGCGAGATCAAGCAGCGTGCCGTCCATATCAAGCAGGACGGTATCGACCGCCTGCCAGTCGATATTAAGATGCATAAGGGGGAACTCCAGCCAGAAGAAACGTGCGCGACAGGGTAGCACAACTTGTCGCGCAGGGACGTTATCCGATCAGGCTCTCGGAAGAGGAGATCAGTTTCGGGTTCAGGCAATTTTCGTAGTAGGCCTGGATTTCTGCCAGCCGCGTGCGGGAACGCTGATAGCGGCGTACGGCCTGATAACCGTTCCAGACAATGCACGCCAGCATTGCAATCAGCAGCAGGGATGTCCCTATATAGCGCCACAGGCCAGCGCTATCCGGCATACGGTGCAGGCCAATATGACGCGTGCCGTTGGCGTCGGTAAAGAGGGTGGTGACGATCCCTTCCGCGCTGAATGGCGTCTGCATCAGCATCTGCGCCAGACGCTGGAATTCGCTCCACTGCTCCTGGGCAGGATAGTCATAGAGCGAAACCTGCGGATAAGGTTGATCCACCAGGTCGCTGCCTTCATCGCTGGCAATCACAAAACCGCCGGGCGCGGGGCTGTTAAGCGCCTGGGCGGCACGGGTGGTTTCACGCATCACGAAGGGGGCGGTAGAGGTCGCCACCAGGTTATCCAGCGACTCGGCGCTGACCGGACGCAGAAGCACGTTCACACCGTCCAGGCGTCCCGCTTCGGCGCGTTTCACCAGCGCGTCCCAGTCTTTGCTGTTGCCGAGGTTGACCAGCGCGTTCTTCAGCCGGATACAGTCATCCTGGGCGGAACAGAGATCCTCGGTTTTCAGGACGATTTCGCCAAAGTCATCCAGCAGCACCATGCCCGACTTCTGAATAGCCGAACGCAGGGCAGGGCTGACGCGAGAATCATCATCCGGTTTTGGATGGAGCTGGCGATTAATCGTCTGGGTGAGCGCAGTGGCCTTGTTGACCACATCCGATTCCGGCAGCGGCAGCGGAGAGGCGTCATTCCAGATGATCTGAGAGCAGTCGAACGGCGCGAACGGCGAGTTCTGGCGCGTGTTCCAGGCGCCCGGCGTGTGGATATTACACATCCCGGTGCCTTTGAGGCGCAACGTATCTCCCACGCGTACACCCGCTTCTTCGAGCTGCTGTACGCTGGTGGCTTCCACAGTTTGCGCCCCTTTGATCCACGACAGGGTAAATTTAATCGGCATATCCAGCGGCACGAAGAGCAGCAGCATGACGAAGATTAACGCGGCACCACCGGCAATCACCGCGCTGCGGAGCCAGTGCTGAAGCGGGAAGTTTTTCACTTCGTCGTGCAGGGATAAGTAGCGCCCCTGGCGTACAACGTGGCGGTCGAGATAGATATCAATATCCGTTTTGTGGCCAAGGTCCTGCGCAATCCACGGCTGCCAGTGGCGCGGATAGATAAGATCGATGATCCCGAGCGAGATATTGTTGATATGTTCCTGATCGTTCTCACCGAACAGTCCCCAGCGTTTTGGGGTTCCGCGCAGGCAGTGAATTTCGCGTAATGACGTTTTTGCCGGCGGAGCAAATATGCCCCACAGCCCGGCGGCCAGAAGCAGTACTGCGCCACCCGCGAGCCACGGAACAAACACGTCCGGCGTCAGCAGGCAGATGAAAAAGAGCAGGAACGAGGCGACAATCAACACCGCTTCGCGAATGCCATCCGGGCGGCTCAGGACGTACTCTTCATGCGTCTCCTGGCGGATGTTCAGCAGTTCGATCTGCTCAGTCTCTTCACCGCGAATAGAGGCCTGCGTTCCGCTTGCGCGTTCCAGCGCAAAGCGTGGCGCTTCCTGAACATATTCGCTCAGAGTATGACCATTGAGGGAGATAACCAGCGGCAGCGTATCGGTATGGATGAGCTCGACGCTGTTTTCGTCGTTAATATACTGCTCCCAGAAGGGAGGCAGGTGCACTTCAACAGAGTCGAGATAGTAACGCCACTTGTTGGGATCGTCGGTTGTAATACCGTAGCGGGTAATGGAGCGCGTTACGCACAGAACGGTGTCACTTTGGGCGTTCAGGTTGAGCGATACGGGGGCGGCGCTGGCGCCGGTAGGGCCAGGCGAAAGCCGGGATCGGTTCAGCGTGTCGAGATACTGCTCAACGGTGCTGCGTTCCTCTGGCGAAAGCTTGCGCGTGTTTGCCCCGGCAAACGCGTTCAAAAAGGGCAGCCGATAACGGCGATGTACGCGGCGCCTGAATACCCACACCGCAATCGACGCGCAGGCCAGCACAGCAGCGAGAAAAATCAAAATGGTGCTCATGCTTTCCCCATCTTACTTATCTTCTTACAGGTGTTGTCAGTCGCACCTTTTGTACAATGAATGAGATTCTGTGGTCGGCTATCGGCAAGTATGGAGTCTAACTTGAGCATGTTGACGCGCATCCCAGTGACCGGTAATGATAACAAAGCCTGTTCCGGCGCGATATCAGCAAATTCCTGGAAACATTTCAACCTCTTGACATTTGTTTTGAAATGAGAATCGCCTACAGTTACGTTGCATAAATGTAAATAAAGAGCAATTGACATTGCCGAAACCGTGCGGCGTATCGCACAATAAAGCCAGTTCACCCAGCAAAGACCCGTCAAGATGACCAAACCCTTACAAAAGCCCACCATTCTGAATGTTGAAACCGTCGCGAAATCGCGTCTGTTTAATGTCGAAAGCGTGGATCTGGAGTTCAGCAACGGTGTGCGTCGTGTTTATGAGCGTATGCGCCCCTCCTCGCGTGAAGCGGTGATGATTGTGCCCATCGTCGACGAGCACCTGATCCTCATTCGTGAATACGCCGTGGGCACAGAATCCTACGAGCTGGGCTTCTCCAAAGGACTGATCGACCCGGGCGAAACGGTGTTTGAAGCGGCAAACCGGGAGCTGAAAGAAGAGGTCGGTTTTGGCGCGAAAGAGCTGACGTTCCTGAAAAAGCTGAGCATGGCACCGTCCTATTTCTCCAGCAAAATGAACATCGTAGTCGCGGAAGATCTCTATCCTGAATCGCTGGAAGGAGACGAGCCGGAACCGCTACCGCAGGTTCGCTGGCCGCTGGCTCATCTGATGGATTTGCTGGAAGATCCTGACTTTAACGAGGCGCGCAACGTGAGCGCACTGTTCCTGGTGCGGGAGTGGCTGAAGGGACAGGGACGTTTGTAGCGCCACCATTAAAAACGGCAACCGAAGGTTGCCGTTTTGCATTGACGTTGTAGGCCGGGTCAGGCGTAGTCGCCACCCGGCTTTTTTGTTGGCGTCAGAACAGCTCGTGCGTTTCGCCGTTATCAATCAATTCCGTACCCACCTCATGCACTGCCTGCGTGGTTGGCTGAGTGCCCTCGATGAAATACTCGGCACGGCTGTTACCGCCATTCGCGAGCTGTCCGGTACTGCGGTCGATATTCACCGTCACCACGCCCGGTGGAGGCGTTAGCGGCTGCTCTGGTACGCCCTCGAGAACGGCCTTCATGTATGCATCCCAGGCAGGTTGCGCACTCTTCGCGCCGCCTTCGTAACCGGAAATCTGATCTTTAATCGCGCCAGAGGCGGTCGTGCGCCCCAGATCGCGGCGGTGATCGTCAAAACCAATCCAGACGGAGGTGACAACCCCCGGGCCATAACCTGAGAACCAGGCATCTTTTGAACTGTTGGTTGTCCCGGTTTTGCCGCCGATGTCGTGGCGCTGCAAATCGCGGCCCGCTCGCCAGCCGGTGCCTTGCCAGCCCGGTTCACCAAAGATGTTGGTGTTCAGTGCGCTCTTAATCAGGAACGACAGCGGCGTGCTGATCACGTGCGGGGCATACTCCTGCGCGCCACTCTGGGCGACCAGCGCCTGATTGGCCTGTTCCAGCTGAGGCTGCGGCACCGCCAGATTCTGACGTTCCTGAGAGATCGCCACATCTTCCATATCCTTGTTTTCCAGGACATTGGATTTTGGCGTGTCGCCGTAAATCACCGGAATATCGCATTCAGGGCAGGCAATTTTCGGTTTCGCTTCAAACAGTACGCCGCCCTGATCGTTCTCTATTTTGCTGATGAAATACGGATCGACCAGGAAGCCGCCGTTCGCCATCACCGAGTAGCCACGCGCAACCTGGAGCGGCGTAAAGGACGCGGAGCCGAGCGCCAGAGATTCAGTATGAACGATGTTTTGCGCCGGGAAGCCAAAGCGTTGCAGATACTCTGCCGCATAATCCACGCCCATCGCACGCATCGCGCGAACCATGACCACGTTCTTCGACTGGCCAAGGCCCTGGCGCAGACGGATAGGGCCAGCGTATTGCGCCGGAGAGTTCTTCGGCTGCCAGTCAGAGCCCGCACCGGCATCCCAGCGGGAAATTGGCACGTCGTTGAGAATGCTGGCGAGAGTCAGCCCCTTATCCATCGCCGCGGTATACAGGAACGGTTTGATGTTCGAACCAACCTGACGCAGCGCCTGGGTCGCGCGGTTAAATTTGCTCTGGTTGAAATCGAACCCGCCAACCAGCGCCATCACGGCGCCGTTCTGCGGATTGATGGAGACCAGCGCAGAGTTTACGTCCGGCACCTGCGCCAGCCACCAGGCATCACCGACCTGACGCACCCAGATTTGTTGTCCGGTTTGTACGACATCGGTCACTTTACGTGGCGTAGGCCCCTGAAGGGTGTCAGAACGGTATGGACGCGCCCAGCGGACACCCTCCATGCGCAGCGAAACGGATGTGCCATCGGCCATCATCGCCACCGCTTCCTGTGGATCGGCCTGGGTGACGACCGCCGGACGCAGCGGGCCATAGGTCGGCAGCGCTTTCAGGGAATCCGTGATTTTTTTACTGTCCCATGCGCCTTCACCCACTTTCCACAGCACGTTGGACGGGCCGCGGTAGCCGTGACGCATATCGTAATCCATCACGTTATTACGCACCGCCTGCTGGGCAGCCTGCTGCACCTTGCGGGTCACGGTGGTATAGACGCGATAACCATCTTCATACGCTTTATCACCGTAGCGACTCACCATCTCCTGGCGAACCATTTCAGTAAGATACGGTGCAGAGAAAGCGATTTCCGGCGCATGGTAATTGGCGTCAATAACGTCGCTGCGCGCCTTATCGTACTCAGACTGGCTGATATAGCCTTCGCTCAACATACGCGACAGCACCACGTTACGGCGCGCGGTGGCGCGGTCCAGCGAGTAGAGCGGGTTAAACGTGGATGGCGCTTTTGGCAGGCCGGCAATGGTCGCCATTTCGCTCAGCGTGAGCTGATCGATCGGCTTACCAAAATAGACCTGAGCCGCAGCCCCTACGCCATAGGCGCGGTAGCCCAGATAGATCTTGTTGAGGTAAAGCTCAAGGATCTCGTCTTTGCTCAGCAGTTGCTCAATGCGGATCGCGAGGAACACCTCTTTGATCTTACGCATCAGCGTCTTTTCCGGGCTGAGGAAGAAGTTACGCGCCAGCTGCTGGGTAATGGTACTTGCCCCCTGAGAGGCATGACCGGAGAACAGCGCCACGCTTGCCGCACGGAAAATACCGACCGGATCGACACCGTGGTGCTCGTAAAAACGGCTG
Source organism: Enterobacter sp. BIDMC93 (assembly GCF_001037805.1). Classification (NCBI taxonomy): domain Bacteria; kingdom Pseudomonadati; phylum Pseudomonadota; class Gammaproteobacteria; order Enterobacterales; family Enterobacteriaceae; genus Enterobacter; species Enterobacter sp. BIDMC93. The sequence continues at coordinate 824,402 of NZ_KQ089962.1, forward strand.
TCCTCGGTGGCGATAAAAGCCTTCACCATCACGGGTGGAATTTGATTTAAGGTCAGAGGGATACGACGTTTCTCGCCGTATTGCGCCATCAGTTCACCATCGGCGCTATAGACCTGCATAGGGATCTGAAGCCGCACATCACGAAGCGTGGCGACATCAGGGAGTTGCGGCTCGACATATTTGTACAAACCAATAATCGAGCCTGCTCCCAGCAGAATGCAACAGACTGCAAGGATCAATAAATACTTTACGAACTTCACCGGAGATTTCCCATTTGGTTTAGCCTGGGCAGTTTCTAAACAATCGCGCGGTAGTATAAAGGCAAGCCTGATTCATTGATATAGCCGTCACTCCGACGGGCGATAAGGAGATCGTGAAGCATGGCTTTTAAAACGTGGCAAACAGGCGTTCATATTCAACAGGATAAGGTGGTTGCGGTAGCGCTGACCAGAGAGCGGGCCGGATGGCGTTTACGGCGCTGGTGGGCGGTGCCGCTGTCGGACGGCGTTATCGGGGAAGGCAAAATACTTAAGCCAGAACAGCTGGTTAACGCATTACGTGGCTGGCGGAAAACATTGCCGCACTCGCATCGGGTATTTCTCTCATTTCCGGCGACGCGCGTTCTGCAACGCGCGTTGCCCCGTCCATCCGTTACCTTGCGTGACAGCGAACAGCTCACCTGGGTAGGCGCCGCATTAGCGCGTGAGCTGGAGATGCCCGCCGATACGCTCTGCTTTGACTACGCGCATGATACGTTCAGCAACACTTTTCAGGTTACCGCAGCGCAAAACAGAGAGGTCGATACCCTGTTGACGCTGGCGAACGCGCTGCGTTTGCGTCTGGCAGCAATCGCCCCGGATGCCGGCGCGCTGGCTAATCTTCTCTCTGCTGTTGCCCCCGCCCGGTGCGTCGCCTGGAGAGATCAACACCAGTGGCTATGGGCGATGCGTCACCAGTGGGGGCGGCGCTACACCACAGAAGCGGCGACGGTGAATGAACTGGCGGCGCTGCTTGCGCTTTCTCCTTCTGATATCGCCGTGTTTGATGCTGCCCGCGATCCCTGGGAAGCGGTGACGCTGTGCCAGCCGCCGTTGCCGGAATGCGGTGCTGATTACACCGTCGCCCTGGCGCTGGCCATGAGCGAGGCGCCGTAATGAGCATGCCCAATCTTTTACCCTGGCGTCGGCAGCAACGTAATCAGCGCCTGCGTTTCTGGGGGCTGCTGTTTGCTGGCTCATGGCTGGTGATGCTGGCGGGGAGTATCAGCCTGCGGGCGACGCAGACTCTCGCGTTACAGGCGTTGCAGAGCGAACTGGCCGGGACACGTGCGGTACAGAAAGTATTGAGAGCCCGTCAGCCGCAGTCAGCGGGGCAGAAAACCCCTTCGCCGCCGTCTGATCCGGCCTGGCAACCTGCGCTGGAGTCCCTTGCCAGCGCAATGCCCCGGCAGGCGTGGCTGACGGCGCTGCGTTATCAGCCACCCTCGCTGACCCTGACCGGCTATACCACCTCACTGCCAGCGCTCTCCGCCATGACCGATGCCCTGAAAAGGGTGACGGGATTTAACCCCGGACCGGCAGGCGAAATGCAACAGGATAGCCAGGGGCGATGGATGTTCTCTTTTCAACTACATAGCCGGAGGTAGCAGGTGGGTATCTGGTATCAACGCTGGACTGATGCACGTCCTTCCCGGCGCGTCCTTTGCTGGTTGATCGCATCGGGGCTTGTTGCGTGGGCAATTTGGGGACTGCTGCTCAGGCCCGCAGCTCTGCGCTACACCGATATTCAGGCGCAGGCCATCAGTGCGAAGCGAATCAACGCCTCGCTGTGGCCAGAGGCCGGACGGCGAGTAGTGGTTAGGCAAGTGACGCCCTCGCAGCCCTTTTCTCCCCTGGCTTTTCAGCGTGAGGGCGCAAGGCTGGTGTACTGGAAGCCGCAGCAGCGTGGGGGAGAGCTGGCGCTGGATGCCTCCTGGGGTGCCGTCCCGGCGCTCTTTTCCCGGCTGGCGCTTGAGAACGCGCGGGTGAGTGCGTTTTCCATCACCCCACAAGGCAAACAGTTACGCCTCAGCCTGCAACTGGAGATCGGTCATGCGCAGTAAAGCCCGTTTGCTGATCCTGCTTTCTCCACTTTTCCTGACCGGGATGCGGGATCCCTTCTCTGTACCGGAAGAGCGTTGCGCAGCCGGGCAGCTCAGCCAGTGGCGGTATCAGGGGGTAGTCAGCGGCAGCAGGGATATCGGCCTTATGCAGGACGGGCAGAAACGTTGGTACCGGGTAAAAACGCAGATGCTGTTACCGACAGGCTGGCGGGTGAGCGCGATAGATAAACAACAACTGACCGTTGATGTCGGCGACATGTGCAAGCCGAAGCGATGGACATGGCAACGAGAAGGAACGAAAAAAAGTGAAGATAGGGATAGGGCTGTTACTGGCGGCACTCAGCCAGCCCCTGTGGGCCGCGACGCCAAAACCGGTCACCCTGCTGGTGGATGATGTCCCGGTGGTGCAGATATTACAGGCGCTGGTGGCGCAGGAGGATCGCAATCTGGTGGTGTCGCCGGATGTCAGCGGTTCGCTTTCGCTGAATTTAACGCGGGTGCCCTGGAGACAGGCGCTTCAGACGGTAGTGAACAGCGCCGGGCTGGTATTGCGGGAAGAGGGCGGCATTTTTTATGTGCATACGGCGGCCTGGCAACGGGAGCAACAGACGCGTAAAGAGCAGGAGCGGGCCCAGCGTCTGCTTGACGCCCCGCTGCACTCTCACAGCATTCCGTTTGCTTATGCGGATGCAGCCGAATTGCAAAAAGCGGCAGAAAAGCTCTTAAGCCCGAAAGGCAGTCTCTCCGTCGACAAGCGCACCAACCGTTTCCTGGTCAGGGATAACCAGACGGTGGTGGATATGCTCCAGCGCTGGGCTGTGCAGATGGATCTGCCCGTCGAGCAGGTGGAACTGGCGGCGCAGATTGTGACCATCAGTGAAAAAAGCCTGCGTGAACTGGGGGTGAAATGGAGCCTCGCTGACGCAACGGAGGCCGGTAAGGTGGGTCAGGTCACGACGCTGGGGGCGGACCTGTCGGTGGCCAGTGCAACCACCCACGCAGGGTTTAACATCGGGCGCATCAACGGCAGGATGCTGGATCTTGAGTTGTCGGCGCTTGAGCAAAAGCAGCAGGTGGATATCATCGCCAGCCCGCGGCTGCTGGCATCGCACATGCAGCCGGCCAGCATCAAGCAGGGCAGCGAAATTCCGTATCAGGTTTCCAGCGGCGAGAGCGGGGCGACATCCGTTGAATTTAAAGAGGCGGTATTAGGCATGGAGGTCACGCCGGTGGTCCTGCCGGGCGGTCGCGTGCGCCTGAAACTGCATATCAGTGAAAATATGCCCGGCCAGGTGCTGCAACAGGCAGACGGCGAAACGCTGGCGATCGATAAGCAGGAGATCGAAACGCAGGTAGAGGTAAAAAGTGGGGAAACGCTCGCGCTGGGCGGGATCTTTTCGCAAAAGAATAAAACCGGACGCGACAGCGTGCCCGTGCTGGGCAACATTCCGTGGCTGGGTCAGCTGTTCCGCCATGACGGAAAAGATAATGAACGGCGCGAGTTAGTGGTGTTTATCACGCCACGTCTGGTCAGTATTCAGTAATGGGTAACGATCCCCGCAATGATTTTGCATTCAGTTTGTTGCAGATGTTTGACGTGGGGCATGAATTAGCATACAAGGAGTACCGATTTGAGTTGGACTTACGTCTTATTTCCTTATGCGCCGGGAACGGTGATTTAATCAGTTGCCAAACAAGCCGGAGTATTGAGATAATTTTTCGTCTGACTCTCGCTCTATTGCAAATGAGGTTTCAGTTCATGTCCTGCTACGCCGGGTGTCTGCGCAGCGGGGATTACCATTAACGAATAGTCTTAGTAGTACCGAAAAAATGGCAGAGAAACGCAATATCTTTCTGGTTGGGCCTATGGGTGCCGGCAAAAGCACTATTGGGCGTCAGTTAGCTCAACAACTCAATATGGAATTTTACGATTCTGATCAAGAGATTGAGAAACGAACCGGAGCGGATGTGGGCTGGGTCTTCGACGTAGAAGGCGAAGAAGGTTTCCGTGACCGAGAAGAAAAAGTGATCAACGAACTCACGGAAAAACAGGGCATTGTGCTGGCAACTGGCGGCGGCTCTGTAAAATCTCGCGAAACCCGCAACCGTCTCTCCGCCCGTGGCGTAGTGGTCTATCTTGAGACGACCATCGAAAAACAGCTGGCACGCACGCAGCGTGATAAAAAGCGCCCGTTGTTGCAGGTTGAAACACCGCCACGTGAAGTTCTGGAAGCTTTGGCCGATGAACGCAATCCTCTGTACGAAGAGATTGCTGATGTGACCATTCGTACTGACGATCAAAGCGCTAAAGTGGTTGCAAACCAGATTATTCATATGCTGGAAAGCAACTGATTCTGGCTTTATATACACTCGCCTGCGGGTAAAAGCATTTAAGGTGGATGTCGCGTCATGGAGAGGATTACAGTTACTCTCGGGGAACGTAGTTACCCTATCACCATCGCGGCTGGTTTGTTTAACGACCCAGCTTCCTTCTTACCACTGAAAGCGGGTGATCAGGCGATGCTGGTCACCAACGAGACGCTGGCTCCGCTTTATCTCGACCGTGTACGTCACCTGCTTGAGCAGGCGGGCGTGAAGGTCGACAGTGTGATTCTGCCCGATGGCGAGCAGTACAAAAGCCTGACGGTACTGGATACCGTCTTTACCGCACTTCTGCAAAAACCGCACGGTCGTGATACAACACTGCTTGCCCTGGGCGGCGGCGTTGTGGGCGATCTGACCGGTTTTGCAGCCGCCAGCTATCAGCGCGGCGTGCGCTTTATTCAAATTCCAACCACGTTGCTCTCACAGGTCGATTCTTCTGTGGGCGGTAAAACGGCGGTTAACCATCCGCTCGGCAAAAACATGATTGGCGCGTTCTACCAGCCTGCCTCGGTGGTGGTGGATCTCGACTGTCTGAAAACCTTGCCAGCGCGCGAACTGGCGTCCGGCCTTGCAGAAGTGATCAAATACGGCATTATTCTTGACGGGGAATTCTTCACCTGGCTGGAAGAGAATATGGATGCGCTGCTGCGCCTCGACGGGCAGGCAATGGCCTACTGTATTCGCCGTTGTTGTGAGCTGAAAGCAGAAGTCGTTGCCGCAGATGAGCGTGAAACCGGCTTACGTGCTTTACTGAATCTGGGGCATACGTTTGGTCATGCGATCGAAGCCGAAATGGGCTACGGTAACTGGCTTCACGGTGAAGCTGTCGCTGCCGGAATGGTTATGGCGGCGCGAGCCTCTGAACGTCTGGGGCAGTTCAGGCCGGAAGAGACAGCACGTATCATCGCGTTGCTTAAACGTGCTGGCTTGCCGGTGAGTGGTCCGCAGGAAATGTCTGCGCAGGCGTACCTTCCCCACATGATGCGCGATAAAAAAGTATTGGCAGGTGAGATGCGTCTGGTACTCCCGCTTGCAATAGGGAAAAGTGAAGTGCGCGGCGGAGTGCCGCACGAAGTCGTACTTGGCGCTATTGCTGATTGTCAGCAGGCGTAACAACTAGAAAGGTCAGACCGCTGTAACAGGTGGTCGTTTTAGCTTCAGGTAAATGCAGAGTCGTTGGCAGAAGCCTTTGAGTGGGGTGTTAAATGGATGAATTCAAACCAGAAGACGAGCTGAAACCCGATCCCAGCGATCGTCGTACTGGTCGTTCTCGTCAATCTTCAGAACGTGATAACGAGCCGCAGATCAATTTTGACGATGTCGAACTGGATGCAGACGATCGTCGCCCTTCGCGTAGCCGTAACGCGCGAAATGAGCGAGAAGACGAGGAGTATGAATCCGAAGAAGAGTTAATGGATGAACAGCCTGTTGAACGTCGTCCGCGCAAACGTAAAAAAGCGGTAGCGGCAAAACCGGCCTCCCGTCAGTACATCATGATGGGCCTTGGCGTTCTGGTGCTGGTCTTGCTGATTGTCGGCATTGGGTCCGCGCTAAAAGCACCTTCTACCAATTCTACCGAGCAGACGGCGTCTGCCGAGAAGAGCATCGACCTGTCTGGTAACGATGCGAGCAACCAGGCGAATGGCGCTCAGCCTGCGCCGGGCACCACTTCCGCAGAGCAGACCGCAGGTAACACCAGCGCTGGCCAGGATATCTCTCTGCCGCCTGTCTCTGCGACCCCGACTCAGGGCCAGGCGCCTGCGACGCCTGAAGGCCAGCAGCGTGTTGAAGTTCAGGGCGATCTGAATAACGCGCTGATGCAGCCGCAGAATCAGGAGCAGGTTAACGCTGCCGTGGTGAACTCCACGCTGCCAACTGAACCAGCCACCGTTGCGCCAGTTCATGGCAGCAATGCCCAGCAGCAAACGGCGACAACGGAAACCAAACCGCGCCAGACGCAGACTGCGCCACGCCAGGAGCGTAAGCAGGCTGTGATTGAGCCGAAGCGTGAGACGAAACCGCAAACCGTGGCAAAAGCGCCAGCGCAGACAAAACCTGCGGCGACTCAGCCGGTTAAAGCGCCAACGCCTGCGGCAACCACTGCACCGAAAGCAACGGCGACCACAACCGCGCCTGCTGCAACAACACCTTCTGCAACAACACCTGCGGCTCCCGCAGCCAAAACGGGCGCTGCATCAGGTAAAACGACGGGCAACGTGGGTTCTTTGCAGTCGGCCTCTTCCAGCAACTACACCCTTCAGCTGAGCAGTTCGTCTAACTATGACAACCTCAACGCCTGGGCGAAGAAATCGAATCTGAAAAACTACGTGGTTTATCAGACGACCCGTAACGGTCAACCGTGGTATGTGCTGGTGAGTGGTATTTATGCTTCCAAAGATGAAGCAAAACGTGCCGTTTCCACGCTGCCAGCCGACGTGCAGGCGAAAAACCCGTGGGCGAAGCCGATTCATCAGGTGCAGGCCGATCTGAAGTAATGTTTAAAGCGCAGGATGCTGTCGGAGCTTTCTCCACAGCCGGAGAAGGTGTAATCAGTTAGTCAGCATGAAAAAAAATCGCGCTTTTCTGAAATGGGCAGGGGGGAAATACCCCCTGCTCGACGATATTAAAAAGCACCTGCCGAAAGGCGAGTGTCTTATCGAGCCCTTCGTGGGTGCTGGATCGGTGTTCCTGAATACCGATTTTTCTCGTTATATCCTGGCGGATATCAACAGCGACCTTATCAGCCTCTATAACATCGTCAAACTGCGTACCGATGAGTATGTGGAAGAGGCGCGGAAGCTGTTTACGCCAGAGAACAACAACCCGGACGTCTACTATCAGTTCCGCGCTGAGTTTAATCAAAGCCAGGATCCGTTCCGTCGCGCACTGTTGTTCCTCTACCTCAACCGCCATGGCTACAACGGCCTGTGCCGGTATAATCTGCGTGGTGAATTTAACGTGCCGTTTGGTCGCTACAAGCGCCCTTACTTCCCGCAGGATGAGTTGTACCACTTTGCTGAAAAAGCGCAGAATGCAGAATTCCACTGTCTCTCCTATGAGGAGTGCATGGAGCTGGCTGGCGTAAACTCGGTGGTCTACTGCGACCCGCCTTACGCGCCGCTGTCTGCCACGGCAAATTTCACCGCCTACCACACCAATAGCTTCAGCCCGGCCGAGCAGGCTCGTCTGGCTGAGATGGCGGAAAAGCTGGTCAGCAAAAGAATTCCGGTGTTAATTTCGAATCACGACACGCCTGATACGCGCGAATGGTACAAAGCCGCGAAGCATTTTCAGGTAAAAGTGCGGCGTAGCATTAGCAGCAACGGCGGCACACGTAAAAAGGTGGACGAACTTCTGGCGCTTTATCGACCCTGAGCCTTTGCCCGCCGGTAAACACATTTCAAGGAGATGCGGATGAAACAGTTTTTGATTGCCCCCTCAATTCTGTCGGCCGATTTTGCCCGCCTGGGTGAAGACACTGCCAAAGCTCTCGCGGCTGGCGCGGATGTCGTCCATTTCGACGTTATGGATAACCACTACGTTCCCAACCTGACCATCGGTCCGATGGTGCTTAAAGCGCTGCGTAACTACGGGATCACCGCGCCCATTGACGTGCATCTGATGGTGAAACCGGTTGACCGCATCGTGCCTGATTTCGCCGCGGCGGGTGCCAGTATCATCACTTTCCACCCGGAAGCCTCCGAACACGTTGACCGCACGCTACAGCTGATCAAAGAGAACGGCTGTAAGGCGGGGCTGGTCTTTAACCCGGCGACCCCGCTGAGCTATCTCGACTACGTGATGGACAAGCTGGACGTGATCCTGCTGATGTCCGTCAACCCAGGCTTTGGTGGTCAGTCATTTATCCCTCAGACCCTCGACAAACTGCGTGAAGTGCGCCGCCGTATCGATGAGTCTGGCTATGATATTCGTCTGGAAGTGGACGGCGGCGTGAAGGTCAATAACATCGGTGAGATTGCGGCGGCAGGAGCGGATATGTTCGTCGCAGGCTCCGCCATCTTCGATCAACCGGATTACAAAAAAGTCATTGATGAAATGCGCCGTGAACTGGCGAAGGTAAGTCATGGATAAATTGCAGGCTATTCGGGGTATAGCATTTGACCTCGACGGCACGCTGGTCGACAGCGCGCCAGGATTAACCCGCGCCGTCGATCAGGCGCTGTATGCCCTTGAACTCCCCGTTGCAGGCGAAGAGCGCGTCGTGACGTGGATTGGTAACGGTGCAGACGTGCTGATGGAGCGCGCGCTGACCTGGGCTCGTCAGGAGCGTGCCTCTCAGCGTTCCGCGCAAGGTAAACCGAGTGTTGACCACGCGGATATTCCCCAGGATGAGCAGCAGCGTATTCTGCGCAAACTGTTCGACCGTTTCTACGAAGAGACCGTCGAAGAGGGCAGCTTCCTGTTCCCGGATGTCGCTGAAACGCTGAGCGCGCTACATGCCAAAGGCATCCCGCTGGGACTGGTGACTAACAAGCCGACACCGTTCGTTGCGCCTCTGCTGGAAGCGCTGGATATCGCGAAATACTTCTCCGTAATTGTGGGCGGCGATGACGTGCAGAATAAAAAGCCGCATCCGGAACCGCTATTGCTGGTGGCAGGAAAATTATCCTTAGCGCCTGCGGAGCTGCTCTTTGTCGGGGATTCCCGCAATGATATTCTGGCTGCCAGAGCGGCAGGTTGCCCGTCGGTTGGGTTGACCTACGGCTACAACTACGGTGAAGCCATTACGCTGAGTGAGCCGGACGTTGTGTTCGACCACTTCAAAGATTTGTTGCCCGCACTCGGGCTCTCGCACAGTGAACATCAGGAATTGAATAATGACTAAGCCCATCGTTTTTAGTGGCGCACAGCCTTCAGGTGAACTGACCATTGGTAACTACATGGGTGCGTTACGTCAGTGGGTGAGCATGCAGGATGACTACCACTGCATTTACTGCATCGTGGATTTGCATGCTATCACCGCGCGTCAGGATCCCGAGAAGCTGCGCAAAGCAACACTTGATACGCTGGCGCTGTACCTGGCGTGCGGTATCGATCCAGAGAAGAGCACCATTTTCGTTCAGTCTCACGTGCCAGAGCACGCGCAGCTGGGCTGGGCGCTGAACTGCTACACCTATTTCGGCGAGCTGAGCCGCATGACCCAGTTCAAGGATAAGTCTGCCCGCTACTCTGAAAACATCAACGCCGGTCTGTTTGATTATCCGGTGCTGATGGCGGCCGACATTCTGCTGTACCAGACCAACCAGGTGCCGGTGGGTGAAGACCAGAAGCAGCACCTGGAGCTGAGCCGCGATATTGCCCAGCGCTTCAATGCGCTTTACGGTGACGTGTTCAAAGTGCCTGAGCCGTTTATTCCGAAATCCGGTGCGCGCGTGATGTCGCTGCTGGAGCCGACCAAAAAGATGTCCAAGTCTGACGATAACCGCAACAACGTTATCGGCCTGCTGGAAGATCCGAAATCAGTGGTGAAAAAGCTCAAGCGTGCGGTGACCGACTCCGACGAGCCGCCAGTGGTGCGCTACGACGTGCAGAACAAAGCGGGCGTGTCTAACCTGCTGGACATTCTCTCCGGTGTGACCGGACAGAGCATCCCTGAGCTGGAAAAACACTTTGAAGGCAAGATGTACGGCCACCTGAAAGGCGAAGTGGCAGACGCCGTTTCCGGCATGCTGACCGAGTTGCAGGAGCGCTATCACCGTTACCGTAACGACGAAGCTTTCCTGCAAAAAGTGATGAAAGAGGGCGCGGAAAAAGCCAGCGCGCGCGCCTCCGAAACCCTGAAAGCGGTGTACGACGCTATTGGGTTTGTGGCGAAACCTTAAGCCGCTTTGCCGGGTGGCGCTTACGCTTACCCGGCCTACGGGACCGTGCAGGTCGGGTAAGGCGGAGCCGCCACCCGACAAAACTGACGAAACAAAAAAACCGGGACATCCCCGGTTTTTTTACGCCTGAAAAACGCTTACTGCTGTGCCGCCGGGCCGCAACCGCCGATGATCTTCGAAATGGAGATCGCCGGGTGAAGCAGGTAATCGTAGCTGCAATTATTTTTAGTATTTTGAACGTGACCGGTGCAGGCCGTCAGAGTTGATAACAGGCCGACCAGAACGGCAGCTTTTGCCAGTTTGAACATACGCATTCCTTGTCAATAAATCGAAAATTGGATGTAACACGAGGGAATAAATGGAAAAGTTCCATTATGCGGGCGGTATGTTATCGACTGAGGTAAGAAGGGAGTAGTCCGCTTAAAGACTACTCCCGGGAGAGATTATGCGTTAGTGGCTGGAGAACCAGTTCAGTTTTTCGCGCAGGGCTACCACGCGACCCACCACGATCAGCGCCGGGCTTTCAACCTGCAGCGCCAGCTCGCCCAACTGCGTCAGCACGCCATCGACCACGCGCTGCGTAATGGCGGTGCCGTTTTCCACCAGTGCGACCGGCATATCTGCTTCCATGCCGTGCTCCAGCAGTTTCGCCTGGATCGTGGCTGCCTGATTTAGCCCCATATAGAACACCAGCGTCTGCTTTTCAGCGGCCAGATTATGCCAGTCCAGTTCGCTGCCGGTTTTCAGGTGGCCCGTCACCAGGCGCACGCTCTGGGCATAGTCGCGATGGGTTAACGGAATGCCGGAATAGGCAGAACAGCCGGACGCCGCCGTAATGCCCGGCACCACGGAGAACGGAATACCCGCGTTGCACAGGGTTTCCAGCTCTTCGCCGCCACGACCAAAGATAAACGGATCGCCACCCTTCAGGCGCACCACGCGCTTTCCTTTTTGCGCTTCACGCAGCAGGGTCTGGTTGATCTCCTCCTGCGGTACGCAGTGATAACCTGCCCGTTTGCCGACGAACACGCGGTCAGCATCCCGGCGCACCAGATTCATGATGTCATCAGAGACCAGACGGTCATACACCACGATGTCCGCCTGCTGGATCTGCTGGAGACCCTTCAGCGTCAGCAGGCCCGCATCGCCGGGACCTGCGCCCACCAGCACCACTTCACCGCGATGGTCCAGCGGCTCGCTCAGGAGCTGTTCGGTCGTCTCTTCAACGGCTTTGGTATCCTGATTGGCAAGGGACTGCGCCAGCCTGTCGTTGACAAAGAACTTCTCCCAGAAGCGACGGCGTTCGCCCACGGTTGCGAAGGTTTGCTTCACGCGGGAACGCAACTGCCCGGCGTAGTGGGCAATCTGACCAAGATGCTGCGGCAGCACGGCTTCCAGTTTTTCCCGCAGCAGACGGGCAAGAACGGGCGAGCGCCCGCCGGACGACACCGCAATCATCAGCGGTGAACGGTCGATAATCGACGGCATGATAAAGCTCGCCTCTTTCGGCGCATCCACCACGTTACAGAAGATGCGGCGCGCTTCGCAGGCGTCGCTGACGCGCTGGTTAACATCATCGTTATCCGTTGCGGCGATGGTCAGCCAGCAGGTATCCAGCAGGGATTCATCAAACTCGCCCTGCACCTGGGTGAGCATCCCTTCCTGCGCCCAGACGTCAAACTGTGGGGCGAAGGTGAGGGCATTAACGGTCAGTCGGGCGCCCGCCTCTAACAGCAGGCGCGCCTTGCGTTCAGCCACATCGCCGCCGCCCACGAGCAGGCAGTCGCGGTTGCGTAATTGACAAAAAATCGGCAGGTGATCCACGACGTTACCTCACAGCATTCATGGCGGGGGAAGAATTGACGTCAGGATAACAGCAGGGATCGTACAGAACATACGGTTTTTCCTGCTGCTACCCACAAGAGGTCATAAGCCTTTCCTATTGGAAAGGCGGAGGGTTACGCTTTCAGCTGCACCTCGCCGTCCTTCACGCGGACGTCGTAGTGTTTGACCGAGAAGCTTTCATCTTCCATGCAGCGCCCGTCGGTTAAGCGGAAGCGCTGCTTTTTCAGCGGGCTGGCAACCCAAAGTTCGCCCTGGTGCTCCGCAATCAGACCGCGGGAGAGCACGCTGGCCTCGAAGAACGGGTCGATATTGCTGATGGCATAGACCTGTTCATCGTGGCGAGGGCGGAAAATCGCCACCTGCTCGTTGCCCAGCAGGGCACAGACGCCGGTTGCTGGCAGAATGTCGTTAATATTGCAGATGTTTACCCACTGGCTCATGCGTTTTCCTCCACCAGCATCACCGGAATACGTTCATACGGGGTCGCTGGACGATGCTGTTCGCGCTCCGGCACCACCTGCACGTTCGGGTCGCGCTGGGTGCTGTTGATAAAGTGTTTGAAGCGCGTCTGCGCCGCTGGCGTGTTCACGGTTTCGGTCCACTCGCAGATCACCGCCTCGCGCAGGCGAGTCATCTCGGATTCCAGCTGTTCATTCAGACCCAGCTTGTCGTCGATAATGACCGACTTCAGGTAGTCGATGCCGCCTTCGAGATTATCCAGCCAGGACGCGGTACGGGTCAGCTTATCGGCGGTACGAATGTAGAACATCATGAAGCGGTCGAGGTATTTGATCAGCGTATCGCGATCGAGATCGGCGGCCAGCGGATCCGCGTGGCGAGGTTTCATCCCGCCGTTACCGCACACGTACAGGTTCCAGCCTTTCTCCGTGGCAATGATACCCACGTCTTTCCCCTGTGCTTCCGCACATTCACGGGTACACCCTGAGACGCCGAACTTCATTTTGTGCGGCGTACGGATGCCTTTGTAGCGGTTTTCCAGCTCTACGCCGAAGCCCACGCTGTCGCCCACGCCGTAGCGGCACCAGGTGCTGCCCACGCAGGTTTTCGCCATGCGCAGCGCCTTGGCGTACGCGTGACCGGTTTCAAAGCCCGCTTCAATCAGCTGACGCCAGATTTCCGGCAGGTCATCTTTCTGCGCACCGAACAGGCCGATACGCTGGGAGCCGGTGATTTTGGTGTACAGGTTAAACTCACGGGCGATACGGCCCACGGCGACCAGCCCTTCCGGGGTAATCTCCCCTCCGGCAGAACGCGGGATCACCGAGTAAGTCCCGTCTTTCTGAATATTGGCCAGGAAGTTATCGTTGGTGTCCTGAAGCGGAGTGTGTTCTGGTTTGAGCACATATTCGTTCCAGCAGGACGCCAGCAGAGAACCGACGGTAGGCTTACATACTTCACAGCCATAGCCCTGGCCGTGTTTCTCCAGCAGTTCGTCGAAGGACTTAATGCCTTCCACGCGGATCAGGTGATACAGCTCCTGGCGAGAGTAAGCGAAGTGCTCGCACAGGTTGTTGTTCACTTCAATGCCCTGTTTTGCCAGCTCGGCGTTCAGCACCTGAGTGACCAGAGGAATACAGCCGCCGCAGCCGGTCCCGGCTTTGGTTTCCGCCTTCAGCGCCGCAACGGTGTGGCAGCCTTTGTTAATGGCGGAGATCAGCATGCCTTTGGTCACGTCGAAGCAGGAGCAAATCTGCGCGCTGTCCGGCAGTTTATCCACGCCGATGGACGGCTTACCGCTGGAGGCGTGTGCCGGGAGGATCAGCGCATCTGGGTTTTCCGGCAGCTCAATGGCGTTCAGCACCAGCTGGAGCAGGTTACCGAAGTCGCTGGTATCGCCCACCAGCACCGCCCCGAGCAGGGTTTTGTTGTCCTGGCTGACGATGAGGCGTTTGTAGACCTCTTTGCTTTCGTCCAGATAAACATAGCTGCGGGAGTTCGGGGTGCGGCCATGCGCATCGCCAATACCGCCCACGTCCACGCCCAGCAGCTTCAGCTTGGCGCTCATGTCTGCGCCGGTGAAGGCGTTTTCGTTGCCGAGGATATGGTCAACGGCGACCTGCGCCATTTTGTACCCTGGTGCAACCAGGCCGTATACGCGGTTATTCCAGCTGGCGCATTCGCCGATAGCGTAGATATCCGGATCGGAGGTCTGGCAGGTATCGTTGATCATGATCCCGCCGCGCTGCGCAACGGCCAGACCGCACTGGGTGGCCAGCTTGTCGCGCGGGCGAATACCGGTGGAGAAGACGATGAAATCCACTTCCAGCTCGCTGCCGTCTGCAAAGCGCATGGTTTTACGCGCTTCGGTGCCTTCCTGCACGATCTCTTTGGTGTTCTTGCTGGTGTGAACCTTCACGCCCATGCTTTCGATTTTACGGCGTAGCTGGTCGCCACCCATATGGTCCAGCTGTTCTGCCATCAGCATCGGGGCAAATTCGATGACGTGGGTTTCAACGCCGAGGTTTTTCAGTGCGCCTGCCGCTTCCAGACCCAGCAGACCACCGCCGACAACCGCGCCGCGTTTGCTTCGACGTGCGCAGGATTCAATGGCGTTGAGGTCTTCAATGGTACGGTAAACGAAGCAATCCTGGGTTTCCGACCCTTTAATAGGCGGGATCCACGGATACGAGCCCGTCGCCATGATCAGCTTATCGTAAAAAACCGTACGTCCGGCGCTGGAGTGGATCACTTTCTCCTGACGGTTGATGGTGATAGCGCGTTCGCCCACCAGCACTTTTACGCCATGCTTCTCGTAGAACCCTTCACGCACCAGAGAGAGCTCTTCGGCGGTATGGTGAGAGAAGTAGGAAGACAAGTGCACACGGTCGTACGCCTTGCGGGGTTCTTCACAGAACACGGTAATATCGAACTGCTCAGCATCGGCTTTATCGAGAAGATCCTCAATAAAGCGGTGGCCGACCATGCCGTTACCGATGATAGCGAGTCTGACTTTGCTCATTTTTGCCTCGATTTCTTTTCTATTACTGCCTACCTTAACGATTCAGCAGGGGCACTTATTGATGCAAATCAAATACGCCTTCACCTACCCCTTAGTGGGTATATCTATGATTTGTCAGGATTTTTATAAGTGACGGATATTGTTTGATTTTTGTGCTTGCTTATTTTTTTGCACAAATGTAGTGGTGTTTTTTACCCATTGGCGGGCAGGGCGGGTGAGCAGGGGAAAACCCCTTTGCATTACGCAAAGGGGTTACGGCGATTAGTGGGTAGCTGTTGCCGGGTTGTGTTGACGGTGACGGGTCACAAAGCCCAGCACGAAGCACATGATGAACACCACGGCGTACAGACCGTTAGCGGTATGCAGCGCCGCCAGCGGGCCGCTGTGCGCAACAATCGGGCCCGTGACCACGAAGGTCAGCATGGTGCCGATGGTGCCGCAGGTCAGCACGAAGTTCACCA
This sequence comes from Enterobacter sp. BIDMC93, assembly GCF_001037805.1. NCBI lineage: Bacteria > Pseudomonadati > Pseudomonadota > Gammaproteobacteria > Enterobacterales > Enterobacteriaceae > Enterobacter > Enterobacter sp. BIDMC93. Next base: position 840,017 of record NZ_KQ089962.1, read on the forward strand.
GCTTTGGCGAGGCCACTTTGGTCTGAAGAGAGCCAAGGGTGATGATCGAGGTATAAATCGCGCTGGAGAAGAAGCCCAGGGTCAGGATGAACCACGGCATATGCTCCGGGGAACCGTTGATGAACAGATACATCAGCACGGTTGCCAGACCCGCCAGAACGGTCAGGATCCGTTGCAGGTCGAAGAAGCGCAGGATAAAGCTAAACGCCCACATGCCGAACATGTAAGACATCCAGAAATCACTCACCAGTTTACCCGCGTCGTTCAGGCTCATGCCCAGACCTTTCGCGTATTCAGGAACCCAGGAGATAAAGCCCAGCTGGCCGAGGATGTAACACAGCGCGGCGATGGAGAGGAACAGTACGCCGATACCCCATTTTTCTTTCGCAACCGGCTCGGACGTAGTCTGCGCTTTTTTGCCCAGCACCGGGAACTCGCAGCCGAAGGTGAGAACAAAGATCGCGACATAAACCAGACCAATGCAGGCGTACACCCAGTACCACTCAATGCTGCGCGCCAGAAGATACGCGGCGACCATCGGGAAAATCATCCCGGCCATGCTGAAGAAGGAGTCGGTGAACAGCAGACGCGCGCCGCGCTGGCGGCCTTCATACATGTGCGTAATCAGGAACGTACCGATCGACATGGTGATCCCGCTCACCAGGCCCAGCACGAACATGGCGGCAGAGAAGAGGGCGATGCTGTGGCTCAGCATCAGGCCCGCCACGGCGGCAACCATCAGCACGAAGCCGAAACGCAGCTGCGTTTTCAGCGGCACGATTTCCATCAGCCAGGCATTAAGGAAAATAGAGATCAGGATCCCCGCGTTCAGGAAGGTGAAGGTGTTACTCATGCTGGAAACGGGCAGCTGGAAGTAGTCTGCGATATTTCCCATCACCATCCCGGTGACGATCACCAACGCGCCGGTCAGGGCGTAAGAGAAGAAGCTGATCCATGTGAGCTTGATGCGATTGCTGTTAGTCATGTCTGGCCTGTTAAAAGTAAAGAAAAACGCAATGACTGCGTTTGAGCGGGCAGATTTTAGTCGCGAAAGTGATCTAATTAAATCTTTTCAGAAAATTTTGAGCACAATTGCAGGTTTTAACGTGATGCAGATCACATTACGTTGTGGGGTGAACAATCGTTTGCGCGGTAATAATTGTTTCAATTTGGTAAAATTAGGTAAAAGACTGGTCTGGGTTCATACTGCTCTTTAGAATCAAGCCATTCGCTTTTTATACTGCGCTTTGTTAAGGAATTCTCATGCTCAAATCAACACTGGCGGCTGTCGCAGCTGTGTTTGCTCTTTCTGCCGTTTCCCCTGCTGCGCTGGCAGCCAAAGGAGACCCCCACGTCCTGCTGACTACCTCTGCGGGGAATATTGAGCTGGAGCTGGATAGCCAGAAAGCCCCTGTTTCGGTGAAAAACTTCCTCGACTACGTGAACAGTGGTTTTTATAACAACACCACGTTCCACCGCGTGATCCCGGGCTTTATGATTCAGGGTGGCGGTTTTAACGAGCAGATGCAGCAGAAACAGCCCAACCCGCCCATCAAAAATGAAGCAGACAACGGCCTGCTGAACAAGCGCGGCACCATCTCCATGGCGCGTACGGCGGACAAAGACAGCGCCACCAGCCAGTTCTTCCTCAACGTGGCTGATAACGCCTTCCTGGACCACGGTCAGCGCGACTTTGGCTACGCGGTGTTTGGCAAAGTGGTGAAAGGCATGGACGTTGCGGATAAGATCTCTCAGGTTCAGACTCACGATGTCGGTCCATACCAGAATGTGCCGTCTAAGCCAGTCGTCATTCTCTCCGCGAAAGTGCTGCCATAATCGTTCCCCCACACGGGCACATCTTGCCCGTGTCTTTCCACCCTCCCTGCGAAAGCGCGTTTTGCTGCTTATACTTGTGGCAAACGGACTATTCAGGGAGGCGTAGTGAAAAAACTCACCGACAAGCAAAAATCCCGTCTCTGGGAGCAACAACGTAAGGTCAATTTTCAGGCCAGCTGCCTCCTTGAAAAAGGTAAGGGTCCCGCTGAACCTGATATCGAGACGCTGGAACTGGGGCCTTCCGCACCGGGTTTACCCCATCTGTGTCTTATTCACCGCCATTTATTCCGCAACGAAGTGAAAGGCGCGGGCGAGCTGCGCACCGCCGATATTTCTAAGGGCGACATTCCTTTTTGCCATTTCGAGTACATCGAGAAAGTGGGTAATGAGCTGATGGCTTCGCTGGAAAGTGATAAATATCTGGTGGGCCTTCAGAAAGAAGAGTTTACAGACAGAATCAGTCATTACTACTGTGAAATCAACATGCTACATCCGTTTATGAGCGGTAATGGCGTGGCCCAGCGGATCTTCTTTGAACAACTGGCTATTCATGCGGGCTATGTGCTGAACTGGCAGGGGATCGACCCGAACGACTGGGCAGCCGCCAATCAGAGCGGGGCAATGGGGGATTTGACAGCCCTGAACGCCATCTTTGCCAAAGTTGTGAGCGAAGCGCGGGAATCTGCGTAAAATAGGGCGGCCATTTTTTCAGGAGCCGCCATGATTCTGCTGATTGATAACTACGATTCCTTTACCTGGAACCTTTACCAGTATTTTTGTGAGCTGGGGGCAGAGGTGGTTGTCCGCCGTAACGATGAGATCGCGCTGGCTGACATTGACGCGCTGGCACCCCAGAAAATCGTGATTTCGCCGGGGCCGTGTACCCCTTCGGAGTCTGGTATCTCGCTGGAGGCGATCCGCCATTATGTGGGCAAACTGCCGATTCTGGGCGTCTGCCTGGGTCATCAGGCCATTGCGCAGGTCTTTGGCGCCACCATTGTCCGTGCCGCGAAAGTCATGCACGGCAAAACCTCTCCGGTCACGCACACCGGTACCGGCGTATTCCTGGGGCTAAACAATCCGTTAACCGTGACGCGCTACCATTCTCTGATCATTGATCCGCCGACCCTGCCGGCCTGCTTTGAGGTCACCGCCTGGAGCGAGACGCAGGAGATCATGGGCATTCGTCACCGTGAGTACGATCTGGAAGGCGTGCAGTTCCACCCGGAAAGCATTCTCAGCGAACAGGGGCACGCGCTGCTGGCCAATTTCCTTAATCGCTGAATATCTGTTGCCTTGTTGTGATTTTTTATGCATATTTTGTGATTATATTTTCACAATCAATGTGACATAAAAATGGATGGTCATGACATGGCAACTGAACAACCAGCAATTACCCGCGCGACATTCGATGAAGTGATCCTGCCGATTTATGCACCGGCTGAGTTTATCCCGGTGAAAGGGAGAGGCAGCCGCGTCTGGGATCAGCAGGGCAACGAGTATGTTGATTTCGCAGGCGGTATTGCGGTGACGGCGCTGGGCCATTGCCATCCTGCGCTGGTGGACGCGCTGAAAACGCAGGGCGAAACGCTGTGGCACACGAGCAACGTGTTCACCAACGAACCGGCGCTGCGTCTGGGGCGTAAGATCATCGATGCCACCTTCGCCGAACGCGTGCTGTTTATGAACTCCGGCACCGAAGCCAACGAAACCGCCTTTAAGCTGGCGCGCTACTACGCAACCACGCGTCATAGCCCATACAAAACCAAAATCATCGCCTTCCATAACGCCTTCCACGGTCGCTCCTTCTTTACCGTTTCCGTTGGCGGCCAGCCGAAGTATTCCGACGGCTTTGGTCCGAAACCTGCGGATATCATCCACGTGCCGTTTAACGATCTGCACGCCGTTAAAGCGGTGATGGACGATCACACCTGTGCCGTGGTGGTCGAGCCCATTCAGGGGGAAGGCGGCGTCACGGCGGCCACCCCGGAATTTCTGCAAGGGCTGCGCGAGCTGTGCGACGAGCACCAGGCGCTGCTGGTGTTTGATGAAGTGCAGTGTGGGATGGGGCGTACCGGAGACCTGTTTGCTTATATGCACTACGGCGTAACGCCGGATATTCTGACCAGCGCGAAAGCGCTCGGCGGCGGTTTCCCGGTCAGTGCCGTGCTCACCACCCAGGATATCGCTTCCGCATTTCATGTGGGCTCACACGGCTCTACCTACGGCGGTAATCCGCTGGCGTGCGCCGTGGCGGGTGCGGCGTTCGACATCATTAATACGCCGGACGTCCTGAATGGCGTGAATGCGAAACGCGACCTGTTTGTGAAACATCTCCAGCAGATTGACCAACAGTTTGATGTCTTCAGCGACATCCGCGGGATGGGGCTGCTGATGGGCGCCGAACTGAAGCCGCAGTACAAAGGCCGCGCGCGCGATTTCCTGCACGCCGCCGCGCACGAAGGCGTCATGGTGCTCAACGCCGGGCCGGACGTGATGCGCTTTGCGCCATCGCTGGTGGTGGAAGACAAAGACATCGAAGACGGATTAACCCGTTTTGCCGCGGCGGTCGCGAAGATCGTCAGCGGCTAATACGCGGTTCGTTTTAACCGGCGCGTTAACCAAATCCCGTGATGCGGGCGCTGACGCCATGCCACCGACGAAATGGTGTGCATGGTGTTCAGGTGCCCGAGAACGCGCTGTAAATGCTGCTCAAGGGTGCTCATCGGCCCGTGGGTCAGCGTCTCCGGCGCTTCCAGAATGTTCGAATCCCCTGACTCGCCCGGCGCGTCATACTCCAGACGCTGCTGACAGCGCTGCAACGCAATTTCACACGACTGCAAATAGCGCTGCGCCAGATCCGTCGTCAGCATCGTGTGCTCCCGCGCCAGCGTCGTCATGGCATTGATGTGCTCGACGATAAACTGGCTGTGCGTGACCCACAGCTTCATGTCAGCCAGATAGTGCGCGTTAAAGCCCGGCTCCTGCATGGCCTGGTTAAGGGAGTTGAACAGGGCGTTATGCGCCTGGTTGACCTTCATGCGCTCGTAGGCCAGCGGAGAGGGCTGCGGGTCATCGCTTAGAATAAGACGAATGGCCTGCTGATCGGCTTCGAGCGCGTCGTGGGCGTTCTGCCTCAGCAACCCGCTTTGCCACTGCGGCCACAACCAGACCATGCCGCCAAAGGCGATCAGGCAGCCAATTAGCGTATCGACCAGCCGGGCAATAATAAACTGTTCCCCGTTAAGCGTGAGCAGTTGCAGGGTATACACCGCCGTGACCGTAAAGCCCACCATCGCCCAGCCGTAGTTTTTGCGGATGATCAGGTAGCTCACCAGCGTGATCGCCAGCATACCGGCCAGGGTATAGCCTTCCGGCACGTGAAAGTGCAGCGTCACGCCCGCGATAATCAGCCCCGCCATCGTACCGCCCGCCCGATGCAGAATGCGCACCCGCGTGGCGCCATAGCCGTTCTGGGTGACAAACAGCACGGTCATTAAGATCCAGTAGGGTTTCGGCAGGTGCAGGGCCATTCCCATCAGGCTGGCGATGCTCAGCATCACACTGATCCGCGCGGCATTGCGCAGGGCGGAAGATTTCAGTGATAGATAGCTTTTGAGCGCGGGCAGCAGCGGCAGCCGTTTTTGCTTATCGGCCATCAGGTCCCGGGCATAAAGCGGGCGCTGGGTGCGTAACACCCGGGCGATGCGGCTGAAATGCCAGGCAGCAAATTGCCCGACCGGGTTATCCGCGTGCTGACGCGCAATCTTTTCCAGCGCGCCGAGCTGTTTGTCCATGTTAAAGCGCGTCGGGTAGCGGTGATAGAGGATATCGTCAGCCAGCACCCGCAGGCGGGCCGCGACGGTCTGCGCGTTCCAGCGGATCACCGCTTCCGCATGGCTGCGCTCCACCAGCTTTTGCACCTCTTCCGGATTATGAAGGCTGACGGAGATATGCTCCTGCAAATCCAGCCCGACCTGGAAGGTTCGCAGCAGCCGCTTGTATTCATGATTTTTGTTGGCGGCAAGCATGTGCAACTGCTGATAGCACTGGCTGATCAGATCCACCACTTTTTGCTGGCGCGCCAGCAGCGGCGGCAGGGATTTTTCCGGGTCGGTATGTTGAGTGAGCAGGGTGTATTTTGCTTCGCAGTATTCAGCAAGTTGCACGTAGAGCAGGCTCAGGGATTCGCGCAGCGGCTGTTCCCGCCACAGCCAGAACCAGAACCAGTTAAACAGCCCGTACCACAGCGTGCCGAGGGCGTAGATCAGCAATGGCTCCCACACCGGCATATTGCCCGCAAGGCTTAAGGTGAAGATGGCGGCAATCAGCGACGCGGGAAGCAGGCGGGCGTGCAGCGAGCTGATTTCGGCGGTGACGCCGAGCGTCATCGCCAGCACGGTCAGGATCAGCGGCAGAGGAATGTCGCGGGCCAGTAAGAGTTGTACGGCAAGGCTACAGCCGGCAAACAGGCAGCCGCCAATAATCAGACGTTTAAAAAAGCGTTTATGCGGCGTATCCAGACCGGCAATGTTGCAGCAGGCGGGCACAAGAGAAAACAGCAGGCCTTGCTGAAGATGTCCGAGGATCAGGCCCACGGCCACGGGAAGACACAACACCAGCGTTTGTCGCAGTGCGTAGTTAACTTCCGGGTGATAGATCAGCCTGCGCCACATGAGGAGTAGAGACAAAAACGGCGTGCCACCCTGCGGCGGCACGCCGTTTGACCGAAATTAACGGGTTCCGTAGACCACGATAGTTTTACCGTGGGCAGAGATCAGGTTCTGGTCTTCCAGCATCTTCAGGATACGGCCCACTGTTTCACGGGAGCAGCCGACGATCTGACCGATTTCCTGGCGGGTAATTTTAATTTGCATACCGTCAGGGTGGGTCATGGCGTCTGGCTGTTTCGCCAGGTTCAACAGCGTCTGCGCGATACGACCGGTCACGTCCAGGAAGGCGAGGTTACCCACCTTCTCAGAGGTCACTTGCAGACGGCGTGCCATCTGGGAAGAAAGACGCATCAGGATGTCAGGGTTGACCTGAATCAGCTGACGGAATTTCTTGTAAGAAATTTCAGCCACTTCACATGCTGTTTTTGCACGAACCCAGGCGCTACGTTCCTGGCCTTCTTCAAACAGGCCCAGTTCACCGATAAAATCGCCCTGGTTCAGATAAGAAAGGATCATCTCTTTCCCTTCTTCATCTTTGATCAGCACGGCCACCGAGCCTTTAACGATGTAATACAACGTTTCCGCTTTTTCACCCTGGTGAATCAGCGTGCTCTTTGATGGGTACTTATGAATGTGGCAATGAGACAAGAACCATTCGAGAGTCGGGTCTGTTTGCGGTTTGCCAAGCACCATGCGCTGTTATCCTCTGTTATAAGCTGTCACCAGAGTCATAAGATGCATCCGGACTCTGGGGTTGCAATCGAATTCTTACCCATACCTGGGAAGTCGGCTGTCGTAACGTTTCGCAGCCAGTAAAGTTTGATGTCCTCTGCATACATGTGTAACGTCAATGTATTACTGTAGCATCCAGAGTGTTTTAGCATAGCTTTCGCCGCGTGTCTCCTGGTGTCTCGCTTCAGCATGACGCAGGTCGCCTTCCGTTGCGAGAAATGTAACGTACACGTAATCTGTCATAAAAAATGCAACGTTGGAGTGAGTGAATATGCAAGCGCGTGTCAAATGGGTTGAAGGGTTAACGTTCCTGGGCGAGTCTGCTTCCGGGCACCAGGTTTTGATGGATGGCAACTCCGGCGATAAAGCGCCAAGCCCAATGGAAATGGTGCTGATGGCGGCGGGGGGATGCAGCGCGATCGACGTGGTGTCGATCCTGCAAAAAGGCCGTCATGACGTGACCGATTGTGAAGTGAAGCTGACGTCAGAACGTCGCGAAGAGGCGCCACGCCTGTTCACGCATATTAATCTGCACTTTATCGTCACCGGCAAAGAACTGAAGGATGCGGCGGTCTCGCGTGCGGTTGACCTGTCTGCGGAGAAATACTGCTCTGTGGCGTTAATGCTGGAGAAAGCGGTAAAAATCACCCATTCGTATGAAGTGATCGCGGCTTAATTTTTTGGCGGGTGGCGCTTCGCTGACCCGCCCTACAAAAGCTACAACTGCACGAACGTAGGCCGGATAAGCGAAGCGCCATCCGGCAACAGGCGTCACGCGATCTGCTTTCCTTCCATCAGCCGCTGCACCAGCGGTGTCATGATCAGCTCCATTGCCAGCCCCATTTTTCCCCCGGGCACCACTAACGTATTCATGTGCGAAATAAACGAACCCTGTAGCATCGCCAGCAGCCAGGGGTAATCAATGCCTTCCAGGTTGCGGAAGTGGATCACCACAAAGCTCTCGTCCAGGGAAGGGATGCTTTTTGCAGCGAACGGGTTGGAGGTGTCCACGGTGGGGACGCGCTGGAAGTTAATGTGGGTTCGGGAGAACTGCGGCGTCAGGAAGTTGATGTAATCTTCCATGGAGCGCACCACCGAGTCCATGACCGCCTCTCGCGAATGGCCGCGCTCGCTCATGTCACGCGTCAGCTTCTGGATCCACTCAAGGTTAACAATCGGCACCACCCCCACCAGCAAATCCACGTGGCGCGCCACGTCGTGCTGAGGCGTCACCACGCCGCCGTGCAATCCTTCGTAAAACAGCACGTCAGTCGGTTCCGGCAGCGGCTGCCAGGGCGTGAACGTGCCGGGGACCTGGTTCCAGGGCACGGCTTCATCGTAGGTGTGGAGATACTTGCGGGACTGCCCGGTACCGCTTTGCCCGTATTCACGGAAGGTTTGCTCCAGCAGGCCGAAGTCATTCGCCTCCGGGCCGAAGTAGCTGATGTGTTTACCCAGATCGCGCGCTTTGCGGATGGCCATATCCATCTCCGGGCGCGTGTAGCGGTGAAAGCTGTCGCCTTCTACCTCTGCCGCCCGTAAGTTAAGCTGGGCGAAGATCTTGCGGAAGGCGAGGCTGGTGGTAGTGGTTCCCGCCCCACTCGAACCCGTAACGGCAATAACCGGATGTCTGGCAGACATAGCAACTCCCTGACTGGAAAAGTGTAAAGATCAGCCGTGAAACGCGTTGCGTGGCATGATATTGACCGTCTCATGCAGTTCGGACCATACCAGCACCACGTCGCCGCTTTTAAGCTGGCGCTTAACATCGTTGACCTTTTGTTCAAGCGAACGTTCATGTTCACCATAATCGGTGCCTTCGCGCAAGACAAAGCTTTCAATCAGATTATCGAGCGTGTCGGGAGAGAGATCCTGCCAGGGAATAATCATTATTTACCGTCCAGATAAGCCGTTAACCAGTCGGGAATACGCGTCTCAAGCCACATTTTTGGCCGACGCAGCGTGCCGCCGACAAAGCCGACGTGTCCCCCGAATTGGGTGAGCTGATACTCCACGTTGGCCGGCAGATGATCGGGCGCCGGAATCGAGTGATGATCCATAAACGGATCATCTTTGGCGTGGATAATCAGCGTAGGTTTCGTGATTTGGTTCAGTAAAGGCATGGCGCTGCACTGACGGTAATAGTCAATCGCATCGGCAAAGCCGTGAATTTTCGAGGTGATCAAATCATCAAACTCGCGCAGGCGCTTCACGCGTTTGAGCTGTTGCAGCGTCACAGGCAGCGTATCCGGATAGGCCTTCAGCTTGCGCGCGGCGTTGGCTTTCAGCAGGTTGAGCAGGTAGCGCTGGTACACTCGCGAAAACCCCTTTTCCATATGATAGCTGCACTGCTCCAGCATAAAGGGCGCAGAGACGATCACCGCCGCATCCAGCGGTACGGCGTCGCTCTCCTTCGCCAGCAGGCAGGCCAGCATATTGCCGCCCAGCGAATACCCCACCGCTGCCGTTGGCGCCTCGCCGAAATTGTCTCTTAGCCAGCGCAGGAACCAGGTGCCGTCCTCGGTTTCACCCGAGTGATAAATGCGTTTCTGACGGTTAGGCTCGCCGCTGCATCCGCGAAAATGCATCACTACCCCAAGCCAGCCGCGGGCTTTCGCCGCCTCAATGAGACCGTGTGCGTAAGGGCTGTGCAGGCTGCCTTCCAGACCGTGAAACACCACCAGACGGGGTTTATGTCTGGCCCGATCCGGATCTTCGCTCCAGGCGAGATCCAAAAAATCGCCATCCGGCAAATCCAGCCGTTGCCAGTGCGGGGTGAACTGTACCTTGCGGCGGATCAGGCGCGGCAGCATGGTTTGCAGGTGAGGGTTAGCCACCCCGCGCATGGGCACGAACTCTGCGCTCTCTTCGGCTGCAATGTCGAAGTCTGAGGGAATGATTTGGGTCATAAGGGCGATGCTGATTCTTGTCAGAAATTAACTATACCTTCCGAATTGTACCCCGTTTAGCCCGTTTTTCCGAAACATGAACTGATCCCGATCACAAATATTTACCTTGATTATTACTCTCAGGCTAATGATTTGGCTCTACGCTTAATTGATGCCTTTCTCACCAGAGCGCACACTTTACTCAACGTTAAGCAAATCAGAATGATGTGCTGAATCAGGAGGTTAATAATGTTATCTGGGCAAACACCCACCCGGCAATGGAACACCCGACGCAGTGAGAAAGCGCGTCGTCTGGCGTCCGTACCGGTGCAGGGCAAGGTACTGCCAACCGGCGATCTTGTCGCCATGCTGGAAAAACTGATCGCACCAGGCGACAAAGTCGTTCTGGAAGGCAACAACCAGAAGCAGGCGGATTTCCTTTCCCGTTCACTGGCGGAAGTGAACCCGCAAATCGTGCACGATCTGCATATGATCATGCCGAGCGTGGGCCGCAGCGAACATCTGGACATCTTTGAAAAAGGCATCGCCCGCAAGCTGGACTTCTCCTTCTCCGGTACGCAAAGCCTGCGAATCTCCCAACTGCTGGAGGATGGTCAGCTCGAAATCGGGGCGATTCACACCTACATCGAACTCTACTCACGTTTATACGTCGACCTATCGCCAAACGTGGCGCTGATTGCCGGTTTTAAAGCGGACCGCAAAGGCAACCTCTATACCGGGGCGAGTACTGAAGATACTCCGGCGCTGGTGGAAGCCGCCGCGTTCCATGACGGCATCGTCATCGCGCAGGTGAACGAGCTGGTGGACGACGAGTGCGACCTGCCGCGTGTGGATATTCCGGGCTCGTGGATTGATTTTGTGGTGGTTGCCGATAAGCCGTTCTTTATCGAACCGCTTTTCACCCGTGACCCGCGCCTGATCAAACAGGAACATATCCTGATGGCGATGATGGCGATTAAAGGCATCTACGCTGAACACCAGGTGCAGTCCCTGAACCACGGGATTGGCTTTAACACCGCAGCGATCGAGCTGCTGCTGCCAACCTACGGCGAACAGCTCGGACTCAAAGGCAAAATCTGTAAACACTGGACCCTGAACCCGCATCCAACGCTGATCCCGGCCATCGAAAGCGGCTGGGTGGAGAGCGTCCACTGCTTCGGCGGCGAGCTGGGAATGGAAGAGTACATCCGCGCCCGTCCTGACGTGTTCTTTACCGGTGCCGATGGCTCCATGCGTTCTAACCGCGCCTTCTGCCAGCTGGCTGGTCAGTACGCGGTCGATATGTTTATCGGCTCCACGCTACAGGTTGATGGTTACGCTAACTCCTCAACCGTGACCCGCGGCCGTCTTTCCGGCTTCGGCGGCGCGCCAAACATGGGCCACGATCCGCACGGTCGTCGCCACGCCACACCGGCCTGGCTGAACATGATCACCGAGCCTGACCCGATGCAGCGCGGTAAAAAGCTGGTTGTGCAGATGGTGGAAACCTTCCAGGCGGGCGTGAAGCCAACCTTCGTGGAAAAACTCGACGCCGTTGAGGTCGCGAAAGCCTCTGGTATGCCGCTGGCGCCGGTCATGATTTACGGCGATGACGTCACCCACGTGCTGACGGAAGAGGGGATTGCTTACCTCTACCGGGCGAAAGATCTGGAAGAGCGTCGCGCCATGGTCGCCGCCGTGGCGGGTATCACCGATATCGGTCTGGGCGTTGACGCCAAACGCGTGGCGGAACTGCGCCAGAGCGGCAAGGTTGTGTATCCGGAAGATATGGGCATTCGCCGCACCGATGCCACCCGTTCGCTGCTGGCGGCCGGTAGCGTCGCGGACCTGGTGGAATGGTCCGGCGGTCTTTACAACCCACCTGCGAAATTCCGGAGCTGGTAATGAAACTTCTGCCCCAGATCCAGGTTGAAGGCGGTGCCGAATGGCTGGCGCGAACCGCCACGCAGTGTCTGATTGACGAAGCACGTTTAAGCCCGAAGCCCGGTCTGGTGGACAGCCGGGGGAACGGCGCGCACCACGATTTATCGCTTGCGCTGATGGAGCGCTCCGCTCACAGCCTGACCCCCACGTTTCAGGCGCTGGCGCAGCAGAGCTGGCAGCGTCCGGCGGATATTGCCCTCAGGCAAACCGTTGGCCGCCTGGGTCGCGAAGGTGAACGGCAGATGATGGCCGCTACCGATGGCGTGAACACGCACCGTGGCGCGATCTGGGCGCTGGGATTGCTGGTGAGCGCGGTGGCGATGCTGGGCGGCGATGCCCGGGCGCAAACCGTCGCGAACACCGCCGCTCAGCTGGCGAAGCTGCCGGATGACGCGGCGCCGAAAGTGTTCAGCAAGGGGTTACGCGTTACGCACCGCTACCGTGTGCCGGGCGCGCGTGAAGAGGCTCAGCAGGCGTTTCCGCACATCATGCAACGCGCGCTGCCGCAGCTTCGCCTCAGCCGTCTCAACGGCAGCAGCGAAACGCAGGCCAGACTCGACGCGCTGATGGCGATCATGACCTCGCTCACCGACACCTGCGTGCTGTCGCGCGCCGGCATGGAGGGGCTGGACGCCATGCAGAACGGCGCCCGTGCGGTGCTGAACGCCGGAGGATGCGCAACCCTCGCCGGGCAGCAGGCGCTGGCGCGGTTAGACCGTCAGATGCTGGCGCTTAACGCCTCGCCGGGCGGAGCCGCAGACCTGCTTGCCGCCACGCTGTTTCTTGACCGCGCCGAAACGCCCTATTCAAAGCATTAAGAGGATGTTATGGAAAAAATCACATTGACCGTGCCCGCCAGCCGCGAAGTAAGCGGCAGGGCGCTGGCAGGGGTCGTCGGTTCCGGGGATATGGAGGTGCTTTTCACCGCCGAACCGGGCCAGACCTTAACCATTGATATCACCACCTCCGTCGACAACAGCCGCGGGCGCTGGGAGGCATTGTTCAACCGCCTGCAAACCGTCAGCAGCCTGCCCGCAGGTAAGCTGACCATCCACGACTTCGGCGCGACGCCGGGCGTGGCACGCATTCGTATCGAACAGGTTTTTGAAGGGGTGAACCATGCGTGATGACAGCAGCTTTATCGAATTAAAAGCGCGCCAGCGTGCGCAGGCGCTGCTCGACGACGGCAGCTACCGCGAACTGCTGGATCCGTTTGAAGGCATTATCTCTCCGTGGCTTGGGCCACAGGGGATTGTTCCTCAGGCCGATGACGGCATGGTGGTCGCGAAAGGGACCATCAACGGCCAGCCTGCGGTGGTGGTGGCGATTGAAGGCACCTTCCAGGGCGGCAGCATGGGCGAAGTGTCCGGCGCCAAAATGGCGGCAGCGCTGGAGCTGGCGGCGGAAGATAACCGCAACGGCATTCCGACTCAGGCGGTGCTGTGCCTCGAAACCGGCGGCGTACGTTTGCAGGAAGCCAACCTCGGCCTGGCGGCGATTGCCGATATCCACGCCGCGATCGTTGACCTGCGTCGCTATACCCCGGTCGTCGGGATTGTCGCCGGGACCGTGGGCTGCTTCGGTGGGATGTCTATCGCCGCGGCGCTGTGCAGCTACCTGATTGTGACCCGCGAAGCGCGGCTCGGCCTCAACGGTCCGCAGGTTATCGAGCAGGAAGCGGGCATTGAAGAGTATGACTCCCGCGACCGTCCGTTTATCTGGAGCATGACCGGCGGCGAAGTACGCTTTGAAAGCGGGCTGGTGGACGCGCTGGTGGGCGACGGCGTGAACGCGGTGAAAGCCGCGATGAACGAAGCCATCGCCAAAGGCGTACCGGCGAAACATCGCACCGATAACTACGACGATTACCTGAACCGTCTGACGAATTTCGACACCCGCAAACAGGCCGATGCCGAACAGATTAAAGCGCTTTTTGCCCGGGAGGTGAAATGATGACTAACTCAATTAGCCGTGGCGAACTCTGGCTGGAAACTCTGGCCCCGAACGCGAAACGTCTGGAGGGGTTATGCCCGTCCGTGCAGGCCGCAGACGGCGAGCTAAACGGTGAAACGGTGCGTTTTGTCGCCGTGGTGCCGGACGCCAACAACCACTTCCCGCGCGCGGCGCAGGGTGAAGTCGGCCTGCTGGAAGGATGGACGCTGGCAAAAGTGGTCAGCGAAACCGTCGCCGCCGACGCAGATAAAGCCGTGAAGCGCCCGATTGTGGCGGTAATCGACGTCCCAAGCCAGGCCTATGGCCGTCGCGAAGAGGCGTTTGGTATCCACCAGGCGCTGGCCGGCGCCGCTGCCGCCTACGCTAATGCGCGGCTGGCGGGTCATCCGGTGATTGGTCTTATCGTCGGTAAGGCCATGTCCGGCGCGTTTCTGGCGCACGGCTACCAGGCTAACCGTCTGATTGCCTTCAACGATAAAGGCGTGCTGATCCATGCCATGGGCAAAGAGTCTGCGGCGCGCATTACGCTGCGTACCGTTGAGGCGCTGGAAAAACTGGCTGCAACCATTCCGCCAATGGCGTATGACATCAGCAACTACGCCACGCTGGGGCTGCTTTCCGACCTGCTGGATATCAGCAATCCGGATGCCCCTACCGAAAGCGATCTGACGCGGGTGAAAACCACCCTGCAACAGGCCATCAGCGACGCTCGTCAGGACACCACGTTGAAAAACCGTCTGGGTGCTGACAACCGCCGCAGCTCGGCGCTCGTACGTGAACGTATGCGAGCCAGCTGGTAAGTAAAAAGAGACCTGCCAGATGCATCACCCCGTGGGCGCGCCCGTTGCGTCCACGCGGGAACCTGCATCCTGAAAATAATAAACATCGCGCCAGTGCTTAAACTTTTTTACTACAGGTGATTTATGACTTACGTAATTGTTCATGCTCTTGCACCGATTTTCGTCATCATGCTGCTGGGATTCTGGGCCGGTAAGGCAAAGATGGTCGATAACAAAAATGTTTCCCTGCTGAATATCTTCGTGATGGATTTTGCACTCCCGGCTGCGCTGTTCAGCGCCACCGTGCAAACCCCGTGGACCGGCATCGTGGCGCAGTCGCCGCTGATCCTGGTGCTCACCCTGGCGATGTGGATCACCTATGCGGTCATCTACTTCCTCGCGACGAAAGTGTTTAAAAAATCCCCGCAGGATGCGGCCGTGCTGACGCTTACCGTCGCCCTGCCAAACTACGCGGCGCTTGGCCTGCCGATTCTGGGCAGCGTGCTGGGCGAAGGCCCTTCAACCTCACTGTCCGTGGCGGTCTCCATCGCCTGTGGTTCAGTGTTGATGACCCCGTTCTGCCTGCTGATTCTGGAGCGTGAGAAAGCCCGCGCCGAAGGCAATAACTCGGGTTCAACGCTTTCCATGCTGCCGGTGCTGATGTGGCGTTCCATTAAAAAACCGATCGTGATGGGCCCGCTGCTGGGTGTGATCCTGTCCGCTATCGGCATCAAAATGCCGGAGCTGGTACTGGCGGCGATTAAACCGCTGGGACTGTCTGCGACCGCTGCGGCGCTGTTCCTGACCGGGGTGATCCTCTCCGCGCGTAAACTTCAGATCAACACCATGGTGATCACTTCCACTATCGCCAAGCTGCTGATCCAGCCAGCGATCGCCTGGGGTATCGTTTTAATCTTCGGTCTGCACGGCTCCGTGGCGATCACCGCCATCCTGATGATTGCGCTGTCCGCGGGCTTCTTTGGCGTGGTGTTCGGTAACCGCTTTGGCGTGCAGTCGCCGGATGCTGAAGCCGTGCTGCTGTTGAGCTCCGTACTGTGTATCCTGTCGCTGCCGCTGTTTATCTCGCTGACTTCAGGAATGTAATCATGACCACAACATTACGCCCACACGACCTCATCTGGCTTACCGCGCGCGACGCCCTGGAAGGGGTTACCGAATCCTGGGTGGACGCGGCCTGGCATACCGGACTACCGGTAGTGGTGCGGCGTGATGTTGATAATGAAGGCCGTATTCCCGTTGGCGTGCGCGGATTGCGCCGCGACCAGCGGGCGGCCGGATGGGTGAAGCCTGAGAACGTGTTGCGCGTGGTGTCGCCCGAAGATTTGAGCGTTGCCGCCGACCTGCTGCGTTCGCCGTTTATCACTCAGCCGCCGGTTCAGGTGGCGCTTCAGCTTGCGCAGCAGTCGTGGACGTGGACGTGGGGGATAACCGGCAGTACGGGTTACGCGCTGGCGACCGGCATTCCGGTGATCCACGCCGACAGCGATCTCGATCTGCTCATCCGCGCCCCGCGTGCCGTTTCCCCTGAGGCGTTTACTGGCTGGCAGGCTCAGCTCAGCCGTGCGTTGTGCCGGGCGGATACGCAGGTGGACACGCCCGAGGGCGGATTCGCGCTGGCGGAATGGTTACGCGACGGCAAAACGCTGCTAAAAACGCAATGTGGACCGCGCCTGGTGGCGGATCCATGGCACAGGGAGGAGTAATGAAAATACTGTTTACCTTTCCGGGGCAGGGCACACAGCATGAAGGTATGCTGCAAAACCTGCCGGGAACGGAGCTGGAGCAGGCCCGTGCTGTGCTGGGGGCGGAAGTTGATACCCTGGACAGCGCATCCTCGTTAACCCACACCCGTGCGGTTCAGCTTTCGCTGTTGATTGCCGGCGTGGCGTGGGCGCGCGAGCTGGAACGTCGCGGCGTGTCGCCGGATATCGTCAGCGGGCTGTCCATTGGCGCTTATCCTGCGGCGGTTATCGCCGGTGCGCTGGACTTTACGGACGCGCTGAAGCTGGTGGCGTTGCGCGGCGATCTGATGGAGCAGGCATACCCGCACGGCTACGGCCTGACGGCGATTATGGGGTTGACCCTGCCCCAGGTGGAAAACCTGCTTCAGGGGACAGGAACCTATATTGCTAACCTGAACGCCGAAACGCAGATCGTGATTGCCGGAACCGATGACGGCATGGCGCAGGTGGCGGAGCGCGCCCTGGCAAAAGGCGCGAGCAAGGCTAAGCGGCTGGCGGTGAGCGTACCGTCGCACTGTGAACTGCTGGCGGAACCGGCGCAGAAGCTGGTGGCAGCATTTAATTCGGTCACGCTTTCACGTCCGCGCTGTGCGTACCTGAGCGGCAGTACCGGACGCGTGCTCTGGCAGCCGGAGAAAATTGCCGACGATCTGGCGATGAATATGGCGCGAACCGTGCGCTGGCAGGAGGCGGTGATTTCCGCTAACGAGCGTGAAGCGCGGCTGGCGATTGAGATGCCGCCAGGGGGCATCCTGACCTGTCTGACGCGGCAGGCGGCGTGGGAAGGTGAATCCATTTCGCTGGAGCGCAGCGGGGTGGACGTGGCGGTTCATCTGGCGGGTCGGCTTCAGCGGTGACTTTTTGCCCGGTGGCGGCTGCGCCTTACCGGGCCTACTCCCGGATTGTAGGCCCGGTAAGCGTAGCGCCACCGGGCAATAACATCAGGCACTATCCTGCAAACTTCTGGCATACATCCGCCCTTCGGCGGCCAGCGCGCGCAGGCTCGGATCCTGCTCGCGGTTGCGGGCAAAGACAATCGCGATCAGCTGCTGCATCTGGTACGGCTCCGCCAGCTTCAACAGTTGCACGGAATTCTCGTAGACCTTCTTCATCCTTCCCGGCATCAGCGTAAAGCCGACGCCCGCCTGCACCAGGCTGAGCATTGAGAAAATGTCGTTCACCCGGGTAACAATCTCTGGTTCAAACCCGGCGATATGGAACGCTTCCTGGAACCCGGCGTAGGTCGCAAAGCCTTCTGCAAGCGCGACAAATTTCTGATCTTTATAATCGCGGAGATCCGCTGGCCCGTGGGTATTTAGCGTGGCGGAAGCCGGTGCGGCAAGGAAGATATCGTCATGGAACAGCGGCAGAACCTCAAGGCTGTTGCGATCGATATCGCTTTCGGAGATGGAGATAAGAATCGCGTCCAGCGAGCCTTCATCCAGCATGTGCAGCAGGGTGTCGTTGGAGCCCATCGTCAGATCCATCTCCAGATCCGGACGGCGCAGCTTCATGCCCATAATCAGGCGCGGCACGGTTTCCAGCGTCAGGGAGTAGAGCGTGCCCACGCGCAGCCGCCCCTGGCCGATTCCGGCAATTTTGCGGGATTCTTCCAGCCCGCGCTCCATCACCTGCATCACCTCCTGACAATACTCCAGCAGCGTCCACGCGGAGGGGAGGGCAATCAGGTTACGCCCTTTGTGAGCAAAGAGCGGGCAGCGGACGTTCTCTTCGAGGGTATGCAGCGCGCGGTGCACGCTGACACCGCTCAGGCCGAGCGTTTCGGCGGTACGTGCGATATTGCCCTTCTCCATGAACGTCATGAAGATGCTGAGCTTACGGAATGTAATCTCGCTCGTGGTATCGAAGCCCATAACCCTCCCGGCGTGTTAGTCGGCTTGCAGCATCGCTTCCAGCTGTTCCTGCGCGTCCAGCCATGCCATTTCGCACTCTTCGAGGCTGGATTTGGCTTTCGCCTGAGTTTGCAGACAGTCCGTCAGCTCCGCTTTGCGGCTCTGATCGTACAGTTCGCTGTCGCCCAGCTTCTCTTCGACGGCAGCAAGCGTGGCGTTGAGCTTTTCCATCTCTTTTTCGAGACGGGCAATCTCTTTACGCAGCGGCTGCGTCTGGGTGCGCAGTTCCGCTTCACGGCGCTTCTGATCTTTACGCGCCTGGGCGCTGTTGGCGTTGTCTTTCGCTGACTCTTCCGGCTGGTTTTCCTGCTTCTGCACGTCCGTCAGCCACTGCTGATAATCTTCCAGATCGCCGTCGAACGGCTCCACTTTGCCGCCGTGCACCAGGTAGAGATCGTCGGTGGTGGAGCGGATCAGGTGGCGGTCGTGCGATACGACAACCAGCGCCCCTTCGAACTCTATCAGCGCTTCGGTCAGCGCCTGGCGCATGTCGAGATCGAGGTGGTTGGTCGGTTCATCAAGCAGCAGCAGGTTCGGGCGCTGCCAGACGATCAGCGCCAGCACCAGACGGGCTTTTTCGCCCCCGGAGAAGCGCTCGGTGTTTTCCGTCACCTTATCGCCCTGGAAGCCAAAGCCGCCGAGGTAGTCGCGCAGCTTTTGCTCCATCTCCTGAGGCGCCAGGCGCGCCAGGTGCTGGATCGGCGATTCATCCGCGCGTAAAAATTCCAGCTGATGCTGGGCGAAGTAACCAAGCTTGATGCCTTTCGCCAGGCCGATTTCGCCGCTGACCGGGTTAAGCTCGCCCGCCAGCAGCTTGATCAGCGTCGATTTACCGGCGCCGTTACGTCCCAGCAGACCAATGCGTGAACCTGGCACCAGGTTGAGCTTGATAGAGTCGAGGATAATGCGATCGCCATAGCCCGCGCTCACTTTTTCCATTTTCAGCAGCGGGTTCGGCAGGCTCTCCGGCTCGCGGAAGCTGAAGTGGAACGGGTTATCCACGTGCGCCGGGGCGATCATCTCCATGCGTTCCAGCATCTTGATGCGGCTCTGCGCCTGCTTGGCTTTTGACGCCTTGGCCTTGAAGCGATCCACAAAGCTTTGCAGGTGCGCCACGCGCTGCTGCTGGCTTTCATACATCGCCTGCTGCTGGGCAAGGCGCGTCGCGCGCTGGCGCTCGAAAGAGCTGTAGTTGCCGGTGTATTCGAACATGCTTTGCTGTTCGATATGAATGATTTTATCCACTACCGGATCGAGGAAGTCGCGATCGTGGGAGATCAGAATCAGAGTGCCCTGATAGCTCTTGAGCCACTTCTCCAGCCAAATAACCGCATCAAGATCGAGGTGGTTGGTGGGTTCATCGAGCAGCAAAAGGTCGGAGCGGCAGATCAGCGCCTGGGCCAGGTTAAGGCGCATGCGCCAGCCGCCCGAGAAATCGCTCACCGGGCGTTCAAGCTGTTCGTTGCTGAAACCCAGACCGTGCAGCAGGCTGGAGGCACGGGAGCGAATGGTCCAGGCATCGATGGCGTCCAGCTTGCCGTGGACGGTGGCGATGGCGTGGCCGTCGTTGCGTTCGTTGGCGGCGTTGAGCTCCGCTTCGAGCTTGCGGTATTCACGGTCGCCGTCGATAACATAGTCGAGCGCGGGTTCGCTCAGCGCGGGCGTCTCCTGGTTCACCCAGGCGAGCTGCCAGTTGCCCGGGAAGGTAAAGTTACCGCCATCCGCGCTTATCTCGTTTTTCAGCAGCGCCAGCAGGGTGGATTTACCGCAGCCGTTTTTGCCGACCAGCCCCACTTTCTGGCCCGGGTTGATGGTAGCAGTCGCGTTATCCAGCAGGACGCGCACGCCGCGACGAATTTGTAACGAGGAGAAAACAATCATAGAAGCGCCGTATGTTCCGACTATGTTAATTTGTCATTATGATAATGTAAGGTGTGGGCCATTTTCCCCACCGGGCCGCCATGGTAGCCCAAAACGACAACAATACACAAAAACAGAACCGGGAGGGGAGTGATGTCTCAGACAGCGAAAGTGCTGCTGCTGTATGCCCATCCGGAATCACAGGACTCGGTGGCGAACCGGGTGCTGCTTAAGCCGGCCACACAGCTCAGTAACGTAACGGTGCACGATCTCTACGCGCACTATCCTGATTTTTTTATCGATATTCCTTACGAGCAGGAACTGCTGCGTCAGCACGACGTGATTGTGTTCCAGCATCCGCTTTATACCTACAGTTGTCCGGCGCTGCTCAAAGAGTGGCTGGACCGCGTGCTGAGCCGGGGCTTCTCCAGCGGGGTGGGGGGCAACCAGCTGGCGGGAAAGTACTGGCGGAGTGTCATTACCACCGGTGAGCCGGAAAGCGCTTACCGTCACGACGGGCTGAACCGTTACCCCATGAGCGACATTCTGCGGCCGTTTGAGCTGACGGCGGCGATGTGCCGTATGCACTGGATGAGCCCGATTATTATCTACTGGGCACGGCGACAGGATCCGAAAGCACTGGCGAGCCATGCCAGGGCCTATGGCGAATGGCTGGCGTCACCGATTCCGGCGGGAGGACGCTAATGGACGGTTCGAATTTACTCCTTGCCGGGGTGCTGTTTTTGTTTGCCGCCGTCGTCGCGGTACCGCTTGCCGCGCGTCTCGGCATTGGCGCGGTGCTGGGCTATTTGCTGGCGGGGATCGCCATTGGCCCCTGGGGGCTTGGGTTTATCAGCGATGTGGATGAAATTCTCCACTTCTCCGAGCTGGGCGTGGTCTTCCTGATGTTTATCATCGGGCTGGAGCTGAACCCCGCCAAGCTGTGGCAACTGCGGCAATCTATTTTTGGCGTCGGGGCGGCGCAGGTGTTACTCAGCGCGGCCATTCTCGCGGGACTGCTGATGTTGACGCAGTTTTCCTGGCAGGCCGCGGTGATTGGCGGGATCGGTCTTGCGATGTCGTCGACGGCGATGGCGCTTCAGCTGATGCGCGACAAAGGGATGAACCGCAACGAGGCGGGGCAACTGGGTTTTTCGGTGCTGCTGTTCCAGGATTTAGCGGTGATCCCGGCGCTGGCGCTGGTGCCGCTGCTGGCGGGCTCCGGAGACGATCATTTCGACTGGATGAAGATCTCCATGAAGGTGCTGGCCTTCGCGGGGATGCTGATCGGCGGACGGTTTTTACTGCGTCCGGTGTTCCGGTTTATTGCCGCATCCGGCGTGCGCGAGGTATTCACCGCCGCAACGCTGCTGCTGGTGCTTGGCTCAGCGCTGTTTATGGATGCGCTGGGGCTGTCGATGGCGCTTGGGACGTTTATCGCCGGGGTGCTGCTTGCGGAAAGCGAGTACCGCCACGAGCTGGAGACCGCCATCGATCCGTTTAAGGGGCTGCTGTTAGGGCTGTTCTTTATCTCGGTGGGTATGGCGCTTAATCTTGGCGTGCTCTATACCCATCTGCTGTGGGTTATTGCGAGTGTCGCCGTGCTGGTGGCGGTCAAAACGCTGGTGCTGTATCTCCTCGCGAGGATTTACGGGCTGCGCAGCTCGGAAAGAATGCAGTTTTCCAGCGTGTTAAGCCAGGGTGGAGAATTTGCGTTTGTGCTGTTTTCCACGGCGTCGTCTCAGAAGCTGTTCAAAGATGACCAGATGGCGCTGCTGCTGGTGACGGTTACGCTGTCGATGATGACCACCCCGCTGCTGATGAAGCTGGTGGACAAACTGCTGTCGCGCCGCCTGAATCCCGCAGACGATGAAGACGAAGCGCCGTGGGTGGAAGATGATAAACCGCAGGTGATCGTCGTGGGCTTTGGTCGCTTCGGACAGGTGATTGGTCGCCTGTTGATGGCGAATAAAATGCGCATTACGGTGCTGGAGCGCGATATCAGCGCCGTCAACCTGATGCGCAAATATGGTTATAAGGTGTACTACGGCGATGCGACGCAGCTTGAGCTGTTGCGCTCGGCGGGGGCAGAGGCTGCGGAGTCCATCGTCATCACCTGCAACGATCCGGAAGACACGATGAAGCTGGTGGAGCTGTGCCAGCAGCATTTCCCGCATCTGCATATTCTGGCGCGTGCGCGTGGACGTGTGGAGGCTCACGAACTTTTGCAGGCGGGTGTGAAACACTTCTCCCGCGAAACCTTCTCCAGCGCGCTGGAGCTGGGACGCAAGGCGCTGGTTTCGCTGGGTATGCATCCTCACCAGGCGCAACGCGCCCAGATGCATTTCCGCCGGCTGGATATGCGAATGCTGCGTGAACTGATGCCCGTGCACAGCGACACGGCGCAGATCTCCCGCGTGCGGGAAGCGCGTCGCGAACTGGAGGAGATCTTCCAGCGTGAGATGCAACAGGAACGACGCCAGCTCGACGGCTGGGATGAATTTGAATAAAGGGTAACGAAAGATGGCTGTACGTAAACGCTTTATCGCGGGCGCAAAATGCCCATCCTGCCAGGCGCAAGATACACTGGCCATGTGGCGTGAAAATAATATCGATATCGTTGAATGTGTTAAGTGCGGTCACCAGATGCGTGAGGCCGATAAAGAAGCCCGCGATCACGTTCGCAAAGAAGAGCAAGTGATCGGCATTTTTCATCCAGACTAGCGATATGCTCTGAGTTTTTTTAAGCTTAAGGGTACACGGGTGCAGATTTCCGCTACAATCTGCGCCAGCAATTTTCCCACGCTCAGGAGATATCATGAAAGTAGCAAAAGACCTGGTGGTCAGCCTGGCCTATCAGGTACGTACAGAAGACGGTGTGTTGGTTGATGAGTCTCCGGTGAGTGCGCCGCTGGACTACCTGCATGGTCACGGTTCCCTGATTTCCGGCCTGGAAACGGCGCTGGAAGGCCATGAAGTTGGCGACAAATTCGACGTTGCTGTAGGCGCGAACGACGCTTACGGTCAGTATGATGACAACCTGGTTCAGCGCGTTCCTAAAGACGTATTCATGGGCGTTGACGAGTTGCAGGTTGGCATGCGCTTCCTGGCGGAAACTGACCAGGGTCCGGTGCCGGTTGAAATCACTGAAGTTGAAGACGACCACGTTGTGGTTGACGGCAACCACATGCTGGCGGGTCAGAACCTGAAGTTCAACGTAGAAGTTGTTGCGATCCGTGAAGCGACCGAAGAAGAGCTGGCTCATGGCCACGTTCACGGTGCGCACGGTCACGATCATGACCACGATCACGGCCACGACGGCTGCTGCGGTGGTCACGGCCACGACCATGGTCATGACCACGGCCACGGTAAAGGTGGTTGCGGTAACGGCGGCTGCGGTTGCCACTGATTCCGTACTCCGGAAAATAAAAAAGCGGGATAATCCCGCTTTTTTTACGCCTCAATAATGAGGTGGTGGCGTCTCTTCTGACTGAGAGGCAATGTTTGACGGCTGTGTGGCCTTCAGCTTTTCCGTCAGCAGGCGCATGTGATCGCGCAGTTTTGCCATTTCAAGCTCATGGGCCGTCACGGTCTGATTCAGTTCTTCGATGGTGATGTCCTGAAAAGCCAGGCGGCTTTCCAGCTCAGCCAGTCTCGCTTCGATCGTTGTATCCTTCATCATTCACCTCGTTTATCTCTCATTCGCCATAATGGACCAGCGGCGGCGAAGTTTAGCTGACTTTTTCCTTAAGTACAGTATCCATCTCCCTGACAAGAAACTTATTTAAACAAAAATAGTCTGAAAAGAAGCGACATTCGGGGGAGTCTGTCTGTAGATTTCTTCCGCAACGTTTTATAGTACGTCACTCATTTACGTTTAACACTGGGGTGAGAGACCTCAGGTCCTGGAGATATGGATGAAATCACTGTTTAAAGTTACGCTGCTGGCGACCACTATGGCTGTAGCGCTCAATGCGCCGCTGTCTTTCGCTGCTGATACTGCTGCGAAGCCTGCTGCGACTACAGACAGCAAAGCGGCATTCAAAAATGACGACCAGAAATCCGCCTACGCACTTGGCGCGTCTCTGGGTCGTTACATGGAAAACTCTCTGAAAGAACAAGAGAAACTGGGCATCAAACTGGACAAAAACCAGCTGATCGCAGGGGTTCAGGATGCGTTCGCAGACAAGAGCAAACTGTCTGACCAGGAAATCGAGCAGACTCTGCAAGCGTTTGAAGCGCGCGTGAAAGGCGCCGCTCAGACCAAGATGGAAGCAGACGCTAAAGATAACGAAGCGAAAGGCAAAGCCTACCGCGACAAGTTCGCTAAAGAGAAAGGCGTTAAAACGTCTTCTACTGGCCTGATCTATAAAGTTGAGAAAGAAGGTACCGGCGACGCGCCTAAAGACAGCGACACCGTTGTGGTGAACTATAAAGGTACGCTGATCGACGGTAAAGAGTTCGATAACTCTTATACCCGCGGTGAGCCTCTCTCCTTCCGTCTGGATGGTGTGATCCCGGGCTGGACCGAAGGCCTGAAGAACATCAAGAAAGGCGGTAAAATCAAGCTGGTCATCCCACCGGATCTGGCTTACGGCAAAACCGGCGTTCCGGGTATCCCGGCTAACTCCACGCTGGTATTTGATGTAGAACTGCTGGACATCAAACCGGCGCCGAAAGCGGATGCGAAAACAGACGCACCGGCTGACGACAAAGCCGCAGCAGCTAAGAAGTAATGCTGAAAAAAACCGCCGCCTTTACAGGCGGCGGTTTTTTTATTGTGGGGCAGATATAATTAACACTGGAAAGCGTTATACACGCTGTATTAATTTAGTTGTCCGTGTAGATAATGAGCCTGCCCTGAAAACCTAACGACAGGCTCCTGAAAAGGAGTGTTTTTTTCATGTCCAGGTCGCTTTTAACCAACGAAACCAGTGAACTTGATTTGCTGGATCAACGTCCATTTGACCAGACCGACTTCGATATTCTGAAATCCTACGAAGCGGTAGTGGACGGGTTAGCGATGCTCATTGGTTCCCACTGCGAAATCGTATTGCATTCCCTGCAAGATCTTAAGTGTTCCGCTATCCGCATTGCGAATGGTGAGCACACTGGCCGTAAAATTGGTTCGCCAATCACCGACCTTGCATTGCGTATGTTGCATGACATGACCGGCGCGGACAGCAGCGTCTCAAAATGCTATTTCACCCGCGCCAAAAGTGGCGTGCTGATGAAATCAGAAACGATCGCGATTCGAAATCGCGAACACCGGGTAATCGGTTTGCTGTGCATCAACATGAACCTTGATGTGCCATTCTCGCAAATCATGAGCACCTTCATCCCGCCAGAAACGCCGGACGTGGGCTCATCGGTGAACTTTGCTTCTTCGGTTGAGGATCTCGTGACCCAGACGCTGGAGTTCACCATTGAAGAGGTGAATGCCGATCGCAACGTATCCAACAACGCCAAGAATCGTCAGATCGTCCTGAACCTCTATGAGAAAGGGATTTTTGATATCAAAGATGCCATCAACCAGGTGGCCGATCGCCTGAATATCTCCAAACACACGGTTTACCTCTATATTCGCCAGTTCAAAAGCGGCGACTTCCTGGGACAAGACAAGTAATGCGTTTTGCGTTAATGGTGACGGGCCCGGCGTACGGTACCCAGCAGGCCAGCAGCGCGCTACAGTTTGCCCATGCGCTGCTTGATGCCGGTCATGAACTGGCAAGCGTCTTCTTTTATCGCGAAGGCGTATATAACGCGAACCAGTTTACGTCTCCGGCGAGCGATGAGTTTGACCTCGTGCGCGCCTGGCAAAAATTAAACGAAACGCAGGGCGTTGACCTGCATATCTGCGTCGCGGCGGCACTGCGTCGCGGCGTGACGGATGCGACCGAAGCCGAACGCCTTGGTCTGGCGGGGGCTAACCTGCAACCGGGCTTTTCGCTCAGCGGACTGGGTGCCCTGGCACAGGCGGCGTTGACCTGCGACAGAGTGGTGCAATTTTGATGAAGCGCGTAGCGTTTGTTTTTACTTCTGCGCCGCATGGCAGCGCTTCAGGCCGGGAAGGGCTGGATGCATTGCTCGCGACATCGGCTTTAACCGAAGATATCGGCGTCTTCTTTTTAGGCGATGGCGTATTCCAGCTTCTGGCAGGCCAACAACCGCAGGCCATTCTTGCGCGCGACTACATTGCGACCTTTAAAGTTCTGCCGCTCTATGACATTGAAACCTTCTATGTGTGCGCCGACTCGCTGGCCGCGCGTGGGTTAAACGAGAAAACACCGTTCGTGCTGGACGTGACGATCCTGACATCTGCTGCGCTGCGCGAACAACTCTCTCACTACGATACCGTTCTGACTTTCTGAGGCTGTCATGCTCCATACCCTGAGCCGTTCACCGTGGCAATGCGATATCGACACGTTACTGAGCATGCTGCGCGAAGGTGATGATCTGCTGCTGATTCAGGATGGCGTGCTTGCGGCGCTTGAAGGCAGCCGTTTTGTTGAAATCCTCGCTAATGCCCCCATAACAGTCTCTGCGCTGAAAGAGGATCTGGATGCGCGGGGTCTTTCTGGTCAAATTTCAGCCAAAATTGACGTGGTTGGCTATACTGATTTCGTCAATCTTACTGTGACGCACGCCAGTCAAATGAACTGGTGATTTGAGATCGCTGTATATTTCTTGACACCTTTTCGACGTAGCCCTAAAATTTCGCGTCCTCATATTGTATGAGGTCGTTTTATTACGTGTTTACGAAGCAAAAGCTAAAACCAGGAGCTATTTAATGGCAACAGTTAACCAGCTGGTACGCAAACCACGTGCACGCAAAGTTGCAAAAAGCAACGTGCCTGCGCTGGAAGCCTGCCCGCAGAAACGTGGCGTATGTACTCGTGTATATACCACCACTCCTAAAAAACCAAACTCCGCACTGCGTAAAGTATGCCGTGTGCGTTTGACTAACGGTTTCGAAGTGACTTCCTACATCGGTGGTGAAGGTCACAACCTTCAGGAGCACTCCGTGATCCTGATCCGTGGCGGTCGTGTTAAAGACCTTCCGGGTGTTCGTTACCACACCGTTCGTGGTGCGCTGGACTGCTCAGGTGTTAAAGACCGTAAGCAGGCTCGCTCCAAGTACGGCGTGAAGCGTCCTAAGGCTTAATGGTTCTCCGTTAAGTAAGGCCAAACTGATTTATCTTAATGTCAAACTAAACTCGTAGAGTTTTGGACAATCCTGAATTAACAACGGAGTAATCCCATGCCACGTCGTCGCGTCATTGGTCAGCGTAAAATTCTTCCAGATCCGAAATTCGGATCAGAACTGCTGGCAAAATTTGTAAATATCCTGATGGTAGATGGTAAAAAATCTACCGCAGAAGCAATCGTATACAGCGCGCTGGAGACCCTGGCTCAGCGTTCTGGTAAAAATGAACTGGAAGCCTTCGAAGTCGCTCTCGACAACGTGCGCCCGACTGTAGAAGTTAAGTCTCGCCGCGTTGGTGGTTCTACTTATCAGGTTCCAGTTGAAGTTCGTCCGGTTCGTCGTAATGCTCTGGCAATGCGTTGGATCGTTGAAGCTGCTCGTAAACGCGGTGATAAATCCATGGCTCTGCGTCTGGCGAACGAACTTTCTGATGCTGCGGAAAACAAAGGTACCGCAGTTAAGAAACGTGAAGACGTTCACCGTATGGCAGAAGCCAACAAGGCGTTCGCACACTACCGTTGGTAATCCCTTCGGAGTCGTAGTCACCAGGCGGGCGCTTCAGAGAAGCCGCCCGCTCTGGGTAACTTAACTGAACGCCTAAAGATATAAACGAGGAATCAAATGGCTCGTACAACACCCATCGCACGCTACCGTAACATCGGTATCAGTGCGCACATCGACGCCGGTAAAACCACTACTACCGAACGTATTCTGTTCTACACCGGTGTAAACCATAAAATCGGTGAAGTTCATGACGGCGCAGCCACCATGGACTGGATGGAACAGGAGCAGGAGCGTGGTATTACTATCACCTCCGCAGCGACTACTGCATTCTGGTCAGGTATGGCTAAGCAGTACGAACCGCATCGCGTAAACATCATCGACACCCCAGGGCACGTTGACTTCACCATCGAAGTAGAACGTTCCATGCGTGTTCTTGACGGCGCGGTAATGGTTTATTGCGCAGTTGGTGGTGTTCAGCCACAGTCTGAAACCGTATGGCGTCAGGCAAACAAATATAAAGTTCCACGCATCGCGTTCGTTAACAAAATGGACCGTATGGGTGCTAACTTCCTGAAAGTTGTTGGCCAGATCAAAACCCGTCTGGGCGCGAACCCTGTTCCGCTTCAGCTGGCAATTGGTGCTGAAGAAGGTTTCACCGGCGTTATCGACCTGGTGAAAATGAAAGCCATCAACTGGAACGAAGCAGATGCGGGCGTTACCTTCGAATACGAAGATATCCCGGCAGAGATGCAGGACCTGGCTGACGAATGGCACCAGAACCTGATCGAATCCGCAGCAGAAGCTTCTGAAGAGCTGATGGAGAAATACCTGGGTGGTGAAGAACTGTCTGAGCAAGAGATCAAATCTGCTCTGCGTCAGCGCGTTCTGAACAACGAAATCATCCTGGTAACCTGTGGTTCTGCGTTCAAGAACAAAGGTGTTCAGGCGATGCTGGATGCGGTAGTTGACTACCTGCCATCCCCGGTTGACGTTCCTGCGATCAACGGCATCCTGGACGACGGTAAAGATACTCCGGCTGAGCGTCACGCAAGTGATGACGAGCCGTTCTCTGCACTGGCGTTCAAAATTGCTACCGACCCATTCGTGGGTAACTTGACCTTCTTCCGCGTTTACTCTGGTGTGGTTAACTCCGGTGACACCATCCTGAACTCCGTGAAAGCGGCGCGTGAACGTTTTGGCCGTATCGTACAGATGCACGCTAACAAACGTGAAGAGATCAAAGAAGTTCGTGCGGGCGACATCGCTGCTGCTATCGGTCTGAAAGACGTGACCACTGGTGACACCCTGTGTGACCCGGATCACCCGATCATTCTGGAGCGTATGGAATTCCCTGAGCCGGTAATCTCCATCGCAGTTGAACCAAAAACCAAAGCTGACCAGGAAAAAATGGGTCTGGCTCTGGGCCGTCTGGCGAAAGAAGACCCATCATTCCGCGTATGGACTGATGAAGAATCTAACCAGACCATCATCGCTGGTATGGGTGAACTGCACCTGGACATCATCGTTGACCGTATGAAGCGTGAATTCAACGTTGAAGCGAACGTGGGTAAACCTCAGGTTGCTTACCGCGAAGCGATTCGCGCGAAAGTTACCGATGTTGAAGGTAAACACGCTAAGCAGTCTGGTGGTCGCGGTCAGTACGGTCACGTTGTGATCGACATGTACCCACTGGAGCCGGGCTCTAACCCTAAAGGTTACGAGTTCATCAACGACATCAAAGGTGGTGTAATTCCTGGCGAATACATCCCTGCCGTTGATAAAGGCATCCAGGAGCAGCTGAAAGCTGGTCCTCTGGCTGGTTACCCGGTTGTAGACATGGGTGTTCGTCTGCACTTCGGTTCTTACCACGACGTTGACTCCTCTGAACTGGCGTTTAAACTGGCTGCGTCTATTGCCTTTAAAGAAGGCTTTAAGAAAGCAAAACCAGTTCTGCTTGAGCCGATCATGAAGGTTGAAGTAGAAACTCCTGAAGAGAACACCGGTGACGTTATCGGTGACTTGAGCCGTCGTCGCGGTATGCTGCGTGGTCAGGAATCCGAAGTAACTGGCGTTAAGATCCACGCTGAAGTTCCGCTGTCTGAAATGTTCGGATATGCAACTCAGCTGCGTTCTCTGACCAAAGGTCGTGCATCATACACTATGGAATTCCTGAAGTATGATGATGCGCCGAACAACGTTGCTCAGGCCGTTATCGAAGCCCGTGGTAAGTAATCCACAGGATTAAAACCTAAGTCCCGTGCTCTCTCCGAAGGGGAGAGCACTATAGTAAGGAATATAGCCGTGTCTAAAGAAAAATTTGAACGTACAAAACCGCACGTCAACGTTGGTACTATCGGCCACGTTGACCATGGTAAAACTACCCTGACTGCTGCAATCACCACCGTACTGGCTAAAACCTACGGCGGTGCTGCTCGTGCTTTCGACCAGATCGATAACGCACCAGAAGAAAAAGCTCGTGGTATCACCATCAACACTTCTCACGTTGAGTATGACACCCCGACTCGCCACTACGCACACGTAGACTGCCCAGGCCACGCCGACTATGTTAAAAACATGATCACCGGTGCTGCGCAGATGGACGGCGCGATCCTGGTTGTTGCTGCGACTGACGGCCCTATGCCTCAGACTCGTGAGCACATCCTGCTGGGTCGTCAGGTAGGCGTTCCTTACATCATCGTGTTCCTGAACAAATGCGACATGGTTGATGACGAAGAGCTGCTGGAACTGGTAGAGATGGAAGTTCGTGAACTGCTGTCTCAGTACGATTTCCCAGGCGACGACACTCCAATCGTTCGTGGTTCCGCGCTGAAAGCGCTGGAAGGCGAAGCAGAGTGGGAAGAGAAAATCATCGAACTGGCTGGCTACCTGGATTCTTACATCCCAGAACCAGAGCGTGCGATTGACAAGCCATTCCTGCTGCCAATCGAAGACGTATTCTCCATCTCCGGTCGTGGTACCGTTGTTACCGGTCGTGTAGAGCGCGGTATCATCAAAGTTGGTGAAGAAGTTGAAATCGTTGGTATCAAAGAGACTGCGAAGTCTACCTGTACTGGCGTTGAAATGTTCCGCAAACTGCTGGACGAAGGCCGTGCTGGTGAGAACGTTGGTGTTCTGCTGCGTGGTATCAAACGTGAAGAAATCGAACGTGGTCAGGTTCTGGCGAAGCCAGGCTCAATCAAGCCACACACCAAGTTCGAATCTGAAGTGTACATTCTGTCCAAAGACGAAGGCGGCCGTCATACTCCGTTCTTCAAAGGCTACCGTCCACAGTTCTACTTCCGTACAACTGACGTGACCGGTACCATCGAACTGCCAGAAGGCGTAGAGATGGTAATGCCAGGCGACAACATCAAGATGGTTGTGACGCTGATCCACCCAATCGCGATGGACGACGGTCTGCGTTTCGCAATCCGTGAAGGCGGCCGTACCGTTGGCGCGGGCGTTGTTGCTAAAGTTCTGGGCTAATTAATTATCCCTGAAATAAAAAGGACGCTCCGGCGTCCTTTTTTGTTTTCTGCCGTTGGGGCATTGTCATAAAAATTCGCATTTTTTGCTTTCTCCCGCCACGTATTCCGACGCCCGCGCTATTGTAATCATAACCATTCTCACTTACACTTTGCGCATATTTTGAACGGGAGTCTTTATGTACGTTTGTTTATGTAATGGTGTAAGCGACAAAAAAATTCGTCAGGCCGTTCGCCAGTTTCAACCACAATCTTTCCAGCAGCTTCGCAAGTTTGTTCCGGTGGGAAATCAATGCGGTAAATGCGTTCGCGCAGCGCGTGAGATCATGCAGGACGAACTGATGCAGATCCCGGAATTCAAAGAGATCGCGTAAGCCTCTATCTTTTTTTTGACATCCCCGTAGCCCGATCTACGCTTCAATGAGTGGAAGCGGAGGGACTATATAATGAAAGGTGATGTTAAAATCATAAGTTATCTCAATAAATTATTGGGAAATGAGCTTGTCGCAATCAATCAGTATTTTCTCCATGCAAGAATGTTTAAAAACTGGGGACTGACTCGCCTCAACGATGTTGAATACCATGAGTCCATTGATGAAATGAAACACGCCGATAAATACATTGAGCGTATTTTATTCCTCGAAGGCATTCCTAACCTACAGGATCTCGGAAAACTGGGCATCGGAGAAGATGTCGAAGAGATGCTGCGTTCTGATCTCCGGCTGGAGCTGGAGGGTGCAAAAGATCTGCGTGAAGCCATTGCCTATGCGGACAGCGTACATGACTACGTCAGCCGCGATATGATGATCCAGATCCTGGCCGATGAAGAAGGGCACATCGACTGGCTTGAGACCGAACTGGATCTCATTAGCAAAATTGGCCTACAGAACTACCTTCAGTCTCAGATCAAAGTGGAAAGTTAATCAGGCTTTCCCAGCCAACGCATAAACCCGCTGCCGCCAGAAATGGCCCAAAAGGCAGTGGGTTTTTTAATGCCTGCTTATCAGGGGTAAACAACGAGAAAGCAACCAGATACAGCAGAGCCATTAACGCGGCCACTAATGCCAGTATTGGTAGTACACACCAGCCATGCCATGCCCCCAGCGCCGCCAGATATTTTATGTCGCCATATCCCATCCCTTCACGTCGGCAGATGAGCCGGTATCCCCAATAGATAATGGCGAATCCGGCATATCCTGTCATCGCACCCACTACCGCGCTCGGCAAAAAATCAGGATGGAGACAAAGCTGGTAGAGCAGGCCCGTCCATAGCAGCGGGCAAAGAAATTTATCGGGAAGAAGCCCCGAGCGAATATCGGTGCGAACAAGCAAGGCCGATAACGCAAAATAGATCAGCAGAAAGGGGAGGGACAGTAGCATAGCGAGAGCCTCAAAATGGTTTGAGCGCATACTCGTAATAATCTGCATGCCCGGCAATGTGTAAAAACAGCAATTGCGTAGCGGCTTCAGACAAAGAGTTGAGAAGGGATACTTTGCATAAAAAATTGCGCGGCCTTACGTATAGTACGTCTTTGGCGCTTAATTTCTAAACGGCACTTGCGTCTTTCTCTGATTTACGTATAATGCGCGGGCTTGTCGTAATTGACGGCGGGTTCAATCTGAACCAGAGTAGCTCACTTTGTTACTCAACAATGCTCCCAATTGGGGAGCTACGTAAGAACGGTTACACTCTCCCATCAATCGTAATGGGTTTGAGGAGTAATCATTTTCGTTTATAAAATAATTGGAGCTCTGGTCTCATGCAGAACCAAAGAATCCGTATCCGCCTTAAAGCGTTTGATCATCGTCTGATCGATCAATCAACCGCGGAAATCGTCGAGACTGCTAAGCGCACTGGTGCGCAAGTCCGTGGTCCGATCCCGCTGCCGACCCGCAAAGAGCGCTTTACCGTTCTGATCTCTCCGCACGTTAACAAAGATGCGCGTGATCAGTACGAAATCCGCACTCACAAGCGTCTGGTTGACATCGTTGAGCCAACTGAGAAAACCGTTGATGCTCTGATGCGTCTGGATCTGGCTGCCGGTGTAGACGTGCAGATCAGCCTGGGTTAATCAGGTCATCGAGCGATTGAGAGGTTGAAACAATGATTGGTTTAGTCGGTAAAAAAGTGGGTATGACCCGCATCTTCACTGAAGATGGCGTTTCTATCCCAGTAACCGTAATCGAAGTTGAAGCAAACCGCGTTACTCAGGTTAAAGATCTGGCTAACGATGGCTACCGCGCTATTCAGGTTACCACTGGTGCTAAAAAAGCTAACCGTGTAACCAAACCAGAAGCGGGTCACTTCGCTAAAGCTGGCGTTGAAGCTGGCCGTGGTCTGTGGGAATTCCGTCTTGCTGAAGGCGAAGAGTTCACCGTAGGTCAGGACATTAGCGTTGAGCTGTTTGCTGACGTTAAAAAAGTTGACGTAACCGGTACCTCTAAAGGTAAAGGTTTTGCTGGTACCGTTAAGCGCTGGAACTTCCGTACCCAGGACGCTACTCACGGTAACTCCTTGTCTCACCGCGTTCCGGGTTCTATCGGTCAGAACCAGACTCCGGGCAAAGTGTTCAAAGGCAAGAAAATGGCAGGTCAGCTGGGCAACGAACGTGTAACCGTTCAGAGCCTGGACGTAGTACGTGTTGACGCTGAGCGCAACCTGCTGCTGGTTAAAGGTGCGGTCCCGGGTGCAACCGGTAGCGACCTGATCGTTAAACCAGCTGTGAAGGCGTAAGGGGATAGCAATGGAATTAGTATTGAAAGACGCGCAGAGCGCGCTGACTGTTTCCGAAACTACCTTCGGTCGTGATTTCAACGAAGCGCTGGTTCACCAGGTTGTTGTTGCTTATGCAGCTGGTGCTCGTCAGGGTACTCGTGCTCAGAAGACTCGTGCTGAAGTAACTGGTTCAGGCAAAAAGCCATGGCGCCAGAAAGGTACCGGCCGTGCGCGTTCAGGTTCTATCAAGAGCCCGATCTGGCGTTCAGGTGGCGTGACCTTCGCTGCGCGTCCACAGGACCACAGTCAAAAAGTTAACAAAAAGATGTACCGCGGCGCGCTGAAAAGCATTCTGTCCGAACTGGTACGTCAGGATCGTCTGATCGTTGTCGAGAAGTTCTCTGTTGAAGCGCCTAAAACTAAGCTGCTGGCACAGAAACTGAAAGACATGGCTCTGGAAGATGTGCTGATCATCACCGGTGAGCTGGACGAGAACCTGTTCCTGGCCGCGCGTAACCTGCACAAGGTTGACGTACGCGACGCGACTGGTATCGACCCGGTTAGCCTGATCGCCTTCGACAAAGTCGTAATGACTGCTGATGCTGTTAAGCAAGTTGAGGAGATGCTGGCATGATTCGTGAAGAACGTCTGCTGAAGGTGCTGCGCGCACCGCACGTTTCTGAAAAAGCGTCTACTGCGATGGAAAAAACAAACACCATCGTTCTCAAAGTTGCTAAAGACGCGACCAAAGCAGAGATCAAAGCTGCTGTGCAGAAACTGTTTGAAGTCGAAGTCGAAGTCGTTAACACCCTGGTAGTTAAAGGGAAAGTTAAACGTCACGGACAGCGTATCGGTCGTCGTAGCGACTGGAAAAAAGCTTACGTCACCCTGAAAGAAGGCCAGAACCTGGACTTCGTTGGCGGCGCTGAGTAAGTCGGAGGAGTAATACAATGGCAGTTGTTAAATGTAAACCGACATCTCCGGGTCGTCGCCACGTAGTTAAAGTGGTTAACCCTGAGCTGCACAAGGGCAAACCTTTTGCTCCGTTGCTGGAAAAAAACAGCAAATCCGGTGGTCGTAACAACAATGGCCGTATCACCACTCGTCACATCGGTGGTGGCCACAAGCAGGCTTATCGTATTGTTGACTTCAAACGCAACAAAGACGGTATCCCAGCAGTTGTTGAGCGTCTTGAGTACGATCCGAACCGTTCCGCGAACATCGCGCTGGTTCTGTACAAAGATGGCGAACGCCGTTACATCCTGGCCCCTAAAGGCCTGAAAGCTGGCGACCAGATTCAGTCTGGCGTTGATGCTGCAATCAAAGCAGGCAACACCCTGCCGATGCGCAATATCCCGGTTGGTTCTACCGTTCATAACGTAGAAATGAAACCAGGTAAAGGCGGTCAGCTGGCGCGTTCCGCGGGTACTTACGTTCAGATCGTTGCGCGTGACGGTGCTTATGTCACCCTGCGTCTGCGTTCTGGTGAAATGCGTAAAGTCGAAGCAGACTGCCGCGCTACTCTGGGCGAAGTTGGCAATGCTGAGCATATGCTGCGCGTTCTGGGTAAAGCTGGTGCTGCACGCTGGCGTGGTGTTCGTCCTACCGTTCGCGGTACTGCGATGAACCCAGTCGACCACCCACATGGTGGTGGTGAAGGTCGTAACTTTGGTAAGCACCCGGTAACTCCGTGGGGCGTTCAGACCAAAGGTAAGAAGACCCGCAGCAACAAGCGTACTGATAAATTTATCGTACGTCGCCGTAGCAAATAATTTTAGAGGATAAGCCATGCCACGTTCTCTCAAGAAAGGTCCTTTTATTGACCTGCACTTGCTGAAGAAGGTAGAGAAAGCGGTGGAAAGCGGAGACAAGAAGCCCCTGCGCACTTGGTCCCGTCGTTCAACGATCTTTCCTAACATGATCGGTTTGACCATCGCTGTCCATAATGGTCGTCAGCACGTTCCAGTCTTTGTTACCGACGAAATGGTTGGTCACAAACTGGGTGAATTCGCACCGACTCGTACTTATCGCGGCCACGCTGCTGATAAAAAAGCGAAGAAGAAATAAGGTAGGAGGAAGAGATGGAAACTTTAGCTCAACATCGCCATGCTCGTTCTTCTGCACAGAAGGTTCGCCTTGTTGCTGACCTGATTCGCGGTAAGAAAGTGTCGCAGGCCCTGGACATCCTGACCTATACCAACAAGAAAGCTGCGGTATTGGTCAAGAAAGTACTGGAATCTGCCATTGCTAACGCTGAACACAACGATGGCGCTGACATCGACGATCTGAAAGTCGCGAAAATTTTCGTAGATGAAGGCCCAAGCATGAAGCGCATTATGCCGCGTGCGAAAGGTCGTGCAGATCGCATCCTGAAGCGCACCAGCCACATTACTGTGGTTGTGTCCGATCGCTGAGACTCTGGAGACTAGCAATGGGTCAGAAAGTACATCCTAATGGTATTCGCCTGGGTATTGTAAAACCATGGAACTCTACCTGGTTTGCGAACACCAAAGAATTCGCTGACAACCTGGACAGCGATTTTAAAGTACGTCAGTACCTGACTAAGGAACTGGCTAAAGCGTCTGTATCTCGTATCGTTATCGAGCGTCCAGCTAAGAGCATCCGTGTGACTATTCACACTGCTCGCCCTGGCATCGTTATCGGTAAGAAAGGCGAAGACGTAGAAAAACTGCGCAAGGTCGTAGCGGATATCGCTGGCGTTCCTGCACAGATCAATATCGCTGAAGTTCGTAAGCCTGAACTGGACGCTAAATTGGTTGCTGACAGCATCACTTCTCAGCTGGAACGTCGCGTTATGTTCCGTCGTGCTATGAAGCGTGCTGTACAGAACGCAATGCGTCTGGGCGCTAAAGGTATCAAAGTTGAAGTTAGCGGCCGTCTGGGCGGCGCGGAAATCGCACGTACCGAATGGTACCGCGAAGGTCGCGTACCGCTGCACACTCTGCGTGCTGACATCGACTACAACACCTCTGAAGCGCACACCACTTACGGTGTAATCGGCGTTAAGGTATGGATCTTCAAAGGTGAGATCCTGGGTGGTATGGCTGCTGTTGAACAACCGGAAAAACCGGCTGCTCAACCTAAAAAGCAGCAGCGTAAAGGCCGTAAATAAGGAGCGTCGCTGATGTTACAACCAAAGCGTACAAAATTCCGTAAAGTGCACAAAGGCCGCAACCGTGGTCTGGCGCAGGGTACGGATGTTAGCTTCGGCACTTTCGGTCTGAAAGCTGTTGGCCGTGGTCGTCTGACTGCACGTCAGATCGAAGCAGCACGTCGTGCAATGACCCGTGCAGTTAAGCGTCAAGGTAAGATCTGGATCCGTGTATTCCCGGACAAACCGATCACCGAGAAGCCACTGGAAGTTCGTATGGGTAAAGGTAAAGGTAACGTGGAGTACTGGGTTGCCTTGATCCAACCGGGCAAAGTCCTTTATGAAATGGACGGTGTTCCGGAAGAGCTGGCCCGTGAAGCCTTCGGCCTGGCAGCAGCGAAACTGCCTATCAAAACCACCTTTGTAACTAAGACGGTGATGTAATGAAAGCAAAAGAGCTGCGTGAAAAAAGCGTTGAAGAGCTGAACGCTGAGCTGCTGAACCTGCTGCGTGAGCAGTTCAACCTGCGTATGCAGGCTGCAAGTGGCCAGCTGCAACAGACTCACCTGCTGAAGCAAGTGCGTCGCAATGTTGCGCGCGTTAAGACTTTACTGACTCAGAAGGCGGGTGCGTAATGACCGATAAAATCCGTACTCTGCAAGGTCGTGTTGTTAGCGATAAAATGGAGAAATCCATTGTTGTAGCTATCGAACGTTTTGTGAAACACCCGATCTACGGTAAATTCATCAAGCGTACGACCAAACTGCACGTACATGACGAGAACAACGAATGTGGTATCGGCGACAAGGTTGAAATCCGTGAATGCCGTCCACTGTCCAAGACTAAGTCCTGGACGCTGGTTCGCGTTGTAGAGAAAGCGGTTCTGTAATAGAGTACGCATTCTCAATACGAATAAACGGCTCAGCGATGAGCCGTTTATTTTTTCTACCCATATTGCAGAAGCGGTGTTATAATGCCGCGCCCTCGATATGGGGCTTTTTAACGGCTCTGATTTTAGAGTCTCAGGTAGTAGTTGACATTAGCGGAGCACTAAAATGATCCAAGAACAGACTATGCTGAACGTCGCCGACAACTCCGGTGCACGTCGCGTAATGTGTATCAAGGTTCTGGGTGGCTCGCACCGTCGCTACGCAGGCGTAGGCGACATCATCAAGATCACCATCAAGGAAGCAATTCCACGTGGTAAGGTCAAAAAAGGTGATGTGCTGAAGGCGGTAGTGGTGCGCACCAAGAAGGGTGTTCGTCGCCCTGACGGTTCTGTCATTCGCTTCGATGGTAATGCATGCGTTATTTTAAACAATAACAGCGAGCAGCCTATCGGCACGCGTATCTTTGGGCCGGTAACTCGTGAACTTCGTACTGAGAAGTTCATGAAAATTATCTCTCTGGCACCAGAAGTACTCTAAGGAGCGAATCATGGCAGCGAAAATCCGTCGTGATGACGAAGTTATCGTGTTAACCGGTAAAGATAAAGGTAAACGCGGTAAAGTAAAAAATGTTCTGTCTTCCGGCAAACTTGTCGTTGAAGGTATCAACCTGGTTAAGAAACATCAGAAGCCGGTTCCGGCCCTGAACCAACCAGGCGGCATCGTTGAAAAAGAAGCTGCTATTCAGGTTTCTAACGTTGCAATCTTCAATGCGGCTACCGGTAAGGCTGACCGTGTAGGCTTTAGATTCGAAGACGGTAAAAAAGTCCGTTTCTTCAAATCTAACAGCGAAACTATCAAGTAATTTGGAGTAGTACGATGGCGAAACTGCATGATTACTACAAAGACGAAGTAGTTAACAAACTCATGACTGAGTTTAACTACAATTCTGTCATGCAAGTCCCTCGGGTCGAGAAGATCACCCTGAACATGGGTGTTGGTGAAGCGATCGCTGACAAGAAACTGCTGGATAACGCAGCAGCTGACCTGACAGCAATCTCCGGTCAAAAACCGCTGATCACCAAAGCACGCAAATCTGTTGCAGGCTTCAAAATCCGTCAGGGCTATCCGATCGGCTGTAAAGTAACTCTGCGTGGCGAACGCATGTGGGAGTTCCTTGAGCGCCTGATCACTATTGCTGTTCCACGTATCCGTGACTTCCGTGGCTTGTCCGCTAAGTCTTTCGACGGTCGTGGTAACTACAGCATGGGTGTCCGTGAGCAGATCATCTTCCCAGAAATCGACTACGATAAAGTCGACCGCGTGCGTGGTTTGGATATTACCATTACCACTACTGCGAAATCTGATGAAGAAGGCCGTGCTCTGCTGGCTGCCTTTGACTTCCCGTTCCGCAAGTAAGGTAGGGTTACTGAATGGCTAAGCAATCAATGAAAGCACGCGAAGTAAAGCGCGTAGCTTTAGCTGATAAATTCTTCGCTAAACGCGCTGAACTGAAAGCGATCATTTCTGATGTGAACGCTTCCGACGAAGATCGTTGGAATGCGGTTCTCAAGCTGCAGTCTCTGCCGCGTGATTCCAGCCCGTCTCGTCAGCGTAACCGCTGTCGTCAAACAGGTCGTCCACATGGTTATGTGGGCAAGTTTGGGTTGAGCCGTATCAAACTGCGTGAAGCCGCCATGCGCGGTGAAGTGCCAGGCTTGAAAAAGGCTAGCTGGTAATTACCAATTGAATCACGGGAGTAAAGACAGATGAGCATGCAAGATCCGATCGCGGATATGCTGACCCGTATCCGTAACGGTCAGGCCGCGAACAAAGTTGCGGTCACCATGCCTTCCGCCAAGCTGAAAGTGGCAATTGCCAACGTGCTGAAGGAAGAAGGTTTTATCGAAGATTTTAAAGTTGAAGGCGACACCAAGCCGGAACTGGAACTTACTCTCAAGTATTTCCAGGGTAAAGCTGTTGTAGAAAGCATTCAGCGTGTCAGCCGCCCAGGCCTGCGCATCTATAAGAAAAAAGATGAGCTGCCAAAAGTAATGGCTGGTCTTGGTATCGCAGTTGTTTCTACCTCTAAAGGTGTTATGACTGATCGTGCAGCGCGCCAGGCTGGTCTTGGTGGCGAAATTATCTGCTACGTAGCCTAATCGGAGGAAAGAATGTCTCGTGTTGCTAAAGCACCGGTCGTTATTCCTGCCGGCGTTGATGTAAAAATCGACGGTCAGGTTATTACGATCAAAGGTAAAAACGGCGAGCTGACTCGTACCCTCAACAATGCTGTTGAAGTTAAACATGCAGATAACGCTCTGACCTTCGGTCCACGTGATGGTTTCGTGGATGGATGGGCTCAGGCTGGTACCGCGCGTGCCCTGCTGAACTCAATGGTTGTTGGTGTTACCGAAGGCTTCACTAAAAAGCTTCAGCTGGTTGGTGTAGGTTATCGTGCAGCTATCAAAGGGAATGCAGTAGGCCTGTCTCTGGGCTTCTCACACCCTGTTGAGCATCCGCTGCCGGCCGGTATCACTGCAGAATGCCCGACTCAGACTGAAATCGTGCTGAAAGGCGCTGATAAACAGCTGATCGGTCAGGTTGCAGCAGATCTGCGCGCCTACCGTCGTCCTGAGCCTTATAAAGGCAAGGGTGTTCGTTACGCCGACGAAGTCGTGCGTACCAAAGAGGCTAAGAAGAAGTAAGGTAACACTATGGATAAGAAATCTGCTCGTATCCGTCGTGCGACCCGCGCACGCCGCAAGCTCAAAGAGCTGGGTGCAACTCGCCTGGTGGTACATCGTACCCCGCGTCATATTTACGCACAGGTAATTGCACCGAACGGTTCTGAAGTTCTGGTAGCTGCTTCTACTGTAGAAAAAGCTATCTCAGAACAATTGAAGTATACCGGTAACAAAGACGCCGCAGCAGCTGTAGGTAAAGCTGTCGCTGAACGCGCTCTGGAAAAAGGCATCAGCAATGTTTCCTTTGACCGTTCCGGGTTCCAATATCATGGTCGTGTCCAGGCACTGGCAGATGCTGCCCGTGAAGCTGGCCTTCAGTTCTAAGGTAGAGGTGTAAGATGGCTCACATCGAAAAACAGGCTGGCGAACTGCAGGAAAAGCTGATCGCGGTAAACCGCGTATCTAAAACCGTTAAAGGTGGTCGTATTTTCTCCTTCACAGCTCTGACTGTAGTGGGTGATGGTAACGGTCGCGTTGGTTTTGGTTACGGTAAAGCGCGTGAAGTTCCAGCAGCGATCCAGAAAGCGATGGAAAAAGCCCGTCGCAATATGATTAACGTCGCGCTGAACAACGGTACCCTGCAACACCCAGTTAAAGGTGTTCACACGGGTTCTCGTGTATTCATGCAGCCAGCTTCCGAAGGTACCGGTATCATCGCCGGTGGTGCAATGCGCGCCGTTCTGGAAGTTGCTGGAGTTCATAACGTTCTGGCTAAAGCATATGGTTCCACCAACCCGATCAACGTGGTTCGTGCAACTATTGATGGCCTGGAAAATATGAATTCTCCAGAAATGGTCGCTGCCAAGCGTGGTAAATCCGTTGAAGAAATTCTGGGGTAATTGACCATGGCAAAGACTATTAAAATCACTCAAACCCGCAGTGCAATCGGTCGTCTGCCGAAACACAAGGCAACGCTGCTTGGCCTGGGTCTGCGTCGTATTGGTCATACCGTTGAGCGCGAGGATACTCCTGCTGTTCGTGGTATGGTCAACGCGGTTTACTTCATGGTTAAAGTTGAGGAGTAAGAGATGCGTTTAAATACTCTGTCTCCGGCCGAAGGCTCTAAAAAGGCGGGTAAACGCCTGGGTCGTGGTATCGGTTCTGGCCTCGGCAAAACCGGTGGTCGTGGTCACAAAGGTCAGAATTCTCGTTCTGGCGGTGGCGTACGTCGCGGTTTCGAGGGTGGCCAGATGCCACTGTACCGTCGTCTGCCGAAGTTCGGCTTCACCTCTCGCAAAGCAGCGATCACAGCGGAAATCCGTTTGTCTGACCTGGCGAAAGTTGAAGGCGGCGTTGTAGACCTGAACACGCTGAAAGCGGCTAACATTATCGGTATCCAGATCGAGTTCGCGAAAGTGATCCTGGCTGGTGAGGTTTCTACTCCG
The DNA here is from genome assembly GCF_001037805.1 of Enterobacter sp. BIDMC93. NCBI lineage: Bacteria > Pseudomonadati > Pseudomonadota > Gammaproteobacteria > Enterobacterales > Enterobacteriaceae > Enterobacter > Enterobacter sp. BIDMC93. Next base: position 882,401 of record NZ_KQ089962.1, read on the forward strand.
GTAACTGTTCGTGGCCTGCGTGTTACTAAAGGTGCTCGTGCTGCTATCGAAGCTGCTGGCGGTAAAATTGAGGAATAAGTAGCAGATGGCTAAGCAACCGGGATTAGATTTTCAAAGTGCCAAAGGTGGATTTGGCGAGCTGAAACGCAGACTGCTGTTTGTAATCGGCGCGCTGATTGTGTTCCGTATTGGCTCTTTTATTCCGATCCCTGGTATTGATGCCGCTGTACTTGCCAAACTGCTTGAGCAACAGCGAGGCACCATCATTGAAATGTTCAACATGTTCTCTGGTGGTGCTCTCAGCCGTGCTTCTATTTTCGCACTGGGTATTATGCCGTACATTTCGGCATCGATTATTATCCAGCTGCTGACGGTCGTTCATCCGGCCCTGGCAGAGTTGAAGAAAGAAGGGGAGTCTGGACGTCGTAAGATTAGCCAGTACACCCGTTACGGCACTCTGGTGCTGGCAATATTCCAGTCGATCGGTATTGCTACCGGTCTTCCGAATATGCCTGGTATGCAGGGCCTGGTATTAAACCCAGGCTTTGCATTCTATTTCACCGCTGTTGTAAGTCTGGTCACAGGGACCATGTTCCTGATGTGGCTCGGCGAACAGATTACTGAACGAGGTATCGGTAACGGTATCTCAATCATTATCTTCGCCGGTATCGTTGCGGGTCTCCCGCCGGCCATCGCCCATACTATCGAGCAAGCGCGTCAAGGCGACCTGCACTTCCTCCTGTTGCTGTTGGTTGCAGTATTAGTATTTGCAGTGACGTTCTTTGTTGTCTTCGTTGAACGTGGTCAACGCCGCATTGTGGTGAACTACGCTAAACGTCAGCAGGGTCGTCGTGTCTATGCTGCACAGAGCACACATTTACCGCTGAAAGTGAATATGGCGGGGGTTATCCCGGCTATCTTCGCTTCCAGTATTATTCTGTTCCCGGCAACCATCGCGTCATGGTTCGGGGGCGGTACTGGTTGGAACTGGCTGACAACAATTTCGCTGTATTTGCAGCCTGGGCAACCACTTTATGTGTTACTCTATGCGTCTGCGATCATCTTCTTCTGTTTCTTCTACACGGCGTTGGTCTTCAACCCGCGTGAAACAGCAGATAACCTGAAGAAGTCCGGTGCATTTGTACCAGGAATTCGTCCGGGAGAGCAAACGGCGAAGTATATCGATAAAGTAATGACTCGCCTGACTTTGGTTGGTGCGCTTTATATTACTTTTATCTGCCTGATCCCGGAGTTCATGCGTGATGCAATGAAAGTACCGTTCTACTTCGGTGGGACCTCACTGCTTATCGTTGTGGTCGTGATTATGGACTTTATGGCTCAAGTGCAAACTCTGATGATGTCCAGTCAGTATGAGTCTGCATTGAAGAAGGCGAACCTGAAAGGCTACGGCCGCTAACTGGTCGCCTGAGAAGTTACGGAGAGTAAAAATGAAAGTTCGTGCTTCCGTCAAGAAATTATGCCGTAACTGCAAAATCGTTAAGCGTGATGGTGTCATCCGTGTGATTTGCAGTGCCGAGCCGAAGCATAAACAGCGCCAAGGCTGATTATTTCGCATATTTTTCTTGCAAAGTTGGGTTGAGCTGGCTAGATTAGCCAGCCAATCTTTTGTATGTCTGTACGTTTCCATTTGAGTATCCTGAAAACGGGCTTTTCAGCATGGTGCGTACATATTAAATAGTAGGAGTGCATAGTGGCCCGTATAGCAGGCATTAACATTCCTGATCAGAAACATGCTGTGATCGCATTAACTTCGATCTATGGCGTCGGCAAGACCCGTTCTAAAGCCATTCTGGCTGCAGCGGGTATCGCTGAAGATGTTAAGATCAGTGAGCTGTCTGAAGAACAAATCGACACGCTGCGTGACGAAGTTGCCAAATTTGTCGTTGAAGGTGATCTGCGCCGTGAAATCAGCATGAGCATCAAGCGCCTGATGGATCTTGGTTGCTATCGCGGTTTGCGTCATCGTCGTGGTCTGCCAGTGCGCGGTCAGCGTACTAAGACCAACGCACGTACCCGTAAGGGTCCGCGCAAACCGATCAAGAAATAATCGGGGTGATTGAATAATGGCAAAGGCACCAGTTCGTGCACGTAAACGTGTAAGAAAACAAGTCTCTGACGGCGTGGCTCATATCCATGCTTCTTTCAACAACACCATCGTTACTATTACTGATCGTCAGGGTAACGCATTGGGTTGGGCAACAGCCGGTGGTTCCGGTTTCCGTGGTTCTCGCAAATCCACTCCGTTCGCAGCTCAGGTTGCAGCAGAGCGTTGCGCTGAAGCCGTAAAAGAATACGGCATCAAGAATCTGGAAGTTATGGTTAAAGGTCCGGGTCCGGGTCGTGAATCTACTGTTCGCGCTCTGAACGCCGCTGGTTTCCGCATCACGAATATTACTGATGTGACTCCGATCCCTCATAACGGTTGTCGTCCGCCGAAAAAACGTCGCGTATAACGCTCGTTTTTTAGGTTAGTTGGAGATAGAAAATGGCAAGATATTTGGGTCCTAAGCTCAAGCTGAGCCGTCGTGAGGGCACCGACTTATTCCTTAAGTCTGGCGTTCGCGCGATCGATACCAAGTGTAAAATTGAACAAGCTCCTGGCCAGCACGGTGCGCGTAAACCGCGTCTGTCTGACTATGGTGTGCAGTTGCGTGAAAAGCAAAAAGTTCGCCGTATCTACGGTGTGCTGGAGCGTCAGTTCCGTAACTACTATAAAGAAGCAGCACGTCTGAAAGGCAACACAGGTGAAAACCTGCTGGCTCTGCTGGAAGGTCGTCTGGACAACGTTGTATACCGTATGGGCTTCGGCGCGACTCGTGCTGAATCACGCCAGCTGGTTAGCCATAAAGCAATCATGGTAAACGGTCGTGTTGTTAACATCGCTTCTTATCAGGTTAAAGCGAATGACGTTGTTAGCATTCGTGAGAAAGCGAAAAAGCAATCTCGCGTGAAAGCCGCTCTGGAGCTGGCTGAGCAGCGTGAAAAGCCAACCTGGCTGGAAGTTGATGCTGGCAAGATGGAAGGTACGTTCAAGCGTCAGCCAGAACGTTCTGATCTGTCTGCGGACATTAACGAACACCTGATCGTCGAGCTTTACTCCAAGTAAAGCTTAGTACCAAAGAGAGGACACAATGCAGGGTTCTGTGACAGAGTTTCTAAAACCGCGCCTGGTAGATATCGAGCAAGTGAGTTCGACGCACGCCAAGGTGACCCTTGAGCCTTTAGAGCGTGGCTTTGGCCATACTCTGGGTAACGCACTGCGCCGTATTCTGCTCTCATCGATGCCGGGTTGCGCGGTGACCGAGGTTGAGATTGATGGTGTACTTCATGAGTACAGCACCAAAGAAGGCGTTCAGGAAGATATCCTTGAAATCCTGCTCAACCTGAAAGGGCTGGCGGTGAGAGTTCAGGGTAAAGATGAAGTTATTCTTACTCTGAATAAATCTGGCATTGGCCCTGTGACTGCAGCCGACATCACCCACGACGGTGATGTTGAAATCGTCAAGCCGCAGCACGTGATCTGCCACCTGACCGATGAGAACGCAGCTATTAGCATGCGTATCAAAGTTCAGCGCGGTCGTGGTTATGTGCCGGCTTCTGCCCGAATTCATTCGGAAGAAGATGAGCGCCCAATCGGCCGTCTGCTGGTCGACGCATGTTACAGCCCTGTAGAGCGTATTGCCTACAATGTTGAAGCAGCGCGTGTAGAACAGCGTACCGACCTGGACAAGCTGGTCATCGAAATGGAAACCAATGGCACAATCGATCCTGAAGAGGCGATTCGTCGTGCGGCAACCATCCTGGCAGAACAACTGGAAGCTTTCGTTGACTTACGTGATGTACGTCAGCCGGAAGTGAAAGAAGAGAAACCAGAATTCGATCCGATCCTGCTGCGCCCTGTTGACGATCTGGAATTGACTGTCCGCTCTGCTAACTGCCTCAAGGCAGAAGCTATCCACTATATCGGTGATCTGGTACAGCGTACCGAGGTTGAGTTGCTGAAAACGCCGAACCTGGGTAAAAAATCTCTTACCGAGATTAAAGACGTGCTGGCTTCACGTGGTCTGTCTCTGGGCATGCGCCTGGAAAACTGGCCACCAGCAAGCATTGCTGACGAGTAACCGGATCACAGGTTAAGGTTTTACTGAGAAGGATAAGGTCATGCGCCATCGTAAGAGTGGTCGTCAACTGAACCGCAACAGCAGCCATCGCCAGGCTATGTTCCGCAACATGGCAGGTTCACTGGTTCGTCATGAAATCATCAAGACGACCCTGCCTAAAGCGAAAGAGCTGCGTCGCGTAGTTGAGCCGCTGATTACTCTTGCCAAGACTGACAGCGTTGCTAATCGTCGTCTGGCATTCGCCCGTACTCGTGATAACGAGATCGTGGCAAAACTGTTTAACGAACTGGGCCCGCGTTTCGCGAGCCGTGCCGGTGGTTACACTCGCATTCTGAAGTGTGGCTTCCGTGCAGGCGACAACGCGCCGATGGCTTACATCGAGCTGGTTGATCGTTCAGAGAAAGCAGAAGCTGCTGCAGAGTAATCTGTAGTAACGTAAAAAAACCCGCCTCGGCGGGTTTTTTTATATCCGCAGAATCTCCACTTATCTACAATGTCTGTATCTTTTCTGCTCACCCCCTGGAGTTCATTATGTGGTTGCTCGATCAGTGGGCTGAACGCCATATTTGCGATGCCCAAAACAAAGGCGAGTTCGAAAATCTTCCCGGCAGCGGTGAGCCGCTGATTCTGGACGATGATTCACATATTCCCCCTGAATTACGGGCCGGTTATCGCTTACTGAAAAACGCAGGTTGTTTACCGCCTGAACTTCAGCAACGCAATGAAGCCGTCGAGCTTGCCGATCTGCTTAAAGGCATTCATAAGAATGACCCGCGGTACTCCGAAATCAGTCGTCGGTTGGCGCTCATCGAGCTAAAACTGCGCCAGACGGGAATGAATACTGACTTTTTGCATGGTGAGTACAGTGAAAGGTTAATGCAAAAAATAAACGAGGAGTAGCCATGTACCGCATAGGTGAACTTGCGAAGCTTGCTAACGTAACGCCGGATACTATCCGCTACTACGAAAAGCAGCAGATGATCGATCATGAGGTCAGAACGGAAGGTGGATTTCGCCTTTATACGGATAACGACCTGCAACGCCTTCGTTTTATCCGCTATGCACGGCAACTCGGCTTCACGCTGGAGTCGATCCGTGAACTGCTGTCGATCCGTATCGATCCTGAACATCATACGTGTCAGGAATCTAAAAGCATCGTTCAGGCCCGGCTGGATGAAGTTGAAGGACGCATTCAGGAGCTGCAAGCCATGCAGCGATCTCTGCAAAGGTTAAATGACGCGTGCTGCGGTACCGCTCATAGCAGTGTTTATTGCTCAATACTGGAAGCTCTTGAACAGGGCGCCAGTAGTGAAACTCAGGGTTGTTGATTTTTTATCAGCCAGGGACTAGACTCCCGCCGACATTAACTATGCTCAGGAGAAATGATGAGCCGCTATCAGCATACGAAGGGACAAATTAAGGATAACGCCATTGAGGCATTGCTTCACGACCCGCTTTTCAGACAGCGTGTTGAGAAGAACAAGAAAGGAAAAGGGAGTTATTTACGTAAAGGTAAACATGCACAACGGGGTAACTGGGAGGCCAGTGGCAAGCAAGCTAATCGCTTTTTTACCACTGGCCTTTCTGTTTCTGTCGCCTGATTAAACGCGGTTGTTCTGCTCTTTTAACAGATCGCGAATTTCAGTCAGTAAGACTTCTTCTTTAGTTGGTGCTGGCGGGGCAGCAGCCGGTTCTTCTTTTTTACGGTTAAGTCTGTTGATAAGTTTGATCGCCATGAAAATGGCAAATGCCACGATCACGAAATCAAATACGTTCTGAATGAATACGCCATAGTGCATTACAACCGCAGGGATATCGCCCTGAGCCTCCCGAAGGGTGAAGGCGAACTGTTTGAAATCAATGCCTCCAATCAACAGTCCTAACGGCGGCATAATAATGTCGGCGACTAATGATGAAACGATCTTACCGAACGCCGCACCAATAATGACACCCACAGCCAAATCCACCACATTCCCGCGCATCGCAAATTCGCGAAACTCTTTAATAAAACTCATTATGTTCTCCTTGTGCCAGCTGACGCCTATAAGTTTAACAAATGATTAGCTAATTGCCATTGGGGATAAATAATCGTTATGAAAAATAAAAGGCATGAAAATTAGAAGGTTAATATTTGGGTGCTCTCGTCTGAGCACCCAAATCATTACAGGAAGAACGGGCTTGGCTGGAATAAACGCTCGACGTCGGTAATAAATTTTTTATCGGTCAGGAACATAATAACGTGGTCACCCTGCTCAATACGTAAATTATCATTGGCGATCATGACATCGTTACCTCGTACTACGGCGCCGATAATGGTGCCTGGTGGAAGTTTAATTTCGTCGATCGCGCGACCAACAACGCGCGACGTCGTTTCATCCCCATGAGCGACGGCTTCAATGGCTTCAGCAACACCACGACGAAGAGACGACACGCCGACAATATCCGCTTTACGTACATGGCTTAGCAGGGCAGAAATGGTGGCTTGCTGAGGCGAAATAGCAATATCAATTACGCTACCCTGTACCAGGTCGACATAAGCCTTACGCTGGATAAGCACCATTACTTTTTTCGCCCCCATACGTTTAGCGAGCATGGCGGACATAATATTCGCTTCGTCGTCGTTGGTGACGGCAATAAAAAGATCAACCTGATCGATATGCTCTTCGGCCAGCAATTCCTGATCCGAAGCATCGCCATAAAACACGATAGTATTCTGAAGCTTTTCAGCCAGCTCCGACGCGCGCTGTTGATCTCGTTCGATCAGCTTCACGCTGTAGTCTTTTTCCAGCCGTCTCGCCAGACCTGCGCCAATATTACCGCCGCCAACCAGCATAATACGTTTATACGGTTTTTCGAGACGCTGAAGTTCACTCATCACCGCACGGATATGCTGAGAAGCCGCAATAAAGAAGACTTCATCCCCGGCTTCGACAATGGTGGACCCTTGCGGACGAATAGGTCTGTCGTGACGGAAAATCGCCGCAACACGCGTATCGATATGTGGCATATGCTCGCGCATTGTCGACAGGGCATTACCAATCAGCGGGCCGCCGTAATAAGCCTTCACAACCGCCAGGCTTACTTTTCCTTCCGCAAAGTTCACAACCTGCAACGCGCCCGGGTACTCAATCAGACGATAAATACTGTCGATAACCAGCTGTTCAGGGGCAATAAGATGGTCGATAGGTACTGCTTCGGAATTAAACAGCTTTTCCGCATCCCGGACATAGTCCGGGGAGCGAATGCGGGCGATGCGGTTCGGTGTGTTGAAAAGCGAGTAGGCCACCTGACATGCAACCATGTTGGTTTCATCAGAACTGGTTACTGCAACCAGCATGTCGGCATCGTCCGCGCCCGCCTCCCGAAGCACACGTGGGTGAGAGCCGTGCCCCTGTACAACACGAAGATCAAACTTGTCCTGCAAAACGCGCAGGCGATCGCCATTGGTATCCACAATGGTGATATCGTTGTTTTCGCCCACGAGATTTTCCGCCAGCGTTCCGCCAACTTGCCCTGCGCCCAGAATGATAATTTTCATCTTTCGTGACCTGTTCTCAACATCACTCTTTGATTAGCTTAGCGTAAAAGAAACCATCACCCTCTTCTGCGCCCGGCAGGTTTTGCAGACCCGGGTGCTCAGGTGTTCCCGTATCATGCAGCGTAGCGTCCGGGGTGCGTTTCAGGAAGGCCGCAATTTGCTGACGGTTCTCTTCCGGGAGAACAGAGCAGGTTGCATACACCAGGGTTCCGCCGGGTTTGAGATGCGGCCAGATGGCATCCAGAATTTCGGATTGCAACTGGGCAAGCTCCTTGATATCACGATCGCGACGCAGCCATTTGATATCGGGATGACGACGAATCACGCCGGTTGCAGAGCAAGGGGCGTCCAGCAAAATACGATCGAACCGGGTATCACCACACCAGTCTGCGGGTTTACGTCCATCGCCTTGCTTAACCTGTGCTTTCATACCCAGACGCTTGAGGTTGTCATAGACGCGTGAAAGACGCTGCTCATCAACATCCACGGCCATCACGCTGGCTTGCGGCGCCACTTCCAGAATATGCGTTGTTTTCCCCCCTGGCGCTGCACAGAGATCAAGGATCTGCTCCCCGTCTTTCGGTTCAAGCCAGGTCATGCAGCCCTGAGCGGATGCGTCCTGTACCGTTACCCAGCCCTCTTCAAAACCGGGTAATGCATGTACCGGTGCAGGGGAGGCTAAACGAACCGCATCAGGATAAGCAGCGTGTGTGAAGCCGCTCATTCCGGCCTCTTCCAGCAGGGCCAGCCATGCGTCGCGGGTATGATGGTTACGATTGACGCGTAACCACATCGGCGGACGTTGGTTATTGGCATCCACAATGTCTTGCCATTGCTGTGGGTAGGCTTTTTTAAGGCGATTCAGCAGCCATTCAGGGTGCAGGAAGCGCGCTTCGCTTTGCGCAAATTCTGCCAGCAGTTCGTCCTGCTGACGCTGGAACTGACGCAGCACGCCGTTAATCAACCCTTTCAGTTGAGGACGTTTAATCGAAACGGCACCCTCCACTGTCTCAGCCAGCGCAGCATGAGGTGGAATGCGGGTATGAAGAAGCTGGTAGAAACCGACCATGATCAAATAATGCACGGTACGCTGCTTGCCGCTCATCGGGCGTGACATCAGCTTATTAATTAACCATTCAAGCTGAGAGAGGGTGCGCAGCACGCCAAAGCACAGCTCCTGAAGCAGTGCTTTGTCTTTATCGGAAACCTTTTGTTGCAGTGGAGGCAGGACATTACTCAGTGACTGGCCCTGCTCGATAACCTGCTCAACGGCCTGAGCCGCCATAGTGCGTAGATTTTGTCTTTTCATAACCGTAAAAATAAAAATGCCCGGAAACACCGGGCCTTAAGAGTAAATTTGTTCAGGTAAGGCGATTGCCAGGGATGAACCATTCACGACGGGAATTTAATAGATCCTGCGCGCTCATTGCCTTTTTACCGGCCGGTTGCAGCGATTCAAGATTCAGGATCCCTTCTCCGGTCGCAACCTGGATACCGTTTTTGCTGGCGTCGATAATCGTACCGGGCTCTGCCGAAGTATTGCCGTTAATAACTGAAGCTTTCCAGACTTTCACTGGCTGCTCATCAATCATCAACCAGCTCATCGGCCATGGATTAAAGGCGCGGATACAGCGTTCGAGTTGAGCTGCTGACAGGGACCAGTCGATCCGGGCTTCTTCTTTACTCAGTTTTTCAGCATAGGTCACCTGTGCCTCATCCTGCACTTCAGGTGTCGCTGTATTGTCAGCAAGCTGTTGCAACGTCTCAATCAGCCCCTGCGGACCGAGATCCGCCAGCTTGTCATACAGCGTGGCGCTGGTATCTTCTGCGGTAATGGGACACGCCAGTTTATACAGCATGTCGCCCGTGTCTAAACCTACGTCCATCTTCATGATTGTCACGCCAGTTTCAGCATCGCCTGCCCACAGAGCGCGCTGAATAGGGGCTGCACCACGCCAGCGTGGGAGCAAGGAACCATGAACGTTAACACAGCCCAGGCGGGGCATATCGAGTACCGCTTTCGGCAGAATGAGGCCGTAAGCCACAACTACCATCACGTCAGCGTTCAGGTCTGCCACTAACTGCTGGTTTTCCTGAGGTCGTAATGATGCAGGCTGGAAAACCGGCAAACCATGCGTTTCTGCCAGCACTTTAACCGGGCCAGGCATCAATTTTTTACCGCGGCCAGCCGGACGATCAGGCTGAGTAAATACGCCAACAATCTGATGACCAGACGATAGCAGCGCGTCGAGATGACGCGCCGCAAAATCAGGGGTACCCGCGAAGATTATACGTAGTGATGTAGACACGTTATTCCTTGTATCCGGGGGGCGTTAAGCGCGAGAACGTAAACGATCCAGTTTCTCAACTTTCTGACGAATACGCTGTTGCTTCAGCGGTGAGAGGTAATCGATAAACAGCTTACCGACCAGGTGATCCATCTCATGCTGAATGCAAATCGCCAGCAGATCGTCGGCTTCCAGCTCAAACGGATTGCCGTCACGATCCAGTGCGCGGATTTTAACTTTTTCGGCACGTGGCACCAAAGCGCGCTGTTCAGGGATAGACAGACAGCCTTCCTCAATACCTGTTTCGCCGCTTTTTTCCAGCATCTCAGGGTTGATCAGCACCAGGCGCTCATCACGATTTTCAGAAACGTCGATCACAATAATACGTTTGTGAATGTCTACCTGGGTCGCGGCAAGGCCAATGCCTTCTTCAGCGTACATGGTATCGAACATATCATCGACGATACGCTGAATTTCTGCATTCACTTCTTTAACCGGTTCCGCGACGATGCGAAGGCGCTCGTCAGGAATATGTAACACTTGCAAAACTGCCATAAATTTCCAGAGTCGTGTTCAGGAGTTGATAAGAATATTACTTCTATTCTAGACAAATCCCCGGTCGATTGACAGCATCAGTGACCAATCGCAAAGATTGCTGAGGCTGCTTATGGCAGAGAAAAGGATGACGTCCACAGAGATATGGTTACGGCTTATAAACATCGGGTCGTTATACGGTGACGCGATGCTGGAGATTGCGCAGAGGCTGCTTCGCCAGGCAACCGTCGATGCTGAAGCTGTCAACGCGTCAGGGCTTTCGCCCAAACATGCCGTAAAGTTTTTTTCGTTCAGTGAGAGTGAGCTTGAACGTAGTCTGGAATGGCTGGAACACACCGACAACCACCTTCTCACAGCGGATGATCCTCGCTTTCCGCCATTGTTACGTTCTATACCTGATTTTCCCGGGGCGCTATTTGTGCGAGGCCGCGTTGACGTGCTTAATAGCATGCAGCTTGCGGTTGTGGGCAGCCGTGCGCCCTCGTGGTATGGCGAGCGGTGGGGGAAAATGCTGAGTGAACAGCTGTCCCAATGTGGCTTTACGATCACCAGTGGCCTGGCTTGCGGCATCGATGGTGTGGCACATCATGCGGCGTTGTCAGCAAAAGGGCGAAGTGTCGCTGTGCTTGGCAATGGTCTTTTTAGTCTCTATCCGCGTCGTCATCACATTCTGGCTGAGCAACTTATCGCTTCAGAGGGGGCGATAGTGTCTGAGTTTTCACTTTCGACATCGCCCAGACCGGGTAACTTTCCACGGCGTAACCGGATCATCAGTGGGTTAAGCCAGGGCGTGCTGGTGGTCGAAGCTGCGATTCGGAGTGGATCGCTGGTTACCGCAAGGTGCGCACTGGAGCAGGGGCGTGAAGTTTTTGCGCTACCCGGCCCGTTGGGGAACCCTGGCTGCGAAGGCCCTCACTGGCTGATAAAACAGGGGGCGACGCTGGTGACCTGTAAAGAGGATATCCTGGAAAATTTGCAGTATGGATTGCATTGGTTGCAGGATGATCTCCAAAAGCGACATATTTCATCGGATCAGGAGGCAGTAGCATTGCCATTTCCCAAGCTCCTGGCTAACGTAGGAGATGAGGTAACACCTGTTGACGTTGTCGCTGAACGTGCCGGCCAACCTGTGCCAGTAACGGTAGCACAGCTACTCGAACTGGAGTTAGCAGGGTGGATCGCAGCTGTACCCGGCGGCTATGTCCGATTAAGGAGGGCATGCCATGTTCGACGTACTGATGTATTTGTTTGAGACTTACATCCACAACGAAGCAGAAATGCAGGTGGATCAGGACAAATTAACACGGGATCTGACCGACGCAGGTTTTGAGCGGGAAGATATTTATAATGCGTTGATGTGGCTGGATAAGTTGGCTGATTATCAGGACGGCCTCGCCGAACCGATGCAGCTTGCTTCTGACCCATTGTCTGTGCGCATCTATACAGCTGAAGAGTGTGAAAGGCTGGATGCCAGCTGCCGGGGATTCATTTTATTCCTCGAGCAGATTCAGGTGCTAAACCTCGAAACGAGAGAGATGGTGATAGAGCGCGTCATGGCGCTGGATACTGCTGAATTTGAACTGGAAGATCTCAAATGGGTGATCCTGATGGTTCTATTCAACATTCCAGGCTGTGAAAATGCCTATCAGCAAATGGAAGAATTACTCTTTGAAGTGAATGAAGGTATGCTGCATTAATTCTATGTGCAGCAACAAGAGTTGTTATGGCCAAATCAGCACTCTTCACGGTGCATAAAAACGAGCCCTGCCCACAGTGTGGGGCTGAACTTGTTATTCGGTCCGGGAAACACGGTCCGTTTCTCGGTTGTTCACACTATCCGGAATGTGATTATGTCCGTCCCCTGAAAAGCCAGGCGGACGGACATATCGTCAAAATTCTGGAGGGACAGCTTTGTCCACTCTGTGGCGGCGAACTGGCGCTGCGGCAGGGGCGGTTCGGGATGTTTATCGGATGCAGCCGCTATCCGGAATGTGAACATACGGAACAAATTGATAAACCAGATGAAACGGCAATTGCCTGCCCTCAGTGCCAGCGTGGTCAATTGGTGCAGCGCCGCTCTCGTTATGGCAAGACCTTCCATTCGTGCGATCGCTATCCTGAATGCCAGTTCGTTATCAATTTCAAACCAGTAGCGGGCGTCTGCCCTCATTGCGATTATCCGTTACTTATAGAAAAGAAAACCGCGCAAGGCTTGAAACGCTTTTGCGCCAGTAAACAATGTGGAAAGCCGGTTTCGGCGGATCAAATCAGTGAATAATAACCTGTCATCAGGCTCCATCGCGCAGGCGGTGGACATCCTGAAAAAAGAAGAAGTCATCGCCTATCCAACAGAAGCCGTTTTCGGGGTCGGGTGCGATCCTGACAGCGAAGTCGCCGTTAACCGTCTGCTGGCGCTAAAACAGCGGCCTGTCGAAAAAGGATTGATTTTGATCGCTGCGAACTACGAGCAGCTTAAGCCTTATATTGATGATTCCATGCTGACGCCTGCACAGCGGGAAACCATTTTCTCTGCGTGGCCTGGTCCCGTGACGTTTGTTTTCCCTGCACAACCGACAACGCCGCGCTGGCTAACCGGGCGTTTCGATTCACTCGCGGTACGCGTTACCGACCATCCCTTGGTGGTGGAGTTATGCCAGGCATTTGGTAAACCCCTGGTTTCAACCAGCGCCAACCTGACCGGGCTTCCCCCTTGTCGGACAACAGAAGAAGTTCTGGCGCAGTTCGGGAATGATTTCCCTGTAGCCGTGGGTGAAACCGGGGGGCGTCTTAACCCGTCAGAAATTCGCGATGCCTTGACCGGCGAACGTTTTCGCCAGGGATAATGTTATGGAAACCTATGCTGTTTTTGGTAACCCGATCGCGCACAGCAAGTCGCCTCTGATCCATCAGCTGTTTGCAGAGCAATTGCAGATAGATCACCCGTATGGTCGGGTTCTTGCGCCTGTTGATGCATTTATACCGACGCTGAATAGCTTTTTTGATGCGGGTGGTAAAGGTGCGAACGTCACGGTGCCTTTTAAAGAAGAGGCTTTCGGGCGTGCGGATGAGCTGACCGAGCGTGCCTCGCTCGCTGGTGCCGTCAATACCCTTAAGCGGCTTGAAGATGGTCGCCTTCTTGGCGATAACACCGATGGCATAGGTTTACTCAGCGATCTGGAGCGATTGTCGTTTATTAAACCAGGCTTTCGGATCCTGCTGATCGGCGCGGGTGGCGCGTCGCGCGGCGTATTGCTTCCTCTTCTTTCGCTGGATTGTGCGGTGACAATCACCAACCGTACCTTCTCCAGAGCAGAAGAGCTGGCGGCGTTGTTCGCACACACAGGCAGCGTAACTGCGGTAGCACTTGACGATCTCGCGAGCCACGAATTTGATCTTGTGATTAATGCCACCTCAAGCGGTATTAATGGAGAGATCCCGGCGATTCCTGCATCCCTGGTTCATTCCCACATCTACGCCTATGACATGTTTTATCAAAAAGGGAAAACGCCATTTCTGACCTGGTGTGAACAACAGGGGGCAAAACACGTGGCTGATGGTCTGGGCATGCTGGTGGGGCAGGCGGCTCATGCGGTGCTACTCTGGCATGGCGTGTTACCTGCTGTAGAACCGGTGATCGAAAAGCTGAAACAGGAACTGATGGCATGAATCAGGCGATTCATTTTCCCGACAGAGAAATCTGGGATGAAAATAAGCAAGCGGTTTGTTTCCCGGTGCTGGTGCATGGAATGCAGCTCACCTGTGCGATTAAAGGGGAGACGTTGCATCAGCGCTTTGGTGGTTCAGATCCGTTAGCGGTCTTTTGCGAAAATCGCTGGGATCTGGAAGAGGAAGCCAGCGATTTGATCCGCGATCAGCAGGAAGACGATCAGGGTTGGGTCTGGTTATCCTGATCCAGATAGTCATTCTTCCATTTAACGTAATTGTTCGCTGAGTATTTCAATCCTTCGATCTCCGCCTCTTTTAGGGGGCGGATCTGTTTAACCGGACTGCCTAAATAGAGATAGCCACTTTCCAGACGTTTGTTTTGCGGAACAAGGCTTCCTGCGCCAATCATTACGTCATCTTCTACTATGACGCCATCCAGCAAAATCGATCCCATCCCAACGAGCACCCTGTTACCGATTGTGCAGCCGTGGAGCATCACTTTATGACCGACGGTGACATCTTCCCCAATGATGAGCGGATTGCCCTCAGGGTTATAAGATGACTTATGAGTCACATGCAGCACGCTGCCGTCCTGAATATTGGTGCGTGCATCGATCGCAACGTAGTTAACATCGCCCCGGATCGCGACGAGTGGCCAGATGCTGACATCATCGGCCATGCGAACATCACCAATGACCACGCTGCTGGCATCGATCATCACGCGATCGCCTTTTTGGGGGAACAGATCTTTATAAGGACGTAATACTGCAAACATATCTACCTCGATACAGATGAGCGCTATTAAAGAAGACTTTGATCGTATTCCTGGATCGAGGCAAGGCAAAATGCGTCAATTTTTAAGCGGATCGGGTGGGTTTTCAGCGAAAAGAACGGAAAATCATCAGTTGGAAAAAAAGATCTAAAAAATACTTGTGCTAAAAACTGGGATCCCTATAATGCGCCTCCATCGACACGGCGGATGTGAATCACTTCACAGACAACCCGGTCGGCTGAAGAGAAAAAATCCTGAAATAACGGGTTGACTCTGAAGGAGGAAAGCGTAATATACGCCACCTCGCGACAGAGCGCTGAAGCGCGTCGCAACTGCTCTTTAACAATTTATCAGACAATCTGTGTGGGCACTCAAAGTGACATGGATTCTTAATGTCCTCGGACACTAAATGAATACCAAGTCTCAACGAGTGAACACGTAATTCATTACGAAGTTTAATTCATTGAGCATCAAACTTAAATTGAAGAGTTTGATCATGGCTCAGATTGAACGCTGGCGGCAGGCCTAACACATGCAAGTCGAACGGTAACAGGAAGCAGCTTGCTGCTTCGCTGACGAGTGGCGGACGGGTGAGTAATGTCTGGGAAACTGCCTGATGGAGGGGGATAACTACTGGAAACGGTAGCTAATACCGCATAACGTCGCAAGACCAAAGAGGGGGACCTTCGGGCCTCTTGCCATCGGATGTGCCCAGATGGGATTAGCTAGTAGGTGGGGTAACGGCTCACCTAGGCGACGATCCCTAGCTGGTCTGAGAGGATGACCAGCCACACTGGAACTGAGACACGGTCCAGACTCCTACGGGAGGCAGCAGTGGGGAATATTGCACAATGGGCGCAAGCCTGATGCAGCCATGCCGCGTGTATGAAGAAGGCCTTCGGGTTGTAAAGTACTTTCAGCGGGGAGGAAGGCGATAAGGTTAATAACCTTGTCGATTGACGTTACCCGCAGAAGAAGCACCGGCTAACTCCGTGCCAGCAGCCGCGGTAATACGGAGGGTGCAAGCGTTAATCGGAATTACTGGGCGTAAAGCGCACGCAGGCGGTCTGTCAAGTCGGATGTGAAATCCCCGGGCTCAACCTGGGAACTGCATTCGAAACTGGCAGGCTAGAGTCTTGTAGAGGGGGGTAGAATTCCAGGTGTAGCGGTGAAATGCGTAGAGATCTGGAGGAATACCGGTGGCGAAGGCGGCCCCCTGGACAAAGACTGACGCTCAGGTGCGAAAGCGTGGGGAGCAAACAGGATTAGATACCCTGGTAGTCCACGCCGTAAACGATGTCGACTTGGAGGTTGTGCCCTTGAGGCGTGGCTTCCGGAGCTAACGCGTTAAGTCGACCGCCTGGGGAGTACGGCCGCAAGGTTAAAACTCAAATGAATTGACGGGGGCCCGCACAAGCGGTGGAGCATGTGGTTTAATTCGATGCAACGCGAAGAACCTTACCTACTCTTGACATCCAGAGAACTTAGCAGAGATGCTTTGGTGCCTTCGGGAACTCTGAGACAGGTGCTGCATGGCTGTCGTCAGCTCGTGTTGTGAAATGTTGGGTTAAGTCCCGCAACGAGCGCAACCCTTATCCTTTGTTGCCAGCGGTTAGGCCGGGAACTCAAAGGAGACTGCCAGTGATAAACTGGAGGAAGGTGGGGATGACGTCAAGTCATCATGGCCCTTACGAGTAGGGCTACACACGTGCTACAATGGCGCATACAAAGAGAAGCGACCTCGCGAGAGCAAGCGGACCTCATAAAGTGCGTCGTAGTCCGGATTGGAGTCTGCAACTCGACTCCATGAAGTCGGAATCGCTAGTAATCGTGGATCAGAATGCCACGGTGAATACGTTCCCGGGCCTTGTACACACCGCCCGTCACACCATGGGAGTGGGTTGCAAAAGAAGTAGGTAGCTTAACCTTCGGGAGGGCGCTTACCACTTTGTGATTCATGACTGGGGTGAAGTCGTAACAAGGTAACCGTAGGGGAACCTGCGGTTGGATCACCTCCTTACCTTAAAGAACCTGCCTTTGTAGTGTCCACACAGATTGTCTGATGAAAAGTAAATAGCAAGGCGTCTTGCGATTGAGACTGTACGTCCCCTTCGTCTAGAGGCCCAGGACACCGCCCTTTCACGGCGGTAACAGGGGTTCGAATCCCCTAGGGGACGCCACTTGCTGGTTCGTGAGTGAAAGTCACCTGCCTTAATATCTCAAAACTCATCTCCGGGTGACGTTTGAGATATTTGCTCTTTAAAAATCTGGATCAAGCTGAAAATTGAAACGACACACATGTTATGTGTGTTCGAGTCTCTCAAATTTTCGCAATTTGATGATGAATCGAAAGAAACATCTTCGGGTTGTGAGGTTAAGCGACTAAGCGTACACGGTGGATGCCCTGGCAGTCAGAGGCGATGAAGGACGTGCTAATCTGCGAAAAGCGCCGGCGAGGTGATATGAACCCTTGACCCGGCGATGTCCGAATGGGGAAACCCAGTGCAATTCGTTGCACTATCGTTAACTGAATACATAGGTTAACGAGGCGAACCGGGGGAACTGAAACATCTAAGTACCCCGAGGAAAAGAAATCAACCGAGATTCCCCCAGTAGCGGCGAGCGAACGGGGAGCAGCCCGGAGTCTGAATCAGCTTGTGTGTTAGTGGAACGGTCTGGAAAGTCCGACGGTACAGGGTGATAGTCCCGTACACGAAAGCACACTTGCTGTGAACTCGAAGAGTAGGGCGGGACACGTGGTATCCTGTCTGAATATGGGGGGACCATCCTCCAAGGCTAAATACTCCTGACTGACCGATAGTGAACCAGTACCGTGAGGGAAAGGCGAAAAGAACCCCGGCGAGGGGAGTGAAAAAGAACCTGAAACCGTGTACGTACAAGCAGTGGGAGCCTCTTTATGGGGTGACTGCGTACCTTTTGTATAATGGGTCAGCGACTTATATTCTGTAGCAAGGTTAACCGTATAGGGGAGCCGAAGGGAAACCGAGTCTTAACTGGGCGTTAAGTTGCAGGGTATAGACCCGAAACCCGGTGATCTAGCCATGGGCAGGTTGAAGGTTGGGTAACACTAACTGGAGGACCGAACCGACTAATGTTGAAAAATTAGCGGATGACCTGTGGCTGGGGGTGAAAGGCCAATCAAACCGGGAGATAGCTGGTTCTCCCCGAAAGCTATTTAGGTAGCGCCTCGTGAACTCATCTTCGGGGGTAGAGCACTGTTTCGGCTAGGGGGCCATCCCGGCTTACCAACCCGATGCAAACTACGAATACCGAAGAATGTTATCACGGGAGACACACGGCGGGTGCTAACGTCCGTCGTGAAGAGGGAAACAACCCAGACCGCCAGCTAAGGTCCCAAAGTCATGGTTAAGTGGGAAACGATGTGGGAAGGCACAGACAGCCAGGATGTTGGCTTAGAAGCAGCCATCATTTAAAGAAAGCGTAATAGCTCACTGGTCGAGTCGGCCTGCGCGGAAGATGTAACGGGGCTAAACCATGCACCGAAGCTGCGGCAGCGACGCTTATGCGTTGTTGGGTAGGGGAGCGTTCTGTAAGCCGTTGAAGGTGTGCTGTGAGGCATGCTGGAGGTATCAGAAGTGCGAATGCTGACATAAGTAACGATAAAGCGGGTGAAAAGCCCGCTCGCCGGAAGACCAAGGGTTCCTGTCCAACGTTAATCGGGGCAGGGTGAGTCGACCCCTAAGGCGAGGCCGAAAGGCGTAGTCGATGGGAAACAGGTTAATATTCCTGTACTTGGTGTTACTGCGAAGGGGGGACGGAGAAGGCTATGTCAGCCGGGCGACGGTTGTCCCGGTTTAAGCATGTAGGCGGAGGTTCCAGGTAAATCCGGTACCTTATTAACGCTGAGGTGTGATGACGAGGCACTACGGTGCTGAAGTGATAAATGCCCTGCTTCCAGGAAAAGCCTCTAAGCATCAGGTAACACGAAATCGTACCCCAAACCGACACAGGTGGTCAGGTAGAGAATACCAAGGCGCTTGAGAGAACTCGGGTGAAGGAACTAGGCAAAATGGTGCCGTAACTTCGGGAGAAGGCACGCTGATGTGTAGGTGAAGCCCCTGCGGGTGGAGCTGAAATCAGTCGAAGATACCAGCTGGCTGCAACTGTTTATTAAAAACACAGCACTGTGCAAACACGAAAGTGGACGTATACGGTGTGACGCCTGCCCGGTGCCGGAAGGTTAATTGATGGGGTTAGCGGCAACGCGAAGCTCTTGATCGAAGCCCCGGTAAACGGCGGCCGTAACTATAACGGTCCTAAGGTAGCGAAATTCCTTGTCGGGTAAGTTCCGACCTGCACGAATGGCGTAATGATGGCCAGGCTGTCTCCACCCGAGACTCAGTGAAATTGAACTCGCTGTGAAGATGCAGTGTACCCGCGGCAAGACGGAAAGACCCCGTGAACCTTTACTATAGCTTGACACTGAACACTGGTCCTTGATGTGTAGGATAGGTGGGAGGCTTTGAAGCGTGGACGCCAGTCTGCGTGGAGCCAACCTTGAAATACCACCCTTTAATGGCTGGTGTTCTAACGTAGACCCGTTACCCGGGTTGCGGACAGTGTCTGGTGGGTAGTTTGACTGGGGCGGTCTCCTCCCAAAGAGTAACGGAGGAGCACGAAGGTTGGCTAATCCTGGTCGGACATCAGGAGGTTAGTGCAATGGCATAAGCCAGCTTGACTGCGAGCGTGACGGCGCGAGCAGGTGCGAAAGCAGGTCATAGTGATCCGGTGGTTCTGAATGGAAGGGCCATCGCTCAACGGATAAAAGGTACTCCGGGGATAACAGGCTGATACCGCCCAAGAGTTCATATCGACGGCGGTGTTTGGCACCTCGATGTCGGCTCATCACATCCTGGGGCTGAAGTAGGTCCCAAGGGTATGGCTGTTCGCCATTTAAAGTGGTACGCGAGCTGGGTTTAGAACGTCGTGAGACAGTTCGGTCCCTATCTGCCGTGGGCGCTGGAGAATTGAGGGGGGCTGCTCCTAGTACGAGAGGACCGGAGTGGACGCATCACTGGTGTTCGGGTTGTCATGCCAATGGCACTGCCCGGTAGCTAAATGCGGAAGAGATAAGTGCTGAAAGCATCTAAGCACGAAACTTGCCCCGAGATGAGTTCTCCCTGAGACCTTGAGTCTCCTGAAGGAACGTTGAAGACGACGACGTTGATAGGTCGGGTGTGTAAGCGCAGCGATGCGTTGAGCTAACCGATACTAATGAACCGTGAGGCTTAACCTTACAACGCCGAAGGTGTTTTGGCGAAGAGACGAAATTTTCAGCCTGATACAGATAACAGAATTTGCCTGGCGGCTTTAGCGCGGTGGTCCCACCTGACCCCATGCCGAACTCAGAAGTGAAACGCCGTAGCGCCGATGGTAGTGTGGGGTCTCCCCATGTGAGAGTAGGGAACTGCCAGACATCAAACAAGTAGAAAGGCCATCCGAAAGGATGGCCTTTTTGCGTTATCGCTCCAGCCAAACCAATTCCCTCATTCGATATTCCTGCTGTCGCCATTAATACCTTACGGACGTATTAAAGCGTTTTACCCTACTGAAACTGAAGTTGTGGAATGCATTATGCTGGCTCGCAGCAGCGTTAAATCAATTAAATGTTATGTACAGGTATGGGGTATAGC
>NZ_KQ089962.1:908317-1874133 GCF_001037805.1 Enterobacter sp. BIDMC93
AAGTAAAAGAATTTGTCTGGCGGCTTTAGCGCGGTGGTCCCACCTGACCCCATGCCGAACTCAGAAGTGAAACGCCGTAGCGCCGATGGTAGTGTGGGGTCTCCCCATGTGAGAGTAGGGAACTGCCAGGCATCAAATTTAGCGTGCTGATATGGCTCAGTTGGTAGAGCGCACCCTTGGTAAGGGTGAGGTCCCCAGTTCGACTCTGGGTATCAGCACCACTTTATACTTAGGTTAAAGTTCGGCAAGAAGTAAAAGAATTTGTCTGGCGGCTTTAGCGCGGTGGTCCCACCTGACCCCATGCCGAACTCAGAAGTGAAACGCCGTAGCGCCGATGGTAGTGTGGGGTCTCCCCATGTGAGAGTAGGGAACTGCCAGACATCAAACAAGTAGAAAGGCCATCCGAAAGGATGGCCTTTTTGCGTTATCGCTCCAGCCAAACCAATTCCCTCATTCGATATTCCTGCTGTCGCCATTAATACCTTACGGACGTATTAAAGCGTTTTACCCTACTGAAACTGAAGTTGTGGAATGCATTATGCTGGCTCGCAGCAGCGTTAAATCAATTAAATGTTATGTACAGGTATGGGGTATAGCGGGGAGTAAGGTAGCGTATTGAATTTAATTAATATCTGATGCTATTCGTGATGAGGAATATACGTTCCTTATATCAGGGAAAAATAAAAGCGCGGCGATGGCCGCGCTTTTAGAAGCCTTATTTAGTCAGGGCGACAATACCGAGTGTCAGGCCAGCGATTGCCGCGGCGCCACCAGCAATCGCACCTGCTGTTTCCCAGTTATCCTGGGTAGTGCCCTTCATACAGGTATTGGTGTGAACCAGTCGCCCCTGATCGTCGTATACCGGTACACATGGAGAGTCGTGCGCGCAACCAGCAAGCAGCGCAGCGAGAAGTGCAACGGAAAGGAATCTTTTCATGATGTTACCTCAATATGATCGCTTATTCGCTAAAGAGCCGATACAGCAATTAACGAACTGATGATTATTTTACCACCGCACTAATACCATGCAGCACGGGGAATAATCTCAATTTGTGTGGATTGTAAAAATTATGAAGAAAAAAGCGCGGGCACTGATTATTAATGGAGGAAATGTGAAGAGGGGATGTGTTTTTACATTGTTTTCAGGAAATAAAAAAGGCACCAGAGGTGCCTTTATGATTTTCATTAATCCTTGTGCTTTGTAAACCGTCTCCGGACAACCACAAAGAAAACAGGAACAAAGAAAATGGCCAACAGGGTGGCTGACAGCATCCCGCCCATCACGCCCGTCCCGACCGCATTTTGTGCCCCACTACCTGCACCGCTGCTGATGACCAGAGGCATAACACCAAGGATGAATGCCAGGGAAGTCATCAGGATAGGACGCAGACGCATACGCGAGGCTTCAAGCGTGGCTTCGATAATCCCTTTGCCTTCTTTATCCATGAGATCCTTGGCGAACTCAACGATCAGTATGGCGTTCTTGGCTGATAAACCAATTGTCGTAAGCAGACCAACCTGGAAGTAAACGTCATTGTTCAGCCCTCGCATTGATGCAGCCAGAAGCGCGCCGATCACCCCCAGCGGCACAACCAGCATGACCGAGAAGGGAATTGACCAACTTTCATAGAGGGCCGCCAGACACAGGAACACCACAATCAGTGAGATGGCGTACAGCGCCGGAGCCTGATTCCCGGAAAGTCGTTCCTGATAAGACATCCCCGTCCAGTCGTAGCCGATGCCGGAAGGCAGTTTTGACGCAAGGCTTTCCATCAACGCCATTGCCTCACCGGTACTTTTGCCAGGGGCAGACTCACCGAGGATCTCCATTGACGGCATCCCATTGTAACGTTCCAGACGCGGTGAACCGTACACCCAGTGAGAGCTGCTAAAGGCAGAGAAAGGCACCATTTCGCCGTTAGCGCTACGCACATACAGTCCGTTAATGTCTCCAGGTAGCATACGGAAGCGAGCATCAGCCTGCACATAAACTTTTTTCACCCGTCCGTGATCGATAAAGTCGTTCACATAGGTGCCACCCAGGGCTGTTGAAATCGTCTGATTGACGTCAGACACGCTCACACCCAGCGCCTGTGCCTTCTCCTGATCGACGTCCAGCTTGAACTGTGGCGTATCTTCCAGTCCGTTAGGACGCACGCGGACCAGTAAGTCAGGATGTTCTCTCACCATGCCCAGCAGCTGGTTACGCGCCTGGGTTAACTGCGTATGCCCCAGGTTTGCCTGGTCAATCAGTTCAAAGTCAAAGCCTGTTGCGGTACCCAGTTCAATAATGGCAGGCAGGTTAAACGGAAATACAAGACCGTCTTTGATCTGGCTGAACGCTTTCGTCGCGCGGCTGACAATCGCCTCAACGCCGTTTTCCTTGCCCGGGCGTTCTTCCCATGGCTTCAGGCTGACGAAAGCGATACCGGAGTTCTGCCCCTGTCCGCTAAAGCTAAAACCGTTTACGGTAAAGACCGATTCAACGTTCGCTTTCTCTTTCGTCAGGTAATAATCCTGAACCTGATCCAGTACCTGCTGGGTACGCATCTGCGTCGCCCCTGCCGGCAACTGAACCATCGTCATAAACACCCCCTGATCCTCTTCCGGCAGGAAGGAGGAAGGCAGGCGCAGGAACAGAACTGCCATGCCGCCGACGATGATGACGTAAACCAGCAGATAGCGGCCGGTTTTACGTAAAATGCCGCTCACGCTGTTGCTGTAATGCTCCACACTTTTATCAAAGAGCGCGTTAAACCAGCCGAAGAAACCACCTTTCTTTTCATGATGTTCGCTGGAAACCGGTTTGAGCAGCGTGGCACAAAGAGCAGGCGTTAATATCAACGCCACCAGTACCGACAAGGCCATCGCGGAGACAATGGTCAGCGAGAACTGACGATAGATAGCCCCGGTTGAACCACCAAAGAATGCCATCGGAATAAATACCGCCGAAAGCACCATGGCAATGCCCACCAGAGCGCCCTGGATTTGCTCCATCGACTTCTGCGTCGCCTCTTTTGGCGGCAGCTTGTCCTCAACCATGACGCGTTCTACGTTCTCGACCACCACGATGGCGTCATCGACGAGCAGACCTATCGCCAATACCATCCCGAACATCGTCAGGGTGTTAATGGAGAACCCGAACGCAGCCAGTACCGCAAAGGTGCCCAGTAACACCACGGGCACGGCGATCGTCGGAATAAGCGTTGCCCGCAGGTTTTGCAGGAACAAGTACATCACCAGGAACACGAGAACAATCGCTTCAAACAGTGTCTTCACCACTTCATGGATTGAGATCTTCACGAAAGGTGTAGTGTCGTACGGATACACGACTTTCAGGCCTTGAGGGAAGAAGGGCTGCAACTGCGCCAGTTTACTCTTGATGGCGGCAGCGGTATCCAGCGCGTTTGCGCCAGTCGCCAGCTTGATCCCCAGCCCCGTTGCTGCCTGGCCATTGATTTTGGTGACCATATTGTAGTTTTCGCCACCCAGCTCAATGCGGGCCACATCTTTCAGGTGGACCATTGAACCGTCCTGGTTCACCTTCAGCGTCACACGACCAAACTCCTCCGGCGATTTCAGACGCGTTTGAGCAATAATTGAGGCGTTCAGTTGCTGCCCAGGTACGGACGGTGTTCCGCCCAACTGGCCCGCAGCAATCTGGTCGTTCTGCGTTTTTAGCTGGTTAATGATATCCAGCGGCGTGAGCTGATATTTGTTCATCGCGTTGCTGTCCAGCCAGATGCGCATTGCATACTGGGCACCGAACAACTGCACGTCACCGACGCCGGAAGTACGGCTGATCGCATCTTTTACGTTAGAAGCGACATAGTCGGAGATATCATCCTGCGTGAGGTTTTTATTGTCCGACACAAAGCCTGCAACCAGCAGGAAGCTGCTGCTGGATTTCTCCACGCCGATCCCCTGCTGCTGCACTTCTTGTGGCAGCAGCGGCATGGCGAGCTGAAGTTTGTTCTGAACCTGCACCTGCGCAATATCAGGATCCGTACCCGACTCGAACGTCAGGGTGATGGTGACGTTACCAGCAGAATCACTGGTGGACGACATGTACATCAAATTATCGATACCGTTCATGTTCTGTTCGATAACCTGAGTGACGGTGTCCTGTACCGTCTGGGCATCAGCGCCCGGGTAGGTTGCTGTCACCGCAACCGCCGGCGGCGCAATGGTCGGATATTGCGCGACCGGTAGTTTTAAAATGGCCAGCCCGCCCGCAATCATCAGAATGATGGCGAGTACCCAGGCGAAAACAGGCCGTTGAATAAAGAAATTAGCCATGTCGTTATTCCTTAACTGGCTGGAGTCGCTGCGGTATCAGGAATAGCCACGACGGTGACGCCAGGGCGAACTTTTTGCAGGCCGCTGATAATGACGCGGTCGCCGTTTTTGAGGCCTTCCGTGATCAGCCAGCGATCGCCAATCGCCTGCGGTGCAACGACAGTGCGTGATTCCACCTGGTTTTTCTCATTTACCACAAGCACGGTGGCATCTCCGCGTGGTGTACGGGTTACTCCCTGCTGGGGAACCAGTATGGCATCAGGTTGCGTACCTTCATCGATGCGCGCACGGACAAACATACCCGGTAACAGCATATGCTGTGGGTTAGGGAAGAGGGCGCGAAGGGTGATTGAGCCGGTACTTTCATCTACCGTGACATCAGAGAACTGGAGCGTTCCTTTCAGCGGATAAGGCTGGCCATTTTCCATCAGCAACTCGACGCTGCTGGTGTCTCCCTTTTGCAGGCTCGTCTGCTGCTTCAGGCGCATAAAATCGCTGCTGGATTGCGTCACATCGACATAAATGGGATCGAGTTGCTGAACCGTCGCCAGTGCAGTTGCCTGGCCATTAGTGACTAACGCCCCTTCGGTGACGCTGGATTTACCTATACGCCCGTTGATTGGGGATGTGACTTTCGTATAGGCCAGGTTGATCCGCGCGCTTTCAACGCCAGCCTTCGCGGCAACCACGCTCGCATCCGCCTGCTGGGCAGTTGCCACCGCCTGATCGTACTCCTGCTTGCTCACATATTGCGTACCAACCAGCGGAACGTAACGTTTCACCGTCAGATGGGCGATATTCGCCGCCGCCTGTGCTTTTACCAGTTCACCTTTCGCATTGTCGTAGGCTGCCTGATAGGTGGCCGGATCGATTTGATAAAGGGATTCACCCGCTTTAACGTCGCTGCCTTCGGTAAAATTACGGTGCAGAATGATACCACTTACCTGAGGACGAACCTCCGCAACACGATACGCGTCAGTTCTGCCGGGCAATTCTGTCGTTACGGCCAGTGGCGCGCTTTTAACAATATGAACACTGACCTGAGGAGCTTGCGCATGCTGCTGTGGGTTTTCTTGCCCATCGCACCCGGTGAGCAGCGCGGCACAGACAATGAAACCGGATAAGGGTAAGCATCTGAAGTGATTCGTCATTACTGTTCCTTAAACTACCCTTGAGCCGATATTTGCCATGAATCGGTGAAAGGGTGTGAGGCAAAAAATAGAAATGTAGCCGCGTATAATAATGAGGGTGTTTAATGTTTTTTAATTTATAAGTGCTGATGGAGCTTTTAAAAGTAAAAATCGGAATCTGACACAGTGCATTCGGTATTCTTTTTCTGTCAGGATAATCAACGAAATGTTTTCGGTGAATGCTATTCATATATTTTATGAATTTTATGTATTCGATTTATTCACGTGAATTATAAATTAAATGAATTGACTTTTTTTGTGCAAAATTAACACGGGTTTTGGTTAATACTTTGACTACACGACCACGGCAATATCCTTTGATAACGTATCAATTTTATGAGTAATGAGTAGCAGGTTATGGTGCGCAAAAAAAAAGAAGAGGCTCAAAAGACCCGCCAGCAGCTGATTGAAGCCGCTATCGGGCTATTCGCGACGCGTGGCGTGTCCAGCACCACGCTTACCGACATCGCCGATGCTGCTCAACTCACTCGCGGGGCGGTTTACTGGCATTTCTCGAGTAAAGCGGAAATATTTAATGCAATATGGGATCAGCAATTGCCGATGCGTGAGATGATTCGTGACAGGTTAATACTTTCCGAAAATGACGACCCTTTGTTAATGCTTCGTGAACAATTTATTGTCGCACTACAATATATTGCGAGCGAGCCGCGGCAATATGCGCTTTTACAAATTTTGTATCATAAGTGTGAATTTCATGACGATGTGATTTCAGAATGTGAAATACGCAAGCGGATCGGTTTAAACGATGATTATCTTCGCAAGACGCTAAAGCGATGCATTGCTCGTAACGTTATCTCTTCGCAAACCAATATTGAACTGGCGCTGATTGTTTTCCACGCCTTTTTTAGCGGTGTCATTAAAAACTGGTTAATGGATAGCAACAATTTTAATCTGTACAAACAAGCACCGGCGCTGGTGGATAATATTCTGGCGACACTAAATATCACCCGAGTGGCACCAGTGGTTTACGATACAGCCTCATGACCGCGTCCGGGGTGGCGACATCTCCCCGTGCTGGCACTGTTCCATAATAGCTTGCGCGGTAATCGGTTTGCCCAGCAGGTAACCCTGTAGCGTATTGCATCCCAGTTCTGTCAGAAAGGTTTGCTGCGCTGCGGTTTCGACCCCTTCCGCCACGACCTTCAGATTCAGCGTTTTTGCCAGGGCGACAATCGCCGAGACAATCGTCGCATCTTCGCTCTCACCACTTAACTCTTTCACAAAAGCACGATCGATTTTCAACTCGCAGGCGGGGAGTCGCTTAAGATACAGAAGGCTTGAGTAACCGGTGCCAAAATCGTCTATCGAGGCTTTTACTCCCGCATCCGTCAGCGCTGTCAGGACACGAACGCTTTCGTCCGGATTGTTCATTGCCGTGGTTTCGGTCACCTCCAGGATCAACATGCCGGGTGGTACGCTATGGCGCGTCAGACAATCGAGAACTGTTTTAACCAGCGACGGCTGTTCGAACTGCAATGTAGAAAGATTCACCGCCATTGACCAGTCCGTGTGGCCCTGAAGATGCCATTCATGCAGCTGGCGGCAGGCCTCGTCGATTACCCAGTTTCCAATCGGAATAATCAGCCCCGTTTTCTCTGCCAGCGGTAGAAAAAGATCGGGTGGGAGTAACCCCTGTTTGGGATGCTGCCAGCGTAACAGCGCTTCGAATCCGAGGACTGGCCCGGCAGGGGCGTGAAATTTAGGTTGATAAAGCAGGCGTAACTCATTACGGTCGATGGCCTGCCACAGATCATTCATCAGCTGTAGATGCGTCTGCGCCAGCGTATTCATTGACGGCTGGAAGAAGTGATAGCCGTTACGACCCATATGTTTTGTGTGGTACATCGCAGCATCAGCGTTAAACATCAGTTCACGATCGGTTTTGCCATCGTGTGGATAGAGCGCAATGCCAATGCTCAGGGTGACCATCAGTTCGTAAGGATCGAGATGGAACGGGCTATCAATGACGCGCACCAGTGAATTTGCCAGTGAGGCAGCATCATCCGGAGTGGCGGTTTCGGCCAGCAGGACGAATTCATCCCCACCGATACGCGCCAGCGTATACTGACCTTTCAGCTGCAACAGCAAACGCTGAGTCACCGCAACCAGAAGCTTGTCACCGACATCATGACCATAGGCATCGTTGACGGTTTTAAAGCCGTCGAGATCCATAAACATCAGCGCGAAAGGGCTTCCTTCGCGATCGGCCTTGCTGATGGCCTGATCGAGGCGATCCTCAAGCAGAATACGATTGGGTAATCGCGTCAGCGTATCATGCAACGCCAGCTGTGCGAGTTCACGGTTAGCTTCTGCCAGTGATGAGGCCAGCAGCGAGGTACGAGCCTGAAGGCGGGCATCGAACATCGACACCAGCAGCGTAATCCCCAGAATAGCGAGCGCGACCACGCTAACCAGTATCGCCAGCCAGCTCCCGTTAATGCCATGATGGTGGACCATCGTCGACATTGGAAATTGTGCTGCTTCCATGCCGGCGTAATGCATGCCAGCGATAGCGATGCCCATGGTGATCGCCGCCCCCAGCCGCATCAACGCCATTCGTGCTGCTTCCTGACGTAAACGGAACGTCAGCCAAAGAGCGGCCAGTGAAGCGGCAAGGGCAATGACCACGGAGATAGCCACCCACTTTTTATCCCAGACAATACCCGGTGTGACCTCCAGGGCAGCCATACCAGTGTAGTGCATGGCAACAATGCCCGCTCCCATCACGACGGCGCCAGGCAGCAGCCGGCGCAAACGTAGCTGCTCGCCGCTAACGAGCCACAGGGCAAACATTGACGAGCTGATGGCGATAACCATCGAAAGCACGGTCAGGACCGCGTTGTAACTCATGCTCATGGAAAGATCCATCGCCAGCATACCGATGAAATGCATCGCCCACACGCCAATCCCCATCGAAACACCGCCACCTGCCAGCCAGACGCGTGCAGCGATGCCCTGGCTTCCGGCAACGCGCGCAGCCATATTCAGCGCGGTATAGGCGGCAAGAATGGCAACAACAAAGGAGATGACTACGAGGATTTGGTTGTATTGGCTAACCAGCATGGTCTGTTCACTCGTTGTGAGACGTTAAGCAAGAGCGGTTGGAAAGGGCACAGACATTATCATCGTCAGGAAATGACGAAAAGTGATTTAAATCCCTGTTTTTATTGGGTGATAACAGGGGGGGACAGGATGGAAGCGGTTAGTCCAGCTCTGAGCAGTTGACCAGTTTAAGCGGGTTCACGGAATTCATATTGCGACATTTATCGGTTTCGGTGCTCATCAGTTCAATCCACTGCATCAGCAGCGCATCAAAAATGAAAACAGAGACAGCAAAAACGACCAGCCACCAGTATTTACGAATCATGTGTCATTCCGTGAAAAGAGAGCCTGTAAGTTGCTGGAAATATACACGAAAAGCGGGCGTTGAAAAGTGGGGAAAGAGAAGGTTTACAAAGCATTGACGGTTGCCCGTCCGGACGATAAAAAAGGCGCTTCCCCATGCCGAAGAGCGCCTTTTTAAACAAGCAGTTAGCTAATCGAAATTAGTTCATGCCGTATTTTTTCAGTTTCTTACGCAGGGTACCACGGTTGATGCCCATCATCAGGGCAGCGCGGGTTTGATTACCACGGGTGTATTGCATCACCATGTCCAACAGTGGCTGTTCAACTTCAGCCAGTACCAGCTCATACAGGTCATTAACATCCTGACCGTTCAGTTGAGCAAAATAGTTCTTCAGTGCCTGTTTAACCGAGTCACGCAGGGGCTTTTGAGTCACCTGATCCTGGGAGTTAACGGTAGATACGGTCAGTACGTCAGAATTTACGCGTTGTTCGAACATAGTTCTGTCAGCTCTTTATTTCATTACGCAAGATTTTCGAAGTATGCCTCCAACGCCTCCAGCTGTACGCTGGCATCCTCTATGGCGTTGAATGTGCGCCGAAACTGGTCATTTGGAGCGTGCTCCTGGAGATACCAGGAGACGTGTTTACGCGCAATTCGGTACCCTTTTGCCTGGCCGTAGTGGTCATGCAGTTCCCGAACATGCGAACAAAGCAAGCGCTTAACCTCTGCCAGAGGCAGTGGGGCAAGCAGCTCCCCAGTGTCCAGATAATGCTGGATTTCCCGAAAGATCCAGGGTCTTCCCTGAGCGGCACGTCCTATCATCAGAGCATCAGCTCCCGTATAGTCGAGCACAGCTCTGGCTTTAAGCGGGTCAGTAATGTCGCCATTCGCGATAACCGGAATGGAAACTTTCTGCTTAACTGCCCGAATGCTGTCGTATTCAGCTTCGCCGTTGAACAAACAGGCGCGAGTGCGTCCATGAATGGTCAGGGCCTGAATGCCACAGTCTTCGGCCAGTTGGGCAATCTCTACGCAGTTACGGTGTTCCGGCGACCAACCCGTGCGAATCTTCAACGTAACAGGAACGTCCACTGCGCTGACAACCGCCGTCAGGATTGACTTCACCTGGTCGGGGTATTGCAGAAGGGCTGAACCTGCAAGCTTGCGATTCACCTTTTTGGCCGGGCAACCCATATTGATATCAATAATCTGGGCGCCACTTTCCACGTTAATACGCGCGGCATCTGCCATCTCTTCAGGCACGCTTCCGGCAATTTGCACGGTGCGGATACCTGGTTCATCAATGTGCACCATCCGTAGGCGGGACTTATCGCTTTCCCAAACCTGCGGGTTAGACGACATCATCTCGGAAACGGTCAGGCCTGCTCCCATCTCGTAACACAGCGTCCTGAACGGCCGGTCGGTAATACCTGCCATTGGGGCTGCGATCAGGCGATTTCTGAGCTGGTGGTGTCCGATGCGCATGAGTTAAGAAATGACCATACTGTGACTGCAAGGCGGCGTATATTACGCATTTTTTGCACGAGATGAAAGGCCAAACTTTGAACAATCCTCTGTTGTAGATCAAGGAATCGCCAGTCATTCTTTTTGAATAAGATTATTCGCTATTTAAATCATTGTGTTATGAATAAATGAACATTTTGTGGGCGCTTACAATTTCCCGTAACTTCTCATCATTTCTGAATAAATGAATCAATTGTCCGGGATAATCTGCTGCTATAAGCAGCAGATTATGGCGCTTCTTTGCGATCTGCGTCGCATTTCAGCACAGGATATCAGCGTAAAAAAATCGACTTATTCAACAACCAGACGGCCATGAAGCGGTTGAACCGGGCGGCTGTTTTCATGGTGCATGGTGTGAGTGAATTTTTGCAGCTGTTCAGCAGAGACGGTCAGCGGGTGCTTGAGCACCAGCCATGTCACCCCTTCTGAACATGGTGGCGTGGTCAGAGAGCCGCTAAAACGCCAGTAGGTTTTATCCGTGGGCAGTAATTTATTCATATCGAGGGTTGGCTTAATCGTGACGTTCTGGTCAACCTGTCCGGGCATCACGCCCCAGAGTTTATCCAGTTCAGTGTTTGCCGCGCCCTGATCGAACATAACGGCAACGACCGTCAGTTCGCCGTCAGCGTTTTTATGGACCAGATGCATTTCCATTGCGTATTTTTTACCGTGCACCGTGTTTTCGGATGGCGCATGGAAATGGAACTGCTGTAACGTCCAGCGCTGTTTATCAAGCGTGATGCTGTCGCGTGTATCGGCATTTTCACTTGCCTGGATAGTATGGCCGTTGTTTGTCAGAATGACCGGGCCGTCGATATAGTGCGTTTCCAGCGGAGAGATGTGGGCTTTGACCGTGTTATCTATGTTGACCGGCGACTGATACATTCCGCTTTTACACGTCTTGTACGCCTCGTCCAGTTCGCCCCAGTGTTCCGGTGCGCCTTCTCCCTGATAACTCCAGTGTGATGCGTAAGCCGTAGCCGAAATCATGCTCAGCGCCAGCAGCGCTGCCTTGCCTGAAATGTGTTTCATCATATTCTTCCTGTGAATTTTATTATCCAAATCAATGATTAACATTATGATTTGTGCGGTTATTTTATCGAAGAAAGGAAGAAGGCGGGAGAAAAAACCGAAGGGAAAAGGCGTGGTCAGACGACCACGCCAAACGCTTATTTTTTACGGCCGGTGATGCGACACCACTCTTCTTTCTCGACCACCGGGTCGAGCGCGAAGAGATCGGCGTAGGCTTCACAGACGCTGTCTGCCTGGCTGGCAAGGATACCGGACAGGCCCAGCAGACCGCCTTCAACCGGCAGCACGCTGATTAACGGCGCCAGCTCGCGTAACGGGCCAGCCAGGATATTCGCGACCACAACATCGGCTTTCATCGCCTCTGGCTGTGCATCGGG
The DNA here is from genome assembly GCF_001037805.1 of Enterobacter sp. BIDMC93. Taxonomy (NCBI): domain Bacteria; kingdom Pseudomonadati; phylum Pseudomonadota; class Gammaproteobacteria; order Enterobacterales; family Enterobacteriaceae; genus Enterobacter; species Enterobacter sp. BIDMC93. The sequence continues at coordinate 920,107 of NZ_KQ089962.1, forward strand.
CAGATACAGTTCAAGGCGATCGGAAACGCCATTACGCTCGGCGTTATCACGGCTGGCCTGAATCGCCTGCGGATCGATGTCGATCCCGATGGCTTTGGCGGCGCCCAGTTTCAGCGCCGCGATAGCAAGGATCCCGGATCCGCAACCGAAGTCGATCACGGTTTTGCCTTCCAGATCCAGGCCATCCAGCCATTGCAGGCACAGGGAGGTTGTCGGGTGGGTGCCGGTGCCGAACGCCAGACCCGGATCCAGCATCACGTTGACGGCGTTTTTATCGGGAACTTCACGCCAGCTTGGGCAGATCCACAGACGCTGACCAAACTGCATCGGATGGAAGTTGTCCATCCACTCGCGTTCCCAGTCTTTGTCTTCCAACTGTTCAATTTTATGCGCGAAACCCACGCCCAGCAGCGGATGGTTTTCCAGAATCGCCACGACTTCTTTCATGTCGGTTTCTGCATCGAACAGGCCGATAACGTCCGTATCACCCCACAGGCGCGTTTCGCCCGGCAGCGGCTCAAAGACCGGCGTGTCATGCGTGTCCTGGAAGGTGATAGAGACCGAACCGGCCTCCATCAGCGCATCACTCAGTTCTTCGGCGTTCGCGCCGGTTGTGTTCAGTTTTAATTGGATCCACGGCATGGCAAAACTCTTTATTTGTCAGTAGAAATCAGGACAGTTTGTGGCACCGGTCGACCAAAACGGTTTCCCACCACAAACGCCAGTAAACTTACCAGTAACGAAGGCACGATCGGATGGAAGCCCAGATACTGAATTTTAAACGTGGCGAGAACGGCATACAGGACGCCCCCGACAATCATGCCGCTTAATGCACCCGCGGCATTCGCGCGTTCCCAGTAGAGCCCCAGCACCAGCGGCCACAGGAAAACGGCCTCCAGCCCACCAAAGGCGAGCAGGTTCAACCAGATGATCATCTCCGGTGGACGCCACGCGGCCAGCAGCAGCAACGCCCCCAGCACCAGGGTAATCACCGCCGACATGCGCTTGAGGCGTCGCTCATTTTCGACCTGTTCAGGGCGCAAATTCAGATAGAGATCTTTAATGATCGTAGCGGAACTTTGCAGCAACTGAGCGTTGATAGTCGACATAATGGCCGCCATGGGGGCGGCGAGGAAAATCCCGGCGGCAAACGGCGGAAGCACTTTCACCATCAGGGTTGGAATGACCAGATCCGGTACGGTAAGGTCAGGGATCACCGCGCGTCCCAGCGCACCTGCCAGGTGCATACCGAACATCAGGATCGCCACCACAATTGTCCCGATAATGATCCCGCGGTGCACCGCTTTGCTGTCTTTATATGAGATGCAGCGCACGGCGGTATGCGGCAGGCCAATCACGCCAAAGCACACCAGTACCCAGAACGAGGTCATAAAGGCTGGAGAGAGGATGTCATCCGCCCCCTGCGGTGAGACCAGTTTCGGATCGATCGCTTCCAGGGTTTCAACCGCATGGCTCAGGCCCCCTGCGGCATGCACGATACCCACCAGCAGAACGAGGGTGCCAATGAGCATCACCATCCCCTGCATCGTGTCGTTGAGTACGCTGGCGCGGAACCCGCCAAATGCGGTATACAGCGCGATACTCACACCGAAAATGACCAGGCCCGTCTCATAGGGGATCCCGGCTGCCGTCTCCAGCAGTCGCGCCCCGCCGATAAACTGCACCGTCATTGCGCCAATAAACGCCACCAGCAGACTCAGGCTTGCCAGCCATACCAGCAAGCGACTCTGATAGCGGGCAAACAGCATATCGTTCAGCGTTACGGCATTGTAGCGACGGGCCAGAATGGCAAACTTTTTACCCAGTATGCCCAGAGAGAGCCAGATGGCAGGCAGCTGGATCATGGCCAGCAGTACCCAGCCCAGCCCGTACTTATAAGCGGCGCCGGGGCCACCGATAAACGAGCTGGCGCTGATGTACGTGGCGGTCAGCGTCATGGCCAGCACGACGCCACCCATTGAGCGGCTCCCGAGGAAATACTCGTTCAGAAAGGTGCCGGTCGAACGTTTACGCATCGCATAAACCGACAGGCCAAACACCAGGAACAGGTAAGCGATAAGGGGCAGAATGACTTCAAGCTGCATCATCGTCCTCCAGTGAAATATCGCGATAGATGAATTTCACCATCGCCCAGCACAGCAGGATAAACACCAGCGGCAGCAGCAGGCAGGCCATTTCAAACCAGTGCGGGAGGCCGGTAATGCCAATCGCCGAATCAGGTAAGTAAGCAGTTACTAACCACGCGGCGAGATAGAGAAGGGTCAGCCACAGCGCCCAGCGCGCTTCTTTATGGGCCTGAACAAAACGTTTGTCCATTTTTTGTCCCTTGTGGATGAAGAAAGCGGGGATTGTACATGAAGGGGCTAAGCGATCCCCAGAAATAAAAAAGGCCGGATAATCCGGCCTTTTAGCAACACTGGTCTCTTACTTCTCGTTCAGACCGAGTTTTTTCTCCAGGTAGTGGATGTTAGTCCCACCATTCTGGAAGTGCTCGTCGCTCATAATGCGCATCTGGAGATCAACGTTGGTTTTGATCCCGTCGATGATCAGCTCCTGAAGGGCGTTCTTCATGCGGGCAATGGCCACGTCACGGTTTTCGCCGTAGCAGATCAGCTTACCAATCATTGAGTCATAGTACGGCGGTACGGTGTAACCGGCGTAGATATGGGACTCCCAGCGCACACCAAAGCCACCCGGCGCGTGGAAACGCGTGATTTTACCCGGGCTTGGCAGGAAGGTGTTCGGGTCTTCGGCGTTGATACGGCACTCTACCGCATGGCCTTTAACCACAACTTCTTCCTGTTTGATGGACAGCGGCTGACCGGCTGCGATACGCAGCTGTTCTTTGATCAGGTCAACGCCGGTGATCATTTCGGTAACCGGGTGTTCAACCTGAATACGGGTGTTCATCTCGATGAAGTAGAACTCGCCGTTTTCGAACAGGAACTCAAAGGTACCCGCCCCGCGATAGCCGATATCGACACACGCTTTAGCGCAACGCTCGCCGATGTAGCGACGCAGCTCCGGCGTAATGCCCGGCGCTGGCGCTTCTTCGACCACTTTCTGGTGACGACGCTGCATGGAGCAGTCACGTTCTGCCAGATAGATTGCGTTACCCTGACCGTCAGCCAGCACCTGAATTTCGATGTGGCGTGGGTTTTCCAGGTATTTTTCCATGTACACCATGTCATTGCTGAAAGCCGCTTTCGCTTCCGCTTTGGTCATGGAGATGGACTGCGCCAGTTCAGCATCGCTGCGTACAACGCGCATACCGCGACCGCCGCCGCCGCCGGACGCTTTGATGATCACCGGATAGCCAATGCGTTTAGCATGGGCGCGGTTAGCATCCATATCGTCGGTCAGCGGGCCGTCAGAGCCCGGTACGGTTGGCACGCCGGCTTTTTTCATCGCGGTGATGGCAGACACTTTGTCACCCATCAGGCGAATGGTGTCGGCTTTCGGGCCAATGAAGATAAAGCCAGAGCGTTCAACCTGCTCAGCAAAGTTGGCGTTCTCAGAGAGGAAACCATAACCCGGGTGAATCGCGACCGCGCCAGTGATTTCGGCGGCGCTGATGATCGCCGGGATGTTCAGATAGCTTTTTACGGACGGAGCCGGACCGATACAGACCGTCTCATCCGCCAGCAATACGTGTTTTAAATCGCGATCCGCGCTTGAGTGCACGGCCACGGTCTTGATGCCCAGTTCTTTACAGGCACGAAGAATACGCAGTGCAATCTCGCCACGGTTGGCGATAACAATTTTATCCAGCATGTTCGCCTCGTTACTCGATGACGACCAGCGGCTCGTCAAATTCTACCGGCTGACCACTTTCGACCAGGATCGCTTTCACAGTACCTGATTTGTCTGCTTCGATCTGGTTCATCATTTTCATGGCTTCAACGATGCACAGGGTATCGCCTACGTTGACTTTCTGACCCACTTCGATGAACGCCTTCGCGTCCGGGCTCGGGGTGCGGTAGAAAGTACCAACCATTGGGGAACGTACGATGTGACCACTGATTTCTGTTGCAGCTGCAGGTGCCGCTTCTGCTGCCACTGGTGCAACGGCTGCGGAGAGCGCAGGCTGCTGCACTGGCGCAGCGTAAGCTTGCTGCATTACCGGGAAGCTAGCGGCCGGGGCTGCACGGCTGATGCGTACAGACTCTTCGCCTTCAGAAATTTCCAGTTCGGAGATGCCTGATTCTTCAACCAGCTCGATCAGTTTTTTAATCTTACGAATATCCATGAGTGGGTTCCGTACTCTTGTTTAGTGTGATTGTGACAAGCGTTTTACCGCTGTCTGTAAAGCGTATGAATAGCCGTCTGCACCCAGCCCACAAATCACGCCAGCGGCGATATCTGACAGGTAGGAATGGTGGCGGAACGGCTCTCGGGCGTGCACGTTACTCAGGTGGATCTCGATAAACGGGATACTCACCGCGAGCAGTGCGTCGCGTATAGCAACACTGGTGTGCGTAAACGCGGCCGGATTGATCAGGATATAGTCCACAATGTCTTTAGCCTGATGAATACGGTCGATGATTGCGTACTCCGCGTTTGACTGAAAATGGTCCAAATCCACATTCAGCGAGGCTGCTTCCGTACTCAGACGGTTAACAATTTCGCTCAATGTCAGCGTGCCGTACTTCTCTGGCTCACGGGTGCCGAGCATGTTCAGGTTCGGACCGTTCAATACTAAAATTTGGAATTTGTCAGCCATTGTGCCGCTATCTCCTGCGATTTTCGGGTAAAAAACAACATATACCCTCAAAGCGCAATTGTCACCCTTTCAGAGGCCTAAAACCCCTGTCCGGAAAACCGAAGTCGCACATTATAACGATTTCGTAGCATTTGGCAGCTAAATACTGGTCTTATCAGGGAAGATTATCAACCGCTATCCGAAAAAGATTCGCGGTTGATAAATAATCTGCGGGAAAACGCACAGTTTCGTGAACTATCGCAACCACTGGCGGAACTTCTTGTAACGCCACGCTAAAAGGGCCAGGGCCAGCAGGGCGTAGATGACCGGCTGAGGGGATAAAATCTTCACCGACCACAGGTAATGAATAGGGGCGAGGATCGCGACAAGATAGACGAAGTTGTGCAGCAGTTGCCAGCGTCGACCCAGTTTTCGCTGCGCATACTGCGTGGATGTCAGCGTCAGCGCCAGTAAAACCAGCCAGCTTACGATACCCAGCGTCAGATAGGGACGCGTCACCAGTTCGCAGCCAAGGAGTGCCAGGTTGTTAATGCCCAATTCCAGCAGGGCGTAGCTGGTGAGATGCAGCGTCGCCCAGGCAAAACACCATAGCCCTAAAAGTCGACGGGTGCGTATCAATAATGGCTGTTTAGCGTAGCGCGCCAGCGGTGAGACGAGCAAGGTCGCCAGCAAAAATTTCAGAGCCATCCGACCCGTAAAATGCTGAATATCTTTCGCCGGATCGGCACTGAACTGTCCCTGGCTGGCTGCCCAGAAGAGCCAGATAAAGGGGAGCAATCCTGCTAAATGCAGGAGTACCTTCAGCCAGGTTATCTGCTTTGCCGTTAAACGCACTTAGAAGTTCTCCCGTAAATTCAGCCCACGGTAGAGGGATGCCACCTCATCCGCATAGCCGTTAAACAGCAGCGTTGGCTGGCGTTTAACATCCAGCGCGCCGCCGGAGCCGATAAAACGTTCCGTCGCCTGCGACCAGCGCGGATGGTCAACGTGCGGGTTAACGTTGGCAAAAAAACCATACTCGTCAGGCGCTGCCAGGTTCCAGGTGGTGGGGGGGCGTTCACGGGTGAGCTTAATGCTGACGATCGATTTGATGCCCTTGAAACCGTATTTCCACGGTACGGTCAGGCGAATGGGCGCCCCGTTTTGCGGCGGCAGCGCTTTGCCATAAACCCCGACGGTGAGCAGCGTAAGCGGATGCATGGCTTCGTCGAGACGTAAACCTTCAACGTAGGGATACTCCAGCCCGCCGCCGATAAACCGATCCTTCTGGCCTGGCATCTCGTCCGGGGCGTAGCGCGTCTGGAAGGAAACATACTTCGCGTTGCTGGTGGGCTCAACCAGCGCCAGCAGTTTATGCAAAGGGAAACCTACCCACGGCACCACCATCGACCAGGCTTCCACACAGCGCATACGGTAAATGCGTTCTTCAAGTGGGAAGCGGGTGGTGAGGTCATGATGATCCAGCGTCAGCGGTTTTGCCACCTCGCCATCTATCTTCAGCGTCCAGGGATCGGTTTTCATGCTCCCGGCGTTGGCGGCAGGATCGGCCTTATCGAGACCAAACTCATAGAAGTTGTTATAGCCGGTGACTTTGTCTTCCGGCGTCAGCGCCAGTTTATTCTGCCACTGCGCCGGTTTGGTGAAGTTAAGCGGTGCGCCGGAGGGGGCTTTCGGGCGATCGTTGCCCTTAAACCAGTCGAGCAGATCGGCATGGGCCGCAGGGGTGAGCGTCAGGGCGGTGGCGCTGATGCCAAGCATTTTCAGGATCTGGCGGCGCTGTAGCATAAAGACAGATTCAGACGTTACGTCGGCTTCCGTCAGTTTTCGGGTTTTCATGGCATCCTCCGTCAGGCGTTTTTCTAAGCATGACGGAGGAGGAGGGTTAGCGCGAATATGTCACGAAAATTTGAAGATTAGGCGATTTTAACCAGCGCACGACCGTGGAACTGATTGTCCATGATTTTACTGGCGAACTCTGGCGCCTGGCTCAGGGTAATCTCAGTGGCGCTCTGGTCAAAGAATGAGGCTGGCAGATCCTGCACCAGACGTTCCCAGGCCTCAGCTCGCCGCTCGGCTGGGGTCATGACCGAATCGACACCCTGAAGACGCACGTTACGCAGAATAAATGGCATCACCGTCGTCGGCAGGGCAAAACCGCCCGCCAGACCACAGGCCGCCACGCAGCCGCCGTAATTCATTTGCGCCAGCACCTTCGCCAGCACTTTGTCGCCGACGGTATCTACTGCGCCAGCCCAGACCTGTTTTTCCAGCGGGCGGGTCTCGGCGAATTCGTCGCGGCTCAGAATACGGCTTGCGCCCAACTGACGTAGATAATCATGCGTACTTTCGCGGCCTGAGACGGCAGCGACCTGATACCCCAGCTTGTGCAGCAGCGTGACGGCCGTGCTGCCCACGCCGCCGCTGGCGCCGGTGACGACAATTTCGCCAGAGTCAGGGCGGATCCCGGCCTCTTCCAGCGCCATCACGCACAGCATGGCGGTGAAACCTGCCGTGCCGATGATCATCGCCTTACGACCGTCCAGGCCTTTCGGCATCGGGACCAGCCAGTCACCTTTTACGCGCGCCTGCGCTGCCAGTCCGCCCCAGTGGTTTTCACCTACGCCCCAGCCGGTGAGCAGCACCTGCTGTCCGGCGTGAAAACGTGGATCTTCACTGGTATGTACGCGGCCTGCAAAGTCGATTCCTGGCACCATCGGGAAATTTCGGATGATTTTACCTTTTCCCGTAATGGCCAGCGCATCCTTATAGTTCAGGCTGGACCAGTCGATATCTACGGTCACGTCGCCCTCCGGCAGGCGGCTCTCCTCGATGGCTTGCACTGAGGCAACGGTTTTGCCGTCCTGCTGTTCTAAGATCAAAGCCTGCATACTGGGTCCTCACTAGGTTTGATGATGGGAAAATATGTTCTGATGACTATACTCGCTCAATGAAACGCAGTGCCGATTTAACGCAATAAATTGCCAGATACGCCAGGTTTGGTAGTATGCCGCATTTGAAATGCAAGTTAGTGCTCACTTGCACCCCCTTCAACCCACGGAGTAATCTCAAGGATGCGATTAACGACGAAGTTCTCAGCTTTTATCACCTTGCTGACGGGGCTGACCATATTTGTCACGCTAATCGGCTGCTCGCTGAGCTTTTACAATGCCATCCAGGATAAGCTGGTTAACCGGGTTGAATCGGTTGCATCGGTTATCGACACTCGCCTGATTGCAACCTCCTTCCCGGCGCTTTCGCGTGAGCTGGATGAGTTAATGGTGCCTGTGGATATCGTGCAGATCGACATTAAACAGGGGAAGCAGACCGTTTTCAGCCATACCCGCCAGGGCAGCTATCGTCCTGCCGGCACGGTAGATCAGTATCGGGACGTCACGGTTAATTCACTTAAACATCCGGGTATGACAATTCATCTAATGTACCAGGATCCGATGAGCAACTATTTACGCTCGCTTATGACCACCGCGCCCTTAACCATCGCCGTTGCCTTTATCGTACTGCTGATTTTCCTCGCCGTTCGCTGGCAGCGTCGTCAACTTTCCGGCCAGGAGCTGCTGGAAACACGCTCCGTGCGGATACTGAATGGCGAACGGGGTCCACAGGTGCGGGGATCGGTTTATGAATGGCCATCACGCACCAGTAGCGCCCTGGACGTGTTGCTCTCCGAAATCCAGTTTGCCAGCGATCAGCGTAGCCGTATGGACACGTTGATTCGCTCTTACGCCGCGCAGGATAACAAAACGGGCCTCAACAACCGTCTCTTCTTTGATAATCAGCTGGCTACGCTTCTTGATGACCCCGAAAAGGTGGGTACGCATGGCGTGGTAATGATGATTCGCCTGCCCGACTTCGATCTGCTCCGTGATACCTGGGGTCAGCGCGTGGCGGAAGAGAACCTCTTTACGCTGATTAACCTGCTGTCCACCTTTATTATGCGCTACCCCGGCGCGTTACTGGCACGCTACCACCGCAGCGATTTTGCCGTCTTGCTGCCGCATCGCACCTTAAAAGAGTCCGAGAGTATCGCCAGCCAGCTGCTGAAAGCCGTCGATGCGCTGCCCCAGAGCAAAATGCTCGACAGAGACGATATGGTGCATATGGGCATCTGTGCCTGGCGCGGCGGTCAGTCGACGGAGCAGGTGATGGAACATGCGGAAGCGGCCACGCGTAACGCCGTATTGCAGGGGGCGAACGGCTGGGCAGTCTATGATGATACGCTGCCGGAGAAAGGGCGTGGCAACGTGCGCTGGCGAACCCTGATTGAACAGATGCTGAGCCGGGGCGGACCGCGCATCTATCAAAAACCGGCGGTCATGAAGAATGGTCATGTTCATCATCGTGAGCTGATGTGCCGTATTTTTGATGGCACTGAAGAGGTTATCTCCGCGGAATATCTGCCCATGGTGTTGCAATTCGGATTGTCCGAAGAGTATGACCGTCAGCAAATCACCCGTCTCATTCCGTTTTTATCGTACTGGCCTGAAGAAAATCTGGCTTTACAGGTGACCGTCGAATCGCTGATCCGTCCGCGTTTCCAGCGCTGGTTACGTGACACGTTAATGCAATGCGAAAAATCGCAACGCAAACGCATTATTTTTGAACTTGCAGAGGCAGATGTAGGTCAACACATCAGCCGGTTGCGCCCGGTAGTGCGTTTAATCAATGCGCTTGGGGCTCGCGTGGCGGTAACCCAGGCGGGTTTGACGCTGGTGAGCACCCGCTGGATCAAAGAGCTGGATGTTGAATTATTGAAGCTGCATCCGGGTCTGGTAAGGAATATTGAAAAACGCACGGAAAACCAGCTGCTGGTACAAAGCCTGGTGGAAGCGTGCAAAGGAACGCAAACGCAAGTATTTGCCACAGGCGTACGTTCACGTAGTGAATGGCAGATGTTGACAGAGCGCGGCGTGACGGGCGGTCAGGGGGATTTTTTTGCCGCCTCTCAGCCGCTTGACACCAATGTGAAAAAATATTTGCAAAGATACTCTGTTTGACCTGCCGTTTACTTTGTTTTCACGTAGAATATCGCGCCTGTAGCTTTGAGTAAGACGAGCATAAAAGCCAGTGAACGACCTTTAGTGGGTTACAAGTGAAAGTGAGGGACGCTGCTGTTTACTCAGCCCTGAGGGATTCAGGGGATGAATTTGTAACAAAGGAAACGTGCTGCACTAATTTTCACCGTAGCAGACGATTTTTGCGCCTTGTCGCTGCTGCGTGTGGTTGGTAAAGTAAGCGGATTTTGTTTTCCGCCCCAGCTTTCAGGATTATCCCTTAGTATGTTGAAAAAATTTCGTGGCATGTTTTCCAATGACCTGTCCATTGACCTGGGTACCGCGAATACCCTTATTTATGTAAAAGGACAAGGCATCGTATTGAATGAGCCTTCCGTTGTGGCCATTCGTCAGGATCGTGCCGGCTCGCCAAAAAGCGTGGCCGCAGTAGGTCATGATGCGAAGCAGATGCTGGGCCGTACGCCGGGCAACATCGCCGCGATCCGCCCTATGAAAGACGGCGTTATTGCTGACTTCTTCGTGACCGAAAAAATGCTTCAGCACTTCATCAAGCAGGTTCACAGCAACAGCTTCATGCGCCCAAGCCCGCGCGTGCTGGTGTGTGTGCCGGTTGGCGCAACCCAGGTTGAACGCCGTGCGATCCGTGAATCCGCTCAGGGCGCCGGTGCGCGTGAAGTGTTCCTGATTGAAGAACCGATGGCTGCGGCAATTGGTGCGGGTCTGCCGGTTTCTGAGGCTACCGGTTCTATGGTGGTGGATATCGGTGGCGGTACCACTGAAGTGGCCGTTATCTCCCTGAACGGTGTGGTGTACTCCTCTTCCGTGCGTATCGGCGGCGACCGTTTCGACGAAGCCATCATCAATTACGTTCGCCGTAACTACGGCTCTCTGATCGGTGAAGCAACCGCAGAGCGCATCAAGCATGAAATCGGTTCTGCCTATCCGGGTGATGAAGTACGCGAGATCGAAGTTCGCGGTCGTAACCTGGCTGAAGGCGTGCCACGCGGATTCACCCTGAACTCCAACGAAATCCTGGAAGCGTTGCAGGAGCCGCTGACCGGCATAGTGAGCGCGGTGATGGTTGCGCTGGAACAGTGCCCGCCAGAGCTGGCTTCCGATATCTCCGAGCGCGGTATGGTTCTGACCGGTGGTGGTGCGCTGCTGCGTAACCTCGACCGCCTGTTAATGGAAGAGACAGGTATTCCTGTCGTAGTTGCAGAAGATCCACTGACTTGCGTCGCCCGTGGTGGTGGCAAGGCGCTGGAAATGATCGACATGCACGGCGGCGACTTGTTTAGCGAAGAGTAGTCGGGTGTGAGAGGGTAGCAATTCGCTACCCTTTCTCTCTGACGCGAGAATACGCATAGCCTATGAAGCCAATTTTTAGCCGTGGCCCGTCGCTACAGTTTCGCCTGATCCTGGCGGTTCTGGTTGCGCTCGGGGTCATTATTGCCGATAGCCGCCTCGGTACGTTCAGCCAGATCCGAACGTACATGGATACCGCCGTCAGTCCTTTCTACTTTATTTCAAATGGTCCCCGTGAACTGCTCGACTCCGTGTCGCAAACGCTCTCATCGCGTGACCAGCTCGAACTCGAAAACCGTGCGTTACGCCAGGAACTGCTGCTGAAAAATAGCGAGCTGCTGATGCTGGGGCAATATAAGCAGGAAAACGCCCGTCTGCGCGAACTGCTTGGCTCGCCGCTGCGCCAGGATGAACAGAAAATGGTCACCCAGGTGATCTCCACCGTAAACGATCCGTACAGCGATCAGGTGGTGATTGATAAAGGCAGCGTGAACGGCGTATACGAAGGTCAGCCTGTCATCAGCGATAAGGGCGTCGTGGGCCAGGTTGTGGCGGTTGCCAAACTGACCAGCCGCGTGTTGCTGATTTGCGATGCCACCCATGCACTGCCGATTCAGGTGCTGCGTAACGATATTCGCGTGATTGCCGCCGGTAATGGCTGCACGGACGATCTGCAACTGGAACACCTGCCTGCCAACACGGATATCCGCGTGGGTGACGTGCTGGTGACGTCCGGTCTGGGCGGTCGTTTCCCTGAGGGCTACCCGGTTGCGGTTGTCTCTTCCGTGAAGCTCGACACTCAGCGTGCCTACACCGTGATTCAGGCGCGTCCAACGGCCGGCTTGCAGCGTTTGCGCTACCTGTTGCTGCTGTGGGGCGCCGATCGTAACGGCGCTAACCCGATGACACCGGAAGATGTGCATCGCGTGGCCAACGAACGCCTGATGCAGATGATGCCGCAGGTGCTGCCTGCGCCGGATGCGATGGGACCACCTGCACCCGTACCGGCTCCGGCGACGGGGTTAACGCAGCCGCTGCCGGATGCGCCCCCACCGCCGCAAGTCTCGGGTGGAGGGCAGTAGTGGCCAGTTATCGTAGCCAGGGGCGCTGGGTAATCTGGCTCTCATTCCTCGTTGCACTGTTGCTGCAAATTATGCCCTGGCCGGACGACATTCTTGTTTTCCGGCCAAACTGGGTATTGCTCATTTTGCTCTACTGGATCCTTGCCCTGCCGCACCGCGTAAATGTCGGCACAGGTTTTGTGATGGGTGCCATACTGGATCTTATCAGTGGCTCTACGCTTGGCGTCCGCGCCTTATCCATGAGCATTATTGCGTATCTCGTCGCACTCAAATTCCAGCTCTTTCGTAACCTTGCGCTCTGGCAACAGGCGCTGGTAGTGATGTTGTTGTCGCTCGCTGCGGATATCGTTGTTTTCTGGGCAGAGTTTTTAGTGATCAACGTCTCTTTCCGACCGGAAGTGTTCTGGAGTAGTGTAGTAAACGGTGTGCTCTGGCCGTGGCTGTTCCTGCTGATGCGTAAAATTCGCCAGCAGTTTGCCGTGCAATAAAAGGTTTCTATGACGTCTTTGTATCTTGCCTCCGGTTCTCCGCGTCGCCAGGAACTGCTCGCGCAGTTGGGTGTCTCCTTCGAACGCATCGTTACCGGTATCGAAGAAAAACGTGCTGAGGGTGAAAGCGCTCAGCAGTATGTCTCTCGTCTGGCGCGTGAAAAAGCGCAGGCGGGCGTGGCATGCGTGCCGCGTGACTTACCGGTGCTGGGTGCGGATACCATCGTTATTCTCAATGGTGAGGTGCTTGAGAAACCCCGCGACGCAGACCATGCGGCGCGGATGCTGCGTAATATGTCCGGACAAACCCATCAGGTGATGACGGCGGTAGCGCTGGCAGATAGCCAGTACGTTCTGGATTGCCTTGTGGTAACGGAAGTGACGTTCAGAGTCCTCACCGACGAGGAGATCGCCGGCTATATCGCCAGCGGTGAACCTATGGATAAAGCAGGTGCATACGGTATTCAAGGGTTGGGTGGCTGTTTTGTCAGGAAGATAAATGGCAGCTATCACGCCGTAGTCGGCTTACCGCTGGTGGAAACGTATGAGTTGCTGAGCAATTTTAACTCACTGCGTGAGGGAAGGGATAATTATGACGGCTGAATTGTTGGTAAACGTAACGCCATCGGAAACCCGTGTGGCCTACATTGATGGTGGCATTCTCCAGGAAATTCATATTGAGCGTGAAGCGCGACGCGGAATCGTAGGCAATATCTACAAAGGTCGTGTCAGTCGTGTCCTGCCGGGTATGCAGGCGGCTTTTGTAGATATTGGGCTCGATAAGGCGGCGTTTTTACATGCCTCCGATATCATGCCGCACACCGAATGTGTGGCAGGCGAAGAGCAAAAGCAGTTTGCCGTGCGCGACATCTCTGAGCTGGTGCGTCAGGGCCAGGATCTGATGGTACAGGTGGTAAAAGATCCGCTTGGCACCAAAGGCGCGCGTCTGACCACCGACATCACCCTGCCTTCACGCTATCTGGTCTTTATGCCGGGGGCGTCGCACGTCGGCGTGTCACAGCGTATTGAGAGCGAAAGCGAGCGTGAGCGCCTGAAAAAGGTGGTCAGCGCCTACTGCGACGAGCAGGGCGGGTTTATTATCCGTACCGCGGCGGAAGGGATCAGCGAAGAAGATCTGGCCTCGGATGCGGCCTACCTGAAGCGCGTCTGGACCAAAGTGATGGAGCGTAAAAAACGCAACCAGACCCGCTACAGGCTGTACGGTGAGCTGGCGCTCGCTCAGCGCGTATTACGTGATTTCGCCGACGCCCAGCTTGACCGCATCCGCGTGGACTCCCGTCTGACGTATGAAGCCTTACTGGAGTTCACCGCCGAGTACATCCCGGAAATGCCGGGTCTGCTGGAGCATTACACCGGACGCCAGCCAATATTTGACCTCTATGACGTTGAAAACGAAATCCAGCGTGCGCTGGAGCGTAAGGTTGAGCTGAAATCGGGTGGCTATCTGATCATCGATCAAACCGAAGCGATGACCACCGTCGACATCAACACCGGCGCGTTTGTCGGCCATCGCAACCTCGATGACACCATCTTCAACACCAACATAGAAGCGACGCAGGCCATCGCGCGTCAGCTTCGTCTGCGTAATCTGGGCGGCATTATCATCATCGACTTTATCGATATGAACAATGAAGATCACCGCCGTCGCGTGCTGCACTCTCTGGAGCAGGCGCTGAGTAAGGACCGCGTGAAAACCAGCATCAATGGCTTCTCGCAGCTCGGTCTGGTGGAAATGACCCGGAAACGGACCCGCGAAAGCGTGGAACATGTCCTGTGTAATGAGTGTCCAACCTGCCATGGACGCGGAACGGTAAAGACGGTGGAGACGGTCTGCTACGAGATCATGCGTGAGATTGTCCGTGTCCATCATGCCTACGACTCAGACCGTTTTCTGGTCTATGCTTCCCCTGCGGTGGCGGAGGCCCTGAAAGGGGAAGAGTCGCACGCGCTGGCAGAAGTGGAAATCTTTGTCGGCAAACAGGTAAAAGTGCAAATTGAGCCGCTCTATAACCAGGAGCAGTTTGACGTCGTCATGATGTAAACGCAGTTCGCTGCGAGATTTAAGGCTGACAAGGAGAGACGCGTGAGGCGATTGCCGGGGATTTTACTGCTTACAGGGGCAACGCTGGTCGTGATTGTCGCGTTGCTCGTGAGCGGGCTGCGTCTCGCCTTGCCGCATCTGGACAGCTGGCGTCCGCAGATCCTGGCAAAAATCGAATCCGCCACCGGCCTGCCGGTGGACGTGAGTCATATCGAGGCAAGCTGGCAGAACTTTGGCCCGACGCTAGATGCCCGGGATATCAGCGCCGGCCTGAAAGATGGCGGCCACCTCAAAATCAAACGCGTCACCCTGGCGCTGGATATCTGGCAAAGCCTGCTGCATCTGCGCTGGCAGTTTCGCGATCTCACCTTCTGGCAACTTCAGCTGATGACTAACACGCCGCTGCGAAGCGGCGACAGCGATCGGGGGCTGGAAACCAGCCGTATCAGCGATCTGTTCCTGCGGCAGTTCGATCATTTCGATCTGCGCGACAGCGAAGTGAGCTTTATTACTCTTTCCGGCCAGCGCGCTGAGCTGGCGATCCCACAGCTGACCTGGTTAAACGGGAAAGATCGCCACCGCGCCGAGGGGCAGGTGAATCTCTCCAGCCTGAACGGGCAGCACGGCGTTATGCAGGTGCGGATGGATCTGCGTGACGACAATGGCTTGCTGAACAACGGCAGGGTGTGGCTACAGGCGGACGACGTGGACGTGAAGCCGTGGCTCGGTGAGTGGCTACAGCAGAACATGCAGCTGGAGACCGCGCGCTTCAGCCTGGAAGGCTGGATGACCCTGACGAACGGGACGTTCGCCAGCGGCGATATCTGGCTTAAGCAGGGGGGCGCGAGCTGGAAAGGGGAAAACCATCAGCATCAACTTTCCGTCGATAACCTCACCGCACACGTGACGCAGGATAAAGGCGGCTGGCAGTTCGCTATTCCGGATACGCGCATCTCCATGGATAACAAACCCTGGCCGCGCGGCGCGCTGACGCTGGCGTGGATGCCGGAGCAGGACGTCGGCGGGATAAACGGTAAACGCAGCGACGAGCTGCGTATCCGCGCCAGTAACCTGGATCTGACGGCGATCGAAGGGCTGCGTTCAATGGCCGCAAAACTCTCCCCGGAGCTGGGCGAAATCTGGCTGGCGACGCAGCCGAGCGGGCAGATAAACCGGCTGGCGCTGGATATTCCGCTCCAGGCCACGGAAAAGACGCGTTTTCAGGCGGCATGGAAAAATCTCGCCTGGAAACAGTGGAAACTGCTGCCGGGTGCTGAACACTTCAGCGGTAAACTGGAAGGAAGCGTGGAAAACGGCAGGCTGACGGCAGAAATGCAGGACGCGAAAATGCCGTACGAAACGGTCTTCCGTGCGCCACTGGAGATCGAAAAGGGAAATGCCACCCTCAACTGGCTGAAGAATGACAAAGGTTTTCAGCTCGATGGCCGCGATATCGATGTGAAAGCCAAAGCGGTCCATGCGCGCGGTAATTTCCGTTATCTACAGCCTGAAGGCGATGAGCCGTGGCTGGGTATTCTGGCGGGCATCAGCACGGATGACGGTTCTCAGGCGTGGCGCTACTTCCCGGAAAACCTGATGGGGAAAGCGCTGGTGGACTATCTCAGCGGCGCCATTCAGGGCGGCCAGGCGGATAACGCCACGCTGGTCTACGGCGGCAACCCGCACCTGTTCCCGTATAAGCACAACGAAGGCCAGTTCCAGGTTCTGGTGCCGCTACGCAACGCCACCTATGCCTTCCAGCCGGACTGGCCGGCGCTGAAGAATCTGGATATTGAACTCAACTTTCTGAATGACGGCTTGTGGATGAAGACGGACAGCGTTGCGCTGGGCGGCGTAACGGCAAGCAACCTGACGGCAAACATCCCGGATTACTCCAAAGAGAAACTGCTGATTGATGCGGATATTAAGGGGCCGGGTAAAGCGGTTGGTCCGTACTTTGAAGATACGCCGCTGAATGACTCCCTGGCAGCCACCCTTCAGCAGTTGCAATTAGATGGCGATGTGAATGCTCGCTTACATCTGGATATCCCGCTGGACGGTGAAATGACCACCGCCAAAGGCGACGTTCGCCTTAATAACAACAGCCTCTATATCAAGCCGCTGGACAGCACGCTGAACAACCTCAGCGGTCAGTTCAGCTTTGTTAACGGCACGCTGGAAAGTGAGCCGCTGAAAGCGACCTGGTTCAATCAACCCGTCAATATCGATTTCTCCACCACCGAGGGCGATAAAGCCTACCAGGTGGCGGTCAATATGGACGCGAACTGGCAGCCGTCACGCATGGATGTTCTGCCGAAGCCGATTGAGAATGCGGTGGACGGCGCGGTGTCATGGAATGGCAAGGTCGCCATCGACCTGCCTTATCATGCCGGTGCGCGCTATAACGTCGACATTACGGGCGATCTGAAAAACCTCAGCAGCCAACTTCCCGCGCCGCTGAATAAGAAAAGCGGTGAAGCATTGCCCGTCAATGTTAAGGTTGCGGGCAACCTTAACAGCTTCGATTTAACCGGAAACGCTGGTGGAACAAACCACTTCAACAGCCGCTGGCTGCTTAACCGCAAGCTGACGCTCGACAGAGCGATCTGGACGACGGACAGCCGTACCACGCCGCCGCTGCCGGAGCAGGCGGGCGTTGAACTGAATCTCCCGCCGATGGATGGCGCAGAGTGGCTGGCACTGTTCCAGAAAGGTGTCGGGCAAAACGTCGACCAAACGGCGCAGTTCCCGCAGTCCATTACCTTGCGCACGCCTGCGCTGACGCTGGGCGGGCAGCAGTGGAACAACCTGAGTATTGTCTCCCGGCCGACGGTAAACGGCTCAAAGGTCGAGGCGCAGGGGCGTGAGATTAACGGTTCGTTGACCATGCGCGATCACGCGCCATGGCAGGCGGCTATCCGTTATCTCTATTACAATCCGACCTTTACGGCGTCTAAAGCAGAGTCGACAAGCGCTTCTCCTGTCAGTGGCAGTGGGACGTCGCGCGTGGATTTCAGCGGCTGGCCCGATCTCCAGTTGCGCTGTGCGGAGTGCTGGCTGTGGGGGCAAAAATATGGCCGTATCGACGGTGATTTTGCTATTCAGGGCAATACGCTGAGCCTCTCTGGTGGGCTGGTGGATACCGGCTTTGGCCGCATGACTGCCGCTGGCGAATGGGTGAACAAACCGGGTGAACAGCGCACCTCGCTGAAAGGCGATATTAAAGGCAACAAGCTGGACGCCGCAGCTAACTTCTTCGGCATTAGCACGCCGCTTCGCGGATCGTCCTTCGATGTGAATTACGATCTGCACTGGCGCGCAGCGCCATGGACACCCGATGAAGCTTCGCTTAACGGCATCCTGAAAACCCACTTCGGTAAGGGGGAGATTGCCGATGTGAGCACGGGGCGCGCCGGGCAGATCCTGCGTCTGCTGAGTTTTGACGCGCTGCTGCGCAAGCTGCGCTTCGACTTTAGCGACACCTTCAGCGAAGGTTTCTACTACGATTCCATTCGCAGCACGGCGTGGATCAAAGACGGCGTTCTGCACACCGACGACACGCTGGTGGACGGCCTGGAAGCGGATATCGCGATGAAAGGGTCAGTGGATCTCGTGCGCCGCGAGCTGGATATGGAAGCCGTGGTGGCGCCGGAGATTTCCGCAAGCGTGGGCGTTGCGGCAGCCTTTGTGGTCAATCCTATTGTCGGGGCGGCGGTGTTTGCGGCCAGTAAAGTGCTGGGGCCGCTCTGGAGCAAAGTCTCGATTCTGCGCTATCGCATTACCGGGCCGGTTGATAAACCACAGATTAATGAGGTGCTGCGCCAGCCGCGCAAAGAAGCACAGCAATGATTTGACGTGGGCAGGTAATTGCCTCACTCTCAATAAATACGATCTTTATACCGCCACTGGCGGCAACGAACGAGTAGCAATAGATGAGTCTGAACCTGGTAAGTGAACATTTGCTCGCAGCGAACGGCCTGAGCCATCAGGACCTGTTCTCCATTCTTGGTCAACTGACCGAACGCCGCCTCGACTACGGCGATCTCTATTTCCAGTCGAGCTATCACGAATCCTGGGTTTTAGAAGACAGCATCATTAAAGATGGCTCTTATAACATTGACCAGGGCGTCGGCGTGCGCGCCGTCAGCGGCGAAAAAACCGGTTTTGCCTATGCAGACCAGATAAGCCTGGCCGCGCTGGAGCAGAGCGCGCAGGCGGCGCGAACCATTGTGCGCGATACGGGCGACGGACGGGTGAAAACGCTGGGTGAAGTGCAGCACGCTGCGCTCTATACCAGCATCGACCCGCTGCAAAGCATGAGCCGCGAGGAGAAGCTGGACATCCTGCGTCGCGTGGACAAAGTGGCTCGCGCGGCGGATAAACGCGTGCAGGAAGTCTCTGCCAGCCTGACCGGGGTTTATGAACTGATTCTGGTGGCGGCGACGGACGGTACGCTGGCCGCCGACGTGCGTCCGCTGGTGCGTCTTTCTATTAGCGTTCAGGTTGAAGACGACGGCAAGCGCGAGCGCGGCTCAAGCGGTGGCGGCGGTCGTTTTGGCTATGACTGGTTCCTGGGCGATGTTGACGGCGAAGCCCGCGCAGATGCATGGGCAAAAGAAGCCGTGCGCATGGCGCTGGTTAATCTTTCTGCCGTGGCTGCACCCGCCGGTACGTTGCCGGTGGTACTGGGCGCAGGCTGGCCGGGCGTGCTGCTGCACGAAGCGGTCGGTCACGGCCTGGAAGGTGATTTCAACCGTCGCGGGACGTCCGTATTCAGCGGTCAGATGGGGCAGCTTGTCTCCTCCGAACTGTGTACCGTGGTGGATGATGGCACCATGCTCGACCGTCGCGGCTCGATTTCTGTCGACGATGAAGGTACGCCGGGTCAGTACAACGTGCTGATCGAAAATGGCGTACTGAAAGGCTACATGCAGGACAAGCTTAACGCGCGCCTGATGGGCGTTGCGCCGACGGGTAACGGCCGTCGTGAATCCTACGCACATCTGCCGATGCCGCGCATGACCAATACTTACATGCTGCCGGGCCAGTCCACGCCGCAGGAGATTATCGAATCCGTTGATTACGGTATCTTCGCGCCAAACTTTGGCGGCGGTCAGGTGGATATCACCTCCGGCAAATTTGTCTTCTCTACCTCAGAGGCGTATCTAATTGAGAAGGGCAAAGTGACCAAAGCGGTGAAGGGCGCAACCCTGATTGGCTCCGGCATTGAGGCCATGCAGCAGATTTCCATGGTCGGTAACGACCTGAAACTGGATAACGGCGTGGGCGTTTGCGGCAAAGAGGGCCAGAGCCTGCCTGTGGGCGTCGGTCAGCCTACGCTGAAAGTGGATAATCTGACGGTGGGCGGCACGGCGTAAATTTTCCCCCGCACTCTAACCCTCTCCCCAACGGGGAGAGGGGAAAAGCCTACTCTTTCCTTCTACCTCGCATGCCCTGAAACAGCTCCGCCACTTCGACAAAATACTCGGTCAGATAGTTAATACACACCTGTACTTTGAGAGGCAGCTTGTCCTTTTCGGTATAGAGCGCGTACACCGGACGCGGATCGGACTGGTAGCGCGGGAAGAGGATCTCCAGCACGCCGCTGTTGATCTCGTTGATCACCCACATCAGCGGTACGTAGGCGATCCCGGCCCCGGCCACCAGCCAGCGTGAGATGGTCATCGGATCGTTGGTCACGAAGCGGCCTTCAGGCAGCAGTTTAGTGGAAAGCCCTTCCGGCGCGATCAGTTCAAATTCGTTATCTGGCCGAACGCTGTATTCCAGCCACGAGTGGTTGCTCAGGTCGGCAGGTTTTTCCGGCACGCCATACTGTGCCAGATAGCTTTTCGAAGCGCAGACCACCATCGGCATGCTGCCCAGTCGACGCGAGAACAGGCTCGAGTCCTGCAACGCGCCAACGCGGATCACCACGTCTAACCCATCGGCAATCAGATCCGGTGCCGGAATGCCCGTTACCAGATTAACGGTTAAACCGGGATACTCTTTAAGCATTTCCGCCGTCATGGCAGCGAGGACATTTTGTGCCATAGTTGAAGAACAACCGATACGCAGCGTGCCGATAGGCGTGTTGTTAAAGGCATAGAGCTGCTCGTGAACATCCTGCACCTCATGCAGCATTCGACGGCAGCCCTGATAGTAAATTTTACCCGCTTCCGTCAGCCCGATGCTGCGGGTGCTGCGGTTGAGCAGCTTCACCTGGAGCTCATCTTCCAGTTTTGACACTGTCTGGCTAATGGATGAGACGCTCATTTGTAGCTGACGTGCTGCGGCGGTAAAAGAGCCTTGCTCAACCACTTTCGCAAAGACGGACATGCGTTTTAGACGTTCCATTATTCACTCTGGCTTAAAAGTGATTTAGATCACATATGATAGATAACAGCATAACAGTTACGTTAATATATTATTAATTACATAACGGCTGCGCCACTCTCGCCCGGCAATTCTTGCTCTCCTGCGGCGGCGCGAGCTTAAAAATCCAGTAACCTGCACTCTCTTTAATCAAGGTCAACATGAGTCTGTTTCCCGTTATCGTGGTGTTCGGTTTGTCGTTCCCACCGATATTTTTCGAGCTTCTTTTATCACTGGCGATCTTCTGGCTGGTGCGCAAGGTGCTGGTCCCTACCGGGATTTATGATTTCGTCTGGCATCCTGCATTGTTCAATACCGCGCTGTATTGCTGCCTGTTCTATTTAATATCGCGCATGTTTGTCTGAGGTTGATGTGAAAACGCTAACAAGAAAAATCTCCCGCACTGCCATCACTATGGCGCTGGTCATCCTGGCGTTCATCGCTATTTTTCGCGCCTGGGTTTATTACACCGAATCCCCGTGGACGCGCGATGCGCGTTTCAGCGCGGAGGTGGTCGCGATAGCGCCCGATGTCGCCGGTCTCATTACGGCGGTCAACGTCCACGATAACCAACTGGTGAAAAAAGATCAGGTGCTGTTCACTATCGACCAGCCGCGCTATCAAAAAGCGTTGGAAGAAGCGGAAGCCGACGTGGCGTATTACAACGCGCTGGCCGCTGAAAAACGCCGTGAAGCAGGACGCCGTAACAAGCTGGGCATCCAGGCTATGTCCCGGGAAGAGATTGACCAGTCTAATAACGTGCTGCAAACCGTGCTGCATCAGCTGGCAAAAGCGCAGGCGACGCGCGATCTGGCGAAGCTCGATCTGGAACGTACCGTTATCCGCGCCCCGTCCGATGGCTGGGTGACCAACCTCAACGTCTATGCGGGTGAGTTTATCACGCGCGGCTCAACTGCCGTGGCGCTGGTGAAACAGAACTCCTTCTACGTCCTCGCCTATATGGAAGAGACCAAGCTGGAAGGCGTGCGTCCGGGCTATCGCGCCGAAATCACGCCGCTCGGCAGCAACCGGGTCCTGAAGGGAACCGTGGACAGCGTGGCCGCGGGGGTGACCAACTCCAGCAGTACCAATGATACAAAAGGGATGGCGACCGTCGATTCTAACCTCGAGTGGGTTCGCCTGGCGCAGCGCGTACCGGTACGCATTCGTCTGGATGAGCAGCAGAGCAACCTCTGGCCCGCAGGCACCACCGCGACGGTGGTGATCACGGGTGAAAAAGACCGTGATGCCAGCCAGGATTCTATCTTCCGTCAAATCGCCCATCGCCTGCGCGAGTTTGGTTGATCGCTATGGGCATTTTTTCCATCGCCAGCCAGCACATCCGCTTCGCCGTGAAGCTGGCATGCGCCATTGTGCTGGCGCTGTTTGTTGGCTTCCATTTCCAGCTTGAAACGCCGCGCTGGGCCGTTCTGACCGCCGCGATCGTCGCCGCCGGTCCAGCCTTCGCGGCGGGTGGCGAACCTTACTCCGGGGCAATTCGCTATCGCGGGATGCTGCGTATTATCGGCACCTTTATCGGCTGTATCGCCGCCCTGACCATTATCATCCTGATGATCCGCACGCCGCTGCTGATGCTGATTGTGTGCTGTATCTGGGCGGGTTTTTGCACCTGGGTCTCTTCGCTGGTGAAGGTGGAGAACTCGTACGCCTGGGGTCTGGCGGGGTATACCGCGCTGATTATTATCATCACCATTCAGAGTGAACCGCTGCTTGCTCCGCAGTTCGCCGTGGAACGTTGTAGCGAGATTGTCATTGGTATCGTCTGCGCGATTGTCGCAGATCTGCTCTTCTCTCCGCGATCCATCAAGCAGGAAGTCGATCGTGAGCTGGACGCGCTGATTGTTGCTCAGTACCAGCTTATGCAGCTGTGCATTAAGCACGGCGACAGCGAAGAGGTCGACAAGGCCTGGAGCGCGCTGGTGCGCCGCACGCAGGCGCTGGAAGGGATGCGCAGTAATCTCAACATGGAGTCTTCCCGCTGGGAGCGGGCCAATCGTCGTCTGAAAGCGATCAATACCGTCTCGTTAACGCTGATCACCCAGGCGTGTGAAACCTACCTGATTCAGAACACCCGCCCCGAAGTGGTAACGGATACTTTCCGCGAACTGTTTGATGAGCCCGTGGAGACGGTGCAGGACGTGCATCGACAGCTTAAACGCATGCGTCGTGTGATTGCCTGGACAGGAGAACGGGATACGCCAGTCACCATTTATACCTGGGTTGGCGCCGCAACGCGCTACCTGCTCCTGAAACGCGGCGTGATTAGCAACACCAAAATCAGTGCGGCGGAAGAAGAGGTATTGCAGGGCGAAGTGGTGATCAAACCGGAGTCCGCCGAGCGCCACCATGCGATGGTTAACTTCTGGCGTACCACCCTGGCCTGTATACTCGGCACGCTGTTCTGGCTGTGGACCGGCTGGACGTCCGGCAGCGGCGCGATGGTGATGATTGCCGTCGTCACCGCGCTGGCGATGCGTCTGCCCAACCCGCGCATGGTCGCGATCGATTTTCTGTACGGCACCATTGCGGCGTTACCCATTGGCGCGCTCTACTTCCTGGTGATTATCCCCTCGACGCAGCAAAGCATGCTTTTGCTCTGCATCAGCCTGGCGGTGATGGCGTTCTTTATCGGGATTGAGGTACAAAAACGCCGTCTGGGATCGTTGGGTGCGCTGGCGAGCACGATTAACATCATCGTGCTGGATAACCCGATGACCTTCCATTTCAGCCAGTTCCTGGATAGCGCATTAGGTCAGCTGGTGGGCTGTTTCCTGGCGATGATGGTGATCCTGCTGGTGCGGGATAACTCTCAGGCGCGGACAGGGCGTGTGCTGCTGAATCAGTTTGTGTCGGCCGCCGTATCGTCATTGACTACCAACACCGCGCGGCGTAAGGAGAACCACCTGCCGGCGCTCTATCAACAGCTGTTCCTGTTGCTGAATAAATTCCCGGGCGATGTCGCCCGCTTCCGCCTGGCGTTAACCATGATTATCGCGCACCAGCGTCTGCGGAACGCGCCAGTGCCGATCAACGATGATTTGTCCGCTTTCCACCGCCAGCTACGGCGAACGGCGGACCATGTGATATCGGCATCGAGTGATGACAAACGTCGCCGCTACTTTAAGCAACTGCTGGAGGAGCTGGATATCTACCAGGAGAAACTGCGGATCTGGGAAGCGCCGCCGCAGGTTACCGAGCCGGTAGAGCGGCTGGTGTTTATGCTGCACCGCTACCAGAATGCGCTGACAGACAGCTAACGAAGAGAAAACCGACGCCAAAAGCGTCGGTTTTTTTGTGGCTATACTTATTCTTGCAGGTTCAAACATTCAGGAAGGGAGGACACATGACAACCCAGGCTCTTCAGGACAGTATTCTTTTTCAGACCGGGTATCTGGTCAACGGTATCTGGAAAACACTCGACACCACGTTTGATGTGCTAAACCCGGCCACGGGCGAGGTGGTCGCGAAAGTGGCGAAAGCAGGGAAAGCCGAAACCGAAGAGGCCATTGCGGCCGCGACGAAGGCCTTTCCCGCATGGCGCGCAAAAACGGCAAAAGAGCGCTCCACGATCCTCTATCGCTGGTATGAACTGATTATCGAGAATAAAAGCTGGCTCGGGCGGCTGATGACCACCGAGCAGGGCAAGCCGCTGAAAGAGGCTGAAGGTGAGGTGGACTACGCTGCCAGCTTCATTCAGTGGTTTGCCGAGCAGGCCAAGCGCGCCAACGGTGAAATTATTCCTCCGGTTAAACCCGGCTCCCGTATTCTGGCCACTCGTGAACCTGTCGGGGTGGTTGCTGCTATCACGCCATGGAATTTCCCGATGGCCATGCTCACCCGTAAGCTCGGCCCGGCGCTGGCAGCAGGATGTACCGGCGTCATCAAGCCTGCAAACAACACGCCGCTGAGCGCCTTTGCGCTGCTGACGCTGGCGAAGCAGGCCGGTGTGCCGGATGGTGTGCTGAATGCGGTCGCGGGGAGCACCTCAGAAATTAGTGACGCCATTATGGCCAGCCATGACGTGCGCAAAATCTCGTTTACCGGATCAACCGCCGTCGGGAAAACGCTGGTTCGCAATTCCGCAGAGACCATGAAAAAGGTATCGATGGAGCTGGGCGGTAATGCGCCATATATCGTTTTCGAGGACGCGGATATTGAGGCCGCCGTCAAAGGCGCGATCGCCAATAAGTTCCGTAACGCTGGGCAGGTCTGCGTCAGCGTAAACCGTTTCTATATTCAGGAGACGGTCTATGACAAGTTTGTCAATCAACTTGCCGATGCGGTGAAGGCGCTGAAGGTGGGGAACGGTCTGGACGAGGGCGTCGTTGTCGGCCCGCTGATTGAGCCTTCGGCTGTCGAAAAAGTCCGTGAGCACGTCGAAGATGCGGTAGCGAAGGGCGCCACGGTGCTGGCTGGGGGTAAACCGCACGAACTTGGCGGCAACTTCTGGATGCCAACCGTACTCGGTGACTGCCATGAAGGCATGAAGCTGGCAGAAGAGGAGACCTTTGGTCCCGTTGCCGCCTGCTTCCGCTTCACGTCGGAAGACGAAGTGGTTATGCGCGCTAACAATACGCCTTACGGGCTGGCAGCCTACTTTTATACCCAGAATCTCTCGCGCGTGTTCCGCGTCTCGCAGGCCATTGAGAGCGGCATGATCGGAATTAACGAATGTGCTGTCTCGACCGAACTGGGTCCGTTTGGGGGCGTAAAAGAGTCCGGGCTGGGCCGCGAAGGGTCCGTGCTGGGGCTGGAGGAGTTTCTGGAAGTCAAAACCCTGCATATCGGGGGATTATAATAGACAGGGCGGCATTTGCCGCCCGCCTGTACCGGGTGGCTGGCAATGAAAATTTATACCTTTGATTTTGACGAAATTGAGAGTCAGGAAGACTTCTATCGCGAGTTTATTCGGGCGTTCGACCTGGAGCGGGGCAGCGTAGGCAATCTTGATATGCTGTGGGATGTGGTTACCGGCGATCGTCTGCCGTTACCGCTGGAAATCGAATTTACCCATCTGCCTGAAAAACTACGCAGACGCTTTGGCGCATTGATTTTATTGTTTGATGAAGCGGAGGAGGAGCTGGAAGGGCAACTGCGTTTCAACGTGCGCCAGTGATAAAAAAGCCCCTGACCGGGAGGTCAGGGGCAAGTCGTATGATGAGATACGACGAGGGTTTATTTGTACAGTTCTGCGGTAGCGTGCCAGTGGTCGCCACTGCGCGCTTCGATGATGCGATAGGATGACGCACCCTGTTCTTCCGCTTTTTTGTTCAGCATGTCGTGCATGTCCATCGGAGACGTACCGATGGCGCCAACAGAAACAGTCCCGATAGCCTGACGGGATTGTGCCTGTTCAGCATTAATGGTGTCGGCTGCAAACGCACCGAATGACAGGACTGACAGTACGCTCAGGGCAGCTACAGTGGTTTTAATTTTCATGATTATTTACCTCGTCAATTATTTTACTGGGGTCTTTGTTCTGTGACCCTCATCACAAAATCAAGTATACACTAATCACGCAAAAAATTAATACCAGACTAATGGTTTCGTCTGTTATTACGCGTTAAAAAATTCATTTTTTATAACGAGAATGCATAAAAAAGGGCAGCACAATGCGAGGTTTGTGGTTTTTTCTTGAATAAATCAAAGGGATAGGACAATTTGATTTTTAGTGCGATTTTGCGGCAGACCATTCACTGAATGAATGTTAACAGGCGGTAAAAAGCACTATTTGCAAAAGTAGCAGGCAGACAAAAGCAGGGTAAAACGCGGAAAGAGCAGAATGATCCCCGCAGCCAGGCGCTACGGGGCAGACAATTACAGCTCCTGTTCGAACAGGACCAGAATCGCTTCGTAGAGGTCTTTCACCGAGAAACCATTTGCCGGGGTGGTAAAAATGGTGTCATCGCCGGCGATGGTCCCGAGGATCCCCTCTGCTTTACCCAGCGAGTCCAGCAGGCGGGCAATCAGCTGGGCTGCGCCCGGGCTGGTGTGGATCACGACCACGGCATCGTTATAGTCGATGTCCAGAACCAGGTTTTTCAGCGGGCTGGAGGTCGTTGGCACGCCAAGTTCAGCAGGCAGGCAATAAACCATTTCCATTTTGGCGTTGCGCGTACGCACCGCACCAAACTTGGTTAACATGCGAGAGACCTTCGACTGGTTGATGTTGTCGAAGCCTTGTTCCTGCAACGCCTGAACAATTTCTCCCTGAGAACTGAATTTCTCTTCTTTGAGTAGCGCTTTAAACGCCTTCACTAATTCTTCTTGCTTAGACGAGCTTCGCATAAGTCACCCGGAATATGACGATAGAAACAACATTATTATGCATGTGGATGAATTTTTATGCAAATTATCTACCTGGCACCAGGCTGAAATAATGTTATGAAAGGGAGAGATTTTATCAGATTTCGTTATCGGAAAACATGCCTGGGTCACGCCGCGCAAATAAGCTTAAAAGTAAATTAAATGTTATCAAAATGATGTTGTTTTGGTGGCGTGGCAGGGTGTATTGTAACCCCCTCTTAATTCGTTGTTGCCTGCATCCCGATAGTATTCAGGTGAAGGCGAAAGACGTGCGACCTCAAATTCTTTAGCGATGAAAATTGTAATTAATGACGTGCTGAATTATGGTCGCCGCAACGGAGTTACAGATACTTAAGTTAACCATAATAAGGAGTTTAGGATGAAAGTCGCAGTCCTCGGCGCTGCTGGTGGTATCGGCCAGGCGCTTGCCCTACTACTGAAAACCCAACTGCCTTCAGGCTCAGAACTCTCCCTGTACGATATTGCTCCGGTAACCCCAGGTGTGGCGGTTGACCTGAGCCACATCCCGACAGCTGTGAAAATCAAAGGCTTCTCCGGTGAAGATGCGCGTCCTGCGTTGCAGGGTGCCGACGTGGTGCTGATCTCCGCGGGTGTTGCGCGTAAACCGGGTATGGATCGTTCAGACCTGTTCAACGTCAACGCGGGCATCGTGAAAAACCTGGTTCAGCAGATTGCTGAAACCTGCCCGAAAGCGTGCATCGGGATCATCACCAACCCGGTGAACACCACCGTTGCTATCGCAGCAGAAGTGCTGAAGAAAGCGGGCGTTTACGACAAGAACAAACTGTTCGGCGTAACTACGCTGGATATCATCCGCTCCAATACCTTCGTGGCTGAGCTGAAAGGCAAGCAGCCAACGGAAGTGGAAGTGCCGGTTATCGGCGGTCACTCTGGCGTGACCATCCTGCCTCTGCTGTCGCAGATCCCGGGCGTGAGTTTCACCGAGCAGGAAGTGGCTGATCTGACCAAACGTATTCAGAACGCAGGCACCGAAGTGGTGGAAGCGAAGGCGGGTGGCGGTTCTGCAACCCTGTCTATGGGCCAGGCGGCGGCACGTTTCGGCCTGTCTCTGGTTCGCGCGTTGCAGGGCGAAAAAGGCGTTGTTGAATGCGCCTATGTTGAAGGCGACGGTGAACACGCGCGCTTCTTCTCTCAGCCGCTGCTGCTGGGTAAAAACGGTGTTGAAGAGCGTAAGTCTATCGGCACGCTGAGCGCGTTTGAGCAAAACGCGATGGAAGGCATGCTGGATACGCTGAAGAAAGACATTACGCTGGGCGAAGAATTCGTTAACAAGTGATCTTATCCCGGTAAAAAAAACGGAGCGTTAAGCTCCGTTTTTTTATGCCCGTCAGTTAGTGGCCGGGTATTCCTGGATGGTGACCTGAATCGTCAGCTTCTTGTCATTACGCATGACTTCAACAGGGATGATGGAGCCCGGGCGAATCTCAGCCACCTGGTCCATGGTTTCCAGCGCAGAGACCGCTGGCGTACCGTTGACGGAAAGGATAACGTCGTTCACCTGGATACCTGCGTTGGCCGCCGGGCCGCCAGGCGCCACTTCGTTGACCACAATCCCCTGGATCTGATCGATACCACCGCCCTGCGTATGCATCGGCGCGATTTCACGCCCGCCAATACCGATGTAGCCACGGATCACGCGGCCATCACGGATCAGCTTGTCCATGATCTTGGTCGCCAGCTGGAACGGAATGGCAAAGCCAATCCCTTCCGGCGTTTCGCCGTCGTTGCTCTTGTCGAAGGAGAGGGTGTTAATGCCCATCAGTTCGCCCAGAGAGTTCACCAGCGCACCGCCGGAGTTACCGTGGTTGATCGAGGCATCGGTTTGCAGGAAGTTCTGCCGCCCTGACGGGTTCAGGCCGATACGACCGGTCGCGCTGATGATCCCCTGAGTGATGGTCTGGCCCAGGTTGTACGGGTTACCGATCGCCAGCACCACATCGCCGATGTGCGGCGTGCGTTTGCGATTAATCGGGATAGTCGGCAGACCGCCCGTGGCGTTGATCTTCAGCACCGCCAGATCGGTCAGGCTGTCCGACCCCACCAGCAGGGCTTCAAACACGCGGCCATCCTGCAAGGCGACGATAATCTGGTCGGCATCGTTAATGACGTGTTTATTGGTGATGATGTAGCCCCGGTCATCCATGATCACACCGGAACCGAGCGTGCGGATCTCCAGCTGGTTATGAGCGGAACTGTTAAGCCCGCGGTTATAGACGTTAACCACGGCGGGGGCGGCACGGCGTACCGCCTGATTGTACGTCGCAGGCGTTTCATCCGTGCTGTCGAACTGAGGAGCCGACAGTTTGTTGAACTGGCGTAACGATGGCATAGCCACCAGCAGCAGACCGGCAACGATCAAACCAATGACAATTGAACGAAAGAGCTTTAAAAGCATGATGCGTGTGTCGTTAAAAAAGGAACGGTTTGCAGCATAACATGAGTTATCCGGACATCACACGCAGCGGCGATGTCCGGAGTCGCAAATGGTTAACGCAGTAAAATGTAGAGAGTGTCGTTGCCACGGATAATTTGCAGGGCAATGACCGCCGGTTTACTCTCCAGCACCTTACGCATTTCGGCAATAGACTGCACGCGAGTGCGGTTCACGCCCACGATCACGTCGTCCTGATGTAAACCTGCCTGCGCGGCCGGGCTGCTCTTCTCAACGGTAGTGACGGTAATGCCTTTCGTGCCGTTTTTAAGCTGACCGTCGCTCAGCGTAGCGCCCTGTAGAGCAGGGGAGATCTGTTCTGCGCTGGCGGAAGAGGAGGTGCTCTTGTCCAGCGTCACTTCCACGGTCAGTGGTTTGCCCTCGCGGATCAGGCCCAGCTTCACTTTAGCGCCCGGCTCCGTGGTGGCAATACGTGATCGTAATTCAGCGAAGCTGCTCAGCGGTTTATCGTTCAGGCTGACAATAATGTCGCCGGATTTCACACCCGCTTTCGCAGAGCCTGAGTTGGGCAGCACTTCGCTGACAAACGCCCCGCGCTGGACGTTGAGCTTAAAGGCTTTGGCGATATCGGCGCTCATCTCCATGCCTTTGATGCCCAGCAGACCGCGCTTAACCTCGCCAAACTGAATCAGCTGTTGAGACAGGGTTTTCGCCATGTTACTCGGAATGGCAAAACCAATCCCGATGCTGCCGCCGCCTGGCGCGAGGATAGCGGTGTTGATGCCGATCAGCTCACCGTTCAGATTAAGCAGCGCACCGCCGGAGTTGCCCCGGTTGATGGAGGCATCGGTCTGGATGAAGTTTTCCAGCCCTTCGAGATTCAGGCCGCTGCGCCCCAGGGCGGAGACAATCCCGGAGGTGGCGGTCTGGCCTAAACCGAACGGGTTACCGACTGCGACGGCAAAATCACCGACGCGCAGCTTATCGGAATCTGCAATGGCGATCTGGGTCAGGTTGCTGGGGTTTTGCACCTGTAGCAGGGCGATATCACTCTGATCGTCACCGCCGATCAGTTTGGCGTCAAACTCCCGACCATCGTTCAGCTGAACGCTGATTTTATCGGCCTGGCTGATCACGTGGTTATTGGTCAGGATATAGCCCTTAGCCGCGTCGATAATCACCCCTGAGCCCAGGCCTTCAAACGGCTGAGCCTGCTGATCCGGCGCGTCTTCGCCAAAATATTTCTTCAGCTCTTCAGGAATACGCTGGCTTTGGCGTGCCGTCCCTTCCACCTGAACGCTGACTACCGCAGGCAGGACTTTTTCAAGCATCGGCGCAAGGCTGGGAATGGCTTCTTGTCCAGGCACCTGCGAAGGCAGTGCCGCACTGGCGGGGAAGGACGCCGAGAGAGATAACCCGACACTTAACGCTAAGGCGCTCAACAGCTGGTTTTTTTTCTTCATTGATGCTGACTCTCGTATCCTGGAATGAAAAAGAACGGCCCCAAAAACATCTTGATGTTATTGAATTTTCAACCGCTGAACAATGAGGTGTTTGACTAAATAATAGCTGGGGACGGGAAGAAAGGACGGGCGCATAAGGTACGCCCGTAAAATTTATTCAGGTTGTGCGATTAATCGCGTTTTACGCCACCGCGCAGCAGGCCGGACGCGCCGTCTGAATAGTCGCGTGGCATCTGAACCGGAGCCTGATCGTTACCGGCTTCAGAATCAGCCAGACGATTGCGGAAGGGGTTGGTCTCCGCGGTCATTTCCGGCAGCAGGCTGCTGGAGCTTTTCGCCATGTGCTGGTAGAGCTGGCGATAATCTGTCGCCATGTTGTCCAGCAGCTCAGCGCTACGGGCAAAGTGGCTGACCAGCTCTTCGCGATATTCTTCCAGTTCAGCTTTGTTCTTTTCCAGTTCGTATTGCAGTGACTGCTGCTGACGCAATTTGCGGTTACCGAAACGCATGGCCACAGCACCAATGATGATGCCGACGACTAAACCGATTAGCGCATATTCCCAGGTCATGAACTTCTCCCGTTGTCTTGTTGTTCCGTAGGGTGTTGGCTCGGCTCCTGCCTGTGCCTGATTATGCCACTATAACCGCTATTTCCGCAGAAGTGGAATCCTGACGTATCATCGCGTAGTGTAGAACGGCCTTTTTTTCATCAGCCACGCGCGCTGGTGAGGTTTAACTAAAGGAATAACAACAACATCATGCAAAACCTGTCCCCTTCATCGCGTTACCAACTGGCCCTGAGCGAGGGCACACACCAGCCGGATGATGTCCAGCGTGAAGCGGTTAACCGCCTGGACACGATTTATCAGGAACTTCTGGCGAAACCCGCCGATGCGGTGCAGAGCAGTGGGCTGAAGGCGGCATTCGGCCGTTTACTGGGCAAAAAAGAGCCCACGGTAAACGCACCGGTTCGTGGCTTATATATGTGGGGCGGCGTTGGGCGGGGTAAGACCTGGCTAATGGACATGTTCTACCAGAGCCTGCCCGGCACGCGTAAGCAGCGCCTGCACTTTCACCGTTTTATGCTGCGGGTCCATGAAGAGCTGACGGCGCTCCAGGGCGAAACCGACCCGCTGGACATTGTGGCCGATCGCTTTAAGGCGGAAACGGACGTGCTCTGCTTCGACGAGTTCTTTGTTTCCGATATTACGGATGCCATGCTGTTGGGGGGCCTCATGAAAGCGCTGTTTGCGCGTGGGATCACTCTGGTGGCGACCTCCAATATCCCGCCGGATGAGCTTTATCGCAATGGTCTCCAGCGGGCGCGTTTCCTGCCGGCCATTGATGCTATCAAACAGCACTGCGACATCATGAACGTCGATGCCGGCGTCGATTATCGACTGCGCACATTAACGCAGGCACACCTGTGGCTTTCGCCGTTGAACGCCGACACAGCCCGCGAGATGGATAAACTGTGGCTGGCGCTGGCGGGAGCGCCGCGGGGTAACGCGCCAGCGCTGGAGATTAATCATCGTCCGTTGCCGACGCTTGGCGTAGAAAACCAGACGCTGGCCGTCTCGTTTGCAACGCTCTGCGTGGACGCCCGCAGCCAGCATGACTACATTGCACTTTCGCGTCTGTTCCATACCGTTATGTTGTGGGATGTGCCCGTTATGACCCCACTCATGGAGAGCGAAGCGCGCCGCTTCATCGCGCTGGTAGATGAGTTTTACGAGCGCCACGTTAAGCTGGTGGTCAGCGCCGAAGTGCCTTTATATGAGGTTTATCAGGGCGAGCGCCTGAAGTTTGAGTTCCAGCGCTGCCTGTCGCGCCTGCAAGAGATGCAGAGCGAAGAGTACCTCAAGCGTGAGCATATGCCATAAATGCTCCCCTCTCCCTGTGGGAGAGGGGCTGGGGGTGAGGGCACCAGACCGCACAATACCTGACCCCGAAAAACCCATTCCAAATCACATTTAAGGGTCGATCTTTGACCTCAACTTCTCTATAATCTTGCGACCCCACGTTACGAGAAGGTTTTTTTCCCGAAACTTTCTATGTGTCGGCATGTGCTATTCGAAGGGGTAGGTTTGCCGGACTTTGTCGTGTGAACCTCAACTGACTAAACGTTTGGGTGTTCACCAACGTGTAACTTATTATTTGGGTAAGCTTTTAATGAAAACTTTTACAGCTAAACCAGAAACCGTACAGCGCGACTGGTATGTTGTTGACGCGACCGGTAAAACTCTGGGCCGTCTGGCTACTGAACTGGCTCGTCGCCTGCGCGGTAAGCATAAAGCGGAATACACTCCGCACGTTGATACCGGTGATTACATCATCGTTCTGAACGCTGACAAAGTTGCTGTTACCGGCAACAAGCGTACTGACAAAATGTACTACCACCACACCGGCCACATCGGTGGTATCAAAGAAGCGACCTTTGAAGAGATGATTGCCCGCCGTCCTGAGCGTGTGATTGAAATCGCGGTTAAAGGCATGCTGCCAAAAGGCCCGCTGGGTCGTGCTATGTTCCGTAAACTGAAAGTTTACGCAGGCAACGAGCACAACCACGCGGCACAGCAACCGCAAGTTCTTGACATCTAATCGGGATTATAGGCAATGGCTGAAAATCAATACTACGGCACTGGTCGCCGCAAAAGTTCCGCAGCTCGCGTTTTCATTAAACCGGGCAGTGGTAAAATCGTAATCAACCAGCGTTCTCTGGAACAATACTTCGGTCGCGAAACTGCCCGCATGGTAGTTCGCCAGCCGCTGGAACTGGTTGATATGGTAGAAAAACTGGATCTGTACATCACCGTTAAAGGTGGTGGTATCTCCGGTCAGGCAGGTGCGATCCGTCACGGTATCACCCGCGCGCTGATGGAGTACGACGAATCCCTGCGTTCTGAACTGCGTAAAGCTGGCTTCGTTACTCGTGACGCTCGTCAGGTTGAACGTAAGAAAGTGGGTCTGCGTAAAGCACGTCGTCGTCCACAGTTCTCCAAACGTTAATCCATTCTGCTTACGCAGAACGATTGGCGAAAAACCCGCTTCGGCGGGTTTTTTTATGGATAATGCGCAGGTTATCCACAGTAACATTTCATATATCTTCTCTTTTTCCACATTTCCGGAATCCCCTCACCACAAAGCCATCAAAATCTGGTAAACTATCATCCAATTTTCTGCCCAAATATCGGTGAATACTCGATTTTTGTTCGATTCTTGAACAATGTGTCTTCTCTGGGATGGGCGATACATCATCTGGCTGGCCCCGTTGGGCTGGTAGCAGTAAAAATTCTGAATATACCTGGAGGTTTTCATGGCTGTCGCTGCCAACAAACGTTCGGTAATGACGCTGTT
The DNA here is from genome assembly GCF_001037805.1 of Enterobacter sp. BIDMC93. Classification (NCBI taxonomy): domain Bacteria; kingdom Pseudomonadati; phylum Pseudomonadota; class Gammaproteobacteria; order Enterobacterales; family Enterobacteriaceae; genus Enterobacter; species Enterobacter sp. BIDMC93. The sequence continues at coordinate 954,771 of NZ_KQ089962.1, forward strand.
TTCTGGTCCTACTGACATTTATAGCCATCAGGTTCGTATCGTGCTGGCCGAGAAGGGTGTCAGTTTTGAGATCGAGCATGTGGAAAAGGATAACCCGCCTCAGGATCTGATCGATCTCAACCCGAGCCAAAGCGTACCGACGCTGGTGGATCGCGAGCTGACCCTGTGGGAATCCCGTATCATTATGGAATACCTGGATGAGCGTTTCCCGCATCCGCCGCTGATGCCTGTTTATCCTGTTGCGCGTGGTGAAAGCCGCCTGTACATGCAGCGTATTGAGAAAGACTGGTACTCGCTGATGAACGTTATCGTCAACGGTTCCTCTTCTGAAGCGGATGCTGCACGTAAACAGCTGCGTGAAGAGCTGCTGGCAATCGCGCCAGTCTTTGGTCAAAAGCCTTTCTTCCTGAGCGACGAGTTCAGCCTGGTGGATTGCTACCTGGCTCCGTTGCTGTGGCGTCTGCCAACCCTGGGCGTAGAGTTCAGCGGCCCTGGCGCGAAAGAGCTGAAAGGCTACATGACTCGCGTCTTTGAGCGCGACTCTTTCCTGGCATCTTTAACTGAACCGGAACGTGAAATGCGTCTCGGCCGAGGCTAATGACTGTGGAAATGTCACAACTTTCACCACGCCGTCCGTATCTGCTGCGCGCCTTCTATGAATGGCTGCTGGATAACCAGCTCACGCCGCACCTGGTTGTGGATGTGACGTTGCCGGGCGTGCTGGTTCCAATGGAATACGCGCGCGACGGACAGATTGTACTGAATATTGCGCCACGCGCAGTGGGTAACCTGGAGCTGGCGAACGACGAAGTGCGCTTTAATGCGCGCTTCGGCGGCGTGCCGCGTCAGGTTTCCGTGCCGCTGGCAGCTGTGCTGGCTATCTACGCCCGTGAAAACGGTGCGGGCACCATGTTTGAGCCGGAAGCGGCTTATGATGAAGAGGTTGCCAGCCTGAATGATGATGAGGCATCCGATGAACGCGAAAGCGACACGGTAATGTCTGTCATCGATGGCGATAAACCCGATCATAATGACGACACCGATCCGGATGACGAGCCACCACCACGCGGTGGTCGTCCCGCACTGCGCGTTGTGAAATAAACAAACAGGCCCGACGGGCCTGTTTTGCTTTCGGTCCCTTTTCGCCCCCTCTAATTTCCTGTGTTATGATGAACTGTTTTCCTTCAATGGCACCGGACTGCAATGAAACCGACTGATCTTAAAGCTGAAAACTCTGATGAAACCATTGGTCGCAGCCTGCGCCGTCGGCCGCTGGCGCGCAAAAAACTGTCTGATATGGTGGAAGAAGAGCTGGAGCAGATGATCCGTCGGAAGGAATTTGCCCAGGGAGAGCAGTTACCCTCCGAGCGCGAACTGATGGAGTTCTTCAACGTGGGTCGCCCCTCGGTGCGCGAAGCGCTGGCGGCGCTAAAGCGTAAAGGGCTGGTGCAGATTAACAACGGTGAACGTGCCCGCGTAACCATGCCGTCTGCCGATACCATCATCAGTGAATTGTCGGGAATGGCGAAAGACTTTCTGACCCAGCCCGGCGGTATTGCCCATTTCGAGCAGCTTCGCCTGTTCTTTGAATCCAGCCTTGTTCGTTATGCCGCAGAATATGCCACTGACGATCAGATTGCGCAGCTCACGAAAGCCCTGGAGATCAACAGCCAGTCCCTGGATGACAACACGCTATTTATTCGTTCCGATGTCGATTTTCACCGCGTGCTGGCGGAGATCCCCGGCAATCCGATCTTCAATGCGATCCACGTTGCGCTGCTTGACTGGTTAATTGCGGCGCGTCCTAAAGTGCCGGACGCAGAGCTTTATCAGCATAATGAAGTCAGCTATCGCCAGCATATCGCAATTGTGGATGCGATCCGCCGCCGCGATCCCGATGAAGCGGATCGGGCGTTGCAAACTCACCTTAACAGCGTCTCCGCCACCTGGCACGCTTTCGGCCAGCATTCAAAAGCCAAAAAATAACGATCCTTTAGTGAAGCAGATCGCAATATAAGCGTTCTGTATTCTACTGCTGCTTAATTGATATGGTATAACAGGTATAAAGGTATGTCGTTATAACAAACACACGATCGATTGAGGTAACTATGGCAACGCAATTACGCGGCGTAATGGCCGCACTCCTGACCCCGTTTAACTCTGAGCAGATGCTGGATAAAGAAAGCCTGCGCCGTCTGGTGCGGTTCAATATTGAACAGGGTATCGATGGGCTGTACGTCGGCGGTTCAACGGGAGAGGCCTTTGTACAGAGCCTTTCGGAACGAGAGCAGGTGATGGAGATTGTGGCGGAAGAGGCGAAGGGGAAAATCACGCTCATCGCCCATGTTGGCTGCGTCAGCACGGCGGAAAGCCAGCAGTTAGCCATGGCCGCCGCCCGCGTCGGTTTTGACGCTGTGTCCGCCGTCACACCGTTTTACTATCCCTTTAGCTTTGAAGAACATTGCGATCATTACCGTGCAATTATTGATTCGGCGGATGGTCTGCCGATGGTGGTTTATAACATCCCTGCGCTAAGCGGCGTTAAGTTAACGCTGGATCAGATCAACACGCTGGTAACGCTGCCTGGCGTCGGCGCGCTGAAGCAAACCTCCGGCGATCTCTTCCAGATGGAGCAGATCCGTCGTGAACATCCGGATCTGGTGCTCTACAACGGTTATGACGAGATCTTCGCCTCCGGCCTGCTGGCCGGCGCGGACGGGGGGATCGGCAGCACCTACAACATTATGGGCTGGCGCTACCAGGCGATCGCTAAAGCGGTTCGTGAAGGGGATAACGCCACCGCACAGCGCCTGCAAAGCGAATGCAACAAGGTGATCGATCTGCTGATTAAAGCCGGGGTGTTCCGTGGTCTGAAAACGGTTCTGCACTATATGGACGTGGTATCCGTGCCGCTGTGCCGTAAGCCGTTTGCCCCTGTGGATGAAAAATTCGTGCCAGCGCTGAAAGCGCTGGCGGAGCAGCTAATGGCGGAAAAACGCTAACGCATAGCCGGGGGCGCAGCCGCCATCCGGCAAAACGACAGAGAAATCGTCGGGAGAGTGAAATGAGTAAGTCTACCCAAAGCATCCCGTGGTACCGCCATCTTACCCGTCCTCAGTGGCGCGCCTTCTCCGCCGCCTGGCTGGGATATCTGCTTGATGGCTTCGATTTTGTATTGATAGCCTTAGTCCTGACAGAAATAAAAAGCGAGTTTGCCCTGACGACAGTGGAAGCGGCGAGCCTGATTTCGGCGGCCTTTATATCGCGCTGGTTCGGCGGCCTGCTGCTGGGCGCCATGGGCGACCGCTATGGCCGCAAGCTGGCGATGATCACCAGCATCGTGCTCTTTTCCTGCGGTACGCTGGCCTGCGGTTTTGCGCCGGGTTACGTCACCCTGTTTATCGCCCGCATGGTGATAGGCATGGGGATGGCGGGGGAATATGGCTCCAGCGCAACCTATGTGATTGAAAGCTGGCCAAAGCACCTGCGCAACAAGGCGAGTGGTTTTCTGATTTCCGGTTTCTCCGTCGGCGCCGTGGTTGCGGCCCAGGTCTACAGCCTTGTCGTGCCCGTCTGGGGCTGGCGGGCGCTGTTCTTTATCGGCATTCTGCCCATCGTCTTTGCCCTGTGGCTGCGGAAAAATATTCCGGAAGCTGAGGACTGGAAAGCGAAGCACGAAGGCAAAGCCCCGGTGCGCACCATGGTTGATATTCTGTATCGCGGCAAATACCGCGTCATCAATATGGCGATGACGCTGTTTGCCGGTACGGCGCTGTGGTTCTGTTTTGCAGGCGAACTCAACAACGCGGGGCTGGTCGTTATTCTCGGCCTGCTGTGCGCCATCGTCTTTATCAGCTTTATGGTGCAAAGCAGCGGTAAACGCTGGCCGACGGGCGTCACGTTGATGGTTGTCGTACTCTTCGCCTTTCTCTACTCCTGGCCGATTCAGGCGCTATTACCCACTTATCTGAAAACCGACCTGGCCTATGATCCCTCAACGGTGGCGAAGGTGCTGTTCTTTAGCGGCTTCGGCGCGGCAGTAGGCTGCTGCGTGGGTGGTTTTCTCGGTGACTGGCTTGGCACCCGCAAGGCCTATGTCTGTAGCCTGTTGGCCTCACAGCTCCTGATTGTTCCCGTCTTTGCGATCGGCGGCGCCAATGTCTGGGTGTTGGGCTTGTTACTCTTTTTCCAGCAGATGCTGGGGCAGGGGATCTCCGGGATCTTACCCAAACTCATCGGCGGCTATTTCGATACCGACCAGCGTGCGGCGGGTCTGGGCTTTACCTACAACGTTGGCGCGTTGGGCGGCGCGATTGCCCCGGTGATTGGCGCGCTGCTGTCGCAGGATATGGCGCTGGGCACGGCCCTGGGATCGCTCTCCTTTGGCCTGACGTTTGTGGTGATCTTGCTTATTGGTCTGGATATGCCCTCCCGCGTTCAGCGCTGGATCAGGCCAGAAGCCCTGCGTACGCATGACGCTATTGACGGTAAACCTTTCAGCGGAGCCGTCCCGTTTGGCGGCGATAAAAGCGCTTTAGCGAAAAGCAAAAGTTAATCCGCTTGCCCGGACCTGTACCGGGCACATTCGTAAGGGATGAAGTATGTCACAACGGGATAAAAACATTTCCGAGCGGGGCGGTGCTATGACGACACTGGCGATAGACATAGGTGGAACTAAACTTGCCGCCGCCCTGGTGGATGACGGTTTACAGATCCACGCGCGACGCGAATGCCCTACGCCCGCCAGTAAGACGCCTGACGCACTGCGTGAGGCGCTGGCTGAGCTGGTCAAGCCGTTACAGACCCAGGCAACGCGTGCGGCCATTGCCTCAACCGGAATCATTCAGGACGGCAATCTGCTGGCGATTAACCCGCAAAATCTCGGAGGATTGCACCATTTTCCGCTGGTGCAGACGCTCGAAGACATTGCTGGTTTGCCGACCCTGGCGATCAATGATGCTCAGGCTGCGGCATGGGCGGAATATCACGTTAGTGCGAAGGAAATTAAAGACATGGTATTCCTGACTGTTTCAACGGGCGTGGGGGGCGGCGTAGTCAGTAACGGGAAACTCGTGACCGGAAGCGGCGGACTGGCAGGGCATCTTGGGCATACGCTCGCCGATCCAAACGGCCCGCAATGCGGCTGTGGTCGCGTGGGGTGCGTGGAAGCCATCGCGTCTGGTCGCGGTATTGCCGCCGCAGCCAGGGGAGAGCTTGCAGGATGCGATGCAAAAACGATTTTTGCGCGCGCGGCAGAGGGAAATAAACAGGCGGCGGAACTAGTCCAACGTTCTGCACAGGTACTTGCGCGGCTTATTGCCGACACGAAAGCGGTGATGGACTGCCAGCGCGTGGTGATTGGCGGCAGCATCGGGCTGGCAGGAGGGTATCTGGCGCGGGTCCGCGCGTATCTTGAGGAGCATCCTTCTGTTTATCACGTTGAATTAACCGCCGCGCACTATCGACACGATGCGGGCTTACTGGGCGCGGCGCTGTTAGCTCAGGGAGAAAGATGATGTTTTTTGGTGAGATTCGGACGCTTCCCTCCACGGGGTTGCATCCCGTTCTTCTGGAGGCGCTAACCCTCGCGCTGGCTGCCCGTCCGCTGGAAAAAGCGGCAGGACGTTATGAGCTTCGCGGTGAGGATATCTTCATGAACGTGATGACGTTTGCCACGCAGTTTCCAGACCAGAAGAAAGCGGAACTGCATGAGCAATATATTGATATCCAGGTGTTATTGACGGGAGAAGAGCGCATCCTCTTTGGCGTGACGGGCTCGGCACGCCAGCGTGAAGATTTTCATCCTGAAGAAGATTATCAGTTGTGCAGTGAGATTGCAGGTGAACAGTGTGTCACCCTCCGGCCGGGGATGTGCGCCGTATTTATGCCGGGAGAGCCACATAAGCCAGGATGCGCAATCCTTGAGCCAGGCGAGATAAAGAAAGTCGTGGTGAAGGTACGCGCCCGCTTGCTGGATACGTAGTTTATAGGCCTGATGGCGCTTCGCTTATCAGGCCTGCGGGCATAACGTAATTTGCAGGCCGGATAAGGCGCAGCCGCCATCCGGCAATGTTATTCGATATTCTGGCGCTTAAACGTCACCGCTTCCGGCTGCGTCAGGTGCAAGGTTGTCTGGCTGGGCACCGTCTCGGCAATCACCTTGCCGTGGCGAACAGAGTATCGTGCCGGCGTCTGGCGACGAACTGCATCAAACCCATTCTCTGCCGGGAGAATCACCAGGTTTGCTGTATTCCCAACGCGCACGCCATAGTCCTGCAAATCGAGCGTTTTCGCGCTGTGGGTAGTGATCAGGTTAAGCCCATCATTTATTTGCCCGTAACCCATCAGTTGGCAAACGTGCAGCCCCATATGCAGAACCTGAAGCATATTCGCGGTTCCCAGCGGATACCACGGATCGAAAACGTCGTCATGACCAAAGCAGACGTTGATCTCCGCTTCAAGCATTTCTTTGACGCGTGTGATGCCTCGGCGTTTGGGATAGGTATCGAAACGGCCCTGCAAATGCGTGTTAACCAGCGGGTTTGCCACGAAGTTAATGCCTGACATTTTTAACAGGCGGAACAGTCGGGACGTATACGCGCCATTATAGGAGTGCATCGCCGTGGTATGGCTGGCGGTCACGCGTGAACCCATTCCGTCACGATGTGCCAGTGCGGCAACGGTTTCAACGAAGCGCGATTGTTCATCATCAATTTCATCACAGTGGACATCGATCAGTCGGTCGTACTTTCTGGCCAGGGAAAACGTTTTATGCAGCGACTCAACGCCATATTCACGCGTAAATTCAAAGTGGGGGATTGCGCCGATGACATCCGCCCCTAAACGCACGGCTTCCTCAAGCAGTTCTTCACCGTTCGGATAAGAAAGAATGCCTTCCTGCGGGAATGCCACAATTTGCATATCGACCCACGGGGCGACTTCCTGCTTCACCTCCAGCATGGCTTTCAGTGCCGTAAGGGGGGGGTCCGAGACGTCAACGTGTGTACGTACGTACTGAATGCCGTTGGCGATTTGCCACTTCAGGGTCTGCATCGCGCGAGTTTTAACGTCTTCGTGGGTAAGCATCGCCTTGCGTTCGGCCCAGCGCTCGATTCCCTCGAAAAGCGTGCCGGACTGGTTCCAGTTCGGTTCACCCGCCGTTTGCGTTGTATCCAGATGGATATGCGGCTCGATGAAAGGAGGGATAACCAGCCCGCATTCGGCGTCCAGCACCTGACCGACTGGCGCAGAGGCGGTTTCCTGAGGATCGATACGGCTGAAGCGTCCGTCCTCAATCGTGATTTGCCATAAACCCTCTTGCCCCTGCAAACGGGCCTGACGGATAGTGAGGGAATTATTCTGCATGGGAAACCTCCGAAGGATTAGCAAGGGTACGTTTGGCGAATGGGTTTAACACCAAATAGCTGAAGACGCCACCCAATACTGCGTTAACGGGGACAATTCCCGGAATGTAGTGCCCGGCAGCAACACCCAGGGCGACCGAGAAAATGGCAATCCAGTTAACGGACACAAATTTTGCGTGGTCGAAGCTGGCATAGCGGCGGCGATTAATCAGGTAGTCGGCGATAATCACCCCGCCAACCGGCGGAATCGCTGCCGACAAAAAGGTCAGCCAGCCAACGAAGTTGTTGTATAGCCACAGCGCGCACAGCGTACCGATAATGCCATTAACCACCGACAGCGTACGGCTGGAAAGGCCAGTAATATTGGCGAAACCCAAACCAGAGGCGTACAACGCGTTGTCATTGGTGGTCCAGATATTCAGGCCAAGAACGACAATGGCCGGCAGCAGCAGTCCCTGGGCGATCATCACGTCAGAAATATCGGCCTGTCCTACGGCGGCAGCGCCTGCCGCACCGAAGATAAACATCAGCGAGTTGCCAAGGAAAAATGCCACCATCGCCACCAGAACGGCACCTTTGGCATTGCGGCCAAAGCGGACGAAGTCGGCGGTCAGCGTGCCTGCGCTGATAAACGAGCCTACGACCAGCGCCAGCGCGCTGGAAAAGTTGAGCGGCGTCTGCGGCACAATGGATTTGAGGTGGTCCAATCCTCCCACGCCGTCCACCGCCAGCCAGACGGAGTAGCTACCCAGGATGACGATAGCGGGTACGGCGATGATGGATAAAATCGTCAGTGCCGAGATGCCAAAAAAAATGGTTAACGTCATCAACAGGCCGGAAACTGCAATCAGGATGTTCACGTCGATGCCCGTGGCTTTACTCACCGGGATGGCAAACATCGCTACGCCGACGCCAAACCACCCTACCTGCGTACCGCCTAAAAGCATGGAGGGAAGCCAGGAACCTTTTATACCGAACGAGTAACGCGCAAGAAGATGGGTTGAGAGGCCGGTTTTTGCGCCAATGTAGCCAAGAAAAGCAGTGTAAATACCGAGGAGGAGATTGCCGAAGAGAACTGCGAGGAAGAAATCATTATAGGAAAGACCGGTACCGAGCGTGCCTCCGGTCCACATACTGGCGGAAAAAAACGTTAACCCTAACATCACAAAAGTGAGTGGAACCACGCCTTTCCGCGCCGCCAGAGGGACGGGGCCCTGGCTATAATTGTTATCTTGCGACACAATGCCTCCTTGAATTTTGGCCAAAAAATCCGCCGCATAATATACATTTTTTTCACGAAAGCAAACGTTTACGTCGGGATTTACGCTGCTTTTTTGCTTAAAAAGGCACCATTAACTTAAGGGTAGGCTACTGAAAACAGGCTCCCCAGCGTTCCGCTTTATGCTTCTGCCGGGGAGTCAGAGGGGCTTACACTTCCAGGAAGTTCATGATCCCGTCAGCCGCTTTACGGCCTTCGGCAATCGCCGTGACCACCAGGTCAGAGCCGCGAACGATGTCGCCACCGGCGAAGATTTTCGGGTTGCTGGTCTGGAACGCGTTATCGCTGCCTTCTGGCGCAATGATGCGGCCTTGAGAGTCCAGCTCTACGCTGTGCTTCGCCAGCCACTCCATGCTGTGAGGACGGAAACCAAACGCCATCACCACGGCGTCAGCCGGGATCACGTGTTCAGAACCGGCCACGATCTCCGCGCGACGACGGCCTTTCGCATCTGGCGCACCCATCTCCGTGCGCGCCATCTTCACGCCGCTCACTTTACCGTTGGCATTCACTTCAATACCCAGAGGCTGGATGTTGAACTGGAACTCGACGCCCTCTTCACGTGCGTTTTTCACTTCGCGCTTAGAGCCCGGCATGTTCTCTTCGTCACGACGGTAGGCACAGATGACATGCGCCGCATTCTGGCGAATGGAGGTACGCACGCAGTCCATCGCGGTATCACCGCCGCCCAGCACCACCACGCGTTTGCCTTCCATGCTGACGAACGGCTCATCGGCGGTCTCGCCGTAGCCCATTAGCTGTTTGGTATTCGCAATCAGGAACGGCAGCGCGTCGTACACGCCTGGCGCATCTTCGTTCTCCAGACCACCGCGCATGGACTGATAAGTGCCTACGCCCAGGAACACGGCGTCGTAATCTTTCAGCAGGTCGTCGAGCTGCACGTCGCGGCCCACTTCGGTGTTGAGTTTGAACTCAATGCCCATGCCGGTGAAGATTTCGCGGCGGCGGGTCATCACCTCTTTCTCCAGCTTGAAGGCCGGGATACCGAAGGTCAGCAGGCCGCCAATCTCCGGGTGGCGATCAAAGACCACCGCCTTCACGCCGTTACGGGTCAGCACGTCCGCACAGGCCAGGCCTGCCGGGCCCGCGCCGATAATCGCTACGCGCTTGTCGGTTTGACGCACACCGGTCATATCCGGGCGCCAGCCCATCTCGAACGCTTTATCGTTGATATAGCGTTCGATGTTGCCGATGGTTACCGCGCCAAACTCGTCGTTCAGCGTACAGGAGCCTTCACACAGACGATCCTGAGGGCACACGCGGCCGCACACTTCCGGCAGGGTGTTGGTCTGATGAGACAGCTCGGCGGCTTCAAAAATACGCCCTTCGTTGGCCAGCTTCAGCCAGTTCGGGATGTAGTTATGGACCGGACACTTCCATTCGCAGTAAGGGTTACCGCAGGACAGGCAGCGGTCTGCCTGTGCTTTGGCCTGGCCTTCTGAAAACGGCTCATAGATTTCAACAAATTCAATTTTACGGATCTTCAGCGGTTTCTTTGGCGGATCAACACGCTGAAGGTCGATAAACTGGTAAACGTTCTGGCTCATCTGAATTCCTTACTGCGCCTGCACGCGCAGCTCTGCTGCGCTACGACTACGGTGACCCAACAGGGCTTTAACATCGCTGGACTTCGGCTTCACCAGCGCGAATTTCGCAGAGAACGCCGGCCAGTTGGCCAGGATCTCTTCGCCGCGCGAAGAACCGGTATGCTGCACGTGTTCGGTAATTAAACCGCGCAGGTGTTCTTCGTGGATGGCCAGCGTATCAACGTCCAGCACTTCCACCAGCTCCGGGTTCACACGTTTGCGGAACTCACCGTCTTCATCCAGGACGTAGGCAAAACCGCCCGTCATGCCCGCGCCAAAGTTCACGCCGGTTTTACCCAGGACGCACACAATTCCGCCCGTCATGTATTCACAGCCGTTATCGCCGATGCCTTCCACCACGGTGATGGCGCCGGAGTTACGCACCGCAAAACGTTCGCCCGCACGGCCCGCGGCAAACAGACGACCGCCGGTTGCGCCGTACAGACAGGTATTGCCGATGATGCTCGCTTCATGGCTGCGGAAGGCTGAACCAACCGGAGGACGCACCGCCAGCAGACCGCCCGCCATGCCTTTTCCGACGTAGTCGTTGGCATCGCCGGTCAGGTATAACTCAACTCCGCCTGCGTTCCACACGCCGAAGCTCTGACCCGCGGTACCGCTGAAGTGCGCGGTAATCGGATCCGACGCCAGACCCTGGTCACCGTGCGTTTGTGCGATGTAACCGGAGAGGGACGCACCCACGGAACGGTCGGTGTTGCGGATATCAAACCAGAACGTTTTGCTCTGCTTCTCATCCACATACGGCTTCGCCTGTTGCAGCAGCTGTGCGTTCAGCACGCCGTTGTCGAACGGCGGGTTGTTCTCGGTACAGTAAACCGCTTTGCCAGGATGCGGCTGAGCGGTTTCCAGCAGCTTAGACAGCTCCAGCTTCTGCTGCTTGGCCGTGAAGCCCTCAAGCTCTTTCAGCAGGTCGGTACGGCCAATCAGGTCTACCAGACGCTTCACGCCCAGCTGCGCCATCAGCTCGCGGGTTTCACGGGCGATGAAGTCAAAGTAGTTGGTCACTTTGAACGGCAGGCCGTGGTAGTGATTTTTACGCAGCTTTTCGTCCTGGGTAGCAACGCCCGTTGCACAGTTGTTCAGGTGGCAAATACGCAGGTATTTACAGCCGAGCGCAACCATTGGGCCGGTACCAAAGCCGAAGCTTTCCGCTCCCAGAATCGCCGCTTTGATGATGTCGAGGCCGGTTTTCAGTCCGCCGTCCACCTGCAAACGGATCTTGTGACGCAGGCCGTTAGCGACCAGCGCCTGCTGGGTTTCCACCAGGCCGAGCTCCCACGGACAACCCGCGTATTTCACGGAGGAGAGCGGGCTTGCGCCGGTGCCGCCGTCGTAACCGGCGATGGTGATCAGATCCGCATAAGCTTTCGCCACACCGGTGGCAATGGTGCCAACGCCCGGTTCGGAAACCAGCTTCACGGAGATCATCGCTTTCGGGTTGACCTGTTTCAGGTCGAAAATCAGCTGCGCCAGATCCTCGATAGAGTAGATATCGTGGTGCGGCGGCGGGGAGATCAGCGTCACGCCCGGCACTGAATAGCGAAGCTTAGCGATGTATGGGGTGACTTTATCACCCGGCAGCTGACCGCCTTCACCCGGTTTCGCACCCTGCGCGACTTTAATCTGAATCACGTCGGCGTTAACCAGGTACGCAGGCGTTACGCCAAAGCGACCAGACGCCACCTGCTTAATACGGGACACTTTATTGGTGCCGTAGCGGGCCGGATCTTCACCGCCTTCCCCGGAGTTGGAGTTGCCGCCGATGCTGTTCATGGCTTCCGCCAGCGCTTCGTGCGCTTCCGGGCTCAGCGCGCCGATAGACATCGCCGCGGTGTCGAAACGTTTGAACAGCTCAGACGCGGGTTCAACCTCGTCAATGCTGACCGCTTCCTCACCCGGATTGAGGGCAATGAGATCGCGCAGCGTCGCTGCCGGACGGTTGTTCACCAGCTCTGCATACTGCTGATAATCGCTGTACTCGCCGCTCTGCACCGCCTGTTGCAGCGTGCGCACCACGTCCGGGTTATAAGCGTGATACTCACCCCCGTGGACATATTTCAGCAGGCCGCCCTGTTCCAGCGGCTTACGTGCCAGCCAGGCGCGTTTCGACAGGTTCACCAGATCCTGCTGGAAGTCAGCAAAACCGGCGCCGCCGATACGGCTGACCACGCCCTGGAAGCAGAGGTTGGCGACGTCGTCATGCAGGCCGACCGCTTCAAACAGCTTCGAGCAGCGGTAAGAGGCGATGGTCGAGATGCCCATTTTGGACATGATTTTGTACAGACCTTTGTTGATGCCGTTACGGTAGTTCAGCATCACGGCGCGGTAGTCTTTGTCGATCGCGCGGGTATCTACCAGGCGGGCCAGCGTTTCGTAGGCCAGATACGGGTAGATTGCCGTGGCGCCAAAGCCTAACAGCACCGCAAAGTGGTGCGGGTCGCGCGCGCTCGCGGTTTCAACGATGATGTTGGCATCGCAGCGCAGGCTCTTGTCCACCAGACGCGTCTGGATAGCCCCCACCGCCATGGGTGCAGGCACCGGCAGACGGTTTTTCGCGATGTTGCGGTCAGACAGCACCAGCAGAACGGTGCCGTTACGCACCATCTGCTCGGCTTTATCGCACAGCGCGTTCACCGTCTCTTCGAGGCTCGTTTCGGTCACGTCGAAGGTGATATCGAGCGTGTCGGCGCGATAGTGCTCCTCGGTCATGGTGGTGAGCTGTTTGAAATCGGAGTACAGCAGGATCGGTGATTTAAAGGTCAGACGGTGCGCCTGGCCTTCAGCTTCACAGAAGACGTTCATCTCACGGCCGATGCTGGTGGCCAGCGACATGACGTGGGCTTCGCGCAGCGGATCGATTGGCGGGTTAGTGACCTGCGCAAACTGCTGACGGAAGTAGTCATAAATAATGCGTGGCTGGCTGGAGAGCACGGCAAACGGGGTATCGTCACCCATTGAGCCGACCGCTTCCTGGCCGTTTTCACCGAGCACGCGGATAACCGAGTCCAGCTCTTCCGCGCTGTAGTTAAACTGCTTCTGGAAGCTCGCGAGGGTGTCATCGTCCAGCTCGCGGCTGCCCACTTCTTCGTCCGACAGATCTTCAAACGGCACCAGACGACGCACGTTTTTCTCCATCCACTCTTTGTACGGATGGCGGCTCTTCAGATCGTTGTCGGTTTCGGCGGAATGCAGAATACGCCCACCGCGGGTGTCGATCACCATCAGCTCGCCCGGTCCGACGCGGCCTTTCTCGACCACTTCGTCTGGCTGGTAATCCCAGATCCCGACTTCAGAGGCACAGGTGATGAGCTTGTCTTTGGTAATAACGTAGCGCGCCGGACGCAGACCATTACGGTCCAGGTTACAGGCGGCAAAACGACCGTCGGACATAACGATGCCCGCCGGGCCGTCCCACGGCTCCATGTGCATGGAGTTAAAGTCGAAGAACGCGCGCAGCTCAGGGTCCATATCCGGGTTGTTCTGCCAGGCCGGTGGCACGAGCAGACGCATGGCGCGCACGATGTCCATCCCGCCCGCCAGCAGCAGTTCCAGCATGTTATCCATGGAGCTGGAGTCCGAGCCGGTTTCGTTCACGAACGGCGCGGCATCGTGCAGGTCCGGGATCAGCGGCGTCTGGAATTTATAGGTACGGGCGCGGGCCCACTGGCGGTTGCCGGTGATGGTGTTGATCTCGCCGTTATGCGCCAGGTAGCGGAACGGCTGCGCCAGCGGCCAGCGTGGAACGGTGTTGGTGGAGAAGCGCTGGTGGAACAGGCAAATGGCCGATTCCAGACGCAGGTCCGCCAGGTCCAGGTAGAAGCGCGGCAGGTCAGCCGGCATACACAGACCTTTATAGATGTTCACAAGGTTAGAGAGGCTACAGACGTAGAACTCTTTATCATCCAGAAGACGTTTTTCAATGCGGCGGCGGGCGATAAACAGACGGCGTTCCATATCACGCGGACGCCAGCCCGCAGGCGCATTGACAAAAATCTGTTCAATACGAGGCAGCGAGGAGAGGGCGATTTCACCGAGCACCCCTTCGTTGGTTGGCACATCGCGCCAGCCGACGATCGACAGGGTTTCACGCTGAAGTTCTTCTTCAACGATGCGGCGTGAGGCGGCAGCTTTTTCAGGATCCTGATTCAGGAACAGCATACCGACAGCGTAGTTTTTGGCTAAACGCCAGCCGCGCTCTTCCGCTACGATACGGAAGAAACGATCCGGTTTTTGCAGCAGCAGGCCGCAACCGTCGCCGGTTTTACCATCGGCAAGGATGGCGCCACGGTGCTGCATACGGGCCAGTGCGTGAATAGCAGTACGCACTACCTTGTGGCTAGGTTCGCCTTCTATGTGGGCGATCAGGCCGAAACCACAGTTATCCTTCTCAAGGGATTTATCGTACAACATATCAGTGAACCTCCCCAGGCTCGTCGGGCTTCCCACTGAACTTTACCGTGGCGCACAGGCGCAGAAAGAGCATGGCGACGGGGTTAGCGTTTCATACGCGGACCTCGCATTCGCCCTCTTTTTCATCCTTTCGCGCAGGTAAACAAGTTTGAGGACTTGCTTCAGAGGGAATCTCAATTACTGCATAAATATGATGAGCAGGCCGCTCATCCAGAAAGCTTCCAGCGGATTTCCAACTTATCGGGAATTGGTACACAGGTCAAATGGCAATCTTATTTATACAAAAATGTGCTAAAGCGTAGTTATCTTTTTGTTTTTAATATGTATTTAACTATTTTTACAACCACTTAAAGCACCGGGGAGGTGCAGGGGAGTGTGATCTGACTCACTATATGAAAGCGGTATTATCGATGCAGCGTGCTGAAATGCAGATTTATAGCAGAATATTAATCTGGTGTTGCATTCAAACCCGCATAAAATCACTGTTTTTCAGTCCTGGCGCTATAAATGAAAAAAACCATCAGAACATAAGGAAAAGTAATTACGTACAGGGTGAATGAAATCTCGGTAATCGTGATTATTTATTCAAACAGATAAAGGCCGTCCAGGGCGATTGATCCAGGTCATCGCCGACAGAGGCTAAAAATGGCAGGCTTGTCCCCTTTCTTCGGGACGGTCTATCAGATTATGCAGTTACAGAAATTAGTCAATATGTTTGGTGGGGATCTTTTGCAGCGCTATGGGCAAAAGGTTCACAAACTGACGCTGCACGGCGGCTTTAGCTGCCCGAATCGCGATGGCACCATCGGGCGTGGTGGCTGCACTTTCTGTAACGTGGCCTCGTTTGCTGACGAGGCCCAGCAGCATAAATCTATCGCTGAACAGCTCGCCCATCAGGCGAGTCTGGTGAATCGCGCGAAGCAGTATCTGGCCTATTTCCAGGCCTACACCAGCACGTGGGCTGAGGTGCAGGTGCTGCGCTCGATGTATCAGCAGGCGGTTGCTCAAGCGAACATTGTCGGGCTGTGCGTGGGGACGCGTCCGGACTGCGTGCCGGAGGCCGTGCTGGATTTACTTAGTGAGTACAAAGAGAAGGGCTACGAGATCTGGCTGGAGCTGGGCTTGCAGACCGCGCATGACAAAACCCTGCACCGTATCAATCGCGGGCATGATTTCGCCTGCTACCAGCGCACCACGCGTCTCGCCCGTGAGCGTGGATTAAAAGTCTGCTCGCATCTGATTGTCGGCTTGCCAGGAGAAGGGCAGCAGCACGGGCTGGAAACGCTGGAAAAAGTCGTCGAGACCGGCGTGGATGGCATTAAGCTGCATCCGCTGCATATCGTGAAGGGCAGCATAATGGCGAAAGCCTGGGAAGCGGGGCGGTTAAGTGGTATCGAACTCGACGACTATACGGTGACGGCGGGGGAGATGATTCGCCACACGCCTCCGGAGATTGTTTACCACCGCATCTCGGCCAGCGCCCGCCGCCCAACGCTTCTGGCACCGCTCTGGTGTGAGAACCGCTGGATGGGGATGCTGGAAATCGACCGCTATCTACAGGAGAACGGCGTACAGGGGTCGGCGCTTGGCCGCCCGTGGGTTCCCCCGCTACCGGCGACGGCCGCCTAGCAGACTTCCCAGCATGCCGCGTACTATCTGGTTGGTAATCTGACGCGTCGCGCTTTTTGCCATGGTCTGAACCACGCCATCGCGTTTGCCGCCGCGTGGCCCGGTGCTACCGAACAGAATATCTTTCAGCCCGCCGAGAATGCCGTCGTCCACGGCAACAGATTGCCCTTTTGCGGCAGGGGCATCCTGCGATTCGGCAGTCGCCTGCACCCCTTTTTGCAGCATCTCGAACGCGGATTCGCGATCCACCTCGTCTTCATACTTCCCGTACACCGGGGAGTGATTAATCAGGCCGTTGCGTTCATCGTCCGTTACCGGCCCCATGCGCGAGCAGGGCGCAATCACCATCGCACGCTCGACAACTGTCGGGCTGCCTTTTGCATCGAGGAACGAAATCAGCGCTTCACCGGTACCCAGCGCCTGAATGGCGGTTTCGGTATCAAAGGCCGGATTGGCGCGCATGGTTTGCGCCGCGGCTTTCACCGCTTTCTGATCTTTCGGGGTAAAGGCGCGCAGGGCGTGCTGCACGCGGTTACCCAACTGCCCCAGTACGTTGTCCGGAATATCCGACGGGTTTTGCGACACAAACCAGACCCCGACGCCTTTGGAGCGGATCAGGCGGATAACCTGTTCAATTTTATCCAGCAGCACCTGCGGCGCGTCGTTAAACAACAGGTGCGCTTCGTCAAAGAAGAACACCAGTTTGGGTTTTTCCAGATCGCCTGCTTCCGGCAGTTGTTCGTACAGTTCAGAGAGCATCCACAGCAGGCTGGCGGCGTAAAGCTTCGGCATCTGGTAGAGCTTCTCTGCGCTCAGAATGTTGATGATCCCTTTGCCGCTGCTGTCGGTACGCATCCAGTCTTTGATATCCAGCATTGGCTCGCCGAAGAAGTGTTCGGCACCCTGTTGCTCCAGCGTCAGGAGCCCACGCTGAATGGCGCCCACCGAGGCGCTGCTGATATTGCCGTACTGGTTCTGGAAGGATTTGGCGTTATCGCCAATGTACTGGGTGATGGCGCGCAGATCTTTGAAGTCGAGCAGCAGTAGCCCCTGATCGTCGGCGATACGGAAGATAATGTTCAGTACCCCGGACTGCACGTCGTTGAGGTTAAGCAGACGGGCCAGCAGCAGCGGGCCGAGGTCGGAGACGGTGGCGCGCACCGGATGGCCTTTTTCGCCGAAGATATCCCAGGCCACCACCGGATTACCGTGCGGCGTCCAGTCGGTGATGCCGATATTTTTCAGGCGCTCGAGGAGTTTTTCTGACGCTGCACCTTCCTGAGCCACCCCGGTTAAATCGCCCTTCACGTCAGCCATAAAAACCGGCACGCCAGTCTCTGACAACGACTCAGCCAGCTTTTGCAGGGTGACGGTTTTTCCCGTCCCGGTCGCGCCGGTGATCAGTCCATGACGGTTCGCCATCGCGGGCAGTAAAAACAGCTCTTTTTCCAGCGTCCTGGCGATTAACAATGGTGTACTCATGATGCACGTCCTCTCGTAGTCCTGGGTGGAGTATAGGCAACCTGACGGCAAAATGTCTGCGTAAATTCCTCACTTTGCGGCGCATTATCCAGTGCGGACTATGCTTTTGCATACGGTAAACAAAATTTTGGGAAACTATGTCCAGATTCTTTTTTAACGACCGCAAACAGCTTGTCAACGATGCCATTGAAGGCATACTTCTCTCGGCGCCGCACGGTAATCTCGTCAAACTGGATATCGATCCGGCCATCCGCGTGGTGGCACGCGGCGACTGGGATAAAAGCCGCGTGGCGGTGATCTCCGGTGGCGGCTCCGGCCATGAACCGGCACATGCCGGGTTCGTCGGTAAAGGCATGCTTACCGCAGCGGTGTGTGGCGATCTGTTCGCTTCCCCAAGCGTCGATGCGGTCCTCAATGCCATTGTGGCGGTGACGGGCGATCGTGGCTGCCTGCTGATTGTGAAAAACTACACCGGTGACCGGCTTAACTTTGGCCTGGCGGCGGAAAAAGCCAAACGCTACGGCCTGAAGGTCGAGATGGTTATCGTGGCGGATGATATCGCCCTACCGGATAACAAGCAGCCGCGTGGTATCGCGGGAACGGCGCTGGTGCATAAGATTGCGGGATATGCGGCAGAACAGGGGAAATCGCTAAACGACGTGCGGGATATTGCGCAACAGGCCTGCGATAACCTCTGGAGCCTGGGGGTTGCGATGCAAACCTGTAACCTGCCGGGTAGCGATGATGAAGAAGGACGCATCAGGCAAGGCCACGTGGAGCTGGGGCTGGGGATTCACGGCGAGCCGGGGGCATCGGTGGTGGATACGCAGAACAGCAGGGCGATTATCGATACGCTGGTGACGCCGCTAAAAGCCCAGGCGGGTGACGGGCGCTTTGCGGTGCTGATCAACAACCTCGGCGGCGTGTCAGCGCTGGAGATGGCTCTGCTCACCAAAGAGCTGGCGCATTCGGCGTTGAAAGAGAACATTGCGTATCTGATTGGCCCGGCGCCGCTGGTGAGTGCGCTGGATATGAAAGGCTTTTCGCTAACGCTGTTAAAGCTCAACGATTTCTTCGAGAAGGCGATTCACGCCGAGGTCGAGACGCTGGGCTGGCAGAAGCCCGTCGCGTTCGCGCCCCTGCGTACCGTCCCCCATAGCGCCCTTCATGATCGCGTGGAATATACCCCGTCGGACAATCCGCAGGTGAGCGAGGCCGTCGCCTCGGTAACGAAAACATTGATCCAGCTGGAAAATCGCCTTAACGCGCTGGATGCCAAAGTAGGCGATGGCGATACGGGCTCCACCTTTGCACAAGGGGCGCGGGATATTGCGCAGCGACTTGAGGAGAACAACCTGCCCCTTAACGACGTGCCGACATTACTCCTGCTGGTGGGGGAGCGGCTGGCAACGGTGATGGGCGGATCGAGCGGCGTATTGATGTCGATCTTCTTCACGGCGGCAGGACAAAAGCTTCACGATGGACAGTCGCTACCTGAAGCATTGCTGAGCGGACTGGCGCAGATGAAGCAGTATGGCGGTGCAGATCTCGGCGATCGTACGCTGATCGATGCCCTGCAACCGGCGCTGGAGGCGTTACAGAAAGGCAATATTCAGGCGGCAGCGCAGGCCGCGCAGCAAGGGGCTGAAGCAACGGCGAAAATGGCGAAAGCCGGCGCGGGACGCTCGTCGTACGTGAATAAAGAGAATCTGGACGGGGTGATGGATCCGGGAGCGGTCGCGGTGGCGGAAGTGTTTAAGACCATGGTAGATGCAAAACGGTAACAACCGTTACCGTTTTTAGTGTTTGCGCCCTCTCCCTGTGGGAGAGGGTTGGGGTGAGGGCATCAGGCCGCACATTCCCCGGCAATCTCACATCAGAAATCCGCTTTCAACACCACGCGGTAGCGGGCTTTGCCGTCGCGCACGTGCTGGATCGCTTCGTTGATTTTTGACATCGGGTACAGCTCGGTGGTGGGTGCCACTTTTGTGCGTCCGGCAAACTTCATCAGCTTGCGTAACTCATATGGTGTGCCGGTAGCAGAGCCGGATATGCTGCGATCGCCGCCGATCAGGGTAAACGCCGGAACCGGCAGCGGCTTCATCACCGCACCCACGGTGTGGAAGTTACCGCCGTAGGCCAGGGCTTCAAAGTACGGCTGCCAGTCGAGATCGACGTTGACGGTGTTGATGATCAGGTCAAACTGGCCTGCCAGAGCGGTGAGCGCCTGGGGATCGCGACTGTTCACCACTTTATCCGCACCCATGGCCAGCACTTCCTGCTCTTTCGCCGGGTTAGAGCTGAACGCCGTGACTTCACAGCCCATCGCGTGCAGCAGCTTGATGGCGATATGGCCCAGACCGCCAATCCCGATCACGCCCACGCGGCTGGTGGCGGTGACGTGATGCATCAGCAGCGGTTTAAAGACGGTGATACCGCCACACAGCAGCGGACCGGCGGATTCGATATCAATGCTGTCCGGCAGCGGGATAACCCATTGCCAGTCGGCGCGCAGCTTATCGGCGAAACCGCCCTTGTTCAGGATGGTCGGCGTTGCGCCCTCAAGGCAGTTTATCTGGTTGCCGCTGATACAGGCGTCGCAGTGGCCGCAGCTGCGTGCCGTCCAGCCGATACCCACGCGCTGGCCCACTTTCAGCCCTTTGTCCTGCGCGGCGCTGCCGAGCGCCACGACGCGGCCAATGACTTCGTGCCCGGCCACCAGCGGATAGCTGGAAAAGCCCCATTCGTTATCGATCATCGAGAGATCTGAGTGGCAGATCCCGCAGTAATCAACCTGTACTTCGACGTCTTCCGCTTTTAGTTCGCCCGCATCGTACTCGTACAGCTCAAGTTCTGCACCCGCCTGCGGTGCGGCGTAGCTTTTTATCTTCGACATCGCATTTCCCCTGTTTTGGTGTGAACTGTGAGTGTAGAGCATTCAGTTTACAGACGCTTAACAGAAGACGGCAGGAACAAAACTTACAGACTTTTCAGCATCCTGACTTCGCAGTCCACGTGGCCCGTGCAGCCCAGTGGCGCATCGATATGCTCAAAGCCGAGATGTTCATACAGGCCAATGGCCTCTTTAAGGAAAGCGGTGGTTTCAAGGTAGCAACGTTTAAAGCCCTGTGAGCGTGCATGTTCCAGGGCAACCAGCGCCAGCTTTTTCGCCAGGCCTTGTCCGCGTATCGTTGGCAGGAAATACATTTTCTGGAGTTCACAGATATCCGGCTCGCTGCAAAGCAGTGGGGCAATGCCGCCGCCGCCCACGACCTGGCCGTCCTGCTCGATGACCCAGTAGGCATGGCCCGGCTGGCTGTACAGCTGAAAAAGTTCGTCCAGATTTGGGTCGGCCACGGTGTAGCCTTTGTCGGCGGTCAGGCCATATTCGGCAGAAACCGTGCGGATAACGGCGGCGATAGCCGGGTTGTCCTGCTCAGTGATCCGACGCATTGTCGTCGCGACGGGGGTAATCACGCTCATAGCATTACTCATGACAAAAATTGACACACAAATGCTGTTAATAGCACCGCAGAAAGGGGAGTGCAAGCGAGGAGTTTTCAGGAAGGATACCCCTTACGCCCTGAAGCGTAAGGGGTAAAAGCATTACAGCGCCGCAATAACCGCCTGCTGCTCGATCAGTTTGGTCTTCGCATCGGCGAAGGCAACCAGACGCTCACGCTCTTTGGCGATGACCGCTTCCGGCGCGCGGGCCACAAAGCCCTCGTTCGCCAGTTTGCTTTCGATTTTGCCAATTTCCACGTCGACTTTCGCCACTTCTTTCGCCAGACGCGCCAGCTCCGCATCTTTGTCGATCAGGCCCGCCATCGGGATCAGCAGCTCCGCGCCGTCGATGATTTTGGTCACGGAAACCGGACCTTTGTCATCGGCAGGCAGCACGGTGATGCTTTCCAGACGCGCCATGGTTTTCAGGAAGGTGTTGTTCTCGGTGACGCGACGAACGGCAGCTTCGCTGCAACCGCGCAGCAGCAGCTCCAGTGGTTTACCCGGAGCGATGTTCATTTCCGCGCGGATGTTACGTACCGCAACGATCGCCTGCTTCAGCCACTCGGTATCCGCAGACGCGGCTTCATCCACTTTCGCGGCGTCGAATGCCGGGAACGGCTGGAGCATGATGGTATCGGCATTAATACCGGCAATCACCTTCACGCGCTGCCAGATGGTTTCGGTGATGAACGGAATGATCGGGTGCGCAAGGCGCAGCAGACCTTCCAGAACGGTAATCAGCGTATTACGCGTGCCGCGCAGTTCCGCTTCAGAACCGCCGTTCATGACCGGCTTCGCCAGCTCCAGGTACCAGTCGCAGAACTGGTTCCAGGTGAATTCGTACAGGATGCCTGCCGCGATGTCGAAGCGGTAGCTGTCCAGCGCGTCGCGGAATGCTTTCACCGTCTGGTTAAATTCCGCCAGGATCCAGCGGTCTGCCAGAGACAGGGTCATTTCGCCGCCGTTAAAGCCGCAATCCTGATCTTCGGTGTTCATCAGCACGAAGCGGCTGGCGTTCCACAGCTTGTTACAGAAGTTACGGTAACCTTCCAGACGCTTCATATCCCAGTTGATGTCACGACCGGTGGAGGCCAGCGCCGCCAGGGTGAAGCGCAGGGCGTCGGTACCGTGAGATTCGATCCCGTTCGGGAACTGCTTCTCGGTACGCTTGCGGATTTTCTCTGCCAGCTGCGGCTGCATCATGTTGCCGGTACGTTTTTCCAGCAGCTCTTCCAGAGAGATACCGTCCACCATATCCAGCGGGTCGATAACGTTACCCTTGGATTTGGACATCTTCTGGCCTTCGTCGTCGCGGATCAGGCCGGTCATGTAGACGGTATGGAACGGAACCTGCGGCTTGCCGTCTTCGTCTTTGATGAAGTGCATGGTCATCATGATCATGCGGGCGATCCAGAAGAAGATGATGTCGAAGCCGGAGACCATCACGCTGGTTGGGTGGAACTGACGCAGCGCGTCGGTGTTTTCCGGCCAGCCGAGGGTGGAGAAGGTCCACAGCGCGGAGGAGAACCAGGTATCCAGCACGTCTTCGTCCTGGCGCAGGGCAACGTCAGCGCCCAGGTTGTTTTCCTGACGCACTTCCTCTTCGGTGCGGCCAACGTAGACATTGCCTTCGTTGTCGTACCATGCCGGGATACGGTGACCCCACCAAAGCTGACGGGAAATACACCAGTCCTGAATATCGCGCATCCAGGAGAAGTACATGTTTTCGTACTGCTTCGGCACGAACTGAATGCTGCCGTTCTCAACCGCTTCCACAGCCGGTTTCGCCAGCACGTCGGCACGCACGTACCACTGGTCGGTCAGCATTGGCTCGATAACCACGCCGCCACGGTCGCCGTACGGCACGGTCAGATCGTGAGGTTTAATCTCTTCCAGCAGGCCGAGTGCGTCAACGGCGGCTACGATGGCTTTACGCGCGGCAAAACGCTCCAGCTTCTGGAACTCAGCCGGGATGTCGCTGGAATAAACGTCGGATTCGTTGCCTTTGGTGTCATACACTTCTGCGCTTTCGCGGATATCGCCGTCGAAGGTCAGAATGTTGATCATCGGAAGTTGATGACGACGACCGACTTCATAGTCGTTGAAGTCATGCGCCGGGGTGATTTTCACGCAGCCGGTGCCTTTTTCCATGTCGGCGTGTTCGTCGCTCACAATCGGAATACGGCGGTTCACCAGCGGCAGCACCACGAATTTGCCGATCAGATCTTTATAACGCGGATCTTCCGGGTTAACGGCCACGCCGGTATCGCCCAGCAGGGTTTCCGGACGGGTGGTCGCCACCACCAGGTAATCTTTACCGTCGGCGGTTTTTGCGCCGTCGGCCAGCGGATAGCGGATGTGCCACATGGAGCCTTTAGACTCGCGGTTTTCCACTTCCAGGTCAGAGATGGCGGTGCGCAGTTTCGGGTCCCAGTTGACCAGGCGCTTGCCACGATAAATCAGGTCTTCTTTGTACAGGCGCACAAAGACTTCTTTCACGGCGTTGGACAGGCCTTCATCCATGGTGAAGCGCTCGCGCTCCCAGTCTACGGAGTTGCCGAGACGGCGCATCTGACGGGTAATGGTGCCGCCGGATTCTGCCTTCCACTGCCAGATTTTGTCGATGAACGCGTCGCGACCGTAGTCGTGGCGGGTTTTACCCTCTTCAGCGGCAATTTTACGCTCAACCACCATCTGGGTCGCGATACCCGCGTGGTCAGTCCCCGCCTGCCACAGGGTATTTTTGCCCTGCATGCGCTGGTAGCGGATCATGGTATCCATGATGGTCTGCTGGAAAGCATGCCCCATATGCAAACTGCCGGTGACGTTCGGCGGCGGGATCATGATGCAGAAGGACTCTTTGCTTTCGTCGCCGTTAGGCTTGAAATAGCCCTGCTGTTCCCAGTGCTCGTAAAGCGGCTGTTCGATATCGCGTGGGTTATATGTCTTTTCCATTATTTCCAGGTTGCCGTATTCAGGTTAAAACCGGCCAGGCGGTACGCTTTGTAGCGTTCGCGCGCCAGTTGTTTCAAGGATTCTTCGTAAGGGACAAAGTCTACCACTTCTGTGAAAGCGGTGGCAAAATCTGCAAAGTCTGTCCGCAGGCTAATGAGAATGTCGCGCGCGCTGCTGTTGCGTTTTTGCGGCCAGGCAATCTCCACCGGTGCCCCGCCGCGTGGACCTTCGCCCGACAGGTTATGCGGAACAAAACTCTCCGGCGGGCGCGCCCATAGCGCTTCATCCAGGCGAATCGCCTGCTGCTCATCTTCACAGGCAATCAGGACGCGTTTACCTGCGCGCCAACGTTCTGCGGCAATTTCACACACCAGCTGTTCAACGGCGCTGAGGCCATCCTGATGGGTGTCATTGTCCAGAAGGTAGAACGTTGCATTCTTCATATATGGGGCTTCTTGTCGTGGATTTAAATGCAAAGCCGGGTGGCGCTTCGCTTACCCGGCCTACGGTTGAGTGGCGTGTAGGCCGGGTAAGGCGTAGCCGCCACCCGGCGTTTTACATCACTCGTCGCCGTTAAAACCCGCACGATTGAGCAGGAACTGCGACAGCAGTGCCACCGGACGTCCGGTCGCGCCTTTGGCTTTACCGGAGCGCCATGCGGTCCCCGCGATGTCCAGGTGCGCCCAGTTGTACTTGCGGGTGAAACGCGCCAGGAAGCAGCCTGCGGTGATTGCTCCGCCAGGACGACCGCCGATGTTCGCCATGTCTGCGAAATTAGACTCCAGCTGTTCCTGGAACTCGTCCCCCAGCGGCAGACGCCACGCGCGGTCGCCGGCCTGTTCGGACGCGCCGATCAGCTCATGCGCCAGCGGGTTGTGGTTCGACATCAGGCCGGTGATGTGGTGCCCCAGCGCGATCACGCAGGCGCCGGTCAGGGTAGCCACGTCGATAACCGCTTCAGGTTCGAAACGCTCAACGTAGGTCAGCACGTCGCACAGCACCAGACGGCCTTCGGCGTCGGTGTTCAGCACCTCAACGGTCTGGCCGGACATGGTGGTCAGCACATCACCCGGACGATAAGCGCGGCCGCCAGGCATGTTTTCGCAGCCCGCCAGCACGCCGATCACGTTGATGGGCAACTGAAGTTCCGCGACCATGCGCATGACGCCGTAAACCGCCGCCGCGCCGCACATGTCGTACTTCATCTCATCCATGCCTTCTGAAGGCTTGATGGAGATACCGCCGGAGTCGAAGGTCAGCCCTTTACCGACGAGCACGATGGGTCGCGCATCTTCTGACGGATTGCCCTTGTACTCAATGACCGACATCAGGGATTCGTTCTGGGAGCCGTTACCGACCGCCAGATAAGAGTGCATCCCCAGCTCTTTCATCTGCTGTTCGCCGATAACGCGGGTGATGACGTTCTTGCTGTACGCGTCAGCCAGCTGGCGCGCCTGAGATGCCAGGTACGCGGCGTTACAGATGTTTGGCGGCATATTGCCAAGATCTTTTGCCGCTTTAATACCGGCGGCAATGGCCAGACCGTGCTGAATGGCGCGCTCGCCGCTGGTCAGCTCGCGACGGGTTGGCACGTTAAAGACCATTTTACGCAGCGGGCGACGCGGCTCGCTTTTGGTGGTTTTCAGCTGATCAAAGCTGTAGAGGCTCTCTTTTGCGGTTTCGACGGCCTGGCGCACTTTCCAGTACGTGTTGCGGCCCTTAACGTGCAGCTCCGTCAGGAAGCAGACGGCTTCCATCGAACCAGTATCATTCAGTGTATTAATGGTTTTCTGAATAACCTGCTTGTACTGGCGCTCATCAAGCTCACGTTCTTTACCACAGCCAATCAGCAGAATACGCTCGGACAGGACGTTCGGAACATGGTGCAGCAACAAGGTCTGCCCTGGTTTGCCTTCCAGTTCGCCACGGCGCAGCAGGGCGCTGATATAACCGTCGCTGATTTTATCGAGTTGCTCGGCGATCGGGGAGAGTCGGCGTGGTTCAAAGACGCCCACAACGATGCAGGCACTCCGCTGTTTCTCCGGGCTACCGCTTTTTACACTGAACTCCATGCACTACGCTCCTGAATCTTAAAGACAACGGCGGCGGCTACGGATAGAATTGAAACCTTTCGTAACTCATGTCCGCCGTTGTGGTGACTTCGTGTTAATCTTACGTTACTACGGTTTCGACACGTCAATAAATGTCATGAAGCGCGAATCCGCTGGGTTTTTTAATCTTAGCGATGATTTCGACGACTCAAGAGAATAAATGACGTTTAAGCCATGAAACAAGCTAAATTCCTGCATAAGACGAGTTTTAACGGGCGTATTTAAAGTGATAATCATAAGATATCTGGTTCGGGAGACGCTGAAGAGCCAACTGGCGATCCTCTTTATCCTCCTTCTGATCTTTTTCTGTCAGAAGCTGGTCAGGATCCTCGGCGCGGCGGTTGATGGCGAAATCCCAACGAATCTGGTGCTTTCCCTGCTCGGGCTTGGCGTGCCGGAAATGGCGCAGCTTATCCTGCCGTTAAGCCTGTTCCTTGGTCTGCTGATGACCCTGGGTAAGCTCTATACCGAAAGTGAAATCACCGTGATGCATGCCTGCGGCCTCAGTAAAGCCGTACTGGTAAAAGCAGCCATGGTGCTGGCGCTGTTTACGGGCATTGTTGCCGCGGTTAACGTCATGTGGGCAGGGCCGACCTCCTCTCGTCATCAGGATGAGGTGCTGGCGGAAGCAAAAGCTAACCCGGGGCTGGCGGCGCTGGCGCAGGGGCAGTTCCAGCAGGCTACCGACGGTAACTCCGTGCTGTTTATCGAAAGCGTTGATGGCAACCGCTTCAATGACGTGTTTCTTGCTCAACTGCGCCCGAAAGGTAACGCTCGGCCTTCTGTGGTGGTGGCGGACTCCGGTCAGCTGTCGCAGCGTAAAGACGGCTCTCAGGTTGTCACGCTGAACAAAGGAACGCGTTTCGAAGGCACGGCTATGCTGCGCGACTTCCGTATTACCGATTTTCAGAACTACCAGGCCATCATTGGCCATCAGGCCGTTGCGCTCGATCCCACGGATACTGAGCAGATGGATATGCGCACCTTAATGAATACCGATACCGATCGTGCGCGTGCTGAACTGCACTGGCGTATCACGCTGGTATTCACCGTATTTATGATGGCGCTGATGGTGGTTCCGCTGAGCGTGGTAAACCCGCGCCAGGGCCGCGTGCTGTCGATGCTGCCAGCGATGCTGCTGTATCTGGTGTTCTTCCTGCTGCAAACCTCAATCAAGTCTAACGGCGGGAAAGGAAAAATTGACCCGATGATCTGGACCTGGGTCGTGAATGGTTTGTATCTGCTGCTGGCAGTCGGACTCAACTTGTGGGACACGGTGCCTGTGCGTCGTCTTCGTGCCCGGTTTACGCGTAAAGGAGCCATCTAATGCAGGCGTTTGGCGTACTTGACCGCTATATCGGTAAAACGATTTTCACCACCATCATGATGACCCTGTTCATGCTGGTGTCGCTCTCGGGCATTATCAAATTTGTCGACCAGCTGAAAAAAGCCGGGCAGGGGAGTTACGACGCGTTGGGCGCCGGGATGTATACCCTGCTCAGCGTACCAAAAGATGTGCAGATCTTCTTCCCGATGGCGGCCCTGTTGGGGGCGCTGCTGGGCCTGGGGATGCTGGCTCAGCGTAGCGAGCTGGTGGTGATGCAGGCATCGGGTTTTACCCGTATGCAGGTTGCGCTGTCGGTGATGAAAACCGCGATCCCGCTGGTGCTGTTGACCATGGCGATTGGCGAATGGGTCGCGCCACAGGGCGAACAGATGGCGCGTAACTACCGTGCTCAGGCTATGTACGGCGGTTCACTGCTCTCCACGCAGCAGGGATTATGGGCGAAAGATGGTCAGAACTTTGTCTATATCGAACGCGTGAAAGGGGACGATGAACTGGGCGGCGTGAGTATCTATGCCTTCAATAACGATCGTCGTTTACAGTCGGTGCGTTATGCCGCCTCCGCTAAATTTGATGCGAACAACAAGCTGTGGCGGTTATCCCAGGTTGATGAATC
This sequence comes from Enterobacter sp. BIDMC93, assembly GCF_001037805.1. Classification (NCBI taxonomy): domain Bacteria; kingdom Pseudomonadati; phylum Pseudomonadota; class Gammaproteobacteria; order Enterobacterales; family Enterobacteriaceae; genus Enterobacter; species Enterobacter sp. BIDMC93. The sequence goes on from NZ_KQ089962.1 coordinate 983,097, forward strand.
TGACCTGACGAACCCGAAACAGATCACCGGTTCGCAGACCGTTAGCGGTACCTGGAAAACCAACCTGACGCCGGACAAGCTTGGGGTGGTTGCGCTCGATCCCGATGCGCTCTCCATCAGCGGTCTGCATAATTACGTGAAGTATCTGAAATCGAGCGGACAGGATGCGGGGCGTTACCAGCTCAACATGTGGAGCAAAATCTTCCAGCCGCTGTCCGTGGCCGTGATGATGCTGATGGCGCTATCGTTCATCTTTGGACCGCTGCGTAGCGTGCCGATGGGGGTTCGCGTGGTAACCGGTATCAGCTTTGGTTTTGTGTTCTACGTCCTCGATCAGATTTTCGGTCCGCTGACGCTGGTGTATGGCATTCCGCCAATTATCGGCGCACTGTTGCCGAGCGCCAGTTTCTTCCTGATCAGCCTCTGGATGCTGCTAAAACGCTCCTGATAAACCTTCTTCCTCGCTCCCGGTTGCCCGGGGGCGAGGCTAATCTCCTGTTTCACCCCGCACTTTTTCTCACAACCTTCAACGCCTCGCCGTGAATTTGAGTATTATTGAGCGATAAAGTCGTGAAGGGATCCTCTATGAAGCAAATTCGAATGCTGGCCCAGTACTACGTCGACCTGATGATGAAGCTCGGGCTGGTGCGTTTTTCCATGCTGCTGGCGCTGGCGCTGGTCGTTCTGGCCATCGTCGTGCAAATGGCCGTGACCATGGTTCTGCATGGTCAGGTCGAGAGCATCGACGTGATCCGCTCTATTTTCTTTGGCCTGCTGATTACCCCATGGGCGGTCTATTTTCTCTCCGTGGTGGTTGAGCAACTGGAAGAGTCCCGACAGCGTTTATCGAAACTGGTGGATAAGCTGGAAGAGATGCGCGAGCGCGATCTCAAACTCAACGTCCAGCTCAAGGACAACATTGCCCAGCTGAATCAGGAAATTTCAGACCGTGAGAAGGCGGAAGCCGAGCGTCAGACCACGCTTGAGCAGCTAAAAGTTGAGATGAAAGAGCGTGAAGTGACGCAGATCCAGCTTGAACAGCAATCCTCTTTCCTGCGCTCGTTCCTCGATGCGTCGCCGGATCTGGTGTTCTACCGTAATGAAGATAAAGAGTTCTCCGGCTGTAACCGGGCCATGGAACTGTTGACCGGGAAAAGCGAAAAGCAGCTGATCCACCTGAAACCTCAGGATGTCTATTCCGAAGAGGCGGCAGCAAAAGTGATGGAGACGGATGAAAAGGTCTTCCGCCATAACGTTTCGCTGACCTATGAGCAGTGGCTGGACTACCCCGACGGGCGCAAAGCCTGCTTTGAGATCCGCAAAGTGCCTTATTACGACCGGGTGGGGAAACGTCATGGTCTGATGGGCTTTGGCCGTGATATCACCGAGCGTAAGCGCTATCAGGATGCGCTGGAGCGCGCCAGCCGGGATAAAACCACCTTCATCTCCACCATCAGCCATGAACTGCGCACCCCGCTGAATGGCATTGTGGGGCTGAGCCGCATTCTGCTGGATACCGAGCTGACCAGCGAGCAGGAAAAATACCTAAAAACGATCCACGTCTCGGCGGTCACGCTGGGCAATATCTTCAATGATATTATCGACATGGATAAGATGGAACGCCGTAAAGTTCAGCTCGACAACCAGCCGGTTGATTTTACCGGTTTCCTCGCGGACCTGGAAAACCTGTCAGGTTTACAGGCTCAGCAAAAAGGGTTGAGCTTTGTGATGGAGCCAACGCTGCCGTTGCCGCATAAAGTGGTGACGGACGGCACACGTCTGCGGCAGATCCTGTGGAACCTCATCAGCAACGCCGTGAAGTTTACCCAGCAGGGGCAGGTTGCGGTGCGCATTCGCTATGACGAAGGCGACATGCTGCACTTTGAAGTTGAGGACTCGGGTATCGGCATTCCTCAAGAGGAACAGGATAAGATCTTCGCCATGTATTATCAGGTTAAAGACAGCCACGGCGGTAAACCGGCGACCGGTACGGGCATTGGACTGGCGGTGTCGAAACGTCTGGCGAAAAGTATGGGCGGGGATATCACCGTTGCCAGCCAGCCGGGTAAAGGCTCCACCTTTACGCTTACCGTCCACGCGCCTGCCGTCGCGGAAGAGGTGGAAGATACGTTTGAGAACGACGATATGCCGCTGCCAGCCCTGCACGTCCTGCTGGTGGAAGATATTGAGCTGAACGTTATTGTCGCCCGGTCGGTACTGGAAAAACTCGGTAACAGCGTGGATGTGGCGATGACCGGCAAAGCCGCGCTGGAGATGTTCACGCCGGGCGAGTATGACCTGGTGCTGCTCGATATTCAGCTACCGGACATGACCGGGCTGGATATCTCCCGCGAGCTGACGCGCAAATATGCTCCTGACGAGCTGCCGCCGCTGGTGGCGTTGACCGCAAACGTGTTGAAAGATAAAAAAGAGTATCTCGAGGCCGGTATGGACGATGTGCTCAGCAAGCCGCTGGCGGTACCCGCCCTGACGGCGATGATCAAGAAGTTCTGGGATACCTGTGATGAAGAGGAGAGCACCATGACGTCTGTTGATAGCGCTAAAGCCCAAACGATACTGGATACCGCCATGCTGGAGCAGTATATCGATCTGGTGGGACCAAAACTGATCACCGATGGCCTCGCCGTGTTCGAAAAAATGATGCCGGGCTATCTGAACGTGCTCGAATCCAACCTGACGGCGCGTGACCAGAAGGGCATCGTCGAAGAGGGACATAAAATCAAAGGCGCGGCAGGATCTGTCGGGTTACGCCATCTCCAGCAGCTGGGCCAACAGATTCAGTCGCCTGATTTACCTGCCTGGGAAGATAACGTAGGTGATTGGGTCGAAGAGATGAAACAAGAGTGGCAAAACGATGTGGCAGTGCTGAAAGCCTGGGTGGACGCCAGAAAAAAATGACCCCGGCTATACCGGGGTGCGCGAATACTGCGCCAACACCAGGGAAATCGTGGCTGCGCCTGATTTTTATGGGTTGTTTTCGCATGGACGCCGCCTGAAAATTGAGGCCGCACGCAGATAAGATAGCAAATCTTAAATAGTTTGTTACATGAATCAGTGAAATGTGTGAAGCATAGCGTTTTAATCAGAATTTTTAATGTGCTTCAGCGAGTTGCATAGAAGGATCGTCAGAATGAAAAAGATTGGTGTCGTGCTGAGCGGATGTGGTGTTTACGATGGTTCAGAGATACATGAAACCGTATTAACGCTGCTGGCATTATCGCGCCAGGGGGCAGACGTTATCTGCTTCGCCCCGGATAAAACCCAGGCAGACGTGATTAATCATCTCACCGGCGAGCCAATGGCGGAAAGCCGTAACGTGCTGATTGAAGCGGCGCGTATTGTGCGCGGCGATATTCACCCGCTGGCACAGGCCGATGCCGCTGAGCTTGATGCGCTCATCGTGCCGGGCGGTTTTGGCGCGGCGAAAAACCTTAGCACGTTTGCAACGGAAGGCACGGCGTGTCATGTCGATCCCGATTTGAAAGCGCTATCGCTGGCGATGCATGCGGCAGGTAAGCCGCAGGGCTTTATCTGCATTGCGCCGACCATGCTGCCGAAAATTTTTGATTTCCCGCTGCGGCTCACGATCGGAACCGACATTGATACCGCTGAGATTGTCGAGGATATGGGCGGCGAACACGTGCCATGTCCGGTAGACGACATTGTGGTGGACGAGGACAACAAGATCATCACCACGCCAGCGTATATGCTGGCGCAGAACATCGCCGAGGCTGCCGCAGGCATTGAAAAGCTGGTGGACAGAGTGCTGGTCCTGACCGAATGAGTCGTAAATTCTCCCCCGGCGGGTGGTTAAAACGGATCCTGCTGCGTATTATGCTGGTCCTGGCCGTGTTCTGGGGCGGCGGTATTGCGCTGTTCAGCATCCTGCCCGTCCCGTTCTCGGCCGTGATGGCAGAGCGGCAGATTAGCGCCTGGCTCTCTGGGGATTTTGGCTATGTTGCCCATTCTGACTGGGTCAGCATGGATGCAATCTCGCCGTGGATGGGGCTGGCGGTCATTGCGGCAGAAGATCAGAAATTCCCGGAGCACTGGGGCTTTGACGTGGCGGCTATCGAGAAGGCGCTGGATCATAATGAACGTCATGAAAACCGCGTCCGCGGCGCATCGACGCTTTCTCAGCAGACGGTAAAAAACCTGTTCTTATGGGACGGTCGCAGCTGGGTGAGAAAAGGGCTGGAGGCCGGGCTGACGCTGGGCGTCGAGACGGTGTGGAGCAAAAAACGCATTTTAACCGTCTACCTGAATATCGCGGAATTTGGTGACGGCGTATTTGGTGTCGAAGCGGCATCGCAGCGCTATTTTGGCAAGCCCGCCAGCAGGCTGACTATGTCCGAAGCGGCACTGCTTGCCGCCGTGCTGCCGAACCCGCTGCGTTTTAAGGCCAGCGCCCCGTCAGGCTACGTGCGAAGCCGCCAGGCGTGGATTATGCGTCAGATGCGCCAGCTGGGTGGGGAAGGGTTTATGGAGCGAAATAATCTTAGGTAGGGCGGGTAAGCGCAGCGCTACCCGCCGACATGGCGAACGTTAGTCTTCGTCAAACCCGGCGTTGAACAGGGCAATCACTGCCGCCAGCGCTTCTTCTTCCTGCGGGCCGGTGGCTTCAACTTCAATCTGACGGCCTTTGGCAGAATCCAGCATCAGTAGCGCAATCACGCTGTTGGCTTCTGCCTCGGTTCCCTCGTCGTTGCGCAGCAGCACCTCAGCATCAAAACCCTGCATCAGTTCAAACAGCTTCATCGCCGGGCGCGCATGCATGCCCAGCTTGTTGGTGATTTCGACGGTCTGTTTTACGGTCATGTTTTGCGTTTTTCCAGCGTGCGATGACGGGACTGAACGTTCTTCCCGCGTGAGCGGAAGTAATCGGCCAGCTGTTCGGCAATGTAGACCGAACGATGTTTACCGCCGGTACAGCCAATCGCCACCGTCAGGTAGCTGCGATTGTTTGTTTCCAGCATAGGTAACCATAGCTCAAGGTAGCTTCGCGTCTGGTAGATAAAATTGTGTACTTCTGTGTGTCGATCGAGGAACGCTGCCACCGGCTTATCCAGACCGGTCATCGGACGCAGTTTCGGATCCCAGTGTGGGTTCGGCAGGAAACGCACATCAAAAACGTAATCCGCATCGATAGGTATGCCGTGCTTAAAGCCGAAGGATTCAAACACCATCGTCAGTTCGCGCTCGCGCTTGCCGAGTAAGCGCGTACGCAGCATTTCCGCCAGCTCGTGGACGGACATTTCAGAGGTGTCGACAATCAGGTCGGCCCGGGAACGCAGCGGCTCAAGCAGATCGCTCTCTTTATCGATGGCGCTTTCCAGCGAAAGATTTTTACTGGAGAGCGGATGCAAACGACGTGTATCGCTGTAGCGGCGGATCAGCGTGTTGCGGTCAGCATCCAGGAACAAGAGCTGAGGCGAGAAGCATTCCGGCAGGCTGTTCATTGCCTGCTCGAAGATTTCCGGCGATTCCGGCATGTTACGCACGTCAATACTGACGGCGGCAGAGATTTGCCTGTCCGCCAGCGTCCGCGCCAGATCGGGTAACAACACTACCGGCAGGTTATCTACACAGTAAAATCCCATGTCTTCCAGCGCGCGCAGGGCCACGGACTTCCCGGACCCCGAACGACCGCTGACGATCATCAGCACCATGTTCCGTTTCTCCTCAGGGCAGCCGTTCTGAAGGCCCTTTCCCGATTATGCCTCATCCTGATTGCCTTCTGCTTCAGTGATAATTTGATAAAGCTCTTCATCACTTTGGGCTGAGCGCAGTCGACGACAAATGGTTTTATCCGCCAGACGTTTGGCAACCAGCGACAGCGTGTGCAGGTGGGTTTTGGTCTGATCGGCAGGAACCAGCAGCGCGAAAAGCAGATCCACAGGCTGGTTATCGATGGCGTCAAAAGCGATAGGCGTTTCCAGTTGCACAAACACCCCCACGGCACGCAGCGTATCTTCTTCCAGCTTGCCATGCGGGATCGCAATGCCATTGCCGATGCCGGTACTGCCCATTTTTTCACGGGTCAGAATGGCTTCAAACACGATCTGCGGCGGCAGACCCAGCTGTTTTGCGGCCAGCTCACTGATGATTTCCAGCGCACGTTTTTTGCTCTGGCAGTGAACGCCACTGCGGGTACAATCCTGGTTAAGGACATTGCTCAGTTGAAGAGCGGAATCGTTGTTTATCATAATTTCACCTAAGCGCTAACTGTACAAATGGCCTGTTGTGTTTCACAACAGGCCGTCCTGCACCCGTTAACTGCCCGGACAATTAGTGTTGTTTCAGTTTATCTTTATGTTTATTGAGCTGTCTCGCAAGCTTATCAATCAAGCCGTCGATAGCCGCGTACATGTCTTGCCCTTCCGCACTGGCATGGAGTTCCCCTCCGTTGACGTGCAGGGTCGCATCCGAGATATGCGTCACTTTCTCCACTTTCAACACAACATAGACCTGGTTGATCCTCTCGAAATACTGCTCGAGTTTCGCAAACTTAGTGTTTACAAAATCGCGTAAAGCCTCAGTAATCTCGACGTTATGTCCGGTGATATTGAGCTGCATAGTGTCTTCCTTATCGGTTGTGTCAAACCAGTTGTTTACGCTGGTTAGACGGCGGAATGGATAAAGACTCTCGATACTTCGCGACAGTACGACGTGCCACCATAATACCCTGATCGGACAGCATGGTGGTTAACTTACTGTCACTGAGTGGCTTCGCGGGGTTCTCCGCGGCGATCAACTTCTTCACCAGGGCGCGAATAGCCGTTGACGAGGCTTCGCCGCCGCCTTCGGTGTTCACGTGGCTGGAGAAGAAATACTTAAGCTCAAAAATACCGCGTGGGCTGTGCAGATACTTCTGCGTGGTCACGCGGGAAATGGTTGATTCATGCATCTCGACGGCCTGGGCGATGTCCGCCAGCACCATCGGTTTCATAAACTCTTCGCCCTGCTCAAAGAACGCCTGCTGCTGTTCGACAATACAGCGGCTGACGCGCAGCAGCGTGTCATTACGGCTCTCCAGGCTCTTGATCAACCAGCGTGCTTCCTGAAGGTTGCTGCGAATGTATTGATTATCAGCGTCGTTACGTGCGCTGGTGCACATGGAGGCGTATTGCTGGTTGATTTGCAGGCGAGGAATGCTGTCGGCGTTCAGTTCAACGACCCACCGGCCATTGTGTTTTCTCACCAGCACATCAGGAATGACATATTCCGGTTCGCTGGTCTGGATCGACTGCCCCGGACGCGGATCCAGCGACTGGATCAGATTCACCGCTTCCTTCAGCACCTCTTCTTTCAGGCGCGTGACGCGCATCAGGGTGCGGAAGTCGTGATTCGCCAGCAGATCCAGATGATCGCTGATGATGAGCCGGGCTTCGTCAATCCACGGTGTCTCTTTGGCAAACTGCGAAAGCTGGATCAGAAGGCAGTCGCGCAGATCTTTCGCGGCGACGCCAATCGGGTCGAAACGCTGAACGCGTTTCAGGACGGCTTCGATCTCTTCCAGTTCAATCTCGTCATCGCCGATGCTTTCCAGAATCTCGTCCAGCGTCACGGTCAAATAGCCCGTGTCGTCAACGGCATCGACAATCGAGGTGGCAATGGCGCGATCGGTATCGGAGAAAGGGGTCAGCTCTACCTGCCACATCAGGTAGTCCTGAAGCGACTGAGTGGTTTCGCCCTGGTAGACCGGGAGTTCATCATCCTGGTAGTCTGCACGCGTCCCGGAAGGGGTACCCGCGGTGTAGATTTCATCCCAGCTGGCATCCAGCGGCAGTTCGTCCGGCATCTCTTTTTGTTCGAGCGCATCTACGGAGTCTAGCGTTTCTGTGTCCTGCGTCTGCTGGGCGTCTACCTCGTCATGAAGATCGGTTTGCTCCAGGAGCGGATTGCTGTCCAGCGCCTGCTGGAGCTCCTGCTGGAGTTCTAACGTGGACAGCTGCAACAGACGGATTGCCTGCTGTAGCTGCGGCGTCATGGCCAGTTGCTGGCTGAGCCGTAATTGCAAACCTTGCTTCATGTTCAGAGCGTTTTTCTCCGGTTCGGCGTGACTTAACCTCTACCCTATCAGAGTCTGAAGTCTTCCCCAAGGTACACGCGCTTAACATGCTCATCTTCGAGGATTTGCTGCGGCGTACCGTGGGCAATCAGATGGCCCTGGCTCACTATGTAGGCGCGCTCACACACGGCCAGCGTTTCACGAACGTTGTGGTCCGTGATCAGTACGCCAAGCCCGCTATCGCGCAGGTGCTCAATAATACGTTTGATATCGATAACGGAGATGGGGTCAACGCCCGCAAACGGTTCATCCAGCAGGATGAATTTTGGGTTTGCTGCCAGCGCGCGCGCAATCTCAACGCGGCGGCGTTCACCACCGGACAGCGCCTGACCGAGGCTGTCACGCAGATGTTCGATATGAAACTCTTCCATCAGCTCGTTCGCACGGTCAGTGCGCTGCTCGCTGGTCAGATCGTCACGGATCTGGAGCACGGCCATCAGGTTGTCGAACACGCTTAGGCGGCGGAAGATAGACGCTTCCTGCGGCAGATAGCCGATACCACGACGCGCGCGGGCATGCAGCGGCAGCAGGCTGATATCTTCATCATCGATGATAATGTTGCCGGCGTCACGCGGGACAATGCCCACCACCATGTAGAAGGTCGTGGTTTTACCCGCCCCGTTAGGGCCAAGCAAACCCACGATTTCGCCGGAGTTGACGGTCAGACTGACATCTTCGACGACGCGGCGGCCCTTATACGCTTTCGCGAGGTTTTTTGCAGTTAAAGTTGCCATAACGAATTAGTTACTCTTTTTCTTTGCCGGAGCCTGACCGTTGTTCTTGTCCTGCAACTGCGAAGGCACAAGCACGGTCGTGACGCGTTTGCCTTTTTCGCTGGAGGCCTGCATTTTCTGCTCTTTCACCAGATAGGTGATCTTGTCGCCTTTGATATTGCTGTCCAGCTGTTCCAGGTAAGCATTACCGGTCAGGATGACCAGATCCTTCGCCAGTTCATAGTGCATATGCGAGGCATGGCCTTTCACCGGCTTGCCGTTGTCCTGCATCTGGTAGAAGGTGGCCGGATTGCCATAACCATCGATAATCTCTTTGCCCTGCTCGCCGCCCGGACGGGTAACGACCACTTTGTCGGCGTTGATTTTAATGGTGCCCTGGGTCATGACGACGTTGCCGGTAAAGGTGACGACGTTACCCTGCATATCCAGAGACTGGGTATCGGATTCAATATGAATCGGCTGTTCGGTGTCGCCAGTCACAGCAAGCGCGGGAAGACTGGCCGCCAGCAGCGCGCTGGCGATAATAACTTTAAGGCTGAGTTTGTTTGTTTTGAATTTCATAGGAGGTTCTAACCTTTTCAATCAGCTCGGCGTTTTTGCTGCGTAAGTTCCCGCGCATTCTTAAACCGCTGGAATTAAATGTTGTGCCATACAGGGTGACGAGATCCTGCGACGTGACATCCTGGGTGACCAGGTTGATCTGGGCGTTATCCGTCGTAATTTTTCGCAGTTGCGCGTCAGCGGTCAGGGCGTTGACTTCAACGTGACCATACAGGTAAAGCATACGGTCATTTGTCAGTTTTGCCCGGTCAGACTTGATAGACCACGTCGGCACTTTATCCGTATCAAAGGTGGTCATGACCGGTTGGGTAAACCACGAGGTACCGTCATCTGAAAAATATTCTACATGCTGAGCAACGAGGCGATAGTTCAGCGCGCCTTCCGGGCTATAGACCACGGTGTCGCTGTGATCGCTTTTATAGGTCGGGTCGCTCGTGTTAACCACTTCCGCTTGCGTATCATCGCGGTCAGCGAGGTTGACGCCAATCAGTACCAGGGCGACAAGCGCAAGCAGAATGATAACCCAACGTCTGGTTTTACTCATATCGATTGCCCTTTCGCCTCATCAAGCTTGCCCTGCGACAGCAGAAGCAGATCGCAGACTTCACGGACGGCGCCGCGGCCACCGTGAATATGGGTAACGTAATCAGCACGCGGGATCAGCAGCGGGTGCGCGTCAGCCACGGCGATGCTCAGACCCACCTCCGCCATCACTGGCCAGTCGATCAAATCATCCCCGACGTATGCCACATTCTCTGGTGCAATGGCCAGTTTTCCCAGCAGATCCCGGAAAGCTACCATCTTATCAGACTGCCCCTGATAGAGATGGGTAATGCCCAGCGTTTCACACCGATCTTCTACCAGTTTAGCTTTCCGCCCGGTGATGATAGCAACTTCAATACCGGACGTGAGCGCACAGCGGATACCGTAACCGTCGCGAACGTTAAAGGCTTTCAGCTCTTCGCCGTTATTGCCCATATAAATCAGACCGTCGGAGAGCACACCATCCACATCGAGGATCAGCAGGCGGATATTTTCCGCCTTTGCCATCATGTGGGCGCTCACCGGGCCATAACAGGTTGCAAGGGATGCACCCGCATTACTCATTGTCTTATCCTTCATTACACTACGCCAGCGCGCAGCAGATCATGCATATGTACCACACCCAGCAGTTGGTCGCCATCGGCAACCATCACTGAGGTAATATGACGGGACTGCATCAGGTTCAGCACATCTACCGCCAGCGTGCCCGGACGGACGCGGATCCCGCCTGGCGTCATCACATCAGCAATGCCCAGCGTTCGGACATCCACACCCATATCGAATACCCGGCGCAGGTCGCCGTCGGTGAAAATGCCCTGAATCTTCATCAGATCGTCGCAGATAACCGTCATGCCCAGGTTTTTACGGGTGATCTCCAGTAACGCGTCGCGCAAAGAGGCCTCTTTGCTGACGTGCGGGATCTCATCCCCGGTGTGCATAATATCGTTAACCCGCAGCAGCAGTTTGCGCCCGAGCGCGCCGCCGGGGTGAGACAGGGCGAAATCCTCAGGCGTAAAACCGCGGGCTTCCAGCAGCGCAACGGCAAGGGCATCGCCCATCACTAGCGCGGCGGTTGTGCTGGAGGTCGGCGCCAGCCCCAGCGGGCAGGCTTCTTTAGGCACCTTCACGCACAGGTGAATATCCGCCGCACGCGCCATGCTGCTTTCCGGGCGGCTGGTCATGCAAATCAGCGGTACGTGCAGACGCTTTAGCACCGGGATCAACGCCAGGATTTCATTCGATTCCCCGGAGTTGGACAGCGCAATAACCACGTCCTGCGGCGTAACCATGCCGAGGTCACCGTGCGCGGCTTCACCGGGATGAACGAAGAATGACGACGTGCCGGTACTGGCAAAGGTCGCCGCCATTTTGCGTCCGATATGGCCGGATTTGCCCATCCCCATCACCACGACTTTGCCGGCACAGTAGAACATCTTCTCACAGGCCAGACTAAAATCCTGATTAATGTACTGATCTAACTGCGCCAGACCTTCACGTTCAATCTCCAGAACGTCTTTGCCTGCTTTCTGAAAGTCAAAACCCGGCTGCAATTCTATTTGCGACATAATGCGTTTCCGTTTACCCAGAGAGAAGAGGCGAAAGCCAGTACAGCATCGCCAGCCATACGATAAATCCACCCGTCAGCAGCGCGCCTGCGCCTTTGCCGATCTGCTCTTTTCGCCGCCAGCAGAGCAGGGCGAAAATCACGCTGACCAGCAGCATTACACCGTAATCGCGCGTGAAAACCATAGGATTAAACGGCCCCGGCGAGATTAACGCTGGCAGCCCCGTCACGATCGCGATATTGAAAATATTCGAGCCGATGATATTGCCGATGGCGATATCATCTTCCCCTTTACGCGCCCCGGCGATGGCGGTAGCCAGCTCTGGCAGGCTGGTGCCGATGGCGATTACCGTCAGACCGATTGTCAGTTCGCTCATCGCAAACGCGTTCGCCAGCACCGTCGCGTTATCGACCACCATCCGTGTGGCCATTGGCATGATGATCAGCGCGACGCCCAGCCACAGCAGGGCGACGGGTAAGGTCCCTTCCCGGGGCAGCTCGGCGAGATGCTCACGCGTGAGGCTATCGTTGCCCTGTTTTTCCGCCAGACGTGCGATCTTCACGCTGTAAAGCAACCAGATCACGGCCAGGGCGAGCAGGAATATACCGTCACCGACGCTCAGCACCCCGTCATAAAGTACGTAGCCTGCCAGCAGACTGACGACTAACATTAACGGCAATTCCCGGCGCAAAACATCAGAATGCACGCGAAATGGATGCAGTAATGCGGCTAAGCCTAAAATCAGTAAGATATTGACGATGTTAGAGCCAATCGCGGTGCCGATAGCGAGGTCGACCTGCCCATGCAGCGAGGCTGAAACAGAAACGATGATTTCAGGAAGCGATGTGCCTACACTGACCACCGTCATGCCGATAATGATGGGCGGCATGCCAATGAGTCGACAGAGAATGGATGCGGCAAAGACCAAACGGTCAGCACTGTAGACCACCAACAGTAAACCAATTATTAACAGTGCTGTTGCTAAAAGCATCAAAAGTCCTTTCTTCAGGTATACTCGCTGGTCCACTGCGCACGAATGTTGGCGCCAGATGAAGTCTGAGACGTAACGAATTCCTAATTTTGACTTTATGCGCCGGAAAAGTAAAACAAATGCCAGCTTTCGCTAACCCCAATAGTGAATATTCTGTAAAAATGCGGGGTTTAGGGCTGATTTACGCTTCATGCCAGCCGTGAAGCAAGGTAAGTAAGGAACCATAAATGAGCCAAACGATGGCGAATATAGTCGATGTCCGGGGCGTCAGTTTTTCTCGCGGCAACCGGTTAATATTTGATGATATTTCGCTGACCGTGCCGCGCGGTAAAATCACCGCCATCATGGGGCCGTCAGGGATCGGTAAAACCACGTTGCTGCGTCTTATCGGCGGGCAAATCCCCCCTGACAGCGGCGAAATTCTCTTCGACGGCGAAAATGTCCCGGCGATGTCTCGCTCGCGCCTCTACACGGTTCGCAAACGGATGAGCATGCTCTTTCAGTCGGGCGCGCTGTTCACGGATATGAACGTTTTTGACAACGTGGCCTATCCGTTGCGTGAGCACACCCATCTTCCTCCTGAGCTGTTGCACAGTACGGTGATGATGAAGCTTGAAGCCGTGGGGCTGCGGGGGGCTGCGAAACTCATGCCGTCCGAACTCTCGGGTGGGATGGCGCGCCGCGCCGCGCTGGCGCGTGCTATTGCCCTGGAACCCGATTTAATCATGTTCGATGAACCGTTCGTCGGGCAGGACCCCATCACCATGGGCGTGCTGGTGAAGTTAATTTCGGAGCTGAACAGCGCCCTTGGCGTCACCTGCGTGGTGGTTTCCCACGACGTGCCGGAAGTGCTGAGTATCGCTGATTACGCCTATATTGTGGCTGACAAAAAGATCGTCGCCCACGGCAGCGCGCAGGCGTTGCAGGAGAATGGCGATCCACGCGTGCGGCAGTTCCTGGACGGTATCGCAGATGGGCCGGTGCCTTTCCGCTATCCGGCGGGCGACTATCATGACGATTTACTCGGAATAGGGAGTTAAGCCACTCATGCTGTTAAATGCGTTGGCGGGTCTTGGACACCGTTGCCTAAAAACCATCAGTACGTTCGGGCGTGCCGGATTAATGTTGTTCAACGCGCTGGTCGGCAAACCGGAGTTCCGCAAGCATGCGCCGTTACTGGTACGGCAGCTTTATAACGTCGGCGTGCTGTCGATGCTTATCATCATCGTGTCGGGTCTGTTTATTGGCATGGTGCTGGGGTTGCAGGGGTATCTGGTGCTGACAACCTACAGCGCGGAAACCAGCCTTGGCATGCTGGTGGCGCTCTCGCTGCTGCGTGAACTCGGGCCGGTGGTTGCCGCGCTGCTGTTCGCCGGGCGTGCCGGGTCAGCGTTGACGGCGGAAATTGGCCTGATGCGCGCCACCGAGCAGCTCTCCAGTATGGAGATGATGGCAGTCGATCCGCTGCGCCGGGTAATCTCGCCGCGCTTCTGGGCCGGGGTTATCTCCTTGCCGTTACTGACTATCCTCTTTGTGGCGGTAGGTATCTGGGGAGGCGCGCTGGTTGGCGTTAACTGGAAAGGCATTGATGCCGGATTCTTCTGGTCTGCCATGCAGGACGCCATCGATCTGCGGATGGATCTGGTGAACTGTCTGATCAAGAGCGTGGTTTTCGCTGTGACGGTTACCTGGATTGCGTTGTTTAATGGTTACGATGCCATTCCGACGTCGGCGGGCATTAGCCGTGCAACGACGCGTACTGTCGTACATTCGTCGCTGGCCGTTTTAGGTCTGGATTTTGTGCTCACCGCACTGATGTTTGGGAATTGAGTTCATGCAAACGAGAAAAAATGAAATTTGGGTTGGCGTGTTTCTGCTTCTGGCGCTGCTGGCCGCGCTGTTCATCTGCCTGCGAGCGGCGGACATCACCTCTGTTCGCGCCGAGCCGACGTATCGTGTCTACGCGACTTTCGATAACATCGGCGGCCTGAAAGCGCGCTCACCGGTGCGTATTGGTGGCGTCGTTATCGGACGTGTCGCTGACATTACGCTTGATGAGAAAACCTATCTGCCGCGCGTCGCGATGGATATCGAAGAGCGCTATAACCACATTCCGGACACCAGCTCGCTTTCTATCCGCACCTCTGGCCTGCTGGGGGAGCAATATCTGGCCCTTAACGTTGGTTTTGAAGATCCTGAGCTGGGAACGACTATCCTTAAAGACGGTAGCGTAATCCAGGATACCAAGTCAGCGATGGTGCTGGAAGATATGATTGGTCAGTTCCTTTACAACAGTAAAGGGGATGATAAAAAGTCTGACGATGCCCCTGCGCAGAGTGAAGACCACACCAACGTCGAACCGACGCCAGGCGCGACGAATTAATTTCAGGAGAAGTCATTCATGTTTAAACGACTGTTAATGGTTGCCATGCTGGTCATTGCCCCTCTTACCGCGGCGCACGCTGCGGATCAGAGTAACCCGTACAAACTGATGGATGAGGCCGCGAAGAAAACCTTCGACCGTCTTAAAAACGAACAGCCAAAAATCCGTTCTAACCCTGATTATCTGCGTGATGTGGTGGATCAGGAACTGCTGCCGTATGTGCAGATCAAGTATGCGGGCGCACTGGTGCTGGGCCGTTACTACAAAGATGCGACCCCTGCACAGCGCGAGGCTTACTTTGCGGCGTTCCGTGAATACCTGAAACAGGCTTACGGCCAGGCGCTGGCGATGTACCACGGGCAGACCTATCAGATTGCCCCTGAACAGCCGCTGGGCGATGCCACTATCATTCCTATTCGCGTGACGATTATCGATCCAAACGGTCGTCCACCGGTTCGTCTGGACTTCCAGTGGCGTAAAAACAGCCAGACCGGAAACTGGCAGGCGTACGACATGATCGCTGAAGGCGTCAGCATGATCACCACTAAACAGAACGAGTGGAGCGATCTGCTGCGCACTAAAGGCATCGATGGCCTGACGGCTCAGCTTCAGTCCATCTCTCGTCAGAAAATTACCCTGGACGAGAAGAAGTAATGTCACAGCAGCTTAGCTGGGCGCGTGACGGCGAGACGTTGACGCTGACGGGAGAGCTGGATCAGGATCTGCTTAACCCGCTGTGGGACGCTCGCCATAACGCGATGCAGGGCGTGACGCTGATTGATCTCCATGGCGTTACGCGGGTAGATACCGCCGGTATCGCCCTGCTGGCGCACCTGGTGGCCACGGGCAAAAAGCAGGGGAGCAGCGTTACCCTGACGGGGGTAAGCGATAACGTGATTACCCTTGCACAGCTTTACAATTTGCCCGAAGACGTATTACCTCGCTAATTTTTTCAGTACGTTACTTCTGAAAGCCCCGACAGTTTACGCGTCGGGGCTTTTTGCTTGTTTAAGACCGCGCCACTTTGCTCTAAGATGTTGAGCTTGTTTTCACTATCAGATGATGTAGACCCCATGGAAAATAATGAAATCCAGACTGTGCTGATGAATGCACTCTCCCTTCAGGAAGCCCACGTCTCTGGCGATGGCAGTCACTTCCAGGTTATTGCTGTGGGTGAGATGTTCGACGGAATGAGTCGCGTGAAGAAACAGCAGGCTGTGTACGCGCCGCTGATGGAATACATTGCGGATAACCGCATCCACGCCCTGTCGATTAAAGCGTTCACCCCACAGGAGTGGGCACGCGATCGCAAACTAAACGGTTTTTGAGCTGAGGGCGAAACGCCCGCAGCACGGTTGAATTTATAAGAGAGCAAACGATGGATAAATTTCGTGTACAGGGACCTACGCGTCTCCAGGGCGAAGTCACAATTTCTGGCGCTAAAAACGCCGCGCTGCCCATTCTTTTCGCTGCGCTGCTCGCAGAAGAGCCGGTAGAGATCCAGAACGTACCGAAGCTGAAAGATATCGACACGACCATGAAGTTGCTCGGCCAGTTGGGCACCAAAGTGGAGCGTAACGGTTCCGTCTGGATCGATGCCAGCAACGTGAACAACTTCTCAGCGCCGTATGAGCTGGTGAAAACCATGCGTGCTTCCATCTGGGCGCTTGGTCCGCTGGTGGCGCGTTTCGGTCAGGGACAGGTTTCACTGCCGGGCGGATGCGCTATCGGCGCGCGTCCCGTTGACCTGCATATCTTCGGCCTGGAAAAACTCGGCGCGGAGATCAAGCTGGAAGAGGGTTACGTTAAAGCGTCCGTCAATGGTCGTCTGAAAGGCGCGCACATTGTCATGGACAAAGTGAGCGTGGGCGCAACGGTCACCATCATGTCGGCTGCTACGCTGGCAGAAGGCACTACCATCATCGAAAACGCCGCCCGTGAGCCGGAGATCGTGGATACCGCGAACTTCCTGGTCGCGCTGGGGGCGAAGATCAGCGGGCAGGGCACAGACCGTATCACCATCGAAGGCGTTGAACGTCTGGGTGGTGGTGTGTATCGCGTACTGCCAGATCGTATCGAAACCGGTACTTTCCTGGTGGCCGCGGCCATTTCTGGCGGTAAGATTGTCTGCCGTAACGCCCAGCCAGATACCCTGGATGCGGTGCTGGCGAAACTGCGCGATGCGGGTGCGGACATTGAAATCGGTGAAGACTGGATCAGCCTCGATATGCACGGGCAGCGTCCTAAAGCCGTTAACGTGCGTACTGCGCCACATCCGGCATTCCCGACGGATATGCAGGCACAGTTCACGCTGTTGAACCTGGTGGCCGAAGGCACGGGCTTCATCACGGAAACCATCTTCGAAAACCGTTTCATGCACGTACCGGAACTGATCCGTATGGGTGCGCATGCTGAGATTGAAAGCAACACGGTAATTTGCCACGGCGTTGAAAAACTGTCCGGTGCGCAGGTGATGGCGACCGATCTGCGCGCGTCTGCGAGCCTCGTATTGGCAGGTTGTATTGCGGAAGGGACTACCGTTGTCGATCGTATCTACCACATCGATCGTGGATACGAGCGTATTGAGGACAAACTGCGCGCGCTGGGTGCAAATATCGAGCGTGTGAAGGGCGAGTAATCGTTCCGGCACCCCCCTGCCATAACAGGCCGGGGGATTGCTGTTCCTGTCAATCCTGGTGCATCAGTCCTGATGTGCTTTCTTCGTTTTGCCCTGGCGCATCATGCGCGTTCTGTCGATAAATTCATGGGTAATAGGATCGTGGTAGCGTGACGGCCATATCACCCACGGATGCGTATCCAGCGCCGTCGCGATAATCAGTTCCCCCTTCGGCCATGGGCGGGTCAGGGCGTTTGCCAGCGTCGACGAGCTTAGCCCATGACGACGTGATTCGGCAGCCAGCGATGTGCCTTTTTTACGCAGTGCCGCAATAATGTCAGCAGAATGCCAGTCGATGAATTTTGTATCCATAATGCTGTCCTTGTGTTCGTTATCGTCCACGTCGTTTCGTGTGAAAAGACAGCATTACTATACTCACTTCGAACATGTGTTCTAAAAAGTTCATGTTACGAGAAGCAATATTCAGAATAAGGCACGGCTTTATACATGCGGCCTGTAACCCGATGGGCTTACGCGGAAATGTAATTTATTGGTGCGTACTGGAATCTCCCTGCGTGGGCGCAGGGAGATGAGGAGGGGATTAACGGTCGCGCTGGACGGCGATGTGCGCGAGGCCGATTAGCGCATCACGCCATGGGCTGTCGGGAATGACCTGAATGGCGGCGATGGCTTTGTCTGCTTCTTCTTCAGCGCGCTGACGCGTCCATTCCAGGGAGCCGCAGATAGCCATTGTTTCCAGTACCGGTTCCAGAAGATGGCGTCCATTTCCCTGCTCGATAGCCTCCCGGATCATTTTCGCCTGCTCTGGTGTGCCATTGCGCATCGCGTGGAGCAGCGGCAGCGTTGGCTTGCCTTCGTTCAGGTCATCGCCGACGTTTTTACCGAGCGTTTCGCCATCCGCGCTGTAGTCCAGCAAATCATCAATCAGCTGGAACGCGGTGCCGAGGTAACGGCCATAGTCCTGAAGGCCCTTTTCCTGAGCTTCGCTACAGCCTGCCAGAATGCCGGAGCATTGCGCGGCGGCTTCGAACAGACGTGCGGTCTTGCTGTAAATCACCCGCATATAGTTTTCTTCGGTGATGTCCGGGTCGTTGACGTTCATCAGCTGTAGGACTTCACCTTCAGCGATAACGTTCACGGCTTCTGACATCACTTCCAGCACCTTCAGCGAGCCAAGGCTGGTCATCATCTGGAAGGCGCGGGTATAGATAAAATCGCCTACCAGAACGCTTGCCGCATTACCAAACGCGGCGTTGGCGGTGGCTTTTCCACGACGCATGTCTGATTCATCCACAACATCGTCGTGAAGCAGGGTGGCGGTGTGGATAAATTCGATCAGCGCCGCGATCGTGACGTGGGCATTTCCCTGATAGCCAACCGCGCGTGCGGCCAGAATGGCAATCATCGGACGAATACGTTTACCGCCGCCGCTGACGATGTAATAGCCCAACTGATTGATCAGCTGAACGTCAGAGTTGAGTTGCTCCAGGATTGCTGCATTCACACCCGCCATATCTTGCGCGGTTAACTCATTGATTTTTTCTAAATTCATCGCAAAAGCCGGGCTTTTTATCCTGTTTATCCCACACGAGATGGGTACACAAAGGGTTTCGGTTTATAAATAGTATTGCTGATTGTACTGAAAAAACGGCTCAGATAAACGTTACCGTACGTGTTGTGTTTTTTTTCTTCATGTATTGATGGTAGCACTTGTCAAAGGCTCGCGTTTTGCGTAATATTCGCGCCCTATTGTGAATATTTATAGCGCACTCTGAATCATACGAGGATGTGCGCGGAAGCGGAGTTTATATGTACGCGGTTTTCCAAAGTGGTGGTAAACAACACCGAGTAAGCGAAGGTCAGACCGTTCGCCTGGAAAAGCTGGACATCGCAACTGGCGAATCTGTTGAGTTCGCTGAAGTTCTGATGATCGCAAACGGTGAAGAAGTCAAAATCGGCGTTCCTTTCGTTGATGGCGGCGTTATCAAAGCTGAAGTTGTTGCTCACGGTCGTGGCGAGAAAGTTAAAATCGTTAAGTTTCGTCGTCGTAAACACTATCGTAAGCAGCAGGGCCACCGTCAGTGGTTCACTGATGTGAAAATTACTGGCATCAGCGCCTAAGACCTGAGGAGAGATTTAAATGGCACATAAAAAGGCTGGCGGCTCCACACGTAACGGTCGCGATTCAGAAGCTAAACGCCTGGGCGTTAAGCGTTTCGGTGGCGAATCCGTTCTGGCGGGTAGCATCATCGTTCGTCAGCGTGGCACCAAGTTCCACGCGGGTACCAACGTAGGTTGCGGTCGTGACCACACTCTGTTTGCTAAAGCAGACGGTAAAGTGAAATTTGAAGTTAAAGGCCCGAACAACCGTAAATACATCAGCATCGTTGCTGAGTAAGGTTTTCTCGGTCCGGTAACGGATTAAAGCCCCGCAACGTGTTGCGGGGCTTTTTACATTGGAAACCCGGAAAATTTTCTGTAGGGAAAACGGGCATGAAGCAGCAGGCCGGCATGGGTATTCTTTTGGCGCTCACTACCGCAATGTGCTGGGGTGCGCTGCCAATTGCAATGAAGCAGGTACTGGAAGTCATGGAGCCACCGACGGTGGTGTTTTATCGCTTCCTGATGGCAAGCATAGGCCTGGGCGCCATTCTGGCCGTCAAAGGTAAGCTGCCACCGCTGCGCATCTTCCGAAAACCGCGTTGGCTGGTGTTACTGGCTATCGCGACGGGCGGTCTGTTCGGTAACTTCATTCTGTTCAGCTCTTCCCTGCAATATCTTAGCCCTACAGCGTCGCAGGTGATTGGTCAACTTTCACCGGTCGGCATGATGGTCGCCAGCGTATTCATCCTCAAGGAGAAGATGCGCGGCACGCAGATCATCGGGGCAAGCATGCTGCTTTGCGGGCTGGTGATGTTCTTTAACACCAGCCTGATTGAGATTTTTACCCGCCTGACGGATTACACCTGGGGTGTCATTTTTGGGGTGGGCGCAGCAACGGTCTGGGTGAGTTATGGCGTCGCGCAAAAGGTGTTATTGCGCCGTCTTGCCTCACAGCAGATCCTCTTTTTGCTGTACACTTTGTGTACACTGGCATTATTGCCTTTAGCGAAGCCGGGTGTAATTACCCAGCTCAGCGACTGGCAACTGGCGTGCCTCATTTTTTGTGGGCTGAATACGCTGGTCGGTTATGGCGCTCTGGCTGAAGCCATGGCGCGCTGGCAGGCAGCACAGGTGAGCGCCTTAATCACGCTTACCCCGCTGTTTACGCTGTTATTTTCAGATTTGTTATCAATGGCCTGGCCCGATGTCTTCGTCAAGCCGATGCTCAACCTGTTGGGTTATCTCGGTGCGTTTGTCGTGGTTGCGGGCGCGATGTATTCCGCCATTGGTCATCGTCTCTGGGGGCGTTGGCGCAAAAATGAAGCGGTTGTAATAGTCCCCCGCTCAGGCGAATGAGTTACGGAGAGTAAAATGAAGTTTGTTGATGAAGCGACGATTTTGGTCGTGGCAGGTGATGGCGGTAACGGTTGTGTAAGCTTCCGCCGTGAAAAATATATTCCTCGTGGCGGTCCTGACGGCGGTGACGGTGGGGACGGTGGCGACGTGTGGCTGGAGGCGGATGAAAACCTCAACACGCTGATCGACTACCGTTTCGAAAAATCTTTCCGCGCCGAGCGTGGCCAGAACGGCCAGAGCCGCGACTGTACCGGTAAACGCGGTAAAGACGTGACGATCAAAGTGCCGGTGGGTACGCGTGTCATCGATCAGGGCACGGGCGAAACCATGGGTGATATGACCAAACACGGTCAGCGCCTGATGGTGGCGAAAGGCGGCTGGCATGGTCTGGGTAACAGCCGTTTCAAATCTTCCGTTAACCGTACCCCGCGTCAGAAAACCATGGGTACCCCGGGTGATAAGCGCGACCTGCAACTGGAACTGATGCTGCTGGCGGATGTGGGGATGCTGGGTATGCCAAACGCCGGTAAATCGACGTTTATCCGTGCGGTCTCTGCGGCGAAACCCAAAGTAGCGGATTATCCGTTTACGACGCTGGTGCCGAGCCTGGGCGTTGTCCGTATGGATAACGAGAAGAGCTTTGTGGTCGCTGACATCCCGGGTCTGATTGAAGGGGCAGCAGAAGGCGCCGGTCTGGGTATTCGCTTCCTGAAGCACCTTGAGCGTTGTCGCGTACTGTTGCACCTCATCGACATCGATCCAATCGACGGTTCCGATCCGGTTGAAAACGCCCGTATCATTATTGGCGAGCTGGAGAAATACAGTGAAAAACTGGCGCAAAAACCGCGCTGGCTGGTATTCAACAAGATCGACCTGATGGACAAAGCGGAAGCTGAAGCGAAAGCTAAAGCGATTGCCGAAGCGATGGGTTGGGAAGATAAGTACTATCTGATCTCTGCCGCCAGCCAGGTTGGCGTGAAAGATCTCTGCTGGGATGTGATGACCTTTATCATCGAGAATCCGGTTGTTCAGGCAGAAGAGGCGAAACAGCCTGAAAAAGTCGAATTCATGTGGGATGACTACCACCGCCAGCAGCTCGAAGAGCTGGAAGCGGAAGAAGATGATGAAGACTGGGACGATGACTGGGATGAAGACGACGAAGAAGGCGTCGAGTTCATCTACAAGCACTAACCCCTGTATAAAGCCCCTTAACGGGGCTTTTTTTTATCCTATTTTCGCCGGTAACCAACAGCTGGCGATGAGGCCGCCCTCAGCGCCGTTCTCCAGCGTTAAATGGCCATGATGGAGTTGTACGATACGCTGTACGATGCTCAGCCCAAGGCCGCTGCCGCCGTAGCGCTGGTCGAGACGTCGGAAAGGTTCGGTGATCGACTGGCGGTGCGCCTCATCAATACCCGGCCCCTGATCGGTAACGCTCACCCGGGTACCGCCCTCCGTCGCTGTTAATGCCACTTCAATGGTTGTGCCTGCCGGGCTGTAGCGGGCGGCATTCTCCAGAAGGTTCCTTAGCATCAGACGTAACAGGACGGCGTCCCCCTGAACCGTCAGCACGCTGTGGGCCGGCCATATTACCGTATGCTCTTTGGCTTCATGCTCCAGGCTGAGCGGAGCAATGATCGTCTCTGTCCAGTTCACGGTATCGTAATGGCCGCTGGCCATCGCCTGCCCGGCACGCGCCAGCATCAGCAGCTGTTCCACCGTGTGCATCAACTGATCGATACGGCTTATCAGTGGCGTGGCCTGCGGGGAACCGGACTGAGCCATCAGTTCCAGATGGAGCCTGATCCCCGCAAGCGGCGTACGTAACTCGTGTGCCGCATCGGCGGTAAACAGGCGTTCCTGTTGAATAGTGTGGTCCAGCCGGGCGAGGAGTTGATTGAGCGACGTGGTCACAGCGCCTATCTCTTCCATATCGGAATACATCGGCAGGGGAGTCAGATTATCCGCCGAACGGTTCGCAAGGCTGGCGCGAAGTTTGTTGAGTGGTCGGGTGATCCAGGTGACTGCCCAGAATGAGAAGAGCAAGGTAAAACCGACCATCACCAGAGAAGGGACCAGCAGGGAGGCAATGGCTTCGCGGATCTCTTTTTCGACATGGTTGTTGCGCGCTTTGGCGGACAATGTTTCGTTCACCAGAAAACCGATTTGCTCGCGGCTCTCATGCCACAGCCAGACTACGCTAATGAGTTGAAAAAATAGCAGAATAACCGCCAGCAACACCATTAATCGCCGGCGCATACTGTTCATTTCTGGCTCTCCAGACGGTAACCCACGCCGCGTACGGTTTTGATGCGATCTTTACCGAGCTTGCGCCGCAGATTATGAATGTGAACTTCAAGCGTGTTTGATCCTGGATCGTCCTGCCAGGAGTAGATGTCCTGTTGCAGCGTTTCACGGTGCACGGTCTGCCCGCTGCGCATGATCAGGCGCGTCAGCAGAGCGAACTCTTTTGGCGTCACTTCCACAGGCTGAGACTGGCGCAGCACCTGCTGAGTTTGCAGATTGAGGGTGATATCTCCGTCCGTCAGCAGGTTGTCGCTGTGGCCCTGATAGCGGCGGATCAACGCCCGTACGCGAGCCTGTAGCTCGGCAAGGGCGAAGGGTTTTACCAGATAATCGTCAGCGCCAGAATCTAGCCCGTTAATTCTGTCTTCAATGGCATCGCGGGCGGTGAGAATCAAGACGGGATTCTCAACCCCGCGACGACGCCACTGGCAGAGCAGCGTCGCGCCGTCTTTATCCGGCAGCCCTAAATCCAGGATCACGAGGCTGTATTCACCGCTCTGGATCAGGGCATCTGCTTCAGCGGCCGTGGTGGCACAATCCAGGGCGTAGCCTTCATTCCCCAGCGCCAGCGCTAACCCTTCCTGCAATAACAGATCGTCTTCAACTATCAGTAGTTTCATCGCTAGTTATTCTGGTAGATGTCCTTATAGAGCCTGCTTTCGAAACGCACCAGTGGAATACGGCGATTGCGCTGGTCAGCCGGTTCGACGGCATAGCCGGAAAGATACTGCACAAATGCCATGCGTTGTCCGCTGGCGGTAGTGATAAAACCAGCAAGGTTGTAAACGCCTTGCAGGGAACCCGTTTTGGCTGACACTTTGCCATCCACGCCCGCAGCGTGAAGGCCCGCGCGGTACTGAAGAGAGCCGTCGTGTCCGGCAAGCGGCAGCATCGTAATAAAGTTTAGCTCAGCGTCATGCTGAGCAATGTACTGCAACACCTGCATCATGGTGGCCGGCGAGATCAGGTTATGACGCGATAAACCGGAACCATCAACGGCGATGGTGTTGCCCAGATCGATACCCGCCTGCTGGCGCAGGATCTGACGTACGGCATCAGAACCGGCCCGCCAGGTGCCCGGCACACCAAATCGCGCGTGCCCAATCATGCGGAACACCGTGTCGGCAATCATGTTATCCGACTTTTTCAGCATAATCTTAAGCAAACCATGCAGTGGCGCGGACTGTTTGCTGGCGATCACCGTGCCTGGCTCATTCACCTGCGTCTGGCGCAGCAGCGTTCCGGTGTAGGTTATGCCCGCCTGCTTCAGTTCATCTTTAAAAATAGCACCGGCATAGCCCGCGCCATCCTGAATGGCGAAGGCCAGCGGGAGGGGATCGGACCGCTGGGTCAGGCAACCGGTGAGCGTATAGCGATTGAGATCGCCCGGTACCACGTCCAGCTCGCAATACTGCGCCTCCGGGGAGCCTTTCGCCAGCGTCCGCACCTGGCTGAACATCGTGACCGGGTAGTATGAGGCCACGCGGATAAAAGCTAAGTCATTTGGTTTTGGCGCGCTGTAAAGCGATACGGAGAAGCAGTTACGGTCAACGATGGCGGCGGCTGGCGGGGCGCTAAAGCACTGCGTCATGTCGTTCCACGGCCAGCCAGGCGCTTTATCGTGGCTGGCGAAAATGGAGGTGTCGATCAGCACGTTGCCATCAATTTTTGTTACGCCGGATTTTTTCAGTACCGCCACCATATTGCGGACATCCTGGCGCTTAAAGGTGGGATCGCCACCAAAACGGGCGATAAGATCGCCTTTCAGTTCGCCACCCTCAACGTTACCTCTGGTTTCAAGGGTGGTAGTAAAACGGAAGTCAGGCCCGAGCTGGAGCAGGGCGGCGAGGGCAGTGATCACCTTCTGGGTACTGGCAGGCAGCGCCATCTGTTGACTGTGATAGTCAATCTCGGGAGCCTGCGCGCCAACCTTCTGCACCATCAGGGCAAGGTTCGCGCCGGCGGGCAGTTGATTAATGTACTCATCAACATTCGCGGCCTGAACGGTGAACGTTATACTGGTAGTCAATCCGATGATAAAACTGGAAAATCGCATAATCTCGCGCTAACAACCCGAAAACAAACCGTCATACTACGGTGCATGGCACTGTAAAGTAAACGATGACCCATAGTGAACTTCGCGGTAAAATGCGTATCAAATTGAAAAATTGCTGCTGACCTGGGGCGTTGCTCCCGGGTCGGTTTTCTTTTTGCTTCTGGCCTGTTCAGGTGGGCTGGAGCAGGGAACACTGCTCCCAACAGGAATGTTTAAGAGGTATAACAAATGCAAGCTATTCCGATGACCTTACGTGGTGCCGAAAAACTGCGCGAAGAGCTGGATTTTCTCAAATCCGTGCGTCGCCCTGAAATCATCGCCGCTATCGCGGAAGCGCGTGAGCATGGCGACCTGAAAGAGAATGCTGAATACCATGCGGCGCGTGAGCAGCAGGGTTTCTGTGAGGGGCGCATTAAAGATATCGAGGCGAAACTGTCTAACGCGCAGGTTATCGATATCACCAAAATGCCAAATAATGGCCGTGTGATCTTCGGCTCTACCGTCAGCGTCCTGAATCTGGACAACGACGAAGAGCAGACCTATCGCATCGTGGGCGATGATGAAGCGGATTTCAAACAGAACCTGATTTCGGTGAACTCGCCGATTGCTCGTGGCCTGATTGGCAAAGAGCAGGACGATGTGGTCACCATCCGCACCCCTGGTGGTGAAGTAGAATACGAAATTATTAAGGTTGAATACCTGTAATTCGCTTCTCTACTAAGATGTTGATACATTGTAAAGAAAAGAAAAAGGCCGCATAGCGGCCTTTTATCAACTCAAGGAGCATGGCATTTTGCTCGCCTGCTGAAAGAAATCCCTCGTTTCACACAGAAAATGTGTTCGATTCAGGATATCCTTAACGTGGCAGCGAGATTTTGCGCTCTTTAGATGGGCGATAGAGCACCAGCGTTTTACCGATGACCTGTACATTACAGGCGCCGGTTTCGCGCACGATGGCTTCCACGATCAGGTTTTTAGTGTCTCTGTCTTCAGAGGCGATTTTCACCTTGATCAGCTCGTGGTGTTCCAGCGCTTGTTCAATCTCGGCAAGCACCCCTTCGGTCAAACCATTGTTGCCAAGCATCACTACAGGCTTGAGCGGATGTGCCAGACCTTTAAGGTGCTGTTTTTGTTTAGTACTCAGATTCATCGTATATTTTTGCTTACGTTGGGATTGAAAACGGTTCATTCTACCGCCATCTCCCTAATATCGCCAAATAGCTGCGTAGAAATTTACGTCACAGGCAAACAACGATGAACCAGGACGGAAATGTTAAATGACAGGTAAAAAGCGTTCTGCCAGCTCCAGCCGCTGGCTTCAGGAACACTTTAGCGATAAATATGTTCAACAGGCGCAGAAAAAGGGGTTGCGTTCCCGCGCCTGGTTTAAACTTGATGAAATACAGCAAAGTGACAAACTTTTTAAACCGGGAATGACGGTGGTCGACCTCGGTGCGGCACCTGGCGGATGGTCCCAGTATGCGGTTACGCAGATCGGCGGAACGGGCCGAATCATCGC
The DNA here is from genome assembly GCF_001037805.1 of Enterobacter sp. BIDMC93. Taxonomy (NCBI): domain Bacteria; kingdom Pseudomonadati; phylum Pseudomonadota; class Gammaproteobacteria; order Enterobacterales; family Enterobacteriaceae; genus Enterobacter; species Enterobacter sp. BIDMC93. The sequence goes on from NZ_KQ089962.1 coordinate 1,009,945, forward strand.
ATGCGATCTTTTACCAATGGATCCCATCGTCGGTGTCGACTTCCTTCAGGGCGACTTTCGTGATGAATTAGTGCTTAAAGCATTACTTGATCGTGTAGGTGACAGTAAGGTCCAGGTTGTCATGTCGGATATGGCGCCAAATATGTGTGGAACACCGGCGGTGGATATCCCCCGCGCCATGTATCTGGTGGAACTAGCGTTAGAAATGTGTCGTGATGTACTAGCGCCTGGTGGTAGTTTTGTTGTGAAGGTGTTTCAGGGCGAAGGTTTCGAGGAGTATCTTAAGGAAATTCGCTCCCTGTTTGCGAAGGTCAAAGTTCGTAAGCCGGACTCTTCCCGGGCCCGTTCCCGTGAAGTGTATATTGTAGCGACCGGGCGAAAATGATAACCGGTAGATTTCAGGCGAAAGTTTGAATGAAACTGGATATAGAGTATCCTGACGCTGTTTTTAACACAGTTGTAATATGAGGTTAATCCCTTGAGTGACATGGCGAAAAACCTAATACTCTGGCTGGTCATTGCCGTTGTGCTGATGTCAGTATTCCAGAGCTTTGGGCCCAGCGAGTCGAATGGCCGCAAGGTGGATTATTCTACCTTCCTGCAAGAGGTCAATCAGGACCAGGTTCGCGAAGCGCGTATCAACGGACGTGAGATCAACGTTACCAAGAAAGATAGTAACCGTTACACGACTTACATCCCGGTGAACGATCCTAAGCTGCTTGATAACCTTCTGACCAAAAACGTCAAAGTGGTAGGCGAGCCGCCGGAAGAACCAAGCCTACTGGCTTCTATCTTCATTTCCTGGTTCCCGATGCTGCTTCTTATCGGCGTCTGGATCTTCTTTATGCGCCAGATGCAGGGCGGTGGTGGCAAAGGTGCCATGTCGTTCGGTAAGAGCAAGGCGCGTATGCTGACGGAAGACCAGATCAAGACCACGTTTGCTGACGTAGCAGGTTGTGACGAAGCAAAAGAAGAGGTGGGTGAACTGGTTGAATACCTGCGCGAGCCGAGCCGTTTCCAGAAACTGGGCGGTAAGATCCCGAAAGGTGTCCTGATGGTCGGCCCTCCGGGTACCGGTAAAACCCTGCTGGCAAAAGCCATCGCGGGTGAAGCGAAGGTGCCGTTCTTTACTATTTCAGGTTCTGACTTCGTTGAAATGTTCGTGGGTGTCGGTGCATCTCGTGTGCGTGACATGTTCGAGCAGGCTAAGAAGGCAGCACCGTGCATCATCTTTATCGATGAAATCGACGCCGTAGGCCGCCAGCGTGGCGCAGGCCTGGGCGGTGGTCACGATGAACGTGAGCAGACCCTGAACCAGATGCTGGTTGAGATGGACGGCTTCGAAGGTAACGAAGGTATCATCGTTATCGCGGCAACTAACCGTCCGGACGTACTCGACCCTGCGCTGCTGCGTCCTGGCCGTTTCGACCGTCAGGTTGTGGTCGGTCTGCCGGATGTTCGCGGTCGTGAACAGATTCTGAAAGTGCATATGCGTCGCGTACCGCTGGCGCCAGATATCGACGCGGCAATCATCGCGCGTGGTACTCCAGGCTTCTCCGGTGCGGATCTGGCTAACCTGGTCAACGAGGCAGCACTGTTTGCCGCTCGCGGTAACAAGCGCGTCGTGTCCATGGTGGAATTCGAGAAAGCGAAAGACAAAATCATGATGGGTGCGGAACGTCGCTCCATGGTGATGACGGAAGCGCAGAAAGAGTCCACGGCATATCACGAAGCGGGCCACGCGATTATCGGTCGTCTGGTGCCGGAACACGATCCAGTACACAAGGTGACGATTATTCCACGCGGTCGTGCGCTGGGTGTGACCTTCTTCCTGCCTGAAGGCGACGCGATCAGCGCCAGCCGTCAGAAGCTGGAAAGCCAGATTTCAACCCTTTACGGCGGTCGTCTGGCCGAAGAGATTATCTACGGTCCGGAACATGTTTCGACCGGTGCGTCCAACGACATTAAAGTGGCGACAAACCTGGCGCGTAACATGGTGACTCAGTGGGGCTTCTCCGACAAACTCGGTCCGCTGCTGTATGCAGAGGAAGAGGGCGAAGTATTCCTGGGCCGCTCCGTGGCAAAAGCGAAACATATGTCCGATGAAACGGCTCGTATCATCGACCAGGAAGTGAAAGCGCTGATCGAACGTAACTACGGTCGCGCCCGTCAGATCCTGAACGACAATATGGACATCCTGCATTCGATGAAAGATGCGCTCATGAAATATGAGACCATCGATGCACCGCAGATTGACGACCTGATGGCGCGCCGCGAAGTGCGTCCGCCGGCAGGCTGGGAAGACCCAGGCGCGTCTAACAATTCTGACAACAATGGCACCCCGCGTGCGCCGCGTCCGGTCGATGAACCGCGTACGCCAAACCCGGGCAACACCATGTCAGAGCAGTTGGGCGACAAGTAAGTCACTGCTGTTGAAGCGTTTGTCTGTATCTCAAACCCTGGAGCTTGCTCCGGGGTTTTTCTTATCTGTTTAACCACATTAATCCCAGGGATTTAACCATGAAACTATTCGCCCAGGACTCGCATCTCGACCTTTCACATCCCCATGTGATGGGGATCCTGAATGTCACGCCTGATTCCTTCTCTGACGGCGGCACGCATAATTCGCTTATCGACGCGGTTAAACACGCGAATTTAATGATCAACGCGGGTGCCACCATCATTGACGTTGGAGGAGAGTCAACGCGGCCTGGCGCGGCGGAGGTTTCGGTGGAAGAAGAGCTGGCGCGCGTGGTGCCGGTGGTGGAGGCTATCGCCCGGCGCTTTGAAGTGTGGATCTCCGTTGATACCTCCAAACCCGAAGTGATCCGTGAAGTGGCGAGAGTGGGCGCTCACATTATCAATGATATCCGCTCGCTGACCGAGCCGGGCGCGATTGAAGCCGCCGCAGAAACCGGGCTACCGGTGTGTCTGATGCATATGCAGGGCCAGCCTAAGACAATGCAGGAGGCGCCAAAATATGACGATGTGTTTGCCGATGTCACCCGCTTCTTTATTGAGCATATCGAACGCTGTGAACGTGCGGGTATCGCAAAAGAGAAATTGCTGCTCGACCCGGGCTTCGGTTTCGGTAAAAATCTCTCACACAATTACGCGTTGCTTGCGCGCTTATCAGAGTTTCATCAGTTCGGCCTGCCACTGCTGGTGGGAATGTCGAGAAAATCGATGATTGGTCAGTTGTTGAATGTCGGGCCGAGCGAACGTCTGAGCGGCAGTCTGGCCTGCGCGGTGATTGCCGCGATGCAAGGTGCACATATCATTCGCGTCCATGACGTAAAAGAAACAGTAGAAGCCATGCGTGTGGTGGAAGCCACACTGGCAGCGAAGGAAAACAAACGCTATGAGTAATCGTAAATATTTTGGTACCGATGGCATCCGTGGGCGCGTAGGCGATGCGCCAATTACCCCTGACTTTGTCCTGAAACTGGGCTGGGCAGCGGGAAAGGTGCTGGCGCGTCATGGCTCCCGTAAGATCATTATTGGTAAAGATACCCGTATTTCGGGTTATATGCTGGAATCCGCGCTGGAAGCCGGGCTGGCGGCGGCGGGGCTTTCTGCTTCCTTTACGGGACCAATGCCGACCCCTGCTGTTGCCTACCTGACCCGCACCTTCCGTGCGGAAGCGGGCATCGTCATTTCCGCTTCCCATAACCCGTTCTATGACAACGGTATCAAATTCTTCTCCATCGACGGCACCAAACTGCCGGATAACGTAGAAGAGGCGATTGAAGCGGAAATGGAAAAAGAGATCACCTGTGTTGACTCCGCTGAGCTGGGTAAAGCAAACCGTATTGTCGATGCCGCAGGCCGCTACATTGAATTCTGCAAGGGCACTTTCCCGAATGAGCTGAGCCTGGCACACCTCAAAATTGTGGTGGACTGTGCCAACGGTGCGACTTACCACATTGCGCCGAATGTGTTCCGCGAGCTGGGTGCGAAAGTGATCACTATCGGCTGCGAGCCGGACGGTCTGAACATCAACGAAGAAGTTGGCGCGACAGACGTGCGTGCCTTGCAGGCGCGTGTCCTGGCTGAAAAGGCCGATCTGGGTATTGCCCTGGATGGCGATGGTGACCGTGTGATCATGGTTGACCACGAAGGTAACAAGGTCGATGGCGATCAGATCCTCTACATCATTGCGCGTGAAGGCCTGCGTCAGGGGCAACTGCGCGGTGGCGCGGTGGGCACGCTGATGAGCAATATGGGCCTGGAGCTGGCGCTGAAACAGCTGGGCATCCCGTTTGTTCGTGCGAAAGTAGGTGACCGCTACGTGCTGGAAAAACTCCAGGAGAAAGGCTGGCGTATCGGCGCGGAAAACTCCGGCCATGTGATCCTGCTCGATAAAACCACTACCGGTGACGGCATTGTGGCGGCGCTTCAGGTTGTTGCCGCGATGGCGCGTAACCATATGAGCCTGCACGATCTGTGCAGCGGCATGAAAATGTTCCCGCAGATTCTGGTCAATGTGCGTTTCACCGCGGGTAAAGGCGACCCGCTGGAAAATGATAACGTGAAAGCGGTGATGGCAGACGTGGAAGCGACTCTTGGCAGCCGTGGGCGCGTCCTGCTGCGTAAGTCGGGTACCGAGCCGCTGATCCGCGTGATGGTGGAAGGCGAAGACGAAGCGCAGGTAACCGAATTTGCGCACCGCATTGCGGATGCAGTCAAAGCTGCATAATCTTTCAGAATAAGTGTTTAAAAAGGCGGCGTTTGCCGCCTTTGTTTTAAGCAATGAATGGCTTTTTGCTGTTTTTTTCCGCAGTTGATACAATGCCTCGAAAATGCCCTTGCGAAGGTGATTCGCTTTGGTTAGTATTCACACCCGCTTCAGTGGGAAACAAAATCCTGCTAATTGGTCGAAGCATTGGTATGCGGCAAATCCGCAAGGAACAGGTTGATTATGTACGAAGCTCTTTTAGTTATTTTCCTTATTGTAGCCATCGCTCTCGTAGCGCTGATTATGCTACAGCAAGGTAAAGGCGCTGATATGGGAGCCTCCTTCGGAGCAGGCGCTTCCGGTACGCTGTTCGGTTCAAGTGGTTCTGCGAACTTCATGACCCGTACGACGGCGATTCTGGCTACGCTGTTCTTCATCATCAGTCTGGTGCTGGGCAATATCAACAGCAACAAGACCAGTAAAGGAAGCGAGTGGGAAAATCTGAGCGCGCCAGCAAAAACTGAGCAAACTCAGCCAGCTGCACCGGCTAAGCCAACCAGCGATATCCCGCAGTAAGTATTCCGTACCGAGGTGGTGGAATTGGTAGACACGCTACCTTGAGGTGGTAGTGCCCTAACGGGCTTGTGGGTTCGAGTCCCATCCTCGGTACCAATATTCCAGAAGAAAGACGTCGCAAGACGTCTTTTTTTTCGTCTGTACATTCTGTGTATCCGATCTTTTGTAGGGCGGGTAAGCGCAGCGCCACCCGCCGTTTTGCCCGGTGGCGCTGCGCTTACCGGGCCTACGAAGACCACAAAAAAGGCGCCCAATGGGCGCCTTTTGCATGACTTGCTGTCGATTATTTCTTATCGCTGTGTTCCAGGTTCTCAACCTGAGGGAGGCCATTACCGGAACTGGCGGAGAGCAGGCCATTCTCAACATAGTTGAACAGCTTCTCACGGGTATCGGTGATGTCCAGGTTACGCATGGTCAGCTGGCCAATACGATCGTCCGGAGAGAACACTGACTCACCTTTCTCCATGGTCAGACGCTCTGCTTTATAGGTCAGGTTGTCAGACACGGTATTGAGGATGGAGTAATCATTGCCGCGACGCAGTTCCAGGGTCACTTCGCCGGTGATTGCGCTTGCCACCCAACGTTGCAGGGCGTCACGCAGCATCAGCGCCTGTGGATCAAACCAGCGACCCTGATACAGCAGTTTGCCCAGCTGACGGCCATGAGAGTGATACTGCTCAATGGTGTCTTCGTTGTGAATACCGGTCAGCAGACGCTCATAAGCGATGTGCAGCAGCGCCATCCCTGGAGCTTCGTAAATGCCGCGGCTTTTTGCTTCGATGATACGGTTTTCGATCTGATCGCTCATACCCAGACCGTGACGACCGCCGATGCGGTTTGCTTCCAGCATCAGTTCAACATCGTCGGAGAAGGTTTTACCGTTCAGGGCAACCGGATGACCACGTTCGAAACGCACGGTCACTTCTTCCGCCGGGATCTTCACGTTCTCATCCCAGAACTTCACGCCCATGATCGGGTTAACAATTTTTACGCTGGAGTTCAGGAATTCCAGGTCTTTCGCTTCGTGCGTCGCACCCAGCATGTTGGAGTCGGTTGAGTAGGCTTTCTCAACCGACATCTTGTAGTCAAAGCCGCAGGCAATCATAAACTCAGACATTTCATGACGACCACCCAGCTCGTCGATGAAGTCGGTATCCAGCCACGGCTTGTAGATCTGCAACTCGGCGTTGGTCAGCAGGCCATAACGATAGAAACGTTCAATATCGTTGCCTTTATAGGTGCTACCGTCCCCCCAGATGTTCACGCCATCTTCTTTCATGGCGGCGACCAGCATAGTGCCGGTGACGGCACGACCCAGCGGGGTGGTATTGAAATAGGTCAGGCCGCCGGTCGTATTATGGAAAGCACCGCACTGGATCGCGGCAATCCCTTCGGCAACCAGCTGCTTACGGCAGTCGATCAGACGTGCGTTCTCTGCGCCATATTCCATGGCACGACGAGGGATCGCGTCATAATCTTCCTCGTCCGGCTGACCCAGGTTCGCAGTATATGCATAAGGAACCGCTCCCTTCTGGCGCATCCACAGCAGTGCAGCGCTGGTATCCAGGCCGCCAGAAAAAGCGATGCCAATACGTTGTCCTACCGGGAGATGCTTGAGAATCGTCGTCATATAATAAAACCCTGCTTGATTGACTGATTAGAGACCGCTTTCGCTCTCGATGCATGTTTATGCAAAATAAGTGAGTATTCATTTAATCATCTTTTATCGACGACCGAAAGAGACGTGTGCGTTTTTTGTAAAAATTTCCCTTTTATTGCCCTGGCTGAAGTTGGGTTGACAGGTGGGGTCAACTATCAATATACTGAACGCCGATTTTACGTCCCGTCTTCGGTACCAAATCCCAGCATTATTTGCAAATTCTGTCCAAAACGCGTAGAATTTGCCACGTTTCAGGCGCGGGGTGGAGCAGCCTGGTAGCTCGTCGGGCTCATAACCCGAAGGTCGTCGGTTCAAATCCGGCCCCCGCAACCACTTTCCCATAAAGTTCTTTTTCAAATATACTGTGAAGACTTAGAGCCTTCGTAGCTGGATTTGAAAAAATGCTTTCGGAGAGTGCTCCAGGCCACAGTTGTGGCTATAGGGTTCAGTTATCTAAAGCCCCGATTTATCGGGGTTTTTTGTTATCTGACTACAGAATAACTGGGCTTTACGCCCTTTTTTTATGTCTTGGGGGTGGGCTTGTCCACATTAGAGCAAAAATTAACAGAGATGATTACTGCGCCGGTCGAAGCACTGGGCTACGAACTGGTCGGCATCGAATTCGTTCGCGGCCGTACATCCACACTGCGCATCTATATTGATAGTGAAGATGGCATCAATGTTGATGATTGTGCTGATGTCAGCCACCAGGTGAGTGCGGTTCTTGATGTTGAAGATCCGATTACCGTTGCGTACAACCTGGAAGTTTCCTCACCTGGCCTCGATCGTCCGATGTTCACGGCCGAGCACTACGTGCGCTTTACCGGTGAAGAAGTGGCTCTCGTTCTGCGTATGGCCGTACAGAACCGCCGTAAATGGCAGGGAATTATCAAAGCCGTTGATGGTGAAATGATCACGGTGACAGTCGAAGGCAAAGATGAAGTGTTCGCGCTGAGTAATATCCAGAAGGCGAACCTGGTTCCCCACTTTTAACAGTCTGGATTGAGGTGAAAAGCCCGCGATGAACAAAGAAATTTTGGCTGTTGTTGAAGCCGTCTCCAACGAGAAATCACTGCCGCGTGAGAAGATTTTCGAAGCGCTGGAAAGTGCACTGGCTACAGCAACCAAGAAAAAATACGAACAAGAGATCGATGTTCGCGTAGAAATCGATCGTAAAAGCGGTGACTTCGATACATTCCGTCGTTGGGTAATCGTTGAAGAAGTGACCCAACCGACCAAAGAGATCACCCTGGAAGCGGCACGTTTTGAAGACGAAAGTCTGAACGTGGGTGACTACGTTGAAGATCAGATTGAATCTGTCACCTTCGACCGTATCACCACCCAGACCGCGAAGCAGGTTATCGTGCAGAAAGTTCGCGAAGCCGAGCGCGCGCTGGTTGTCGATCAGTTCCGCGATCAGGAAGGCGAAATCATCACTGGCGTGGTGAAGAAAGTGAACCGCGACAACATCTCTCTGGAGATCAAATCCGAAGGGCTACCGGGTAACGCTGAAGCCGTGATCCTGCGTGAAGACATGCTGCCGCGTGAAAACTTCCGCCCAGGCGACCGTATTCGTGGTGTGCTGTATGCCGTACGTCCTGAAGCGCGTGGTGCACAGCTGTTCGTGACGCGTTCTAAACCAGAAATGCTGGTTGAACTGTTCCGTATCGAAGTGCCGGAAATCGGCGAAGAAGTTATCGAAATCAAAGCGGCGGCCCGCGATCCGGGTTCCCGTGCGAAAATTGCGGTGAAAACCAACGACAAGCGTATCGACCCGGTCGGTGCTTGCGTCGGTATGCGTGGCGCACGTGTTCAGGCGGTTTCTACCGAACTGGGCGGCGAGCGCATTGATATCGTTCTGTGGGACGATAACCCGGCGCAGTTCGTGATCAACGCAATGGCACCGGCTGATGTGGCGTCTATCGTTGTTGACGAAGACAAACACACCATGGATATCGCTGTAGAAGCGGGCAACCTGGCGCAGGCGATTGGCCGTAACGGTCAGAACGTACGTCTGGCGTCACAGCTGAGCGGCTGGGAACTCAACGTGATGACCGTTGATGACCTTCAGGCCAAGCATCAGGCTGAAGCCCACGCGGCGATCGATACCTTCACCAAATACCTGGACATTGACGAAGACTTCGCCACTGTGCTGGTTGAAGAAGGTTTCTCTACGCTGGAAGAACTGGCCTACGTGCCAATGAAAGAGCTGCTGGAAATTGACGGTCTGGATGAACCAACCGTTGAAGCCCTGCGTGAACGCGCTAAAAACGCACTGACCACCCTGGCGCTGGCTCAGGAAGAAAGCCTTGGCGATAAGAAGCCGGCTGATGACCTGCTGAATCTGGAAGGTCTTGATCGTGCGATTGCGTTCAAGCTGGCTGCCCGTGGTGTTTGTACGCTGGAAGATCTCGCTGAGCAAGGCGTTGATGACCTGGCCGATATCGAAGGTTTAACCGACGAGAAAGCCGGCGAACTCATCATGGCCGCACGTAATATTTGCTGGTTCGGCGACGAAGCGTAATAAACTGTAGCAGGAAGGAACAGCATGACTGATGTAACTGTAAAATCGCTGGCTGCTGAGATTCAGACCTCCGTGGACCGCCTGGTACAGCAATTTGCTGATGCAGGGATCCCGAAGTCCGCTGATGACTCGGTGACCGCGCAAGAAAAACAAACCTTGTTAGCGCACCTGAACCGTGAACACGGCTCTACGCCTGACAAGTTAACGCTACAGCGTAAAACGCGTAGCACGTTGAACATCCCTGGTACCGGTGGCAAAAGCAAGTCGGTACAAATTGAAGTCCGCAAGACGCGCACCTTTGTAAAACGTGATCCGCAAGAGGCAGAACGCCTTGCCGCGGAAGAGCAGGCACAGCGTGAAGCGGAAGAACAAGCTCAGCGTGAGGCAGAAGCCACTGCCAAACGTGAAGCAGAATTAAAAGCTGAACGTGAGGCCGCAGAAAAAGCGAAACGCGACGCCGGTGAAAAAGCGAAGCGTGACGCTGCGGAAAAAGACAAAGTGAGCAATCAACAGACCGACGAAATGACCAAAACTGCCCAGGCTGAAAAAGCCCGCCGTGAAAATGAAGCTGCCGAGCTGAAGCGTAAAGCGGAAGAAGAAGCCCGCCGCAAGCTTGAAGAAGAAGCTCGCCGCGTCGCCGAAGAAGCGCGTCGCATGGCAGAAGAAAACGAGAAGAACGGTGTGAATACCGCTGAACCAACTGAAGATACCAGCGATTATCACGTCACCACGTCTCAGCATGCGCGTCAGGCAGAAGACGACAACGACCGCGAAGTTGAAGGTGGTCGTGGCCGTACTCGCAGTGCAAAAGCTGCGCGTCCTGCGAAAAAAGGTAACAAACACGCCGAATCAAAAGCTGACCGTGAAGAAGCGCGTGCAGCGGTTCGCGGCGGTAAAGGCGGCAAGCGTAAAGGTTCCGCTCTCCAGCAGGGCTTCCAGAAGCCTGCTCAGGCCGTTAACCGTGACGTTGTGATCGGCGAAACCATCACCGTTGGCGAACTGGCTAACAAGATGGCGGTGAAAGGCTCTCAGGTCATCAAAGCGATGATGAAACTGGGCGCAATGGCCACCATTAACCAGGTCATCGACCAGGAAACCGCACAGCTGGTTGCCGAAGAGATGGGCCACAAAGTTATCCTGCGTCGTGAAAACGAGCTGGAAGAAGCAGTAATGAGCGACCGTGATACGGGCGCAGCGGCTGAACCGCGCGCACCGGTCGTGACCATCATGGGTCACGTTGACCACGGTAAAACCTCTCTGCTTGACTACATTCGTTCTACTAAGGTTGCCTCCGGCGAAGCGGGTGGTATTACCCAGCACATCGGTGCTTACCACGTAGAAACCGAAAACGGCATGATCACCTTCCTGGATACCCCAGGCCACGCAGCGTTTACTTCAATGCGTGCTCGTGGTGCTCAGGCAACGGATATCGTTGTACTGGTTGTTGCTGCCGACGATGGCGTGATGCCACAGACCATTGAAGCTATCCAGCACGCGAAAGCGGCGCAGGTGCCTCTGGTTGTCGCAGTTAACAAAATCGATAAGCCAGAAGCCGATATGGATCGCGTGAAGAACGAACTGTCCCAGTACGGCGTTATGCCGGAAGAGTGGGGCGGTGAAGCGCAGTTCATCCCTGTATCTGCAAAAGCAGGTACCGGTATCGACGACCTGCTGAACGCTATCCTGCTTCAGGCTGAAGTTCTGGAGCTGAAAGCGGTTCGTAAAGGTATGGCGAGCGGCGCGGTAATCGAATCCTTCCTGGATAAAGGTCGTGGTCCGGTTGCAACCGTTCTGGTTCGCGAAGGTACTCTGCACAAGGGCGACATCGTTCTGTGTGGTTTCGAATACGGTCGCGTTCGTGCGATGCGTAACGAACTGGGTCAGGAAGTGCTGGAAGCGGGTCCGTCCATTCCAGTGGAAATTCTCGGCCTGTCCGGTGTTCCGGCTGCCGGTGACGAAGTCACCGTGGTACGTGACGAGAAGAAAGCGCGTGAAGTCGCTCTGTATCGTCAGGGTAAATTCCGTGAAGTGAAGCTGGCTCGTCAGCAGAAATCTAAACTCGAGAACATGTTTGCCAACATGACCGAAGGCGAAGTTCACGAAGTGAACATCGTTCTGAAAGCGGACGTTCAGGGTTCTGTGGAAGCGATCTCCGACTCCTTGCTGAAACTGTCTACCGACGAAGTGAAAGTGAAGATCATCGGTTCTGGCGTAGGTGGTATCACCGAAACCGACGCAACCCTGGCAGCAGCGTCTAACGCGATCCTGGTTGGCTTCAACGTTCGTGCTGACGCATCTGCGCGTAAAGTGATTGATGCTGAAAGCCTGGATCTGCGTTACTACTCCGTTATCTATAACCTGATTGACGAAGTGAAAGCAGCGATGAGCGGCATGCTGTCTCCTGAGCTGAAACAGCAGATCATCGGTCTGGCTGAAGTACGTGACGTGTTCAAATCACCGAAATTCGGTGCGATCGCGGGCTGTATGGTTACCGAAGGGACCATCAAGCGTCACAACCCAATCCGCGTACTGCGTGACAACGTGGTTATCTACGAAGGTGAGCTGGAATCCCTGCGCCGCTTCAAAGATGACGTTAACGAAGTCCGTAACGGCATGGAATGTGGTATCGGCGTGAAGAACTACAACGACGTTCGCGTTGGCGATATGATCGAAGTGTTCGAGATCATCGAAATTCAGCGTACCATCGCGTAATCTTCGTCAACTGAAGATTAATTAGCGTAGGCCGGGTAAGCGAAGCGCCACCCGGCAGTAATTTTAAAAAGGGGCTTAAGCCCCTTTTTTGTCTGGAGAATTTATTATGGCGAAAGAATTTGGTCGCCCACAGCGCGTCGCGCAGGAGATGCAGAAAGAGATCGCTCTCATTCTGCAACGTGAAATCAAAGATCCACGCGTGGGTATGATGACCACCGTGTCTGGCGTGGAAATGTCCCGCGACCTGGCGTACGCCAAAGTGTTTGTTACTTTCCTGAATGACCAGGATGAAGACGCCGTGAAGAACGGCATTAAAGCGTTGCAGGAAGCCTCTGGTTTCATCCGCTCTCTGCTTGGCAAAGCAATGCGCCTGCGTATCGTGCCAGAGCTGACCTTCTTCTACGACAACTCGCTGGTTGAAGGTATGCGTATGTCCAACCTGGTGACCAGCGTGGTGAAACATGACGATGAGCGTCGTGTTAACCCGGCGGACGACAGCAAGGAGGACTGATGAGTCGTCCTCGTCGTCGCGGTCGTGACGTGCATGGCGTGCTGTTGCTGGATAAACCACAGGGCGCATCCAGCAACGACGTGCTGCAAAAAGTGAAGCGTATTTATAACGCCAACCGTGCAGGGCACACTGGCGCGCTGGATCCGCTGGCAACCGGCATGCTGCCGATCTGCCTGGGGGAAGCGACAAAGTTTTCCCAGTACCTGCTGGATTCGGATAAGCGCTACCGCGTGATTGCCAAACTGGGCCAGCGCACGGATACCTCTGATGCAGATGGCCTGGTGGTGGAAGAGCGCCCGGTGACCTTCAGCGCGGAGCAACTTGATGCGGCGCTGGACAGCTTCCGTGGTGATACGCTACAGGTGCCGTCGATGTATTCGGCGCTGAAATATCAGGGCAAAAAGCTCTACGAATATGCGCGTCAGGGCATTGAGGTTCCGCGTGAAGCTCGTCCGATTACCGTGTATGAGTTGCTGTTCATTCGCCACGAAGGTGATGAACTCGAGCTGGAAGTACACTGTTCGAAAGGGACCTATATCCGCACCATCATTGATGACCTCGGTGAAAAGCTGGGCTGCGGCGCGCATGTGATTTATCTGCGTCGTCTGGCGGTCAGCAAATATCCGGTCGAACGCATGGTGACGCTTGAGCATCTGCACGCCCTGGTTGAGCAGGCGCAAGCGCAGGGCGTTGCGCCAGCCGATCTGCTGGACCCGCTGCTGATGCCAATGGACAGTCCGGCAGTGGACTTCCCGGTTGTTAATCTTCCTTTAACATCGTCCGTTTACTTTAAGAACGGAAACCCGGTTCGCACATCGGGGGCGCCGCTTGAGGGCCTGGTACGCGTGACGGAAGGTGACGAAGGGAAATTCATCGGTATGGGCGAAATGGACGGCGAAGGGCGTGTGGCGCCGCGTCGTCTGGTCGTCGAATATCCGGTCGAAGCGTGACGGTGATAACGCCTCACCTTGCGATAAGCAGGGGAGACGAGTAGAATATCGCCGCTTAACGCCTGGTAAATTGTTTAACAATCTGCGGGGCGTACATGGGATAGCTGAATTAGAGATCGGCATCCTTACATTCTTTATACTTTGGAGTTTGAAAATGTCTCTAAGCGTTGAAGCTAAAGCTAAAATCGTTTCTGAGTTTGGTCGTGGTACTAACGACAGCGGTTCTACCGAAGTTCAGGTTGCACTGCTGACTGCACAGATTAACCACCTGCAAGGTCACTTTGCAGAGCACAAAAAAGATCACCACAGCCGTCGTGGTCTGCTGCGTATGGTTTCTCAGCGTCGTAAACTGCTCGACTACCTGAAGCGTAAAGATGTTGCACGCTACACCGCGCTGATCGAGCGTCTGGGCCTGCGTCGCTAATTCTTGCGAGTTTCAGAAAAGGGGGCCTGATGGCCCCTTTTTTCAACCAGACGGCAGCAATTCAATGGAAACTATTGTATTGTTGCTATAAATGATCTTCATTGCAGAGGTTCGCGCGGCTAATGAGAGGCTTCACCCATGAGGGTGTCGGTTGTCATTAGTCGCGAGGATGCGAAGAAGGTCGGGTTAAATCGTCAGCACACCTGAGGTGTGCTTTCAAACATTTAAGAAAGGACAGAATTTTGCTGAATCCGATCGTTCGTAAATTCCAGTATGGTCAGCATACCGTCACGCTGGAAACCGGCATGATGGCGCGTCAGGCTACTGCTGCCGTTATGGTAAGCATGGATGACACCGCTGTATTCGTTACCGTAGTTGGCCAGAAAAAAGCTAAACCAGGTCAGGACTTCTTCCCACTGACCGTTAACTACCAGGAGCGTACCTACGCTGCCGGTAAAATCCCGGGTGGCTTCTTCCGTCGTGAAGGCCGTCCAAGCGAAGGCGAAACCCTGATCGCGCGTCTGATTGACCGCCCGGTTCGTCCGCTGTTCCCGGAAGGCTTCGTAAACGAAGTTCAGGTTATTGCGACCGTTGTTTCCGTTAACCCACAGGTTAACCCGGACATCGTTGCTATGATCGGCGCATCTGCGGCCCTGTCACTGTCTGGTATTCCATTCAATGGCCCAATCGGTTCCGCGCGCGTTGGCTACATCAACGACCAGTACGTACTGAACCCAACTCAGGAAGAGCTGAAAGAGAGTAAGCTGGACCTGGTTGTTGCCGGTACTGAAGCAGCGGTTCTGATGGTTGAATCCGAAGCTGAACTGCTGAGCGAAGATCAGATGCTGGGCGCTGTGGTATTTGGCCACGAGCAGCAGCAGATCGTTATTCAGAACATCAACGACCTGGTGAAAGAAGCCGGTAAACCACGTTGGGACTGGCAGCCAGAAGCGGTGAACGAGGCGCTGAACGCACGCGTTGCTGCACTGGCAGAATCTCGTCTGAGCGACGCATACCGCATCACCGACAAACAGGAGCGCTATGCTCAGGTTGATGTGATCAAATCTGAAGTGACCGCGACCCTGGTTGCCGAAGACGAAACGCTGGACGCTAACGAGATTGGCGAAATCCTGCACGCCATCGAGAAAAACGTTGTTCGTAGCCGCGTCCTGGCAGGCGAGCCGCGTATCGATGGCCGTGAAAAAGACATGATCCGTGGTCTGGACGTGCGTACTGGCGTACTGCCACGTACTCACGGTTCTGCGCTGTTCACCCGTGGTGAAACGCAGGCGCTGGTAACCGCGACCCTGGGTACCGCACGTGACGCACAGATCATCGACGAACTGATGGGCGAGCGTACTGACAGCTTCCTGTTCCACTACAACTTCCCTCCGTACTCTGTGGGCGAAACCGGTATGGTTGGCTCACCGAAGCGTCGTGAAATTGGTCACGGTCGTCTGGCGAAGCGCGGCGTGCTGGCAGTGATGCCAGAAGCAGACAAATTCCCGTACACCGTACGTGTGGTGTCTGAAATCACCGAATCCAACGGTTCCTCTTCTATGGCTTCCGTGTGTGGTGCCTCTCTGGCGCTGATGGATGCAGGCGTGCCAATTAAAGCCGCCGTTGCGGGTATCGCAATGGGTCTGGTGAAAGAGGGCGACAACTACGTTGTTCTGTCTGACATTCTGGGCGACGAAGACCACCTGGGCGATATGGACTTCAAAGTAGCGGGTTCCCGTGACGGTATCTCTGCCTTGCAGATGGATATCAAAATTGAAGGTATCACCAAAGAGATCATGCAGGTTGCTCTGAACCAGGCTAAAGGTGCGCGTCTGCACATCCTGGGCGTGATGGAACAGGCGATTAATGCGCCGCGTGGCGACATTTCTCAGTTCGCTCCACGTATCCACACCATCAAGATCAATCCAGACAAGATCAAAGATGTTATCGGTAAGGGCGGTTCTGTTATCCGTGCACTGACCGAAGAAACGGGCACCACCATCGAAATCGAAGATGACGGTACTGTGAAGATCGCAGCAACCGACGGCGAGAAAGCGAAATACGCTATCCGTCGTATCGAAGAGATCACGGCAGAAATCGAAGTGGGCCGTATCTACAATGGTAAAGTGACCCGTATCGTTGACTTTGGCGCATTCGTTGCCATCGGTGGCGGTAAAGAAGGTCTGGTACACATCTCTCAGATCGCTGACAAGCGCGTTGAGAAAGTGACCGATTACCTGCAAATGGGTCAGGAAGTACCGGTGAAAGTTCTGGAAGTTGACCGCCAGGGCCGTATCCGTCTGAGCATTAAAGAAGCAACCGAGCAGTCTCAGCCTGCTGCGGCGCCGGAAGCTCCGGCTGCTGAACAGCAAGGCGAGTAAGGTTGCCATTTGCCCTCCGCGCAGGCGGAGGGCTTATTATCAGGCAGGACGCCTTGTTAAGCCGCCGGGGGACAGGACGTTCATCCAATAGTTGTCTTCGGGAGTGGGAAATGAAGCCTTTTTTGCGCTGGTGTTTCGTTGCGACAGCTTTAACGCTGGCAGGATGCAGCAACTCTGCCTGGCGTAAGAGCGAAGTCCTCGCAGTGCCATTGCAACCGACTTTGCAGCAGGAAGTCATTCTGGCACGCATGGAACAAATACTTGCCAGTCGGGCTTTAACCGATGACGAACGCGCACAGCTTTTATATGAGCGCGGAGTGTTGTATGATAGTCTCGGTCTGAGGGCACTGGCGCGAAATGATTTTTCACAAGCGCTGGCGATTCGACCTGATATGCCTGAAGTATTCAATTACTTAGGCATTTATTTAACGCAGGCAGGCAATTTTGATGCTGCCTATGAAGCGTTTGATTCTGTACTTGAGCTTGATCCAACTTACAACTACGCGCACTTGAATCGCGGTATCGCATTGTATTACGGCGGTCGTGATAAGTTAGCGCAAGATGATCTGCTGGCGTTTTATCAAGACGATCCTAATGATCCTTTCCGCAGCCTGTGGCTTTACATCGTTGAGCAGAAGCTCGATGAGAAGCAGGCCAAAGAAGCACTGAAACAGCGCTTCGATAAATCGGACAAGGAACAGTGGGGATGGAACATTGTCGAGTTCTACCTGGGCAACATTAGCGAAGCAACGCTGATGGAACGCCTCAAGGCGGACGCAACGGATAACACCTCGCTCGCTGAGCATCTCAGTGAAACCAACTTCTATTTAGGTAAGTACTACCTAAGTCTGGGGGATATGGACAGCGCTACGGCACTGTTCAAATTAGCGGTTGCTAACAACGTACATAACTTCGTTGAGCACCGTTATGCATTGTTGGAATTATCGCTCTTGGGCCAGGAGCAAGACGACCTGGCAGAATCGGACCAGCAATAGCTGACGACATAAACATCAGCCCGTAATCTTTTGATTGCCATCACCTTCACTGGTGAGGGCGTTGTTGTTCGTCAATACACCTAATTTGAGCCGGTTCACACTTTTCAATGAAAATTGCTAATCATTTTCACGATGAGCTAAGTAGACTGGCCGCCATTAATATCGAGGCACTTGTACTACATGGCTGAATTCGAAACCACTTTTGCAGATCTGGGCCTGAAGGCTCCTATCCTTGAAGCCCTTAACGATCTGGGTTACGAAAAACCATCTCCGATCCAGGCTGAGTGTATCCCACACCTGCTTTCTGGTCGTGACGTGCTGGGCATGGCCCAGACTGGTAGCGGTAAAACCGCAGCATTCTCGCTGCCGCTGCTGAACAACATTGATCCGGACCTGCGCGCGCCGCAGATCCTCGTCCTGGCTCCAACCCGTGAACTGGCTGTTCAGGTTGCTGAAGCCATGACGGAATTCTCTAAACATATGCGCGGCGTAAACGTGGTAGCCCTGTACGGCGGCCAGCGTTATGACGTGCAGTTACGCGCCCTGCGCCAGGGTCCACAGATTGTTGTCGGTACGCCGGGCCGTCTGCTGGATCACCTGAAGCGCGGTACCCTGGACCTCTCTAAACTGAGCGGTCTGGTACTGGACGAAGCCGATGAAATGCTGCGTATGGGCTTCATCGAAGACGTAGAAACCATCATGGCGCAGATCCCGGAAGGTCATCAGACCGCTCTGTTCTCTGCAACTATGCCAGAAGCGATCCGTCGCATTACCCGCCGCTTCATGAAAGAGCCGCAGGAAGTGCGTATTCAGTCCAGCGTGACCACTCGCCCGGACATCAGCCAGAGCTACTGGTCTGTATACGGCATGCGCAAAAACGAAGCGCTGGTGCGTTTCCTGGAAGCGGAAGATTTTGATGCGGCGATTATTTTCGTTCGTACCAAAAACGCGACCCTGGAAGTGGCTGAAGCCCTGGAGCGTAGCGGTTACAACAGCGCAGCGCTGAACGGCGACATGAACCAGGCCCTGCGTGAGCAGACTCTGGAGCGTCTGAAAGACGGTCGTCTGGATATCCTGATTGCAACCGACGTGGCAGCACGTGGCCTGGACGTTGAGCGTATCAGCTTGGTTGTAAACTACGATATCCCAATGGACTCCGAGTCTTACGTTCACCGTATCGGCCGTACCGGTCGTGCGGGTCGTGCAGGCCGTGCGCTGTTGTTCGTTGAGAACCGCGAGCGTCGTCTGCTGCGTAACATTGAACGCACCATGAAGCTGACCATTCCAGAAGCCGAGCTGCCAAACGCAGAACTGCTGGGCAAACGCCGTCTGGAAAAATTCGCCGCGAAAGTACAGCAGCAGCTGGAAAGCAGCGATCTGGATCAGTACCGTGCGCTGCTGTCCCAGATCCAGCCTGTCGCTGAAGGCGAAGAGCTGGACATGGAAACCCTGGCCGCAGCACTGCTGAAAATGGCGCAGGGCGAACGTAGCCTGATCGTGCCACCTGATGCGCCGATGCGTCCTAAGCGTGAGTTCCGTGACCGTGACGATCGTTTCGAACGTCGTGGCGACCGTAACGACCGTGGTCCACGCGGTGACCGTCCAGAGCGTGGTGGTGAAGACCGTCCACGTCGCGAGCGTCGTGACGCTGGCGAAATGGAACTGTATCGCATTGAAGTGGGCCGTGATGATGGTGTTGAAGTTCGTCACATCGTTGGCGCGATCGCTAACGAAGGCGACATCAGCAGCCGTTACATCGGTAACATCAAGCTGTTCGGTTCCCACTCCACCATCGAGCTGCCAAAAGGCATGCCGGGCGAAGTACTGCAACACTTTACTCGCACCCGCATCCTGAACAAGCCGATGAACATGCAGCTGCTGGGCGATGCACAGCCACGTCCTGACCGTGGCGGCGAACGTCGTGGCGGTGGTCGCGGTTTCGGTGGCGAGCGTCGTGAAGGCGGTCGCAGCGAAGGTCGCGGTGGTGAAGGCCGTCGTTTCTCCGGTGAGCGCCGCGAAAACCGTGGTCCACGCCGTGAAGAAGGCGCCAGCCGTCGTCGTTTCGGTGACGCGTAAGCCTTTCGCTTCTGACGTAAAGTAAAATATACAGCCCCGATAGTTGCTATCGGGGCTTTTTTTATTCCTTTTGTACTCTTGTACTGGTACAGTGCAACACACTAAAATGCAGAACCACATTTTTCACTGGAGATAAGGCCGCATGGCAACACTAACCACCACCCAAACGTCACCTTCGCTGCTTGGCGGCGTGGTGATCATCGGCGGAACCATCATTGGTGCCGGGATGTTTTCCCTGCCTGTGGTCATGTCCGGTGCGTGGTTCTTCTGGTCGCTGGCGGCGCTGGTTTTCACCTGGTTCTGCATGCTCCATTCCGGGCTGATGATCCTTGAAGCAAACCTGAACTACCGCATTGGCTCCAGCTTCGACACGATCACCCGGGATCTGTTGGGCAAGGGCTGGAACCTGGTGAACGGGCTGTCCATCGCGTTTGTTCTCTATATCCTGACCTACGCGTACATTTCAGCGAGCGGGTCGATTCTGCATCACACCTTCTCAGAGATGTCGCTGAACGTTCCGGCGCGTCTGGCGGGTCTCTGCTTCGCGCTGGGCGTGGCGTTTATCGTCTGGATGAGCACCAAAGCGGTCAGCCGCATGACAGCAATCGTGCTGGGCGCAAAGGTCATCACCTTCTTTCTGACCTTCGGCAGCCTGCTGGGGCACGTCACGCCGGCCACGCTGTTTAACGATGCGGAAGTGAACACCTCCTACACGCCGTACCTGCTGATGACGCTGCCATTCTGTCTGGCGTCGTTCGGCTACCACGGCAACGTACCGAGCCTGATGAAATACTACGGCAAGGATCCGCGCACCATCGTGAAATGCCTGGTTTACGGCACGCTGCTGGCGCTAGGGCTGTATGTGATCTGGCTGCTGGGGACGATGGGTAACATCCCGCGTCCGGAATTTATCGGCATTGCGCAGAAGGGCGGTAACATTGATGTGCTGGTACAGGCGCTGAGCGGCGTGCTGAACAGCCGCAGCCTGGATCTGCTTCTGGTGGTCTTCTCTAACTTTGCGGTGGCGAGCTCATTCCTCGGCGTGACGCTGGGCCTGTTTGACTACCTGGCGGATCTGTTTGGTTTTGATGACTCTGCGATGGGGCGCTTCAAAACGGCGCTGTTGACCTTCCTGCCACCGATTGTGGGCGGCCTGCTGTGGCCGAACGGTTTCCTGTACGCCATCGGCTATGCGGGACTGGCGGCCACCATCTGGGCGGCGATTGTACCGGCGCTGCTGGCGCGCAAATCACGTAAGCGCTTCGGCAGCCCGAAATTCCGCGTCTGGGGCGGAAAACCGATGATTGCGCTGATTCTGGTATTTGGTATCGGCAATGCGGTGGTGCACGTGCTGTCGAGTTTTAATCTGTTGCCTGTGTATCAGTAAAACGTGCGGTCTGAACCCCTCACCCCGGCCCTCTCCCCATGGGAGAGGGAGAAAAGAATGTAGGCCCGGTAAGCGAAGCGCCACCGGGCAAAGCAAAAAACTACCCCACCAACTCCTCTTTCACCTGCATCGCCAAATCAAACGAATGCAGACGCGCCTGGTGATCGAAAATCTGGCCGTTAACCATAATCTCATCCGCCTGGGTTTCACGCAGCACCGCCTCCAGCCCGTGACGCACTTTCGCCTTATCACCCACCAGCGACATACTCAGAGCCTGCTGCACGCCATACTGCTCGGAGGCCGACCACAGCTGATGCATATTCTCTACCGGCGGCGGCAGCTGGCCCGTCTCGCCGCGACGCAGCTTCACAAACGCCTGCTGCATAGAGGTAAACAGGAATTCCGCGTCGCGGTTGCTGTCGGCGGCAATGATATTGATACACATCATCGCATACGGCTTCTCCAGACGTTCAGACGGTTTGAAGTGCGTACGATAAAGATGCAGTGCCTGATGCAGCATATCCGGTGCGAAGTGGGAAGCGAACGCGAACGGCAGCCCCAGCTGAGCGGCGAGCTGTGCGCTGTACAGGCTTGAGCCTAACAGCCATACCGGGATCTTTTCCCCGTACCCCGGCACAGGTCGCACGTGTGGGTTCGGATCCCGCGCGTCAAACCAGTCCACCAGCTCGGCCACATCGCGCGGGAAGTTATCGATATCGCCGCTCATATGGCGACGCAGGGCGCGCATGGTCGGCTGGTCGCTGCCCGGCGCGCGGCCAAGCCCTAGATCAATACGGCCCGGATAAAGGGTATTCAGCGTCCCGAACTGCTCGGCAATCACCAGCGGGGCGTGGTTCGGCAGCATCACACCGCCGGAGCCCAGGTGCAGAGTGGTGGTATTCGCCGCCAGATAGCCAATCAGCACCGAGGTGGCGGCGCTGGCGATGCCCACCATATTGTGGTGCTCCGCCAGCCAGTAGCGGTGATAGCCGCGCTTTTCGGCAAGCTGAGCAAGATCGAGAGAGTGCGTGAAGGCTTCTCTGGCCGAGGAGCCTTGTGGAATCGGCGCCAGATCCAGCACCGAAAACGGAATGGTTTTGTCAGTCATAACAGCTCACTTTGTCGACGGTCAATCTTTAATACTGCATTAAAAAATGATAACCGTTGTTAACAAAGTGAGCTTTTTTTACGCCTGCAATTCCAGCCCGGCGAGACGTCGCCAGTAACCGTTGCAGTCGCTGTTTGCGGTCAACGGCAGCGGCGAGGCGCCGTTTTCGTTGGCGCGGAAGGCGTCCAGCATCGCGAAAACGCCGGTATCAAGCGGCGAAAGCCGCACCATATCCACCAGCCCGTGCATTGACGCCAGTTCGTTGCCGAGGTTATAGACGTAACCGCTCATGGTCTGAATGCCGTTGAGAACAAACACCTGCTGATTCTCCTGCGACAGCATGCTGCGGCCGTTCGGGTACTTAATGCAGCAGGTTTCGCACTCGTCTTTCGGACGGTCTTCCGAGCGTGCGGTAAAGCAGCGGGCAGAGTAGGCCAGCGGCAGATGGCCGTAGCTCAGAACCTCCACTTCAAACTTGTTGCGAATGCCCAGCTCTTCGCACTGTGTGAGCAGGTTGGCCAGCCAGTCGCGGGAGAGCTCTACTGGCATGCACCAGCGGGTCATCCCCTGTTTGAGCAACAGGCGCAGGGTCACCGCGTTATAGCAGTTCAGCGCATGTCCGGCGACAAACGGCAGCTTACGCTCGGCGCACAGGTTTACCACGCCCAGGTCGCTCGCCTCCAGCAGGAACTCACCGTTTTCGACGTAGCGCTTCAGTTCGCCCAGTTCAGAGGACGCCTGCACCAGCGCCAGCGTCGAGAGCACCACCTGCTTGCCGCTGCCGGCCAGGTTTTTCGCCATATCCAGCCAGTCGCCCACTTTGGTGGCGCGGCGCTTGCTGCACACCGCTTCGCCGAGGTAAATCACATCGGCGCTGCTGTTAGCCGCCTGCTGGTAAAAATCTTCCAGCGTCTCTTTTGGCCAGTAGTAAAGCACCGGCCCTAATGAATATTTCATGATTATCTCACTGCCATTTACGGTGGTACG
The DNA here is from genome assembly GCF_001037805.1 of Enterobacter sp. BIDMC93. NCBI lineage: Bacteria > Pseudomonadati > Pseudomonadota > Gammaproteobacteria > Enterobacterales > Enterobacteriaceae > Enterobacter > Enterobacter sp. BIDMC93. The sequence continues at coordinate 1,032,914 of NZ_KQ089962.1, forward strand.
CGCCGAGCGTAGTTTGGGTGCCTTCGGACATCGCGCCGAGCGTCTCCATCCAGGCCGCTTGTGGAGCATAGTTTTGCGGGTCCGCCATGCAGCGGTCGATGGCCTGACGCCACACCTTCGCCACCTGGCTCACGTAGGCCGGGCTGCGCTGGCGGCCTTCGATTTTCACCGAGGCAATATTGGCGGCCAGCAGTTCCGGCAGCAATTCCAGCGTGTTGAGGCTGGTGGGCTCCTCCAGCGCGTGGTAGCGCTCGCCGTCCACCAGATAGCGGCCCTTACACAGTGTCGGATAGCCCGCGTTTTCACCGTCCTGATAGCGGTCAATTAACACGTCATTCAGGCGTGACTCTAGCCCCTGCGGCGTTTGCTGCCAGCGAACGAAGCGGGCAGGCGAGCAGGCGCCGACGGTATTTGGCGATTCCCCGGTGAGATAGGAAGAAAGATAGCAGCGGCCTTCGGCCATGATGCACAGGCTGCCGAAGGCAAAAACCTCCAGCGGCACTGGCGTGACGCGCGCCAGTTGCTTAACCTGATGAATAGAGAGCACGCGCGGCAGCACCACGCGGGCTACGTCAAAGTGTCGATGATAAAAACGCACGGCCTCTTCATTGGTGGCCGATGCCTGAACAGAGACGTGGCGCTCAATATGCGGATAACGTTCTGCCGCATACTCAAGCATGGCGAGGTCAGCCAGGATCAGCGCATCTGCGCCCAGCTGGGCCGCCATATCCACGGCGCGCTGCCAGCGGGCATAGCCATCAGGATGGGCAAAGGTATTGATGGCGATGTGCAGTTTGCGCCGGTGCTGGTGAACGAAGTTAACGGCTTCCTGAAGCTTTTTCTCCGTAAAGTTAAGACCCGCAAAATGGCGGGCGTTGGTATCATCTTTCAGCCCGATATAGACCGCATCGGCCCCATTTTCGATGGCCGCCTTAAGCGCCGGAAGGTTTCCGGCAGGGCAGAGCAGCTCCATAATTTATCCCGATGTTGTCGATCGCAGGGATCGTAAAAAATGTTAACGAGCTGGGATTTTAATTAACCCATACGCGACAATTTTTGATTTAAGGCAGCTAATGGCGTATTGATGGCACCAATAATGAGGTATACCGGACAACGGTTTGTTGATTTACGCCGCTATCTTCTTGTCGGGATATGGCAAAATAGCAGGACTATAGCTATCAGGGAGTAAAGCTCGTGCTGGATAAACTGCGTTCACGTCTCGTACAATTTGGTCCATCAATGCTGAGCGTGCCGGTAAAACTGGCGCCGTTCGCGCTTAAACGCCAGGTGCTGGAACAGGTACTGAGCTGGCAGTTCCGCCAGGCGCTACAGGACGGTGAGCTGGAGTTTCTGGAAGGCCGCTGGTTAAAGATTGAAGTGCGCGATATCGGGTTGCGCTGGTTTACTTCCGTTGAGAACGATCGGCTGATCGTCCGTGAAACCGCCGAGGCGGATGTCAGCTTTAGCGCGGATGCCAGCGATCTGCTGATGATCGCCGCGCGCAAACAGGATCCGGACACCCTCTTCTTCCAGCGTCGTCTGGTGATTGAAGGCGACACGGAGCTCGGTCTGTACGTCAAAAATTTAATGGATGCCATTGAGCTGGAGCAGATGCCGAAAGCGCTGCGTATGATGTTGATGCAAATGGCAGATTTCGTTGAGGCCGGGCTAAAAACCCCGCCGGACAGCAAACACACTTCAGTAGGTGAGCCATGCTGATTCGAGTCGAAATTGGGATTGATGCGCCGGGTATCGATGCGTTGTTACGCCGCTCTTTTGCAGGCGACGCCGAAGCCCAACTGGTTCACGATCTTCGCGAAGATGGCCTGATTACGCTGGGCCTGGTTGCCACCGACGATGAAGGGCAGGTGGTCGGCTACGTGGCCTTCAGCCCGGTGATTGTGCAGGGTGAAGAGTTACAGTGGGTCGGCATGGCGCCGCTGGCGGTGGATGAAAACTACCGTGGCCAGGGCCTGGCGCGCCAGCTGGTCTATGAAGGGCTGGATTCACTGAATGAATTTGGCTATGCCGCTGTCGTCGTTCTGGGCGATCCGGCGTTCTACGAACGTTTAGGTTTTGAGCCAGCGTCCAGATACGATCTGCGCTGCCACTGGCCGGGCACGGAAACGTCTTTCCTGGTGCATCCTCTGGCGGATGATGCGCTCGACGGCGTTACCGGTCTGGTGGAGTACCACGATCATTTCAATCGTTTTTAAGCAGGCTTTCGCGTAGCGCCTCGAAAGAGCCGTCCCCGTTGACGAGACGCTCTTTCTGGCGCTTCGTCAGCTGCTTGATGCGGTATTCCAGCCTGAGCGCCAGGGATCTGTCGCCCACGGCGGCTGAAAACGCTAACTGAAGTTCACCTTTCCCCCGCAGCGCCTTCGCCCCTTTCCCCGTTTGATGTTGTAAAAAACGCCGTGCCACATCGGTAGTGATCCCGGTGTAGAGTGCGTTATCAGCGGTTCGGACAAGATAGAGAAACCAGCACACGGTAAACAGATTCAGTATGTTAAGGTGAACGCACCATAGCATGAGAGAGAGCGAAAATGGAAACACTGGCCGCCATTAACCGCTGGCTGGCAAAGCAGCATGTCGTGACCTGGTGCGTCTGTAAAGACGAGGAGATGTGGTGCGCAAATGCCTTTTATTACTACGATCCCGAGCGCGTGGCCTTTTACGTGATGAGCGAAGATAAAACGCGGCATGCGCAGATGACGGGCCAGCGGGCAAAAGTGGCGGGCACGGTAAACGGTCAGCCTAAAACCGTTGCGCTGATCCGCGGGGTCCAGTTTAAAGGCGAAATTCGTCGCCTGGAAGATGAGGAGAGCGACGCGCAACGTAAACGCTATACGCGCCGCTTCCCGGTGGCCGCGGCGCTAAAAGCCCCGGTGTGGGAAATCCGCCTTGATGAGCTGAAATTTACCGACAACACCCTGGGCTTTGGCAAGAAGCTGCACTGGTTACGCGCCGAGCAGGCGTAGCGCTTCACGGTTAAACGCCGGCAGATCGTCCGGTGTACGGCTGGTGATCAGCTGATCGTTATCGTTCACCACTTCCTGATCGTAGAACTCGGCTCCCGCGTTTTTCAGATCGATAACGATCGGCTTCACCGCGGTGAGCTTACGCCCGCGTACCACCTCGGCGCTGATCAGCAGCTGCGGACCGTGGCAAATGGCAAATACCGGTTTACCGGTGCCGACGAAGTCACGGGTAAAGGTGACGAAACGCTCGTCTCCGCGCAGGGAATCCGGTGAATGACCGCCCGGTAACAGCAGGGCGTCGAAATCCGACGGGCTGACGTTATCAATGGATTCGTCAATGGTCACGCTGGCTTCGCCCTTATGGCCCTTCACGGTTTTACCCGCTTCTTTCTCGATGGTGACCACCTCGTGGCCCGCCTTGCGGAATGCCTCTGCTGGCGACGTAAATTCTGAATCTTCAAACTCGTCGGTAATCAAGACTGCGATTTTTTTACCCATGCTTCCTCCGTTGTTTTCGCTTCAGACTGTTTTTTTCCCGTTTGTGGTAAATACTTACCGGTAACAGACTTTTAAGTGTGGTAGAGCAGGCCCAGAACGCAAACGGACAATTCTGTAAAGGGGATAAGATGAGTCAGGTACTGATTACCGGCGCAACCGGGCTGGTGGGTGGACATCTGCTGCGGCTGCTGATCCAGGATCGGCATATCAATTATATCGCCGCCCCGACGCGTCGCCCGCTGTTGGATATCACCGGCGTCTATAACCCGCACGATCCACAGCTCACCGACGCGCTGGCGCAGGTGCAGGATCCCATTGATATCGCCTTTTGCTGCCTTGGCACCACCCGACGGGAAGCGGGCAGTAAAGAAGCTTTTGTCCATGCGGATTACACACTGGTGGTGGATACCGCCCTGACGGCGAAAAAGCTGGGCGCAAAACATTTCCTGGTGGTCAGTGCGCACGGCGCGAACGCAGGCTCGCCGTTTTTTTACAACCAGGTGAAGGGCAAAATGGAAGAGGCGTTAATCGCGCAGAAATGGGAGCGCCTGACCATCGCGCGGCCTTCCATGCTGATGGGGCACCGTGACGAACGTCGTTTTAACGAGTCTTTTTTCGCTCCGCTGTTTCGCATCCTGCCGGGTAACTGGAAGTCCATCGAGGCGCGGGATGTCGCGCTGGCGATGCTAAAAGAGGCGCTGGCTCCGTCGCAGGAGGGGGTTAATATTATCCCTTCGGCAAAACTGCGTGAAATCGCGCAGGGCGAGGCGTAAACTTCCCCGGCTTATTAAATAACACCTTCCGGGGAATGGTATGACTGGTCAGTCTTCATCTCAGGCGGCAACACCTGTTCAGTGGTGGAAGCCCGCACTCTTCTTTCTCGTGGTCATCATTGGCCTCTGGTATGTGAAATGGCAGCCGTACTACGGTAAAGCCTTCACCGCCGCCGACACCCACAGCATCGGTAAATCGATTCTCGCGCAGGCCGATTCCAGCCCGCTACGCGCGGCGTGGGATTACGCCATGGTCTATTTTCTTGCCGTCTGGAAAGCGGCGGTATTGGGCGTATTGCTGGGCTCGCTGATTCAGGTACTTATCCCGCGTAACTGGCTGGTGAAAACCCTGGGACAGCCGCGCTTGCAGGGCACGCTGCTGGGGACGATTTTCTCCCTGCCGGGCATGATGTGCTCCTGCTGCGCCGCACCGGTGGCGGCGGGTATGCGCCGACAGCGCGTGTCGATGGGCGGCGCGCTTGCCTTCTGGATGGGTAACCCCCTGCTGAACCCGGCAACGCTGGTGTTTATGGGCTTCGTTCTCGGCTGGCATTTCGCGTTTATCCGTCTGGCGGCTGGCCTGCTGACGGTGGTGCTTGTCGCTACGCTGGTGCAGCACCTGGTGAAAGACAACGAGGCCGGGCCTGCCTCCGTTGAGCTGGACGTCAGCGAGCCGCAGGGCAGTTTCTTTGCTCGCTGGGGCAAAGCGCTGTGGCAGCTTTTCTGGAGCACCATTCCGGTCTATATCCTGGCCGTACTGGTGCTGGGGGCGGCGCGCGTCTGGCTGTTCCCGCATGCGGATGGCGCTATCGACAACACGCTGATGTGGGTGATTGCGATGGCGGTGGCCGGGTGCCTGTTTGTGATCCCAACCGCGGCGGAGATCCCGATTATTCAGACCATGATGATGGCTGGTATGGGGACCGCACCGGCGCTGGCGCTGCTCATCACGCTGCCGGCGGTGAGCCTGCCGTCGCTTATCATGCTGCGTAAGTCATTCCCGGCGAAAGCGCTGTGGCTGACTGCGGGGCTGGTGGCGTTGAGCGGAGTTATTGTGGGGAGTATGGCGCTTGTGTGAAAAAAGCCCGGTGGCGCTAGCGCTTACCGGGCCTGTAGCCAGGTGGGAATTACTTAATGTAAGTAAAGGCGGTGGTGACGTGTTTCACGCCGCTCACCCGGCTGGCGATATCCGCCGCCGCTTTCCCTTCACGTTCCGTCACCAGACCCAGCAGGAACACTTCGCCGTTCTCCGTGGTCACTTTCACGTTTGAGGATTTCACCTGGTCGGTACCCAGCAGCTGGGAACGCACTTTGGTGGTGATCCAGGTATCAGATGACGCGGTGCCGAGACCAATCGGCTGGCCCTGGCGGATCTCGTTAAACACTTCCGCCGTACCTTCCACACCCATCGCAATCTGTTTGGCACGCGAGGCGAGTTCAGGATTTGGCGCCTGGCCTGCCAGCAGCACTTTGCCCTGATAAGCCGTCACGTTGATGCGTGCTTCCTTCTTGATCTGCTCGTCTTTCGACAGCGCACTGTTTACGCGCAGCTCAAGCGTACCGTCATCCACCTGCGTCCCAACGGTGCGCGGATCGGTCGCTGCTTTGGTGCCGACCGCTGCGGTGCCGACTACAGCGGCAGCGATGCATCCCTGAAGCAGTAATGCAGACATCACGACTGCAAGGGCCGATAAAACCTTCATGAGAACTCCTTAATCATCCTGGTGAGGGAAAAGCGTGTTATCGATCAGATCGCATAAGCAGTTCACCGTGAGCATATGCATCTCCTGGATGCGGGCGCTACGGTGCGAAGGAATGCGGATCTCCACATCCTGCGGCCCCAGCAGGCCAGCCAGCTCTCCGCCGTCGTAACCGGTCAGGGCGACAATCGTCATATCCCGGGTCACGGCCGCTTCAACCGCTTTAACGATATCCCGGCTGTTACCGCGCGTGGAGATCGCCAGCAGCACGTCTCCGGCATGGCCTAAGGCGCGCACCTGCTTGGCGTAGATTTCGTCATGCAGACGATCGTTGGCAATCGCAGTTAAGACCACGTTATCGGTGTTTAGTGCAATGGCAGGTAAACTCGGGCGCTCGGTTTCGAAGCGATTGATCATGCTGGCAGCAAAATGCTGTGCGTTGGCGGCGGACGTGCCATTGCCACAACAGAGGATTTTGTTGCCGTTGAGCAGCGACTGAACCAGCGTCATCGCTGCACGCGAGATCGCGTCCGGGAGGGCTTCCGCCGCGGCAATCTGCGTTTGAATGCTTTCTGTGAAGCACACTTTAATTCGTTCGAGCACGGTATCCCTTTAAAATCTTATTTATGCGTCTTCGCCAAACGCGTTTTTAAGCCAGTCGATCGCATTTCCGGTGAAGGCTACCACATCGAAACGGCAATCCACAGTATCAAAACTCCCATTATGGCGGGCAAGCCACAAGTGGGCAGTCTGTAATAATTTTTGTTGTTTGGCGAGCGTCACGCTGGCGGCAGCACCGCCAAAACGGGACGACTGTCGGAAGCGAACTTCAACAAACACGATGGTCTGACCGTCTTTCATGATCAGGTCAATCTCGCCGCCGCGCCCGCGAACGTTGGCGGCGACAAAGCGCAGTCCTTTGCCTTCAAGCCAGCGACGCGCCTTTAACTCCCACGCGTCGCCGGTCTGTTTACGGCTTAACTGGCCGGGACAATCTGCCCCTGCTGGTATTTGAGCCATGATAACTTCCTGTTAATCACACAATCCTGATCGGCGGTCAGATCGCCGGTATTCCCGTTAAGCTCGAAGCCCGGTACCTGACGCATCTGGGTGAAGTGGTTTGCCAGCGCCCAGGCATCGACGCCCATCGCGTACAGACGCGCCAGGGAATAGTCATTGCGCACCGCGCCCAGCGCCTGCTGCATCAACTGCGGGTTGCTGCCTGCCAGCATGGGGATCTCGCTGTATTGCAGTCCTTCCATTTCCAGACGGAAATCCGGGCCTGCGGTACCCTGTGCGCTGCGTGAGCTGGCGTAGAGCGTTGCACCGCTCTGGCTGCCGTTACGCATGGCGATCATCGGTTTGATAAAGGCGATCTCTTCCGGCGTAGCGACGATGTACGCCGAATCCACTTTACCGCCGCCGCTGATTTGCGCGTCGGTAGGTGGTGCCGGGATCGTCAGACCGCCGATGGTGACGCTCTGCTGCTGCGGCAGGCTGGCGGATACCGGGCTACCGTTGAGGGCAATACCTGCCCCGCCGTTCACGCCCGCTCTCAGTTCGGAAGCTGAGCCAAATTTCTGCTGCAACACTACGCCACCGCCAAGGGTCTGCCACTCTTGCGCAAACGCGTTGGCAACGCGATCGCCCAGCGTGCTGCGTGGGATCAGCAGCAGCGGCGCCTGCTTGCCCTGCTCGTGAATATGGCGGGCCGCATCGCGGGCTTCATCCTCCGGAGAGAGGGCGAAGTAACAGATATTGGCGCGGTTCTGAACCTGCTCAGGCTGGTTAAGCGCCAGCACGTTCAGCGTGGTGTTGCTCTTCATCAGCGCTTCCACGTTGTTTTTCAACAGCGGGCCGACAACGATGCTGGCCCCGTCCTGCTGAACCTGCGCCAGCACCTGGTCAAGCGGCTGGGCGCTGGTGTCGTAGATTTTCAACTCTGCACCAGGATTAGCGCTGGTGGTGGCCACAGCCTGCGGCTGGGTTGCTGGCTGCTGTTCCGGCTGCGCGGTTTGCGGCTGAGGTTGTTCTGCCGTCGCGGGCGCCGGTGTTTCAGCCGGGGCCTGTGTTGCCGCAGGCGCTGGGGTAGCAGGCTGCGTCGTTGGGGCGGTAACCGGATTCTGCATGGTGCCCTGCGCAGGGGTTTGCGCGGTGGTCAGGTCGCTGGTTTCGGCGGCGGACGGGCTGACAACGTCATTCACATTCGCCGCCTGTGCAGCCTGCGCCGGAACCGCGCTGCCGCTGACGGCGGTGGTGCCGTTTTTCGCGGCTTCAAAACCTTGCTGAATGGCGCGACCAAACACCGCAGCCTGACCGTTTAACGGCAGCAGCAGGGCGATTTTGCTGGTGGAGGCGGGCTTAAAGTTTTGCACGTTCACCAGCTGCGTTGGCAGCATTTTCGCTCCCGGGTTTTGCGGGTAACGCTTTTGCCAGTCGGTAATGCCGGCTTTCAGCATGTTCGGATCGCTGCGGTTGTTGAACCACATCTGTTGCAGATCCAGCCAGCCTTGCAGGACATTTTCATCGGCGTTGATTACCAGCGCCTTGGCCTGATCCTGGGTCATGGAGGCGAGCGCCTGCCAGGTTGCGTCAATATTTTTTTGCTTGTCTGCACCCGCGAGCAGAGGCTCCTGGGCAATCAGCGCGCGGAGTAGCGTCAGGGAAGGGCGACCCTGCTCAGCGGTGATACCGGCCTGCCAGAAACGGGCCTGCTGGTTTTTATCCAGCGTGCTGAGATCGATGGTGCCGAGGATCTTCTTCGCGCCGTCGTAATCTTTTTGCGCGACCTTCAGTTCTGCCGACAGCAGCGTCTGCTCATGGCGCTGAGTGTCGTTAAGATCCTGCGGCAGCTGGCTGAACAGCTCGGCGGCCTGCTGGGTTTTCCCTTCTTTCAGCAGTGCACGAATGGCGAGTAATTGCCAGTTGATCCTGGTATCATTTGTACTCTGCGACATTTGTTGCAGATAAAAGCCAGAATCAGCCTGAGCGGATCCCTGCATATGAGCAGTGCTCTGGTCAGGTGCCTGGGTGCCGCAGCCGGTAAAGATCAGGGCTGCCAGCAGGAGGGGCACGCTGTGCGCGGCTTTTTTTCGAAGAAACGTTAACGGTACCATACTGTATCCAGTGATTTTTTTACGCAATGCTCAATATTAAATCGGCAATACGGACGAAACAATGAAACAACACGAAACGGCAGATAATTCTCAAGGCCAGCTTTATATTGTACCTACTCCTATCGGGAATTTGTCTGATATTACCCAACGTGCGCTCACCGTATTGCAAGCTGTTGATTTAATTGCGGCTGAAGACACCCGTCATACCGGTTTACTGCTACAACACTTTGCCATCAACGCCCGTTTGTTTGCCCTGCACGATCACAATGAGCAACAAAAAGCCGAAACGCTGGTGGCGAAGCTTAAAGAAGGGCAGAACATCGCGCTGGTCTCCGATGCGGGAACGCCGCTGATCAACGATCCGGGCTACCATCTGGTACGCACCTGCCGGGAAGCTGGCATCCGCGTTGTGCCGCTGCCGGGGCCGTGCGCGGCGATTGCGGCGTTAAGCGCTGCGGGTCTGCCGTCCGATCGTTTCTGCTACGAAGGTTTCCTGCCTGCTAAATCCAAAGGCCGTCGCGATGTGTTAAAGGATCTGGAAGCTGAACCGCGTACGTTGATCTTCTACGAATCAACCCACCGTCTGCTGGAAAGCCTGGAAGATATGGTGACCGTCTGGGGCGAAGCCCGCTATGTGGTGCTGGCGCGCGAGCTGACCAAAACGTGGGAAACTATTCACGGTGCGCCGGTTGGCGAACTGCTGGCGTGGGTGAAAGAGGATGAAAACCGCCGCAAGGGCGAAATGGTGCTGATTGTTGAAGGTCACAAAGCGCAGGAAGACGCTCTGCCTGCCGATGCGCTGCGTACGCTGGTCCTGCTACAGGCTGAACTCCCCCTGAAAAAAGCGGCGGCGCTGGCGGCGGAGATCCACGGCGTGAAGAAAAATGCGCTGTATAAATATGCGCTGGAGCAGCAGGGGGAGTAAGACCCTGCCGCCTGTTTTGCCGGGTGGCGGCTTCGCCTTACCCGGCCTACACCGTGTCAAAGCCTCACTATTTCTCCGGCATCGCCTCAAACACCAGCGTTTCCAGCGGTTGCAGCGTAATCACCACAGCGTTTTTATACTCCTCTGGTACGGTCGAATTACTACCGTACACGGCTTTCAGGGTAAACTGCGAACGCTCTCCTGCCGGGATCTCAAAATCTTTGGTTAAATCCAGGAAGTAACGTTGCGGCTTATCCGATGGGTTGCGTAAGCCAAAAATCGCTTTGTCTTTACTCCATGAGGCCCAGCCGTAAACCTCAAGCGAAGTTGGGTCACCGCCAATCCAGTGAGTATCCACCAGCACGCTGGCATTCTCACGCGACCATTTTGCCGCCTGCGCCAGGGTATCCCACTTCGCCTTATTCAGCATAGACGGCGTGATGTACAGCTCCTGAAGCTGAGTTCCGGTTGCGAAGTAGCTCCAGACCTGATCGGCAAAATCGCTGTCTGTTTGCACTTTCTCGAGTCCATAGTAAGCGTTCTCTGCGCTGACGATCCCGTGGTACATCAGTGAGTTCAGCGGGAACAGCGGACCTTTACGCACGATGGATCGCCAGGTTTCGGCATCGCGGTAGGTCATCCACTGCTGCACTGGCGTGCCGGGGCCGTACAGGTTGATATCATCGCCCTGACGCCAGATTGAATCAGCATAGAACAGCCAGGACGGGCTGGCGTCGGTGCCGGTGGTCAGGTTGATAAACAGGTTCGGGTTTGCGCTGCGCATGTTGTGCAGCAGGGCAATGGACGCGTCAAAATCCGATGCAAATGGGCTGCCCTTGATATGCGAATTGGCGTTACCCATTCCGTCGAGCTTGAACGAGGTAATGTGCTCGTTTTTGATCAGCTTAATGATCTGATCGTTAAAGTTTTTAAAATAGTTCGGCCCCGACAGCGCCAGCTTGCCGTCTACGGTTTCGAAACCATACTCTTTTGCATGCGAGACGCGAATATCGCGCGGCTTGTTGTATCCGCCCCACGGAGAAAGCCACAGCCCAACCGAGCTATGCAGGCTGTCGGCTTTTTCCCTGACTTTGCCAAAACCGTTGCTGAATGCCGGGCCAAACAGCCAGCGTCCGGTGCGATCGTCCCAGCCATCGTCCAGCAGGAACGCGTCCAGCGCCACCCCGCGTCCGGCAATAAATTCTTTATTCCATTCGTCCATCCGCCCAATGACATCCTGCTCGGAGTAAGGGGTAAAGAAGCCGATGTCCATCCAGCTGTTGTAGTGCAGATAAGGCTTATAAGGCCGCGGACGCACGGCATCGATAAACTGGTTTACGCTGCGGCGCAGCTGATTAGTTTCCGGGAAAGTGCCGAACCAGGTGGTAAAACTAACCGGTGTCTCAGGCAGAATTGGCGTTTTCAGCTCCACGTTGAGGTTCGTGGTGGCTTCATAAGCGTAAGTATTCACAATCGGTTTGTCTGGCAGGATGAAGAACGAGTCGGCCACGATTGGCGAGCTGTTAATCGCCCCGTCAACGTAAGGTGCCTGAGACTGCTTCTTCGTCGGGAAGAAGGTAATTTTCGCTACGTCCCGCGGCTGCCCGACGGCGGCGATGGTGTAGCCAATGCTGGCGTATTTTCCCTTCACCAGGTTCAGTTTCACCGTTACGATAAAATCCGGATGCGTAAAGTCGATGACTATCGCATTGTCCTGCTTTTCGACGTGCTTGATTTTGAAATCAGCGGTGTGGATTTTTGTTTCATCCGGTAGCGTCAGAAAGAACAACTCCTGGGGCGTGAGCGGATGGTTAGCTTTGCTGTCCGTTACCACTACCGTTGCGTTTGCATCATCAAACGAAAGGGCAATATTGTCGTTACTGAGCGCGTAGTTTGCTGCTGCCGCACCATGGGAAACACAGAGAGTCAGCAGCGAGAGAGTGAGCATCTTTTTCATCGGGGTAAGATCCTTATCAGTAATGCTTCAGCATTCGGTTGATGGACTGTTCCAGCCAGTAGCGCTGGGTGCCGAAGTTAATACGCAGGTAGTTTTCGCCGTTTTGTACGTAGTGGCTGCCATCTTCAATGACCACGCCAGCCTGTTTTGCGAAATGTTGAGTTAGCGCCGTCGCACTGCGATCGTCCGCACTGACGTCTATCCAGGCGAGATACGACGACTCCGGGTTCATCATCTTCCATGCAGGGAAATGGGTCTGAATGGCATCCGCAAGGTAGCGGGCATTGCCGCGCAGATAACCATTCAGCGCGTCGAGCCATGGCAGACCTTGCTGATAAGCCAGAATAATTCCCCACACGCCGAAGATATTGGGCGAGGTAATGGAGTTCTTCTCCAGCTGCTGGCGGAAACGCTGGCGCAGCGAATCGTCTGGAATCATTGAGTAGGATGTTTTTAGCCCGCCAAGGTTGAAGGCTTTATTGGGGGAGGTCAGCACAATCAGGTTGTCCTGGGCGGCACAGCCCGAAGTCAGACAACTGACGAATGTACCGTCCAGAATGTGCTCGGCGTGAACCTCATCAACCACCAGAATCGTGCCGTAGCGCTTACAGAGATCGGACACCTGACGTATCTCATCCGCGCGCCAGATTCGGCCCGAAGGGTTATGCGGCGAGCAGAAGAACCACAGTTTTGGACGGTGAGTTTTGAGCTGAACTTCAATCAGATTAAAATCCAGCTGATAGCGGTTTTCCTTCACGCTCAGCGGATTTGCAAGCACCCGCACGCCCTGTCGCTGTGTCGCCATCGCAAACGGGTCATACACCGGGGTATTCATCATCACGCAGTCGCCGGGTTTGCAGAACGCCTGAACCGTATAGTGCAGCGTGGAAACGGTGCCGTAGGTCAGGGTGATCCATGACTTATGCACCTCAACCTGATGACGGCTACGCTGGAAGGCGATGACCGCATCGTAGAATTCGTCGAAGCACCAGGTGTAACCGAAGGTGCCATGCTCCACGATGCGCTGGAAGCCTTCAATCACAGCGGGTGGCGAGGTGAAATCCATATCTGCTATCCACAGCGGGATAAATCCCTCCGGGACATCACCGAAACGCGAGCACACAAACGTATGATCCCATTTACGGCATTTATCGCTTTTACGCTCAATGATTCTGTCGAAATCAAACACAACGTCCCCCTGTTAAATTAAGGCTTCAATGCCGGATTTGACGCTCTGCACCTGCGGACCGATGATCACCTGAACGCTGTGGGCATCAAGCACCACTACTGACAAGGCGCCCGCGGCCTTCAGCGCCTGCTGGTCGATAAGCCCCATATCTTTTACCACCAGACGTAAGCGGGTAATGCAGTTGTCGAGCGACTCAATATTCTCTTTACCGCCAAGCGCGCGAAGAATAAGCCCATGATCGTATTTCGATTTTCCACGTGCCCGGGTATTGGCTTCCACCGCCTGGAGCGCACCCTGCGCGTCAACCTCACGGCCCGGCGTTTTAATATCGTGCCTGAGGATGTACCAGCGGAAGACGAAGAAGTAGATAACAAACCAGGCAATACCCACCGGGAAAAGCAGATACCATTTGGTCGACATCCCCTGCATGACGCCGAAGATCAGCAGATCCAGAATGCCGCCGTCGGTGTTGCCGATGGTGACGCCGAGCAGCGCCATCACCATCAGCGCCAGGCCAGACATAACGATATGAAACGCGTAAAGCACAGGGGCAATAAACAGGAACAGGAACTCAATCGGCTCTGAAATACCCGTGACAACTGAAACCAGCACGCCTGAAAGCAGCAGCCCTTTAATCACCGGACGGTTTTCCGGGCGCGCGGTGCGGTAGATAGCGTAAGCCACGGCAGGCAGGCCGAAGATAAAGGTCGGCATAAACCCTTGCGATAAAAATGCCGTAACGTGCGGACTAAACGGCAGGCCAGCTTTCAGCTCGGCGTAGAAAATGTTCAGCGCACCGGCCACTTCCTGGCCGTTAACCATCTCAATGCCACCCGCCGGGGTGAAGCGCACCATCGCCAGCAGGATGTGGTGCAGGCCAAAAGGTTTGAGCAGCAGTACGCCCACGCCATACAGGAATGGCCCAAAGACGCTGGTGCTCTGGATGATATGACCAATCCCGGCAATGCCCATTGCCACATATTCCCACAGCAGGGGGATAAACAAGCCGACCAGCGACAGGGTGAGGGCGGTAATGATGGGCACAAAACGAATGCCGCTAAAGAAGGCAAACGCGTCGTGCAGCACCGTGTCCTGGAAACGTTCGTGCAGGAAGTAGGTGATCACCCCTACCACAATGCCGCCGAGCACGCCCATCTCCAGCGTTTGAATGCCAAGCACAATGGATTGTCCCACCTGTCTCATGGTGGCGGCATCCGCAAGCTGGTGGGTGGCGGTCAGGTAGTAGTTGATGCTCATGTTCATCAGCATGTAGCCAACGAATCCGGCAAAAGCGCCCACCGCTTTATTACGTCTGGCAAGGCCCATCGGGATCGCCATGGCAAACATCAGTGGCAGATAGGTAAAAGCAAAGCCGCCGACCATGGCGATAAAACCAAAGGTGAGCTGCGTTAACTCGCCGCCCAGAAAGGGAAAACTTTTGATGGTGGAAGGGCTGGTGACAGAACTACCGATACCTAACAACAACCCCATAAAGGCCAACAGTGAGACCGGGAACATAAACGTCTTTCCCAGGCTCTGGAAAAACTCCCACGCTTTCGATTTAAACGACTTTTCCTGTGTCATGTAGGGACTCCTCGGATTTTTAGGATAATGGAAGGCGCTGTCCGGCTTAAGGACGCGCCTTCATATTTGCGAGGCTTATAGTTATTTTTTTAGGTACTAACGTTATGCGCGATGGGTTCAGGCTTCAGTCGCAAGCAGCAGCCGGTTCGCCGAGCCGCAAACGGTGATTTTGCTTCTGACCACCTCTTTCATGGCATCCATGCCGACGCGCATGTAGAAGCGCGGATCGTTGCCCTGTGGGTTCTCGGCAAACCAGGCTTTGACTGCGTCAGAGAAGGCAATTTTCAGCTCTGTTGCGACGTTAACTTTGCAGACGCCCAGCTCAATGGTGCGGCGCACATCCTCATCCGGCACATCACTCGCACCGTGCAGCACCAGCGGCACTGTCACTACCTCACGGATCTCGGCCAGCCGCTGGAAGTCGATTTTTGGGCGTTTGGTATAAAGACCGTGCGCGGTACCGATGGCAACGGCGAGACTGTCCACGCCTGTCAGTTCGACAAAGCGCTTTGCTTCCTGCGGGTCGGTCAGGAATGCGCTTTCGGCGTCGACGCTCATGTCATCTTCCACTCCGCCCAGTCGGCCCAGTTCGGCCTCGACGCTACAGTCGTTGAGGTGGCAGAAATCGACGACCGATTTCACCAGCTTGACGTTTTGTTCGAAGGGGTAATGGCTACCGTCGATCATTGCGCTACGTACGCCGGCATGGACTTTGCGGCGAATGTCGTCCAGCGATTCGTGGTGATCGAGGTGTAGCGCCAGCGGCATGTCATAAGTAAGGGAATACGCGTTGCATAAGGCGTAGATCTCTTCCAGCGCAATATGTTTAAACGTCCCCGGCGTACCCGCGAGGATCACCGGCGATCGCATTTCGCTACAGACTTCGAGGATCGCCTGGATCGTCTCGGCGTTATGGATGTTAAAGGCCGGAACGGCATAGCCCTTCGCCTGTGCGTCCTGCAAAAGATATTTGGTAGAAATAATACTCATGAGCCTGTCCTCTTAAGCCTGCCACGGATGAATAACGACGCCCTGGACCACACGGTTAACCGTACCGCTGGCGGATGGCGTATCCGGCGTATTGCCAACGTGCAGAGACTGGGTCAGTGCGAAGACCTGGGCGTACATCAGGAAGCAGAACGCCTGCTCCATATCGTTAAATGAACGGGAAGGCGGCAGCAGGATATGCGGGCCAGCTTCAATGACCGGGTCCGTTTCGGCTGCAATGGCTACCACGCGCATAGCCTGACGATCGCGTCGCAGCTCGGCGAGCAGATCCCGATCGTACTGACGCGTATACGGATGGCTGGAGACAAACACGACGACCAGCGTTTCGTTGTCCACCAGCGACTTAGGCCCGTGACGGAAACCCGTGGGCGAATCGTAGAATGCCGCCAGCTTGCCGGCGGTCAGCTCCAGCACCTTCAGCGCAGACTCCCGTGCGGCGCCCTGTAATCCACCGCTGCCCAGATAAACAATGCGTTTCCACGGTTCGTTACCAAAGACGCCGGGACTGAAATCGCCAAGCGATGTGAGGATCGCCTGACAGCGATCGGACACGTCGCGGAACGTTTTGCTGTTGATCGTTTCCGGTGCGAATACCGCCAGGCAGCTCGCCATCATGGTGGTGATGCTGCTTGTCATCGCGAACCCGCGATCGTGCGTTTCGGCTGGCATGAGCAAGGCGCAGGCGTTATCGCTGTCGACGGCATTCTGGTACAGGCTGCCCGCTTCATTACAGGTGATCGACAGGTGGTAGCACTCCGGTACAAACTGATTCGCCAGCTCAACGGCGGCGACGCTCTCCGGGCTATTGCCAGAACGGGCGAAAGAGACCAGCAGCAGCGGGTGCGCAGGGCTGAAATAATCCATCGGGTTAGTGACCAGATCGGTTGTAGGTATCGCGGTGATGTTTTTCCCCGTGTGGCTGGCAAGCCATGGCGCAATGATGTCGCCGATAAAAGCAGACGTACCCGCGCCGGTCAGAACGATCCGCAGATCGGGCTTGCGCAACAGTGGCGTCAGAAAACTGTCGATCGACGCGCGCAGATTATCAATATTGTTGAGCGAGCGAAGCCAGCTGGCTGGCTGCTGGCGGATCTCTTTTTCGGTCCAGGTGCCGGTGGTGGCGATAGTGGTTTGTGGCATAACTCAGTCCTTAGTCGTGTGAATTCCACATCAGACGCTGGCAAATGTGTCGCTATCTTTCGTTTCGTTTCACTTGTTCACTTTAGCAGTTAAATAAAATTTATAGAAAAGAAATCGAAAGTTCAATGGTGAAAAAGAAATAAAACGAAAAGTGTGATCGCGAAAGGAAAGGCGAAAATCAAGGAAAGGAAAAGAAAGGCCTTACGATCGTCTTCCGTAAGGCCAACAGGGCACACTGTGAAGGGGCTACAGGGAAAGAGCCTGACCCTGGATCCAGATCTGCCGGAGGTGTAAACCCGCATCCAGCGCAAGAACATTGGCGCGTTTGCCTGGCGCTAACGTTCCCAGCAGGTGATCCATACCGAGCAGACGAGCAGGATGCAGCGAGGCCATATGGATTGCGTTTTCTGGGGCGATCCCCGTATGCTCCACCATATTTCGCACGGCGGCATCCAGCGCGAGCGTGCTGCCCGCCAGCCCGCCTGAGGCCGTGCGGACAACGCCGCCCTGCATCTCGACATTTTCACCACACAACGTATAGCGCCCATCAGGCATACCCGCCGCCTGCATGGCATCGGTAATCAGCACCGTACGATCCTTCGCGCAGCAACAACATAGCCGCATGGCTCCAGGATGAACGTGATGCCCGTCGGCAATAAGCTCCAGCCACGCGCGTGGGTCCGTAAGCCCGGCGCCAACCATGCCGGGCTCCCGGTGGTGTAACCCCGTCATGCCGTTGTAGCAGTGCACCAGCCCGGCTGCGCCTGCATCAAATGCGGCCAGGGTTTGCGCGTATGTAGCGGCGCTGTGGCCCAGCATGACGCGTATCCCTTTTTGCTTGAGGTGATGGATCGCCTTCAGGGCATCCACTTTTTCCGGAGCAAGCGCCACTACCCGCAGCGTGTTCTGCGAAACCGCAATCAGCTCATCAAGTTCCGCGAGATCCAGTTCGCGAAACAGTTCTGGCGGGTGCGCCCCTTTGTTCTGCGGTGTAAAGTACGGGCCTTCCAGATAGCTGCCCAGGATCTGCGCGCCGGGGCCACCGGCATGACAGCGCCGGGCAATGCGCCGTAACGCGCCATGGATCGCCTCCAGCGGAGCGGTGACGGTGGTAGGCAGAAACGCCCCCACGCCTTCACGCGCTTTGTGCATGGCTAACCGGTCCAGCACGTCGGGCGCATCATCCATCACATCCAC
This sequence comes from Enterobacter sp. BIDMC93, assembly GCF_001037805.1. Lineage (NCBI taxonomy): Bacteria > Pseudomonadati > Pseudomonadota > Gammaproteobacteria > Enterobacterales > Enterobacteriaceae > Enterobacter > Enterobacter sp. BIDMC93. The sequence goes on from NZ_KQ089962.1 coordinate 1,050,982, forward strand.
ACCCGCGCCGCCGTGGACGTGAATATCAATGTATGCCGGGCAAAGCAGGTCTGCCTCGCGGGTATTAACCCCTGCCGGAATCGGCTCGATGGCGGTGATGACGCCTCTATCCATACGCAGCTGATGGTCATCCAGCCAGCCCTGCCCGGTAAGCAGACGACGCGCGCGCAGCAGTTGCCTCATATCCCTTCCTCGGCGGGCGCTTCCTCGCGACAGCGTGCAAGTTCATCCACCAGGCTGGTCAGGCCGCGATGGCCGCACTCCAGCGCCTGCAAACGAAAGGCTTCACTGCTTAACCCGTCGCGCTCCAGAACCATCTCCAGCAAAAGCTGGAGATTGGTGCCGGTGATCACTTCGCTGCCGGGGCGCTGCATCGCGAGGGTAGAGGCCACACGAAACGGCGTACCGCCGAGAAGATCGGTGAGAAACACGATATCGTGCTCTGCATCCAGTTCATTCACTGCCTGCTCAAGCTGCGCGGTCAGCCGCGCAGTGGTGGAGCTTTCCGGAAAATCGATGGCGATAAACTGCGGCTGTTCGCCGAGGATTTGCTTCATCGCCTGTTCCAGCCCGCTGGCAAAACCGCCGTGACCCGTCAAAATAATGCCTAACATCGCAACCTCTTTGCTTATTACAGGAAGTGACAGAATTTACCGACAACGCCCAGCACCACGGTGATACCAATCAGGCGCAGCGGGCTCCAGCCACGGCGTACCAGCCAGAACATGGTCAGGGTATAGACCAGCGGCAGAAAGGCGGGCATCAGTTTGTCGATCACATCGGTTTGCAGTTTGACGACTGCATCCCCGGCTTTAATCTCGAGTGTGGTATTCAGGCGCACGTAGGTAGCGACCAGCGCGCCGATCACTGTCATCCCGACAATGGACGCAGCATGACCAACCTTTTTGGTGTTGGCCTTGATCAGAGGGATCGCGGCGACACCCATTCGGTACGCATAGTGCGCCAGACCAAAACGCAGGCCGAGATGCACCACGTTAAACAGCACGATAAAGACCACCGCGCCAAGAATGGAGCCCTGTAGCGCAAGGCTGGCGCCAATCCCCCCGCAGATGGGCAGCAGGGTCAGCCAGAACATGGCGTCACCAATGCCACCGAGCGGTGCGCCGACGGCAATTTTAGTGCTCTGGATGCTGTTCACATCCTGTTTGGAACGCTCCATTGCCAGAATAATGCCGATGACGAAGGTCACCAGGAACGGGTGGGTGTTAAAGAAACCCATATGACCTTTCATGGCGCGCGCCAGGTCCCGCTTATTGGTGTGGATCTTTTTCAGCGCGGGCAGTAGCCCATACAGCCAGCCGGAGGCCTGCATACGCTCGTAGTTAAACGAGGCCTGTAGCAGCATGGAACGCCAGGCGACACGGTTAATATCCTTTTTCGTTAGTTCAGCGCCAATACGCTGGTCTTCGTAGACGTTTTCATTCACGCCGGTCAGCAGTGTCTCTTCACTTTCAGACACGCCCGGCAGGGTGGTGTGATTAGATGCCATCTTCAAATTCCTCTTTCTGGGCCGCAGGCGCCGTGGGTTCAGGCGATTTGCGCAGCAGGTCGATCAGCGCCATCGCCAGCGCAGCCGCGGCAATCGCCAGCACCGGGAGTTTCAGCCAGGCCGCGGCGACAAAGCCGATAATGAAGTAAGGGATGTAAACGTTTTTCATCATGATCTTCAGCAGCACGGCGAAGCCGATCGCTGGCATAATGCCGCCCGCGACGCCGAGACCGTCGATCAGACGTTCCGGCAGCACGTCAATGGCGGTTTTCGCATGTTCAGCCCCGAAGTAGATGGGCAGAAACGCGCACAGGAAGTAGAAGACGCCGAGCGCCAGCAGTGCCAGATAGTTGACCCGTTCAATACCACGGGTGTCTGCGTTAGCCGCCATGCGATCGCAGCGGGACATCACGCCGGACATCACCGAGAAGAGGAAAGTGATCCCCATCTGAACCGCCACGGCAAACGGCACGGCGACCCCAACGGCGACATCCGGCTTCACGCCTGTAGTAATGGCAAATGTGGTGCCAACGATGGTGCCGATAATCACGTTTGGCGGCTGCGCGCCCGCCAGCGGCGCGAGTCCCATCCAGACCAGTTCTAACGTACCGCCGGTCAGAATTCCGGTGTGCAAATCGCCCAGAATCAGGCCAACCAGTGGCCCGAGCACCACCGGACGGTGCATGTGTGTTAAGCCGTTAAACATATCCAGGCCCGCTATAAAGGCGAGAAGCCCCAGCGCGAAAGCCTGCAACAGACTGATTTCCATTGTGAATCCCTCAGAGCAGTTTAAAGAGATCCAAAGCAGTCTCTGTTGGAACGCCCTGAACGAAGCATTCCACTCCGGCCGCCTTCAGGCCGTTAAACGCGGCGATATCGTTCGCGTCTACAGATACCGTTTTGGCAATTTGCTGTTTGCCACTGGCGTAATGCATATTTCCGACGTTAATACGGGTGATGGGCACGCCGCCCTCGACCAGCGTTAAAAAATCAGCCGGTGTTTTACAGACCAGCAGAATTTTCTGCCGGTCGGCGGCGCGATGAATGTTGTCGATCACTTTTTGCAGGGACCAGAAACGCACGGCGATGCCTTCCGCCAGCACCATCTCCATCAGGTTTTGCTGAACCGGATCGTCTGCAACCTCGTCATTTGCCACCAGCACCAGGTTCGCCCCCGCAAACCCCACCCACTGTACGCCCACCTGACCGTGGATCAGGCGTTCATCAATGCGGCATAAGACAATGTTTGGCATAGCGTTTTCCTCTTTTTAATTATGCGTGTTGAGTCGTTACGCCTTCGCAGGCGGCATGGTACTGCTGGAGTATGTCCTGAATGTGGTCGAGGATGAGTTCCCGTGGTGTGGACCTGAGAGCGCCATCGCGAACTTTGCTGTACTGCAACGGCAGATACTGGCTGATCAGCGGCAGCGGGATCGGTTCATCCGCCAGGTTGCGTATCAGCCGCTCAAAGGCGTCGTCAATCTGGCTGTCTGGCCAGTAATAGCGCACGCGGTCGGAATAGCTGTAACCGCGCGCCAGGCGACGGGCATTGCCGTCGCCGTGATAGTGGCTTTGCCAGTATTCCGGGCGATCGAGCATCACGTTTTCCAGGACGTGACGCAGCCCTGAGCAGGCTTTTGCCGGCAGCAGCTCTTCTTCAATTGCTGCCAGTGAGAACAGCGCTTCGCGCAGCGCGAAGGTTAGCGCAGGGCCGACTTTCAGAATGGCGAAGTGATCTTTCACCAACTGGCGCAGCGCCTGCGGCGTCTGGTAATCGGTAGAGTGTGCTTCAAATACAAGCGTGTCGTAGGCTTCAACCATCTCGCTCAGCGCGACGGCTTTATGCGGTTGATAGTCACAAACCTGCGCATGGTCGAACTCAACGCCAGGCTGAACCACCAGGCCAATAATGCGCGGCCAGATGTCGCTTAACCCTTCCTTCTCGAATGCGTGGCGGTGTGCCTCAAGCGTGGCGCGTGCCGCCTCTGGCGTGGTGACCTCAAGCTCGGTCAGCGTCTCGTGTGCCCCACCGGGAACCGGAACTTCCGTGCCGATAACGTAGACCAGATCGGCTACGCCAAATTGCTCGAGACAGGTGGTTTCGGCAATTTTAGCCAGCCGAGCGGCACGCCCGGCAACGATTGCATCGGTTAACGGAACCGGGTCGTCTTCGCAGGACATGCTGCAATCGAGGTGAATTTTTTTAAATCCGGCCGCCACGTAGCTTCTGATCAGATCGTCGGCGTTCGCCATCGCCTGCGAAGCCGGCAGGTTTTGCCAGCGGTTTGGACCTAAATGATCGCCGCCAAGGATCAGCTGCGAGGTGGGGAAACCAAGAGATCCCGCCAGCTTGCAGACAAACCCATAAAAATCGGCGGGCGTCATACCGGTATAACCGCCAAACTGATCCACCTGGTTTGAGGTGGCTTCTATCAGCAGGGGCGTCTGTTGTGAATGGGCGTAACGTAGTGCAGCTTCAAGTACCAGTGGATGTGCGGAACAGACGGCATAAATCCCGTTTGTATTCCCCCGTTTATGTTGTTCCACCATTTCTGTCAGATGTTTCACTTTCCTCTCCATTTCGGATGGTGTTGGTATTCATCTTTCGTTTTGTTTCATTTGATACTGCATTATGGTGAGGTAAAAATAAAACGAAAGATAATAGTTTTCCGATCTGTTTCACAAAAGAAACATAATGAAAGGTTTCAGCGGCGGTTAAGCTTGCGTCCGCCCACCATACAGGGCTTGCATTCCCTCAAAAGAAAGGCGTTAATAAGCAAAACGAAATGAAACGAAAGTGTATTTACTAAGGAGCTCGTATGAGCAGCACCGATTCATCCGCAGAGAAGCGCATCACCGGCACCAGTGAAAGGCGAGAGCAGATCATTCAGCGGTTGCGGGCGCAGGGAAGCGTGCAGGTTAACGATCTTTCTCTTTTATTCGGCGTGTCGACGGTGACGATCCGTAACGATCTGGCCTTTCTGGAAAAGCAGGGGATTGCCGTTCGCGCTTACGGCGGCGCGCTGATTTGCGAAGGCAATGCCCCCGGCGTGGAGCCGTCCGTTGAGGACAAAAGTTCCCTTAATACGGCAGTGAAGCGCAGCATCGCGCAGGCGGCGGCTGAACTGGTGAAGCCGGGTCACCGCATTATTCTGGACTCCGGCACCACAACCTTTGAAATTGCCCGCATGCTGCGCCAGCACACCGATGTCATTGCCATGACCAACGGGATGAACGTGGCAAATGCACTACTGGAAGCGGAGGGCGTAGAGCTGCTGATGACCGGCGGGCACTTGCGCCGTCAGTCGCAGTCCTTCTACGGCGACCAGGCGGAGCAGTCCTTACAGAATTACCATTTTGACCTGCTGTTCCTGGGCGTCGATGCCATCGATCTCGACCGGGGGGTGAGTACGCACAACGAGGATGAAGCCCGTCTGAACCGCAAAATGTGCGAGGTGGCGGAGCGTATTATCGTTGTCACGGACTCCAGCAAGTTTAATCGTTCAAGCCTGCATAAAATTATTGATACCCAGCGGATCGACATGATTATCGTTGATGAAGGCATTCCGGCGGAAAGCCTGGAAGGTTTACGCAAAAGCGGGATCGATGTGGTGCTGGTCTAAAGGGGCTTTTCCCCTCACCCTAACCCTCTCCCCATAGGGAGAGGGTTCCCCAGTAATTTGAAAGCAAAAGCGATAATGTTGCCTCAGAATAACTGAGGGCTTTCAGCGATGCCTCGGTCCGGCTGTAAATCGCTGAGGCGTTTCCTGTAGGCCGGGGCGAGGCGCAGGGATGCGCCGAGAGGGCGGGCTTTACAGGGATGTTACCTCCGCCCGTCCCCGATAAGCCGGAAGGAATAAGCCGAAGGCACCGCGAAGCGGCGATTTACCGCCGGAAGCCCGGGTCGCCAGGGTGGTGGCGACTGAGCCACCCTGGCACGTTCACCGGTCATGTCGTGACAGAGTAGCAAGGAACATAAAGTGAACGGAATGACCACCAGAGCCGTATGTTCCCCCTCACCCAGCCCTCTCCCCTGTGGGGAGAAGGCAGGATGAGGGGCCATCAGGTCACCGGCGCCGGGTTAAACACCGCCAGCGAGTTATGCAATCCCCATTGATCGGAGAAGGTTTTCTTCCGCCCGCTTGCCACATCCAGAATGAAGTGGAACAGCTTCCAGCCCACTTCTTCAATACTCTCTTCCCCGGTGGCGATGGTGCCCGCGTTGATATCCATTAAGTCATACCAGCGGTTTGCCAGCTCGGTGCGGGTCGCCATTTTGATCACCGGTACCGCCATCAGGCCGTACGGCGTGCCGCGCCCGGTGGTAAAGACCTGTACCGTAATGCCGGACGCTACCTGCTGGGTGCCGCAAACGAAATCACTGGCAGGCGTTGCCGCGTAGATCAGACCGCGTTTGGTTGGTCGCTGGCCAGGGGAGAGCACTTCCACAATCGCGCTCTGGCCGGATTTGGCAATCGACCCGAGGGCCTTTTCCACCACGTTCGCCAGGCCGCCTTTCTTGTTACCCGGAGACGGGTTGGCGCTGCGGTCGGTTTTGCCCATGTCGAGATAGTTATCGTACCAGGCCATCTCCTCCAGCAGGCGTTTGCCCACCTCTTCGTTGACGGCGCGCGGCGTGAGCAGGTGGATAGCATCACGTACTTCGGTGACTTCGGAGAACATCACCGTGGCGCCGCAGCGCACGAACAGATCGGAGGCATAACCGACTGCCGGGTTGGCGGTGACGCCGGAAAACGCATCGCTGCCGCCACACTGTGTCCCAACGACCAGTTCAGAGGCCGGGCAGGTTTCACGCTGGCGTTTGTTCAGCTTCTCCAGATGGTGCTCTGCCACCTGTAAAATGTCGTCGACCATCGATCTGAAGCCGACATGGTGTTCATCCTGAAGTCGCACAACACTGGCATCGTCAACCGGAATGGCTTTCACATCCTCAGTACCCTGCAACAGGCGTTCTGGCTGCAATTTTTCACAGCCGAGACCAATCACCATGACCTCACCGCCAAAGTTTGGGTTAAGGGCGATATTGTGAATCGTGCGGATCGGCACGACCGCTGCGGGCGCGTTGATCGCCACGCCGCAGCCGTACAGGTGGTTAAGACCCACCACGCCGTCAACGTTGGGGTATTTCGGCAACAGATCGCGCTCAATAATTTTCACCACATAATCCACTACGCCCGCCACGCAATGCACGCTGGTGGTGATGCCAAGCAGGTTTTTGGTTCCCACGCTGCCATCCGCGTTGCGGTAACCCTCGAAGGTATAACCCTCCAGCGGAGGCAACGGCTCAGGGACGCGGGTAGCCAGCGGCAACGACTCCAGCGGCGGGGCGGTGGGCAGCTCAACCAGCGACTCCTCAATCCAGCTACCCTGCGGGATAGCGCGCACCGCATAGCCGATGACTTCGCCGTAGCGCACGATTTCGCCCTGCGCCGGGATATCGACCAGTGCGACTTTATGCCCCTGCGGAATGTGCTCAATCAGCTCCAGGCCATCCGGAAAGCGGGTGCCAGCTTTTAGGCCATTGTCGTTGACAATAATCGCCACGTTATCGGTATCGTGCACTTTTATATAGAACGCCGTCGGCGACGCCTGTCGAATTTCAATATCGGCCATTGTTCACTCTTCTCCAGCAAAATATCTGATACTAAATATAGCCAGATGGTTAATTGTTTCTTATTGAGGAAATAAAGAATGCCAGGAGAGGAAAGGTGAGAATGTGATCGCGATCGCTCCCGAACCACTAATCGTTGATTCTGTGCATCAGCGCCCACTGTGTTGGGCATATGCTCAAAATAGCGTGCTACTCCCGTTGGATAATTGAGCATTGAGACAATGTGCTGCCGGGTGGTGACGATTATACTGAATGACGATTTTATAACGCCAAAATTCAGTCAGGAAAATAAATATAACGCTGACGCTGAGTCGGAATAAATAAGAAAAGCTACTGGCTAAAACTGCGGAATTAAAAAAGGTATAAGTAATGAGTAACGACATCTTCCCGAATAAATTTAAAGCGGCCCTCGCGGCGCACCAGATTCAGATTGGCTGCTGGTCTGCGCTGGCCAACCCCATCAGCACCGAAGTGCTGGGCCTGGCCGGGTTCGACTGGCTGGTGCTGGACGGCGAACATGCGCCAAACGATATCAACACGTTTATTCCGCAGCTGATGGCGCTGAAAGGCAGCCACAGCGCGCCGGTGGTGCGTGTGCCCACCAACGAGCCGGTGATCATCAAGCGTCTGCTGGATATCGGCTTCTACAACTTCCTGATCCCGTTTGTTGAAACGGAAGAAGAAGCGGTGCTGGCCGTGGCGGCGACCCGCTATCCACCGGAAGGAATCCGCGGCGTGTCCGTCTCGCACCGCGCCAACATGTTTGGCACCGTGCCGGACTATTTCGCTCAGTCCAACAAGAACATCACCATTCTGGTTCAGATCGAGAGCCAGCAGGGGGTCGATAACGTCGACGCTATTGCCGCGACGGAGGGGGTAGACGGCATTTTCGTCGGCCCGAGCGATCTGGCGGCCGCCTTTGGTCATCTGGGCAACGCCAGCCATCCGGACGTGCAGCGCGCAATTCAGCACATTTTTGCCCGTGCCAAAGCGCACGGTAAACCGTGCGGCATTCTGGCGCCAGTGGAAGCCGATGCCCGCCGCTACCTGGAGTGGGGCGCAACGTTTGTTGCCGTGGGCAGCGATCTCGGCGTATTCCGCGCCGCCACGCAGAAATTAGCGGACGCTTTTAAAAAATAACCATCATTGAGGAAACAGATTATGACGCTGAAAGTGGGTTTTATTGGCCTGGGTATCATGGGCAAACCAATGAGCAAAAACCTCATCAAAGCAGGTTACTCACTGGTGGTTTTAGATCGTAATTCAGACGCGGTGGCAGAGGTGATTGCGGCTGGCGCAGAAACGGCGACAACCGCAAAAGCGATTGCTGAGCAGTGCGACGTGATTATCACCATGCTGCCAAACTCCCCGCACGTGAAAGAGGTGGCGCTGGGTGAGAACGGCATTATCGACGGCGCGAAGCCGGGTCTGGTGGTGATCGACATGAGTTCTATCGCACCGCTGGCAAGCCGCGAAATCAGCGAGGCGCTGAAAGCGAAAGGTGTGGAGATGCTGGATGCGCCAGTCAGCGGCGGCGAACCGAAAGCCATCGACGGCACCTTGTCGGTGATGGTGGGGGGCGATAAAGCCGTGTTTGACAAATACTACGACCTGATGAAAGCCATGGCTGGCTCCGTGGTGCACACCGGTGAAATTGGCGCAGGCAACGTCACCAAGCTGGCAAACCAGGTGATTGTGGCGTTGAACATCGCGGCCATGTCCGAAGCGCTGACGCTGGCCACCAAAGCGGGCGTTAATCCGGATCTGGTCTATCAGGCCATTCGCGGTGGTCTGGCGGGCAGCACCGTGCTGGATGCCAAGGCGCCGATGGTGATGGATCGTAACTTCAGGCCGGGCTTCCGCATCGATCTGCACATTAAGGATCTGGCGAATGCGCTGGATACCTCCCACGGCGTGGGCGCGCAGTTGCCGCTGACTGCCGCCGTCATGGAGATGATGCAGGCGCTGCGTGCGGACGGTCTGGGCACCGCCGATCACAGCGCGTTAGCGTGCTATTACGAAAAACTGGCGAAGGTTGAAATTGCTCGCTAATGACGTCCTGCCCGGTGGCGTTACGCTTACCGGGCCTACGGCTCAGGCATACAACTATGAAAATCGTAATCGCGCCAGACTCTTATAAAGAAAGCCTGTCTGCCACCGAGGTGGCGCAGGCGATAGAAAAAGGATTTCGGGAAATTTTCCCCGACGCTCATTACGTGTCTGTTCCCGTTGCTGACGGCGGAGAAGGTACGGTTGAAGCGATGATCGCCGCGACGCAGGGCACCTGGCAGCAGGCTGTCGTCACCGGCCCGTTAGGGGAAAAGGTGAAGGCCAGTTGGGGGATCTCGGGCGACGGTACCACCGCGTTTATCGAGATGGCCGCCGCCAGCGGCCTGGTGCTTGTTCCTCCCGCGCAGCGTAACCCGCTGGTCACGACGTCGCGCGGGACGGGGGAGCTGATCCTCAGCGCGCTGGATAAAGGCGCGCGCAACATCATTATCGGTATCGGCGGGAGCGCAACCAACGATGGGGGCGCGGGTATGATGCAGGCGCTGGGCGCGAAGTTTACGGATGCGAACGGGACGGAGATCGGCTACGGCGGCGGCAGCCTGATGGCGCTTAACCGGATTGATATTTCCGATCTCGATCCGCGTCTTCAGGGATGCGCAATCCGCGTCGCCTGTGACGTGACGAATCCGCTGGTGGGTGAAAGCGGCGCGTCGCGTATCTTTGGCCCGCAAAAAGGCGCCACGGAGGAGATGATCCTCGAACTCGACGCCAATCTTAGCCACTACGCCGGGGTGATCAAAAAATCACTGCGCATTGACGTCAACCGGGTTCCGGGGGCTGGCGCCGCGGGCGGCATGGGCGCGGCGCTGATGGCCTTCCTGGGCGCTGAGCTGAAAAGCGGCATCGAGATTGTCACTCAGGCGCTCAATCTTGAAGAACATATTCACGATTGCACGTGGGTGCTGACCGGGGAAGGGCGCATCGACAGCCAGAGCATTAATGGCAAAGTGCCCGTCGGCGTGGCGAGCGTCGCCAAAAAATACCATAAGCCGGTGATCGGGATTGCCGGAAGTCTGACGCAGGATGTGGGTGTGGTGCATCAGTACGGCATCGACGCGGTGTTCAGCGTACTGACCAGTATCGGTTCACTGGAAGAGGCGTTCCAGGGAGCGTATGACAACATTTACCGCGCCTCGCGGAATATCGCGGCCACATTGCAGGTAGGCATGCGTAGCCAGGGGTGACAGCGGCGCGCAAACCCTCTATACTGCGCGCCGAAGCTGACCAGACAGTCGCCGCTTCGTCGTCGTCCCTTTCGGGGGAGACGGGCGGAGGGGAGGAAAGTCCGGGCTCCACAGGGCAGGGTGCCAGGTAACGCCTGGGGGGGAAACCCACGACCAGTGCAACAGAGAGCAAACCGCCGATGGCCCGCGCAAGCGGGATCAGGTAAGGGTGAAAGGGTGCGGTAAGAGCGCACCGCGCGGCTGGTAACAGTCCGTGGCACGGTAAACTCCACCCGGAGCAAGGCCAAATAGGGGTTCACATGGTACGGCCCGTACTGAACCCGGGTAGGCTGCTTGAGCCAGTGAGCGATTGCTGGCCTAGATGAATGACTGTCCACGACAGAACCCGGCTTATCGGTCAGCTTCAACTTCTTACGAACCCCCGCTTCGGCGGGGTTTTTGCTTTCTGAAGGTTGCAGGCCGGGTAAGCGAAGCGCCAAACGACATCAATTCTCAATTTTGCGACGCTAAGCACATTTCACTATTTGGTTGACTGTGTGTTCCTCTCATCTGCTGCGCATGATCGCAATCACAAAATTTAACGCTATAAAATTAGAAAATTTTAGTGTTGAGCAGATGTTGTAAATGTTTAGTCAGTGATGCCGAATGTTATTCATTTGATAATTTAATATTGAATCTAAAAACATTCTTCTGGTGAATGTGTGATATATCCCACTCTTTAACCGGAAAGTGAATAAATATTCCTGGTAAAGTTGATAAACCACAAAAATGTTTTAAAAGAATAATGGTGGTTTATTAACCTTTAATTGCCTGAAAGATAGTCTTTATTAATATTTTTAAAGCAAAAAAATTCACGCAGGTTATTGCCATAAAATAAATTTATTACTGCGGATTTTGTTGATCAATATCAGCGTAATTGCGTATTTTAAGTTGCTTAACTATTTGATTAATAAGGTGATAAATCGGTTTTGAATGCAGTGATAAAAAGGGCATCATGGCAAATTGTGAGTGACAGCACATACCCCCCGAAACAATATTGGGTAGAATCCGCTGCGTCATAGGGAAATAAGCGCAGAATATTATGAATACTATTATTCTACCGAAAACACAGCACCTCGTGGTATTTCAGGAAGTCATCAAAAGTGGCTCCATAGGTTCTGCTGCAAGACAACTGGGGCTGACGCAACCTGCCGTCAGCAAAATCATCAGCGACATCGAATCCTACTTTGGGGTGGAAGTGATGGTGCGTAAGAACACCGGCGTAAAACTCACTGCCGCCGGTCAGGTGCTGCTGTCCTACGCTGAGTCGATCACCCGCGAAATGAAAAACATGGTGAGCGAGATCAACAGCCTCGGTTTCAGTACCGTCATGGACGTCTCTTTTGGCTATCCGTCGCTGATTGGCTTCACCTTCCTGTCCGGGATGATCAAAAAATTCAAGGAAGTGTTCCCGAAAGCGCGTGTCTCAATGTATGAAGCGCAGCTCTCTTCATTCCTGCCCGCCATTCGCGATGGCCGGCTGGATTTCGCCATCGGCACGCTGAGCGACGGGATGCAGCTTCAGGATCTTCACGTTGAGCCACTGTTTGAATCCGAGTTTGTGCTGGTGGCGAGTAAATCACGAACGTGCACCGGCCCGACCAGACTGGCATCGCTCACGCACGAGCAGTGGGTGATGCCGCAAACCGATATGGGCTACTACAACGAACTCCTGACCACCCTGCAAGACAACCACATCAGCATTGAAAACATCGTCCAGACCGATTCCGTCGTCACCATCTATAACCTTGTCCTCAATGCCGATTACCTGACGGTGATCCCCCGTGACATGATTGCGCCATTCGGCTCGGACCAGTTTATTGTCCTGCCGGTGGAAGATGAATTACCCGTGGCGCGTTATGCCGCCGTGTGGTCAAAAAATTACAGTATTAAAAAATCGGCGTCAGTATTAGTTGAACTGGCAAAACAATATTCGTCGATGAATACCGAAAAACGACGATAGAAATAATGATGATTTAAAACACCCGGAGCGACGCTTTTTAACGCTCTGATACCCTGACTTTGCCTGAAAACAATGAATTATTATAACGAGGATATTATGCACATTACTTACGATCTCCCGGTGACCATTGAAGATATTCAGGACGCCAGAAAAAGACTGGCGGGAAAGATCTATAAAACCGGTATGCCGCGCTCGAATTATCTGAGCGAACGGTGTAAGGGTGAGATATTCCTGAAATTTGAAAATATGCAGCGTACCGGTTCGTTTAAAATACGTGGGGCTTTTAACAAATTAAGCTCGCTGACCGATGCGGAAAAACGCAAGGGCGTGGTGGCCTGTTCCGCAGGGAACCACGCGCAGGGGGTCTCTCTCTCCTGCGCCATGCTCGGCATCGACGGCAAAGTGGTCATGCCGATGGGCGCGCCGAAATCCAAGGTTGCCGCCACGCGCGACTACTCCGCCGAAGTGGTGCTGCACGGCGAAAACTTTAACGACACCATCGCCAAAGTGAGCGAAATCGTCGAGATGGAAGGGCGCATATTTATCCCGCCTTACGACGATCCGAAAGTGATCGCGGGTCAGGGCACCATTGGCCTGGAAATCCTCGAAGATTTATATGACGTGGATAACGTGATTGTCCCCATCGGCGGCGGCGGTTTAATTGCCGGTATTGCGACAGCAATTAAATCCATCAACCCAACTATCAATATTATCGGCGTGCAGTCTGAAAATGTGCACGGAATGGCGGCATCGTATCAGGCCGGAGAAATAACCAGTCATCGTGTTACCGGCACATTAGCTGACGGCTGCGACGTGTCTCGCCCAGGTAATTTAACCTTCGAAATTGTTCGTGAATTAGTCGATGACATTGTGCTGGTCAGCGAAGACGAGATTCGCAACAGCATGATCGCGCTTATTCAGCGAAATAAGGTGGTCACGGAAGGTGCTGGTGCGCTGGCGTGCGCGGCGTTATTAAGCGGCAAGCTGGACCACTATATTCAGGGCCGAAAAACCGTCTGCATTATTTCCGGCGGCAATATCGATCTCTCCCGTGTTTCCCAAATTACCGGCTTCGTTGACGCATAAAGGATGACTTATGAGCAACACAGAAAGCATTATCGTTGGCCAGACAAAAACGTCCACCTGGCGTAAATCGGATACCACCTGGACGCTCGGCCTGTTTGGTACCGCCATTGGCGCAGGCGTGCTGTTCTTCCCTATCCGTGCAGGCTTTGGCGGCCTGATCCCTATCCTGCTGATGCTGGTACTCGCGTTTCCGATTGCGTTTTACTGCCACCGCGCGCTGGCGCGTCTGTGTTTGTCCGGCAGTAACGTCTCCGGCAACATCACCGAAACGGTGGAGGAGCATTTTGGTAAGACCGGCGGGGTGGTGATCACCTTCCTCTACTTCTTTGCCATTTGCCCGCTGCTGTGGATTTACGGCGTCACCATTACCAACACCTTTATGACCTTCTGGGAAAACCAGCTCCAGATGCCCGCCCTGAACCGCGGCGTGGTGGCGCTGTTCCTGCTGCTGCTGATGGCTTTTGTTATCTGGTTCGGTAAAGACCTGATGGTGAAAGTGATGAGCTACCTGGTGTTCCCGTTCATCGCCAGCCTGGTGTTGATTTCTCTCTCGCTGATCCCGTACTGGAACTCGGCGGTGATCGACCAGGTTAACCTGAGCGATATCGCCTTCACCGGTCATGACGGCATTCTGGTCACGGTGTGGCTGGGGATCTCCATCATGGTCTTCTCCTTCAACTTCTCGCCTATCGTCTCCTCGTTTGTGGTCTCCAAACGCGAAGAGTACGAACCAGAGTTCGGGAAAGAGTTTACCGAGCAGAAATGTTCCAAAATCATTGGTCGCGCCAGCCTGCTGATGGTGGCGGTGGTGATGTTCTTCGCCTTTAGCTGCCTGTTTACGCTCTCTCCGCAGAACATGGCGGACGCCAAAGCGCAGAACATTCCGGTGCTCTCTTACCTGGCGAACCACTTCGCGTCGATGTCAGGCAGTAAATCCACGTTCGCCACGGTGCTGGAATACGGCGCCTCCATCATCGCGCTGGTCGCTATCTTTAAATCCTTCTTCGGCCACTATCTGGGCACGCTGGAGGGGCTGAACGGTCTGATCCTCAAGTTCGGTTACAAGGGCGACAAGAAGAAAGTCTCCGTGGGCAAGCTGAACACCATCAGCATGGTCTTCATCATGGGCTCCACCTGGATTGTGGCCTACGCCAACCCGAACATCCTGGACCTTATTGAAGCCATGGGCGCGCCAATTATCGCCTCTCTGCTGTGCCTGCTGCCGATGTACGCCATCCGCAAGGCGCCTGCGCTGGCGAAATACAAAGGCCGGACCGAGAACATCTTCGTAACCGTGGTCGGCCTGCTGACCATTCTGAACATCGTGTACAAACTGTTTTAAACCAAAGCTCAGGAAGAGCGGAGCCATACCATGATTGAGTTTCCGGTAGTACTGGTCATTAACTGCGGATCGTCCTCTGTTAAGTTCTCGGTGCTGGACGCCGCAGGCTGCGATGCCCTGATGACGGGCATTGCGGACGGCATCAACACAGAAAAAGCCTTTATTTCCGTGAATGGGGGTGAGCCGGTCAGACTGGCTCACCAGGACTACGAAGGGGCGCTGGCCGCCATCGCCCTGGAGCTGGAGAAACGCAACCTGATGGGCAGCGTGGCCTTGATTGGCCATCGCATTGCCCACGGCGGCGACCTCTTCAGCGAGTCGACCCTGATCACGGAAGAGGTGATGGCGCAGATCCGCCAGGTCTCCCCGCTGGCGCCGCTGCATAACTACGCCAACCTGAGCGGCGTGGAAGCCGCCGGGCGCCTGTTCCCCGGCGTGCAGCAGGTGGCGGTATTTGATACCAGCTTCCACCAGACCATGGCGCCGCAGGCGTATTTGTACGGCTTGCCGTACCGCTATTTTGAAGAGCTGGGCGTGCGCCGCTACGGTTTCCACGGCACCTCTCACCGCTACGTGTCGGCGCAGGCGCACGCGCTGCTCGGGCTCTCTCCCGATGACAGCGGCCTGGTGATTGCCCATCTCGGCAACGGGGCGTCCATCTGCGCGGTGCGTAACGGCGTAAGCGTGGACACGTCCATGGGGATGACGCCGCTTGAAGGACTGGTGATGGGCACGCGCTGCGGCGACGTGGATTTTGGCGCGATGGCGTGGATTGCCCGGCAGACCGGCCAGTCGTTCGAGGATCTGGAGCGCGTGGTCAACAAAGAGTCCGGGCTGCTGGGGATCTCTGGCATCTCCTCCGATTTGCGCGCGCTGGAGAAAGCCTGGCATGACGGCAACGAGCGGGCGCGGCTGGCAATAAAGACCTTCGTCCACCGGATTGCGCGACATATCGCCGGTCATGCCGCGTCCCTGCACCGTCTGGATGGCGTGGTGTTTACCGGCGGGATCGGTGAGAACTCCGTGCTTATCCGCGCGCTGGTGGTGGAGCATCTTAAGGTGTTTGGCATCATCCTCGACGAGTCCAAAAATGCCCTGCCGGGCAGCGCGGGCGAGCGCGTGATCTCTACCGAGTCGTCCCGCGCGGCCTGCGCGGTGATCCCTACCAATGAAGAAAAAATGATCGCACTGGACGCCCTCCGTCTTGGGAAGGTTACTCCGGCTGCGGCTTACGCCTGATAAAGCGAGAATCTGATGAAAGTAACAATCGATACGGGCGTCGCGCCTTACAGCGACGCATGGGCCGGGTTTCGCGGTGAAGAATGGAAAAACGCCATTAACGTGCGCGATTTTATTCAGCATAACTACACCCCTTATGAAGGCGATGAAGCTTTCCTCGCGCAGGCGACGCCAGCAACGACGGCGCTGTGGCAGAAGGTGATGGTCGGCATTCGTCAGGAGAATGCTACTCACGCTCCGGTGGATTTTGACACCAACATCGCCACTACTATTACCGCGCACGGGCCGGGCTATATTGATCAGGAGCTGGAGACGATCGTTGGCCTGCAAACCGACAAGCCGCTCAAGCGCGCCCTGCATCCGTACGGCGGGATCAACATGATCCGCAGCTCGTTCGAAGCCTACGGTCGCGAGATGGATCCGCAGTTTGAATATCTCTTCACAGATCTGCGCAAAACCCACAACCAGGGCGTGTTTGACGTTTACTCCCCGGAGATGATGCGCTGCCGCAAATCGGGGGTGCTGACCGGTCTGCCGGACGGCTACGGGCGCGGACGCATCATCGGCGACTACCGTCGCGTGGCGCTGTACGGCATCAGCTATCTGGTGCGCGAGCGTGAACTTCAGTTCGCCGATCTCCAGGGGAAACTGGAGCGCGGAGAAGATCTGGAGGCCACGATCCGCCTGCGCGAGGAGCTGGCGGAGCATAAACGTGCGTTGCTCCAGATCCAGCAGATGGCGGCGAACTATGGCTTTGATATTTCACGTCCGGCGATGAATGCGCAGGAAGCGGTACAGTGGGTCTACTTTGCCTACCTTGCCGCAGTGAAATCCCAGAACGGCGGGGCGATGTCACTGGGGCGCACGGCCTCGTTCCTCGATATCTACATTGAACGCGACATGCAGGCAGGAAGGCTGAATGAGGTGCAGGCCCAGGAGCTGATCGACCACTTCATCATGAAGATCCGCATGGTACGCTTCCTGCGCACGCCGGAGTTCGACACGCTCTTCTCCGGCGATCCGATCTGGGCCACGGAAGTGATTGGCGGCATGGGGCTGGATGGCCGTACGCTGGTGACCAAAAACAGCTTCCGCTACCTGCATACCCTGCACACCATGGGGCCTGCGCCGGAGCCAAACCTGACGATCCTCTGGTCCGAACAACTGCCGATCGCGTTCAAGAAATACGCCGCGCAGGTGTCGATCGTCACCTCCTCGCTGCAATACGAGAACGACGATCTGATGCGCGCCGACTTCAACAGCGACGACTACGCCATTGCCTGCTGCGTCAGCCCGATGGTGATCGGCAAGCAGATGCAGTTCTTCGGCGCACGCGCCAACCTGGCGAAAACGCTGCTGTATGCAATCAACGGCGGGGTGGATGAGAAGCTGAAGATCCAGGTGGGGCCGAAAACCGAGCCGCTGCTGGATGAGGTACTGGATTACGACACCGTAATGGCGAGCCTCGATCACTTCATGGACTGGCTGGCGGTGCAGTACATCAGCGCGCTGAATCTCATTCACTATATGCATGATAAATACAGCTACGAAGCCTCGCTGATGGCGCTGCACGACCGGGACGTCTACCGCACCATGGCCTGCGGCATTGCCGGGCTGTCGGTGGCGGCGGATTCCCTGTCGGCCATCAAATACGCCACGGTAAAACCGGTGCGCGACCACACCGGTCTGGCGGTGGATTTCGTCATCGAAGGCGACTATCCGCAGTACGGCAACAACGACGATCGCGTGGACAGTATCGCCTGCGATCTGGTTGAGCGCTTTATGAAGAAAATCCAGGCGCTGCCGACGTACCGCAACGCGGTACCGACGCAGTCGATCCTGACCATCACCTCCAACGTGGTTTACGGGCAGAAGACAGGCAACACGCCGGACGGACGTCGCGGCGGCACGCCGTTTGCGCCTGGCGCCAACCCGATGCACGGGCGCGACAGAAAAGGGGCGGTGGCGTCGTTAACCTCGGTCGCCAAGCTGCCGTTCACCTACGCCAAAGACGGGATCTCCTACACCTTCTCCATCGTGCCGCAGGCACTGGGCAAGGACGAGCCGGTGCGCAAAACCAACCTTGTCGGGCTGCTGGACGGATACTTCCACCACGAAGCGACCATTGAGGGCGGGCAACACCTGAACGTCAACGTGATGAACCGGGAGATGCTGCTGGATGCCGTCGCCCATCCGGAGAACTATCCGAACCTGACGATCCGCGTTTCAGGTTATGCGGTGCGGTTTAACGCCCTGACGCGCGAGCAGCAGCAGGACGTGATTTCGAGGACGTTTACGCAGGCGATGTAATACAGGCTTCATCTTCAGCCTCCTCAAATGGGGAGGCTTTTAATTTTGTGAACGTCGTCAATTTTAGAAAACTTACTCTCCTTTCTGCTATCCCGAAGTAATATTATTCTCTCGCTTTAGAAAATCCCTATAAAAGTTGTGACTTTTTTCTCCCGCGCTCCGGATATGATCTTCCCATATCAATAACTCACACCTGCACCCTCTGACTCGCAATCGCTGGCGATCGGAACCTTATAAAAACAACCAGTTACCCTACAAAATAAGCGAGTGCCCAATGAATATGGCAACAAACAGCAGTGTGATTGTGAGTGATTCCCCTGCGGCAAGGCGGGCGGGAATGAGCGAAAGCGAATGGCGAGAGGCGATCAAATTCGACAGCACCGATACGGGCTGGGTCATCATGAGTATCGGGATGGCTATCGGCGCGGGCATCGTTTTTCTTCCTGTGCAGGTCGGGTTAATGGGGCTGTGGGTGTTTTTACTCTCGTCGATAATTGGTTATCCGGCTATGTACCTGTTCCAGCGCCTGTTTATTAATACGCTGGCGGAATCACCGGAATGCAAAGATTACCCGAGCGTCATTAGCGGTTATTTAGGTAAAAACTGGGGCATCCTTTTGGGTGCGCTTTATTTCGTGATGCTGGTGATCTGGATGTTTGTCTATTCCACGGCTATCACCAACGACAGCGCATCCTACCTACACACCTTCGGCGTAACCGACGGTTTGCTGTCGGAAAATCCGTTCTACGGCTTATTCCTGATCTGCATTCTGGTCGCCATTTCGTCGCGCGGTGAAAAATTGCTGTTTAAAGTCTCCAGCCTGATGGTGCTGACCAAATTATTTGTGGTGGCGGCGCTGGGGCTTTCGATGATTGGCCTCTGGCATTTAGCCAACGTCGGTATGCTGCCGCCGATGGGCCTGCTGATTAAAAACGCCATTATTACGCTGCCTTTCACCTTAACCTCCATTCTGTTTATTCAGACATTAAGCCCGATGGTGATTTCCTATCGTTCACGGGAAAAATCCGTAGAGGTGGCGCGTCATAAGGCGCTGCGGGCAATGAATATCGCTTTTGGCGTGCTGTTTGTGACGGTCTTTTTCTACGCGGTCTCCTTTACGCTGGCGATGGGGCACGACGAGGCGGTAAAAGCCTACGAGCAGAATATTTCCGCCCTGGCAATCGCAGCACAGTTCATCAGCGGTGACGGTGCGGGCTGGGTCAAAATCGTCAGCGTGATCCTCAACATTTTTGCCGTGATGACCGCGTTCTTTGGCGTCTATCTCGGCTTTCGTGAGGCGACGCAGGGCATCGTGATGAACATCCTGCGCCGCAAAATGCCGGCGGAGAAAATCAATGAAAGCACCGTCCAGCGCGGGATTATGCTGTTCGCTATCCTGCTGGCCTGGAGCGCGATTGTGTTAAACGCGCCGGTGCTGAGCTTCACCTCCATCTGTAGCCCTATTTTCGGGATGGTGGGCTGCTTAATTCCGGCGTGGCTGGTCTACAAAGTGCCCGCACTTCATAAATATAAAGGCGTATCGCTGGTGATTATTGTGATTACCGGGCTGCTGCTTTGTGTTTCTCCTTTCCTCGCCTTCTCATGAGGCTAAATAAGGTCGTAACGATGTCTGAGCAAATTAATCCTTTATGGAACCATTTTATTCGCGCTGTGCAGGAAGAGGTAAAGCCTGCGCTGGGCTGTACCGAACCCGTCTCGCTGGCGCTGGCGTGCGCGATGGCTGCCGGACAGCTTGACGGTGAGGTGACGCGTATCGAGGCGTGGGTATCGCCGAACCTGATGAAAAACGGGCTTGGCGTAACGGTGCCCGGCACCGGTATGGTCGGTTTACCCATCGCGGCCGCGCTGGGGGCGACAGGCGGTAATGCACACGCCGGGCTGGAGGTGTTGAAAGACGCATCGGCCGAGGCGCTAACGCGCGCCAAAGCACTGCTGAACGCGGGTCTGGTGCAGGTGAAATTGCAGGAGCCGTGCGAGGAGATCCTCTATTCACGCGCCTGCGTTTACGTCGGTGAATCCTCGGCGACGGTGACCATCGCTGGCGGGCACACTCGCGTGGTGGAGGTAGTTTGTCAGGGCGAAACGCGCTTCAGGCTTGACGATCGTCAGAGCCAGAACAACGACGATCCGCTGGCGGTACTCTCGACCACCACGCTGTCGCAGATCCTTGAGTTTGTAGAGCAGGTGCCGTTCGACGCGATCCGCTTTATCCTCGATGCGGGGCGGCTGAACGATGCGCTCTCCCGCGAAGGTTTGCGTGGCAACTGGGGGCTGCATATTGGCGCGACGCTCAATAAACAGCGCGCACGCGGCTGGATGGCGCAGGATCTGGGTTCAGACATTATTATCCGCACCAGCGCAGCCTCGGATGCCCGCATGGGAGGCGCGACGCTGCCGGCGATGAGCAACTCGGGTTCCGGGAATCAGGGCATCACCGCCACCATGCCGGTAGTGGTGGTGGCTGAGCACGTTCAGGCCGATGACGAACGGCTGGCGCGGGCGCTGATGCTCTCGCATCTGTCGGCTATCTATATCCACTACCAGCTTCCGCGCTTGTCCGCGTTGTGCGCGGCGACAACGGCCGGAATGGGGGCAGCGGCGGGGATGGCGTGGCTGATGGGCGGATCTTACCAGACCATTGCCATGGCGATCGGCAGTATGATCGGCGACGTGAGCGGGATGATCTGCGATGGGGCCTCTAACAGCTGCGCAATGAAGGTCTCGACCAGCGTCACCAGCGCCTGGAAAGCCGTGATGATGGCGCTGGATGATACTGCCGTGACGGGTAACGAGGGGATTGTGGCGCACGACGTGGAACAGTCTATCTCTAACCTGTGCGCCCTGGCGTGCCGCTCAATGCAGGCGACGGACCGGCAGATTATTGAAATTATGGCGAGTAAGGTGTTGTGATTTAATCCAACCCGTTACCCCTGACCCTAACCCTCTCCCATAGGGAGAGGGAACCGATCGAGCGAGGGGGCGTGTTGATCTTAAACCGGCAAATCAATCAGCAGCGCGCGCAGCGGCGTATCGGCAACCAGGGTGATATTCGCTTCGTCACGAATAAACGCCCCGTCACCGCAGGTGAGCGCTTCTTTCTCTTCCGTATGCGTGACCGCATGCACCGTTCCGTGAATGGACTGCAAATAGGCACGCGGGCCATGAAGCTGGAAGCTCGCCTGTTCACCTTTTTTCAGTTCGATATGGTGCAGCCACACCTGCTGGCGCAACTGCAAGCTGCCTTTGCTGCCGTCTGGCGAGGCAATCAGCTGCTGTTTACCGCCCTTCAGATCGATTTTTTGCACCAGCGGATTTTCCCGCTCCGGACAGGCATCCAGCCACAGCTGCATGCGGGTCAGCGTTTTATCTTTGCTGAGGTTATGCTCGCTGTAGCTAATACCTGGCTGCGTGGAAATTAACAGCGCCTCGCCAGCCTTCGCCTGGACATGATTGCCCTCGCTATCGCGGTATTCTGCCTCGCCTTCCAGGATCAGGTTCAGGATATCGACTTTAGGGTATGTGCGCGGCTGGAAGGACGCGCCCGGGGCGAGCACTTCCTGATTCAATACGCGCAGTGAAGCGTAACCGAGGAGTTTAGGGTCAAAGTAGTGTCCAAAGGAAAAGGTGTAGCGGGCCTGCAACCAACCGAAATCGGCTTGTCCGCACTGTTTCGCTGTTCTTGTCGTAATCATAAACTTGACCTCTCTTTACACTAAATCAATGGTAAAGGTATGGACGCTGCATTGTTAGCCAGATATTCTGCCTGGTATGTTCAAATTTCCTGAATGAGAACGAGATGGCTAAAGAGAGAGCATTGACGCTTGAGGCGCTTCGCGTCATGGACGCGATTGACAGGCGCGGCAGTTTTGCCGCGGCGGCAGATGAACTGGGGCGCGTTCCGTCTGCCCTGAGCTATACCATGCAAAAGCTGGAAGAGGAGCTGGATGTTGTGCTCTTTGACCGTTCCGGTCATCGAACAAAATTCACCAACGTTGGGCGGATGCTGCTTGAGCGCGGCCGCGTATTGCTGGAAGCGGCGGATAAGCTGACGACGGATGCCGAAGCGCTGGCCCGCGGCTGGGAAACCCATCTGACGCTGGTGACCGAAGCGCTGGTGCCCACCGAGGCGCTGTTCCCGCTGGTGGACAGACTGGCCGCGAAAGCCAATACCCAGCTGTCGATCATCACTGAGGTGCTGGCCGGGGCGTGGGAGCGTCTTGAGACGGGCAGGGCGGATATCGTGATTGCGCCGGACATGCATTTCCGCTCATCGTCAGAAATCAATTCGCGCAAACTGTACAGCGTGATGAACGTCTACGTCGCCGCCCCGGATCACCCGATCCATCAGGAGCCGGAGCCGCTCTCTGAGGTCACGCGCGTGAAATACCGCGGTGTGGCGGTCGCGGATACCGCCCGAGAGCGCCCGGTGTTAACGGTACAGTTGCTGGATAAACAGCCGCGACTGACGGTAACGTCGCTGGAAGATAAGCGACAGGCACTCCTGGCGGGGCTGGGCGTGGCGACTATGCCGTATCCGTTTGTCGAAAAGGACATTGCAGAAGGGCGGCTGCGCGTCGTCAGCCCGGAATACACCAGCGAAGTGGATATCATTATGGCGTGGCGTCGCGACAGCATGGGCGAAGCCAAATCGTGGTGTTTGCGTGAAATTCCCAAGCTCTTTGCCCACCACAACAAATAAGCGTAGGCCCGGTAAGCGTATGCGCCACCGGGCAGAATTTACGCGCTTGCCTTAGGATCCGGACCAAAGCGGTTTTCGCCCGGCGTTCCGCTCTGACAGTTGAAAATCAAAATCACGATCCAGCCGATAAGCGGGATCAACAGCAACAGCAGCCACCACGCCGAACGATCTGTGTCGTGGAGACGACGAAACAGTACGGCCCATGAAGGCAGCAGAACTAACACACCATAAATGGTGGTGAGAATGCCTTCACCCCCCTCGCGTTCCCAGCCGAGGATCTTGTCCACAATGCCCAGCACCATAATCAGGACGAAGTTCACCAGAACGAACATCCAGTACTCTTTACGGCGGGCACGGCCACCAAATCCAACGTAGTTGCGCAGTACTTTTAAATACCAGTCCATTTTTCCTTGCCTCTTAATCAGTCAATCACTTGTTTTCTAAGCGATCGAGGTAAGGATAGATGTATGCTGTGAATTAAAAAAGGGAATCAATTGATTCCCTAAATAATTATCCGAAACGCACGTCGCGCCCGTGCGGTTCATCCAGGTCCTGCCACGGGCCAATGGAGATAATGCCCGTTGGGTTGATGGTCTTATGACTGCGGAAATAGTGGGTGCGAATATGGTCAAAATTGACCGTCTCCGCAATCCCCGGCATCTGATAGATGTCGCGCAGGAAACCGTGCAGGTTCAGGTAATCACTGATGCGATGCTTGTCGCACTTGAAGTGGGTGACATATACCGGATCAAAGCGGATCAGCGTCGTCCACAGGCGGATGTCTGCTTCGGTGAGGCGATCGCCCGCTAAATAACGATGCTGGCCGAGGATCTGCTCCAGGCGCTCCAGGGATCCAAACACGTTGCCGACCGCTTCGTCGTACGCTTCCTGGCTGGTGGCAAAGCCCGCTTTGTAGACGCCGTTGTTGACGTTGTCGTAGATCCAGCCGTTCAGCTCGTCAATTTTCTCGCGCAGCTCAACCGGGTAGTAATCCCCGGCGCGTGCACCGTGAGCGTCAAACGCGGTATTGAACATGCGAATGATTTCAGCGGATTCATTGCTGACGATCGTCTGGTTTTTCTTGTCCCACAGCACAGGCACCGTTACGCGTCCGGTGTAGTGCGGATCGGCGCGCAGATAGAGCTGATACAGGAAATCGTGATGATAAAGCTCATCACCCGTCGCGGCCGGGAAGCCACTGTCGAACGTCCAGCCGTTTTCCAGCATCAGCGGGTTGACCACCGAAACCGGAATTAACGATTCGAGACCTTTAAGTTTGCGCACAATCAGCGTGCGGTGCGCCCACGGACAGGCGAGAGAAACATACAGATGATAACGATCTTTTTCCGCCGCAAAGCCCCCTTCGCCACTCGGGCCGGGTGCGCCGTTGGCGGTCAGCCAGTTACGGAAGGCCGAAACAGAGCGCTTAAAGCGTCCACCGGTGGATTTGGTGTCATACCAGACATCCTGCCAGACGCCGTCTACGAGTTGTCCCATTTTTTACTCCTCCGTCAGATAGCAAAAGCGAGGAGATGTCTCCTCGCTTTGAATGTAATCAGTATAGCCTGCTTACCACTTCTTATTCAGAAGACGGTCGATGCTGTAGGCGCCCGGACCCGTGATAGCCAGCAGCAGGAAGCCGCCCGCGATGGTCAGGTTTTTCATGAACATCAGGGAGTTCACGCCTTCCGCAAAGTTGCTGTGGAAGATGAACGCGGTCAGCAGGGTAAAGCCTGCGGTGAACAGCGCTGTGGTGCGGGTCAGGAAACCGAACAGCACTGCCAGGCCGCCGCCGAACTCAAGCAGAATGGTCAGTGGCAGCAGGAACCCCGGCACGCCCATCGCTTCCATATACTGCTGAGTGCCCGCATAGCCGGTAATTTTGCCCCAGCCTGCGGTGATGAACAGAACAGGCATCAGAATACGCGCTACCAGTACACCAACATCTTCTAATTTTTTCATTTTACTCTCCAGGAAACCACATCAGCGGCTAAACGTTATTTGCGTGCAAATTCGGGTAGATACCGCGTCTTTGCTGTCGATGGAGAGGAGTGTAAACGGGGCGGATGGCAAATGTTAGCAAGGAAAACTGTTAATCTTCTTCAAAGATATTGAGTAAGGGAGGGGGTTTTGCCGGGTGGCGGCTACGCCTTACCCGGCCTACACGCAATCGTAGGCCGGGTAAGGCGTAGCCGTCACCCGGCAAGAAGGCTAGCGCAACTGCTGTTGTCGCAGCGTGGTTTTCACCAGACGCCAGGCGCTCCAGGCGCCAAAGCCGCGGCGTGCCCAGCGGATCAGCATGTTAGGATGCCGAACCGACCAGATCGCCATCACGCTGCTGCCGACCAGCGCCCATGAGCGCAGGCTCAGAACCGTGTTCCAGCCACGGTCAAACCGATGCGTGGCTTCAACCCAGTCTCGACGGCTGGCAGACAAATCCAGCCGCTGCTGCTGAATTTGGCTCAACAGATACGCTTTCCGCTTTTGACGTTCGGCTTTGTCGCTCACGACTTATCATCCTCCAGCAGGGCGCGGTCGTTGGCCAGCTCCTGGCGCGTATGGCGCAGGAAGGTCGACGTGCGCGCTTTATGCAGGGTCCAGATACCGCCTATCAGCGCCGCCACCAGCAGAACCACGGTAGTCGCAATCATCGCGTTCAGACGATACTGTGGATCGATAGCCCAGATGATTAACACCATCAGGCTCATCAGACCAAACGCGGCAAAGAGCATCGTAAGCCCAAGCATGAGCAGCATCTGGAAGAGGTTGGCTTTCTCCTCTTCCAGCTCCACTACCGCAAGCCGGACGCGCGTTTCGGCAATTCCGACCAGCGTCGTAAGAATACGCTGGCCGATGCCGAGGACGTTTTTAGCAGGCCCTTGTGCGTGACGTGGATCTTCCATAATCAACGACGCGTCAGCAGGACACCCAGCACCACACCCACTGCGGCGCCAATACCTACACCCGTCCATGGATTATCACGTACATATTCGTCTGCGCGCGCTGCCGCTTCGCGGGTCTGTTTCGCCAGCGCATCACCGGTTTCGCCCAGACGGTAACGGCTCTCTTTCAGTGCCTGCTCCGCTTTGCTGCGCAGTTTACTTACTTCTTCTTTCGATTTATCCGCAGAAGAGTTCAGCACCTCTTCCAGGGTGTCCGCCAGGGATTTCAGTTCAGCGCGCAGATTTTCTGAAGTTGTATCTTTTGACATGATTCTCTCCTGTTGAGATTTCCGTTAACTCAATAATCGCGAGCTTCCAGCGCTTTCAGTTCGTCCTGCGCCTCTTGCAACTTCCTCTCGCGCTTGGCAATTTTTTCCGCATCACCTTTCTCTTTCGCTTCCTGTAGGTCTTGACGGCGCTCGGCTATCTCGTCCTTCTGTTCAGCGATTTTTTCCTGATGATCGGCACGCAGCTTGCTGTCCGTACAGTTGTCTTTCACTTCGCTCAACGCTTTTTTCAGCCCGTCGATCCGGTGCTGATTGTTATGCTTTTCGGCATAACTGATTTCGCGTTGGATATCCTGTTCTTTCTCCTGACAAAGAGACATAGCGAAGGAAGCTGTGCTTAAAGAAAAAAGGGCCAGAGCCAGAGTGATGCGGTATTTCATTATAGAAACCTTCCATTGTGTTACGGCGTAAGCCGTGTTCCAGAACTATGCGGAGAACATCTGAGGGGTGCTCCGCGTACTTAAGCATAGTAAGTAAACGGGAGTTTCACCAAAGTAGGTGAAAATATTCGGAATCTTAGTCGTTAACCAAATCGATGCGACGTGTCGCGTAACCGTGACATCCAGGAGGCTACGTGGCTGTCATCATCCTGTTGCGCAATGATGTAACCCTGCGGCAGCGTGCGGTCCAGCACGGCTTTCGCCGCGGCGCTTTGCGCACTGGAGTCAAATTTTATCAGCAGCACATCGTCTTGCGGCGTGATGCTCTTAAAGCGGATCCCGTTTGCGTCCAGATGATGCCAGATGGAAAAACCATCCGGCACGCTGGTTCCCTGGCTCACAGGACGGATAGCCAGCGTCGACTCCTGATGCTGTAGCGCAGACCACAGCAGGATAAGAGCGCTGAACATCATCAGCGCGACGATAGCGTAAGAGAAGCGGCGCAGCGCGAGCGGGGAGATAACCATCGTTAACCCCTGGCTCCGTATTTCTTCTTCCACAGTACGACCAGGGACCCGACCAGGCCAAACACCAGCAGAACGACGGGCAGTAGCATCAGGCAAGACATCAGCTGATCTTCATATTTCATAAAGACCGGCGTTTTACCCAGCGCGTAGCCGAGCGTGGTCAGGATCAGCACCCACAGCAAGCCGCTCATCCAGTTAAAGAACTGGAAGCGCGTACTGCTCAGGCCGGACAAGCCCGCAATGGTGGGCAGCAGGGTGCGTACGAATGCGATAAAGCGGCCGATCAGTAAGGCGGAAAGCCCATGCTTATGGAAAAGGTGGTGCGCTCGCTGGTGGTAATGGGCCGGAAGGTGCGAAAGCCAGTTCTGAACGATTCGCGTGTTACCCAGCCATCGCCCCTGAATGTAACTCACCCAGCAGCCCAGGCTGGCGGCAATGGTCAAAAGCAGGACCGTTTGCGGGAAAGCCATCGCCCCTTTTGCACAGAGCACCCCGACCAGCACCAGCAGGCTGTCGCCGGGTAAAAAGGCAGCAGGCAGCAGACCGTTCTCAAGGAACAGGATCATAAATAACACAAAGTAGAGCATGCCAATCATGGACGGGTTGGCCAGCGTTTCGAAATCCTGAGCCCAGAGGGCGTTCAGTAGTTGGGTCAAAAGTTCCATTCAGTGTTCCTGGAAATCGGTTAACGTCACGCCTGTCATTCGGGAAAACAGCACGGCGACATTGTTATGATTTCATTATGGTCGCTCGCGGACACATTGATGTGTGGCCAACACTGTTCCCTGTTAATTGGCTGGTTAGCAAGCACTAACTTACAAAATAACGAAGTGAATCCAATTGTAACAAAGCCCGACGTTCTGCGTCACAGAATTTGAGGGGAAACACGATTTTGGCGTAAGCCACGGAGGGGAGCGAGAAATTTTACAAAGGCTGACACTATAGAGGTTTTCTTACCCTGTCTGGCCGGAAGGCGCGGCGGTGCGCCTGCCAGCAGTTCGGGGAGTTATTTTGCGAGATTGGTCGCGGTATCGAGGTGAACGACCGGATTATCGGCAAAAAGATAGCGGTCAGCGTTAAATTCAAAGTCATCACTTGTTTCATTAAACAGCATCTGTTTGGTGTTCTCCAGGTGCTGCCACATTGCCAGTTTCGCCGCATGCGGATCTTTACGAATCAGAGCCTTAAGAATCTGGTCGTGGTCGTCACACCAGTTATCTACCGTACGGGAATCAATGTGATCGTGCAATTTCTTCCAGTACGGGTTGTGAACGCGCTGAGTCCACATTTTTTCAACGATTGCCGCCAGCGCCGTGTTCTGAGTCGCAAGGGCGACCTGGACGTGGAATTGCAGGTCCCATTCGGAATCGCGGAAACATTTTTCTTTACGCGCATGATCCTGGATTTCCATCAGCTTCATGATGTCCTGCTTGGTCACCTGCGTCGCAGCAAATTCCGCAATGTTGCTTTCAATCAGCTGGCGAGCCTGGAGAAGCTCAAACGGACCGTAGCTGGCAAACTCCAGACTTTCGTCCGGGGTGGGGGAGTGTTTCGCCTGGCTGGAAATCACATGAATGCCGGAACCTTTGCGTACCTCAACATACCCTTCCACTTCCAGCATGATGATGGCTTCGCGGACCACCGTACGGCTGACGCTTTTTTCATCCGCAATGAAACGCTCAGCGGGAAGTTTATCACCGACAAGATAGACCCCTTGCTCGATGCGATCTTTCAGCTCGGCGGCAAGTTGTTGATATAAACGACGTGATTCGGTGATTTCCATATGCGCTCCAGGCAGGGTACGGCGAATGATTTGTTATACCACTTTTGCGTGCCACTCTCCAGATTTCACCATGAAAAAAGCCGCCCGTAGGCGGCTTTTGAGAAGATTTTGCCGGGTGGCGGCTCCGCCTTACGCGGCCTACAAAACCCAATAAAATCGTAGGCCGGGTAAGCGCAGCGCCACCCGGCACAACAACGCTAACTCTGCGTCGCCGGTCCCCCAAGGGACTCTTTCGCCAGTTCATCGGCGGATTTGCTCTTCAGCACCGTCCAGATAACCACCGCACCCATCAGATCGAAGATAGCCAGTACCGCGAACAGCGGGCTAAAGCCAATGGTATCTGCCAGCGCGCCGACCACCAGCGCAAACAGGGTACTTGCGGTCCAGGCGGCCATCCCGGTCAGGCCGTTGGCGGTAGCGACTTCGTTACGACCAAACACGTCGGACGAGAGCGTAATAAGCGCACCGGAAAGAGACTGGTGAGCAAAGCCCCCGATACACAGCAGGGCGATAGCCACGTAAGGGCTGGTGAACAGGCCGATCATGCCCGGGCCGATCATCAGCAGGGCACCCATGGTGACCACCATCTTACGGGACACAATCAGGTTCACGCCAAACCAGCGCTGGAACAGCGGTGGCAGGTAGCCGCCGACGATACAGCCCAGGTCTGCAAACAGCATTGGCATCCAGGCGAACATCGCGATCTCTTTCAGGTTAAAGCCGTAAACTTTAAACATGAACAGCGGGATCCAGGCGTTAAATGTCCCCCAGGCCGGTTCTGCCAGGAAGCGTGGCAGGGCGATACCCCAGAACTGACGGGTGCCCAGGATCTGCCAGACGGACATCTTTTTGCCGTTGTCGGTCTGATGCTGAGATTCCTGACCATTAATAATGTAGTCACGTTCTTCGTCAGACAGCTTTTTCTGATCGCGCGGGTGTTTATAGAAGATCAGCCACGCCATGGCCCAGGCAAAGCTCAGCACACCGGAGATGATGAACGCCATCTGCCAGCTGTGCATCACAATCGCCCACACCACCAGTGGCGGAGCAATCATCGCCCCGATGGAGGAGCCCACGTTGAAGTAACCGACAGCGATTGAACGCTCTTTTGCCGGGAACCATTCAGAGCTGGCTTTCAGACCCGCGGGGATCATCGCTGCTTCGGCAGCACCTACCGCACCACGCGCCAGCGCCAGTCCGCCCCAGCTGCCGGCCAGCGCGGTCGCCCCACAGAAGACGGCCCAGGCTACAGCGAAGAAGGCATAACCAATTTTTGTACCCAGAATATCAAGAACATAACCTGCAACAGGCTGCATTACGGTGTAAGCGGCAGAGTAAGCCGCAATGATGTAAGAGTATTGCTGCGTGGAGATATGTAACTCTTCCATCAACGTTGGCGCCGCTGCTGCCACGGTGTTACGTGTCAGGTAGCCCAGCACGGTGCCGAGCGTCACCAGTGCGATCATGTACCAACGTAACCCTTTAATTTTACGCATGTAAAACCTCATCGTTATGTTATTTCCGTGTCGGGACACGGCAACAACTCAACCGTTGCCGGGAGCTGTTCTGTAACGGGAGGGGCGTAACCGGGAACCTGTCCCGGAACGGCCCGAACCTTGCCATAAGTAATCGTGCTAAGTCGGCTTCCGTACCGTTAAATCCGATGTATCAAACACCGGTAATGCATTCCGTCGGCTTATAGTTTGCGACGGCGAAAAGATAACTTGTCATACAACTTTAAAAGGTGAGTGACATCACAAAAGTGTGAATCTTTGTAGGGACATTATGCGGCGCGCGTAAAGCCAGAAATGGCGCGGCCTGCGAGAGGGTTTACCCCTTTGAGGGTAATTTATTTGTCGACGTTTATTGATCTAACTCACGAAAAAAACGTCGGACTCTGGAAATTGGTGTGATAACTTTGCAGCATCTGAACATAAGCTTTCTGACGCTCCCGTAATGAGGAAGACGATAATGACACCGTTTATGACCGACGATTTTCTGCTAGATACCGAATTTGCTCGCCGCCTGTACCACGACTACGCAAAAGACCAGCCAATTTTCGACTACCACTGCCATTTACCGCCGCAGCAGGTTGCCGAAAATTACCGTTTCAAAAACCTGTATGATATCTGGCTGAAGGGTGACCACTATAAGTGGCGCGCAATGCGCACCAACGGCGTGGCCGAGCGCCTGTGTACCGGCGACGCGACCGATCGCGAGAAGTTTGACGCCTGGGCCGCTACCGTTCCTCACACCATCGGTAACCCGTTATACCACTGGACGCACCTCGAACTGCGTCGTCCGTTTGGTATCACCGGCAAGCTGCTCTCTCCCGCCACGGCGGATGAAATCTGGGATCAGTGCAACGAACTGCTGGCGCAGGATAGCTTCTCGGCGCGCGGCATCATGCAGCAGATGAACGTGAAGATGGTGGGCACCACCGACGATCCGGTCGACTCTCTGGAGCACCACGCTGTTGTCGCCAAGGACAGCACGTTTGACATCAAAGTGCTGCCAAGCTGGCGCCCGGATAAAGCCTTCAACATCGAGCTGCCGACCTTTAACGACTACATGGCGAAGCTGGCGGAAGTTTCGGATACCGACATTCGTCGCTTTGACGATCTGCAAACCGCGCTGACCAAACGTCTGGATCACTTTGCCGCACACGGCTGTAAAGTGTCTGACCACGCGCTGGACGTAGTGCTGTTCGCGGAATCCAGTGAAGCTGAGCTGGACAGTATTCTGGCGCGTCGTCTCTCCGGCGAAGCCCTGAGCGAGCACGAAGTGGCGCAGTTTAAAACCGCGGTGCTGGTGTTCCTCGGTGCGGAATATGCCCGCCGCGGCTGGGTTCAGCAGTATCACATCGGCGCGCTGCGTAATAACAACCAGCGTCAGTTCAAACTGCTGGGCGCGGACGTAGGCTTTGACTCCATCAACGACCGTCCGATGGCGGAAGAGCTGTCAAAACTGCTGAGCAAACAGAACGAGCAAAACCTGCTGCCAAAAACCATTCTGTACTGCCTGAACCCGCGCGATAACGAAGTGCTGGGCACTATGATCGGCAACTTCCAGGGCGAAGGGATGCCGGGCAAGATGCAGTTCGGTTCCGGCTGGTGGTTTAACGATCAGAAAGACGGCATGGAGCGTCAGATGACGCAGCTGGCGCAGCTCGGCCTGCTGAGCCGCTTCGTTGGCATGCTGACCGATAGCCGCAGTTTCCTCTCCTATACCCGCCATGAATATTTCCGCCGCATTCTGTGCCAGATGATTGGCCGCTGGGTGCACGCGGGCGAAGCGCCAGCGGATATCCAGCTGCTGGGCGAAATGGTGAGAAACATCTGCTTTAACAATGCGCGTGACTACTTCGCCATTGCACTGAACTAAGGCCGTTTGAGGTTGATATGCAATACATCAAAATCCATTCGCTGGATAACGTTGCCGTCGCGCTGGCCGATTTAGCCGAAGGGACGGAAGTGACCTTCGACAACCAGTCGGTGACGTTACGCCAGGCCATTGGACGTGGACATAAGTTTGCCCTGATCCCCATCGCGAAAGGGGAGAACGTGGTGAAGTACGGTTTGCCCATCGGTCATGCGCTGGCGGATATTGCGCCGGGTGAATACATTCATTCCCACAATACCCGCACCAATCTCAGCGATCTGGACGAGTACAGCTATCAACCTGACTTCCAGGCAGAAGAAGGACAGGCGGCCGATCGTGAGGTGCAGATCTACCGCCGCGCCAGCGGGGAGGTGGGGATCCGCAATGAACTGTGGATCCTCCCGACCGTCGGCTGCGTGAACGGGATCGCGCGTCAAATTCAGACGCGTTTCCTGAAAGAGACCAACAATGCTGAAGGCACCGACGGCGTGCATCTGTTCAGCCATACCTACGGTTGTTCCCAGCTGGGCGACGACCACATCAATACCCGCACCATGCTGCAAAATATGGTGCGCCACCCGAACGCGGGGGCGGTGCTGGTGATTGGCCTCGGCTGTGAAAACAATCAGGTCGACGCCTTCCGCGACACGCTGGGCGAGTTCGATCCTGAGCGCGTGCACTTTATGGTGTGTCAGCACCAGGACGACGAAGTGGAAGCGGGCGTTGAACAGCTGCACCAGCTGTATGAGGTGATGCGTCACGACAAGCGCGAGCCGGGCAAGCTGAGTGAACTGAAGTTTGGCCTGGAGTGCGGCGGATCTGACGGGCTTTCCGGCATTACCGCTAACCCGATGCTGGGCCGCTTCTCAGATTACGTGATTGCCAACGGCGGCACCACGGTGCTGACCGAAGTGCCGGAGATGTTCGGCGCAGAGCGCATTCTGATGAGCCACTGCCGCGACGAAGAGACCTTTGAGAAGACCGTCACCATGGTCAACGATTTCAAACAGTACTTCATCGCCCATAACCAGCCGATTTATGAGAACCCGTCGCCGGGTAACAAGGCGGGTGGGATCACCACGCTGGAAGAGAAATCCCTGGGCTGCACCCAGAAAGCGGGCGCCAGCCAGGTAGTGGACGTGCTGCGTTACGGTGAACGGCTGAAAACGCACGGTCTGAACCTGCTGAGCGCACCGGGCAACGATGCGGTCGCCACCAGTGCGCTGGCGGGAGCGGGCTGTCACATGGTGCTGTTCAGTACCGGGCGCGGCACGCCGTACGGCGGATTTGTGCCAACGGTGAAAATCGCCACTAACAGCGAGCTGGCGGCGAAGAAAAAACACTGGATCGACTTTGATGCCGGCCAGCTGATTCACGGCAAAGCGATGCCGCAGCTGCTGAGCGAATTCGTGGACACGATTGTGGAATTTGCCAGCGGCAGGCAGACCTGCAACGAGAAGAACGACTTCCGCGAGCTGGCGATCTTTAAGAGTGGTGTGACGCTATAAGTGCTTTGTCGGGTGGCGCTAGCGCTTACCCGACCTACTAAACCCTGTAGGCCCGGTAAGGCGTAGCCGCCACCGGGCTTTTCTTTTTAACTGCGCAGGGCGTTCTTCGCTAAACGCGCGTCTTCCGCCTGACAGGCCGCTGCGGTAAACAGCACGTCGGTAGAGGAATTCAGCGCGGTTTCGCAGGAATCCTGCAATACGCCGATAATGAAGCCGACCGCGACAACCTGCATGGCAATCTCGTTCGGAATACCGAACATGTTACAGGCCAGCGGGATCAGCAGCAGCGAGCCGCCCGCCACGCCGGATGCGCCACAGGCACACAGTGATGCAACGACGCTCAGCAGCAGCGCGGTTGGCAGATCCACCGGAATGCCCAGCGTATGCACCGCCGCCAGCGTCAGCACGGTGATGGTGATCGCCGCACCTGCCATGTTCACGGTTGCACCCAGAGGAATCGACACCGAATAGGTATCGCGATCCAGATTCAGCTTCTCCGCCAGCGCCATGTTGACCGGAATGTTTGCCGCCGAGCTGCGGGTGAAGAAGGCATACACGCCGCTTTCACGCAGGCAGGTCAGCACCAGCGGATACGGGTTGCGGCGGATCTGCCAGAACACCAGCAGCGGGTTGATCACCAGCGCCACCAGCAGCATACAGCCGACCAGGACGACCAGCAGCTGCGCGTAGCCCCACAGTGCATCGAAACCGGTGGTGGCCAGCGTCGAAGAAACCAGACCAAAGATCCCGACTGGCGCAAAGCGAATCACCAGCTTCACCATAAAGGTGACAGCGTTGGACATATCGTTCACCAGGTTTTTCGTGGTCTCGTTACCATGACGCAGCGCGAAGCCCAGACCGATCGCCCAGACCAGGATGCCGATGTAGTTCGCGTTCATCAGCGCGGTGACGGGGTTAGAGACCATGCTCATCAGCAGACCGCGAAGCACTTCCACAATCCCGGACGGCGGGGTGATATCACCGGCCGCGCTGGTCAGGTGCAGCGTGGACGGGAACAGGAAGCTAAACACCACGGCCGTTAAGGCAGCAGAGAAGGTTCCCAGCAGATACAGGAACAGAATAGGGCGAATGTTGGTTTTTTGTCCGTGCTGGTGGTTGGCAATCGACGCCATCACCAGCATCAGCACCAGTACCGGGGCGACGGCCTTCAGTGCGCCAACGAAAAGGGTGCCGAGCAGCCCCGTCGCTTCCGCGGCAGGTTTTGACACCATCGCCAGCAGAATACCCAGTACCAACCCGACCAGAATTTGTTTTACAAGACTGCCCTGCGCCAGGCGCGCGAACAGACCGCGTGATTGTGTGCTCATACGTTATTCCTGAGTGAAATTGCGTTCCATCCTGGATGTGCTCTAAGTCACATTTGTGTCCGGATGTAAGTATTTGTTTGCCTGGTTGAGTATCAGGGAAAGCAGCGAAAGGCGGAAGCGTAAAATGCTGGATTTTACGTGTTGTGTCATGTTTTTTAACTATTGCTTAACGAAAGTGCCGGGTGGCGCTACGCTTACCCGGCCTACATTGCATTTCCCCCTCTCCCTGTGGGAGAGGGTTGGGGTGAGGGCATCAGCCCGCACCGAACGTTGCACTAAGCCCGCTGCTTCTTATCGTGCTGGCGGTTAACCCAGGTATTGATAATCAGCGTCACCAGCAGAATGCCAAACACCACGCCGAGCGAAATGGCGATCGGAATATGGTAGAAATCGACGATCAGCATCTTGATACCGATAAACACCAGAATCACCGACAGACCGTACTTCAGCATTGAGAAGCGCTCTGCCGCACCCGCCAGCAGGAAATACATCGCACGCAGGCCGAGGATGGCGAACAGGTTTGAGGTCAGCACGATGAACGGGTCGGTAGTGACCGCGAAGATAGCGGGGATACTGTCCACCGCGAAAATCACGTCGCTCAGTTCGACCAGAATCAGCACCAGCAGCAGCGGGGTGGCGAACAGCAGGCCGTTCTTACGCACGAAGAAATGCTCGCTCTCGATCTTGTCCGTCATGCGCAGATGACCCCGGATCCACTTCACCAGCGGCTTATCACCGATACCGGTATCGTCTTCTTTCGCCAGCGCCATTTTTACCCCGGTGAACAGCAGGAACGCGCCAAACACATACAGCAGCCATTCGAACTGGGTAATCAGCCAGCTACCGGCGAAGATCATGATGGTACGCAGGACAATAGCGCCCAGCACGCCGTACACCAGCACGCGGCGTTGCAGAGCCGCAGGTACGGCGAAGTAGCTGAACAGCATCAGCCAGACGAAGACGTTATCAACCGCCAGCGCTTTTTCAATCAGATAGCCGGTGAGGAAGGCGAGTGCCTGAGGATCGGCCACCGCGCGGCCTTCGGTTAAGGCCAGATACCACCAGAAGGCGGCGCAGAAGAGGAGTGAGAGGGTAACCCATACCAGCGACCAGACGGCGGCTTGCTTGACGCTCATGCCGTGCTCGCCGCGACGGCCCTGCAAAAAGAGGTCGATTGCCAGCATGATGAGCACGACAACCGCGAATCCGCCCCACAGCATTGGAGTGCCGACAGAATGCATACTATTTTCCTTACACATAAAAAACAAAAACGGCCATGGTCAGAAGACGATAGCCGTTAGCTTTTTATGCATAGACCTCGCCTTCCGGCAAGGTCTCACTTACAACCACGAAGGTTGCCCGGCGACCGGATGCGGTTTTGCACGCATCGTAATGACGATCCACCGGCGAAGAAGTTACTCCCCTTTGCAGGTA
This sequence comes from Enterobacter sp. BIDMC93, assembly GCF_001037805.1. Classification (NCBI taxonomy): domain Bacteria; kingdom Pseudomonadati; phylum Pseudomonadota; class Gammaproteobacteria; order Enterobacterales; family Enterobacteriaceae; genus Enterobacter; species Enterobacter sp. BIDMC93. The sequence goes on from NZ_KQ089962.1 coordinate 1,087,647, forward strand.
ACAAATTATGTCAGACCATCGGTTTCGTCAATGGTCTGCACGATTTCATTACACAGTTTTACGCGACGGCTTCCACATTCACGCCGTCTGCGGGGAAGATCACGCCAGTCTGTCGGCGGATCTCCGTTTGCAGCTTCGCCGTGGTGCGGCTGATCGCCAGCCCCGGGTGGTTCACTTCGTTGTCTTCTACCAGACGGGCGAAGACCTCTGCCTCATAGAGCATAGTGTTAATATGCTGAGGCTGCGTCAGCTCCTGCGCTTTGCCGCCGCGGGGAACGATGCTTAGCTTCTGGCATTCGGAGATTTTTTCGATCACCAGCGAGCCGTCTTCGCCCTGAATTTCGCTTGGCAGTACGGAGTCACTGACCTTCGAGTGCTGCAACGTCACGCTAAAATCACCGTAGTCCAGCACCACAACGCCGTGTGCATCCACGCCGCTCTCCAGCAGGCTGGCGGTGGCGGTTACGCCGTGCGGTTCACCCCACAGGGCGACCGCAGAGGCCAGGCAGTAAAAACCGATATCCATAATCGAGCCATTCGAGAAGGCCGGGTTAAAGGTGTTCGGGTTTTCGCCGTCCAGGTAGCGCTGGTAGCGCGAGGAATACTGGCAGTAGTTGATAAAGGCTTTACGCACTTTGCCAATTTTCGGCAGCGATTGCTGCAACAGCAGGAAGTTCGGCAGGCTGGCGGTTTTGAACGCTTCAAACAGTACCACCTGGTTTTCGCGGGCAAGCGCAATGGCGGCTTCCACTTCCTCAATATTCGAGGCGAGCGGCTTCTCGCAGATCACATGCTTTTTGTGGCTGAGGAACAGCTTCGTTTGCGGGAAGTGCAGAGAATTCGGGCTGGCGATATAGACCGCGTCAATGGCGTCGCTTTGCGCCATCTCATCGAGCGAGGTGAACAGATGTTCAACCAGGTAGTCATTCGCAAAACTCTGCGCCTGCTCAAGGCTGCGGGAATAGACTGCGGTGAGCTTATATTTGCCGGTTTCGTGGGCGGCGTCGACGAACTGGCGCGTGATCCAGTTCGTACCGATGACTGCGAAACGTATCATAAACGTTTACGTACTCCGTAGCAGGGAACCTAAAGCCACTGTAGCACGTCATCATGACATTTCGCGTGCGCTACTGCGCATTACTCTTTAACGATAAATGCGTCAGCCACAAACGGGTATCAAACTCCAGCTGGTGGTACTGCGGCTCCATATGGCAGCACAGGGAGTAGAACGCTTTGTCGTGCTCTTTCTCTTTCAGGTGCGCCAGCTCGTGCACCACGATCATCCGCAGAAAGGCTTCCGGCGCATTGCGAAAGACGGTCGCGACGCGGATCTCCGCTTTGGCCTTCAGCTTGCCGCCCTGTACGCGGGAGATGGCGGTATGCAGGCCGAGCGCGTTTTTCAGCACGTGGATCTTATTGTCGTACATCACCTTGTTGATCGGCGGGGCGCTCTTAAGATACTGGTTTTTCAGATCCTGCGTATACTGCCAGAGGGCTTTGTCAGTCGCGAAATCATGCGTGCCCGGGTAGCGTTTTTCCAGCACCGCGCCGAGCTTTCCCGCGGCAATCAGGTCACGAACCTGGGAAAGTAAATGCTCCGGATAGCCCTGGAGATAAGTCAGCTGGTTCATCAAAACCCCAAAATAGTGTGAAAACGGGTATACTCACGCACCCTTTTCAGGGATACGCCAAATTTTACCATTCAGGAGGGCCGATGAGCCACTTAGACAACGGTTTCCGTTCACTCAACCTTAAACGTTTCCCGGAAACGGACGACGTTAACCCGCTTCAGGCGTGGGAAGCGGCGGATGAATATCTGCTGCAACAGTTGGATGGGACTGAAATCAGCGTCCCGGTTCTGATCCTGAATGACGCGTTTGGCGCACTGGCCTGCGCGCTGGCGGAACATGCGCCTCACAGTATCGGCGATTCTTACTTAAGTGAGCTGGCGACGCGTGAAAACCTGCGTCACAACGATATCGAAGAATCCAGCGTGAAGTTCCTCGACAGCACCGCGGACTACCCGCAGGCGCCGGGCGTGGTGCTGATTAAAGTGCCCAAAACCATGGCGCTGCTGGAGCAGCAGCTTCGCGCGCTGCGTAAGGTCGTGACGCCGGATACGCGTATTATCGCGGGTGCCAAAGCGCGCGATATTCACACCTCGACGCTGGAATTGTTCGAGAAAGTGCTCGGCCCGACCACCACCACGCTTGCCTGGAAAAAAGCGCGCCTGATCAACTGTACCTTCAGCGCACCGGCGCTGGCCGACGCGCCGGAGACGCTGAGCTGGAAGCTGGAAGGCACCGACTGGACCATCCACAACCACGCGAACGTTTTCTCCCGTACCGGTCTGGATATCGGCGCACGCTTCTTTATGGAACATCTGCCGGAAAACCTGGAAGGGGAAATCGTTGATCTCGGCTGCGGTAATGGCGTGATTGGCCTGACGCTGCTGGCGAAGAACCCGGAGGCCAGCGTGGTGTTCAGCGACGAATCGCCCATGGCGGTGGCCTCCAGCCGTCTGAACGTGGAAACCAACCTGCCGGAGGCATTGGATCGCTGCGAGTTTATGATCAATAACGCGCTGTCGGGCGTAGAGCCTTTCCGCTTCAACGCGGTATTCTGTAACCCGCCGTTCCACCAGAAGCACGCCCTGACGGATAACGTCGCGTGGGAGATGTTCCACCACGCGCGCCGCTGCCTGAAAATCAACGGCGAGTTGTATATCGTGGCGAACCGCCACCTGGACTACTTCCACAAGCTGAAGAAGATTTTCGGCAACTGCGTCACCATTGCCACCAATAACAAATTCGTGGTGCTGAAATCGGTGAAGCTGGGGCGTCGTCGGTAAGATTGGGTATGTGCGGCCTGATGCCCGGTGGCGCTTCGCTTACCGGGCCTACAATGGCCTCGAACCCGTAGGCCGGGCAAGCGAAGCGCCGCCCGGCAATGCCCTAGATCGCCAGAGCTAACTTCGTCCCCTGCGCAATTGCCCGCCGCGCATCCAGCTCCATCGCCACATCGCACCCGCCGATCAAATGCACCGTTTTCCCCGCCTCACGCAGCGGATCCGCCAGATCCCGCTTCGGCTCCTGCCCGGCGCACAAAATCACATGATCCACGCGCAGCAGTTGCGGTTCGCCGCCGATCAGCACGTGCAGCCCGTCGTCGTCGATCTTCTGGTAGCTCACCCCCGGGATCATCTTCACCCCGCGTGAGAGCAGGGTGGCGCGGTGGATCCAGCCCGTGGTTTTTCCCAGACCTTCACCCGGCTTGCTGGCTTTACGCTGGAGCATCACAATCTGACGCGGGCTTTTCGGCAGCTGCGGACCTTCCGGGCGTAAACCACCGGACTGACTGAGGCTGGTATCAATGCCCCATTCCACGCAGAACTCAGCGATGTTCTGGCTGGTGGCTTCGCCCGGCTGGCTTAAATACATCGCGGTATCAAAACCGATCCCGCCGCAGCCGATGATCGCCACCTTCTCGCCAACCGGCGCTTTGTCCCTTAATACATCCAGATAGCTCAATACCTTCGGATGATCGATGCCTTCGATCGCAGGCGTGCGCGGGGCGATCCCACTCGCGAGGATCACCTCGTCGAAACCGATCAGATCCGCCGCGCTGACAAACTGTTTAAGCCGCAGATCGACGCCCGTCACCTCGATCATCCGGCGGTAATAGCGCAGCGTTTCGTAGAACTCCTCTTTGCCGGGGATCTGTCTGGCGATAGTAAACTGCCCGCCGATTTCCGCCAGCGCATCAAACAGCGTCACGCTGTGCCCGCGCGAGGCGGCATTGACTGCAAACGCCAGGCCCGCCGGCCCTGCACCCACCACGGCCAGACGCTTCTTGTTGACCGCAGGAACGATCGGCATTTTGGTTTCATGGCAGGCGCGGGGGTTAACGAGGCAGGAGGTGACCTTGCCGACGAAGATCTGATCCAGACACGCCTGGTTGCAGCCAATGCAGGTATTAATCTCGTCCGCACGGCCGCTTTGCGCTTTGGAGAGCAGTTCGGCATCCGCGAGGAACGGGCGCGCCATCGATACCATATCGGCATCGCCGCGTGAGATCACATCCTCCGCCACCTGCGGATCGTTAATGCGGTTGGTGGTGACCAGTGGAACGGAGACTATGCCTTTCAGCTTGCGCGTTACCCAGCTGAACGCCGCGCGCGGCACCGGCGTAGCGATGGTCGGGATGCGCGCTTCGTGCCAGCCAATCCCGGTGTTGATGATGGTGGCGCCAGCGGCTTCAATCGCCTGCGCCAGCTGCACGGTTTCGTCGAAGGTGCCGCCGCCCTCCACCAGGTCAAGCATCGACAGGCGGAAGATGATAATAAAATCCGCACCCGCACGTTCACGCACCGCACGCACCACCTCCACGGCAAAACGCATCCGGCGGGCATAGTCGCCACCCCATTCGTCGTCGCGCTGGTTGGTGCGTGCGGCGAGGAATTCGTTGATCAGATACCCTTCCGAGCCCATCACCTCCACCCCGTCGTAGCCCGCTTCCCGCGCCAGCGCCGCGCAGCGGGCGAAGTCGTCAATCAGGGCCAGGATCTCGTCGTGGCTGAGGGCATGGGGAGTAAAGCGGTTAATCGGCGCCTGAATAGCCGAGGGGGCAACCAGGTTCGGCTGATAGCTGTAGCGTCCGGTATGCAGAATTTGCAGGGCGATTTTGCCGCCCTCGCGGTGGACCGCGTCGGTCACAATGCGGTGATGCGGCAGCTGTAACGCATCGTTCAACACTGCGCCGCCCTCCATCGTCACCCCGGAAGGGGCAGGGGCTACGCCGCCGGTGACAATCAGCGCCACCCCGTGGCGCGCGCGCTCGGCATAGAAGGCTGCCAGACGTTCAGCCCCGTCCGGACGCTCCTCCAGCCCGGTGTGCATCGAGCCCATCAGCACGCGGTTTTTGAGGGTGGTGAACCCCAGATCGAGAGGGGCGAATAACGACGGGTAGCGGCTCATAGTCTCTTCCAGTGTAAAATTATTGTTATGTGGTCGGATGAGTTACTAATTTAGCCAGCGGCAGCGGAAAGGTAAAAGCGGGATCGAATGATTGTGATAGATCTCAAAGAACTTCCCCGGTGGCGCTGCGCTTACCGGGGCTACAAACCGTAGGCCGGATAAGCGCAGCGCCATCCGGCGTATTTTACGGCGCCGCTGCGCGCACCAGTCCCGGCGCCTGCCACATCGACGTGGTCAGCCCGCTGTCCACCAGCCCGAGCTGGTCGGCATACACCGCCTGCCATTTTTGCATCATGCCGTCGTACAGCTCGCGGTGCTGAGGGTCTGGCGTGAACTCGCGGCTCCACTTCACCAGCCGCTCGCCCGTCGAGGCCATATCCGCAAACAGCCCCGCGCCTGTTCCGGCCGCGATCGCGCAGCCGAGCGCCGTTGCCTCTTTGACTTCCGGCACGCGCACCGGCAGCCCGGTAACGTCGCTTAAAATCTGGCTCCACAGGGCGCCTTTGGCCCCGCCACCCGCAAACACCAGGCTCTCAAACGTCACGCCGGAGAAGTGGGAAATCTGCGCCAGGTTGCAGGCCGAGACGATCGCCGCATTCTCCTCCAGGGCGCGGAACAGCGTCGCTTTGTTGCACTTTTCCGGGTCGATGGAGAGGTTAATAAACGACGGCGCGGCGTGATACCACTGCTTAAAATGCATCGCGTCGGAGAAGATCGGCATCACGCCGTGGGAGCCCGCCGGGACGCGGCTCGCCATCTCTTCGAGCAGGGAGTAGGTGTCCATTCCCATTCGTTCGGCAATCAGCTTCTCCTCGGCGCAGAAGGCGTCGCGGAACCAGCGCATGGTCAGCCCGGTGAAGAAGCTGATCGACTCCGCCTGCGCCATGCCGGGGATAACGTGCGGGTTCACGCGGATGTTCATCTCGGGGTCGGTGCGTACCTGCGGCAGGTTTACGACCTGCTGCCAGAAGGTGCCGCCCAGCACCGCGGTTTGCCCGGCGCGGACCACGCCCAGCCCCAGACAGCCCAGCTGCACGTCGCCGCCGCCCATCACCACCGGCGTGCCTTCGCGCAGGCCGCTCTGCTGCGCGGCCTGTCTGGTAATCGCCCCCAGCACGGTGCCGGTCTCTTTCACCGGGGAGAGGATATCGGCGCGCAGCCCGGCCATGTCGAGCAGCGCCGGACGCCAGTCGCGGGAGAAGAGATCCAGCATGCCGGTGGTGCCCGCATTGGACGGATCGACCGCCAGCTCGCCGGAGAGCTTCGCCGCCAGCCAGTCGCTGATCATGGTGATGGTGGCGGCTTTACGATAAATATCCGGACGATGATGCGCCAGCCACAGCAGGCGCGGCATGGCGCTGAGGGCCAGCGTCTGGCCGGAAACGTCATACACTTCGGATTCAAACCGGTAGTCGTGGATCTCTTTGAGTTCGGCCACCTCGCGGCTGGCGCGGGCGTCGACGTTGGCGCAGGCCCAGATAGCCTCGCCGTTGCGGTCGTACAGCACAATCCCTTCGCGCATCGAACAGCAGGCGACGGACTGAATATCCGCCGCGCTGAGCCGCGCGCGCTCCAGCGCTTGCTGAATACACTGGCAGGCCAGCCGCCAGTTGGTGTCGAGGTCGAACTCCATCGATCCCGGCACGTTCTCCACGCTCAGGTGCTTCCACTCGGCCTGGCCAACGGCAATCTGGTTGCCCTGTAAATCGAAAATCACGGCGCGAACGCTGCCTGTCCCTGCATCTAACGCTAAAAGGTAACTCATGAGCTTGCCTCGTGTCAGGCGCAGGGCTGCTCTTATCCGGCCAGAGCCAGCACCGCGCGGGCTGTCGTCTCTTCCGTCACCAGGCCATTAATACGGCGACCCTTCAGTGCGGCATAAATCGCATCGGCTTTCTCTTCCCCTCCGGCCACGCCGACGATGGTGGGCAGCTGCGCCAGTTCATCGAGCGTGACGCCCAGTAATTCTTTGTGGATCTCCAGCTCCTCAACGCATTCCCCTTCGGCATTAAGGAAATAGCCAAGGATATCGCCCACCGCGCCTTTACGGGCGTACATCAGCTGTTCACCTTCGCTGATATAGCCGGAGCGCAGTATCGTTGCATCGCGGCGCTGGTTTACCGAGCCAATCCCGACCACCGCCACGTCAGCCGCGGTGGCGGCGAGGATCACGTCCCGCACGCTGGTTTCGCGCTTTAAGATCCCGGCGACTTCAGCGGATGACACGCGAAGCGGGGCGGGGATCATGCTGACGCTACAGGCTGCATCCAGCTGGCCGATACCGGTCATATACGGCCCGACGCCGCCGGAGAGCGTCACCAGGCGGATCTGCTGCGAGCTGATAAAGCCGCTTAAGTGTTGCAGACTGCTCATGGTGGTTTCACCGAAGCCCACCGCTAACAGCTGGCCGGGTTGCAGTACGCCCATCAGCGACTGTGCCGCGCCAATGCCCAGCCGCACGTTCATCGGCGGCGTATTCAGGGCGGGCATCACGCGCACCAGCTTCAGGCCAAATCGTTGTTGCAGCTCGGTTTCCAGCGCCAGGCAGCCCTCGTAGCGGGAGTTGATCTGCACGCGGATCACCCCGGACTGACGGCCTTTCTCCAGCAGGCGGGAGATCTTCAGACGCGGCAGCCCGAGCCGTTCGCCGATGTCGTTCTGGGTCAGCCCGTCGTGGTAGTAGCACCAGGCCACGCGCGCCACCAGCTCCTCTTCCGCCAGGGCCAGCCCGGCAAACCGTCCTTCTTCCGCAGTGCGTTTATCGCTCATAATTGAACTCTTATAAAAATTTAGATCATATGTTCGTGATGGTAAGACGTGAAAATGTGAGCCACGCGACAAAACGGATCTTTTCGATCGTTTCCGCTTTATCTGAATCTCAATCGATAAAACTGTGATCCCTGCACGGTTGTAAATATAGTTCACCGACTACGCTTTTGAACATTATTAAATCTAAAAATCATTTGTTCAATAGCGGAGCGATGATGACACCACTTCTCGACGCGCGTGATATCAGCAAGCAGTTTTCAGGCGTACCGGTCTTAAAAGGCATTGATTTCACGCTGCTTGCGGGGCAGGTGCATGCGCTGATGGGCGGTAACGGCGCGGGAAAATCGACGCTGATGAAGATCATCGCCGGGGTAGAAACCCCGGATAGCGGTGAACTTTCGGTGGCGGGTGAGTCTTTTGCACGGCTTACCCCGGCGCAGGCGCACAGGTTAGGCATTTATCTGGTGCCGCAGGAGCCGCTGCTGTTTCCCAACCTGACGGTGCGGGAAAACATCCTGTTTCGTCTGCCGCGAGAGCGCGATCGGGAAAAACGTCTGGCGGAAAAACTCCGGCAGCTACAATGCCAGCTTAATCTCGACGCCACCGCCAGCACCCTCGAGGTGGCGGACCAGCAGATGGTGGAGATCCTGCGCGGGCTGATGCGCAACGCCAGAATTCTGATCCTTGATGAACCCACGGCCTCGCTGACGCCCGGTGAAACCGAACGGCTGTTTCGCCAGATCCGCGCCTTGCAGGATCTTGGCGTCGGGATTGTTTTTATCTCGCATAAGCTGCCGGAGATTCGACAGCTGGCGAGTCACGTCTCAGTGATGCGCGACGGCGCGGTGGTGCTCAGCGGCGAAACTGCGCATTTTGACGATAACGCCCTGATCGCCGCCATGACGCCGGTAAGCCGGGAAGCATCCCTGAGCGATACGCAAAAGCTGTGGCTGGCGCTGCCGGGCAACCGCCGCACCCAGGCGCAGGATTTTCCCGTGCTGCGCGTGGAAGCGCTCACCGGGGAGGGCTTTATCGATCTCAGCCTTGAGATTTACGCCGGGGAGATTGTCGGTCTGGCCGGGCTGGTGGGGTCCGGGCGCACCGAGTTTGCCGAAACGCTCTACGGCCTGCGTCCGGTTCGCGGCGGGCGGGTGTGGCTGGAGAGCCAGGAGATCACCGCCGATCCGGTCAGTTCACGCCTGCAAAAAGGGCTGGTCTATCTGCCGGAAGACAGGCAGGTGTCCGGCCTGTTTCTCGACGCGCCGATCCGCTGGAACACCGTGGCGCTGAACGAGCCGTCGCTCTGGCAGCAGCGAAAGCGGGAGTCTGCGGTAGTGGAACGCTATCACCGGGCGCTGGGGATCAAGCTCAACCATGCGGATCAAACCGTGCGCACGCTCTCCGGTGGTAATCAGCAGAAGGTGCTGCTGGCGCGCTGTCTGGAGGCCAATCCGCTGCTGCTGATCGTCGATGAACCGACGCGCGGCGTGGACGTATCGGCGCGCGCCGATATTTATCAGCTGCTGAAAAGCGTGGCGGCGCAGAACGTGGCGGTGCTGATGATCTCAAGCGATCTCGATGAGTTTCCCGGCCTCGCGGATCGGGTGCTGGTGATGCACCAGGGCGTACTCAGCGGCGAGCTGCCGCGCCAGGCCGTCAGCCTCGACCGGATGATGGCGCTGGCGTTTGGAGGGCAATCATGAAGATCTTACTGAAAAACCGCGAGCTGAGCGCGTTTCTCGCCATTCTGGCGCTGTTCGCCGTGCTGGTGGCGCTGAACCCGTCCTACCTGAGCTTACAGACGCTGGGGATGATATTCGCCAGCTCGCAGATCCTGATCCTGCTGGCCATCGGCGCGGCGCTGGTGATGCTGACCCGCAATATTGACGTCTCCGTCGGCTCCACCGTCGGGCTTTCCGCTATTGCCGTCGGCGTGGCGCTGAACAGCGGCTATAGCCTGCCCGTTTCCATTCTCTTCGCGCTGTCGATTGGCGCGCTGGCGGGGGCGTTCAACGGTTTTCTGGTGGTGGGCCTGCGCATTCCGGCGATTGTCGCCACCCTCGGCACGCTGGGGCTGTATCGTGGGGCGATGCTGCTGTGGACCGGCGGGAAGTGGATAGAAGGGCTGCCGCCGGGGCTGAAATCTCTCTCTGAGCCCGCCGCCGTCGGCATTTCGCCGCTCGGCATGCTGGTGTTGATTATCGCGGCCATCGGCGCGTGGACGCTGTCGCGCACCGCCTTTGGACGTGATTTTTACGCCGTGGGGGATAACCTCGCCGCCGCGCGCCAGCTGGGCGTGGCGGTGAACCGCACCCGCATGATCGCCTTTACCCTCAACGGCATGCTGGCGGCCTGCGCCGGGATTGTGTTTGCCTCACAGATTGGCTTCGTGCCCAACCAGACCGGCAGCGGGCTGGAGATGAAAGCCATCGCCGCCTGCGTGCTCGGTGGCATCTCGCTGCTGGGCGGCACCGGCACGCTGGTCGGCGCCTTACTCGGCGCGTTCTTCCTCACCCAAATCGATACCGTGCTGGTGCTGTTCAGGCTCCCGGCGTGGTGGAACGACTTTATCGCCGGGCTGGTGCTGCTGGGTGTGCTGGTGCTCGACGGGCGGCTGCGTCAGGCGCTCTCACGGCATCAGCGGGCGCTGAAATACAGCCGTTTCCAGCCGGGTAACAAAGGGGGAAAGCACGTTACCCCGTTTCCCAAACGCAAAAAAGAGGTGGCGTAAATGAGGCTTAACTGGGAAAGCGCGCTGCTGATTTTACTGGTGCTGGAGATCCTGCTCTTCGGCGCCATCAACCCGCGCATACTTGATATCAACATGCTGATGTTCAGCACCAGCGACTTTATCTGCATTGGCATCGTGGCGCTGCCGCTTACGCTTGTGATTATCAGCGGCGGGATCGATATTTCCCTCGGCTCAACCATCGGCCTGTGCGCCATCGCGCTGGGGGTGATGATGCAGGCAGGGTGGCCGATGGCGGTTGCCATCCCTCTGACGCTGCTGCTCGGCCTGCTGTGCGGGCTGGTGAATGCGGCGCTGATCCACTACACCGGCATCAGCCCGTTGGTCATTACCCTCGGCACGCTCTACCTCTACGGCGGCGGGGCGCTGCTGCTCTCCGGCATGGCGGGGGCGACGGGCTACGAGGGGATCGGCGGCTTCCCGGACAGCTTTACCACCTTCGCTAACCTCACGGTGGTGGGCCTGCCGATCCCGCTGGTGCTGTTCGCGGTGATTACCGCTTTCTTCTGGCTGATTACCCACCGCGGGCGCTTTGGTCGGCATCTGTTTTTAATCGGCCAGAATCCGCGCGCGGCGCGCTATGCGGCGCTGTCGGTGAACGGCATGCCGTACGCGCTGTACGGCCTGGTGGGGGTAGCCTCGGCGGTTGCCGCGCTGGTGATGGTTTCCTATTTCGGTTCCGCGCGCTCGGATCTGGGGCGCGATTTACTGATGCCTGCACTCACCGCCGCCGTACTCGGCGGGGCAAATATCTACGGCGGGTCAGGTTCGGTTGTCGGTACGGCGCTGGCGGCGCTGCTGGTGGGGTACCTGCAACAGGGTTTACAGATGGTCGGCATCCCCAACCAGGTGTCGAGCGCGCTGTCAGGGGCGCTGCTGGTTGTGGTGGTGATGGGACGTTCGCTGAGTCTGCACCGCGAATGGGTGCGTTCTCTCTTCAGAAAACTATCCGGAGCGTAAGATGAAAACAAAACTATTCGTCCTGGCAATGGCCCTCAGCTTCGCTTCGGCGCAGGCGGCGGACCGCATTGCCTTTATCCCGAAACTGGTAGGCGTGGGATTCTTCACCAGCGGCGGCAACGGCGCGAAAGAGGCGGGGAAAGATCTTGGCGTGGACGTGACCTACGACGGCCCGACCGAGCCGAGCGTCTCCGGCCAGGTGCAGCTCATCAATAATTTCGTCAACCAGGGCTATAACGCCATCATCGTCTCTGCCGTGTCGCCGGACGGTCTCTGCCCGGCGCTGAAGCGCGCGATGCAGCGCGGCGTGAAGGTCCTGACCTGGGACTCCGACACCAAACCGGAGTGCCGCAGCATCTATATCAACCAGGGCACGCCGGAACAGCTCGGCGGTCTGCTGGTGGACATGGCGGGCAAGCAGGTCACCAAACCGAACGCGAAAGTGGCGTTCTTCTACTCCAGCCCGACCGTTACCGACCAGAACCAGTGGGTGAAAGAGGCGAAGGCCAAAATCGAGAAAGATCATCCTCAGTGGCAGATTGTGACAACTCAGTTTGGCTATAACGACGCCACCAAATCTCTGCAAACCGCCGAAGGGATCTTAAAAGCCTATCCGGATCTGGATGCGATCATCGCCCCGGACGCCAACGCCCTGCCAGCCGCGGCACAGGCGGCGGAAAACCTGAAACGGGAAGGGGTGGCGATTGTCGGCTTCAGCACGCCGAACGTGATGCGCCCGTACGTTGAGCGCGGCACGGTGAAAGCCTTCGGCCTGTGGGATGTGGTGCAACAGGGCAAAATTGCGGTCAATGTCGCCGATCGTTTACTGAAAAAAGGCGATCTTAACCCTGGCGACAGCGTCGACGTGAAAGATATCGGGACGCTGAAGGTCGAGCCGAACAGCGTGCAGGGCTACCAGTATGAGGCGAAGGGCAACGGCATCGTGCTGCTGCCGGAGCGGGTGGTGTTCACCAAAGAGAACATCAGCAAATACGATTTCTGACGGGGGAGAAAATGGCTGATTTAGACGACATCAAAGACGGCAAGGATTTTGGCATCGGCACGCCGCAGCAGAACGTGCCTTACACCCTGAAGGGCTGCGGCTCGCTGGACTGGGGCATGCAGTCGAGGCTTGCGCGCATCTTCAACCCGCAGAGCAACCGCACGGTGATGCTGGCCTTTGACCACGGCTACTTTCAGGGGCCGACCACTGGCCTTGAGCGTATCGATCTCTCCATCGCGCCGCTGTTTGGTGAAACCGACGTGCTGATGTGCACCCGCGGCATCCTCAGGAGCCAGGTGCCAGCCGCGACCAACAAACCGGTGGTGCTGCGCGCCTCCGGCGGTAACTCGATTCTGGGCGAGCTGTCCAACGAGTGCGTGGCGGTGGCGATGGAGGACGCGCTGCGCCTGAACGTCTGCGCGGTGGCGGCGCAGGTGTATATCGGAAGCCCGTTTGAGCATCAGTCGATCAACAACATCATCAAGCTGGTGGATGCGGGGGCGCGCTACGGCATGCCGACGCTGGCGGTGACGGGCGTGGGGAAAGAGATGGCGCGTGACGCGCGCTATTTCTCGCTTGCCAGCCGCATCGCCGCCGAAATGGGAGCGCAGTTCGTCAAAACCTACTACGTGGACGAGGGCTTTGAAAAAGTGACCGCCAGCTGCCCGGTGCCGATTGTTATCGCCGGGGGCAAAAAGCTGCCGGAGCACGAGGCGCTGGAGATGTGCTGGCGGGCGATTGACCAGGGCGCATCCGGCGTGGACATGGGGCGCAACATCTTCCAGTCCAGCGCGCCACTCGCCATGCTGAAGGCGGTGAAGAAAGTCGTTCACGAGAACATGAGCGCCCGGGAGGCGTTCCAGTTCTGGCAGGAAGAGAAACAGGGAGAAGCAAAATGAACGTGACGCTGGTGGAGATTAATATTAAACCCGAGCGGGTGGACGAGTTTCTGGAGGTATTTCGCGCCAACCACGAGGGGGCCATCAAGGAGCCGGGAAACCTGCGCTTTGATGTCTTGCAGGACCCGCGGGTGAAAACCCGCTTCTTTATCTACGAGGCCTATAAAGACGAAGCGGCGGTGCTGGCGCATAAGCAAACGCCACACTATCTGGCGTGCGTGGATAAGCTTGAAGAGCTGATGTCAGAGCCGCGCAAAAAACGCTGTTTTGTGGGGTTGTTGCCGGAGTAGCGGCTTTGCCCGGTGGCGCTGCGCTTACCGGGCCTACGGGGGCGAGATGGTGCGGTATTTGCCCGGTGGCGCTGCGCTTACCGGGCCTACGGGGGCGAGATGGTGCGGTGTTTGCCCGGTGGCGCTAACGCTTACCGGGCCTACGGGTACGGGGGGTGTTGATTTTGTAGGCCGGGTAAGCGAAGCGCCACCCGGCGTTGTTCACGCCAGCTCCAGCAACTGAATACGCGCCGTCGCGCCCGGCATCAGCTTTTGCAGATTGCTCACCAGCTCATCGCCAGCTTCCTGTAATGCCGCCAGCGGCATCGACGGCAGGCTTTCGAGAATAAACCACATGGATTGCGCCTGGCTGTCCAGACGCGTGCGTACCCCCTGTCGCCAGTTCCAGCGGCGGCAGGTGACGCCGAGATCGTCACGCCAGATAACTTCGCCTGGCTCCGGATTTTCTACAACCGGCTCACCTTCTTTAAAGGTATCAAACGGCTCGCTGCCGTCGGCCAGCGTCAGGCGCGGCGCTCCCGAGTAAGCCGCCAGATTTTCTCCCCCTACCGGAATAGCGTAGCGGATACTGATGGCATTATAGATATCCACCACCGGGTCGAGCGGCGGCAGCGAACCGTCTCTCATCACGCGCTTGCGCAGGGCCGAGGCCGAGCAGGGCGTACGTTTGGGTTTTGCACCAAAGGCTTTAAACACCTCATCCCAGGCGGCGAGATGATTTTCTGCCCAGGGCACATCATCATTGAGCATCTGCTGGCAGGCCTGCGCCAGCGCAGCGGGCGCAACCTCCGGTTGGGTAATCGGGGCAGCTTCAACCAGAATGCTCAGCGCCCGAAAGCCGGGCGCGATCCCGACAAGTCGCGAATCTATTGACGGTGTTAGAAGAGACATAAATAATCCTGTATTGACTGTTTTATACCATGGTAGTGACCAATGACTGATAAAGTCAATATAATGACCGATGCGGGCGCCGATGTCGCCCAGGTAAGCCTGGCCGTGGCGAACCGTATCCGCAGCTGGCGGAAAGAGAAAAAGCTGTCGCTGGACGAGCTTTCCCGCCGCGCCAGCGTCAGCAAAGGCATGCTGGTGGAGATCGAAAAAGGGGCTGCCAACCCCAGCATTGCCATTCTGTGCAAACTGGCCGCCGCGCTTGGCGTCTCGGTGGCAGATATCGTTAACGTCTCCAGCGAGCCGCAGGTACACATTATTCAGGAAGAGGCGATCCCGGTTCTGTGGCAGGGCGCACAGGGCGGTTATGCCAGATTGCTGGCAGGCACCGCAGGACCGGACATGATTGAGCTGTGGCAGTGGGAGATGCATCCTGGAGAGACTTTCACCTCTCCGGGACATCCGGCGGGAACGTTTGAGCTGCTGCACGTGAACGAAGGCATATTAACCCTGACGGTGGACGAGACGGTGGTACAGGTTAATGCTGGCGCGTCGGCGGTAGCGAAAACGGAAGCGGCGCACGGCTATGCCAATGAGGGAGAAAAAGTGCTGCGCTTTACCATGACGGTAGCGGAGTTTCACCGCTAGTGTCGGTCCGCTGCCAGGATACCCCCGCGAGCAATTATTTCACCGTGCGGGCGATCGAGGGCAATATCCGCCCCTCGTCGCTCAGCGACTGCCAGGTGAGCTGGCACCTGACAGTCCCTTTACACCAGTCCGTTCGTCGCTGGCTCAGAGGGGCGACAACGCCGGCGTTATCCACCCGCGTTCCGTTAACGGAAAGCTGATACAGCGTAACGTAATAAGGCGACGGGTTTTCAACCGTCAGCCCGTCGGCGGTCAGCTGCCAGCGTAGCTGACGATAGGCCAGCGCCGGTTCGCCCTGAATCCCCTCCGGGCGATAGATAAACTTCATGCTGGAACGTACCGCCATCTGAACGTTATCGCTGTGACGCTGGCTGGCCGGAATGGAGGCAATGCTTAGCGTGAAAAGCGTTTCGCGATCGGCAGGAAGCGGCGCATCGGCGCGAAACAGACGGATCTTATTCTCACGTCCGGGCTGGAGTGCAAAAAGTGGCGGCGTCGCGGTAAACCACGCGGTGGCCGCTTCGGGGGGCTGCTGCGCCCCCGGCCATCGGCCGCCGCGATAAATTTTTGTGCCAATCAGATACGGCAGTGAGGACTTATTGCGCACGGTGACGCTGATAGCGCGCTGATCCTGAGGATAAACAAACCGCGTGCCGCCAATCACCACCCCGGCCTGAGCAGGCAAGAGCCAGAAAGACGCGGCGGTCAGCAGGGCTATCCCCGCTTTTTTCAGCAGGCTGGCCTCACGCATAGGTCAGCACAAAGGTGGCGGCAGCGTTAGCCACCCCCGGCGTAACGGCGTTCGTCACGGCGAGGTAGCGGGCGTAAAAATGCAGCGCCAGGGTGGTCTGGTCATTGCTTAGCGCGAACGGCAGGCTTTCATCCCCCATGGCGATCAGCGATTTATCAGGATTATAGAGGCCGATAGCCACGCCGGTTGCATAGTCCGGCCCGCCGGTCAGGGCCAGCAGATCGCTATTGTTACCGTCCGGCGTGCCTTCAAAATGGGTGCTGACGGCGGATAACCCGGCGCCGCAGGCTTCAAGGTTAATAGTGAACGGCTCATAGGGCGTTTCGTTTTTTTGCCCGGCCAGCTGGCGGGCCGCCACATCATGCATCTCCACTACCAGCTGTTCCGAGCCGGGGGAGACAATACAGGTTTTGCCTTTCACCACGCCGGTAATATAGACCGTGCCGTCATGGGCGAGCGTCTTGCCTGACAACAGCAGCGCGCAACAGATAAATAACCTGTTCAGGATCGTCATTCTGTCTCCTTACTGGTAAAGCAGATCGAAATACATCACGGCGGTGGCGTTGCCGGTGGTGACCGTCGGCAGCGTAGATTTATAGCGCAGGAAGAAGGTCAGCGTGTTATCGCCCGGCAGCAGGGGATATAGCGGCGACTCGGTATTATTGATCGGGACAGACGCCCGCGCGCTGTCGAGCAGCTCGACTGCCAGTCCGGTCGCCATCATGTGCTGCGTCCCTTTTCCCGTATCTGATAAGGCAAGCAGCTTGGGATCGTTGGCGTCCGCGTCGCCGGTAAACCAGACGGTCGTGCCGCCGATTGCGCGGGTGCAGTTTTTGAGCGTGATGGCAAACTGCTTTTCCGGTGTCGTGGCGCCCACGCGCGGAAATTCCTCTGTCGTAAATTCACCCAGGTCGATCGTTTGCTCTGCGCTGTTAGTATCGACGTTACAGGATTCCCCAACGATGGTGCCGATAAACTGCACGTTAAAGCTTGTGTCGTCAGCCTTCACCAGCGGCGGGTTTAACAGGGCCACGCTCAGCCATACGGTGTTTTTCCATGAAATGGTCATTACGCTTCCTCAGGCGAAATCAATGCGTAACAGCGCCAGCGCCCTGAAGACGCCCAGCTCTGGCGACTGCCCGGTGGTGCTGATGGGGTAGGCTTGCAGCGTCACGTCCGCGCGTCCTGACATATCCGTGGTAAAGGGGACGCTGCTTGAGAACACGTTTGGCCGCAGGATCTCGCCCTGCGGGCTGGTCACGACGACGGCCACGTCCGGGTTATCCGTCGCCAGCGCGTTGGCGAAACGAGCGTCTGCCGTCCCCTGTACCCGCAGGGTGAGCTGCGCCGGTGAGTTGACATCAGCGTTGCATTCGATCGGCACGGTAAAGGTTTTTGGCGCTACGCTGTCGGGTCGCTGTCCGGCCTGGGTGAAATCGCCGTGGTAGAGTGCCCCAAAATCGACGGTGACGGATTGCCCGGCGTTAATCACGCAGTTTTGCGGGACGGTTATTACGCCGCTGTAGGTGATCTGATAAACGATTACGGTGGGCCGGTCATTTTCCGTCGTGGTGACATAGACGTTAAACATCAGTTTCGGCGGGATCACGACCGAGCCGATGAACGGCCTGACAATCTGTATTTTGAAGGTCAGATTGCTGTCGTTCACCGGGAAGACGCCGCCCGTATCCACCTCTTCGTGCCCCCCCCATGTGGACATACTCCACCGGCGGATAAAAATCGCCGATGGTGGCATCATGGATTTTCATCGCACCGATAATATAATCCGGATCAAGCTGTAAATATTTCCACTCGCCTTCCGTTTTGACCACGGGGAAAGGTGAGATATAGGTACGATAGGTGCGCTTCTCCCAGTTGCCTGGGGGACAGGTGGCGTTGACGTGGATATCCTGGGTTCGGTTCAGCTCTGTACCGTTGCCCTTGATGTTTTGATCCGTGGTGAGCGTGGTGGTCAGATCGTAATTCACCATGGAAATTCCGCCGTTAGCGTTTTTGCACGTTGCGGCCAGGCTGCTCAGCGAAAAAAGTAGCCCAGCGGCAGAGAGAAGCATCATCCTTAATTTCATTTATGAACACTCCATGGTGATCCGCAGCAGCGGCTGTTTGCTTTCAGGTAAGTGGTAGTTGGCCGTACAGCGCTTATCCGCCCCTTCTCCCCATTGCGCCTTCAACACTCCCTTTTGGCTCAGGCCGGAGAGGTAGGTTTCGCCTTCTTCGCCTACGATGGTGTCGCTGCCGTTATCGTCGCGGGAAACCATGGCGCCAAACGGCACCGGCTTGCCGTGGTAGCGCAGCGTTACCAGCGCGCGTGCGCCCAGACGGGCGTTAAACGTGGCGCGCACGATGGCGCCGTGGGTCGGCACCACGCTGGTGACGGCATCATCGATATCCATGGCGTCTGAGAGGGAGTTAATGTCCAGCGCCATCCTGTTCAGATGGTAGGCCGAGGCGTAAGGCACCACCGCATAGCCGCGTCCGTCGGTATGGATACCGGGTTCATTCTCGACGCTGACGTCCGCTGCGCCCGGTACGGCAATCAGCACGTTGGTATCACCCAGTGGCTGGCTTAAGGTGATGCCGTTGCGGTGGGCTACCACGCCTCCGCTCAGGCCGTAGGTTACTTCCCGATAATCGCCGTTATCGCTGTAGTTGTAGCCCAGGCTGGCGTTGCCGTAGGCGGCATCGTATTCCAGACTGGCGGAACCTTGCGAGCCAGCCCCCTGGCTGGCATAACCTTCCTGCACGCTGTAGTTAAGGTTGTTCTCCGCCAGCAGCGTGCCGTTAATCCCCGCGTTCTGAGATGTTTCTCCATGTTTATTGGCGCTCATGCCGTAGGTGGCATAGGCGTAGTTCCGCTTCTGGCTGACGTCATTGGCAGGTGAAAGCCACTGGCTAAGCGGGAAGGAAAGGTTAATCGCATAAATCTCATCGCTATCCGACATGCCCGGCGATTTGTTGTAGTTGTAGGTCAGGCTGTATGAGATCCCGGCCCAGGTACCGCTGTATCCCACCTGGACGAGCGTGTTTTTGTCGTCCGTGTGCCAGTAGCTCTGCTGGCTTCCGGTCACGAACAGCGAGCCGAGCCCGCCTAGCTGCTGCGAAATATTGAATTGAAGCTTGCCGCGTTTAGTCCAGTTGAGGTTGTAGTAGTCCAGCCAGTTAGTGGCCTCATTCGCGTCATCCTGCTCCGCATCGCCCGTATAGCCCTGCATATGTGTGTAGGTTGTCTCATCCAGGTTATAGAACCCGGACGTGGAGTAGCGGTAGCCCAGCAGCTGGAAGTTCGTACCCATCTTGTTGAGGGATTTGGCATACAGGAAACGAAGAGACTGCCCCGTATGGCTGGTGTCGTCGGCCAGCGTACTGCGCGCGTGGGTAACGTCGAAAGAGACGGCGCCAAAGTTGCCCATATTGAGGCCAGCGCCAAGAGCCAGCGCGTAATAATCGCCGGAAAGCTGTGAGCCGCCATAGACGGTTACGCCCTGCGGTAGCCCCCAAATCAGCGTGCCCTGGGCAAAATTCACCTCGTCCTGCTGACCGTTATTGCTGCGGTACTGTGCCGCCGTCAGGGCATACTTCACCCGCCCTTCGCGCTGGAGGAGCGGTACGGCGGAGTAAGGAACGGAATAGCGGGAGATACTGCCGTCCGTCTCCTTCACTTCCACTGTGAGGTCGCCGCTGGAGGAGGTTGGGAAGAGATCGTTAATGGCGAAGGCGCCGGGCGGAACGTAGCTCTGGTAAAGACTATAGCCGTTCTGCTTGATGGTGACCTGCGCGTTGCTTTTGGCAATTCCGCGAATGGTGGGCGCAAAGCCTTTCATGCTGTCTGGCAGCATGTTGTCGTCCGAGGCGATCTGCGCGCCGCGAAAGGGAAGGCTGTCAAAGATTTCCGACGAGGTATAGCTATCGCCCACCGTCAGTCTGCCCTTTAGCGGAATCACCGTCCGCTCAAGATAGGTGTTGATATGTTCCCATTCGCTATGGCGGTTCTCGTCGCTGTTATAGTAGTTCCACGTCGAGTAGTCCCGCAGACGCCACGCACCAAGATTCACCCCGCTGTTCAGGCCGAGGAAATAGCTTTTGTGGGGTGTGCCGTTTTCGCTGCGATCGCGGCTGTATGAGCCGCTAAAGTTATAGTTCAGCAGCAGAGCGTTAATACCTTCATCCCACTGCTCTGGCGGGATATAGCCGCGCGCGTTGTTGCGTAATGCGGCCTGCGGAATGCTGATTTCCAGACGCTGCTGTTCGAAATTAAAGAGAGTGGCAGCGGCCGGAATAATGGCGGCAATGTCCACGCAGCTGTCGGCTTTCGCGGCGGCCAGCGCCGGGAATGCCTGAACGTTGACGCCCAGGTTTTCATACGCTTTGGGCGTCAGGCAGGCCATTAGCCCCGTGTCGTCGCCCTGTACGGCTCCGTCCGTTACGGTTCTGGCGATAAAGTTGATATCGCGGGTGGTGACAAATGTTCCATTCAGCCAGAGATCCACGCGATAGACGCCCGGCGCCTGGCCATTTGTTGAAAAACGGGAGAGATCCGCCACGGCGGAAGGATCGCTCGACAAAAATGCCGGGTTAAAAAAATACTCCGCGCGCACGGTGATGGACGAAAGGAGTCCCGCAATCGTCAACGCCAGCGGCGTTAGCGACGCTCTGACGAGCGCGTTAAATCTTCGTGGCTGAACACGCTTCATGTCTTCCCTTACCTGCGAGGCTTTTAATGACAAAACGTCATACGTAACGCCGTATACGACTTATTTCGCGCATGACTGAACGGGCGTGTTGGCACCAAAGTCATTAACGGTCTGAAACCTCACGCTGCCAGTGCCGCCACCGGGGATCTCCACCACCAGGTTATTTTTGGGCGCTACCATGTTATTTGCCAGTTGCGTGTTGCCGACGAAAAACTGAACCAACGAAACGTAATAAGGCGATGGATTGGTAATAGTGACTTTTCCATTGGTGACTGAGCAGGTTAATGTTTTGGGCGCATCAATAGAGAGCGACGGCAATTTTTTCGGCCGGATAAAAAGTTTAATAACGCTCTGGGTGGCAATTTGTAGCGTATTACCGGAAAGCTTATTTTTCTCGACGGAAGGAATGGCTTTGCTGTTCAGATAAAAAACGCTTTCACGATCGACAGGCAGATCGGGGCCCACGTACATAATACGCAGGGTATTCTCTTTTTTAGGATGGATAACAAACAGCGGCGGCGTAATGACAAAATCCGCTGATTTTGCCCCTTCGGCATTGGACACCCAGCTCTGAATTAAAAAAGTGGTATTCGTTGAAGAGTTAATAATGGCTAATGAAGCCTGCTTATCACCCTGGGGATAAATCACCCGGGTTCCCCCGAGCGCGATACCGCCTGCGCTGGCAGAACCGGCCACCCCCATCGCGAACAGAGCCGTTAGCGCGCCAGCTATCAGACGAGTCAGTTTACAGCGTGATGTAATGATACGCATTGTTCCCTCAGTTTCTCATGTGTCAGGCTTCTTGCCTGTGAGTCAGTTATTGGTAAAAAACGATGAACCAGACCTGCGCGTTCGCGGTACCAGCGTTGACGCTATCTTCGGTGGCGCGATACCTGGCGATATAGCTCAGCCGGTTTTCACCGTCCTGCAAAGGTCTGTACCAGGGGGGCGCGGTGTCTGGCTTTACCAGGTTCCCCATCGCATCGAATAGACCGATACCAATCCCGGTGGCGGCGCCAGGCCCATAGCCCGCGCGAAAAACCTGGGGATCGTTGCCGTCAGACTCGCCGCTAAACAGCACCCCGGCGCGCTGGCTTACGCTGGTGTCGCATGCTTCCAGCGTGATGAAGAAGGGTACCGGTTTGGCCCAGTCACCGGCGGCGATGAACTGGCTATTGCGTACCTGTCCCATATGCACGATTTGATCCTGGGAATCCATGCTGACGGAACAGGCCGCATTGACGACCTGACCCTGAAAGGTCACGCTTCCATCGTCCTTTGCCGCGGCTGGCAATACGGCAAAAAGCGCAGTGCCGGCTATCAGCAGCGCCCGATTTATGGATTGCTGCATTGCGAACTCTCTAACGCTTGCCGGACAACGCTTCTCTGCCCGCAGGCGAAGAAGCGAGATCGGCTAACGAATCAGGAATAAACCATCTGGAACGTTGCGACGGAGGAGACGTTGCCCGGCTCGGCCGCGCCTGTGGCCACGTAATCCACGCTCAGCGGGATGATGTTTTCGCCGTTGATCAGCTTAACGTTGGAGGAGGTATCGCCAATGTTCAGCGCCTGGCCGTCCGGCCCGAACAGTTGCAGCGCAACGTTTTTGGCCGAGCCTGCGCCAGCGGTGTTCGCCAGGCTGCCTTCTACAGCAGGGTCCTGCTGGCCGTTAAAGATCACGGCGGCATTCTGGCTAACGGTGGCGTCGCAATCTTCCAGAACGATTTTAAAATCTTCTTTCTGGTTGGCCTGCATGCCGACCGTTGTCAGCTTGACGGTACGCACCTGGCTCAGGGTAACGGTCTGGTCTACGGAGTCAGCCGCGACGGAACAGGCGGCGTTTACCACCTGGCCGACAAAGTTGACGGTCCCGCCGGAAACGGTAACGGTATCGGCCTGCGCATTAATTGCCATGCCACCAGCCAGCGCGCCGGCAACAGCCATTGCTATAACTTGCTTTTTCATACAAATCCTTTTTAGATAAACATCATGCTGTCAATTGAAATAATATATTCACAATGTCATGTGAATCTTTTTTCGAGGCAGTGGTATAGGATATGTTTTTAGATTAATATATTATTTTTACCCAGGGCGTTGTTACTGGTTTTATATCATCCGCCACTGCGCTGATGAATGAGGGGATTCTACGGATTAAATAATATTATATCAATGTGATAATGGGTTGATGTTTTATTAGTTTTACTAAATATAAAATTAACTCATAATTTATTTGTTTGAATGATATTGCACGCCGTCAGAACCGCATTTCTATTCGCTGGTCGGTTTTATTAATGTCTGCGATGAATGTCATCGTGGTTTTGTAAATAATGCAAGACGTTACGGCTGTCATTATTCGGACATGCGTTGGGAATGCGGTGGTGTTATTATCCGGCTGCTTTTACAATCTGATATTACATAAAGAAATATTTTAAATTTATATGATGAACCGTGTTTGCACTTATGCACATTATTCCTCAGTCTGACTGCATAAAGAAATCCCTGGCGTATCCCAGGGATTTCTTTGCATATCGCCCTGATACTGCTAAAAGGGCAGGAAAAATAAATGCTCAGGCGGATGTTACGGCAATATGTAATGCCGCCAGCGCCTTACGCGCCGCCTTCAGCACCTGCTCACACTGCTCAATGGTAAGCGTCAACGGTGGCTCAATGCGGATGGTTTTCGAGTTGTTAAGCGTTCCCGCCACCAGTACCCGCTGGCGGAACATCTCGCTTGCGAAGCTAAAACCGGTTTCGTTATCAACGAACTCAATCGCCATCAGCATCCCTTTCCCGCGCGCATCCTGTACCAGATCCGGATATTCCCGGCCCAGCTGACGGAAGCCGTCCAGCAGCATGTCGCCTTTCTGCTCCGCTTGCGCGGGCAGGTTTTGCTCCAGCAGCACGTTGATGGTGGCCAGCGCCGCCGCACAGGCCAGCGGGTTACCGCCAAAGGTGGTGGTATGTAAGAACGGGTTATCGAACAGCACCGAGAAGACCTCCTCAGTGGCGACCGTTGCGCCAATCGGCATCACGCCGCCACCGAGCGCTTTCGCCAGGCACAGAATGTCCGGCTGAACGTTCTCGTGTTCGCAGGCGAACATCCTGCCGGTGCGCCCCATCCCGGTCTGCACTTCGTCGAAGATCAGCAGCGCGCCAAACTCATCGCACAGCTGACGCACGGCGGGCAGATAGCCCTGCGGTGGGAGGATCACGCCGCCTTCACCCTGAATCGGCTCCAGGATCACCGCCGCCACGTCGTCGCCGGTTTTACGGCATTCACTCAGCACGGTGCGCATGGCGTTGATGTCGCCAAACGGCACGTGGCGGAAGCCCGGCAGCAGCGGCATAAACGGCTTGCGGAAGGTAGATTTAGCGGTCGCCGACAGAGCGCCCAGGGATTTCCCGTGGAACGCGCCGCTGGTGGCGATAAAGGTAAATTTCCCGCGCGGTGACTGGTACGCCTTAGCGAGCTTGAGCGCCGCTTCGACCGATTCGGTGCCGCTGTTGCTGAAGAAGCTGTATTTCAGCTTACCGGGCGTTAAGGCTGCCAGCGTTTTCGCGAGCATGGCGCGAAGCGGATCGAGCAGTTCCTGGCTATGGAGAGGTTGTTTCGCAAGTTGATTCTGTACGGCGGAAACCACAACTGGATTACGGTGCCCCACGTTGAAAATACCAAAACCCCCCAGGCAATCGATAAACTCCTGTCCCTGGGTGTCGACAAGCGTATTCAGACTGCCCGCTTGCCACTCTACGGCTCCGTAATCCCCGCCGGCGGTAACAGATTTGCGATACTCCAGAAAACCTGGATTCACATGCTCCTTAAAGTAATCAATGACCTCACGGTTAAGTTGTTTCATCTCCTCATGATCAAGCGTTCGCTTCTCAATGAGATTCAGTGCGTGCGCGGTACAGGCAAGAGCCGAGGCGCTGGAAGGTAACCTGTTCAAAATATGCTCCCGGGGATCGCGTATCACATGATACTGAGTTAAGTATTGCAGGGATTACGCCACCTCAGATGCCTTAACAAAAATCGGGATAAACGCCAGGTGAAATCAAAGTTGCACAATATTTAATCATGCCATCGCGCGCCGCACGGGATAAGGGATAACGAGCCGGGGATGGGGTGTCGTCAATTGCACTGCTCCAGGGCAGGGAATGCGCCTTAAGTGTGCACCGGGGTATCATGCTTTGTAGGTAGTTTCATGCCGAAAGTATTTTAAATCAATTAATTAGAAAAACGCACGAAAAGTGCGGTTTAACCGAGATTTGCGATCTCAATCATATTTAACAACTAAAGATAAATTTTTTATCGCCGAAAAAACATAAGCCACAAAATTAACATTCAAATAACCTGCAAGGGATGCTCACTATGTCCTCTCCTGACTATGTCACCCAGAATGAATATCCGCTGGACGATGACACCACGCTTATGTCGACCACCGACCTCCACAGCTACATGACCCACACTAACGACACCTTTGTGCAAGTGAGCGGCTTTACGCTCCAGGAGCTGCTCGGGCAACCGCACAACATTGTGCGTCATCCGGATATGCCGAAAGCGGCTTTTGCCGACATGTGGTACACGCTGCAAAAGGGCGAACCCTGGAGCGGGATTGTCAAAAACCGACGTAAAAATGGCGATCACTATTGGGTACGTGCCAATGCGGTACCAATGGTGCGTAACGGCCAGATGACGGGCTATATGTCCATTCGTACCCGCGCCACGCAGGACGAGGTCGCCGCGGTGGAGCCGCTTTATAAGGCGCTCAACGAAGGACGCTGCAAAAAACGCATTCATAAAGGGCTGGTGGTGCGCAAAGGCTGGCTCGGCAAATTACCGGCGATGCCGCTGCGCTGGCGCGTGCGTAGCATAATGGCGGTACTTTTCGCGGTGATGGCCGCAACGCTGGTTGCCAGTGCCGCGGGCTGGGCTTCGCTGGCGGCGGCAGCCGTGGTGATGCTGCTTGGCACCCTGGTGTTTGAGCAACAGATTGTCCGCCCGGTGGAAAACGTCGCACGGCAGGCGCTCAGGGTCGCTACCGGAGAGCGTAACAGCGTGCAGCATCTTAACCGCAGCGATGAACTGGGGCTGACGCTGCGGGCCGTCGGACAGCTGGGGCTGATGTGCCGCTGGCTGATCAACGACGTCTCCAGCCAGGTGGTGAGCGTGCGCGACGGTAGCGACAGGCTGGCGCAGGGCAATGAAGATCTCAACGACCGCACGCGCCAGACCGTGGCTAACGTGCAGCAGACCGTGGCAACAATGAACCAGATGGCGGCGTCGGTGCAGAGTAACTCTGAGACCGCAGCCGAAGTCGACAAGCTATCGATGGCCGCCAGCAGCGCGGCCACGCAGGGGGGCACCGTGATGCAGACCGTGGTGAAAACCATGGATGACATTGCCGACAGTACCCAGCGCATTGGCTCTATTACCTCGCTTATCAATGACATCGCCTTCCAGACCAATATTCTGGCGCTGAACGCCGCGGTTGAGGCGGCACGCGCAGGTGAGCAGGGTAAAGGCTTTGCGGTGGTGGCGGGCGAAGTGCGTCATCTTGCCAGCCGCAGCGCGAACGCGGCTAACGATATTCGCAAGCTGATCGACGCCAGCGCCAGCAAAGTGCAGTCGGGCGCCGATCAGGTCCACGCCGCGGGACGTACTATGGATGATATTGTCGAGCAGGTGAAAAACGTCACGCAGCTCATCGCGCAGATCAGTCACGCCACCTCAGAGCAGGCGACAGGCCTGACAGAGCTGACCCGTGCCGTGGCAGAGCTGGACAGCATTACGCAGAAAAATGCTGACCTGGTCGAAGAGAGCGCGCAGATTTCCGCGATGGTTAAGCACCGGGCCGGACGCCTTGAAGATGCGGTTACCGTGCTGCATTAAGAAATGCATGCTTCGATAAAGCCGTTTATTCCTCCGGGGTAAACGGCTTTTTTGTTTTCAGAATAAGTTATGTTGTTAATGAAATATTAAGTAACTAAAAAAAGCACCCGGTTTTTAATTGTTACAATCCAGATTCATTGATAGTGAAAAATAAAAAAACGATCAAAGTCATAAAGTTAGCGTGTTTCCTGTCGATAACAGCGATCGTCTGAGAAATAATCACATCGATGGGGTAAATATGTTCATACATGACGTAAAGATCGGCACGAAATTATTTCTGGCGTTTGGATTATTTATTGTCCTGATGGTCGTCAGCGCAAGCTTGTCTCTGATGAGCCTGAATCGGGCAAACAATGGAATGCAAACCATCCTTACCAGCGACTATCCAACGACGGTAAAAGCGAACCAGTTAATCGACAACTTCCAGGAATTTATAAGCACGCAGCAGCTCATGCTGCTGGACGAACAGGGGACGTACACGGCGCAATCAGAGCAGCGTCTGAAGGCGATCAGCGACCGCATCTCCGCAATCCTGAGCGAGCTGGACAACGCTCTCAAGGATAAAAAATCCCAACAGGTGCTGGCCGATATCCACGGCGTACGCCAGCAATATCTTGACTCGCGCTACCGCATTTTGCAGGCCGTGCAGAATAACGACCGTGCGGGCGCGATAAACGAAATGATGACCAACACCCTGAATCTGCAACAGTCCTATAAAGCGAAAGTGCAGGCGCTGATTGCGATCCAGGACCATGAAATGCAGAGTGCGGGCGAGCAGGTGGAAGGCGATTTCCGCACCAATCGTCTCCTGCTGGTCCTGATTACGCTTTTCAGCGTCGCGGCAGCCAGCCTGACTGGCTGGTTCATTGTGCGATCCATTACCCGACCGCTGAACGACGCGGTGAATTTTGCGGAGGCCATTGCCGATGGCGATCTCACCGGCAGCATTATCTCGCACGGTAAAGATGAAACC
The DNA here is from genome assembly GCF_001037805.1 of Enterobacter sp. BIDMC93. Classification (NCBI taxonomy): domain Bacteria; kingdom Pseudomonadati; phylum Pseudomonadota; class Gammaproteobacteria; order Enterobacterales; family Enterobacteriaceae; genus Enterobacter; species Enterobacter sp. BIDMC93. Next base: position 1,115,155 of record NZ_KQ089962.1, read on the forward strand.
GGACTGCTACTCACCGCACTGATGGAGATGAAAACGCGCCTGCTGGAGATTGTGCAGCAGGTGCAAACCGGATCGGAAAACATCTCCAGCGCCGCCGCGCAGATTGTCGCGGGAAACCAGGATCTGGCTGCCCGCACGGAGGAGCAGGCCAGTTCCGTTGAACAAACGGCCGCGTCGATGGAGCAGATCACCGCTACGGTGAAGAACACCGCGTCCCACACCGGAGAAGCGACGAACCTGTCTGCCGATGCGGCTGCCGTGGTCAAAAACAACGGCGAGATGATGAAGCAGGTCACCAGCAAGATGCGCCTGATTAACGAAACATCGAACAGGATGTCCGACATTATCGACCTGATCGACGCCATTGCCTTCCAGACTAATATTCTGGCGCTGAATGCGGCGGTCGAAGCGGCGCGCGCGGGTGAGCATGGTCGTGGCTTTGCGGTGGTGGCGGGCGAGGTACGCCAGCTCGCGCAGAAAAGTGCAACATCTGCGAGTGAGATCCGCCAGCTGATTGAAAGCTCCACAAGCCAGACGCAGGACGGCATGAACCTTGTGGAGAAGGCCAGCGGGCTTATCAACGGCATGGTCGGCAACGTAGAGGAGATGGACGTAATCCTGCGTGAGATTCGCCAGGCCAGCCACGAACAGACGGAAGGCATCTCGCAGATCAACAGCGCGATTGGCCTGATAGACGCCACCACCCAGCAGAACTCCGCGCTGGTGGAGGAGTCCGTTGCGGCGGCCGCATCCCTTAACGAACAGGCGATGCACCTGAAAGAGCTGGTCCGGGTGTTCCGCGTGAGCGACGGCGTGCTGGCTTAATCCAGCTGGGAGATCTCCAGTGCCGCGCGGTCAATCACGCCGATAATCTGTTTCAACTGCGCGTCGCTGAGCTCTCCCTGATTAACCTTCAGATCCAGTACCGCTTTGAAGTTATCCAGCGCCCGCTTCATCTGCGGGTTTTTGCGCAGCTGGAAACCGACGGAGCGCGCCTTGATACGCGTCTGGATCTGCTCCAGCTGTTCCCGGTTATTTTCCAGCCACTGTTCTCCGGCGGCGTTAATCGCAATCCGCTTACGGCCGTTCTCTTCTTCGGTAATGGTGATAAGCGCCTGATCCTGCAAGTAATCCAGCGTCGGATAGATCACGCCAGGGCTTGGCGTGTAATGTCCCTGCGTCAGGTTTTCGATCTCTTTAATCAGCTCGTAACCATGGCTCGCGTTGCGGGTCAGGATATCCAGGATCACCAGCCGCAAATCGCCATGACCAAAAAATCGTGGCCGGCGTCCGCCGCCGTCGTGTTCGTGTCGCATGTTTTTCCCTCAATTTGATATATCTAAACTATATCTAAGATATATTCAGATGTAATCTAAAAAATCTTGATTTCTTAGTTAATAGCAATCATTATCATTAAAAATTCATTCCGATATATCGTATTCACCTGAGAAGGGCATCAACATGGCATCTACCCGTTACCCTCAACGTGTCCGCAATGACCTGCGTTTTCGTGAGCTGAACGTGCTGCGCACTGAGCGAGTCAGCGCAGGATTTCAGCGCATTGTGCTAGGCGGCGAGGCGCTGGAGGGCTTTAGCTCTCGCGGCTTTGACGACCATACCAAAGTCTTTTTCCCGGCACCGGGCACCACTTTCGTGCCGCCTGTGGTGACCGATGAAGGCATCGACTGGGGCGACGGCGCGCGTCCGCAGGCACGTGACTATACCCCGCTGTACGATGACGAAAAACATGAGCTGGCGCTCGATTTCTTCGTTCATGATGGCGGCATTGCCAGCAACTGGGCGGTAGAGGCTAAGGTGGGCGACAAGCTGACCATCGGCGGGCCGCGCGGTTCGCTGGTGGTGCCGGAAGATTACGCCTGGCAGCTGTACGTGTGCGACGAGTCGGGGATGCCCGCGCTGCGCCGCCGTTTAGAAGGCATCGCAAAACTGCCTGTTCGCCCGGCGATCCACGCCATTGTCACCGTGGGCGATGCGGCGTATGAGGACTATCTGGCGCACCTGAGCGGGTTCAACATCACCTGGGTTATCGGCCACAACGAGCAGGCGGTGGCCGACCATCTTGCCGCGCTGGCCGTGCCGGAAGAGGATTACTTTATCTGGCTGACCGGGGAGGGGAAGGTGGTGAAACGCCTGAGCCGTCAGTTTGAAAACGACGCAATTGACCCGCAGCTGGTGCGTGCCAGCGCGTACTGGCACGCCAAATAATCAGGCAGCGGGATCCAGCTGCGCTTCGCTCACCTGATGTTCGAGCGAGGCGCATACCTCTTTCAGCGCTTTCTCCTGCTGGGCAAAGTAGGCTTCCATATTGCTGAGCGACGAGACGAGCAGCCAGGACTCTTCCTTCTCCAGCTCTGCCAGCTCGTTCACCAGGGTGTCGATTTGCTCACGCACCTGCGCCATCTTTTTACGAATACGTTCCAGGTCGTTCAGCCTGTCGCTTGCCATCATCGGTTCGAATCCTTGTTGCAGACGGGCGACCAGCGAGCGAATGGCCTTCACGTCGCCGCGTTGTTTGGCCTGGTTGAGTTGCACCATCATCCTGTTGGCTTCCTCTTTTAAATCATCGGCAACCAGATCCGGGTGGCATAGCTTGCTCGCCTGACGCCAGAGCCGCTTCAGCTCGTTCCGATCCTCTTCAGAGAGATCCTTGCCTTTACGCAGGCGAACTTCGGCATCATGATGCTGTTCGCGATACTTCTTGTACTCTTCGTTGGCCTCATCGCGCGCCTGACGTGCCGGCTCTTCTTCACGCGTTAAACCGGTCTCCAGCTCCATTGCTTCGGCCAGCAGGTTGGCAATCAGATTGCTTTGCTGCTGAAGATGTTTGCGCGCCTCTGCCGCCTGAACGGAATCCGCAGGCAGATCTCGCCAGCGCCGGGTGAGCGTTGTCAGAACCTCTACGGCCTGCGCCATATAGTCCTGGCAGCGGCGGTAATCCTCTTCCCGACGACGCGTCTCCGCCTGCTGACGACGCAGGTTAAGCTCCGCCAGCGTTTTACGCAGGGCGAGGATCTGCTGCATCAACGGCCCGAGGCGGGAGAAATAGAGATCGTTGAACTCATCTAGCTGCTGTACCCGGGCGTTACGGCGATCAATCAGATCGCGCAGACGCTCTTCCAGGGCTTTCAGCTCCAGCTTGCTGGCCGCCAGCTGTGGGTCACGCCACGGGGTAACGGCGCGCTGGCTTTGCAGCCAGGCGGTGATAGCGCGAAGGGCTGCGGTGTAGTTTTTCTGCTCAAGCGCCGCGACGATGGACAGGAGATCATCGTCAAAAGCTTCCTCTTTGAGACGTTTCAGCTGGCTCCGGATGATGTCGTCATCTTCCAGCTCAATGGCATTTTTAATGATTTCTAGCCGTTTGATCGGTGTGCTCATGATGCCTTTCGCTCTGGCGCTTAAGTATTTGAGTTAAGGTTAGTTGTTGTAAAAGCTACAGGAAATAATACACACGGATGATGATCGGCGCGATGGGGGATTTCTTTAGTTTTTAGGGTTTGTGAGGGGAAGCTGCAGGCCGGGCTACGTGTGGTGGATTACTTACAAAAAAGCCACTCAATCGAGTGGCTTAACTGGATGATTATAAAGCTAAAATTTGGTGGCCCCTGCTGGACTTGAACCAGCGACCAAGCGATTATGAGTCGCCTGCTCTAACCACTGAGCTAAGGGGCCGTGGCGGTGAATTATAAAGTAACTCCCCTCAGCAATCCAGCCATTCACACCTGCCTGCTGTTTTTATAAACAACGCATAATCAATCCTTTATACTTATCTTAAGATGCATAGACAGGAGTAGAGATGATCAACGATATTCTGGCCCCTGGCCTGCGGGTGGTGTTCTGCGGTATCAATCCGGGTAAGTCATCGGCGCACACCGGTTTTCACTTTGCTCATCCGGGAAATCGCTTCTGGAAGGTGATCCACCAGGCCGGATTTACCGACAAACAGCTTAAGCCGGAAGAAGAGCAGCAGCTGCTGGATACGCGCTGTGGCATCACCATGCTGGTCGAGCGACCCACGGTGCAGGCGAGCGAAGTGAATCTGCATGAGCTGCGCGCTGGCGGACGTGAGCTGATCGCGAAAATTGAAGACTATCAGCCCGCGGCGCTGGCGATCCTCGGCAAGCAGGCCTACGAGCAGGCGTTCAGCCAGCGCGGCGCCAGCTGGGGTAAGCAGAACATTACCATTGGCGTAACGCAGGTGTGGGTGCTGCCGAACCCGAGCGGGCTGAACAGGGCGACGCTGGACAAGCTGGTGGAGGCGTATCGGGAACTGGATGAGGCGCTGGTGGTGAGGGGGCTTTAGCTCCTCTGCGGCTTGATGCCCTCATCCTGACCCTCTCCCACAGGGAGAGGGAATAAACAAAAAAAAGCTCCCGATTGGGAGCTTTTTCATTTCAGGACCGATTAATCGTCCAGGAAGCTACGCAGCACTTCAGAGCGGCTCGGATGGCGCAGCTTACGCAGCGCCTTCGCTTCGATCTGACGGATACGTTCGCGGGTAACGTCAAACTGTTTACCCACTTCTTCCAGCGTGTGGTCGGTGTTCATGTCGATACCGAAACGCATACGCAGCACTTTGGCTTCACGGGCGGTCAGGCCAGCCAGCACGTCGTGCGTAGCGGCACGCAGGCTCTCGGTGGTGGCAGAGTCCAGCGGCAGCTCGAGGGTGGTATCCTCGATGAAATCACCCAGATGCGAATCTTCATCATCACCGATTGGCGTTTCCATGGAGATTGGCTCTTTAGCGATTTTCAGCACTTTACGGATCTTGTCTTCCGGCATCAGCATGCGTTCAGCCAGCTCTTCCGGCGTCGGCTCGCGGCCCATCTCCTGCAACATCTGGCGAGAGATACGGTTGAGTTTGTTGATGGTCTCAATCATATGCACCGGAATACGGATGGTGCGCGCCTGGTCTGCGATAGAGCGGGTGATCGCCTGACGGATCCACCAGGTAGCATAGGTGGAGAACTTGTAACCACGACGGTATTCAAACTTATCTACCGCTTTCATCAGACCGATGTTGCCTTCCTGAATCAGATCCAGGAATTGCAGGCCACGGTTGGTGTATTTCTTGGCGATAGAGATAACCAGACGTAAGTTCGCTTCAACCATCTCTTTCTTCGCACGGCGGGCTTTCGCTTCACCGATGGACATACGACGGTTGATGTCTTTCACCTGCTCGATGGTCAGGCCGGTCTCTTCTTCAATCTGATGCAGTTTTTGCAGGCCGCGCTGTACGTCTTCTTTCACGTCGTGCAGCTTTTCAGACCACGGCTTGTTCATCGCGATAGCGGCGTTGAACCAGGTTTCGCTGGTTTCATTGCCGGTGAAGAGGGTAATGAAGTTCTTCTTCGGCATTTTGCACTGTTCAACGCACAGCTTCATGATGATACGTTCCTGGGTACGTACGCGATCCATCATCACGCGCATGCTGTTCACCAGGTAGTCGAACTGTTTTGGCACCAGGCGGAACTGTTTGAACACTTCAGACAGCTTCAGGATCTCTTCCTGAGCGGCGGCATGGCTGCGGCCTTTCGCTTTGATGGTGTCACGCGTCACTTCGTACTGGGTACGCAGCTCGGCAAACTTCTCACGCGCCAGTTCAGGGTCGATGCTGTTGTCATCGTCGCTGCTGTCGTCCTCTTCTTCTTCATCTTCGTCTTCGTCGTCATCCATCTCTTCCTGAGACAGCTCAGAACCGACGTGAGTGGCGGTTGGCGCCATATCTTCTTCAGCGTTCGGGTCGACAAAGCCAGTGATCAGATCGGACAGACGCGCTTCTTCCGCTTCAACGCGATCGTACTGCTCCAGCAGATAGGTAATCGCTTCCGGGTATTCGGCAACAGAGCACTGAACCTGGTTGATCCCGTCTTCGATGCGTTTTGCGATGTCAATTTCGCCTTCGCGGGTCAACAGTTCAACGGTACCCATTTCGCGCATGTACATGCGGACCGGGTCAGTGGTACGCCCGATTTCAGATTCCACGCTGGACAGGACCTGTGCAGCAGCTTCTTCCGCATCTTCGTCAGTGTTGTTGGAGGTTTCAGCCAGCAACAGATCATCGGCATCCGGTGCTTCTTCCATCACCTGAATGCCCATGTCATTGATCATTTGGATGATATCTTCGATCTGATCTGAATCGACGATATCTTCCGGCAGATGGTCATTGACCTCGGCATAGGTCAGATAGCCTTGCTCCTTACCGCGTTGGACAAGAAGTTTCAGCTGTGACTGCGGGTTTTGCTCCATAAGACGGTATCCACACTTAATTCGTTTGATTGGTGTCGGCGATGGGCTGCCAACCTTTAAAGCGAGGGCGTACTTATATTTTTGCCGCTGCCTCTCAGTGCGGCTGCCGGGGGCTTCCCGATCGATATTCGGCACTTAAGCCGTTAAATTTTTTATTTCTTCGCCAGTTCCTGGTTAATCATCCAGAGCTCCCGGCGTTCTTCGCTGCTCAGGCCATGGGTGCGCTCGCGAGCTATCAACTCTTCCTGGCGCAACTCAAGCATCGAATCAAACATATGGTTGAGCGAGTCGGTGAACGTTTTTTCTGCGATATCCTTATCTGCTATATCGTCCCACATCGACAGTTTTTCAAGGGTAGCGGCCTCTTTTGTGCCGCGATAATGCTCTAAAAGTTGTCCGGTGGTCAGACCTGGCTGAGACAAACAAGTGTTGACCAATTCTGAAAATAAGCCAAGCCCGGGCAATTTTTCGTGGTTCAAACCCGCCAGCGACGGCACTTGCGGAGCAAGTTCGGGGTTTTGCACCAGCAACCCTATCAGTATACGCATGGTTGTGCGTTTTAGCTGAGGCGCGGGGCGTACCGTGCCGTTTTCAGCCTGTTTCGGCATTAAACGTTCAAGCTGGCTGTCATCCAGAATGCCGAGCTTGTTGCCTAACTCCTGACGCAGATAGATGCGCAGCGTTTCGCCGGGCACCTGGCTGATTAACGGCAGCGCCAGCGTGCTGAGTTGCGCGCGCCCGTCAGGGGTACTCAAATCAACCTGCGGCATCAGGCTGTTAAACAGAAACGTGGAGAGCGGCTGTGCCTGCTCCATCCGCGCTTCAAACGCCGCTTTACCCTCTTTACGCACCAGCGTATCCGGGTCTTCACCGTCGGGCAGGAACATAAAGCGTAGCTGACGCCCGTCGGTCATATACGGCAACGCGGTTTCCAGCGCTCGCCAGGCGGCGTCGCGTCCTGCGCGGTCACCGTCGTAACAGCAAATCACGTTGTTGGTGACGCGGAACAGCAGCTGGATATGGTCCGCCGTGGTGGACGTTCCCAGCGACGCAACGGCATAATTAATGTCGTACTGCGCCAGCGCAACAACATCCATATAGCCTTCGACGACCAGAAGACGCGGAGGTTCCGCATTATCCTGCTGTGCCTCATAAAGACCGTAAAGCTGGCGGCCCTTATGGAAAATATCGGTTTCCGGGGAGTTAAGGTATTTCGGCAGGGCATCACCCAGCACGCGACCACCAAAACCTATCACCCGGCCACGCTTGTCGCGGATCGGGAACATCACCCGTTCACGGAAGCGGTCGTAGCTTCGTCCCTGGTCGTTGGTGACCAGCATGCCTGCGTCGATGAGGGATTTACGATCTTCGCTATTGCCGCCAAAACGCTTTAACACGTTGTCCCAGCCGGGCGGGGCGTAACCAATAGCGAAACGCGCAATCACATCGTCACTCAGTCCGCGCTTGTTCAGATACTGACGCGCAGGCTCAGCCGCAGAGTGCTTAAGAGACTGTTGGTAAAACGAATTCAGGCCATCCATCAGTTGGTACAGCGTTTGCCGCTGATGGCGCTCGATCTGACTTGGCCCACTGCCTGCTTCATACGGCACTTCAAGGTTATGCATCGCCGCCAGCTCTTCGACGGTTTCAACGAACTCGAGCTTGTCGTAGTTCATCAAAAAATCGACGGCATTACCGTGTGCGCCACAGCCGAAGCAATGGTAGAACTGTTTTTCACCGTTTACGGTGAAAGAGGGGGTTTTTTCGTTATGGAACGGACAGCACGCATGGTAGTTCTTGCCCTGCTTTTTTAGCTTCACCCGCGCGTCGATGAGATCGACGATGTCGGTTCTGGCAAGCAGGTCATTGATGAAAACGCGTGGGATTCTTCCGGCCATATGCCCCAAAAATTTAAGCGACTTATAAACGAAAACAAGCCGCGCATTCCTTCCGGAAGCACGGCCTTACGACTACAACTCTGTCTGTCAATTGAGGGCTGTGGCCCTCAACAGATTAGTACAGACGAGTACGGCGTGCGTTTTCGCGAGCCAGTTTCTTCGCGTGACGTTTCACAGCGGAAGCTTTAGCGCGCTTACGTTCGGTCGTTGGTTTTTCATAAAACTCACGACGACGAACTTCAGCCAGAACACCTGCTTTCTCGCATGAACGTTTGAAGCGACGCAGTGCTACGTCGAACGGCTCGTTTTCACGTACTTTAATTACCGGCATGTAACTCTCACCTTTAATAAATTCGGTTTGCCGCTGGCATCAACGCCAGCTTATTTCAAAATGGTGCGGAATTTTACTGCAAATGCTGCTGCTTTGTAAAGCACCGATGCGATTTTGAAAGGGACTTTAATAAGGGTGAGGAGTATACACGAGGCTTCTTCCTGGGGCGAACAAAGTTTTACAACAATCCGCCCAGGCTCTACACTGCGCGGTATTGAAACGAGGTAAAACAAGTCATGCGTGTACTGGGTATTGAAACATCCTGCGATGAAACCGGCATCGCGATTTACGACGACGAAAAAGGGCTTCTGGCCAACCAGCTGTATAGTCAGGTGAAATTGCACGCTGATTACGGCGGCGTCGTGCCTGAACTGGCCTCTCGTGACCACGTGCGTAAAACGGTTCCCCTGATTCAGGCGGCGCTTAAAGAGGCCGGGTTGAGTGCAAAAGATATTGATGCCGTGGCCTATACCGCAGGGCCGGGCCTGGTCGGCGCGCTGCTGGTCGGCGCAACGGTAGGGCGTTCGCTGGCCTTCGCGTGGGATGTTCCGGCCATTCCGGTTCACCATATGGAAGGGCATCTTCTGGCGCCGATGCTGGAAGACAATCCGCCAGAGTTCCCGTTTGTGGCGCTCCTGGTTTCCGGTGGGCATACCCAGCTGATTAGCGTAACGGGCATTGGCAAGTACGCGCTGCTGGGCGAGTCGATCGACGATGCTGCCGGTGAAGCCTTCGACAAAACCGCCAAGCTGCTGGGGCTGGATTACCCGGGCGGCCCGATGCTGTCGAAAATGGCGTCGCAGGGAACGGAAGGGCGCTTTGTCTTCCCGCGACCGATGACCGACCGTCCGGGGCTGGATTTCAGCTTCTCTGGCCTGAAAACCTTCGCGGCGAACACCATCCGCAATAATGACGACAGTGAGCAGACCCGTGCCGATATCGCCCGTGCGTTCGAAGACGCGGTGGTGGATACGCTGATGATCAAGTGCAAGCGCGCGCTGGATCAGACCGGCTTTAAGCGCCTGGTGATGGCCGGTGGCGTCAGCGCTAACCGCACGCTGCGCGCGAAGCTTGCTGAGATGATGCAAAAGCGTCGCGGGGAAGTGTTCTATGCGCGTCCGGAGTTCTGTACCGATAACGGGGCGATGATCGCCTACGCCGGGATGGTGCGTCTGAACGCCGGCGCAACGGCTGACCTGAGCGTGTCTGTGCGTCCGCGCTGGCCGCTGGCGGAACTGCCTGAGGCGTGAGTTTCTTTGCCCGGTGGCGCTGCGCTTACCGGGCCTACAAGATCCACGTGTGCTAACGTGCAATAAACCACCCTACACCCGCAACATTCCTTTCTCTTCCAGAAACGCAATAATCGTCGCTAAACCGTCACCCGCTTTCAGGTTGGTAAACGTCCACGGACGCTCGCCGCGCATGCGATTAGTGTCGCGCTCCATTACCTCCAGCGACGCACCGACGTACGGCGCGAGGTCGGTTTTGTTGATCACCAGAAAATCGGATTTGGTGATCCCCGGCCCGCCCTTGCGCGGGATTTTTTCCCCTTCGGCCACGTCGATGACGTAGATGGTGAGGTCCGCCAGCTCCGGGCTGAAGGTCGCGCTCAGGTTATCCCCGCCGCTTTCCACGAAGATCAGATCCAGATTGCCGAACTTCTCGCTCAACGCTTCCACCGCCGCCAGGTTCATTGAGGCGTCTTCGCGGATGGCGGTATGCGGGCAGCCGCCCGTTTCCACGCCCACGATGCGCTCTGGCTCCAGCGCACCCGCCTCGGTCAGGATGCGCTGATCCTCTTTGGTATAGATATCGTTGGTCACCACCGCAAGATGATAGGTGTCGCGCATCGCCTTGCAGAGCGCTTCCAGCAGGGCGGTTTTGCCCGACCCTACCGGGCCGCCCACGCCCACGCGCAGGGGATGTTTGTAATCAGCCATGTTGACTCCTCAGGAACGGAATAGTCGTGAATATTGGGTTTCATGGCGCGCGGAGGCGATGGCCGACAGCGGCGTAGCGGCCCCCAGCGCGTCGTCGCCACGTAAAAATGCCTGTTCAAACCCGGCGGCAAAATGGTCGCTCAGGTCGATAATCAGCTGTTGTGCTGCCTGCTGCCCAAACGGCACCAGCTTGACGCCCGCCATCACCGCGCTCTCAATCCAGCTGTAGCCGAGGCTCAGCGCCAGCTCGCGCGCGCTAATGCCCCAGCGCACGCCGAGCCACGCCATGCCGCCGAGCTGGCTTCGCATCAACAGCGGCAGCCATTCTGGCGGGCAGGCGGGTTCCCAGCTTTTAATCAGGCGCGTAAAGGCCGCCCCACGGTTGCGTTCTTCATCGCGCAGCTCGCGCGTTTCCCGACAGGCGAGCAGGTATGCCGTCCAGCGTTTTGCTGTCGCGACGTCCTGCTTCTCGCAGGCACGATACAGGCGGATAAACAGCGGCAGGTCGACACAGAAAAAGCTCTGCTCCATCTGCTGGATCTGCCAGCGCCTGAAGGCCTCAGCGTCCGTGACCCACCCGGCCTCAACGGCCCACTCCAGCCCCTGCGACCAGGTAAACGATCCGACCGGCAGGCTACTGCTGGAGAGCTGCATCAGGCGCAGCCGCTGGCGGGCGTGCTCCATCAGCTCATCAGCGCCAGCAGGGCGGAGACGATCAGCCCGCCGCCGAAGGTTTTACGCAGGCCGTCGTGACGGCGCAGCAGCAGCCCTGCCGCGAAGCTGGCACACAGCACCGTGGCGCTGGCTAACATAAACCCGCTGGTGAAGAGCCAGAAGCTGTGGCCGGACATCTCCACGCCGTGCGCCCAGCCGTGGAACATCGCCAGGGCTGGTACCGCCAGCAGCAGGCGATTTTCGGTCTTAAACATCATCACGCCGCAGAGCGCCAGCGAGGCGATAATCAGCATCTCCATGCCGCTAAAGCCGCCGAGCAGGCTGCCCGCAACGGCACCAGCAAGCATCATGCCGAGCGTCGCTAACGGCAACAGCAGCTTGCGGCCGCTCAGGGCGGAGAGCACGCCAGCCCCCGTCAGCATCAGCAGGTGATCCAGCCCGGTCAGCGGATGGAGAAATCCTGCCTGGAAGCTGTCGGTCCCGTGGCCGGGATGGGCAAGCGCCGGAACGGAAAAAGCCAGCAGTAACAGCGGTAAGTACTTGCGCATGATGAGTCCTTAATGTGAATGAGCGTGAGAGTGGCTATGGCTGTGGGCATCGCTGGTGTAAGCGCCCGCTTCCGGTTCAAACGGCAGGCTGGCGAAGGTCACCTCCAGCCCGAACTGACGCAGCATATCGTCGAGGACGTGGTCGTGGTGGTAGCGCAGTTCGCCAGGCATTATTTGCAGCGGTACGTGACGATTGCCCAGGTGATAACAGGCGCGGGCGAGCAGGAACGGGTCGGCGCAGCGCACCACGGAAACCGACTCCGGGGCGGCGATCACTTCGATCACCTCGCTGCCATCGTCGGTAGTCAGCAGGTCGCCCCCGCGCAGCAGCAGGCCGCGCGGCAGCATTAGCCCGGCTTCGCGGCCGTCGTTCAGCGCCACGCGGGCGCGGCTTTTTACCCGCACATCAATCGGTAGCGTGACGCTGGCGGTAATCGGATGCGCATGGTCCAGGCGTTGGGTTAAATAGATCATCATGACTCCTCAAAACAGAAAATAGCGTTGCGCCATCGGCAAAACCTCTGCCGGTTCGCTGGTGATCAATTCGCCGTCGACGCGTACCTCATAGGTTTGCGCGTCAACGGTGATATTCGGCTGTAAATCGTTGTGGATCATGTCGGCCTTTTTCACCGACCGGCAGCCTCTCACCACCGCGGTGGCGCTTTGCAGTCCGAGCCGTTGCGGAATGCCGCTGGCATCAGCAGCCTGAGAGACAAACGTCAGCCGCGTGGCGTGGCGTGCGGCACCAAGGGCACCAAACATCGGGCGGTAATGTACCGGCTGCGGCGTGGGGATCGAGGCGTTGATGTCGCCCATCGGCGCGCAGGCGATCATCCCGCCTTTGACGATGGTGGCGGGTTTGACGCCAAAGAAGGCGGGGGACCAGACCACCAGATCCGCCAGCTTGCCCGCCTCAATCGATCCCACTTCATGGGCGATGCCGTGGGTCAGCGCCGGGTTGATGGTGTATTTGGCGACATAGCGCTTCACGCGGAAGTTATCGTTATCGCCGGTCTCTTCCGGCAGTGCGCCGCGTTGCACCTTCATGCGGTGCGCCACCTGCCAGGTGCGGATAATCACTTCCCCCACGCGGCCCATTGCCTGTGAATCTGACGAGGTGAGCGAGAACGCGCCGATATCGTGCAGCACGTCTTCGGCGGCGATGGTCTCCCGGCGAATGCGGGATTCGGCAAACGCCACGTCCTCGGCGATATCCGGGTCGAGGTGATGGCAAACCATCAGCATGTCCAGGTGCTCGTCGATGGTGTTGACCGTGTAGGGCAGCGTCGGGTTGGTGGAGGAGGGCAGAATATTCGGGTGCGCGCAGGCGGTGATGATATCCGGCGCATGGCCGCCGCCCGCCCCTTCGGTGTGGAAGGTGTGGATGGTGCGCCCGGCGATGGCGGCCAGCGTGTCTTCGACAAAACCGGACTCGTTCAGCGTGTCGCTGTGCAGCGCCACCTGAATATCCATCTCTTCAGCGACCTCCAGCGAACAGTTGATGGCCGCAGGCGTCGCGCCCCAGTCTTCGTGGATCTTAAGCCCGATGGCACCTGCCGCGATCTGCTCGCGCAGCGCGTCCGGGTTGGAGCCGTTCCCTTTACCCAGCAGGCCAATATTCACCGGTAGCGTATCGGCTGCCTGCAACATGCGGGCGATATACCACGGCCCCGGCGTGCAGGTGGTGGCGTTTGTGCCTGCCGCAGGCCCGGTGCCGCCGCCGATCATGGTGGTGACGCCAGACACCAGCGCCTCTTCCGCCTGCTGCGGACAGATCCAGTGGATGTGGGTGTCGATCCCGCCTGCGGTGACAATCTTCCCTTCGGCGGCGATCACCTCCGTTGCCGCGCCAATTGGGATCGTCACGCCGGGCTGAATGTCCGGGTTTCCGGCTTTGCCGATGGCGAAGATCCGCCCATCTTTTACGCCGATATCCGCTTTCACGATCCCCCAGTGATCGACGATCAGCGCGTTGGTGAGCACCAGATCCACGCAGTCGTCGGCGGTCATCTGCCCCTGTCCCATGCCGTCGCGGATCACTTTTCCGCCGCCGAATTTAACCTCTTCGCCGTAGATCGTGAGATCGCCTTCCACTTCGATCCACAGCTCGCTGTCGGCCAGCCGCACTTTATCCCCGGTAGTGGGGCCGAACATATCGGCATACGCCTGGCGTGAAATCTCAGCCATGTTTCACCTCGCCCATGACCTCGCCGCGAAAGCCGAAAATGCGCTGTGCGCCCGTCACCTGCACCAGCGTCACTTCCCGCTTCTGGCCGGGCTCGAAGCGCACGGCAGTGCCGGCCGGGATGTTCAGCCGGTAACCTCGGGTGGCCTCGCGATCGAACTTCAGCGCCGGGTTGACCTCGTAAAAGTGGTAGTGCGATCCGACCTGGATCGGCCTGTCGCCGTGGTTTTCCACGATCACACTTCGGGTTTCGCGCCCGACGTTGAGAGCAATGTTGCCGGACTGGATCCGGTATTCGCCTGGGATCATCACGCGCTCCTTACACGATCGGGTTGTGGACGGTGACGAGCTTGGATCCGTCCGGAAAGGTGGCTTCCACCTGGATATCCGGGATCATCTCCGGCACGCCTTCCATCACCTGGTCGCGCGTCAGGACGTGGCGGCCGGCTTCCATCAGCGAGGCGACGGTTTCGCCATCGCGCGCGCCTTCCATAATAAAGGCGCTGATCAGCGCGACCGATTCCGGGTAGTTGAGCTTTACCCCGCGCGCGAGGCGGCGTTCGGCAACCAGCGCGGCGGTGAACAGCAACAGCTTGTCTTTTTCTCTGGGAGTCAGTTCCATAGCGTTTCTCTTATGTTTGCCAGATGCGCGGCGAACAGGCGGTTTTGGAAGTTAAAAGCGGGCGAAGCGACTGCCAGATATCGCGCATCACCCGCTGACAAATCAGGTTGTCGTGGGAGAGAAAACGCACCGACAGCAGATCGTCGGTGAGCGTCGCCCCGCCAACGTTTTCCAGCGGGGCGAGAAGCGCACGCACCGCGTCGAGAAGTGCTTCCCGGGCCGGATAGAACAGCAGCGTGCCGACCCACGGATGGTCCGCGACGGGCGTCAGATCGCCACCGCTGAGATGCAGTCGCTCAATCAGACGCGGCTCGCCATCCACCCACACCTCAAGGCGGTTCTCCAGCGTGCCGTGGCTGAAGGTTTCGTTTATCACCGGACGGCCCAGACAGTACAGCTCCCACGCCAGCAGCGTGCTGGTGGCGTGCAGGTGAAAGACGGAACGCAGCGCGGCGTTAGCGCCGGGGAAAATAATGGTGTCCTGCGGCAGCCACTCCAGCGTGGCCTCTTCGTCGAGGTAAAAATGCTGACTGAGGCAGGCCAGCGGGCCGCTGCTGCGATAGAACTTACTGGCGCCGGGCATGGTGATGAGGGCATGGCTTTTAGCGTCGAGCCGCACGGAAATATCCAGCGTATCTCCGCCCACAATTCCGCCTGGCGGGTGCAGCAGGTAAAGGTGGCAGGTTTCCCCTTCGGGATAAAACGGACGCTGAACGGTGAGCGGCCCGCTGTGACGCGCGGAATGGAGAAGGGTTTTCTCAGGGGTATGACAAAACTGGAGGGCAAGCGAGGCCTGCCAGCCTTTGTATGAATTATCAGTGACCTGAGTTGCTAACATGGTGCTTCCATTTCCACACTATCGGGGTACGTTTCAGTATGCCCTGGCGGAAATGAAGGCTGTCATATGAGTCGCTTATGGATAAAAAAACCGGCTCATGTGAGCCGGTTTCAGTAATGTAGGCCGGGTAAGCGCAGCGCCACCCGGCAAGAAAGGCTAGCGATAATCCTCTGCATCCACATCATACCCCGACGGCTCCCAGCGGATCGCCAGCAGCGACGCCAGACCGATAAACGGCGCCAGCGCAATCACCCAGAACACGGCGGTATCCAGCGAGGCGACCAGCAGCGGGAACAGAAACAGTGACAGCGTTGAACTGCTGCGCATCAGCGTCTGGTTAAGCCCCACGCCCACGCCGCGCAGCGAGGTCGGGTAGCTCAGGGAGGCAAACGTCATGGTATGCGCACCTGGACCAAAACCCTGACCAAACAGGAACAGCGCCAGCATCGCGACGGCGAACACGCCTTCCGTGGCCCCGTCAGGCCGGCCAATCAACGCCAGGCCGAGCAGTGCCGCAAGCTGGCACACATAACCCGCCAGAGACATCCGCCATGCGCCGAAGCGCGGAACATAGCGCACCGCCAGCAGCCCGCCGACAAACGCGAACAGCAGGTTAAGCGCCAGCGAGATCAGAATGGTGGTCAGCATCGACTGCACAAAGAAGCTGGAGATGATCACCGGCAGGCCAAAGGCTACGGCGTTATAGGCGAACGAGGAGACCACTGACAGCAGCGTGGCGAGCGTGGTACGCCGCAGATAGATACCGCGGAACAGGTTCAGGTAGTTCGACCATTTTGCCTTGTTCACGACAGGCGCGGGCTGGTCGAGCGCATCCTGCGGTACGTGGGCATTAATATTGTAAGACTGCCGCAGGATGGACGCCGCCTCCTTCAGATTGCCCTGATTCGCCGCCCAGACCGGGGATTCGCTCATATAGCGGCTGCGGATGGCGATAATCACCAGCGCGGGCACCGCGCCAAAGCCAAGGATCAGACGCCAGAGCCAGTCGCTGTGGCTTTCCGGCAGCACGGCGTAAAAGAAGAGCACCAGAAGATAAGAGATGCTGATGGCCGCGTACCAGGTGGGGCACCACATTGCGACGCTGGAGGCTTTATTCCCCGGGCCTTTCAGCCTGGCGAACTCGCTGAGAAACGCCATCGCGACGGGAAGGTCGATCCCAACGCCAAGACCCATCACAAAGCGCGCGCCCGCAAGCACATATTCGTTCGGGGCCAGCGCACAGGCGATAGCGGCAACGACAAAGAACACCATGTCGGCCATAAAGACGCGGTAGCGCCCGATTTTATCCGTAAGATAGCCGCCGAGCAGCGCCCCGACAATCGCGCCAAAGGTAATCGCCGAGGCCACCATGCCGGTACCGGCGGGCGTCAGGTTAAATTCGCGGGTGATGTCTTTGATGCCGAATGCCAGCGCGCCGAGATCGTAGGCATCGAGGAAAATTCCCCCGAGCGCGATACCGACCACGATGCGGGCATTGGCCCGGCCCTGAGAGCCGTCGTTAACCAGACGTGAAACGTCCGATGCGCTGCGTACCCACTTGATGTCGCCATCCGGGGTGTTTCCTGCCGTTGGAAGGGGAGTTGAATCTGTGATTTCTGCCATTTTCTTTTTGTGTGGTTGTGTTGTGTCTCTAACAGTTACCACAGGCAGAAGGTGACAAAAATCACATTTGGTTATAAGGCATAACGAACGGTTTACTGAGCGTCTTTCTTTTTACGCCTGAGCTTCGTCCAGATCTTCGTTTCCTTACGCCGCCACAGGCGCTGAATGTTGTCGTGGTGGCGCAACAGGATCAGACACGAGAGCATCGACACCGGGAAGGTAAACTGCGGTTTAAACCACCAGACATAAAACGGGGCGATCAGTGCGCTGACGATGGCGCCCAGCGACGAATAACCGCTCAGCAGAATGGTCAGCAGCCAGGTGCCCGCCATCACGCCGGTGAGATCCCAGCCGATCGGCGCAATCGCGCCAAACGCGGTGGCAACGCCTTTACCGCCTTTAAAACCAAAGAAAACGGGCCAGATGTGGCCGACGCAGGCGGCGATGGCAATCAGCCCCAGCCAGAAGGGTGTGACGCCGAGCGCATACGCGCCCCAGACGGGAAGCATTCCTTTCAGAACATCAAAAATCAAAACCGCTACGGCTGCTCCCTTGCCGCCAATTCGTAGTACATTGGTCGCCCCCGGATTCCCGGAACCACTTTCACGCGGGTCAGGCAACCCGGCGATGCGGCAGACCAGAATGGCGCTGGAGATTGAGCCGCAAAGGTAGGCGAGGATAATCATTCCAGGCGCGATTGCACTCATAACGCTGTTCCGTTTTGAAAATGTATCTGTATTCTCAGCATCTGTGGATAATACGCATAATTCGCCGGAAGTGGTATCCGGTTTAGCCAAAAAGCAGGCAGGTCGTGATGGATATTGTATTTATAGAGCAACTTTCGGTAATCACCACAATTGGTGTTTACGACTGGGAACAGACCATCGAGCAGAAACTGGTGTTCGATATCGAAATGGGCTGGGACAACCGCAAGTCAGCAAAAAGCGATGATGTGAATGACTGTCTGAGCTACGCCGACATCAGTGAAACGGTCATCGCCCATGTGGAAGGGCAACGTTTTGCGCTGGTAGAACGCGTGGCGGAAGAGGTAGCAGACCTGCTGCTGAGCAAATTTAACTCCCCATGGGTGCGCATTAAGCTAAGCAAGCCGGGAGCGGTGGCGCGCGCCGCCAATGTGGGCGTGATTATCGAGCGTGGCACAAATCTGAAAGGAAAGATTTAACGTCATAATAGCTAAACCATTTTAGGTTATATCGGTCTTAAAGCTGTATCTTTCACGGTTGTCCGCGTGGGACACCGTTTTTTTATATCTTTTTAGGGGTTTATAGATGAGCGATATGCACTCGCTGCTGGTGGCGGCAATACTGGGTGTGGTCGAAGGATTGACGGAGTTTTTGCCGGTGTCCAGTACGGGCCATATGATTATCGTTGGCCATCTCCTGGGCTTTGAAGGCGATACCGCAAAGACGTTTGAGGTGGTTATTCAACTGGGCTCTATCCTGGCGGTGGTCGTGATGTTCTGGCGTCGTCTGTTTGGTCTGATCGGTATCCACTTCGGGCGTTTGCCGCAGCGTGAAGGAGAGGGCAAAGGGCGCCTGACGCTGATTCATATTCTGCTCGGGATGATCCCGGCGGTGGTGCTGGGGCTGGTGTTCCACGACACCATTAAATCGCTCTTCAACCCGATTAACGTGATGTACGCGCTGGTTGTCGGCGGCTTCCTGCTGATTGCCGCCGAAGTGCTGAAGCCAAAAACCCCGCGTGCGGAAGGTCTGGACGATATGACGTATCGCCAGGCGTTTATGATTGGCTGCTTCCAGTGTCTGGCGCTGTGGCCGGGCTTCTCCCGTTCAGGGGCAACCATTTCCGGCGGGATGCTGATGGGCGTGAGCCGTTACGCGGCGTCTGAGTTCTCGTTCCTGCTGGCGGTGCCGATGATGATGGGTGCCACCGCGCTGGATCTCTACAAAAGCATCGGCTTCCTGACCGTGGGCGACATTCCGATGTTCGCCGTGGGCTTTATCACCGCCTTTATTGTGGCGTTGATCGCCATCAAAACCTTCCTGCAACTGATTAAGCGTATTTCGTTTATTCCGTTCGCGATCTACCGCTTTATCGTCGCGGCTGCCGTGTACGTGGTCTTCTTCTGATGACCGACCGCCCTCAGTCTTTCGGCTGAGGGCAACGTTTTTCCTTCCACGCTGCAACCGCATCAATCCGCCGTTTCGTCAGCTCTTCGCGGATCGCCGGGCCTTTAAACCCTGCCTCCACCACCTCTTTCGTTGGCACCGCTTTCGCTACGTCCCACGCCTCACGCAGCAAACGACCCTGCGGATAATCGGACGCTTCAAACCCGGTGCGGCCGCGCAC
The DNA here is from genome assembly GCF_001037805.1 of Enterobacter sp. BIDMC93. NCBI lineage: Bacteria > Pseudomonadati > Pseudomonadota > Gammaproteobacteria > Enterobacterales > Enterobacteriaceae > Enterobacter > Enterobacter sp. BIDMC93. The sequence continues at coordinate 1,134,413 of NZ_KQ089962.1, forward strand.
GTCGGCTTCGCTGGTCAGCGCAATTTGCTCCACGCGCTGCGGTTTGCGCCAGGCGTCGATGTTATCAAACAGCCTGACGATGGTAGCGGGTTTCAGGATCGGGAAGGTGTGGATCAGGTCGTGAAACTCGGCCACCAGTTTTGCCAGATCGCGAATGTCATTCGGCACGCGCAGGCGCTGACAAAGCCCTTCAACCAGCTTCACGCCAGCCGGACCGTGCCCGTGGTGGCGTGGCCACAACTCCTTTGGCGTTAACCCTTTGCCGAGGTCATGGCAGAGGGTAGAAAAGCGCACGTCCACCTCCGGGCTGAGCATGGCGGCCATGCTCAGCGTCATCAGGGTGTGAATGCCGGTATCAATTTCCGGGTGCCATTTCGCCGGGGCGGGCACGCCAAACAGCGCATCTATTTCCGGGAACAGCACTTTCAGCGCCCCGCAGTCGCGCAGAACCTGGAAAAAGACCTGTGGATTGCGGGTAGTCAGGGCGTTTTCGGTCTCTTTCCAGACGCGTTCTGGCGTCAGATGTTCCAGCTCGCCCGCGTCGGTCATGGCCGTCATCAGCGCCATCGTCTCGTCGGCGATGCGGAAGCTGAGATGGGCATAACGGGCGGCAAAACGCGCCACGCGCAGTACGCGAAGCGGATCTTCAGAAAAGGCGGGGGAGATATGGCGTAAAAGACGGTCACGCAGATCGTTCTGGCCGCCGTAGACATCGATAATATGGCCGTTTTCGTCCTGCGCCAGGGCATTAATGGTGAGATCGCGGCGCAGTAAGTCCTGCTCCAGCGTCACATCCGGCGCGGCATAGCAGGTGAAGCCGGTATAACCGGAACCGGATTTCCGTTCGGTACGCGCCAGGGCGTACTCTTCCCGGCTTTTCGGATGGAGGAACACAGGAAAATCGCGGCCTACCTGCTGGTAGCCCGCGTCAATCATCGCTTCGGGCGTGGCACCGACCACGACCCAGTCTTTATCTTTGACCGGCAGACCTAATAACGCATCACGTACCGCACCACCGACCAGATAACTCTTCACGCCAACACTCCCGTTTTCTCTTTTCGCAAGATGATACGTAAGTGTGGCAGAGAAGACGAGTTAGTTCATCCAGCGGTCTTTACGTTTACGGCTTGGGATAAGGTGAGGAAGCACCAGACCCAGCACCAGACCGACGCCCAGCACTCCGCCGCCATACATAAACCACTGCATGATGATGGTGCGTTGTTTGTCATCCAGCTGTAGATTCGCGGCGTTCACTTTCTTCTGCGCGACGATCAGCTCATTTTTCAGCTTCTGATTTTCGTCTTTCAGACCGGCGATCACGCTGTCGCTTTGCGCCACTTTCTGCTGCATCTCTGCGGTGCGCTGGTTCCAGGTGCCGTCAATGTTGTTCAGCTTATCGGTCAGGGTTTTCACCTGATTTTCCAGATCCGGCACGCGGGTGCGCAGGCTTGGCACCGTGCTCAGCTCTTTCAGCGGGATCCATGAGGTGCGGCCAGAGCTGTCACGAACCTGACCGTAATTGGTGTCTGCATTGGTTTGCAGCAGAGTCACTTCCTCGCCGGCATTTACCGTACCCACGAGGCGATAATTGTCTCCAGGGCCGCTGCGTACCCAGGTATTCAGTTCATCAGAAACGTAACGTTTCTCTTCAGCGTGGACCGCGGTTGCGGCGCTAAAAGCGAGTAAAGTAAGTCCAATCAGGCGTAATTTAAGCATATCAGTCGTTATTTTCATAAAAAGTGGAACGATAGTAGTGGTATCAGTGTCGCTACGCAAAGGATTCATCATCAATCGGAATCATCTGTGTCATGATTTCCACCGCTTTAAACTTTTACGCCCGTCAAATTGCTCATTGCGTGGCAATTTGGCGCAAAATACTATGTACTGACAAACAAATGGCGAGGAAGTTCGCCTTCATCGACGCGTCTGTGACGCACGCAAAAGTACAAGGCTATGGCACAAGAGATCGAATTAAAGTTTATCGTCGAAAAAGACAGCGCTGACGCGCTCCGCCAGCATCTGAATACGCTGTCCGGCGAGCACCATGAACCCGTACAGCTGCTCAACATCTATTACGAAACGCCGGACAACTGGCTGCGCAACCACGATATGGGCCTGCGCATCCGGGGTGCGAACGGGCGCTACGAGATGACGATGAAAATCGCCGGTCGCGTGGTGGGCGGTTTGCACCAGCGTCCGGAATACAATATCGACATCAGTAAGCCAGAACTTGAGCTGGATCGTTTTCCGGCGGAAGTGTGGCCGGAAGGGACGCTGCCCGCAACGCTGTCGGCAGAGGCGCAACCGCTGTTCAGCACCGATTTCTGGCGCGAAAAATGGCTGGTGTCGGAAGGCAAGAGCCGCATTGAGATCGCGTTCGATCGGGGTGAAATTAAGGCGGGTGAAGAGCAGGAGCCGATCTGCGAATTGGAACTCGAACTGCTGGAAGGCGAGGCGAGTGATGTGCTGAAGCTGGCGCACAAGCTGGTGAACCAGCCTGGCCTGCGTCAGGGCAGCCTGAGTAAAGCGGCACGCGGCTATCACCTGGCCGCCGGGAATGCGCCGCGCGTGCTGCGAGAAACCCCGATTCTGCGCGTTGTGCCGAAAGCCTCCGTTGAGCAGGGCATGGAAGCGGCGCTGGAGCTGGCGCTCTCTCAGTGGCAGTACCACGAGGAGCTGTGGGCGCGTAACGTGAAAAATGCCAAAAAACAGGTGCTGGCCGCTATGGGGCTGGTGCGTCATACCCTGACGCTCTTTGGCGGCATTGTACCGCGTAAAGCCAGCACTCACTTACGTGATTTGCTCACTCAAACCGAAACGCTGATGCTTTCCGACGTGTCGGCACAAACGGCGATCTACAGCCCGCAAAACGCCGGCGCGAAACTGGCGCTGACCGAGTTTCTGGTGACGCGCGGCTGGCGCACGTTCCTCGATGCGAAAGGGCAGACCAAAATTGCGGAAAACTTCAAACGTTTTGCGGATATCCACCTCTCCCGTCACGCGGCCGAGCTGAGAACCACCTTTGCGCATCCGCTGGGCGACCAGTATGGCGATCAGCTTCCCCGCCTGGCGCGTAACATTGACAGCATGTTGCTGCTGTCAGGTGCGTATGAGGGCGTGAAGGCGCAGGCCTGGCTGGAGAACTGGCAGGGGCTGAAGCATGCCATCGAGACCCGTCAGCAGATCGAAATCGAGCATTTCCGCAACGAGGCCATTTCGCAGGATCCGTACTGGCTGCACAGCGGAAAACGTTAATTCTGGCAAGGAACCCCTGATATGCCGCTTTCTTCGCAGTTACAGCAGCACTGGCAGACCGTTTGCGAACGCCTGCCTGAGTCGTTACCCGCGTCATCGTTAAGCGAGCAGGCGAAAAGCGTGCTCACGTTCAGTGATTTTGTGCAGGAGAGCGTCAGCGCCAACCCGGACTGGCTGGCAGAGCTGGAAAGCGCGCCGCCGCAGGCTGACGAGTGGCGGCATTATGCTGGCTGGCTGCAAACCGCGCTGGCAGAGGTGGCAGACGAAGCCACGCTGATGCGCGTACTGCGTCAGTTCCGCCGCCGGGTGATGGTACGCATTGCCTGGGCGCAGGCGCTGGAGCTGGTGAGCGAAGAGAGTACCTTGCAGCAGTTGAGCGAGCTGGCGCAGACGTTGATTGTCGCCGCGCGGGACTGGCTCTACGCCGCCTGCTGTAAAGAGTGGGGCACGCCGTGCAGCGAAGCCGGGGTTCCGCAACCGCTGTTGATTCTGGGGATGGGCAAGCTGGGCGGCTGCGAGCTTAATTTCTCCTCAGACATCGATCTGATTTTTGCCTGGCCGGAGAACGGCTCCACGCGCGGCGGTCGTCGCGAGCTGGACAACGCCCAGTTCTTTACTCGCCTGGGGCAGCGGCTGATTAAGGCACTGGATCAGCCCACCCAGGATGGTTTTGTCTACCGCGTGGATATGCGTTTGCGTCCGTTTGGCGACAGCGGTCCGCTGGTGCTGAGCTTTGCCGCGCTGGAAGATTATTACCAGGAGCAGGGTCGCGACTGGGAGCGTTACGCGATGGTCAAAGCGCGGATCATGGGTGACAGCGACGATGCCTGGGCCAACGAGCTGCGCGCCATGCTGCGCCCGTTTGTGTTCCGCCGCTACATCGACTTCAGCGTGATCCAGTCCCTGCGAAATATGAAAGGGATGATTGCCCGCGAGGTGCGTCGCCGTGGCCTGAAGGACAACATCAAGCTCGGCGCGGGCGGTATTCGTGAGATCGAATTTATCGTCCAGGTCTTCCAGCTGATACGCGGCGGGCGTGAACCTTCTCTGCAATCCCGCTCGCTGCTGCCGACGCTGAGCGCTATCGAGCAGCTGCATCTGCTGCCGGAAGGCGATGCGCAAACGCTGCGTGACTCTTATCTCTTCCTGCGTCGTCTGGAAAATTTGCTGCAAAGTATCAACGACGAACAGACCCAGACGTTACCGGGCGACGAGCTGAACCGGGCGCGTCTGGCCTGGGGGATGCGGGTGGATGACTGGGCGGCGCTGACGGAACGGCTGGAAGCGCAAATGGCGGGCGTGCGCCGCATCTTTAACGATCTGATCGGCGACGACGAAAGTGAATCGCAGGACGATGCGCTCTCCGAGCACTGGCGCGAGCTGTGGCAGGACGCGCTCCAGGAAGATGACACCACGCCGGTGCTGGCGCACTTAAGCGACGATGCCCGCCATCGCGTGGTGGCGCTGATTGCCGATTTCCGCTTCGAACTGAACAAACGCGCCATTGGCCCACGTGGTCGTCAGGTGCTGGATCATCTGATGCCGCATCTGCTGAGCGATGTCTGCTCCCGCGAGGATGCGCCGGTGCCGCTGTCGCGCATGATGCCGCTGCTGAGCGGGATCGTCACGCGTACCACTTACCTTGAACTGTTAAGCGAGTTTCCCGGCGCGCTGAAGCACCTGATTTCTCTCTGCGCCGCCTCGCCGATGGTGGCGAACAAGCTGGCGCGTTATCCGCTGCTGCTGGACGAACTGCTCGACCCGAATACGCTGTATCAGCCGACGGCGACGGATGCCTACCGCGACGAGCTGCGTCAGTATCTGCTGCGCGTACCGGAAGAGGACGAAGAGCAACAGCTTGAGGCGCTTCGTCAGTTTAAGCAGGCGCAGATGCTGCGCGTGGCGGCGGCAGATATCGCCGGTACCCTGCCGGTAATGAAAGTGAGCGATCACTTAACCTGGCTGGCGGAAGCGATCATCGACGCGGTTGTCCATCAGGCGTGGGTGCAGATGGTGGCCCGCTACGGGCAGCCGAAACACCTTGCAGAGCGCGAAGGCCGCGGTTTTGCGGTGGTGGGTTACGGCAAGCTGGGCGGCTGGGAGCTGGGCTACAGCTCCGATCTGGATCTGATTTTCCTCCACGACTGTCCGGCAGACGTCATGACCGACGGCGAACGTGAGATTGACGGGCGGCAGTTCTACCTGCGTCTGGCCCAGCGCATTATGCACCTGTTCAGCACCCGCACCTCATCCGGCATTCTGTATGAAGTGGATGCGCGTCTGCGCCCGTCCGGCGCGGCAGGCATGCTGGTCACCTCGACGGAGGCTTTCGCCGACTATCAGAAGAACGAAGCCTGGACGTGGGAGCATCAGGCGCTGGTGCGCGCCCGCGTGGTATACGGCGATCCGCAGCTCAAAACGCAGTTCGATGCGATCCGCAAGGCGGTCATGACGACCCCGCGCGAGGGCAGTACGCTGCAAACCGAAGTGCGGGAAATGCGGGAGAAGATGCGCGCGCACCTTGGCAACAAACATCGCGATCGCTTTGATATTAAAGCCGATGAAGGCGGCATTACCGATATCGAGTTTATCACTCAGTACCTGGTGCTGCTGCACGCGCACGATAAGCCGAAGCTGACCCGCTGGTCGGATAACGTGCGCATACTGGAACTGCTGGCACAGAACGACATTATGGATGAGCAGGAGGCGCAGGCATTAACCCGCGCCTACACCACGCTGCGTGATGAGTTGCACCATCTGGCCTTACAGGAACAGCCGGGCCATGTGGCGCTGGACTGTTTCGCCGATGAACGCGCGCAGGTGACCACAAGCTGGCAGAAGTGGCTGGTGGAACCGTGCGTAACAAAACAAGTGTGATATTATCGCGCGCAAATTGTGAATCTTTCTGGAGTCAGGAATGAAAGTAACACTGCCAGAGTTTGAACGTGCTGGAGTTATGGTTGTCGGTGATGTGATGCTGGATCGCTACTGGTATGGGCCGACCAGCCGTATCTCTCCGGAAGCGCCGGTGCCGGTAGTTAAGGTCGACACCATTGAAGAGCGTCCAGGCGGCGCGGCAAACGTGGCGATGAACATAGCCTCGCTGGGCGCGCATTCGCGTCTGGTGGGCCTGACCGGCATTGACGATGCGGCGCGTGCCCTGAGTCAGTCGCTGGCGGACGTGAACGTGAAGTGCGACTTCGTTTCTGTTCCGACCCACCCAACCATCACCAAGCTTCGCGTCCTGTCGCGTAATCAGCAGCTGATCCGCCTCGATTTCGAAGAAGGATTCGAAGGCGTTGATCCTGAGCCGCTACACGAGCGTATTAGCCAGGCGCTGGGTAATATCGGCGCGCTGGTGCTGTCTGATTATGCCAAAGGCGCGCTGGCGAGCGTGCAGACCATGATCCAGCTGGCGCGTAAAGCCAGCGTACCGGTGCTGATCGATCCGAAAGGCACCGATTTCGAGCGCTATCGCGGCGCAACCCTGCTGACGCCAAACCTCTCTGAATTCGAAGCGGTGGCGGGCAAGTGCAAAACTGAAGAAGAGCTGGTTGAGCGCGGCATGAAAATCATCGCTGATTTCGAGCTGTCTGCGCTGCTGGTGACCCGTTCCGAGCAGGGCATGACGCTGCTGCAACCGGGCAAGGCGCCGCTGCATATGCCAACCCAGGCGCAGGAAGTGTACGACGTGACCGGTGCCGGTGATACGGTGATTGGCGTGCTGGCGGCGACGCTGGCGGCGGGTAACTCCCTGGAAGAAGCGTGCTACTTCGCGAACGCCGCGGCGGGCGTGGTCGTTGGTAAACTCGGGACCTCCACCGTTTCGCCAATCGAGCTGGAAAACGCGGTGCGTGGGCGTGCGGATACCGGCTTTGGCGTCATGACCGAAGACGAGCTGAAAGTGGCCGTTGCTGCCGCGCGCAAACGCGGTGAAAAAGTGGTGATGACTAACGGCGTGTTCGACATCCTGCATGCGGGTCATGTCTCGTATCTGGCGAATGCGCGTAAGCTGGGCGATCGCCTGATTGTGGCGGTCAACAGTGATGCCTCAACCAAACGTCTGAAGGGTGAAACGCGTCCGGTGAACCCGCTGGAGCAGCGCATGATCGTGCTCGGCGCGCTGGAAGCGGTGGACTGGGTGGTCTCATTTGAAGAAGACACCCCGCAGCGCCTGATTGCCGGAATTCTGCCTGACCTGCTGGTGAAGGGCGGTGATTACAAACCAGAGCAAATCGCAGGTAGCGAAGAGGTCTGGGCAAATGGCGGTGAAGTGATGGTGCTCAACTTTGAGGACGGGTGTTCAACCACCAACATCATTAAGAAGATCCAGAAAGACAGTCAGTAAAAAACGGGCCAACAGGCCCGTTTTTTTATGTCGGATGGCGGCTGCGCCTTACCCGACCTACGCGTTCATCCAGGCCCGGTAAGGCGTAGCCGCCACCGGGCACAGCAGGCCGCACTTATGCCTGGTCATCTACCGGTGGAATAGCTGGCGCTGGCTTCACTTCTTCCGGCGCATTGCGGCTCTCCAGCTCGCTCAGACGCTGTTCCAGCAGCGCCAGTTTCTCGCGGGTGCGCAGCAGCACCTGAGTCTGCACATCAAACTCTTCGCGGCTGACTAAATCAAGGCGAACCAACTGTGCCTGCAACGTCTGGCGGATTTTCTTCTCAACGTCATCACCAAACTCACGAATACCTTTCGGCATGGACTCATGAACCTGACGCGCGATCTGCTCAATTTTCTTTGGGTCAATCATTGTCGTTTCCCTTGATGAAAAGGTGTTAGTGCCTATTGTAGCGCGTCATGCCGTGGGTTAAACAAAATTGTTTGAAGCTTATGCATTGCCCAGGGTAATCAATAGCGTTATAGTTATCTCGCTTATTCTCAGGGCGGGGCGAAATTCCCCACCGGCGGTAAATCAGCTTAACGCTGAAAGCCCGCGAGCGCTTTGGGTGAATTCTCAAAGGTCAGCAGATCCGGTGTAATTCCGGGGCCGACGGTTAGAGTCCGGATGGGAGAGAGTAACGATCCAGTCGGGCATGGCCCGCTCACGTTATTTTTTTGCCGCTAGTACGGCGCTCCTAAGACTGCCCTGATTCTGGTAACCATAAAGTTAATGAGGTTTTTTTACCATGAATCAGACGCTACTTTCCTCTTTTGGCACTTCAACTCAACGTGTTGAGCATGCACTGGATGCACTGCGCGAAGGCCGCGGTGTGATGGTGCTTGACGATGAAAACCGTGAAAACGAAGGCGACATGATTTTTGCCGCCGAGAACATGACCGTTGAGCAGATGGCGCTGACCATCCGTCACGGTAGCGGCATCGTATGCCTGTGCATCACCGAAGACCGTCGCAAGCAGCTTGATCTGCCGATGATGGTTGAAAACAACACCAGCGCCTTTGGTACCGGCTTCACCGTGACCATTGAAGCAGCGCATGGCGTAACCACCGGTGTGTCGGCGGCTGACCGCCTGACTACCGTGCGTGCAGCGATTGCTGATGGTGCGAAACCATCCGATCTGCACCGCCCTGGTCACGTCTTCCCGCTGCGCGCGCAGCCGGGCGGCGTGCTGACCCGTGGTGGTCATACCGAAGCGACCATCGATCTGGTGACGCTGGCTGGCTTCAAACCCGCAGGCGTGCTGTGCGAACTGACCAACGATGATGGCACCATGGCGCGCGCGCCGGAGTGCATCACCTTTGCGCGACTGCACAATATGCCAGTGGTGACGATTGAAGATCTGGTTGAGTACCGCCGGGCGCACGAGCGCAAAGCCAGCTAAACATGCTGATGTGAAAAAGCCGGGGAAACCCGGCTTTTTTGTTTCTAGTGGTAGTTAATTTTGAACAGTACCACGGTTTCAAACGGCCCGGACTGAATCGCTTTCCCTTCTTCCCGTGAAAGTTCAGCCGTGTAGTTTTGCTCAACATTCATCGTATCGCCCGTAAAATCGGCGTACTCCTTGTACTGGTTGAAGGTGTAAGGCTCCGTTCCGTTAAGAATACGCAGCTTTAACCCATTCCCTATCAGTACCGCGGTGTCGTCTGCGCTAAGCGTTTCGGTTGTGTAAAACGACGAGTCCATCTTAAATCCGTCCGAGCATTGGGCATCCTGCACTTTGGTGGTTCGTATTGAAAACGTGCGCATACGCGTCTGCTGATTCACAATGTCGCGCGCGCTGAAGGCGCCGAAGTCGATCTCCTGATTTTCAGGGAAAATGCTAAACGTCGCTCCGCAATCAAGCACCGTAATGTTTTGCAGTCCGTTGATGTGATACTTGAGGTTCTTCGCGTCGGCCATCTGATTAACGCCACCCTTACCGTCAAACTGCACAACGATGTAATCGCTGAGCGAACTGATATAACCATGTGGCGGCATAGCCTTAATTCGCACGAAAAGTCGTAATCGGGCGACGAACGTGCGTGAAATATGGATATCATCCGGATTGCCGGAGCAGATGCGATTCTCCCAACCCATCTGGCGGATTTGATCCGCGGTGTAAATGGTGATGTTATCGTTGTCCAGGCACTGGCGGGTATCCACGCCGTTGGGCTGGCCCGTGGCATCGTAATCTATGCCTTCATAGGTGACGCCCAGTTCATAATAGGGATCGGTTGCGGCAGGATAAGGGTTCACCCATGCAAAGACATCTTCCAGCTCAAAATTGCTCGTGACGTTGTTATCACACGTCACCGGAATTTTAATGTCATCAGACTCCCATATTTTTTGACCAACCTGAGCGTTGCTGGGTATCGCAAAAGGGGTGATCGTTTTTGTCTCCTCGACGGGGCCGCCAGATCCACCCAGATAGCAGTTAAGCGCCAGCGCATCTTTCAAAGGCAGCGCTGAAAGCAGCAGTATAAACAGGAAACTAGCGAGCTTTTGCATCTTTATCGATTTTCCGTTCGGTAAGTTTACATAGCGCCGTTCCGGTGCACTGCACGTCGACTTTTTTTAGGGCGCCGTAATCGTCGATATAGCCGATGCTGTAATAACTACCGTGGTAATCGCCGGTAGAGGCGGTTGCCGTGGCGAAAGGCGCAATCATCAGACTGTCAAAACCCGGCAGCATGGTTTTGGCATTTTTGCTCAGCCACGCCAGCGTGATGTAGTACGGCGTAGGGTTGTGGGCCGTGAGTCCTTTCGCGCTGGCGGTAATTTCCATGCGCATTTCAGCCAGTTCGCCGGATTTTTTGCTAATCGCTTCCGGACGCCAGAACAGCTTGATTCGGCTCTGCATGGCAACCTGCATCACGCTGCGCTCCTCGCTGGCGCTGATGCTTTTTGGCGGTACTTCACGCAGGTTGAAATAAAACAGCGATTCCCTGTCTTTTGGCAGCTGGCGGGTGGCGGCTTGTTTAACAATTCTTACCTGCGACGAGGCGCCCGCTTCGATACGTTGAATGGGGGGAAGCGCCATAAAGTGCGTATCTTCTTTTTGCCCCTTTTCATCTTCAATCCAGGAGAGCGCCAGATAAGGCAGCGCCTTGCTCTGGTTGTCCACTTTCAGGCTGCTGGCCTTGTCGCTTTCTGGAAAAACAATGCGCGTGCGGTCCAGGTTAATGGCCGCATGGGTGGTAAATGCTGTGCTGATTAGCATCAGGCACAGGCTTTTAATCGGCGTTAATTTCATGATGATTTCTTACTGACACGGCAGTATCAACTGCATACTGTTTTCTAAGTGAGAAGGTAACGAGAAGCGACACTGTTGGTTGTCGCCCCATGTCACGCGAAACTGCTGTTCTGGCTCAACGGCGCCCAGCCAGACGTGGCCTTCATCGGCCACCATCCCAACCTGCAAATCGCTTTCTTCCAGGCGAACAATCGCCCCGAGCGGTGGCGTTCCTGATGACATCCGCAGAACGCCTGCCACGTCCTGACCTGCACGCGTGGCAATCTGACGAAAACCAATGGCCCCCTCAGTCCAGGTTGAGGTCACGACGCGGCTGTCCACGTCCACGCCATCCGGAAGGTTGTTCATATTGACCTGCACGCTGGAGGGGGAATAGCTGGAAAATGACGGTAAAACGCCGATGCCAAAACGGTTGGTTTCATCTCGCGACATATTCAGCGGGATATTGCCTACCCCGTCGGTGCTGACCATTACGCGGGGTTCATTACCGTAGCTGCGCCGGTGCAGCGCGGCGCCTTTCGCTGTTGAGGTGAAGGAACCGCTCCAGCTTGCGCTGAGGGAGTTATATTCGTCAGCTTTATAACTGCCGGAGAGATTGAGATCGCCGTACGCAGAATAATGCTGATAATTCCCGCTGACCTGCGCGCCGGAGTCTGGCTTCCCGCTCTCCGCGCCCGCGGAAACGCCCCAGGTGTTATTGCGATCCGACGTGTCGTACCACGACACGTTATGGCTCAGCGTGTCGCGGTTACGCAGGTCATAGTTAAGGCGATGATCGGGATCGAGCGGTACGCTGAGCGAGAGATAGAACTGAGTATCGTCACTTTCGTCTTTCTCATCGTAATGCGTTTTACTCCAGGACAGGGTTACGCCAAGGTTCTTCCAGCGGCCCATATCAAAGTTGTAGCCCGCCGTGATACTGCCGGTCGTGGAGGGTGAATCATTCCACCATGTCTGACGCAGCATATTGACGTACAGGTTCAGGGATAACGCCGAAATGTACTGGCTTGCCGTCACGCTCAGGGTTTGTTTTTCCGACTGGCGGTCACCGTCGTCATAATCAAGGTAGCGGGCGTAGCTCAAAAACTGTGGATCTGAGTAGCGGTAGCTGGCGAGCGTAAGCTGACTGCCGGTGGTATCGAAACGCTTGCTGTAGTTAATGCGATAGCTGTAACCCGTCTGGCTGCGCTGGTGTGGCAGCTGGCTGGTGGCCTGCGTGACGTCAAAAGAGAGCGCCCCCAGCCAGGCCATATTCTGGCCGATCCCGGCAGCGAGGGAACGATAGCGGTCGCCATCGGCCAGCGTACCGCCATACAGGGAGGTGTGCGACAGCATGCCCCAGGAAAATTCGCCGCTCATGAAGGCGTTATCTTCAACGTCATGGGAGGCGCCCTGGCGCGCTTTACCCGCCGCGAGCTTGTAGCGCACCTGACCCTTGCGCGTTAAAAATGGTACGGATTCGGCCGAGACCTGGAAGGTGCTGACGCGTCCATCCTCTTCCGTGACTTTGACGTCCAGCGTGCCCTGAACCGACTGGTTAAGATCCTGAATAACAAAAGGGCCTGGCGGCACTTTACTCTGGTAAATCACGCGATCGGCAAGGCTTACGGTTACCGTGGCGTTGGTTTGCGCTATCCCGGTAATCTGCGGGGCATAGCCGCGCAGCGACCATGGCAGCATACGTTCATCGCTGATTAGCGATGCGCCGGTGTAGGTAAAGGCGTCAAAAATTGCGGACTGGAAATCCGTTTCACCCAACGTCAGTTTCGCACCGATCGAGGGCAGAGGGCGGAACATATACACGCGTGAAAAACGTCCATTATGCTCCGAGCCTGCGTCAGTATGGCTTTGCGTGTACTGGTAATCGCTGCGTAGCCGCCACGCGCCCATGTTTGCACCGGCGGTGCCATAGGTATTGGCGTTGTCATTGTTGCCGCCACTATTGGGCTGATAATGGCTGGCAAAAAGATTGTAATCCAGCAGTACGCCCGGCACGCCGATGTCCCAGGTGGATGGCGGCATCCAGTCAACCGCACGGTATTGCAGCCACGCCTGGGGGATGGTCACTTTCAGGGTCTGGCTGCCTTGCTCAAAAGTAAATCGGATGTCGGGTCTGGCGGAGAAATCAACGCATCCCTCTTTCTCAGGCAAAGCGTGGCGAACGTCATCCTGCAACGCAAAGGTATCGACCAGCTCGGGGGGAATACAGACCTGAACGGCATTATTTATTTCTCGCCAGCGAAGCTGCCAGCCATTTGCCAGCGGAATATCATTGACGGCAACCGTAACGAAATAGCTTCCCGGCGTAACCGATATTTGATCTTTAAACAGTGATAAATCGACGCTGCCGCGCTGATCTTTATCGATGGCGTTTATATTAAACTCGGTGGCAGAGGCAACTTTCGTCATTAACAGGGACGCAATGATGATTATCCATTGTAATTTGTATGTCATCATCCTGTTACTCGAGTAAATAGAGAGTGCCGACCGGCATGAATTACCAGTCGGCTGGTGCCGTGACGTAACAGAATTATTTGTACATCAGGACGTAGTTAGCCGTGGCTTCAACCTGGCCTGCCGTCGCAGTTTTACCTGTAGGGACTTCCATAACCGCTTTGAAATGCAGCGTCTGGGTGGTTGAACCCGCCAGCAACTCAACCTCGTTGGCTTCTCCCAGTGTGATAGCAGACTCCGCGTTATCCAGCAGACGCACCCCCACGTTCTGCGCACCGCTTGCATAGGTGTTGCTCATCAGGCTGGTATCCGCCGCGTCTGTCGCTGCGCTGGTAAAGGTCACATCCACTTTGGTAATTGGCGTGTCGGTCTCGTCTGCCGGATCGTCAAGCTGGCAGTTTTCCAGATTGATATCGACCGGAACCGGGGTAGATTTTTTGTTGGCGTTGATAACAGCCGTGGTCACTTCACCCAGATCGACTTCTTTATCAACGCTGTCTGGTGCGATACTGCACGGTGCGTCAATAACAATACCTTTGAATTTGATTTTTCCTGAGCCTTGATCATCTGCAAAAGCAGCACCCGATACAATGACTGCCATAGCCGTCGCTAACAGTAGCTTTTTACCCATATACATGAAAATATCCTTTTTCAGAGTGATTCATAATGTGAATATTAATTTCAGAATACTCGCGAAGTATACGAATTAGGGTGGGGAGACGCGATTAACATGACTTAAATATATTTTTAGATGGTTTTAATTAATATTTGCAGGCTATTTTAAGAGGCGTGGTTTTTCGGGGTTTTAACAGGTCTATATTTTTCAGGTTATTATAGGTGAAATATATAGGATTGTTTTTTTGAATAATATATAGCCTCCGTATAAAACGGAGGCTATATATTCTTAGCCAATACCGGCCGTTTGCAGCAGTACCAGACTCATCCCCATCACTGACATTCCACACAGTACGCCGTAGCTGGGGTTATTGTTGGGATCGATCTCTTTCGCCAGCGGCATCAGCTCATCGACAGAGAGCGCGACCATAATCCCGGCCACGGCAGCCATAATCGCAGCCATCACAATCGGGGAGACGAGGCTACCGAGGATCAGCCACGCCAGCACGCCGCCGAGAATTTCAGCCATCCCGGAGATACCCGCCCAAAAGACAGCCGTACGTTTTGAGCCCGTGGCGGCATAAACGGGCCCGGCAACGGCAAGTCCTTCAGGAATATTGTGCAAAGCCACGGCCAGCGCCACACCAAAACCCATTTCCAGGTTGCTGCTGGCCGTGACATAGGTGGCGATACCTTCCGGAAAGTTATGCAGGCTGATACCCAGCGTCAGCAGAATGGCCGTGCGTTTGATATTGCCCGGGATGGGGGTAACGCTTTTTTGCATTAAATCCTGCGGGTGCGCGTGAGGAAGAATACGGTCGAGCGCAAAATAACCCAGCAGTCCAATGATAAACATGCCATAGCCCAGAACAGGCGACATACCTTCGGTGTGAAGCGCGGCGGGCAGCATCTCCATCAGCGAGATAAGCAGCATGATCCCGGCGGCGAAACCCAGCGAGAAGGCCAGAAGGCGATTAGAGGGTTTTTGCCCGAGTACCCCGAGGAACGCACCGATAAAGGTTGCGGCGCCCGCGAGTAAGGTCAAAATCAACGGTACTGACATGCATTCTCCTTAAGCGATATCTGACATTCAAATTTCCTGATGATGATCTTCACGGTTATCTGCGTTCATCTTCACCTGAATGCGCGTAATGTAGGCCCATCACATTGACACCTCCTCTAAGGATATCACCATGTCTTCTTCTCGTATGCCAGCACTGTTTTTAGGCCATGGCAGCCCAATGAACGTCCTGGAAGATAACGTCTATACCCGTGCCTGGCGTCAGCTGGGTGAGACGTTACCGCGTCCGAAGGCAATTGTGGTGGTCTCTGCGCACTGGTTTACCCGGGGTACCGGTGTGACGGCCATGGAAGCGCCAAAAACGATTCATGATTTTGGCGGCTTTCCGCAGGCGCTGTATGACACGCATTATCCTGCTCCGGGCTCCCCCGAGCTGGCGCAGCGGCTCGTTGATCTGCTCGCCCCTGTTCCGGTTGCGCTGGACAAAGAAGCCTGGGGCTTTGACCACGGCTCATGGGGGGTGTTGATCAAAATGTATCCGGATGCCGATATCCCGATGGTGCAACTGAGTATCGACAGCACCAAACCGGCTGCCTGGCACATGGAGATGGGGCGTAAGCTGGCTTCGCTTCGTGATGAGGGCATCATGCTGATTGCCAGTGGCAACGTGGTACACAATCTGCGTACGGTACGCTGGCACGGTGAAAATACGCCGTACCCCTGGGCAACAGCCTTTAATGACTATGTAAAAGACAACCTGACCTGGCAAGGGCCGGCCGAACGACACCCTTTGGTGAACTATCTGGATCACGACGGCGGTTCGCTCTCTAACCCGACGCCGGAACACTTCTTGCCATTGCTGTATGTATTAGGCGCGTGGGATGGTCAGGAGGTTATTACAATCCCGGTCGACGGTATTGAGATGGGGAGCTTGAGTATGCTGTCGGTGCAGGTGGGGTAAAAACATGTCGGGTGGCGGCTTCGCCTTACCCGACCTACATATTGAGCGTAGGCCCGGTAAGCGTAGCGCCACCGGGCAAGTCTTACTCGACGAAAATATGCGGGTAGAAACGCGACAGATCCTGCGTAATCAGCGCGCGATCTTCGCGAATGCCAATCCCGGCAGGCTGATCGTTAATAAGCCAGCTGCCGATCAACGTATAGCTGTCGCCAAACTTCGGCAGTTGATAAAACGCCTGGACGATCATCCCTTCTTCACCGTACGGCCCTTCAACCGCTTCCAGCGTTTTACCGTTTTCGATAATCGAGACGTTTGCCCCTTCACGGGAGAAAATTGGCTTAACGACGTATTTCTCCATCGGTGGGAAATCATCTTCAGCAAAGTAAGCAGGCAGCAGGTTCGGGTGATTCGGGAACATCTCCCACAGCATCGGCAGCAGGGCTTTATTGGAGATAATGCTCTTCCAGGCCGGTTCCAGCCAGCGCACGCCGGCGTCTTCCAGTTTGGTAGAGAACATTTCCCGCAGCATGTATTCCCACGGATAGAGCTTGAACAGGTTGCTGATGACCTGATCCTGCATGTCCGTAAACTGACCTTTTTCACCTAAACCGATATCTTCGATATAGAGGAATTCCGTCGCCACTTCCGCTTCGGCTGCGCAGTCCTGCAAATACTGAACCGTACCGCGATCTTCTTCGGTATCGCGGCAGCAGGCGAGGTGCAACAGGTTGAAACCGTGCTGTTCACGCAGTTCGACGAAACGCTCAATCAGCTTTTCCTGAAGGCTGTTGAACTGGTCGCTGCCTTCGGGCAAGTTTCCGGCATTCGCCTGATCTTCCAGCCAGATCCACTGGAAGAACGCGGCTTCGTACAGAGAGGTTGGTGTATCCGCGTTGTTTTCTAAAAGCTTCGGTTCACCCACGCCATCCCATGCCAGATCGAGGCGAGAGTAGAGCGAAGGCTGGTTCGTTTTCCAGGACTGACGAACAAAACTCCAGGTGTGCTTCGGAATGCGGAATTTGGTCATCAGCTCATCGCTGTCGATGACTTTTTCTACTACCTTCAGGCACATCTGGTGCAGCTCTGCGGTTACCTCTTCAAGCTTTTCGACCTGAGCGAGCGTGAGCTTATAGTAAGCATCTTCACACCAGTACGGCTCGCCGTACATGGTGTGAAAGTTGAAACCGTATTCGGTGGCTTTTTCGCGCCAGTCCGGGCGCTCAACAATACTGACTCGTTCCATGATCAGCCGCCCATTGAGCGAGTTGAGGAGCCGGTCGCACTACGCTGCATGGTGGTTTGTTTGGCAACAGACTCACCAAAGCCGCCACGGGTAATGGTGCTGGTGGTGGCTGGTTTCGGCGCCATTGCGGTTTTCGGTACGGTCATCGTACGGCCTGGCGTTGCAGCACCGTAACCCTTGCCGGTGGCATCGGTGTATTTACCGTAGGCCGGGCTGTTCGGGTTTTTGGAGCTAAACAGCGGCTGCTGCTGGTAGCCCGCACCGCCGCTCATCAAACGGCCCATCATATAACCCGCCATCAGCGGCATCCAGAAGCTGCCGCCGGACTGTGCCTGCGCCTGGTTTTCCGGTGCCATACCCGCCTGAGCAGGTGCCTGCTGGCACTGGCCTTCACCGAATTCGGCTACACAGTCTTCGCGAGAGGCATATTTCGGCGCGGTACGTTCCGCTTCTTTGAGGGCGTTGTTATAGGCCGTCGTACACTCAGCGGCTTTACCGGTTGCGCTCGCGCAGTCGTCGGCGTTTTGATACAGCGAAACCGTTTCGTCGTTTTGCTCACAGCCTGCCAGCATAAAGACGGCGGTGACCGCCAGCGCGACAGGTGTCAGGTGGCGTGCGTTCCAGCTTTTGCGGAACGACGCGTGATTCATCGTTTTTGTCCGTTTCATATTTGTCTTCCAGGACCCAGTGGTAATAACGCTCAGGATAGAGGATGAGTGGTTGAAAATGAAGCGAAGAGGGGCGAAATGCGGGGGATCTTTACGTTGGCTTACGTTCAGGTGTGATTTTGCGCCGGGTGGCGCTGTGCTTACCCGGCCTACGGTTAAGTAGGCCCGATAAGCTCAGCGCCATCGGGCAAGGCTTAATGACGGAACGGATTCGTACCGCTGCTGGCAGGTGCGGTGCTACGCGCTGCCGCTGGCTGCGCAAGCGGGGCGCTGCTGTTAGGGGTGAAATTATCAACGGCGGCATCCTGCTGTGGATTTTCCGGCGCGACGCTGTCAGGCGACGTAGGGACCGGTTTGCCTAGCGTGCTGTTCAGCATTTGCAGATCCTGCTCGTTCAGCGTACCCAGCGCCTGCTTGATGTTCAGCTGGTTAATCAGATACTGATAACGTGCGCTGGAGAGCTGCTGTTTCGCGTTATACAGCGTGGTCGTTGCGTCTAACACGTCCACGATGGTACGCGTACCTACGGAGTAACCCGCTTCGTTCGCATCCAGTGAGCTCTGGGCAGAGACGACGGCCTGTTTATAGGCGTTGATGCTGCTGATAGAGGCATTTACGTTGTTGTAGGAAGAACGCACGGTCTGCACCACGTTGCGGTGTGCGCTTTCCAGCTGCTCGCTGGCACCCACAAAGTTGTACTGCGCCTGTTTAACCTGAGAGTTAACCATCCCGCCCTGGTACAGCGGCAGAGAGAAGCTGAGACCCACTTTGTTCTGGCCAACGTTGCTGTCGTCATAGGCCTGAGAGGTCGTTTTAGACCCGCTGTAGCTGGTGTCCGATACGCCGGTAGAGGCGCTCAGGCTCAGAGTTGGCAGGTGACCATCCTGTGCAAGACGGATCTGTTCGCGCGCCAGATCCTGGCTCAGGCGTGCCTGCAACAAGGTCAGGTTGCGGTTTTCCGCTTCTTTCAGCAGGGCGTTAACCGCCTGCGGTTTGTCCGTTTTGAAACTGTCCACGTTCAGAGAGGCCAGCTCAGGATAGTAGTTACCGGTGACCTGACGCAGTGCTTCCAGGGCGTTGTCGAGGTTGTTACGTGCGGTCACTTCGTTAGCCAGTACGGTATCGTACTGTGAACGGGCGTTCTGCACGTCAGTAATGGCGACCAGGCCCACGTTAAAACGCTGGGTGGTTTGATCTAACTGACGGTAAACCGCCTGTTTCTGCGCTTCGGTGTAGGAGAGGGCGTCAATCGCGCTCAGAACCTGGAAATAGGCGGTCGCGGTATTCAGGATCAGCGTCTGCTGATCGGTTTGATAGGTGACATCCTGAATGCCGGCGCTCTTTTCCTGCAAGCTCAGTTCCCGCCATTTGGACATGTCGAACAGGGTTTGTGTAAGCTGTAAAGAGGCGCTGGTGGCATTCGAATCGATGCCATTGTTATCGCGAAAACCGTTAGTGTAGGTATAATCTGCACCTAAGCCTAACTGCGGCAGCAGTGGACTACGTGCTTCGTTAATCTTTTCAAACGCAGCATCACGATCGGCCGCTGATTTACGTAAATCAGGGTTGCCCAGACGTGCCTGCTGGTAGACCTGTAACAGGTTTTCTGCCTGGCTCATTGCACTGAAGCCCGTCAGGCTCAGGCCGATAAGGATGGGGAGCAATTTCTTCATTTGCATTCCTTGTTGTGAAGCAGTATTAGCGCTGATCTAATTAAAAATAATTGCCGATTCTAACAGAATCATCCACACCAAAAGGTTGGCGTAACGTGCCATCTGGCGGTAATTTGCTCCAATCTACCATATAGCCATACAAACGGCAGCCAAACAGCCTTGAAATTCACAATTTCATCACCATTGCTACCAGGACTCGACCGATGCAAAAACCAGAAAACGTGCCTGTCACCTTCGCCAAAAACGATGTAGAAATTATTGCACGAGAAACGCTTTATAGCGGTTTTTTTTCAATGGAACTTTACCGTTTCAGGCATCGTCTGTTTAACGGTGAGATGAGCGGTGAAATCAAACGCGAAATTTTTGAGCGCGGGCATGCGGCTGTGTTGCTACCCTATGACCCAGTGCGTGATGAAGTGGTGCTGGTCGAACAGGTGCGTATTGCGGCTTATGATACCAGCGATACGCCGTGGTTGCTGGAGATGGTGGCCGGGATGATCGAAGAAGGTGAGTCGGTCGAAGACGTCGCTCGCCGTGAGGCGCTGGAAGAGGCGGGCCTGGCGATCGGCCGGACGAAACCGGTGTTGAGCTACCTGGCAAGCCCGGGTGGGACAACGGAACGTTCATCTATTATGGTGGGCGAAGTGGACGCCAAGACAGCGGAAGGGATCCACGGTCTGGCAGATGAAAACGAAGATATTCGGGTTCATGTGGTGAGTCGGGAGCAGGCTTACCAGTGGGTAGAAGAGGGGAAAATCGACAACGCAGCGTCTGTCATCGCCCTGCAATGGCTACAGCTGCATTATCAGACATTACGACACGAGTGGAAAAAATGAAGCGTTATACACCTGACTTCCCAGAAATGATGCGCCTGTGCGAAACCAATTTCGCCCAGCTGCGCCGCCTGCTGCCGCGAAACGACGCGCCCGGCGAAACGGTGAGCTATCAGGTGAGCAACGCGCAGTATCGGTTAACGATAACAGAATCAACGCGCTACACTACGCTGGTGGAGATTGAGCAAACGGCGCCGAGCATCAGCTACTGGAGCCTGCCGTCGATGACGGTACGTCTTTATCATGACGCGATGGTCGCTGAAGTGTGTTCAAGCCAGCAGATCTTTCGCTTTAAAGCGCGGTATGATTACCCGAATAAAAAGTTGCATCAACGCGACGAAAAGCATCAAATTAACCAGTTTTTAGCCGACTGGCTAAGATATTGTTTAGCACATGGAGCAATGGCGATTCCGGTTTGTTAGCGTCATAAACCTACCTAAGGACACCATTTGGAAAGCCTGTTGAACCTGACTGTTGCTGGTGGGGCGCCAGTCAGGATATTACAAATCACCGACACCCACCTTTTTGCCGAAAAGCATGAGACGCTTCTGGGCGTGAACACCTGGGAGAGTTATCAGGCGGTTCTTGACGCGATCCATGCTGAAAAGCGGCCATGCGATCTGATCGTCGCGACGGGCGATCTGGCGCAGGATCAATCCTCCGCAGCCTATCAGCATTTTGCTGAAGGGATTGGGAGCTTTAGCGTGCCTTGCGTCTGGCTACCGGGCAATCACGATTTTCAACCCGCTATGTACAGTTCGCTTCAGGATGCGGGGATTTCACCGGCAAAATGTGTCTTTGCGGGGGACCAGTGGCAAATTCTGCTCCTCGACAGTCAGGTGTTTGGCGTTCCGCACGGTGAGTTGAGCGACTATCAGCTTGACTGGCTGGAGACAAAACTGGCCGCCGAACCGAATCGCAATACGCTGCTGTTGCTGCATCATCACCCGCTGCCGGCGGGCTGTAGCTGGCTCGATCAGCACAGCTTACGCAACTCTGCGGCGCTGGACGGCGTACTGGCGAAATTTCCGCGCGTGAAAAATTTGCTGTGCGGGCACATTCACCAGGAACAGGATCTCGACTGGAATGGTCGCCGCCTGCTCGCGACGCCCTCTACCTGCGTGCAGTTTAAGCCGCACTGCGCCAACTTTACGCTGGATACCATCGCACCGGGCTGGCGCTGGCTGGAGCTGCATGCCGATGGCTCGCTGACCACCGAAGTTTGCCGTCTGACCGGGGCTCAATTCCGCCCGGATACCGCTTCGGAAGGCTATTGATGTCGACGCTTCTCTATCTGCATGGGTTTAACAGCTCACCACGATCGGCGAAAGCGACGCAGCTTCGCCAGTGGCTGAGCGCGAATCATCCCCACGTGGAGATGATTATTCCGCAGTTGCCCCCTTATCCGGCGGATGCGGCAGAGATGCTGGAATCGATCGTGCTTGAACACGGCGGCGAATCGTTTGGCGTTGTTGGGTCGTCGCTCGGCGGCTACTACGCCACCTGGCTGTCGCAGTGCTTTATGTTGCCCGCTGTCGTCGTCAACCCGGCGGTCCGGCCATTTGAGCTGTTAAGGGACTTTCTTGGCGAAAACGAGAACCCCTACACCGGCCAACAATATGTGCTAGAGTCACGCCATATTTACGATCTCAAAGTTATGCAGGTCGACCCGCTTGAAGCGCCCGATCTTATCTGGCTGCTGCAACAGACGGGAGATGAAGTGCTGGATTACCGCCAGGCAGTGGCGTATTACGCATCCTGCCGCCAGACTGTAGAAGAGGGCGGTAACCATGCTTTCACGGGCTTTGAAGATCATTTCACCCAGATTGTCGATTTTCTTGGACTGCACAGCCACTGACAATCAATGCGAATTGCTAGCTTAAATCATGACGCAAACCTATAACGCTGATGCCATTGAGGTACTCACCGGGCTTGAGCCGGTTCGCCGCCGCCCGGGGATGTACACCGATACGACGCGCCCAAACCACCTGGGCCAGGAAGTAATTGATAACAGTGTGGACGAAGCGCTGGCAGGCCATGCCAGACGCGTGGACGTTATCCTGCACGCCGATCAGTCGCTGGAAGTTATCGACGACGGCCGCGGCATGCCGGTAGATATCCACCCGGAAGAGGGTGTTCCCGCCGTTGAGCTGATCCTCTGTCGTCTGCACGCGGGCGGTAAGTTCTCCAACAAAAACTACCAGTTCTCCGGCGGCTTGCACGGCGTGGGGATCTCCGTGGTTAACGCCCTGTCAAAGCGCGTGGAAGTGAACGTTCGTCGCGATGGCCAGGTGTATAACATCGCGTTTGAAAACGGCGAAAAAGTGCAGGATTTGCAGGTCGTCGGGACGTGCGGTAAACGCAACACCGGCACCAGCGTCCATTTCTGGCCTGACGAAAGCTTCTTCGACAGCCCACGCTTTTCCGTTTCTCGCCTGACGCACCTGCTGAAAGCCAAAGCGGTGCTGTGCCCGGGCGTGGAAATCACCTTTAAAGATCACGTAAACAACACCGAACAGAGCTGGCGCTACGAAAAGGGTCTGAACGACTACCTGTGCGAAGCGGTTAACGGCCTGCCGACCCTGCCGGAAAAACCGTTCGTCGGGAATTTCGAAGGTGACACCGAAGCGGTGGACTGGGCGCTGCTGTGGCTGCCGGAAGGCGGTGAGCTGCTGACGGAAAGCTACGTCAACCTGATCCCAACGCTGCTCGGCGGGACGCACGTCAACGGCCTGCGTCAGGGGCTGCTGGATGCGATGCGCGAGTTCTGCGAATACCGCAACATTCTGCCGCGCGGCGTGAAGCTTTCCGCAGAAGATATCTGGGACCGCTGCGCCTACGTGCTCTCCGTGAAGATGCAGGATCCGCAGTTTGCCGGTCAGACTAAAGAGCGCCTGTCGTCACGCCAGTGTGCGGCGTTCGTCTCCGGCGTGGTGAAAGATGCGTTTACCCTGTGGCTGAACCAGAACGTTCAGGCCGCAGAAATGCTGGCTGAAATGGCTATCTCCAGCGCCCAGCGTCGCCTGCGCGCGGCGAAGAAAGTGGTGCGTAAAAAGCTGACCAGCGGCCCCGCGCTGCCGGGCAAGCTGGCGGACTGTACCGCCCAGGATCTCAACCGCACCGAGCTGTTCCTGGTGGAAGGGGACTCGGCAGGCGGATCGGCCAAGCAGGCGCGCGATCGTGAATATCAGGCGATCATGCCGCTCAAGGGTAAGATCCTCAACACCTGGGAGGTCTCGTCTGATGAAGTGCTGGCCTCGCAGGAAGTACACGACATCTCCGTGGCGATCGGCATCGATCCGGACAGCGACGATCTGAGCCAGCTGCGCTACGGCAAGATCTGTATCCTCGCGGATGCGGACTCCGATGGTCTGCACATCGCCACGCTGCTCTGTGCGCTGTTCGTGAAGCACTTCCGCACGCTGGTGAAAAACGGTCACGTCCACGTGGCGCTGCCGCCGCTGTACCGTATCGACCTTGGCAAAGAAGTCTACTATGCGCTGACGGAAGAAGAGAAAGCGGGCGTGCTGGAGCAGCTCAAACGCAAGAAGGGCAAACCGAACGTTCAGCGCTTTAAAGGGCTGGGCGAGATGAACCCGATGCAGCTGCGTGAAACCACGCTGGATCCGAACACCCGCCGTCTGGTGCAGCTGACCATCAGCGATGAAGACGAACAGCAAACCAACGCCGTGATGGATATGCTGCTGGCCAAGAAACGTTCTGAAGACCGACGTAACTGGCTCCAGGAGAAAGGCGATATGGCGGATATTGAGGCCTGATGTCCCCTCACCCTAACCCTCTCCCACAGGGAGGGGGTTAGGATCGTAGGCCCGGTAAGCGTTAGCGCCACCGGGCTTTTTTACGTCAAAACTCCATCTTCACCGTAAACTGCACTTCACGCGGGTCGCCAATCTGGTTGCCCAGGTTGTTGGTCGCAATCGACGACGTGTAGTAGGTCTTATCGAACAGATTCTTCACGTTCACCTGTAGCGTCACCGGATATTGCAGCTTCATTTTGTACGCCGCAAATGCATCCGCCACGAAATAGCCCGGCAGATAATAATCCGCACCGTTAGTCGCTGAGCGGCGGCTTACGCCGTGCCCGCCGCCGCCAATTGTCAGCGTATTCCCGGCAAACGCATTGTGAATATCGTACGTCAGGAACAGGGAGCCGGTATGGCGCGGTACGTTCGGCAGCGGTTTGCCCGCGTAGTCCGGGTCTTCCAGCACCTTCGCATCGGTATAGCCGTAGCTGGCGATAATGTTGGTGTTCTCGGTCAGCGATCCGGCGAGATCCACTTCGACACCCTGCGAGCGCACGCGGCCCGCGGTTTTGGCGACGGTTTCATCACCGACGCTCTCGGTGTACAGCACGTTGCGCTTGTGGATATCAAACAGCGCGATGTTGGCGGTAATGCCGTCGAACAGGTCGAACTTAGCGCCTATTTCATACGCGTTCGACGTTTCCGGCGGCAGGTCGCCGATGTAGCTCGCAATGGACGACTGCGGCATAAACGTCTGGGAATAGTTGGCAAACAGGGAGACTGCCGGCGTGAGCTTGTATACCAGGCCCAGCTTCGGCGTCCACTGGTCGTCGCGGCTGTCGGTGTTGACGTTAAACGGACGGCCTTTGCCCGCGTACTGGGTGTAATACTGGTAGCGCAGTCCGGCAACGGCGATCCATTTATCGGTCAGGTACAGCGCGTCCTGCGCGTAGGCGGAGTAGCTCTCCTGCTTGATGGTTTGATCGCTGTCGGCTGCCGAGACGGTGGTGCACTTGCCGAGGCTGCCGTAGCTCGGGTTGTAAATATTGAAATCCTTAACGTTCTTACAACGGATCATGTCCGTGCGCAGCAGATCGTAATTCTCATACGACACGCCGGTCAGTATCTCATTGTAAAAGCCCGCGATGTCCACGTTCCCCTGCAAATCTGCCCGCGTTGTGTGCATACGCTGGGTCGAACCCTGGGTCGCATCCACGCGGCGGGTCAGGTTGCCGGTTTTTGAATCGTAGGCCATCACGCGAGCCTGGTTATCGCTGTACTTATCCTGGCTGTAGCTGTAGTCGAACTTCGCGGTCCACTGGCTGTTGAGCCGATACTCCGCGTTAAGCTGAGCGAGGTCGGACTGACCGTCGGTCACGTTAAATGGCTCATCAAAGCGGGTTTTGCGATCGACGTCGACGGCCTTTTTGGTGTTGAGATCGAAGATCGTTCCGCGATCGAACGGCGTTTTATAGTCGCGATGCGAATAGAGCACGGTCACGGTGGCATCATCGCCGAACCAGGTCAAAGACGGGGCGATAAAGGTGCTGCGTTCGGTGCCGAAATTACGCCAGTAATCCTCGTCCTGATACTCCCCCGTCAGGCGATAGGCCAGACGCGTACCTTCAATTGGACCGGTGACGTCAAACTGTCCGCTACCGCCGCCAAAGCTGGTTGATGTGGCAGAAATCGAGCCGCCGAAGGTTTTCTCCGGGCGTTTGGTCACCACGTTAATCAGGCCGCCGGGGTCGAGAATACCGTAAAGGGTCGAGGCCGGGCCTTTTAGCACCTCCACGCGCTCGGTTGCGGCATTGAAGCTGCGCGGCAGCACGGTGCGCAGGCCGTTGGTCATGATCGAGCCATCGCGGTTTGCGCCGAAGCCACGGCGCACGAAGGCATCCTGCGTGCCGCCCAGGGTGTTGGTCTGCACCACGTTGCTGACGTTATACAGCGCCTCGTCTAGCGTGGTCGCGTTTTGGTCTTCCAGCACTTTATCGCTGACGGTATTGACCACCTGCGGGATGTCCAGCATCGGCATGTTGGTCAGCGTGGCGGTGGAGGTGTTCAGGGGCTGATAGCCGCTGGTGGCGTCGGTGGAAGCGTAAGGATCGGCAGTGACGGTAAGCGTCTCACCGTCTTTTGCTGCTGCGTGCACCAGAGGCGCCATGAACAGGAGTGAAAAGAGCGCGCGCCCTTTTACCCCGGCGAATGAAGGTGTGAACTTAGCCATTACATCTGTTTTCCCAAAATATCCTGCGATGAAATGCTCGCGGAAGAATGTGTGAGTCATTGCCCTTACGGTCTGTCCGTTAGCCTCTACGGCATCGGACTTGTAATTGAGAATCATTCAAGCATGAGGGCATGTAGTAGTAAATGGAATAAATAAAAATTTCGCTACAGAGGTTTCTCTCTGGCTAACACGCTTCGATTTATTGCTTAAGGTATTGAAAATAATCAATAAAAATGAATTTTAATTTGTGCGGTGATGCTCAATTATCCCTGGGTTTTACAGGGTGTATCTTCGCTTGACTACTACATGGAGCGGCGGCAAACTCACAAAAGAGAATGAGTTTTATTTTTATTTGTTGGTTTTTTTTCTTACGTTGGCGTTCACGTGGCTCACTACATCAAAAAGCCGGGACTGGTTCTTGAGAACCTCTCCGCGGGTTACCAGAAAAAAATCATCGTTGATGATATCTCCCTTGCGATCCCCCAGCAGAAAATGACTGTTCTGGTGGGCGCAAACGGCTGCGGAAAATCGACGCTGTTAAGTACCCTCGCACGGCTGCTTCAGCCGCTCGGCGGCAGCGCGGTGCTGGACGGCAAAGCCATCCACTCGCAGCCAACCAAAGCGGTCGCCCGCCAGCTCGGGATCCTGCCGCAGTCTCCGCTGCTTCCAGAAGGGTTAACCGTATTTGAGCTGGTCTCGCGCGGACGTTTCCCCTGGCAGAACGTGATGCGCCAGTGGAGCGAGGAAGACGAGCGGGCCGTGGAAGAGGCGTTACGCCTGACCGGAACGGCAGAGTTTGCCCATCATCTGGTTGAAAGCCTGTCCGGCGGCCAGCGCCAGCGCTGCTGGATCGCTATGGTGCTGGCGCAGCAAACGCCCTATATCCTGCTGGATGAACCCACGACGTACCTCGATCTTCGCTACCAGGTGGAGATCCTCGAACTGCTGCACACGCTGACGCGCCGGCACGGGCGCACCGTGGTGGTGGTTCTGCACGATCTCAACTTCGCCGTGAATTACGGTGATTCGCTGGTCTTTTTACGTCAGGGAAAGGTTGAGGGGGTACTGCATGAGGGCGACGCCTGCACGCCGGAGCTGATCAAAGCGGTGTTTGACGTCGACGTGCATATGTCGGTTAACCCGCTGACCGGCAAGCCGTTCTTTATGCCGTTCCGTCAGGCTGACGACAAACCATGATGCGCACATCTGTGGCCTTTATTCTCTTTACGCTGCTGCTTCTGGCAGGCGCGATTGCGCACCTGAGCATCGGGGCGCGCGTTATCGCCCCCCGGACGGTAGTAGACGCATTTTTCCACTTCGACCCGCGCAATTTTGAGCATAGCGTGATCGTCAGGCTGCGCTTGATGCGGCTGTGCGCCGCCCTGGTGGCGGGCGCGGCGCTCGGCGTCGCGGGCGTGCTGCTGCAATCAGTGATCCGCAACCCGCTCGGCGAGCCGCATATCCTGGGGCTGAATGCAGGGGCGGCGCTGGCGGTGGTGCTGACGGGTGCCCTCGGGCTGTCGCTGCCGTTTGGCCGCCCTCTGATAGCCGCAGCTGGCGCCGCCGCGCTCTTTTTGCTGGTGCTAACGTTCTCCTCATCCGGGCGTACCGGTCTCACGCCGATGAAGGTCACGCTGTGCGGCGTGGCAATGTCGGCATTTGCCTCATCGATAACCGCCACGGTGTTGATTCTGGATGAACAGACGCTGCTGGCCGTGCGGACCTGGCTTGCGGGGGATGTGGCGGGAGTCATCGGCGAGACGATCGCTAGCGCCGCGGGGGCCGCTGCCGTGGGTTTTGCGCTGGCGCTCTGGCTGTCGCCGTCGCTGAACATGCTGGCGCTGGGCGAGAGAATGGCGCAGGGGCTTGGCGTGTCGCTGCTGAAAACGCGCCTGCTCGCGCTGCTGGCCATCGCCCTGCTGTGCGGCGCGGCGGTTTCAGTTGCCGGACCGATCGGGTTTATCGGACTCGTGGTGCCGCAGCTGATTCGCCGTCTGGTATCGGTGGACCTGCGCGTGATGGTGCCGCTTTCAGCCCTCTGCGGGGCGCTGGTTCTGCTGATGGCGGATATCGCCGCCCGTACGCTGTTTACGCCGTATGAGCTGGCAACCGGCGTGATGACTGCGCTGGTCGGCGCGCCGGTCTTTATCCTTATGGCGTCAAGGATGTTCAAATGAACCGGGCTGGATTGAGGGCAGTACGATTTTTCTCCTTCTCGGCGCTGGTTCGCCCGAGGGCGCTGCTGTATCTGGCCGTATTATCGCTTGCCGCTCTCCTGCTGCTAAGTTTTGGCCTGACGCACGGTTCGCTGCCCATTCCTGCTTCCGCCATCGGACGTGCGCTGTTTTATCCTGAACGTCTGACGGCGGATGCGCATTACATTGTGATGGATATCCGCCTGCCGCGCCTGCTGATGGCGGTGCTGTGCGGCGCGATGCTCGGCATGGCGGGGGCGGCCATGCAGTCCATTACCCGCAACGGCCTTGCTGACCCCGGTCTTATCGGCGTGAAAGAGGGCTGTAGCGCGGCGGTGCTGCTGCTGATTTTTCAGTTTCCGGGATTGGGGCCGTACTGGCGTCCACTTATCGGCATGGCCGGTGGGCTGCTGACCGCGCTGCTGGTAGTGGCGCTGGCGCGTGATATCTCGCGCCAGCGATTCATCCTGATCGGCATCGGCGTGTCATGGGCGTTTGCCGCCGCGATGGGGGTCTTTATGACGACCGCCGACGTGCGCGACGTCCAGACGGCGATGCTGTGGCTGGCGGGGAGCCTGCATACGGCAAGCTGGACGCTGGTCAGCATCGCTGCTGCCTGGACAGTGCCAGCGTTTGCGCTGCTGCTCTTTACCGCACGCGCCGCAGACGTAGCCTTGCTCGGCAACCACACTGCGACGGGGCTGGGCGTGCGGACTTCACGCCTCGCTCTGCTGCGCGTGTTTGCCCCCGTGGTGCTCACCGCGGCCTGCGTCTCCTGCGTGGGGAGTATCGGCTTTGTCGGGCTGATTGCCCCGCACATGGCGCGCCTGCTGCTGCGCGGAGGGCAAACGGCACTGCTGACGGGAAGTGCCGTACTGGGCGCGCTGCTGGTGCTGCTGGCGGATAACGTCGGGCGGCTGGCATTTCTCCCGTTGCAGCTGCCGGCGGGAATTGTCATTTCACTGATTGGCGGACCGTTTTTCCTGCTGCTGCTCTGGCAGCGTCGGGATCGATTTTAGGGGATAAAAATGCGCGTATTTTTTGCAATGCTGGTGCTGGTGGGTTTTGCTGTAGGAGCCGCAGAGCCAACGCAGACGTTTACTGACGACCTGAACCGCAACGTGGTGGTGCCGGTTAACCCGAAGCGGATTGTGTCCCTGCACGACCTGGATATCACCATTCCGCTGATCGAGCTTGGCGTACCGCCGGTTGCCAGCCATGGCCGCACCCGACCGGACGGCAGCCATTTTCTGCGTTCCAGCGGTATGCTGACGGGCATCGATTTTGATAATTCCGACATCACATTCATCGGCACCGCGGATATCGATATTGAAGCCATCGCCGCGGCGAAGCCGGATCTTATCATCACCGAGCCGACCCGCAACACGCCGATCGAACAGCTTGAAAAAATTGCCCCGACGGTGAGTATCGATCACCTCGACGGCGGTGCGCCGGAGATCTACCGCAAGCTGGCGCAGCTTACCGGGACAGAGGCGCGGCTGAAGATTCTGGAGCGTCGCTATCAGGAGCAGATCGAGGCGCTAAAGGCGACCATCGATACGAGCAAACTGACCGTCTCGGTGATTCAGGCCAATCAGGGCAAAATCAACGCCATGCACAGCTACCACTCGCTTGGGCGCGTGCTGCGCGACGCAGGGTTCAGGTTCCCGCCGCTGATTGAGAGCATCCCGGAGGGCGGGCGCATCGACGTCAGCGCCGAGCGCCTGCCGGAGCTGGATGCTGATTTTGTCTTTGCCACCTGGCGCGGGGACACCGGCGGAAAACCGCAGGACGAGCTGGCGGCGATGGATGCGGTGATGCCGGGCTGGTGTCAGTTTCTCAACGCCTGCCGAACCGGGCATTACGTGCTCATCTCCCGCGAGGAAGCGATCTCAAATTCATTTGCCTCGCTGGGGCTGATGGCCGCGCAGGTGCAGTCGCAGATAGTGGGCCGTCCGCTGCCGGAGGCCGCACGATGATCCGAAAAATTGATGTCTACGGCGACCGCCTCCGCTCGCGGGCGCACCAGCTGACGCCGCGTCTGCTGCAGGTGGCGAGCTATATCAATGAAAATCGTGAAGCGGTTATTGAGCAGACGGCAATGGAGATTGCCGCTGTGCTACACACCTCGGACGCCACCGTGGTGCGTGCCATTCAGGCGCTTGGGTTTGGCGGGCTGCGGGATCTCAAGCAGACCCTGGAGCAGTGGTTTGGCCCGGTGGTCACCTCCAGCGAGAAGATGTCCACCACGGTAAACACGCTTACCAGCGACGTCGACGCGAGCATCGATTTTGTGCTGGAAGGCCATCAGCACACCTGCGCGGTGTTGTCCGAACCGGGCAACCGCTACGCGATGGCGCAGGCCGTGTCGCTGCTGGCGCAGGCGAGACAGGTCGCTATTTTTGGCATTGGCGCATCCGGCATTCTGGCCGAGTACACCTCGCGACTGTTTAGCCGTATAGGCCTGCCTGCGATCCCGCTCAACCGCACCGGTATTGGCCTCGCCGAACAGCTGATTGCCCTACAGCGCGGTGACGTGCTGGTAATGATGGCGCAAAAATCCGCGCACCGGGAGGGGCAGACCACGCTGCGCGAAGCGAAGCGCCTGGGTATTCCCACCATTTTGCTGACCAACGCCACGGACTCGCGCTTTAGCAAAGAGGCAAACGTAGTGATCCACGTCCCGCGCGGCGGCGAGAAAGGCAAAATCCCGCTGCACGGCACGGTGCTGCTGTGCCTGGAGATGATTATTCTGTCCGTCGCCTCCACCGAGCCGCAGCGCACCATCAAGTCGATGAAGCGCATCAACGAGTTACACCGCGGATTAAAGCCGGGGAAGAAGAGCGGATGATCTTCCCCCTCTCTCCGTGGGAGAGGGCGGGGGTGAGGGCGTCAAACCGCACGATGGTTCTTCCTGTACTGCAACGGCGTCTCGCCAATCCCCTTTTTAAACGCGCTGATAAACCACGTCACGTCGGAAAATCCCGCCTGTGCGGCAATGTCACGCACGCTCGAATCCGTGTGGAGTAAACACTCGCACGCCTTACGCAACCTTAGCGTGTTCAGGTAGTCGTGAATTTTTTCGCCCGTTTCCGCATGGAATCTTCGCGATACGTAACTGCGTGATTTACCCAGCTCTTCGGCCAGGGCATCCAGACGAAATTTCTCCTGATAATGCTCGTCGAGCCAGAACATTACCTGGCTGGCGATCCCCTGGCTGTTGCCCGGCTCACCGTCGCGATCGTCGGGGAGCATCGCGAACAGGCCGATCAGCAGGCTGGCGATGCTCTCGCCGTTCATCGGCGGTTTATAGCAGCTAAACAGATGGTCGATATGGTGGTGACAGTGGGCTAAATCGGCGACCCACGCTTCGCCGCCACGGCGTGACAGCCGCTCCAGGCGCTGCCGGGTCTGGGGAAAATCCCGCAGGATCTTCAGCACCGCGTGCTGGTCGAGATGAATAATGGTGCGGCGGTAAATTGCCTCCGCCTGTTCGTCCACCATGACCTTGTGCAGCGTAAAAGGCGGGAAGAAAAACAGTCGTCCGGGGCGCATGGTGTAGTGACGATTATCGACAATCGCCACGCCAAAGCCCTCTTCCACATAGAGGATCTCCAGACACTGATGCCAGTGATGGTAGCGCACCGTATTGGCAAACAGGCGGCTGAACGAGGCCACGGTATCGTTCAGGGCGATCAGTTCCAGAAGGTCGGATGTCGGCGTGTCGCGCATAGTGCAATAAAACTCAACTTTTTCCCGTCTGATCGTCTTTATAAACCACCTTTTTAAATTTTCTCAACTGGAGGTTTATTCATCGTTCATGCCTGTGACATGGCTAACATTTCTGCCCCTTGCGGATTCACTATGCTTTGCCGCAGTTGATTACGAGGGCGAACCGATGTGGGCGGCAAACAAAGAAAAATCAAATCCGTTGTCTTCACGCCAGGAGGTAGTGGCGTCGTTGAATGCACTTTTACAGGCGCTGGACACGCAATTTCCGGTGAACCGTTCACGATTCCCGCTGGGCGACACCTGCGCCCATTACACAGCGGATATTGCGCAGATGGAGGGACTTTCTCGCGCGCTGTGGGGGCTGTTTCCGCTGATGGCATCTGGCGAAAGCACGCCGTTCAGCGAGAAGTACCTTACTGCCATTAAGCTTGGTACCGACCCGCAAAGCAGCGGCTACTGGGGTGAAACCGGCCCGTACGATCAGCGTCTGGTGGAGATGGCGGCCTACGGTCTGGGGCTCGCTCTGCTGGGGGATAAACTCACCGCGCACTTTACCGGGCGCGAGGTGATGAACCTGCACGCGTGGCTCAACCAAATCACCGACGCGCAGATGCCGGACAGCAACTGGAACTATTTTGCCATTATGGTCCAGCTCGGCTTTAAGCGCGCCGGCCTGCCGTACGATCGGGCCGCCATTGACCACCGCTTTGCGCTGATGGACGCCTACTACCTCGGCGACGGCTGGTATTCCGACGGTCCCGGTCGCCCGAAAGATTACTACATCTCCATGGCTTTCCATTTCTACGGCCTGATTTACGCCACGCTGAGTGACGACGAGGCGAGGGCGAAGGTGCTGCGCGAGCGCTCGCGTCTGTTCGCGGAAGACTTTATCTACTGGTCCGCCGCCGATGGCGCCTCGGTGCCGTTTGGCCGCAGCCTGACCTACCGCTTTGCCATGGTTGCCTTCTGGAGCGCGGTGGCCTTTTCTCAACTGGACGTCTTCACCCCGGGCATCGTGAAGGGCATTGTGCTGCGGCATCTGCGCTGGTGGCAGCAGCAGTCGATTGTCGATCGCGACGGTATTCTTACCCTGGGGTTTGCGTATCCGAACCTGGCGATGTGCGAGGATTACAACTCCCCCGGTTCACCGTACTGGGCGCTGAAAATCTATCTGATCCTGGCGCTGCCGGAAGCACACCCGTTCTGGCAGGCGGAAGAACAACCGCTGCCCACGCTTGCTGAAAAACATGTGATTCCGCATGCGCAGCAGATCCTGATGCATTCGAAAGATTCGCAGCACGTCGTCATGCTCACCGCCGGTCAGCTGGAGCTGAACAACTACGTCAACACCGAAGCGAAATACACCAAATTTGCCTACTCCAGCCGCTTCGGATTCACCCTTGAGCGCGGGCGTTTTGGCCTGAAGCATGCCGCCTGCGATTCCATGCTGCTGCTGGCGGACGGAGATGACTATTTCCGCGGTCGTCGCGAGTGCGAAGAGGTTCGGGTGGATGAAAATTACCTTTTCTCGCGCTGGTCGCCGTGGCGCGACGTGCAGATTGCGACCTGGCAGATCCCGTTCGGGGAGTGGCACCTGCGCCTGCACCGTATCAACAGCGCGCGCACTCTGCAAACCGTCGAGGGCGGCTTTGCGGTGATGAAAACCGCCCACCAGGTGCGCGAACGCGGTTGTTATCTGTTGGCTGAAAACGGCAGCAGCGTCATTGTCGATCTTTCGCCGATCATTCAGCGCCAGCCAGACAGCATCGTCACGCCGCCGAACAGCAGCATTATGTTTGCGGAGTGCGCCTCCATTCCGCTGTTAAAAGCTGACCTCCCGCAAGGGGAAAGCTGGCTCTGTTGCGCCGTTCTGGCTGGCGGAAAACAGCCCGCTGCGGCGACGCCGCAGCTGAATATAACCCATAACCAGGTCGTGATTAGCGAACCCGGAAGCGAACGTAAGCTGTCGTTCACATTATAAAAATCTGGCCCTACACCCCGGCGAGGATGATATGAAAAGCACATCGACAACCAACAGAACTGAATATTACAAAATCAGCAGCTTTATCTTTCTCTATTTCTTTACCTGGTCTGCCAGTATTGGTCTGCTGGCGATCTGGCTCGGTCAGAAAGCCAACCTGAGCGGATCGGTGATTGGAACCGTCTTTGCGGTGAACGGGATATTCTCCGTTATTCTCAAGCCGATCTACGGCTATATTCTCGATAAGATCGGCATGAGCAAATATCTGCTCTATTTTGTGGTGATCATGTCGGCCCTGATGGCGCCATTCTTTATTTATGTTTACCAGCCGCTGTTAATGTCTAATACCCTGCTGGGGATTATTATCGGCGCGCTCTATTTAAGCTTTGCCTGGTACGCGGGCGTGGCGGCGTGTGAATCCTATTCCGACCGCTTTAGCCGTTTGAATGGCATGGAGTTCGGGCAGATCCGTATGTGGGGATCGCTCGGCTGGGCGGTGGCGTCATCTTTCTCCGGCCTGCTGTTCAACCTCTCACCGGCGTATAACTTTATTCTCGGCAGCGTGGCGTCGGTGGTGATGCTGATTGTCCTGCTGAGCCTGAAAGTGAACACTAACTCCGCTCACGCAGGCGAGGTGCTGGCGAAAGAGAAAATAGCCCCGTCTGACGTTTACGCCCTGCTGCGTAACCGCAAATTCTGGGCCTTCTGCCTGTACGTGGCGGGCGTGGCATGGATGATGTTTATCGCCGAGCAGCAATTCTCGCGCTATTTCGTCACCTTCTTCGATGATATTCATGAGGGCAACGCCGTATTCGGCTATCTCGGGACCGTACAGTCGGGCATGGAATTTGTCATGTATATGGTGGTCCCGCTGTTTGTGAACTTTATTGGCGCCAAACGCGGGCTGTTAATTGTCGGGCTGGTGGTTGGG
This sequence comes from Enterobacter sp. BIDMC93, assembly GCF_001037805.1. NCBI lineage: Bacteria > Pseudomonadati > Pseudomonadota > Gammaproteobacteria > Enterobacterales > Enterobacteriaceae > Enterobacter > Enterobacter sp. BIDMC93. The sequence continues at coordinate 1,169,610 of NZ_KQ089962.1, forward strand.
GCGCGTCTGATTATTTCCGGCATGTGTGATTCACACCTGTTAATTTCAGTGCTTAAGCCGCTATACGGTCTGGAAATTTGTCTCCTGCTGGTGTCGGTATTTAAATATATCGCCGAGCATTTCGACAAGCGCGTCAATGCCACCATGTATTTACTCGGCTATCAGGCGATGCTCTACGTTGGCAACGTGGTGGTCTCTTCCCCTGCCGGCTATATGTATGACCGTATTGGCTTTGAGCACACCTATATCATCATGGGCGCAACGGCGCTGACCTTTACCCTTATTTCTGCTTTTACGTTATCCGCCTGTCAGAGCAAATGGCGCGGGGCTCGTGCGCTGAACGTAGCAGAAACGTCAACTCGATAAATTACGCCGTCAAAGAAGGAACCGAAATATGTTAAGTCGTATCAAAAAAGAACGTCTGCCTGTTATCGCTGCGCCCGTTGACTCCCGCGCATTCAGCGATGAACTGAATTCGGCGCGCAGCCACGTTCTTGACCTGATTAGCCGTCATTTAACGGAGTTCGGCGACAAATTCCCGGCGGAAACCTGCCAGAACGGTTTTTATCCGCTGACTGACAACGTGGAGTGGACCACCAGCTTCTGGACCGGGCAGCTGTGGCTGGCATGGGAGATGAGCGGCGAGGAAAAATTCCGCGCGATGGCGGAAAAACACGTGCGCTCGTTTGGCCTGCGCATCGCCGGGCGCAACGACACCAACACCCACGATTTAGGCTTCCTCTACACGCTCTCCTGCGTAGCCGCGTGGCGGCTGACCGGAAGCCGCGAGGCGCGCGGCTTCTCGCTGCTGGCGGCGGAAGCCCTGCTGGAACGCTTCCACGAGAAGGCGAAAATCATCCAGGCGTGGGGCGATCTCTCCGATCCGGAGCAGGCCGGGCGGATGATCATCGACTGCAACATGAACCTGCCGCTGCTCTACTGGGCAACGGAGCAGACGGGCGATCCGCGCTTTGCCGACGCCGCAAAAGCGCACGTCATGCAGGCCGCGACATACCTCATTCGTGACGATGCCTCCACCTTCCACACCTACTATATGGATGTGGCAACCGGCGCACCGCGCTACGGCAACACCCAGCAGGGCTACGCCGACGACTCCTGCTGGTCGCGCGGGCAGGCTTGGGGCATTTACGGTTTCCTGCTGAGCTATATCTATACCGGCGACGAAACGATGATCGCCCTGTCAAAACGGCTGGCGAACTACTTCCTCAATCGCCTGCCGGAAGACTACGTCTGCCACTGGGATCTGGCGCTGGTGGGCACCGACGCACTGCGTGATTCTTCCTCGGCGGCAATTGCGGTGTGTGGACTGCTGGAGCTGGTGAAACATCTGCCGGTCACAGATCCGGATCGCGAACGTTACCTCGAATGGGCGAAAGGGATTATGTCCTCGCTGACAAAGCACTATCTGATGGGCAAAGAAGAGAAGGGCAACGGGCTGCTTAAGCACTCGGTGTATCACCTGGCGAGCAATAAAGGCGTGGATGAGTGCGCGAGCTGGGGCGATTACTTCTACGTTGAGGCACTGGTGCGTTTTACGCAGAGCTGGAAACTATACTGGTAAAAACAGTCGGGGGGTAACCCCCGACTTATCGATCACGCTTTCGGAATACGCAGCGTCTGACCGGGATAGATCTTATCCGGGCTGGAGAGCATTGGGCGGTTAGCCTCAAAAATCTTATTGTACTGGTTGGCATCGCCGTACACGGTTTTAGAGATTGCGCTCAGGGTATCGCCGGATTTCACCGTATAGTAGGTGGCTTCATCTTTGGCATCTGTTGCGGTGATATTGTTCTCCACTTCGCTGACGCCCGCGATGTTGCCGACGGCGACCTGGATTTTTTCTTTCTGCTCCTGCGTCAGCCCGTCGCCCGTCACGCTGGCCTTGCCGTCAGTGACGTTAACCTGAACCTTATCGGAACCGGGAATGTTGAGTTTCTTGAGGTGCTCGGTGATTTTGTCGCCCTGACCTTTATGATCGGTCAGGTTATCCCACAGCTTTTCGCCTGCTTCTTTTACGAAGTTAAAAAGTCCCATTCCATCCTCCTGTTAACAATGAAGTCAGAATAAGCATAGCAGTTGAGTATTAAGATGATACAAAAAGCCCGGTGGCGCTAGCGCTTACCGGGCCTACGAGTCAGGTTTTGTAGGCCGGGTAAACGCAGTGCCACCCGGCAAATTTCACGGAACTTAAACCCCTTGCTCCAGAATACGGATATGGGTATCCAGCACGTCACCTTTTACCGCCTCACTCCACGCTTTCATGTGCGGAGTCTGCAAATGCGCTTCAAGGTGCGCGACGGTTTCCCACTGCTCAACCATGATGATTGAGTCTGGCGCGGTCGCCTGAAAGCTTGCGCTGGTGGCGGCGTCCACCATCGGCGCGTAGCCGTGGCAGCCTTCTTCTTTCAGTACGGTCGGGATGATCTTCGCGAACTCATCCAGTACCGCCTGGCGGTGATGTTGGCCAGGACGCGTACGGATTTCAGCAATAACGGTAAGCATAATTAACTCCTTCTAATTCCAGGCTACCAGTTAAGCAAAAATTTCCGCGAGATGCTTGCAATATTCTGCGATATAGCGCGGGACGTCCGGCATTTTAATTACGTCGTTGACGATAAAGGTCGGCAGCGGCTCCATACCCAGGAACTGATTCGCCTTGTGGAACGGCAGATACGCGCCGTCTACGCCCACGCCTTCGAAGAACTGATCTTGCTCAGTGAACGCTTCTAGCGGGGCATTCCAGGTCAGGGAGAGCATGTATTTCTTGCCCTGAATCAGGCCGCCGGAACCGTATTTTTTAGACGCGTCTGAGCGGGTGCGGCCGTCGCTGGCATACAGCGAACCGTGACCTTCGGTAAACACATCGTCCATGTATTTTTTCACGGTCCACGGTGCGCCCATCCACCAGCCCGGCATCTGCCAGATAACCACGTCGGCCCACAGGAAGTTCTGCACTTCGGCCTTCACGTCGTAATCGCTGTCCGCGCGCACGACCTTAACATCATGTCCGGCGTCGCGCAGGAAACCATCCGCGACCTCGGTCAGGGTGTCATTCAGTTGGCCTTTGGAATGCGCAAATTCTTTCGCGCCGTTGATAATCAGAATGTTGCTCATTATTTGTCCTCGATGCTGAGAGTATGCCGGGTATTCTACGCGCGAGGACGGAGCGGAAAAATAAGCAGAATGTGCAAAGTCTTTTGCGCTCAGCGCAATAATGGCTACCAGCTGACGGTCACCTCAAAGCCCCCTTCCGGCGCATTGCCCAGCGAGACGCTCATCCCATGTAACGTCGCGATACGCTTGACGATAGACAACCCCAGACCGCTGCCGGTGGCGTCCTGGCCCGGTGGACGATAAAAGCGCTCGCCGAGACGCGCCAGCGCAACGGATGAAATGCCCGGGCCGTTGTCGCGCACGGTAAAGCTTTGGGTGTTCAGCGTCACGTCCACCACGCTGCCGCGCGGGCTGTAACGAACGGCGTTGTCCAGCAGGTTACGCGCCAGCAGGCTCAGCAGCAGCGGCTGTCCGTGACGCATCACCTCGGGCGCGTTGACGTTGAGCCGAATATCAATGCCCGCCTGCTGCGCCGGATGCCAGATATCCAGCACCGCGGATTGCAGCAAATCGGCCATCATCACGGGTTCGACGTCATCAAGATTATCCAGTGAATCCAGGCGCGACAGGGTGAGAAGCTGGTCCACCAGCCGGGAGGCGCGGTCGATGCCCGCATGCAGCTGCCCCAGCGCTTTAGACTGCGCCCCGGGATCGTCAAAGGAAAGCTGCGCCACGTCGGTTTGCACCTTCAGCGCGGCCAGCGGGCTGCGCAACTCATGGGCGGCATCCGAGGTGAAGCGGCGCTCGCGGGCCATCATCTCCTGCGTACGGGCGAAAAGATGGTTAAGCGCATCAAGCAGCGGGCGAACCTCCGTCGGCACGCCGTGGGTGGGCAGCGTATCGGTCGCATCCGGCGAGCGCGAGCGCAGGGTCCGCGCCAGATTTTTCAGCGGTTTCAGTTCCCGGCTCAGCAGAACAATCAGCAACAAAAGCATGACGGGCAGCGCCACCAGCCACGGCGTCAGCTGCGAGCTGACCACGTCCAGCGCCATATCCTGTCGGTACTCCCACTCCTGGCCAACCACCACGCGGTATTTCCCGTCCGGAGAAGTCAGCCACAGGAAACGCCATTCGTCGTTGTCATCCTGCAACCGACCGTCATCAAACCCGTCCCGGCGGTAGAGGTAAGGTATGTCGCGCCCGTTTTCGCCGTCGTTAAGCACCATGCTGCCGTCGGCGGTGAAGATTGCGAAGGCCAGCGCATCGTCGTCCAGATGGCCGTGTTTGGCTTTTTTCGGTACCTCGCGCATGCGTTCCGGGGCGCGAAGTTCGTCTACGTCCATCGTCAGCAGCCGTTTGGCAAACAGCATCTGCTGGGTATCGAACAGCTTATCGAGCTTGTCGGTCGTCTGGTGCCAGGCCACCACGCTTGCGGCAAACCAGGCCGCCAGGGACAGCAACAAAAAGAGGAGCGTCAGGCGCAGCTTCAGGCTCAGGCGTTGGGTCAGTTTCATGCGTCACCCAGGGTATAACCGATGCCGTGCACGGTGCGGATAAATTCGCTGCCGAGCTTGCGGCGTAAATGATGAACGTGGACTTCGACGGCGTTGCTGGAGACGTCATCATCCCAGTTGTAGAGTTTCTCCTCGATGGTCTTGCGCGGCAGCACGCGGCCCGCGTTGCGCATCAGCAGCTCCAGCAGGGCGAACTCTTTGGGTTTGAGCACCAGCGTTTCGCCCTCCAGCGTGGCGACAAGGCTTGCCGGATCGAGCGTGACCTTGCCGTGACGCAGCTCGCTGCGCGCCTGCCCGTGGCTGCGGCGCACCAGCGCTTCAAGGCGGGCCGCCACTTCAATCAGCGCGAACGGCTTACACAGGTAATCATCCGCCCCCAGGCGTAACCCTTCGACGCGCTGATTCAGCGCATCCCGCGCGGTCAGGATCAGCACCGGTTCGCTCTTTCCGCTTTCGCGCCAGGCGCGCAGGATCTCAAGCCCGTCGATTTCCGGCAGCGTCAGGTCCAGCACCACGGCATCATACGGCGCGGTGTACAGGGCCGCCTGCCCGGTTTTCCCGTCGGTAAACCAGTCCACGTTAAAGCCCATTTTGCTTAAGCCCGCTTTGATGCCGTCGCCGATAAGCTTGTCGTCTTCTACCAGTAAAATGCGCATATTTCCTCCTTGATGCCGTCAGTAAACCTTCTGCAAGCGCCTGCTGTACAGTAAAAATAAATAAATTTTCCCCTTAAGAAGTTGTTAAGGTTTACCCTGTTTAATGGATTGTGAAACGACATTAAAGGGAGAGATAAAGATGAAAAAATTCGCTGCAATTGCTGCCATCATGATGATGACCACGGCCCCTGTCTTTGCTGCACAGGGTGGCTTCTCTGGCCCATCTGCGACACAGAACCAGACGCAAACCCAGCAGGGTGGCTTTGTCGATAACAACGCCAACCTCACCACCGCGGCTAAAGTGAAAGACCTGAAGGATGATGCCTGGGTGAAGCTGCGCGGGAACATTACCGAGCGCCTGTCCGATGACCGTTACACCTTCCGCGATGAAAGCGGCACGGTAGTGGTGGAGATCGACCACAAGCGCTGGAACGGCGTGACGGTGACGCCCCAGGATAAAGTCGAACTCCAGGGTAAAATCGATAAAGACTGGAACGAGTTTGAAATCGACGTGAAGCAGGTTATCAAGCTGAACAAATAACCCGGAAAGGGCCGCTTATGCGGCCCTTTTTCTTTGTGACTCAACTCGCCAGATGAGGTAGTATCTGCGGCAATATTGCCTGAAACCCATCGGTTTCTGAGTTGAGGAATCACACGTAATGAGCGATATGGCAGAGCGCCTCGCGCTACATGAATTCACGGAAAACGCCTACCTGAACTACTCCATGTACGTCATCATGGACAGGGCGTTGCCGTTTATCGGGGATGGCCTGAAGCCCGTTCAGCGCCGCATCGTCTATGCGATGTCCGAACTGGGACTGAATGCTACCGCCAAGTTTAAGAAATCCGCCCGTACCGTCGGCGACGTGCTGGGTAAATACCATCCGCACGGCGACAGCGCCTGCTATGAAGCGATGGTGCTGATGGCCCAGCCGTTCTCTTATCGCTATCCGCTGGTGGATGGCCAGGGGAACTGGGGGGCGCCGGACGATCCGAAATCCTTCGCGGCAATGCGTTATACCGAATCCCGCCTGTCTAAATATGCCGAAGTGCTGCTGGGCGAGCTGGGCCAGGGGACGGTCGACTGGGTGCCAAACTTCGACGGTACGATGCAGGAGCCGAAGATGCTGCCTGCGCGTCTGCCGAACATCCTGCTGAACGGCACGACCGGTATCGCCGTGGGCATGGCGACGGACATTCCGCCGCACAACCTGCGTGAAGTGGCAAAAGCCGCCATCACCCTGATTGAGCAGCCGAAAACCTCGCTGGACGATCTGCTGGATATTGTGCAGGGGCCGGACTACCCGACCGAAGCCGAGATCATCACCTCGCGTGCGGAAATCCGCAAAATCTACCAGAACGGCCGCGGATCCGTGCGCATGCGCGCGGTGTGGACTAAAGAAGACGGGGCCGTGGTGATCACCGCGCTGCCGCACCAGGTGTCCGGTGCGAAGGTGCTGGAGCAGATCGCCTCCCAGATGCGCAATAAAAAGCTGCCGATGGTGGACGACCTGCGCGACGAATCGGACCACGAAAACCCGACCCGTCTGGTGATCGTGCCGCGCTCTAACCGCGTGGACATGGAGCAGGTGATGAACCACCTGTTCGCCACTACCGATCTGGAAAAAAGCTACCGCATCAACCTGAACATGATTGGTCTGGACGGTCGTCCGGCGGTGAAAAACCTGCTGGAGATCCTCACCGAATGGCTGGCCTTCCGCCGCGATACGGTGCGCCGTCGTCTGAACCATCGTCTGGAAAAAGTGCTTAAGCGCCTGCATATCCTCGAAGGTTTGCTGGTGGCGTTCCTCAACATTGACGAAGTGATCGAGATCATTCGTACCGAGGACGAACCTAAGCCTGCCCTGATGTCGCGCTTTGGCATCAGCGAAACCCAGGCCGAAGCGATCCTCGAACTGAAATTGCGCCATCTCGCCAGACTGGAAGAGATGAAGATCCGCGGCGAGCAGAACGAGCTGGAAAAAGAGCGCGATCAGCTTCAGGCGATTCTGGCGTCCGAGCGCAAGATGAACACCCTGCTGAAGAAAGAGTTGCAGGCCGATGCCGACGCCTTTGGCGACGACCGTCGTTCTCCGCTGCACGAGCGCGAAGAGGCGAAGGCGATGAACGAGCACGACATGCTGCCGTCCGAGCCGGTGACCATCGTGCTTTCCCAGAGTGGCTGGGTACGTAGCGCCAAAGGCCACGATATCGACGCGCCGGGTCTGAGCTACAAATCCGGTGACAGCTTCAAGGCGGCGGTGAAGGGCAAGAGTAACCAGCCGGTGGCGTTCATCGACTCCACGGGCCGCAGCTACGCCATCGACCCGATCACGCTGCCGTCTGCGCGCGGCCAGGGCGAACCGCTAACTGGCAAGCTGACGCTGCCGCCGGGCGCCACGGTGGACCATATGCTGATGGAGGCCGACGATCAAAAACTGCTGATGGCGTCTGATGCGGGCTACGGCTTTATCTGTACCTTCAACGATCTGGTGTCGCGTAACCGTGCTGGTAAGGCGCTGATTAGCCTGCCGGATAACGCACACGTCATGCCGCCGCTGATCATCGAGAACGAAAGCGACATGCTGCTGGCGATCACAGCTGCCGGACGCATGCTGATGTTCCCGGTCAGCGATCTGCCGGAGCTGTCGAAAGGGAAGGGCAACAAGATCATCAGTATCCCGTCAGCGGAAGCGGCAAAAGGCGTCGATGGCCTCGCGCATCTCTTCCTGCTGCCGCCGCAGAGCACGCTGACCATTCATGTCGGCAAGCGTAAAATCAAACTGCGTCCGGAAGAGTTGCAGAAGGTGGTGGGTGAGCGTGGACGTCGCGGCTCACTGATGCGCGGCCTCCAGCGAATCGACCGCGTGGAGATCGACTCGCCGGCGCGCAGCAAAGCGGATGACAGCGAAGAGTAACCTGTTTCATCCCCCCTCTTTCCGGAGGGGGAATTACCATAAAATTTCCCGTAAAAACGTTGTTAATTCGTGCGTTGCGATTAACAATACGCGCTCGTAATAAAGTCCTTACCTGGCCACAGGTGAAGTATAATTGTCAGCTGTCAGGGCTTCAGAGGTCGCTATGCTATACATTGTTCGTCTCATTCTTACCGTTATTTATTGCATTCTGGTCTGTATTTTCGGATCGATTTATTGCCTGTTCAGCCCGCGTAACCCAAAGCATGTCGCGACGTTTGGCCACATGTTTGGTCGTCTTGCGCCGCTGTTTGGCCTGAAGGTTGAAAAGCGTCTGCCTGAAGGGGCGGAGAATTTCGGTAACGCCATCTATATCGCTAACCATCAGAACAACTACGATATGGTGACGGCCTCAAATATTGTTCTTCCGCCGACCGTAACCGTGGGTAAAAAAAGCCTGCTGTGGATCCCGTTTTTCGGTCAGCTGTACTGGCTCACCGGTAACTTACTGATTGACCGTAACAACCGCGCCAAAGCGCATGGCACCATTGCGGAAGTGGTGGATCAGTTTAAAAAGCGCCGGATTTCCATCTGGATGTTCCCGGAAGGGACGCGCAGCCGTGGTCGCGGCTTGCTGCCGTTTAAGACCGGCGCGTTTCATGCTGCAATTGCGGCAGGCGTTCCAATTATTCCCGTGTGTGTTTCCAATACATCGAATAAGATTAATCTTAACCGTCTGAATAACGGACTGGTCATTGTCGAAATGCTGCCGCCGGTAGATACCTCAAAATACGGTAAAGACCAGGTGCGCGAGCTGGCCACGCACTGCCGCGAGCTGATGGCTCAGCATATTGCGCAGCTCGATAAAGAAGTTGCAGAGCGAGAAGCCGCCGGTAAGATTTGACCCGGTGTCGTGTAAGGGAAAACGAATTCCCGCGTTGTTAGTCGTTTCAGATGGAGCTTATATGTCACTCAGTCGGCGTCAGTTTATTCAGGCTTCGGGTATCGCCCTTTGTGCGGGTGCGATGCCGCGGACAGCCAGCGCCGCCGGGCAGCAACAGCCGCTGCCTATTCCGCCGTTGATTGAATCCCGTCGCGGGCAGCCGCTATTCCTCACGCTTCAGCGTAGCCACTGGTCCTTTACCCAGGGAACGCGCGCGCAGGTATGGGGCATTAACGGACGCTACCTCGGGCCGACCATTCGCGTGTGGAATGGCGATGACGTTAAGCTCATCTACAGTAACCGTACGACGGAAAATGTCGCGATGACCGTCAGTGGTTTGCAGGTGCCGGGGCCGCTGATTGGCGGCGCGGCACGCATGATGTCGCCGAATGCCGACTGGGCGCCCGTCCTCCCGATTCGTCAGAGCGCGGCGACATTGTGGTATCACGCCAACACCCCGAACCGCACCGCCCAGCAGGTCTACAACGGCCTGGCCGGAATGTGGCTGATTGAAGATGAGGTCAGCAAAACGCTGCCGATCCCGAATCACTACGGCGTTGATGATTTCCCGATCATTATTCAGGACAAGCGGCTGGATAACTTCGGCACGCCGGAGTACAGCGAGCCGGGCAGCGGTGGTTTTGTGGGCGATACGCTGCTGGTTAACGGCGCGCAAAGCCCGTATGTCGAAGTGTCTCGTGGCTGGGTGCGCCTGCGTCTGCTGAATGCCTCTAACTCGCGTCGCTATCAGTTGCAGATGAGCGACGGCCGCGCGCTGCACGTGATTTCAGGCGATCAGGGGTTATTACCTGCGCCGGTGTCGGTAAAACAGCTGGCGCTGGCGCCGGGCGAACGTCGTGAGATCCTCGTGGATATGACCAACGGGGATGAAGTGTCCGTGACCTGCGGCGAAGCGGCAAGCATTGTTGACCGTATTCGCGGCTTCTTTGAACCGTCGAGCGTTCTGGTCTCCACGCTGGTGCTCACGCTGCGCCCGACCGGCCTGTTGCCGCTGGTGACCGACAGTCTGCCGATGCGCCTGCTGCCGCAGGAGATTGTGACCGGCCCGGCAGTACGCAGTCGCGATATCAGCCTTGGCGACGATCCGGGCATCAACGGTGCGCTGTGGGACGTAAACCGCATTGATATCACCGCCCAACAGGGAACATGGGAGCGCTGGACCGTCCGCTCGGAGATGCCGCAGTCGTTCCATATTGAAGGGGTGTCATTCCTGATCCGCAACGTCAACGGGGCGATGCCGTTCCCGGAAGACAGGGGCTGGAAAGATACCGTCTGGGTGGATGGCCAGGTCGAACTGCTCGTCTACTACGGCCAGCCTTCCTGGCCGCACTTCCCGTTCCTGTTCCACAGCCAGACGCTGGAGATGATGGACAGGGGATCGGTAGGGCAGATGCTGGTGAATCCGGCACCGTAAAACGAGTCGGGTGGCGGCTTCGCCTTACCCGACCTACAGGCCCGTAGGCCCGGTAAGCGTAGCGTCACCGGGCAATAAATACCCCTTCATTTCCCCCGGTAAACCAGCGTATAATCCCGCTCCTTTTGTCTATTTTTTCTTCGGAAGCATTATGAGCGCTATTTCCCTGATCCAGCCGGATCGCGACCTCTTCTCCTGGCCCCAGTACTGGGCAGCCTGCTTTGGACCGGCGCCGTTCCTGCCGATGTCCCGGGAAGAGATGGATCAACTGGGCTGGGACAGCTGCGATATCATTCTGGTGACGGGCGATGCGTATGTCGATCACCCGAGCTTTGGCATGGCGATCTGTGGCCGTATGCTTGAAGCCCAGGGCTTCCGCGTGGGGATCATCTCCCAGCCTGACTGGAACAGCAAAGACGACTTTATGCGTCTGGGCAAGCCTAACCTGTTCTTCGGCGTGACCGCGGGCAACATGGACTCGATGATCAACCGCTATACTGCCGACCGTAAGCTGCGCCATGACGACGCTTACACGGCTGACAACGTGGCGGGTAAACGTCCCGATCGCGCGACCCTCGTCTACACCCAGCGATGCAAAGAAGCATGGAAAGACGTGCCGGTGATCCTGGGCGGCATCGAGGCGAGCCTGCGCCGCACCGCACACTACGACTACTGGTCTGATACCGTGCGCCGTTCGGTGCTGGTGGATTCGAAAGCCGACATGCTGATCTTTGGCAACGGCGAGCGTCCGCTGGTGGAAGTGGCGCATCGCCTGGCGCAGGGTGAACCGGTCAGCGCGATCCGCGACGTGCGCAACACCGCGATCATGGTGAAAGAGGCGCTGCCGGGCTGGAGCGGGGTGGATTCCCGCATTATCGATATGCCGGGCAAAATCGACCCTATCCCACATCCGTACGGTGACGATCTGCCGTGCGCGGATAACAAACCGGTTGAGCCGAAGAAAGCGGAAGCAAAGGCCGTGGTGGTGCAGCCGCCGCGTCCGAAGCCGTGGGAAAAAACCTATGTGCTGCTGCCGTCTTACGAAAAAGTAAAAAGCGATAAAGTACTCTACGCCCACGCATCGCGCATCTTACACCATGAAACCAACCCCGGCTGCGCGCGCGCTCTGATGCAAAAGCACGGCGAGCGCTATATCTGGGTTAACCCACCGGCGATCCCGCTCTCTACCGAAGAGATGGACAGCGTCTTTGCTCTGCCGTACAAGCGTGTGCCGCATCCGTCATATGGCAACAGCCGTATTCCGGCGTACGAGATGATCCGTTTCTCAATCAACATCATGCGCGGCTGCTTCGGCGGGTGCTCATTCTGTTCGATCACCGAACACGAAGGCCGTATTATTCAGAGCCGTTCCGAAGAGTCGATTGTTAACGAGATCGAAGCGATTCGCGACACGGTACCGGGCTTTACCGGCGTGATCTCCGATCTGGGTGGTCCAACGGCCAACATGTACATGCTGCGCTGTAAATCGCCGCGCGCCGAGCAGACCTGCCGTCGTCTCTCCTGCGTCTATCCGAGCATTTGCGAGCATATGGACACCAACCACGAGCCGACGATCAATCTTTACCGTCGCGCCCGTGACCTGAAAGGCATCAAGAAGATCCTGATCGCCTCCGGCGTGCGTTACGACATTGCGGTGGAAGATCCGCGCTACATCAAAGAGCTGGCGACGCACCACGTTGGCGGTTATCTGAAGATCGCCCCGGAGCACACCGAAGAAGGCCCGCTGTCCAAAATGATGAAGCCAGGCATGGGCAGCTATGACCGCTTTAAACAGCTGTTTGATACCTATTCAAAACAGGCGGGGAAAGAGCAGTATCTGATCCCATACTTCATCTCCGCACACCCCGGCACCCGTGATGAAGACATGGTGAATCTGGCGCTGTGGCTGAAGCAGCGTCGATTCCGTCTGGATCAGGTGCAGAACTTCTATCCGTCGCCGCTCGCCAACTCGACGACCATGTATTACACCGGCAAAAACCCGCTGAGTAAGATTGGTTATAAGAGCGAAGACGTGGTGGTGCCGAAAGGGGATAAACAGCGCCGTCTGCATAAAGCGCTGCTGCGTTATCACGATCCGAAGAACTGGCCGCTGATCCGTCAGGCGCTGGAAGAGATGGGGAAAAAGCACCTGATCGGCTCGCGTCGTGATTGCCTGGTGCCAGCGCCAACGCTGGAAGAGATGCGCGAAGCGCGCCGCCAGAACCGCAACACGCGCCCGGCGCTGACCAAGCACACGCCTATTGCGCATCAGCGTTCGAACGGTGTTGCGGGAACGAAGAAGAACGTAAAACGTAAGACCGGTTAAACCTGTAACAATGCCCGGTGGCGCTGCGCTTACCGGGCCTACAGGTCTAACCCTCTCCCCTCCGGGGAGAGGGCAGGGTGAGGGGATTACCCGCCAAACTGATCCGGGTCCGGCCCAAGCCGTTTGCCCTGATCCAGCTTCGCAATTTCACCCAGCTCGTCTTTATCCAGGCGGAAATCCCAGACGTCGAAGTTCTCGGCGATACGCGATGGCGTGACCGATTTCGGGATCACCACCAGACCGCTATCCAGATGCCAGCGAATGACGATCTGCGCCGGGGTTTTACCGTACTTATCCGCCAGTTCACGGATGATTTTCTGGTCAAACACCCCTTCGCCGCCCTGGGCCAGCGGGCTCCAGGATTCGGTCTGGATCTTGTGCGTGGCGTTCCATGAATGAAGCTGGCGCTGCTGCATCAGCGGGTGCAGCTCAATCTGGTTAATCACCGGCGCGACGCCCGTTTCATCAATCAGGCGTTGCAGATGATGAACCTGGAAATTACAGACGCCGATGCTTTTTATTAGCCCCTCTTTTTGCAGTTCAATCATCCCTTTCCAGGCATCAACGTAATGGTCGATAGCCGGTACCGGCCAGTGCATGAGATAAAGATCGACGAAATCGAGCTGGAGTTTCTCCAGACTCTCCTGCAACGCTTCGCGGGGACGCTTTTGATCGTCGTTCCACAGCTTGGTGGTGATGAAAAGCTCATCCCGGGGAACGCCGGCGCTGGCAAGCGCTTTTCCCACGCCGTCCTCGTTTTTATAGGCGGCGGCGGTATCGATGGACCGATAGCCGACTTCAAGGGCTTTATGAATGGCGGAGACGACCTCGTCGTTACCGGCTTTCCATACACCTAGCCCCAGCTGGGGCATCACGTTGCCGTCCTGTAGCTTGATTACGGTTTGGTTTGCCATTTTTCCTCCTTCAGGTGCTCATCGCCGGAGGGAACCTCCGACGATGTGATGTGCATTAAGTCTGGACGAAATGTCAAAAAACGAAAGTCAGGATCCTAAAAACGCTTAGCGTGCCGCTTCGTAAATACGACGGCTGACGTCCAGGGTGATGTCGCCATGCTCGCCGATCTGCGTCATACCGTGTGCTTCCAGTTTCGCCAGCAGGGCAGGGATGGAGCTGCCGTCCAGGCCGTAGCCAGAGAGACGCGTTGGCACGCCCAGGCTTTCAAAGAAGTGACGGGTGGCTTCAATCGCGGCATCGATACGCGCATCGTCGGAACCGTCGGTGATGTTCCACACGCGTTCGGCGTACTGGAGCAGTTTGGCGCGTTTAGCGTCACGTTTTTCGTTCCACAGCGCAGGCAGAACTACCGCCAGCGTCTGGGCGTGATCCAGGCCGTGCATCGCCGTCAGCTCGTGGCCGAGCATATGGGTAGCCCAGTCCTGCGGCACGCCTGCGCCGATCAGGCCGTTCAGCGCCTGGGTGGCAGCCCACATCACGTTGGCACGCACGTCGTAATTTTCAGGCTCTTTCAGCGCTTTTGGACCTTCTTCAATCAGCGTCAGCAGAATGCCTTCCGCGAAACGATCCTGAATTTTGGCGTTTACCGGGTAAGTAACGTACTGCTCAACGGTGTGAACAAAGGCGTCGACCACGCCGTTCGCCACCTGACGCGCAGGCAGGGTATAGGTGTAAACCGGATCGAGGATCGCGAACACGGGCTGAACGTGTTCGTTCATAAAGGCCTGCTTGTCACCGGTGGTTTTACGGGAGATGACCGCGCCTTTGTTGGACTCTGATCCGGTGGCCGGCAGCGTCAGCACGGAGCCCATCGGGATCGCACTGCTGATGTCGCTGCCGCCCGTTTCCAGAATATGCCACGGGTCGATGTCGTCAGCGTAATGGGCCGCCGCCGCGATGAATTTGGTGCCGTCCAGCACGGAACCGCCGCCCACCGCCAGCAGGAAGGTAATTTGCTCCTCACGGGCGATTTTTACCGCGTTCATCAGCGTTTCATAAGACGGGTTAGGCTCGATACCGCCGAACTCGCGCACGTCCAGACCTTCCAGAGCGCTGTACACCTGATCCAGTACGCCGGTTTTTTTCACGCTGCCGCCACCGTAGGTGATCAGCACACGGGCGTCAGCGGGGATTTGCGCGCGCAGGTCGGCGATGGCGTCTTTACCAAACAGAATGCGGGTTGGGGTATGAAGATTAAAGTTGTTCATGGCTTGTTCCCTGTAGTGGGTAAAAAATCGTGGTGGCGCAGAAGGCAACCTGATGCTGCTCATTGTGGCGGGCAGGCGCTATCCTCTCAATGCACATTCCTGCCGATGTCTTGCCCATTTCTACAGCGCGCTGGAGAAACGGTAAGAAAATGCGCACACTGTCAGCGTCGGAAACCGTACCCGGAGTAACTGAAAATGAACCGTGATGCCATCTGCCGCCAGCTAACGTCGCAGATTAAAAGACTGATAGATAACGGAAATGATTCGGCTGAGCTGTTGCCGGATATTCGATTGCTGTACGGTACCCAGCCCGGGACGCGCACCCCGGTGATGTATCAGCCCGGCATCGTGTTTCTCTTTTCTGGCCATAAGATTGGCTATATCAATGAGCGCGTGTTCCGTTACGACACCAATGAATATCTGCTTCTGACAGTACCTTTACCCTTCGAATGTGAAACTTTCGCGACAGAGGAGGTACCGCTGGCCGGGATCCGCGTCAACGTCGACATCCTCCAGTTGCAGGAGCTGCTGATGGAGATTGGGGAGGACGAACTTTTCCGGCCGTCAATGGCGGCAAGCGGTATCAACTCCGCGACCCTGTCGGAGGAAATTCTCTGCGCGATTGAACGCCTGTTAGACGTGATGGAAAGGCCGCTGGATGCGCGTATTCTCGGAAAACAGATTATCCGCGAAATTCTTTACCATGTGCTGCTGGGACCGGGCGGCGGGGCGCTGCTGGCGCTGGTAAGCCGGCAAACGCACTTCAGCCTGATTAGCCGCGTGCTGAAGCGCATCGAGAGCCAGTACACGGAAAACCTCAGCGTTGACCAGCTGGCGGCGGAAGCCAATATGAGCGTCTCGGCGTTTCACCATAACTTTAAATCCGTCACCAGCACGTCGCCGTTGCAGTACCTCAAAACCTACCGTCTGCATAAGGCGCGGATGCTGATGATCCACGATGGCATGAAGGCCAGCGCCGCGGCGATGCGGGTCGGGTATGAAAGCGCGTCGCAGTTTAGTCGGGAGTTTAAGCGCTACTTCGGCGTCACGCCGGGGGAAGATGCGTCACGTATAAGAACCATGCAGGGAGCCTGAGGGGAAACGGAGGCCGGGTAAGCGGTAGCGCCACCCGGCTTTTATTTATGCGCTGCAATACTTTTTCTTAATCACTACCGCAATGGTACCCACCAGCCCTGCAACCAGCAGGAAAATCGGCAGGATCATCAGGAAGGTCATCACCTGGTCTTCATGGCGCTTAACAAAGGGGATCATATTCAGCGCGTAGCCGAGCGTGGTGACCACGCCTACCCAGAGCAGGGCGCTCAGCCAGTTGAAGAACTGGAAGCGGCGGTTAGAGAGGCCTGAAATACCCGCCATGGTAGGCAACAGGGTACGAACAAACGCCAGAAAACGCCCGGCGAGTAACGCCAGCAGGCCGTGACGGTCAAACATGCAGGTCGCGCGCTGGTGATATTTATGCGGCAGCTGCGCCAGCCAGCCTTTCACCACGCGAGTGTTTCCAAGCCAGCGCCCTTGCAGGTAGCTCAGCCAACAGCCGAGACTGGCCGCAGAGGTGAGGATCACCATTGTCGGTGCGAAGTCCATCACGCCCTTGCCGATTAACGCCCCTGCGAGCAGGAGCAGGCTGTCACCGGGTAAAAATGAGGCTGGCAGTAATCCATTTTCCAGAAACAGCGTCGCGAACATCACGAAATAGACAATCCCGACGACATGCGGGTCCGCCAGCGCGGCAAAATCGTGTTGCCAGAGCGCCGTGATGATATTTTGAATAACAGCCATGGACTTTCCTGTGGAACAGCAGATATAACGCTATTGTACTCCCAATTTTGCCTGTCGGGGTTGATCGCAGGCGCATCTCATACAGACTTTTCTGCTTGCGGTGTTCAGAATAGCGTCCGGGGAGTACATTTCAGCCAGCACTTTACACGATGCGCTCAAATCCTGCCGATAAATCCGCAATTAAATCGTCCACATTTTCCAGCCCAATATGCAGGCGGATTAAGGTCCCCTCGAAGTCCACCTCGCCGCCCGGGCGCAGGGCCGCAATCTGCTCCGGCTGGTTGGGCAGGATCAGCGATTCAAACCCACCCCATGAATAGGCCATGCTGAAGAGGGTAAAGTTATCCAGATAGCTTGCCAGTTCGGCGTCATTCAGGCGCTTTTTAAGAACAAATGAGAACAACCCGCTGCTACCCGTAAAGTCACGTTGCCAGTATTCGTGGCCCTTGCTGCCCGGCAGCGCCGGATGGTTAACGCGCTCCACCTGCGGATGCAGCGCCAGCCACTGTGCAATTTGCAGGCTGCTTTCGTGATGCTGACGCAAACGCACACCGAGCGTACGGATGCCCCGGCTGGTCATGTAGGCGGTATCGGCATCCACCATCTGGCCCATCAGGTAGGCGTTTTCACGCAATTGATCCCAGCAGCGGGCGTTAGACACCGCCGTACCGATCATGCCGTCGGAATGGCCAATCAGGTATTTGGTCGCCGCCTGAATGGAGATATCGATGTCAAATTCCAGGGCTTTAAACAGCACACCTGCCGCCCAGGTGTTGTCGATCATGATGATCGCTTCCGGCGCTATGCTGCGCACCGCCTTCACGATGGCCGGGACGTCATGCACTTCCATGGTGATGGAGCCGGGAGATTCCAGGAACACAACGCGCGTGTTGGGCTGAATAAGCGCGGCAATACCGGCCCCAATCAGCGGATCGAACCAGCTGGTGGTGACGCCGAGCTTGCTGAGTATTTTGGTGCAGAAGTCCTGGCTTGGCTCGTAGGCGGTATTGGTCATCAGGACGTGGTCACCCTGTTCCACAAACGCCAGAATGGTATTGGCGACCGCCGCCGCGCCGCACGGGAACAGCGCGCAGCCCGCGCCGCCCTCCAGTTCGCACATGGCTTCCTGCAACGAGAAATGGGTTAACGTGCCACGACGACCGTAAAACAGCCCGCCCTTCGCGCGATTACGCGTAGCGATTTTTTTATCTTCAACGGTATCAAACACCAGCGAGGAGGCGCGCTGGATCACGCTGTTGACCGAGCCCTGCGTGTATTTTTTACTGCGTCCTGCCTGCACCAGCGTGGTCTCAAGCTGCTTTTTAGTCATGTTCGCTAACCCTATTTTTATACGTCTGGACGTCCAGACTACCACGATTGTCAGAATGTGCATCCGGATGCTTATCGAATAAGCAGAAAATATTATCAAAAATTCGCATAAGAAATTTTTACTGCGTAAGCGCAAGGAAAGTGAGCGAAAATTACGGCACTATGTAAATACTAATGAGAACTACTATCAATTCGACGACGTTTTGATATTATTACGTTCAGATTTTGTGATTTGCGTCCTGGAGATACAGAGTGGGTAATAATTTGATGCAGACGGATCTCTCCGTTTGGGGCATGTATCAACATGCTGACATCGTAGTTAAGATTGTGATGATCGGCCTGATTCTGGCGTCCGTGATCACCTGGGCTATCTTCTTCAGCAAGAGCGCCGAACTTCTTTCACAAAAACGCCGCCTCAAGCGTGAGCAGAAGCAGCTGGCGGAAGCCCGCTCTCTGGATCAGGCTTCTGATATCACCTCATCCTTCCATGCGAAAAGCCTGACTACCCTGTTAGTGAACGAAGCGCAGAACGAGCTGGAACTCTCCGCAGGCAGTGAAGATAACGAAGGCATTAAAGAGCGTACCGGCTTCCGTCTGGAGCGTCGCGTTGCGGCCGTGGGTCGTCATATGGGCCGCGGTAACGGCTACCTGGCGACTATCGGCGCCATCTCCCCGTTCGTCGGCCTGTTCGGTACCGTCTGGGGCATCATGAACAGCTTTATCGGTATCGCCCAGACGCAGACCACTAACCTTGCGGTCGTCGCGCCGGGTATCGCAGAAGCGCTGCTGGCCACGGCTATCGGTCTGGTTGCCGCTATCCCGGCGGTTGTTATCTATAACATCTTCGCGCGCATGATTGGCAGTTACAAAGCCACACTGGGTGACGTTGCCGCGCAGGTTCTGCTGCTGCAAAGCCGCGATCTGGACCTGAACGCCAGCGCCGTTAAACCGGTACATGCGGCGTCCAAACTGCGCGTAGGTTGATTGTATGGCAATGCGTCTTAATGAAAATCTGGACGATAACGGTGAAATGCATGAGATCAACGTGACGCCGTTTATCGACGTCATGCTGGTTCTGCTGATTATCTTTATGGTTGCCGCACCGCTGGCGACGGTGGACGTGAAGGTGAATCTGCCTGCGTCCTCCAGCCAGCCGCAGCCGCGTCCGGAAAAACCTATTTACCTGTCCGTGAAGGCCGATAAGTCCATGTTCCTGGGCAACGATCCGGTAACGGATGCCTCGGTTATTCCGGCGCTGGACCAGCTGACCGGCGGCAAGAAAGACACCACCGTCTTCTTCCGCGCGGATAAAACCGTCGATTATGAAACCATGATGAAGGTAATGGACACGCTGCATCAGGCGGGATACCTGAAGATTGGTCTGGTCGGCGAAGAGAAAGCGGCCGCGAAGTAAAACGAAAGCTTTTGCCGCCTTCCCTGCCGGGTGGCGGCGTCGCCTTACCCGGCCTGCATTCCGCAACAATCATTGTTGACTCACACTGAAGGCGCCGTCGGCGCCTCTTCATCAAGCGCTACACAGGTCACGTTTGAAGTTCGGTAATGACCTTCCGAGAGTTTACGGGTCAGGCGCAGGGTGGCTGTCTCGCGTGCCAGCAGGTACTGATAGTTCGCCTCCAGTCGCCCGAGGATCTTCTCTTTAAGCTCAGGGCGCTGTTCAATAATGGCGTTCATCACCGCGCCGTAAATCTCCTCCTTGGCCTGCAAGGCGTAAATCTCCCGACGATTCTGCCATTTCAGGCGCACCAGCGTGGCCGGAATCGAAACCAAATCCTGCGTAATTCGCGTCATCTCGTCATTTTTTATCTTTTTCAGGGCGTCGAGATTCTGCTTTAAGATAAATTCATCGCTTTTCTTATCATCTAAAGTCAAATAAACGTTATTACCGCTGTCATCATTCACGTTAATCTTCCCCCAGGTTATAAAAAATGGGATTGTTTTTTTCACGCGTAATTAAATTAAGCCAAATTTCATTGCCGGCCTCATTTATTTGCTGCGTTTTCTCGGTCATTATTTGACTTAGCGTCTGGGCATCTATTTCCCCTTCGGCCTGTAAATCATTTAGTAGATGAACTAAGGCTTCAATCTTGATGGCGCGAAATAAACGCTCTTTTAAATGGCGATCGTGCTCTTCCAGCACCATATTACGGGATTTGCCGGTGCGTGAAACACCAATTAATATGTCGGCTTCATAGTCGGAGAGTTTTCTTTTTCCTTGAGTGAAATTCGCCTCTTTATCTGCTTCCGTCGAAGGCTGTTCCACAGGCGTAATGTGGTACTTTGCCGGGACAAGATTGTCGGGCAGCATTTTAATTTCCTTTAATTTCAAAAAAGGTGGGGGTGGAAAAAGGGTGAGATTCGTTGACAATAACATGAGGCAATTTTAAAATCAAAAAAAATGGAGCCTACCCATGAACAGCATTTTCTTTACGGTCATAACGTTACTATTACTGACCGCTGGCGTGCTTTTATTGATGCAAGCGTTAAATAAAACGAAAGCGTCAAAAGACGCCAGTGAACCGCCGCAGCCTGAATTGATGTCGAAAGAGGAGGGGGAAGATCATTTCTCCGTATTGATGAACGCCGTGACGCCGGTCTGGTACTGGCGGGTAAATCACGAATATATCGATTTTCTCCATGCGACAATTAAGCGAATGAAAATGGCTGAAATTAATGATACGCCCGGCCTGTTCGACGCGCAGCGCCGTTGTAGCGACCTTAATTCGGCGGTTTATAAATATTACGACAATATCAAAAAGCGCTGTCTGAATGGCGAGAAGGTGTCGTACTCCGATTTAGACGTATTAAATCTGCGCCAGTGTTTTCGCGAGTTTAGCCTGGAAGCCTACCCGGAACTGGTCGCGCTGGTCTGGCCGGAGTATGCGCGTCCGGATGTGGATCCCAACGAGGTATAGTTGAGATATACTAAGCGCTGGTTTCGTTTGCAGACAGGATTTTATGGAACGCTTCTTTGAAAACGCAATGTATGCCTCTCGCTGGCTGCTCGCACCCGTCTATTTTGGTCTCTCCCTGGCGTTGGTCGCCCTGACGATCAAGTTCTTCCAGGAGATATTTCACGTCCTGCCAAACATTTTCTCCGTGGCAGAAGCCGATTTGATTCTGGTTCTGCTGTCGCTGGTGGATATGACGCTGGTGGGGGGGTTACTGGTGATGGTGATGTTCTCCGGTTATGAGAATTTCGTCTCTCAGCTTGATATCGCCGAGCACAAAGAAAAGCTCAACTGGCTGGGAAAAATGGATGCCTCATCGCTGAAGAATAAAGTCGCGGCGTCGATTGTGGCGATTTCGTCTATACACCTGTTACGCGTCTTTATGGACGCGAAAAACGTCCCGGATAATAAGCTGATGTGGTATGTGATTATCCACCTGACGTTTGTGCTGTCGGCGTTTGTGATGGGGTATCTGGATAAGATCAGTAAGAAATAAATCCACCACGCCCCTCACCCTAACCCTCTCCCCAGAGGGGAGAGGGTTAGGGTGAGGGGCGAAAGCATCGGACTGCACTATTTATCCGACGACGCCTGCCACAAATTCAGCTCACCATCCGCAACGTGCTGGTCAATCCGCGTCAGTTCATCTTCGCTAAAGCGCAGGTTATTCAGCGCCTGAACGTTCTCTTCCAGCTGCTCCGGGCGGCTCGCGCCAATCAGCACCGACGTTACACGCTCATCTTTCAACAGCCAGCTTAGCGCCATCTGCGCCATCGTCTGCCCGCGCGCGTGCGCCATCTCGTTCAGCAAACGAAGGCTGCTCAGGTTGGCTTCCGTCAGCATTTTCTCCGTCAGGCCGCGCACTTTTTTCCCTTCGCGTTGCATACGTGAACCGTCCGGAATACCGTTCAGGTATTTTCCGGTCAGCAGGCCCTGTGCCAGCGGGGTAAAGGCGATACAGCCCGTTCCGTTTTTCTCCAGCGCGTCCAGCAGGCCGGTCTTGTCGACCCAGCGGTTAAGCAGGTTGTAAGACGGCTGGTGGATCAAAAGCGGGATCTTCCACTCGCGCAGCAATTCGGCCATTACCGCCGTGCGTTCCGTGGAGTAGGACGAAATGCCGACGTACAGCGCTTTTCCGCTCTGCACCGCGTGCGCCAGCGCGGAGGCGGTCTCTTCCATCGGCGTGTTTTCGTCTACGCGGTGAGAATAGAAAATATCCACATACTCCACACCCATGCGTTTCAGGCTCTGGTCGAGGCTGGCGAGCAGGTATTTACGTGAACCGCCCGAACCATACGGCCCTGGCCACATGTCGTAGCCCGCTTTGGTGGAGATGATCAGCTCGTCACGATACCCGGCAAAATCCTCCCGCAGCAGACGGCCAAAATTCTCTTCAGCGCTGCCCGGTGGGGGGCCGTAGTTGTTGGCAAGGTCAAAGTGGGTAATACCGAGATCGAAGGCCTTACGCAGCAGCGAGCGCTGGGAATCGAGCGGCTGAACGTGACCGAAGCTGTGCCACAGGCCTAGCGACAGTGCCGGTAAGCGCAGGCCGCTTTTGCCGCAGTATCGGTACTGCATGTTTTCGTATCGGCCGGTGTAAGGGTGCCAGGACATGATGTCTCCTTTCTTGTCGGTGAATTTTCGAAACAACGTTTTCATTCTATGCCGACTCGATAACAAAAAAGTATATTTTCTGCGGTATCTGCCGATAAAGAGGGTAGTACTCGCCTCTGGGCGAATTCACCCTCACGGCAAGGAATACTCAATGAAGATGCTTCGTAATTTCACCATCCGTTTCGTCATGCTGACGATACTGGGGATCTTTTGTGTCATGTGGGCAGGCGTGGGGCTTTACAGCACCTGGTCTCTGTCTCGTGTTTCTGATGGTAATGACGTTGACCGCCAGCTGGTCCGGCAAATGACGGTGCTGAGCCAGGGCAACGATCAGTATTTCCGTTTCGTCACCCGCCTGAGCCGGGCGATGGAAGTTAAAGCGGCGGGCGGCACGCCGGACCTGGCTCCTGCTCAGCAGGCGCTGGATAACATGAGTAAAAAGCTGGCAGAGATGAAAGCTATCTCTCCGGGCCCGATGGATGAAAAGGTGTCTGCGCAGGTGATTTCCACCTGGCAGGCGCTGCTCGATCGTGGCGTGACGCCGCAGATGGCGCAGGCGAAGCAGGCGACGCTCGAAGGCTATCGTCAGCATGCCAACAACGTCACGCCGCCGCTAAGCCGTGCATTCGGGTCAGCGGCTGAGAACTTTAACAACACCGCGGCGAAGGCGCTCGACAGCACGCGCGTGGTGGTCGACGGCCTCACCAGCATGACCCGGACGGTGATTATCACCGCCACGATCGTGGGTCTGCTGATCCTGCTGTTCACCGACCGCTACCTGGTGGCGATACTGGTAAAACCGCTGGATCGTATCCGTCAGCAGTTCCGCCAGATTGCGCAGGGCGATCTCAGCCAGCCGATTGAATCCTTTGGCCGCAACTGCGTGGGGCAACTGGTGCCGCTGCTGAGCGCCATGCAGGACAGCCTGCGGGAGGCAGTCAGCACGATTCGTTCCGGCAGCGAGAATATCTGGCGCGGGGCAACGGAGATCTCCAGCGGGAATAACGATCTCTCTTCGCGTACCGAAGAGCAGGCCGCCGCGCTGGAAGAGACCGCGGCCAGCATGGAGCAGCTAACCGCAACGGTGAAGCTGAACGCCGAAAGCGCGCGCCAGGCCAGCCAGCTTGCGGATGTCGCCTCCAGTACGGCCAGCCGCGGCGGGTCGCTGGTGGAAGATGTGGTTACGACCATGAGCGGCATTTCGGACAGCTCGAAAAAAATCGCTGAAATCACTACCGTCATCAACAGCATCGCCTTCCAGACCAATATTCTGGCGCTGAACGCCGCGGTGGAAGCGGCCCGGGCCGGTGAGCAGGGGCGTGGCTTTGCGGTCGTGGCGGGAGAGGTACGTAATCTGGCCAGCCGCAGCGCGAATGCGGCCAAAGAGATCGAAGGGCTGATTGCAGATTCCGTTGCCCGCGTGGAGCAGGGGGCGCAGCTGGTGAACGATACCGGCACCACGATGGAAGCGATCCTGCGCGACGTGACGGAAGTGACCGTCATTATGAAGCAGATCGCCACCGCGTCAGAGGAGCAGAGCAAAGGTATTTCTCAGGTCGGCGTTGCCATCACGCAGATGGACGGCGTGACCCAGCAGAACGCCTCGCTGGTGGAGCAGGTTTCCGCTGCCGCCGCCGCACTGGAACGGCAGACCGAAGAACTCCAGCGCTCAGTGCAGAAATTCCGTCTCACCGCGTAACCTCATCGTGTCAGGCCGTCTCTGGCGGCCTGACGTTTATCGCTCTGAATAATATGTGTCACCTGCGACAGCTGACCAATTTTCACTTCGCTTGCCCGCTTAAATTTACTTTTGTCGATCAGCAACAGCGACTGACTGGCACGGTTTAACAGCAGCGCCTTAAAGCCCGCGTTGTGCTCGGACGGATCCCAGAGGACGCCATGCTCATCGACCCCTTCACACGAGAAGATAAACAGATCGATCTCCAGCCCTTTTAGCTGCGTCACCAGCGCCGGATTAACATAGCAGCGATACTTACGCTCAAGCGTTCCGCCGGAGCAGATAAGCGTGATCCGCTCGCGCTTTGCCATCTCGTGGCAGATAGGCAG
Organism: Enterobacter sp. BIDMC93; assembly: GCF_001037805.1. Taxonomy (NCBI): domain Bacteria; kingdom Pseudomonadati; phylum Pseudomonadota; class Gammaproteobacteria; order Enterobacterales; family Enterobacteriaceae; genus Enterobacter; species Enterobacter sp. BIDMC93. Next base: position 1,194,436 of record NZ_KQ089962.1, read on the forward strand.
GCTGTTGGTAAATACGGTGAGGTCGATGTCCGGCAACTGGCGCGCCAGATGAAAGCAGGTGGAGCTGGCGTCGAGGGCGATGGTCATCCCTTCGCTGATCCAGCCCAGCGCGTGGCGGGCAATATCGGCTTTGTCGGCATAATGGCTTTTCAGGCGTGCGCCAAAGGGTTCACCGCTGTCGCGGCTGTCCGGGTGAATCAGACGCGCGCGCCCGTGCTGGCGCAGAAGCTTCCCCTGCTGCTGTAACGACTTCAGATCCCGGCGGATCGTCTCTTTGCTGACGGAGAGCTTTTCAGCCAGCACCTCGGTAGTCAGCCAGTCGCTTTGACTCAGCAGGGTGATAAGGCTCTGCTGTCGGGTCGCTTTTAGCGTCTGGTCTGACATACGAGGCTCCTTGCGCACGCGTGCTGACGCATTTTTCTCATCGCGGAAGAAGGGCGGCGAACCGCCCGGTCATGGATCAACCCTGACGTTTATCTTCCGTCTGGGTATCGAAGTCGCTCGCTGAATGGCGCTCATGCAACTGCTCGTTCAGCTCGCCGTTGGTACGGTTAACAATGCGTCCGCGTTTAACAGCCGGACGATTCGCCACATCTTTTGCCCAGCGCTGCACGTTGGTGTACTTCCCGGCATCCAGGAACTCGGCGGCGTTATACACGCTGCCCAGCGCCACGCAGCCAAACCATGGCCAGACCGCCATATCCGCAATGGTATATTCCTCACCCGCTACGTAACGACCGCGCGCCAGCTGTTTGTCCAGCACGTCGAACAGGCGTTTAGCTTCCATGGTGAAGCGATCGATAGCGTACTCAATCTTCACTGGTGCGTAGTTATAGAAGTGGCCAAAACCGCCGCCGAGGAACGGGGCCGCGCCCTGTAACCAGAACAGCCAGTTCAGGGTTTCCGTTCGTCCTGCCGGATCTTTTGGCAGGAAGTGACCAAATTTCTCGGCCAGATAGAGCAGGATATTGCCGGATTCGAAGACGCGCGTCGGCGGGGTGGTAGAGTGGTCACGCAGCGCCGGGATCTTCGAGTTCGGGTTCACGTCGACAAAACCGCTGGAGAACTGATCGCCCTCACCAATGCGGATTAACCATGCGTCGTATTCCGCGCCCGTCACGCCCAGCGCCAGCAGCTCTTCCAGCATGATGGTCACTTTCTGTCCATTCGGCGTACCGAGAGAGTACAGCTGGAGCGGGTGCGCGCCCACAGGTAGCTCTTTCTCGTGCGTCGCGCCCGAGACGGGACGGTTGATATTGGCGAACGCGCCGCCGTTATTCTGTTTCCATTCCCACACTTTCGGTGGCTGATAGGTGTTATCTGACATGTTGGCCTGCCTTTTTGGTGTTGTGTTGAGGCAGTGTAGCAGGAGATGCAGGAACCGTTTAACGATGCGAGCGTAATGGGCAGGGCGGGTGTATGATAACGCCACCTCTGTCAGTTAATTACAACGTGCAGACGACGACAACCCCACAAAAAAATTGCCGCCTGCCTGTTTTAGGTTGGACACATGCGTAAAGGAACGTTAAGCAGTGACGCACCCTTCGGGACGTTATTAGGTTATGCGCCGGGTGGCGTGGCGATTTACTCTTCAAACTACGGCAGTCTCGATCCGCGTCACTACCCGGAAGACGCGGAATTCCGCAGCTATATCGGCAACGAATACATGGGTCATAAATGGCAGTGCGTTGAATTTGCGCGCCGTTTCCTGTTTCTCAATCACGGGTTTGTCTTTACCGACGTCGGGATGGCGTGGGAGATCTTCTCCCTGCGTTTTTTGCGCCAGGTGGTAAACGACAATATTCTGCCGCTACAGGCCTTTGCCAATGGCTCAAAACGCGCGCCGCAGGCCGGTGCGCTGCTCATCTGGCAAAAGGGCGGTGAGTTTCATGAAACCGGCCACGTCGCCGTTATTACCCAGCTGCTGGATGACAGAGTGCGCATTGCCGAGCAGAACGTTATTCACTCCCCGCTGCCGATGGGGCAGCAGTGGACGCGCGAGCTGCGTCTGAGCGTGGAGGACGGTTGCTATACGCTTCATGACACGTTCAACGATACCGAGATCCTCGGCTGGATGATCCAGACGGAGGAGACGGAACACAGTATTCCTCAGCCGGAGATCGACGGTGAACTACTGAAAATCAGCGGCGCGCGATTGAAGAACAACCGTCAGTTCGACGGAAAATGGCTCAATGAAAACGACGCCCTGCAACAAGCGTACGTTCGCGCCAACGGCCACGTTATCAACAACGATCCCTGCCAGTACTTCACCATTACCGAAAGCGCCGAGCAGGAGCTGATCAAAGCCACCAACGAACTGCATCTGATGTACCTTCATGCCACCGACAAGGTGCTGAAAGACGACAGCTTACTCGCGCTTTTCGACATCCCGAAAATTCTCTGGCCGCGTCTGCGTCTTTCATGGCAGTGGCGTCGTCACCATATGATCACCGGTCGTATGGATTTCTGCATGGATGAGCGCGGCATCAAGGTTTACGAGTACAACGCGGATTCCGCCTCCTGCCATACCGAGGGCGGGCTCATTCTTGAAGAGTGGGTGAAAAACGGCTATCGCGGCACCGGCCACAATCCGGCGGAAGGCTTGCTGGAGGAGCTGACCGGCGCATGGAAGCACAGCCACGCGCGGCCGTTCGTCCATATCATGCAGGACAACGATATCGAAGAGGATTACCACGCGCTCTTTATTCAGCGCTCGCTGATCCAGGCCGGGTTTGAAACCAAAATCCTGCACGGACTGGGCGCGCTGAGCTGGGATGCCGCCGGGCAACTGATTGATGATGAAGGCCGTCACGTCAACTGCGTATGGAAAACCTGGGCGTGGGAAACGGCGATTGAGCAGATCCGCGAGGTGAGCGAAACCGAGTACGCCGCCGTGCCTATCCGTACCGGTCACCCGCAAGGTGAAGTGCGCCTGATTGACGTCCTGCTGCGCCCGGAAGTGCTGGTCTTTGAACCGCTGTGGACGGTGATCCCAGGTAACAAGGCGATCCTGCCGGTGCTGTGGCAGCTGTTCCCGAACCACCGTTACCTGCTGGATACCGATTTTGAGGTCAACGATCTGCTCAAACGGACCGGTTATGCCGTTAAACCGATCGCCGGACGCTGCGGGAGCAATATCGATCTGATCGGCGCCCAGGACGAACTGCTGGACCAGTCCAGCGGCAAGTTTGTTGACCGCAAAAATATCTACCAGCAGCTATGGTGCCTGCCGAAAGTTGACGGCAGATACATTCAGGTCTGCACCTTTACCGTGGGCGGGAACTATGGCGGAACCTGTCTGCGCGGGGATGACTCGCTGGTGGTGAAGAAAGAGAGCGATATTGAACCGCTGATTGTGGTGAAAGATAAATAACGTCTCCCTGTTATAAAAACGCCCCCGCAGGGCATGTTGCGGGGGCGTTTCATTACTGCTCTTCCTCTTCCTGCTGCTCGCTGATCTTCAAATCAATGATCCGGCCAATCTGGTCATGGTAAACCGTCAGCAGGTTGTACTGGCTCATCTCGGACATAATTTGCGGCGTGACGTTAAAACTTTGGGCAAGCTCGTCATGGCGCAACATTTCCGGATGACGCCGCCTCACATGCGCGCGGCGGCGATTGTACTGATACCACAGGATCAGCAGCCAGCCGTTGAACGCGGCAATCAGCAGATAGACCAGCACCGTATTAAAAGAGGCGATAATCACGCTCCAGCGGTGATCGCCCTCCTCGGTTAACTGCATCCACAGCCTGGCGTAAAGGAAAAACAGGAATCCTCCCCAGGCTATCAGCGTTAATGCGGCATCGAAAAGACGCGGTGCCAGCCGATGTTCAGTCAAAATTAACGTATTCTCGTTCATTGAATGCTCCCTTTACCCCGGTCCGGACTGATCCAGCGCGCGCGGGCGCGTTTACGTTTAAGCATGACTTTCGGAAATGCCACGAGGGTGGTAAACAGGCCAATCATCCAGTACACCATCGGGAACCAGATTACCCAGAACAGCGAGCCTGCCACTTTCCGCTCGTAGCGCCGCTCGATATACAAACTGACGAGGAATTGCAGCAGGCACATCACGCCCAGCAGCAGCCCGGTAAACGCCGGGGGAAACAGGCTCGCAACGGCCAGGTTCGCGGGAAGAGGGATAATATGGCTGAGAATGAACAACACCACGGTTGCCCCATAGGCAAACGCCCACAGCGTTGATAGCGCGTACTCAAGAAACAGGGGCCACATGCGATGATGCTCCCAGCGGACCATCTTGCGCAGGTTAACCAGAAACACCTCTGCCCCCCCCTGCGCCCAGCGCAGACGCTGTTTCCACAGCCCCTTTAGCGTCTCCGGCATCAGGATCCAGCACAGTGCCCGCGGCTCGAAAAAGATATCCCAGTGGCGAAGCTGAAGCTTCCAGCTTATGTCGATATCCTCTGTGATCATGTCCGGGCTCCAGTACCCGACATCCGCCAGCGCCTGTCGGCGAAAGGCGGCGATGACGCCGGAGACGGTAAAGACCCGGCCATAGATCCGCTGCGTTCGCTTGATAAGGCCAATAATGGAAGAAAACTCGCCCACCTGAATGCGGCCAATCAGCGTTGAGCGCGTGCGAATACGCGGATTCCCGGTGACGGCCCCAACGTGGGGATACTGAATCAGCGGTGCCACCAGATACGCCGCGGTGTCGCGGTCGAGCAGGGCGTCGCCGTCAATGCAGACCAGCAAATCGCCCCGGGCCGCCGCAGCGCCGGCCTTGAGCGCCACGGCTTTCCCCTGGTTCTCCGCGAGATTAATCACCCGCAGGCGCGGTTGCTCTCGCGCCAGCTGTTGCAGTACCTCCGCCGTGTTATCAGAAGAACCGTCATTGATGGCGATAACTTCCACATTCCAGTACCGCTGACCCAGCGCGGCGCTAATGGTCTCCCGTGCGTTGCGTTCCTCATTGAAGCAGGGAATAAGAATCGAGATTAACGGCTCACCGGCTAAGGCGGGGGCGGGTGTTGCGTTATCCCACGACCAGTGCCGTTCAAGCTGAAACCAGAAATAGAGGCCGCCGGTTACCCAGAGCACGGACATAAAAAGCGGCCAGAAAAAGACAAAGTCCAGAATCAGTTCGCCGGTAAATAGCGCGGCTACGCCTAACGGCAACCCGAATACCAGACACAAAATAGAGAAGGCGATAATGCGATCAGTCATTGTCAGGATACCAGTACGAAGAAAATTCAGGTCTGATACGTGAAATATCAGGTTGGTTGTTGAGGAAGTCGTCGGGGTAATAACCGTAATTTTTGATGCCATTCAGCTGGAGCACCCGCATCCACTCCATCAGACGTTCATCGGCTACGGCACGCTGCGGTTTCTGTGCCCAGTCCCTGGCCTGTAGCTCAAAAATCGTTTTATTCAGCGCGCCGGGGCGTGCGGCGACGGCTTTGACTAAACGCGTCAGCCAGGCATTGCTCTCTTCTGCCGGGACGGACTCCATCAGCGGCATTGCCATCGGCACCGTCCAGTCGTAGGCCGCCAGAAAATCATCGAGATTTTGCGCAAACCATGCCTCGCTTTCCGGCTCGATAATGGGCAACGCGAACATGTTCCGCGCGGTTTTGATCTGCGGGCCACGGATGTTTTTCACCGCCTGGCTCAGGGTGCGGGTAAAGCCGATAAGTCGCTGACTCTTCTGTCGGGTCGTGTCCTGTCCGGCATCGTCAACGTCCGTCAGCACCGCGTCGTCATGAAATAAGATGCCATTGAAGCTGGCATAGCGGGCCAGATCTTCATAGATCTCCGTCACCTGCTGGCGAACCTGCGGACTCCAGGGGGAGAGCCTGATATAGGGCTCGGCGGCCACGGTCAACTCTCCCGTTTGACGATCCCGGCGCTGCACGCGCGGCAAGGCTGGACTGAGATCGAAAGAGAGAACCGGCATCCACGCGAAGACTTTCACTCCCGCGCGGGTTTGTAGCTGCCAGGCGACAAAATTAAAGAGATCGGCCCGGACCGGAAGCCGGCGGTTGGGGAAATAGAGCGCATCGATCCTGCCGTCGCCCCGCGGATCCGAAAACGCCTGGAGAAACACATGGCTGATTTTCATGTCGTAGACCCGCTGGACGAGTTTGTTGATGTTTTTCGTCTGCTGGGCCGGATCGGGATCGTAGACGTAATCGAGATCGACATGCATGACGCGCACCGGGTCAAACTCCTGAACGCGGCTAACCGTGTTGGCAAAGGTTTTTATCGACGGATTTCCGGCGATCAGCAGGCGCGGGATGTTGCCGAGGTCGCGCACGTTTCCCAGCCCGTCCTCCAGGGTAAAGGCCAACTGATAGCCCTGTTTTTGGGCGATAGCGAGCGACGTACCGTTGGCAGCCCCATAGGGCCACACCCAGGCACGCGGCGCTTTTCCCGTCACCTGGGTGATTTTATCGGTGACTTTGCGTACGTCTGCGGCGATCCGCTGGTTGAAGTGTTCATCGGTTTCGTAATGCCCCGTCGCGTTATCATAAAAACGGCTGGCGATGGCGGGTTCACGGCTTCCCTGCGGGTTGGCCGGAATGCCGTAATGCGAGGCCCAGGTATGCGAGCCAATCTCAATCAGCGGGGACTGGCTGAGCTCGCGAACCATATCCCAGGTGGCAAAGCGATCGCGGGGCGTCATCAGACCGCCGAAGTTAACTTTTTGATTTGCCGGCGTATCCACCCAACTGCCCACCGGCGCCCACAGCGCAGGAACGTTCCAGGCCTGAAGCAGAGGCCAGACCCGGGTGTAAAAGCTGCTGTAGCCGTCGTCAAAGCTGAGCAAAACGGCTTTCGGCGGCAGCGCTTTTTTCCCTTCATGCGCATCCAGAATGTCCTGCACGCTGATGGCGTGATAGCCGTTGTGCAAAAGCCAGCTTATCTGCTCGTTTAACGCGCTGGTGCGAACGGAGAGGTAGCGCTGATCGGCGGCATCATCTTCAACGTCGTGGTAGGCCAGGACCAGAAACTGATTCTCCGGCCAGGGTTTGCTGGCCTCCAGCTGCGGCCTCTTTTCAGGGGCCATAAAGGAGAGCGGCTGCGCGCAGAGGCTCGCGCTGAGGTAGAGCCAGCCGATGACGATCAGGCTTACAGAAAAACGTGTGTTCAGCATATTCATCCTTAAAAGCGTAAAGTCGCATCTAACGTGACGGAGAGATTGCTCTCGCGTTTGCCGTCGTAAGGGCGCTTATCCCAGTTCAGCATCACGCCAGTATCGACAACGTTGTTCCACTGGATGCGTTGCCCGTAACCCAGCAGGGTAACGGCACCCGCGGACTGATTTTTCTGCCAGTAGCTGCCCCCTCCTGCCACGAACTGCTGGCTCCAGAGGGTGTCGTAGTGGCGGTACATCTCATGGTCAACGGACAGGGCAGCCGTCACGGACAGATCCCGTGCCGGGTTGTAATAGAGCGTATTCCGCAGGCTGTTTTTACTGGCGGCGATCCCCGGTTCGAGATCCAGCGTCAGGGTCGGGGTCTGCCAGAGACGCTCTTTCCCGGAGAGGGTGTATTCCTGACGGCGGTTGTGGTCTGAGAAGCGGCTGACGGCGGCGTTGAACTGGTATTCACGTCGCTCGTTTTGATACCAGCGCACCCCACCTTCACCCCGGTTGGCGCTGATCCCATTGCGTAATGCCCGTAAGGGTGTGGCGCGTGACAAGCGTTCGAGGTTACCGCTGACCTGCCAGTTATCACTCAGGCTGTAGGTTGTTGAGAGCCGTGCGCCCGGCCTGTTTGTACCGTGATAGCGGTTGCTGGAGAGCTCGGCTTCGAGCGTGAGGTCACGGGGGCGCCACTCAACGCCGCCCAGCAGGTGGCGGCTGATGCCTTTACCTTCGTCGAAATTCCCCTGGGCATAGCGGGCGCCGGCAAACAGCCGCCAGTTATCCGCCACGGGCGGGCCATAGAGCGTGGCGTCCCAGCTCATGTCGTGGCTACCGCTGACGGGGTTATCTGAGTGCAATCCTTTACCCGCGTTCAGACGCAGCTCAGACATATGGTGGACCGCTCTGAGTCTGTCCAGGCGACGGGCGCTGCGATCGGCGGGGGCGCGAGCAATTACGTCAGCAGCCAGTAAATCCATCTGGCGCCACTCCTGAAGGTCCATTGCGACGTAAGCCTGCTGTTTTTCAAGCTCCAGATTCGCGGGTTCAAGCGCCTCTGCTCGTTTAAGCTTTTGCTCGGCCGCGCGCGGCAGGCCTCTGGCCTGAAGCAGGGCGGCATAATCAATCTGTAACCCCTGATTTCCCGGCGCCGTTGATGCCAGACGATACGACAGCTTTTCGGCCTCCGGCAGGGCGTTGGTCGCCAGCAAATAGTTAAGTTTGAGAGACTGTCCGGTGAGCCACCGATCGTTCGGCTGAGCGGTCGGGGATCCGAAATCGTAGCGGGTCCAGGGAACGCTGCGGGTCTCGCGCTCAACGTAGTGGCGGGCGGTCTGATACTGCCCCGTATCCAGCCAGGCGTAGAAAAGCGCATGCTCCTCATCCTGCGGATCGGAGGCGTAGTGTGGATAGCGTTGCACAAGCGAGAAGGCGGCGACGGTGTTTTTCTCCTGCAAATATGCCGAGATCACCCAGCCGATGGCCCAGTCCGGTACCGGATGCTGTGCGGCCGTCAGCGCCTCATATTCGCTAATGACCTGCCGGTAATTACCCTGCGCATACAGGGCGCCAAGCCGATCGATACGTGCAAGGACGACGTCTTCAGCCGCCTGCGGTTCGTTTTGCCAGCGGGAAAGCAGGGCGTGATAGCGATCTAACGCGTTTTGTGCCAGCCGCAGGCGCTCTTTCTCCGTTCTGCCAGGCACATCCGCCAGGCGTACCCTTTCAGCCGCGGCGTTACGCTCAAGGCGGCGGCGCTCCGCGGGAGACATCGCCGCGCTTTGCGACAGCCAGAGTGCAGGCGTGCTTACCCGATTTTCCGTTAACGCATCGATCGTCTCGCGAAGAAGGGCATTATTCCCGGGAGCGGCGTTCAGTGCACGCATGTCCGCCAGCAGCCGGTCCCCGTTTTTTCCCTGGCGCATCCAGACATAGGAGAGCGTCTCAAGGTGCGCGGGAGAAGGATTGTCCTTAACCAGCCGCCGGGCTTCCGAAAGCGCGAGGCGATCTCTGCGGGCATCGGCCAGGGTCTTAACATAGCCGATGCGGTAATCGTCGTTATCTGGCGCAAGGCTGAGCGCCTCTTTCCACAGCGATAAGGCGGATGGCCAGGCTTTTTGGTTTCTTCTGGACTGGGCGACAGCAGCGATGGCGCGAGCGGGCAGCGGCATATAAATACCATAACGCTGCCAGACCCGGATAACCTCATCATCGCGTCCTGCCCAGGAGGCTACCTGTAACCAGTCCGCAACCTGTCCGGGTGTTAAAGCATGCTGTTGCTCATAGCGCTGTAGGTAATCAAGAAACAGAGCGTAATTACCGTTACGTGCCTGTTGTATCTGATGCTCATAAACGGATTCATCAGCCTGAACCAGAACAGGAAAGAGTAAAAGCAGGAGCAATAATATTGTGGTGCGATAAAAGAATAACGTAGTGAAGCTAAGCGATCTTTCCATATCTATTTGCCATTTGTTTATCGTGAATCCATTGCATAACACGGCCGCCTTTTAACTCTGTGTTAAAGGGCATAAAGGAGAACATTAAATCTGAATGATGCTACGTTATGGGGTACTTACTTAAAGGTAATTATGAGCCCTCATCTCAGTGGTCTGATTGGGCTTAATGTACACCCGATATGTTGGGGGATAAATAAGTTGAAAAGCGGCTGGGAGGTTTTGAGATAATTCTGGAAGAAGTAAGTTTTTTAGATAATTCAGTGCAGGATTGTTCTTTTTAACTGATTGATGTTAAATGTTTTTTCTTTTGCTGCTTCCTGTTTTTTTATATTAGAAATGAAGTTCTGCTGAGTTAATTAAAGTACTTTCTGGTGCATGTTTGGGAAGTTTCATGACAAAAATTCTTAATGTTCAGAGAAGTGACTTTTCTGAAATTCTTTTTTATTTATAATTAACGCCAGGCATTGAGTGATAGTCTACAAAAAGTCTAGCTCACCAATGTCATATTGAGGGATGATCAAAGCCAGAAAACATTTGCCGTTAATGTAAAGCGCTATAAACGAAAGCGTTCTTGTTTCTTAAGAGGCGGGCTTGCTTTAATCTAAAAGGGATGGTTAGTGGCGACTTCAATAGTGTTAGTGACTCAGGATTGTTTCCTTGTCAGGGGGATGCGGCTATTTTTCCCGGATATAATTTGCCTCAGTTCGATAGACAGAAACATATTTGATACCGACGCAAATGAATATACTGTACTGATTGATAGCCGTACGCCGCTCCGTTTATATGATTACCTGATACGCCATCCGGCCAGAACGAGAAAAACGATCTGCTGCGTTATGCTGGATATGCGTCCTCGAGAGGAGGATCTTCTCAGTATGAAGCTGTTTATGAACACGTCGCTTACGGCTCCGGATATGGCGTCGTTATTCAATCTGGTGCTTGATATGAAAGGCAGGCGTCTGACAACCAAATGGCTGCTTAACTTACGGCTGAGTCGACACGAAGCGATAATGATCAGGTTGCTGAAGGCAGGGAGGTCAATGGAAGAGATTGCAGATAAGCTGAATATGTCGGTTAAAAGCCTCTATCGCAAGCGAACGGTGCTGTCGGAGCGGTTAGGAGCAGGTAACTTCAACGAGGCGTGTTTGTTTATCTTTAAAAACAAACTGCTGGACGTGGTTGGGAACGATCCCTAGCTTCGTCAGAAGCCAAAAGCAGAAACCCGCCACGAGGGCGGGTTCTTTTAATGGAAATAATTCAGAACGACCAGCGCAGATTGGCGTTAACAGAGTTGACGCGGGTATCCGCACCATATTGTCCCTGGTAACCCACATCCAGCGTCGCAGCACGCGACAGCTGTACGCTCACGCCGATATCACCGACCATCACATCCTCATCCACGGCCTGTCCCTGAGTAATGAACGCGTCGCTGCCCGCAAACGCCATGCGCGAAGAGGTATTCTTATCGCCATAGGCGTGCTGCCAGCCCAACGAACCGTAGAGGTTAACGTGCTTCGGCAACTCGGTCACACCGCGCAACCCGAGTGTCGTATAGAAGGTGTTCATCGTTTCGTTACGGACGCTCAGCGCAGCGGCACCGCCGTCTTCCCTGAAGCTGTCGGTATGCAGCCGGATGTACGATAAATTGACGAACGGCTCAATATTCCTGTCTGGCTGGCCGAAACGGTAGCCCGCTTCGGTGAACGCCAGCAGGGAGTTCGCGTCGTAATCTGACTTCAGCCGATCCGAGAAGCCGCTGAAATCAACATTGCGCTCGCCTTCGATCTTGTGCCAGGTGTAACCCAGCGCGCCGCGAAGGGAGAACGCATCCTGTTGACCCGCCGCATACAGACCAAGGTGATAGTTGTCGGTATCCGTTGAGGAGCGACGGCTGTCGACGTCATAATCACCCCGGCTGTAGCCGAAGTAGCCGCCGACACGCACGTTATGGTCCGCCAGTTTGCGATCTGCCCCCAGCAGGAAGCCGGTGGTGTTGCCGTCCAGCTTGCCCACGTTACCGTCGCCGCTGTTTCGGCTCCAGGAGCTGAAGGTCTGGCCCCAGACGCCATTGTTTTGCGGCTCCGGCTGCTGCACCAGCGACATGGCTAACGGTGGTATCGGCAGGCTGTCGTTATCAAACGCGCGCTGCATCCGCTGGTTTAACACGTTAAACACCTGCGTGCTGCCAGCGATCAGGTTGGACTGCATTGACGGATAAACTTCACCAGAAAGCTGGTTGAACGCCTCGCGCGCTTCCGGTGCGCTCAGCAGAAGCAGCGAGTTATACAGCGCCAGCGACGGGCCGCTTTGCGTCAGCGTGGAGAGCGCGCCTGCGGTATTCCACTGGTTGCTGCTTTGGGCCACGGTCTGGAAAATGCCCGGCTTGCCGCTGCCCGGGTTTTCACCGCCAGGATTCTCACCGCCCGGGTTTTCACCACCAGGATTTTCGCCTCCGGGGTTTTCACCGCCAGGATTCTCACCGCCAGGGTTTTCGCCTCCGGGGTTTTCTCCTCCGGGGTTTTCTCCTCCAGGATTCTCGCCACCGGTCTCTTTCTGCGCGATGGTCAGATCGACGGCGTTGGTGCTTTGCTTAAGCGCCACGTCGAGGAATGCGGATTTGGAGATCGCTCCGGCGAACTCACCGTCGATTCCCCCGTCGGAGGTCAAAATGCGGTAGCTTTGGCCCGTTTTATAGCTGGTTTGCGGATCCAGCGCGGTGACCTGTACCTTAGCCTGATTGCTGATGGTGGTTTTGCCCGATACCAGTAGCTGGTCGCTGCGGCCATCTGCTGCGATATCGACGTCATAGAAGGATTCGCCGATAAAGTTCAGATAGCGTTTCAGCGTCAACGTACCGATATTGCCGTCGCCGGGCGAGATATGTCCGCCGGACAGGATCTCGGTCTGGCCCAGCGTCCCGTTGCCGCCCAGCGTTCCGCCGGACTTGATTGACGCGGCACTGCTGTAACCCACCCCGTTGCTGACGTCTGAACCCGCCGTCGCGTTGAGGATCAGCGTACCGCCGTTCTCCGCGCTAAGGGTCTGGACGTCAAAGATATCGTCTTCTGGCTGGGTATTAATATTGCTGGCAATGATGACTTTACCGCCCCGCGCGGTTACGTTCGCCTTGAGTGCGGAAAGATCGCCGTTCAGCGTCGTCTGCCCGGAGGTATTGATCACATCACCTTCACCGCTCATCGTGTTGCTGAAGAGGTAATTTCCGTCGGTATGGTTGAAGTAGACATAGCTGCCGAACAGTCCGCCACGCAGGCTGATTGCCGTCTTCGCATCGAGGGTACCTGCGCCGCCCGCCGTGCCAAGCGTTGGCTCAGTTAAACCCGTGCCGGTGTCCATATTGCCGCGGCTGCCGATGATGAGCGCACCCCGGTTCGAGCCGGAACCCGATGTCCCCACGATCAGCGCATTGCTGCCAGCGGAAAATGAACCGCCGTCAATCACAGACAGCACGCCATTGCCGTAATCGCCCACGCTCACGCTGCTGCCGCTGGTAAAGCGCGAGTCCTTGCCCGCAATAACCAGCTCGGCGGTTTTCCCTGCCCCGGAGACGCCCGCCACCTGCACGCCGCCAACGTTAACCACCCCGCCGTTCAGCACGTCCAGGTCGCCATAAAGCGTCAACGTACGGCCAACGTTCCACTGTGACCCGCTCCCCGTGACGGTGGCTTTCGGGCTCAGCGTGTCGGTTTCACCCGGCCCGGTACCGTTGCCGATGCGCGCATCGTAAGCGGTGCTGAGCGACGCGCCGTCTTCAATCGCAAGCGTGGAGCGTGCGCCCAGATCGGTGCCTACACTGAGAAAATTACTGGTCACACGAGAGCCGGCACCCGTGGCGATTAGGTGGCTGTCGTAGCCGCGGGTGGTGCCGACAACGATCTCCTTTGCGCTCGCCAGCGCGCCCTCTTCGACTCGCAGGGTGCCGAGGCCAAGATTCAGGTCGCCGCGCAGGACGTACCGATCGTTCACCGCGTTAAGCTCAGCGTCTGGCCCACGGACCGTGACCACGCTTTCATAAATTTTGCCGTCGAACAGCCGACCGATATTGATGTTATAGGCGGTGATTTTGCCATTATCGATCAGCAGGTTTCCGCGTTGGTTACGTCCAACATAAATATCTCCGGTGTAACCCAGCGTTTCGGTAATACGCGACTCGCCATCAAAAAAGGCATCGGCTGCACGCGCGACATCGGCAGGTAAAAAAAGTAACAGCGGCGCGGAAAATAGAGCGAGGTAAAGTCTGGAAAGCGGTGTCTTAACCGCTAAAGAATGTGATGTAGAGTTATTCACGGGCTATCTCCGTACTCATTAGCATGATGTCAGGAACATCGTTTTTATATGAAAACTCAGATACGTCAGATAACGTAAAAGGCGTTATTTCAGTACGCCTTTTAATGCGGTGCTAATTATTTATGTGTGACAACTGGTGTACAGGTTGGCGCGCTCAGCGTCGGCGCAGATCCTAAAATTCCCGGCATCATCATCGATGAACAATCGAAAATACGCCCTTTTTCTGTCGTGGCGCGATAAGAGAGTTTTTGTCCTCCCAGTGCGTCCGGCTGGGCGCCATTAACGTTGGATACGGTTATTTCATCCGATGAGCCCAGTCCCAGCATTTTAGCGGTCTCCGCCTGTAGGAGTGGAATAGCCTGATCGGTTTTCAACGTGGAACAACCGGCTAGCATCAACGTAACGGTTAAAACGATGAGTGGTTTTTTCATAAATTATCCTTGATATCCAACCAGTTAATTTCACTGATTGTATTTATGTTTTCTTTTACCCAAATCAGCGAATAATATATTTCTCTTTCCTAATCGAAAAAACCCTCCTAAAGTAGGGTGGGTAGATAATAATTCATCTGTACTCTAAGATATGCGAAGGTAAAAGGAGGCTCCTTTGGGACAGAATTATGCGTTAGTCGTTGATGACCATCCATTGGTAGCAAGCGGCATCGCCAATTTTCTGATTACACATTGCCAGTTTAAGCAGGCGTGTGTGGTGACGAATGAGGATGATTGCTACCGCCAAATTAGGGATCATGGCCCGCCACGTTTGCTCGTAATCGATTTTTGGCTCTCTTCCGGAACGGCCCTGAAATTACTCAAAGAAGTAAAGCAACTTTACCCACTGGTACGACTCCTGGTGGTCAGCGGGGATGACAATAATGATATCTGGCGCAAAGTTAATGCCGCCGGGGGACACGGTTTTGTATTGAAAAGCGAGCCACCTGAGATGTTCTCGCGGGCCGTTTTCGCACTCACTGATAATCAGACCTGGTTTCCTGAGGGAAACGAAATTTCCGTTAAGACGAATAATGAGAAGTTAAGTAAATTTAACTTAACGCCGCGACAAATAGACGTGTTAAATATGATTATGCGCGGCCTGCCAAATAAACGCATCGCCGCCCAGCTTTCAATTTCTGAGCCCACGGTCAAAGAACACATCAGCAATATATTGAAAAAGATAGGCGTTAACAGCCGGGTCGAAGCCATCACGCTTCTGCATGGCAAGCAGGAACCGTCGGAATGAGGTTTTTTCAGAGCTTACAAAATGATGGTATCTCTGCTCCGGCGCAGATCCGTTTGCTAAACAACACCTTTCTGCGGCTGGTATTCAGCTTTAGTGCGGTACCCTTTGTTGGTATTCCTTTCGCCATCTGGATTTATATGCTTGGGGATGAACTCGGCCCGACGATTATCTGGATAATTATTTATCTGCTATGTGCCGTGGCGATACGAATATTGCACCGACGCTATCAGCGTGAAACGAAAGAAAACGGTGAAAGGGACGTTCTGCGACGCTGGCTTCCGCGTATTAATAATATTGCCTTTATTCACGGGCTGGGAATTTCATCACTCTATTTAATTACGCCACAGACGCAGAATTTTGACTTTTTCCTGTTACTTAATATCAGCATTGCCGCCATCGTCGCCGCCAATGCGACGCATCTGACGCCTGTCATTAGTACCTTTACGCGTTTTTTCTTCGCCTCCTGGGGGGTGCTGAACCTCGGTATTATCTGGCGGCTGGATGAGTTGATGTTCATCGTGCTCATGCTGAATCTGCTTTACGGCTTCGCGATTTACCGCCATGCGTTAACTTCCCATGCGTTCTTTATTCAGCAAGCGCTGCTTGAGGAAAAAAGCTCACGCCTTGCGGAACAGTTTCGTCAGGCCAAAGAGGACGCGGAGCAGGCATTGCTGGATAAAAATCAGTTTCTGACCACCGCCAGCCACGATCTGCGCCAGCCCGTACACGCAATGGGCTTTCTGATCGAAGCCATCCTCCACCGAAACCGGGACGACAGCCTGACGCCGCAACTCCTTGACCTTCAGCAGAGCGTTCGCTCGGTGCATTTAATGCTCAATTCTCTGCTCGATCTGAGCAAAATAGAATCCGGGAATGTCCTCTCTGCCCCGACCAAAGTGGATATCGGTGCTCTGCTCGACTCGGTCATCACGCTGTTTCGTGAAGAGGCCAACAGCCGCGCGCTTAGGCTGTGCATCCGGCGGCCTAAACGCCGTATCGACGTGATGGGCGATCCGCTGCTGGTGCGACAGTCCCTGATTAACCTGATTCAAAACGCCCTTCGCTACACGCTCCAGGGCGGGGTGCTGGTCGCCATCCGACCGCGCGGTGACGAGTGTATGGTGGAGGTGTGGGACACGGGAGTCGGTATCGCCGATGAAGAGAAGGGCAAAATCTTCTCACCTTACTACTGCCCCGAGCTGGCATGGAAGATCGACAGCGCCGGGCACGGGCTGGGACTGGCCGTCGTTGCCCGTTGTGCCAAGCTCATGAAGGTGAAATACGGGATGCAATCTATTGAAGGGAAAGGCTCGCGCTTCTGGATGCGCTTTATCCAATATGCTGGCGAAGATAGCGTGCTGGACACCCCGCCCGCCGCTGACAACACCGCCACGCCGGTACGCTATGCGCCGCTGCACGGTTCCTGCCTGGTCGTTGATGACGACCCGCTGGTGACGTCTGCCTGGGAGAGCCTGATGAGCGTCTGGGGAATCGACGTACGCTGTGCGGCCTCGGCTGAAGAAGCGTTTGCCATAATCGACGACGGCTTTACGCCGTTCGCCGTGCTGTGCGACCAGCGTCTGCGATCGGGCGAAAGCGGCTTCGATATCCTGAAAGCGCTTTTTGAACGTCTGCCGGATATGAGCGGCGCGATAGTCAGCGGCGAATTTAATTCACCGGTTCTGCTGGAGGCGGAGCAGGAGGGGTACCTGGTGCTCCGCAAGCCTCTGGAGCCGGCTAAACTGCATGCGCTGCTGACGCAGTGGTCGGGGTGTCGTTAAGGGAATGCAGAAGTGTCGATTCTGGCGGGTTCAGAATGCAAAAACGGACCTCCGTGGAGGTCCGTTAATATAAATTTGGTGCCCGGACTCGGAATCGAACCAAGGACACGGGGATTTTCAATCCCCTGCTCTACCGACTGAGCTATCCGGGCAACGGGGCGCATTAAACCCGATCCTCCCTCCGGCGTCAACAAAATTTGTTGCTTTCGGCGCAGA
This sequence comes from Enterobacter sp. BIDMC93, assembly GCF_001037805.1. NCBI lineage: Bacteria > Pseudomonadati > Pseudomonadota > Gammaproteobacteria > Enterobacterales > Enterobacteriaceae > Enterobacter > Enterobacter sp. BIDMC93. The sequence continues at coordinate 1,211,542 of NZ_KQ089962.1, forward strand.
CTGCACACTCTCTCACCATTTCGTCGCAAACTTAAGCGAAAAAGCGCGTCCAGAGCGCGGAAAGCGGCATCGCGAGCAGCAGGGCAGGGAGCATGTTCACCACTGCAAACATCTTAATGCCACAGATGCGCAGCCCTGTCGCCAGCAGCAACAGGCCGCCGACGGCGGTAAAGTCTGCCATCATCGCTGGCGTTGTCAGCGGCAGGATCAGCGTGGCGCAGGTGGCCAGCGCCAGCTGAATAAGCAACATCGGCACACAAATCGCGGCGACGGCGATGCCTAGGGTGGTGGCAAAAATGGTGGCAGTAAAGAAATCCAGAAACGCTTTCGCAATCAATATGCTGGGATCGCCGGTCATCCCTTCCTGCATCGAACCGAATATCCCCGTGCCGCTGGCGCAGAACAGAATAATGATCGCAACGTAGTTCTGAATAAACGACTCGTGCGTGCCGTGCTTTGCCTTGCCTGGTCGGGCAATCAGATTTTTGGCTTTGCCTACTGCGTGATTAATACCTTTTTCCAGATAGCAAAACTCGCCGATGAGCGCGCCGAGCAGCGTCGCCAGTACCATCACCGGCAGGTTGGCGCATTTCACCACTAAAAGGATACCAATCCCTAACGACGCCAGGCCAAAAATAGAAGGCATGGAGACGCGAATACGCTCCGGCAGGCGCTGACTTAATACTGCCCCAAGTACACCGCCCAGCAATACGGCTCCCGCATTGATAAAGGGTCCAATTACCACGTTTAACTCCTGTTATTTAAGCACTGGCATTGCATGATTATGACACGTCCGTCCCTGATTACGCTTAGCTTTGGGAGGCGTAACGCATACTGATTCCTTCTTGCACCTGAAAATAAAAGGTGACATGATTGCGCGAATTTTCTCCTTCCTGTCTCGCCGTTCGGTGAGGGTGTTTGCGCTTATGAAAACCATGAAAATTGCCGTCAGCCGTGAGCTGGTATCCAAAGTTTCTACGCATCGCGAAAAAGTTATGCTGGATAACACTGATTTCACCGATGTGGCGGCAGTCGTCATTACGGTTGTTGAAAGCTACAGCGGCATTCTCGCATTGCTGAAGCGTACGGGCTTTCAGCTACCGGTATTTATGTTCTCAACAGAGCCAGGAGAGATGCCAGAGGGTGTCACGGCGATCATCTCAGGTAAAGCACAGGAATTGCTGGAACTGGAATCTGCCGCCTGCCGGTATGAAGAGAACCTGCTGCCACCCTTTTTTGACACCCTGAGCCAGTATGTGGCGATGGGAAACAGCACCTTTGCCTGTCCGGGTCACCAGCACGGCGCCTTTTTCAAAAAACACCCGGCGGGGCGGCAGTTTTACGACTTCTTCGGTGAAAACGTGTTTCGTGCTGATATGTGCAATGCCGACGTGAAGCTCGGTGATTTGCTGATCCACGAAGGCTCCGCCAAGCACGCGCAAAAGTTCGCGGCGAAAGTGTTCAACGCGGATAAAACCTACTTCGTGCTGAACGGCACGTCGGCGGCCAATAAAGTGGTGACCAATGCGCTGCTGACCCGTGGCGATCTGGTGCTGTTCGATCGTAACAACCACAAGTCCAACCATCATGGAGCGCTGATCCAGGCCGGGGCAACGCCTGTCTATCTTGAGGCAGCCCGTAATCCGTTTGGTTTTATCGGCGGGATTGATGAGCACTGCTTTGATGAGGCCTGGCTGCGGGAACTGATCCGTGACGTCGCGCCGCAGAAAGCCACCGAGGCGCGCCCGTTCCGTCTGGCGATCATTCAGCTCGGCACCTACGATGGCACGATCTACAACGCCCGTCAGGTGATCGACAAGATCGGTCACCTTTGCGACTACATCCTCTTTGACTCCGCCTGGGTCGGCTACGAGCAATTTATCCCGATGATGGCGGAAACGTCTCCGCTTCTGCTGGAACTGAACGAGAAAGATCCGGGAATTTTCGTGACCCAGTCGGTCCACAAGCAGCAGGCCGGGTTCTCGCAAACGTCGCAGATCCATAAAAAGGATAACCATATTCGCGGTCAGTCGCGCTTCTGCCCGCACAAGCGGTTGAACAATGCGTTCATGCTGCATGCCTCCACCAGCCCGTTTTACCCGCTGTTTGCGGCGCTGGACGTGAACGCCAAGATCCACGAGGGCGAGAGCGGACGCAGGCTGTGGGCGGAGTGCGTCGAGCTGGGCATTGAAGCACGCAAGGCCATCATCGCCAACTGCAATATGATCAAACCGTTTATCCCGCCGGTGGTGGCGGGGCGGCCATGGCAGGATCACCCCACACAGGCTATCGCCAGCGAGCGTCGCTTCTTTAGTTTTGAACCGGGTGCAAAATGGCACGGTTTTGAAGGCTATGCCCGCGAGCAGTATTTCGTCGATCCGTGCAAGCTGCTGCTGACCACGCCGGGCATTGATGCTGAAACAGGTCACTATACCGATTTCGGCATTCCGGCGACCATTCTCGCCCACTACCTGCGCGAGAACGGCATTGTGCCGGAGAAGTGCGATCTCAACTCCATCCTGTTCCTGCTGACGCCAGCCGAGAGCGCGGAGAAGCTAATGCAGCTGGTGGCAATGCTGGGGCAGTTTGAACAGCATATTGAAGACGACACACCGCTCGCGGATGTGCTTCCGACTATCTATCAGAAATACCCGGTGCGTTACCGCGACTACACGATCCGTCAGCTGTGCCAGGAGATGCACGATCTCTACGTCAGCTTTAACGTGAAGGATTTACAGAAGGCGATGTTCCGTCAGGAGAGTCTGCCTGCCGTGGTGATGAACCCGCAGGATGCCAACCAGGAGTACATTCGCGGGAACGTCGAACTGGTGCGTATTCGTGACGCCGAAGGACGCATTGCCGCCGAAGGTGCGCTGCCATACCCGCCGGGCGTGCTGTGTGTGGTGCCCGGGGAAGTCTGGGGTGGAGCAGTACAGCGCTATTTCCTGGCGCTGGAAGAGGGCATTAATATGCTGCCGGGTTTCTCGCCAGAGTTGCAGGGCGTTTACAGCGAGAAAGATGCGGACGGGATTAAGCGGCTGTATGGATACGTATTGAATGTCTGAACGTAGGCCGGGTAAGCGTTAGCGCCACCCGGCGAGTGCCCGGCGGCGCAAGCTTACCGGGCCTACAATACTGCGTCAGGCTTCTGCGCGGCGGTACATCCTTCTCGGATGCCCAATCTTCCCGTACAGCATCTCCACTGTCAGAAAACCCACCTCCACGCAGTGTTCCAGATAGCGCCGGGTGGTGGTTTTACTCAGGCCCGTCTCGCTCACCACCTCATCCACCGTAAAACAGTGCGCCGCCTTGTTGTTAAACAGCATTTGCACCCGCGCCAGCGTGTTCTCCTCTATCCCTTTGCTGCCGTTGTCCAGGCGATAGTTTTTCGCCTGCAATTGATAGAGTGAATCTACGTTCTGCTGGTCGACAATCTTCCAGACGCGCTGCTGTTCGGCAAACTGCACAAAACGTTCCAGCGACTGGCTCAGGCGCTTCCAGGAAACCGGCTTGAGGATGTAGTCGAACGCGCCGTTACGAATTGCCTGGCTACAGGTGTCCATATCGCTGGCGGCGGTGATGAAAATCACCGAGCAGTTGGCGCGGGTGAGCATCGGGTTGCTGATAAGGGTGATGCCTTTGCCGTCCGGCAGGTAGTTATCCAGCAGCATCAGCTTCGGCTGTTTGCTCTCCAGTTGTACCTGCGCGTCGGCCAGCGACGCGGCAATCCCCACCAGCCTCAGGCGCGGATGTTTACCGATAAGCTCCGCGTGCAGTTGCGCCAGTTCGTTCTCGTCTTCAACAATCAGTACGTCGATAAGTTCATGTTGCATAGTCGGTATCTTCCAGTTCCTGTACGGGGTGCCGGGCCGTTCCCGTGGCGGGAATAAACAGTGAGAAAATGGCACCGCGTGGGGTGTTATCGGCAACTTCAATTGCACCGCCAGCCTGTGTGACATAGCTTTCAATCAGATACAGGCCAATACCATGATCGCCGCGCGTTTTGGTGGTGATGCCGCGCTCAAAGATCCGGTCGCGGATCTCCGGTGTGATGCCGACGCCCTGGTCGGCGACTTCAATAATCAGTTCCTGCTCGTTCAGCTTTATCAGCACGTCCACCGGGGCATGCGGGAGCGGTGCACGCTGGGTCGCTTCAATGGCGTTATCCAGCAAGTTCCCGATGATCGAGATAAGTTCCGATTCGAGCAGCGGCAGGAACGGTTTATCCACCCGGCAGGCCGGGTCGAAACTCAGCTCAACGCCTTTTTCACGCGCGCGGGCGGCCTTTCCAAGCAGCAAACCACACAGCGTCGGAGAGCTAAAGCGGGACGAGATAAAGTCCAGCAGCTCCTGAGCGTGTTCCGACTGCGCCTGTATGTAGCGAATCGCTTCGTCATAACGGCCCATATGCAGCAGGCCGGACAGCGTAGTCATGCGGTTCAGCTGTTCATGGCGCATGATGCGCAGGTTATCAACGTAGCGCTTCACCTGGCTGAGCTGGGCGCTGAGCGAGTCGATCTCGTTGCGATCGCGAAAGGTGATCACCCAGCCCTGCAACGCATCTTCCAGCATGATCCGCACCCGGCTGGCAATAACTGTGAGATCGTTAAAGCGACAGATCTCATCGTGGGTGTCTTTCGCAAGCATGGTTTGCGCGTTGAAGAACGGGACGGGCGCGATCACCTGGCTGATGAGCTGACCCCGCAGTTCGCGGGCGGGCTGGCGTAAGCCTAATAATTTACGCGCCGCCTGGTTGATCACCTCAATGCGGAGATCGTCGTCGATGGCAATCACCCCTTCATAAATGGATTCCATCATCGCCTTTTGCTGGCGCACCAGCAGGCCGATTTCGCGCGGCTCCAGAGAGAATATCTGCTTCTTGATGCTGCGGGTGAAGAACCAGGAGAAAATAAACAGGGCGATAAGCAGCAGCACGGCGGCAATCAGGATATTAACCACCTTGTTGACGGTGATGGTGTCCAGATAGCTCGTGAGATAGCCTACCGAAACAATCCCCACCACCTGCCCGGCATCATTAAAAATGGGCGCTTTGCTGCGCAGCGAAATGCCTAACCCGCCCTTGCGGATGGTGATGGTGCTTTTGCCGTGTAATACCTCGTCGTTATCTCCGCCAACCAGCGTTTTGCCTACCCGGTCGGCAAACACGGAGTGGAAAAGATGCAGCCCCTTATTGTCACCAATCACAATAAAACTGGCGTCGCTGCGGGCGGCTATTTTCTGCATAAAGTCATGGATACCCAGGATATCCTTTTGTTCGACTTCTTTTCGCAGGGTAGGAATAAGCGCAATTTCTTCGGCCTGTATTTTTGCGCGTGCGCTCATTTCCTGATAAAGCTGCCTGCCGACATCGACATAATAATATCCGCCCAGTAATGCGAACAGCACTGAGAAAAAGGCGACCAGCGAAATAAACAGCTTGATCTGAAACGATACTTTCATAACTATCACGCGAGATATCAACAGGTCGGCTGAATATATCATCTTTTAAAGCCAGGATGCCCGCTTTGCCGAAAACTTGTGATCCCTTGCACAGCGCAGCCTGTAAAAGATTTTTCCGAAAGTCTCATCCTCTTAAGGTTAAATGAATAAATGTTATTTCTTTGTTCAGTTAAGAAAAGAAACCATAAAAACCACGGCAATAAATAAGGCGTAAATCACATTAAATAAAAGAAACCATTAAAACCATAGCGTCCATTAAAACTTCGCTTTTAATATGCCATCCCTCACATAAAGTAAGCCTTTGTGACTCTAAGCTGAACGCACAAAATAACTAAGGGGCTTATTATGAGCACAACTGACGATTCATTCTCTGTTACCCACGACCCGATTGATATTCAGCGGCCATCGCTCAAAGAGCGCTGGTGGCATATTATGGATACCTGGAAAATCGGCATTATTCCTCTGCCGCTGTTCGTTCTGGCGGGTGCGCTGATTGCGATTGATTGCCTGGGCGGAAAACTGCCGAGCGACATTGTGGTCATGGTGGCCACGCTGGCCTTCTTCGGCTTTGCCTGCGGTGAGTTCGGCAAACGCCTGCCGATTGTCGGCAAGCTCGGTGCGGCGGCAATTTGCGCCACCTTTATCCCTTCCGCGCTGGTCTATTACGGCCTGCTGCCGGACGTGGTGGTTGAGTCCACGACCAAATTCTATAAATCCACCAATATTCTCTACCTCTATATCTGCTGCATTATCGTCGGCAGCATCATGAGTATGAACCGCACCGTGCTGATCCAGGGCTTCCTGCGCATCTTCTTCCCGATGCTGTGCGGTGAAATCGTCGGCATGATTGTCGGCATGGGTGTTGGGCTGGCGCTGGGCCTCGAGCCGTTCCAGATCTTCTTCTTTATCATTCTGCCGATCATGGCGGGCGGCGTCGGGGAAGGGGCGATCCCGCTCTCTATCGGCTATGCCACCCTGCTGCATATGGATCAGGGGGTGGCGCTCGGCCGCGTGCTGCCGATGGTGATGCTCGGCGGCCTGACGGCGATCATTATCTCCGGTTGCCTCAACCAGCTCGGTAAACGCTACCCGCACCTGACCGGTGAAGGCCAGCTGATGCCGAATCGCGCCAACGCTGATGCCACTGTTTCCCAACCTGCGTTCTCCGGCAAAGCGGACGTGACGACCATCGCCTCGGGCGCGCTGCTGGCGGTGCTGCTGTACATGCTGGGCATGCTCGGTCACAAGCTGATTGGTCTGCCAGCGCCGGTGGGCATGTTGTTTATGGCGGTGCTGGTGAAGCTCTGCAACGGCGCCTCTCCGCGTCTGCTGGAGGGTTCCCAGGTGGTGTACAAATTCTTCCAGACCTCCGTGACCTACCCAATCCTCTTCGCTGTCGGCGTGGCGATTACCCCATGGCATGAACTGGTGGCGGCGTTCACCGTCAGCAACCTGCTGGTGATTGTCAGCACCGTTTCCGCGCTGGTGGCGACCGGATTCTTCGTTGGCAAAAAGATTGGTATGCACCCGATTGATGTCGCCATCGTCTCCTGCTGTCAGAGCGGGCAGGGTGGCACCGGTGACGTGGCGATCCTGACCGCAGGCAACCGCATGAGCCTGATGCCATTCGCCCAGATTGCTACCCGTATCGGCGGCGCGATTAACGTCTCTGTCTCACTGCTGATTCTGGGCAACTTCCTCGTTTAAGTTTTCAGGAAAGAACAATGAAACTCGCAAGCTTTTTATACCAGGGAAAACGCAGCTACGGCATCGTACAGGCCGAAGGCGTGATTGATTTGGGCCGCCGCCTGGGCGACCGCTATGGCGACCTTAAAGCGCTGTTGCAGGGGAACGGGCTGGCGCAGGCCACCCGTTTTCTGAACGACGCGGTGGATGTACCGCTGAACGCCATCACCTTCTTACCGGTGATTGTCCAGCCGGAAAAAATCCTCTGCGTGGGCATGAACTATGCCGACAAGCGCAAGGAGTTTGACCAGCACAACCCGGCCCCGACGCTGTTTGTCCGCTTCCCGGATTCACAGACCGGCCACAACGAGCCGGTGCTGAAGCCGCGCCACTCCAGCGAGTTCGACTACGAAGGCGAGCTGGCGGTGATCATCGGCAAAGGCGGGGAGAACATCAGCCGCGACGACGCCCTGCGCCACGTGGCGGGCTACAGCTGTTACATGGACGGCTCCGCCCGCGACTGGCAGCACACCTGGTTCACCGCCGGGAAAAACTGGCGCCAGACCGGGGCGTTCGGCCCGTGGATGGCGACGGCGGATGAGATCCCGGACCCGCACAGCCTGGCGATCCGCACCTGGCTGAACGGCCGCATGGTGCAGGAGGACAACACCAGCAGCATGATCCACAAGGTGGCGGAGCTGATCGAGTATATCAGCACCTTCACCCGTCTCAGCCCGGGCGACGTGATCATCACCGGCTCGCCTGGTGGCGTGGGTAAAAAGCGCAACCCGCCGCTGTTTATGAAGGAGGGGGATCGCATTGAGGTGGAGATCGAGCATATCGGTCATCTGAGCAACGTGATCGTGGAAGCGCCAGCCGTCGGGCTCGCGGCAGCGCACTGAGTAAGGCGGCAGCATGCAATCGCAACCCATTGATTTTCGGCACACCGTTGTGGCGAAACACCCGGAACGCTTAAGCCAAATCCGCTACCTGCTGGCAGACAGCGGCCTTGGCCTGGACAACGACATCACGCTGTTTGTCGAAGCCTGGTCCGGCGCGCAGCTGGTGGGTTGCGCCGGGCTGGCTGCCAACGTCATCAAATGCGTGGCGGTCAACGAGCAGCTTCGTGGGGAAAACCTCAGCGCGCGTCTGCTTGCAGAGGTGGAAAACGCGGCGCTGGAGCGCGGCCATTTTCACCTCTTCCTCTGCACCCGTCCATGCAATAAGGAGCGCTTTGGCCGCAGCGGTTTCTGGCCGATTGCCCAGAGCGGGAACAACGCGGTGCTAATGGAGAACACTCCGCAGGGGATCGCGCGCTACTGCCGATCCCTGCGCGCGAAGCGCCGGTGTGGGGAAAAAACGGGCGCGATCGTGATGAACGCCAATCCCTTCACCCTCGGCCATCGTCATCTGGTGGAGCAGGCAGCGGCGCAGTGCGATGCCCTGCATCTGTTTGTGGTGCGTGAAGACGCCTCGTTCTTCCCGTTCAGCGCGCGCCTTGAGATGGTGCGTGCGGGCGTGGCGCATCTGCCGAACGTGGTGGTGCATGAAGGCTCGCAGTACATCATCTCCCGCGCCACGTTTCCGGCCTACTTCCTGAAGGAGACTGGCAAAGTGCAGCAGGCGTGGAGCGAGATCGACGTGCTGATCTTCCGGGACTATATCGCCCCGGCGCTGGGCATCACGCACCGCTTCATCGGCTCGGAGCCGTTCTGCGACATCACCCGCCAGTACAACCAGACGCTGCACGACCTTCTGGCCTCGCATATTGAGGTGGTGGAGATGCCGCGCATCAAGGCCACCGGCAACGCCATTTCGGCCTCGGAAGTGCGCCGTTTACTCAAGACACAGCAGTTTTCCCGGATCCGGGAGATTGTCCCGGACTCCACCTTCGCGCACCTCGAAGCACATTATCGTGCGAGTGCGGAAGTCGCATAACTATCAGGAATTTATCATGAATATTGTAAGGGAGGCGCTGGCCGGAACGCAGGAGTCCAGCGACCTGATGGTGAAAATCGCCCCCGCTCACGGTGAGCTGGAGATTGTCATCCACAGTGAAGTGATTAAGCAGTTTGGCGAGCAGATACGCCAGGTGGTCAACGACACATTGCGCGCCATGAACGTGCACCAGGGATTAATCATTATTGAAGACAAAGGGGCGCTGGACTGTGTGATCCGCGCTCGCCTGCAAAGCGCGCTTCTGCGTGCCGCCGATGAACAGGCCATCAACTGGGGGGCGCTGAAATGAGCAAACTCCGCCGCAGTATGCTGTTCCTGCCAGGCGCCAATGCCGCCATGCTCTCTACCGCCTTTATCTACCGCCCCGACTCCATCATGTTTGACCTTGAGGACGCCGTGGCCCTGCGCGAGAAAGACACCGCGCGCATGCTGGTGTTCCACGCGTTGCAGCACCCGATGTATCAGGATATCGAAACCGTGGTGCGCATTAACCCGCTGAGCACGCCGTTTGGCCTGCTGGATCTGGAGGCCGCCGTGCGCGCGGGCGTGGACGTGATCCGCCTGCCGAAAACCGATACCCCGGATGACATCTACGAGCTGGAAGGCCACCTCGAGCGCATTGAGCAGGAGTGCGGGCGTGAGGTGGGTTCCACCCGCGTGATGGCGGCGATTGAATCGGCCATTGGCGTCATCAACGCCGTGGCGATTGCCCGCAGCTCCCCGCGCCTGATCGGCATCGCGCTGGCCGCCTTTGACTACGTGATGGACATGCAGACCGAGCGCGGCGACGGCACCGAGCTGTTCTACGCCCGCTGCGCCGTGCTGCACGCCGCCCGCGCCGCCGGTATCGACGCCTTCGACGTGGTGTGGTCCGACGTTAACGACGAAGCCGGGTTCCTGCGCGAGGTCGATCTGATCCGCAAGATGGGCTTCAACGGCAAATCGCTGATTAACCCGCGCCAGATAGACCTGCTGCACAACGCCTACGCCCCGACTCAGGAAGAGGTGGATCACGCCAGAAGGGTGATTGAAGCGGCAGAAGAGGGCGAGCGTAACGGCCTGGGCGTGGTGTCGCTCAACGGCAAAATGGTGGATGCACCGATTATTAACCACGCGCAGGTGGTGCTGGAGCGCGCGGCGGCCTCCGGCGTGCGTCGGTAAGGATGACATAATGAATCAGACAGAACTTCTCCATGTAAATTTCCCCCATCTGCGGGCTCTGAAACCCTTTGATACCGCCCACAGCGCGACGCCGTGGCTGGCGGACAGCGAGGCGAAACACAGCCGCAAGCTCTGCGCCTCTATTGAAGAGGCGATTAAGCGCAGCGGCTTACAGGACGGGATGACCATCTCCTTCCACCATGCCTTTCGCGAAGGCGACCGGGTGATCAACACCGTCGTGGCGCTGCTGGCGCGGATGGGCTTCAAAAATCTGACCCTGGCCTCCAGCTCGCTGATGACCTGCAACGACGCGCTGATCGAACATATCGAGAGTGGCGTCATCACCCGGATTTACACCTCCGGCATGCGCGGCAGGCTGGCGGATGCCATCTCCCACGGGCTGATGGACGAGCCGGTACAAATTCACTCCCACGGCGGGCGCGTGAAGCTGCTCCAGGACGGCGAACTGAACATCGACGTGGCGTTTCTTGGCGTGCCGTGCAGCGATGAGTTTGGCAACGCCAACGGCACGCACGGAAAATCGTGCTGCGGTTCGCTGGGCTACGCCATGGTGGATGCGCACTTTGCCCGTAAGGTGGTGCTGCTGACGGAAGAACTGGTGCCGTTCCCCAATATGCCCGCCAGCCTGGTGCAGGATCAGGTGGACTACATCGTGCAGGTGGAGAGCGTGGGCGACCCGGCGAAAATCAGCGTCGGCGCGGCGCGCGTCACCAGCAACCCGCGCGAGCTGATGATCGCCCGCTATGCGGCGGACGTGATTGAACACTCTGGCTATTTCAAACCAGGCTTCTCGATGCAGACCGGCTCCGGCGCGGCGGCCACCGCCTGCACCCGTTTTATGGAAGAGAAGATGGAGCGCAGCGGCGTGAAGGCGCGCTTCGCCCTTGGCGGCATCACCGGCAGCCTGGTGGATCTGCACGAGAAGGGGCTCATCGAAAAGCTGCTCGACACCCAGTGCTTTGACGGCCAGGCTGCGGCCTCGCTGGCGCGCAATCCGAACCACGTGGAGATCTCCACCAACGTCTACGCCAACCCCGGCAGCAAGGCGGCAAGCTGCGACCAGCTCGACGTGGTGATCCTCAGCGCCCTGGAAATCGACGTCGACTTTAACGTTAATGTCATCACCGGCTCCGATGGCGTGATGCGTGGCGCATCCGGCGGACACTGCGACGTGGCGGCGGCAGCCAACCTGACCATTGTGGTCGCGCCGCTGCTGCGAAGCCGCATCCCGACGGTCGTGAAGCGCGTTACCACCCGCCTCACGCCGGGGGAGAGCATTGACGTGCTGGTCACCGACCACGGTATTGCGGTCAACCCGGCGCGCCCGGAGATCCGCGAGCGACTCATGGAAGCAGGGCTGAAGGTTGTAGATATCAACGCGCTGTATGAGCGAGCGATTTCGTTGACAGGCGTACCGAAACCGATTGAGTTCACCGACAAAATCGTCGGGGTGATCCGCTACCGCGACGGCAGCGTGATCGACACCGTTCGACAGGTAAAGGAGGAAGTGTGACTATTGCGACACCCGTGCGGACGGTTGTCAGCCTGGACGAACTGCTGGCGGCGAAAGAGCGCCGCGCAGCGCGCCAGGCTGACATGCTTGCGCACTATCAACAACCGGTGATCTCCCTCACGCTGGTTACGCCCGGGGAAATCAAAGACAGCCTTCGCTATCGCAACACCATGGGCGTGGCGCTGCAAATGTGCGACCAGCTGCTGTGGGAAAACCGCTGGCAGGTGCTGGACCGTAAGGTGCTGTGGCTACCCACCGGACCTGAAGCCTTGTGGTGCATCGCGCATCCGGCGGCGGAAATTAAGGCGCACTGTGCAGAACTGGAGCAGACGCACCCACTCGGCAGGCTGTGGGATCTGGATGTGATCTGCCCTGAAAACGGCCACGTCGGGCGTCAGTCGCTGGGGGCGAATCTCAGACGCTGCCTGATCTGTGACGAGCCCGCCCACGCCTGTTCCCGTTCGCGCAATCACCCCGCTGAGCAGGTGGTTTCCCGCGTGGAGAAGATGATCGATGACTGGTTTGCTCGCGACTGAACCGCGCCCGGTTGATCTCCCTGCGCTTGCCGCAGAGGCGCTGTGGCAGGAGCTGGAGCTGACGCCAAAACCGGGGCTGGTGGACAGGCTCAATAACGGCTCCCATCGCGATATGGACCATGCCTTGTTTGTCCGCAGCATTATGGCGATTACGCCGTGGTTTGCCCGGTTTGCGGAACTGGGTGAAGCACATGCGGCCAAACCTGCCGATCGGCAGTTGCGGATTCTTCGCCCAATGGGAATGGCCTGCGAGCAGGCAATGTACGCCGCCACGGGCGGGGTAAATACCCACAAGGGCGGGATTTTTGCCCTCGGTTTGCTCTGCTTCGCCGCCGGGCGTGTGAAAAATATCTCTGCGGATAGCCTCTGTTGTGAGGTAAGTAACATCTGTCATGGGCTGGTGGCGAGGGAGCTGGCCGGGCGCAGTGGGCAGGCAACGGCGGGGGAGCGGCAGTTTCAGCTGTACGGTTTAACCGGCGCGCGTGGCGAGGCGGAAAGCGGCTTTGCCACGGTGCGTAAGGCTTTGGATGCGTGGAACGGTCAGTCGCTTCACGGCCTGCTGTTGCGCCTGATGGCGGTAAATCAGGACAGCAATCTCGTTTCGCGCGGCGGCATTGAGGGGCTGCGCTACGTTCAGGGCTACGCGCGGGAATTACTGGCTAACGGCTGGGACTGCGAGGCGTTGCTGAAGATGGATAAGGCATTGATTGAACGCAACCTGAGCCCGGGCGGCAGCGCGGATTTGCTGTCGGTGGGGTGGGTGCTTTCTGGAATAAAATAGCCGGGTGGCGGCTACGCCTTACCCGGCCTACGGTCTGGTTTTGTAGGCCCGGTAAGCGCAGCGCCACCGGGCACAACAATCAATGCGCGATCGGCTGTGCACCGTGCGGCTCGCGCACGTGCTTGTACTTGAACAGCGCGATGAACGCGAAGAACAGCACCAGCGAGTACCCGGCGAAGATCAGCCACACTGGTTGCCAGTTGGTGATGCCGTTAGTGGTATACATCTCAACCACTTTGCCGCTCACCACGCCGCCCAGAATACAGCCGAAGCCGTTGGTCATCATCAGGAACATGCCCTGCGCACTGGCGCGGATTTCAGGCTTCACCTCTTTTTCCACAAACACCGAGCCGGAGATGTTGAAGAAGTCGAAGGCACAGCCGTAAACAATCATCGACAGAACCAGCAGCACGGTGCCGAACGCGCTCGGGTCGCCATAGGCGAACAGACCGAAGCGCAACATCCAGGCGGCGATACTGATCAGCATGACGTTCTTGATACCGTAGCGGCTCAGGAAGAACGGGATGGTCAGGATGAACAGCGTCTCGGAGATCTGCGAGATGGACATCATCACCGACGCGTGTTCGACGATAAAGCTCCCGGCAAACAGCGGATCGTTATCGAAGCTGTGCAGGAAGGTATTACCGAACATGTTGGTGATTTGCAGTTCCGCGCCCAGCAGCATGGAGAAGATAAAGAAGATCGCCATGCGCTTGTTTTTAAACAGTGCGAAGGCGTCCAGGCCAAGCATGGTGCTCCAGCTCTGGTTTTTCTGCTGATTAGATACCGGAATGGTGGGCAGTGTCAGGGTGAACAGCGCCAGCAGTACGGAGAGCGCCGCGCCGATGTAGAGCTGCATATGGCTCAGCTCGAAGCCCGCGAAGCTCACGCCCCACATCGCCATGATAAAGCCGATGGTGCCCCAGATACGGATTGGCGGGAAGTCGGTGACGATATCCAGACCGGCAGATTTCAGGCGATAGTAGGAGATGGTGTTGATCAGGCCAAGCGTTGGCATATAGGCCAGCGAGTTAAGCAGGATCACCATGAACATCGCCCCCGGCGTGGTCACTTCGGCCGCCATAAACAGCGTCCCCGCACCCACCAGGTGGCAAAGCATATACAGCCATTTCGCGCTTAGCCATTTATCCGCCACGATACCGAGCAGCGTTGGCATGAAGACAGCCGCAATACCCAGCGAGCTGTAAACGGCACCGATCGACGCACCATCGAACTTGAGCGTCACAAACATATAGGAGCCGAGTGTAGTCAGCCAGCTACCCCACAGGCAGAACTGCAGAAACGACAAGATTTTAAGCTGCAGCTTAAGGTTCATGTTACTTTCCTCACAAGTGAGCGGGAGATATGTTGTTTTGGGAACATTCAGGGTTGTTATTTGATGCAATTCTATCAGTTGGCAACGATATGTTTTGTTACCTCCCGCAAAAAAATGCAATCCACATTAATTTGCAGTCTGGATTGTGATGCAAATAGCATTTTCGTATGGGTGGGATGAGATGGGTGCGGTCTGATGCCCTCACCCTGGCCCTCTCCCACAGGGAGAGGGGAAGCAGAACACCTTCTCATTGCAGGAGAAGGTGTGTTGACTAGCGGCGACGGTAGTTCTTCTGCGCCGTATTCACCTTATACAGATAGCGGCGTGATTCCGCAGACGGGTGGCGGGTGGTGAGGGTTGAGTAGACATCCCCCGGCGCCATGCTGTTGATGATGTTCGCGGCCTGCACTTTGTCATTTGAGAAGACGCGCAGCACGCTGCCCGCGCCACCGTTATAGGCGGTGATCACCGCATAGCGGCGTGAGGTTGGGTTATCAATCCCGCCCAGGTAGACATTGTTCAGCATCGCCAGGTAGGCCGTACCGGTATCAATGTTGCTTTGCGGATCGAACAGGTAGCTGCGGCTCGGCGTGCCGGATTTCCCCTGTGCGCGGAACACGTCTTTACCGGCGCTGTGCTGTACAACCTGCATCAGCCCCAGCGCGTCGGAACGGCTTACCGCGTAGGGGTTGAACGAGGACTCGGTCTGCATAATCGCCAGGATCAGCGACTCATCCACGCCATACTTACGCGACGCCTGACGCACCATGCCCAGATACTTATGCGCACGCTTGTCGAGGTGGTTCGGCACCAGGTTGATCGTGACGCTGTAGATCACTTTCAGGCCGTTGGTGCGGCTTTTCAGGCGCGTTTGCAGCAGGTAGTCGGCAAATTTCGTGGCGCGGCCTTCCCAGCGGATCGGCTGACCGGTCTGGTCAACGACCTGGCCATACAGAAACGGCTCTTTGGAGATGGTGATGTCATCGGCATCAGAGTAGAGGTCGATAGACCCCGGATCGTCGCCCATCAGCAGGGTTTTGATGATGGCCTGACGTAAATGCGCCGCAGGTTCAGTCCCTGCGATGGTTTCAACCGTAATCGTACCGTCATCGAAGTTGATGTGGCTACGGGTCTGATAGGCGTCGGTGTACTTAACGTAGTCCTTCGGTCCGGCAATAAGAACTTCGTTAAATCCCCATATGTTCTCGATGTTGTGGGCAAACTGCCCCATCAAAATGTCAAAACCGTTGGTGTCCTTGACCCAGGCTTCGTTGTATTCATCGCCTTTTTTGGAAGAACAAGACACAAGCAACGGCGCAACAAGGGCTAGCGCTAAAAGTTTTTTCATCATTCCGGGAGTGCGTGTTGTGTTTGCTTTGGGGTTGCTGTTGCCGGGTGGCGCTGCGCTTTCCCGGCCTACAAAACCGTAGGCCCGTGCAAGCGCAGCGCCGCCGGGCAGCAGCCGCAGAGTATTATTTTTCCGGTGGCGTATAGCCTTCGATATGGACGTCTTTACCCTCGAACAGGAAGTTCACCATCTCCTGCTCCAGCAGTTTGCGGTGTTCCGGGTTCATCATGCTGAGCTTTTTCTCGTTGATCAGCATGGTCTGCTTCTTCTGCCACTGTCCCCAGGCTTCTTTGGAGATCTCGTTGTAAATGCGCTTACCCAAGTCGCCCGGGTAGAGCTGGAAATCCTGGCCTTCAGCGTCGCGCTGTAGGAAAGTACAAAAAATGGTTCTGGCCATACTCATTCCTCTTTGTCTTGCCGATGCTAAACCATTGCACCGACACGTAATTGCTGTAACAGGCGCTCCACGGGAGCCGCCAGCCCGACTGATGGCGGTTGCGCTAAGTTATACCAGAGAGCGGTGCCTTCATCCATGCACGACGTGAATGAGGACACGGGAAGCCACATCGGCACAATATCCAGATGGAAATGGCTGAAGGTATGACGGAACGCGTTGAGTTGCGTCAGGGTATCGGCCGCAATGCCGCGCTGTTCAAGCCATGCCCGAAGCGAGGCTTCATCCTCAAACTGTGGGAAGCAGTATAGACCACCCCACAGGCCACTCGGCGGGCGCTGAGCGAGAAACACCTCATCGCCATGCTGCATCAGCAGCATGTACCCGGTGCGTTCAGGCAGCGTCTGCTTCGGTTTTTTCCCCGGATACTGCGCCCAGGTGTGGTTCGCATACGCCACGCAGAGGTTGTTTACCGGGCAGAGTTCGCACTTCGGTTTTGAACGGGTGCAGACCATCGCGCCCAGATCCATCATCGCCTGGTTAAAACGCTCCACCCCTTTCGCCGGAGTGACCGCTTCACTGATCTCCCACAGGCGTTTCTCAACCTCTTTCTTGCCCGGCCAGCCATCTACGGCGTAGCAGCGTGCGAGCACGCGCTTGACGTTGCCGTCGAGAATAGGGAAATGTTTGCCTAAAGAGAGGGAGAGGATTGCGCCTGCGGTTGAACGCCCGACGCCGGGCAAATCCGCCACCTCGTCAAAGGTCTCCGGGAATTTACCGTTGTGGCGGGTGGCGACCTGCTGTGCGGCTTTGTGCAGGTTGCGCGCGCGGGCGTAATAGCCGAGGCCTGTCCACAGGTGCAGTACCTCGTCCAGCGGCGCGTTGGCCAGATCGGTGATTGTCGGGAAGCGCGCCATAAAACGCTCGAAGTAAGGAATGACCGTCGCGACCTGCGTTTGTTGCAACATCACCTCGGAGAGCCATACTTTGTACGGCGTTTTTTCAATTTGCCAGGGCAGGGTTTTACGCCCGTATTTGTCGTACCAGTCCAGCACCTGGGCTGAAAATTGAGAGGCTTGCATGGTCATCGATTCGCTTAATCAGGGACGCAGATTGCAGCACAGCGTCAATCTGCTGTAAACCGGATCTTTCCCATGCTTGCATAGAAGCCTTAACTTTGGATAATGCCCGTTTCCCGAACATTCTCACAAGCAGACAACTCTTTTATGAAAAACGACGTCATTTCACCGGAATTTGATGAAAACGGTCGCCCGCTTCGCCGTATTCGCAGCTTTGTCCGCCGTCAGGGGCGCCTGACAAAAGGGCAGCAACACGCGCTGGACAACTACTGGCCGGTGATGGGCGTTGAGTTCAGCGAGCAACCGCTCGACTTCACCGACCTGTTTGGCCGCGACGCGCCAGTGACGCTGGAGATTGGTTTTGGCATGGGCACCTCGCTGGTGACCATGGCAAAAGCGCGCCCGGAGCAGAACTTCCTCGGTATCGAAGTACACTCGCCGGGCGTCGGCGCGTGCCTGGCAACGGCCCACGAAGAGGGCGTTGAGAACCTGCGCGTCATGTGTCACGACGCGGTGGAAGTGCTGCACAAAATGATTCCTGACAATTCTTTGAACATGGTTCAGCTCTTTTTCCCTGACCCATGGCACAAAGCGCGTCATAATAAACGCCGTATCGTTCAGGCGCCGTTTGCCGAGCTGGTGAAAAGTAAGCTCAAGCTGGGCGGCGTTTTCCACATGGCAACCGACTGGGAACCTTATGCGGAACATATGCTGGAAGTGATGTCGTCCCTGGACGGGTATAAAAATCAGTCTGAAAGCAACGACTACGTACCGCGTCCGGATTCACGTCCGGTGACAAAATTTGAACAGCGTGGCCATCGTCTTGGTCACGGCGTATGGGACTTAATGTTCGAGAGGGTGAAATAATGGCAAAGAATCGTAGCCGTCGTCTGCGTAAAAAGATGCACATCGAAGAATTCCAGGAAGTGGGTTTCTCCGTTGCCTGGCGCTTCCCGGAAGGCACCAGCGTTGAGCAGATCGATCAGGACGTTGATGCGTTCATCAACGAGGTGATCGAGCCAAACAAGCTGGCCTTCGACGGTAGCGGCTATCTGGCGTGGGAAGGTCTGATTTGCACCCAGGAAGTGGGGAAATGCACCGAAGAGCATCAGGCGCTGGTACGCAAATGGCTTGAAGACCACAAACTGGAAGATGTCCGCGTTAGCGAACTTTTCGACGTTTGGTGGGACTAATAAAGCAAGAACGGGCCAGCATTAGCTGGCCCATTTTGTCTGAGGGAGTGTTAAAGATGCGCAAAACGTTGCTGGCTGTTGCTTTACTGGCAATCGGAACCACCGCCCATGCGGAGTATAAATGTAGCGTCACCCCGCGTGATGACGTGGTGCTGAGTCCGCAAACCGTGCAGGTTAAGGGCGAGAATGGCAATCTGGTGATTACGCCGGATGGCAACGTGACCTTTAACGGCAAACCGCAAAACCTGACGGCCGCCCAGCGCGAGCAGGCGATGGACTACCAGGCCGAGTTGCGTACCGCGCTGCCCTGGATCAACGATGGCGCGCTGACCCGCGTTGAAAAGAGCCGCGTGGCGCTGGATAAAATCATCACCAAAGAGGTGGGGGAGAGCAGCAATATGCGCACCCGCCTGACGAAGCTGGATAAACAGCTGAAAGAGCAGATGAACCGTATTATCGAGACGCGCTCTGATGGCCTGACGTTCCACTATCAGGCGATCGATCAGGTGCGTGCCGACGGTCAGCAGCTGGTGAACCAGGCGATGGGCGGCATTCTCCAGGACAGCATCAACGAGATGGGCGCCAAAGCGGTGCTGAAGGGTGGCGGTAATCCGTTGCAGGGTGTACTGGGTAGCCTGGGCGGACTGCAAACCTCGATTCAGAACGAGTGGAAGAATCAGGAAGCCGATTTCCAGCAGTTCGGCAAAGACGTGTGTAAACGCGTGGTGTCGCTGGAAGACAGCCGGAAGGCGCTGGTGGGGACGCTGAAGTAACGCCTCTGCGCGCAGGACCCCTCACCCCGGCCCTCTCCCACAGGGAGAGGGTTAGGGTGAGGGCATCAGGCATTGCAATCGTTGCAAAATAGCCATCAGCACCTGCTCCTCATTAGTCCTGAATTCATTATTCCAGAACCGTACGACTTCCCAGCCGTTCGCATTCAAAAACTCGGTACGGTGAGAATCATACTTCTCTTTGTTCTGATGCTGCCCACCGTCCAGCTCAATAATCAGCTTCGCCTTAAAGCAGGCAAAATCCACGATATACGGCCCAACCGGCATCTGACGACGAAACTTATACCCGAAGAAACGACGACCTCTGAGCAAATACCAGAGGCGTACTTCTTCGGGTGTCATTTGTTTGCGGAGTTGTTTTGATTTTTCCATCCCCACACTCTGCCAGCCTTTCCCTCAGCCAGCAGAACGGGATGTAAAATTCTGAATCAGCCTTCAGGATTTTCAGCGAGGAACAGCTCAAGAAGGGAGTTTAAGAACAGCTTGCCGTGCTCGGTGATC
This sequence comes from Enterobacter sp. BIDMC93, assembly GCF_001037805.1. Classification (NCBI taxonomy): domain Bacteria; kingdom Pseudomonadati; phylum Pseudomonadota; class Gammaproteobacteria; order Enterobacterales; family Enterobacteriaceae; genus Enterobacter; species Enterobacter sp. BIDMC93. The sequence continues at coordinate 1,231,301 of NZ_KQ089962.1, forward strand.
TGCCAGGACTCATCACACTCGGTCAGATACCCCTGCGCCAGCGCCTCGTCAATCTGCGGACGAATCACTGACTCCGGCAGCCCGGTATAACGCGTAAATTCCGCGCGCGGTGCGGCTTCCAGCAGACGGAAGCGGTTCATAAAGAACTCAAACGGCTTATCCGCCGCCTCGACGTCGTGCTGACGCTCCAGGTAGCGGCCTTCCATATACCCGCGCGGGTGACGCGTTTTGGCGGTACGCAGAATGCGTCCGTCCGGGAAGGTCACTTTGCCATGTGCGCCGCAGCCAATTCCCAGATAATCACCAAAACGCCAGTAGTTCAGATTGTGCTGACACTGATAGCCCGGCTTCGCATACGCCGACGTTTCGTATTGCTGATACCCCGCCGCGGTCAAAAGCTGGTGGCCCTGCTCGAAGATATCCCACAGCGCGTCATCGTCCGGCAGCACCGGAGGACGGGAACCAAACAGGGTGTTAGGCTCAATGGTCAGCTGATACCACGACAGATGCGGCGGATTCAGTTCAATCGCCTGACGCAAATCGTCCAGCGCTTCTTCGAGCGACTGATCCGGCAGGCCATGCATCAGGTCGAGGTTAAAGCTGCGCAGCCCAAGCCCCGTTGCCAGGTTTGCCGCGCGCTTTGCCTCTTCTGGGCCGTGGATACGCCCCAGACGCTTCAGCTTTGGCTCGCTAAAGCTCTGCACGCCGATAGAGATACGGTTCACGCCCGCACGCTGATACTCGACAAAACGGTCGGCCTCAACGGTACCGGGGTTGGCTTCCATCGTAATTTCAGCATCCACTGCCAGGTTCAGGCGTGCGCGCACGCCATCCAGCAGCGTCTGCATCGCCGGGCCTGAAAGCAGGCTCGGTGTACCGCCACCAATAAAAATGGTCTTCACTTCACGTCCCTGTGCGTACGATACATCGGCATCCAGATCGGCCAGCAGATGCGCGACGTAATCATCGTGCGGCACTTCGCCCTTCAGCGCGTGCGAGTTGAAATCGCAGTACGGGCATTTCTGCACGCACCATGGGATGTGAATATAAAGACTCAGAGGCGGCAAATTAGCCATTACGCAGTGCTTCCAGTAACAGTTTCAGGGCGCGTCCACGGTGGGAGATCGCGCTTTTCTCTTCGCGGGTGAGTTCCGCAGCGGTTTTTCCCTCGGTCGGGACAAAGAAAATCGGGTCGTAACCAAAGCCGCCGTTGCCCGCCGCTTCACGGGTGATCACGCCCGGCCAGCTGCCGTGACAGACAATCGGCGTGGGATCTTCCGCGTGACGCATGTAGACCAGCACGCAGTGGAACTGCGCGGTACGCTGTTCGTCAGGGACGTCTTTCAGGGCCACAAGCAGCTTTTCCAGATTCTGCTGGTCGGTGGCGTCCACCCCGGAATAGCGGGCGGAGTAAATCCCCGGCGCACCGCCCAGAAAATCCACGGCCAGACCGGAGTCATCGGCTATCGCGGGCAGTCCGGTGATCTGCGCCGCATGGCGCGCTTTTAGAATGGCGTTTTCGATAAACGTCAGGCCGGTCTCTTCGGCGGAGTCCACGCCCAGCTCGGTCTGAGCCACCACGTCCAGCCCAAAATCATTTAATAGCGAGGCCAGCTCGCGCACTTTACCGGCGTTACCGGTGGCGAGAACAACTTTCTGCATGGTTTAGTCCTGTTCTTTCAGAGCCGCGACTTCCGTCGGGATAGATTGCGGGTTAAGGATTTTTACCTGTTTATGCCGGCCAAGTTCACCTTTCTCAATGATGACCTGGCTTTTAGCGACGCGAAACTGTTTAGCCAGATATTTGGTCAGATGCGCATTCGCCTGGCCGTCAACCGGCGGGGCAGTGATGGCGACTTTTAGCTCGTCGCCATGCAGCCCAACAATACTGTCGCGGCTGGCTTTCGGCTGAATGTACAGCCGCAAAACCAGCCCGTCGGCGCAGGGGCTAACTGCACTCATAACGCCATCCACAGCCCCGGCAGCAGCATATTACCCGTCGCCTGTAACAGTTCCGCGATACCCATATTCAGCACGTACAGCAGCAGAACGAGAAGCATCGGGGAGAAGTCGATTCCGCCCATTGCAGGCAGCAGGCTACGAATCGGGCGCAGCAACGGTTCAGTCAGCTGAATCAACGCGTACTCCACCGGGCTACGGCCCCGGCTTACCCAGCTCATGATCGCCATCACCAGCAGGACCCAGAAGATCAGCGAGCCGACGGTTTTAACCAGGATCAGAACGGCTGAAATCCAGATAATCGGCTGGAAAGTGATGACCATAAACAGCACGATCGCTTTGATAACGCTCAGAATAAACGCCATCAGCAGAGATGAACTGTCAATTGGCCCCATTGCCGGAATGACGCGGCGAAGCGGCCCCACAACGGGCTGCGTGATTTTCACGATAAATTGTGAGAATGGATTGTAAAAATCACAACGGGCCCACTGCATCCAGACGCGCAACAGCAGCGCCATCGTATACAGTTCAATGACCGTTGAAAGCAGGAAAGTCAACGTCTTCATGGCGTTCCTCAGGTTTCCTTATTATTGGGGGTAATCGCGCGCACCGAAAATTGCCGTGCCGATGCGCACCATGGTGCTGCCTGCCGCGATGGCGGCTTCCATATCGTCCGACATGCCCAGAGAAAGCGTGTCTACCGTGTCATAGCGCGCCTTAAGCGCCTCAAATGCTACAGCCATTTGCTGTGCCACGGCAAACTGCCTTTCATAACTTGACTCTGGCGCCGGGATAGCCATCAGCCCGCGCAGGGTTAAGCGCGGCAGCGCCGCCACGTCTGCCGCCAGTGCCTCCAGTTCGCCCAGCGTAATGCCGGACTTGCTGTTTTCATCGCTGATGTTGATTTGAATCAGCACGTTAAGCGCTGGCATCTCCATAGGGCGCTGGTCGCTCAGACGGGTAGCGATGCGCAGACGATCGATGGTGTGGCACCAGTCAAAGTGCTCTGCTACCAGACGGCTTTTGTTCGACTGTAGCGGACCGATAAAGTGCCATTGCAGGTCTGTATTTCCCCGTTCCCGGAAAGCGCGAATTTTATCCACGCCTTCCTGCACATAGTTTTCACCGAAGGCACGATGACCGGCGGCTATCGCTTCTGCGATGGCGCTCGCAGGCTTAGTTTTGCTGACTGCAAGCAACGTAATTTCTTCTGGAGCACGGCCGCAACGCGTTGCCGCGGCTGAGATTTTGTCCCGGACCTGTGCCAGGTTATGCGCAATGTCGTTCATTTTCCGAGGAGTAGTCTATGGATGTGGAAGAAATTGTGGCCCTTAGTGTAAAGCATAACGTCTCCGATCTACACCTGTGCAGTGATTCGCCACCGCGCTGGCGCAGGTCAGGCCGTCTTGAACCTGCGCCGTTTCCGCCCCCGGATGTGGAGGCGTTATTAAAAGCGTGGCTCAACGACGAACAGCAGGGCGCATGGTGGGCAAACGGGCAAGTGGATTTTGCCGTTACCCTCGCAGGCCGTCAGCGGCTGCGCGGCAGTGCGTTTAAGCATATGCTCGGCGTTTCGATTGCGCTGCGGCTGTTGCCGCTGACGTGCCCGCAGCTCTCTGCGCTAGGTGTGCCGCGAGCGATCCCGGAACTACTGTCCAATGACAATGGCCTGATTCTGGTCACCGGCGCCACCGGCAGTGGGAAATCGACCACCCTGGCCGCTATGGTCGATTTCCTCAATCACCAGACGGACGGGCATATTCTGACCCTGGAAGATCCGGTGGAGTTTATGTACCAGAGCGAACGTTGCCTGATCCAGCAGCGGGAGATAGGCCAGCACAGCCCGTCCTTTGCCGAGGCGCTGCGCAGCGCGCTGCGTGAAGATCCGGATGTGATTCTGCTTGGTGAGCTGCGCGACAGCGAGACGATACGCCTGGCGCTGACGGCGGCGGAAACCGGCCATCTGGTGTTAGCCACGCTGCATACGCGCGGCGCGGCGCAGGCGATCGAGCGCCTGGTCGACACCTTTCCAGCGCAGGAGAAAGATCCGGTGCGTAATCAGCTGGCGGGAAGCCTGCGTGCGGTCCTGGCGCAGAAGCTACGTCAGGATGTCCAGGGCGGGCGCGTGGCGCTGTATGAGCTACTGGTGAATACCTCGGCGGCGGCAAACCTGATCCGCGAAGGCAAAACCTGGCAACTGCCGGGCATTATTCAAACGGGGCAGCAGGCGGGAATGCAGAACTTTGAGCAGAGTCTGGCGGAGCGACGGGCGCAGGGGCGGCTGTAGCCCCGGCGCTCAGTAACCCTGTTCGAAATAGCTTTCGAGGATAATGACGGCTGAAGCTGAATCCACGCTGCCTTTGTTCAGCGCCCGGAAGCCACCGTGCTCGAACAGGCCAGCGCGTGCCTCGACGGTGCTCAAACGTTCATCGTGCAGCTTAACGGAGACGCCAAAGCGGCCATGGATTTTGTTCGCGAATTTGCGCGCGCGGGCGGTAAGCGGTTGCTCGGTGCCGTCCATGTTTAGCGGCAGGCCGACAATCACGTCGTCCGGCTGCCACTCTTTGAGCAAGCGCTCAATAAGGTTCCAGTCCGGCGTGCCGTCGTTAGCTTTCAGCGCCGTGAGCGGGCGAGCGGTGCCGGTGATCCGTTGACCCACAGCGACGCCGATGCTTTTGGTGCCGAAGTCGAAGGCGAGAAGGGTGCCGCTCATTACGCGTGCCCCGCAACGCCAGGCATGGTCAGAATATCAATGCCAATCAGTTTTGCCGCGTCACGCCAGCGATCGGCGATAGGGGTTTTAAACAGGATATTCATATCCGCAGGGGCTGTCAGCCAGGCGTTGTCCAGAATTTCTTGTTCCAGCTGCCCTTTTTCCCAGGAGGCGTAGCCGAGCGCAACCAGCACCTCAGAAGGCTGACTGGCAGTGCCCAGCGTTTCAAGCACGTCGCGAGAGGTGGTGACGACGGTGTTATCAGAGATACGAATGCTGGACGAGAAAACCGGCGGGGTATGCAGGATAAAACCACGATCTTCTGCAAGCGGGCCGCCGAGCATCACCGGTTTATCGAGACGGATTTCCGGCAGCCGCGCTTCAGCAGGGATTTTCAGCTTGTCCAGAATGCCTTCCACCTGGAGGTTTTCCAGCGGCTTATTGATGATAATCCCCATCGCGCCGTCTTCGTTGTATTCGCAAATATAGACCACGGAGCGGCGGAAAATCGGATCCTGGAGAGCAGGCATGGCAATAAGAAAGTGATGCTGTAAATTCATTGTCAGAGGTACTGTTTCCTGGTTTAAAAAGCGACAGCGCCCAGTATGGGGATAAACACAGGCGCTGTCACAGGTTATTTCTGTAAACGTTTTTCGATAGCGTCCATCAGCATTCCGGTGATCGAGATCGGGAATTCCGCTTCGATTTCGCGAATGCAGGTCGGGCTGGTGACGTTCACTTCGGTCAGGCGATCGCCGATGATATCGAGACCGACGAAGATCAGGCCTTTGGCTTTCAGCGTAGGGCCGACGCGGCGGGCAATTTCCCAGTCGCTTTCGCTTAACGGACGCGGTTCGCCACGGCCGCCAGCCGCCAGGTTGCCACGGGTTTCCCCTCCCTGCGGGATACGCGCCAGGCAGTAAGGCACCGGCTCGCCGTCTACGACCAGCACACGCTTGTCGCCGTCTTTAATGGCTGGCAGATAGTTCTGCGCCATGCAGTAGCGGGTTCCCAGCTCGGTCAGCGTTTCGGCAATCACGCCAATGTTCGGATCGCCCTCTTTCACGCGGAAGATCGACGCGCCACCCATGCCGTCCAGCGGCTTCATGATGATGTCGCCGTGCTTCTGCCAGAATTCTTTCAGCTGCGTTTTGCTGCGGGTGACGAGCGTTTCCGGCGTCAGGTCAGAGAACCATGCGGTATAGAGCTTCTCGTTGCAGTCGCGCAGGCTCTGCGGCTTGTTGACGATCAGCGTTCCTTTCTCTTCGGCACGCTCAAGGATATAGGTGGCGTAAATGTATTCGGTGTCGAACGGCGGATCTTTACGCATCAGGATCACGTTAAGGTCGGCCAGGGCAATATCCTGCTCGGTACCGAATTCGTACCATTTTTCGTAGTTCTGCTCGACGTTAACGATGCGGGTGCGTGCGCGGGCTTCACCGTTGATCAGGTAAAGATCGTTCATCTCCATATAGTGGAGTTCATAGCCGCGACGCTGCGCTTCCAGCAACATAGCGAAGCTGGAGTCTTTCTTGATGTTAATGTTTGCGATGGGGTCCATCACGATGCCGAGCTTAATCATCTTCTTCTCCGGTTATGGGTCAGGCTTTGCTTCAACCCAGATCGCCAAATCGCACCTGTAGCGCGGTAATGGCGGTGAGTGCCGTTGTCTCAGTGCGCAGAACGCGAGGTCCCAACAGAATATCAGTAAACTGGTAACGCGCCGTCATGGCAATTTCGTCAGCCGACAGGCCGCCTTCCGGGCCAATCAGCAGGCGTACACGCTCAACGGGCAGCGGCAGCGTATTGATGCTGGCGCTGGCGCGCGGATGAAGATTGAGCTTAAGCCCGCTTTCCTCTTCTGCACACCAGTCCTCCAGATCCATCGCCGGGCGGATCTCAGGGATACGGTTGCGGCCGCTCTGTTCGCAGGCCGCAATGGCAATTTTTTGCCACTGCTGGATCTTTTTGTTCAGACGTTCCGCATCCAGTTTAACGCCGCAGCGCTCAGAAAAAAGTGGCGTAATGAGGCTTACACCCAGTTCAATGGATTTCTGAATGGTGAACTCCATCTTTTCCCCACGCGACATCACCTGGCCCAGGTGAATGTGCAGCGGGGATTCCCGGTCGTCCACGTCGCCACGCAGCACCTTCACGTGCACGCTTTTTTTATCGGCGCGCGTAATTTCAGCGTCGAAAACCTGATTAGAGCCGTCAAAGAGCTGAATCGCCTGGCCTGCCCCCATGCGCAGCACGCGACCTACATGGTTTGCGGCATCATCAGACAGGGCGATTTCGCCGCCTGGGGTAATCAGTTCAGGGTGATAGATGCGAGGGATGCGCATAGTCAGAAATTCCATGTGTCATGCGATATAAGCGAATTGCCGTAGTGTAGGTTAGCTCTTTTGCGCCTGGCAAGCCCGCTGGACGTAAGGGTTATGATTCCCCTGGACTTTGGCGATACGTTCGTCGCGCTGGCATTCCCAGTCCGTCACCGGGTAGAGCTTGTCCCAGGCATTGAAGAGCTGCGTCTGCTGGCGGGAAAGATTGAGATCGTAGCGGTCGCGCATATAGAAATAAGTGCGGGCGATGCTGCCGCGTGCGCGGGCAGGTGGTTCGGCGACTTTCTCTTTGAAATCGACCTTCATGGCGCACTGACCGTACTGGCCTTCGCCACCGTTCCACTGGCTGTACATGAAGTTTCCGCGGTCGCCATTAACCTCACCCACGGCGGGTTGCAGGTTGTGCATATCGCTTTCCATCTGGCGGTAGACCGGATCTTTTGCGCAATTTTTACGTCCACCGTCCTGCCAGCACTGGCGCTGGTGGCCAAACTGCCAGGCCGGAACAACGTGTTCCCATTCGATTCGGCTGGCGCGGTTCTCGTTCTTGCGCACCTTATAGCCGCAGGATCCCAGATCCACGACCCCTTTCTTACCCTGCCAGTTAATTTTACAGCCGCAGTAGAAATCACCCGGTACGTCGGCGTTAATCTTTACGCCCGCGGTTTTTGCCTGAGAGAAACTGTGAATACCGTCGGCCAGAGCATGGCCGGAGAGCGCTGTCGCCAGAAAAGCGACCGCGAGAGAAACATTACGGGACATCTTACACTCCGTGTCAAAACGAGCCCGCAACGTAACGAATGTTGTTCCCGTATGCAATCAGTCAGATCAGGAAAGTTCCTGAAAGTTCGAGTGATTATTCCGCAACCAGCGGTTCGCCGCATTTAACGCAGCGATAGGTCGCCTCGCCGCGCACCACACGGTTGTGACGGCGGACGGTAAGCTGGTGCTGCTGACACTGGCAGCGGTAGGGGAAGGTATTGCGGCGTACCGATTCCAGCTCGAACTGATGGGTGCGGCGGGCCGGAACCCCGAGCACCGCCTCCATCATCCATTTCCACTCTTTGCCGTGCGGTGCGACGCGGCCAAAGTGCTTCCACACCAGAAGGTGGGCCAGCTCGTGCGGCACCACTTCGTCGATAAACGCCTGCTGGTTTTCCATCATCAGCACCGGATTCAGGCGGATCTCATACGACTCCAGCCAGGCTGTGCCTGCCGCGGTGCCACGCTGCTGATAGACCAGCTTCGGTTCAGGATAATTGCGGCCGAGCTTCAGGTTGGCCTGGGCGAGTTTTTCCCGCAGGCTGCGCATGACGGCTTGCTGAATGGCGATGGGGAGACGGGGAGCTTTCATAGGGGCAGAGCATAAAGCGGGAAGCGGGGAGGCGCAAGAGGCGCCTCCCGCAGGAGGATCAGTCGTGTGCGCCGATTTCGCGCAGAGGACGACCTTTCATCAGGTTACGTTCAATGTGTTCCAGTGAAACATGTTTGGTTTCAGGAACCAGCCAGATAGTGAGAACGATAAAGAACAGGTTCAGACCGGCGTAGACCCAGAAGGTATTGGCGTTACCCAGGGTATTGAGCATGGTCAGGAACGTTGCGCCGACGATCATGTTGGCAATCCAGTTGGTTGCGGTAGAACAGGTGATACCAAAATCACGCCCTTTCAGCGGCTGGATCTCAGAGCACAGCACCCAAATCAGCGGACCGGCGCTCATCGCAAACCCAATGATAAACATCAGCAGCATCGCCACGGCGAAGTACTGTGCCGTTGGGGAATGAATGCCCATGTGCATCATGGTACCCAGCACGCCCATCCCGACGGCCATCACCAGGAAGCCCAGCGTCAGGGTTGGCTTACGTCCCCAGCGGTCCACCAGACCGATAGCGATAAAGGTCGCCAGCACGTTGGTCAGGCCGACGATCACGGTGCCCCACATCTGTTCGGTGGTGTTGGTGTAGCCCGCCAGTTCGAAGATTTTCGGCGCGTAATACATGATGACGTTCATCCCGGTGAACTGTTGCATGATCTGTAACAGCACACCGAGGAACACCGCGCGGCGGAAGTTGCTGTTCTCTTTGAACAGCGCCCAGCCGGACTGTTTGACCTTCAGGCTTTCGCGGATCTCTTCCAGCTCGTTTTTGGCTTCGGCGCTGGTATCACGCAGGCGTAAGAGCACGCGTTCGGCATCATGGAAGCGGCGTTTGGCGGCGAACCAGCGCGGACTGTCCGGCAGGAAGAAGACGCCAATCAGCAGCAGGATGGCTGGAATGATGATTACGCCCAGCATCCAGCGCCATGCGCCGCTGTAGCTGAATGCGGTATCCGAGAGATAAGCCCCCAGAATACCGATGGTGATCATCAGCTGATACATGGAAATCATGCTGCCGCGGATTTTTTCCGGAGCGATTTCAGACAGGTACAGCGGGGCAGTATAAGACGCCACGCCCACTGCCAGACCGAGCAGCACGCGGGAGATGATCAGCACTTCAACGTTAGGTGCAGCGGCAGAGAACAGTGAGCCGGCAACGAACAGGATCGCGCCGATCATCAGGCTCTTTTTACGCCCGAGCTTAAAGGAGAGCCAGCCGCTGCCGACCGCGCCGACGGCGGCACCGAACATCATGGAGCTAACCACCCATTCCTGAGTGTGTGCGCTAATCTGGAACTCATCGGTGATGAAAGGTAATGCACCGGCAATTACGCCAATATCCAGGCCAAAGAGTAATCCTGCCAGAGCGGCGAGGAAGCAGACGAAGAACGTCATTGCCTTATTGGACGTACGCCCCTGTTTATTATTGTCAGGCATTATGCCCTCCAGTTGGGTTATCAGTTTTTACGATATTAAGAGTAGGTGAGCGGCTCATAAAAATATGTGAGTCAAATCACAACGGTGTAATCGGTTACACTAGCTTGTAACCGTAAAAATAATTAAAGCTTTGAAAATATAGAGGTAAATTAATTGATGTGCATCGCGTTTGTACAAATTTCAGACTTAACTGAAAGGGAATGTAACAGCAGAAGAAATGCGATCATGCAAAGAGAATATTCTGAAAGCGGGGTATAGAGAGTGAGGTGTAAACGGTTCCAAACATTGCCGGGTGGCGGCTGCGCCTTACCCGGCCTACAAAAACTCACTACCCGTAGGTCGGGTAAGGCATAGCCGCCACCCGACATAAAAAAGGCCAGCACAACGGCTGGCCTGTTTAAGCTACTGGCAGTCGATTATTTCAGACCGGCAGCATCACGCAGCAGGGCGGCTTTGTCGGTTTTTTCCCATGGGAAATGTTCGCGGCCAAAGTGACCGTACGCTGCGGTTTCCTGGTAGATTGGGTGCAGCAGATCCAGCATCTGAATCAGACCGTATGGACGCAGGTCGAAGAACTCACGCACCAGCAGGGTCAGCTGTTCAGAAGGCACTTTTTCAGTACCGAAGGTTTCCACCATGATGGAGGTTGGCTCAGCCACGCCGATAGCGTAGGAAACCTGGATCTCACAGCGGTCAGCCAGACCGGCAGCAACGATGTTTTTCGCTACATAACGTGCAGCGTACGCCGCAGAACGGTCAACTTTAGACGGATCTTTACCGGAGAATGCGCCGCCGCCGTGACGTGCCATGCCGCCGTAGGTATCTACGATGATTTTACGACCGGTCAGACCGCAGTCACCCATTGGGCCGCCGATAACAAAGCGTCCGGTTGGGTTGATGAAGAATTTGGTCGCAGAGCTCAGCCATTCAGTTGGCAGAACCGGCTTGATGATCTCTTCCATCACCGCTTCTTGCAGGGATTTCTGGTCAATCTCTTCCGCATGCTGCGTGGAAAGAACCACTGCATCGATACCGACGATTTTCCCGTCGTCATACTGGAAGGTCACCTGGCTTTTCGCATCCGGACGCAGCCACGGCAGGGTGCCGTTTTTACGCACTTCAGCCTGACGCTGCACCAGACGATGGGCGTAGGTTACCGGCGCTGGCATCAGCACGTCGGTTTCGTTGGTTGCGTAGCCGAACATCAGGCCCTGGTCACCCGCGCCCTGTTCCAGCGGATCGGCACGGTCAACGCCCTGGTTGATATCCGGAGACTGTTTGCCAATCGCGCTCAGTACGGCGCAGGAGTTGGCATCAAAGCCCATATCAGAATGTACATAGCCAATCTCACGCACCGTGTTACGGGTGATCTCTTCGATATCAACCCATGCGCTGGTGGTGATCTCACCGCCAACCAGAACCATGCCGGTTTTGACATAGGTTTCACACGCTACGCGCGCCTTTGGATCCTGCGCGAGGATCGCATCCAGCACCGCATCGGAGATTTGGTCAGCAATTTTATCAGGATGTCCTTCTGATACGGACTCGGACGTAAACAGGTGTTTTGCCATGTTTTATTTCACCTAAGAGGAATTTGGTTAGCTCAAGCTGCTGTGTGGAATAGCCATAGGAGATAATTCTACCAAGGCCTACAGGATTTTGACACTGGCAGTCTGAGTGTTAATCGGTATGGATGGATTAACATCTGGACGTCTATTTTAGGTCACTTCTTCACCTGATTTCCAGTTTTTTTTGACTCACCTCTCACTGTGTTGAAAACGCTGCTGGAAATTTTTCCTGACGACGCTGGCAACATGCGCATTTTTGTTTTGCTTTTTAGCGACCTTCTCGGTATAAAACGCGGCGCGCGGCTCATATAAAATAAGCGCTCGATGAACACATCGTGTCGCCACTTCCAGCCGGGTTAAGCAGTGAACTTTTAGCTTTGGCTTGTGGTCCGTTTCAGCAGAGGCGGCCGTGGAGGTGATACCAGATAATGAACCATCGTTTTCCGCTCATTCAGCGCAGCCGTTCTGGCGCGCATTTGATTCCCACCCGCACTTCTGGTCTAAACACCTGCCGATGTTATACCCATCTCGGTGCTTCTCAGGATTCCAGAGCCGGTCACGCTTTGTGAAAACTGAACAAGGGCGCTCTTGTTAATACAGGAGTTTTCTCGTGGTTTCGCCGAACCTTGTCATACAGAGTTCGGATACGTGTTTTACAATGATATGAATAAGAAACCGGTCGCACGGTCTGGATTTCAGCATACTCTGCTGGGAAATGGAGCCGTTAATGGGTTGTTATCGCCGTATAACGCTGCGATAGTAGTCAACTGTTTTACACTTAATACAAAGAGTTGAGGTTCGCTATGTCTGACGACATGTCTTCGCTTTCGCCTTCGTCAGCAGGCGAACAGGGTGTACTACGTTCTATGCAGGAGGTTGCGATGAGCTCCCAGGAAGCCAGCAAGATGCTGCGCACTTACAATATTGCCTGGTGGGGCAATAACTACTACGACGTTAACGAGCTGGGCCACATCAGTGTCTGCCCGGATCCGGACGTCCCGGAAGCGCGCGTGGATCTCGCTAAACTGGTGAAAACCCGTGAAGCGCAGGGTCAGCGCTTGCCTGCACTGTTCTGCTTCCCGCAGATCCTGCAACATCGCCTGCGTTCTATTAACGCCGCGTTCAAACGCGCGCGGGAATCGTATGGTTATAACGGCGACTATTTCCTCGTTTACCCGATCAAGGTCAACCAGCACCGTCGCGTGATTGAGTCCCTGATCCACTCCGGCGAGCCGCTGGGCCTGGAAGCCGGCTCTAAAGCGGAGCTGATGGCGGTTCTGGCGCACGCGGGCATGACCCGGTCGGTGATCGTCTGTAACGGCTATAAAGACCGCGAATACATTCGTCTGGCGCTGATTGGCGAGAAGATGGGCCACAAGGTCTATCTGGTGATCGAGAAGATGACCGAAATCGCGATCGTGCTGGAAGAGGCCGAGCGTCTGAACGTGATCCCACGCCTTGGCGTGCGTGCGCGACTGGCGTCGCAGGGTTCCGGTAAATGGCAATCTTCCGGCGGTGAAAAATCCAAGTTCGGCCTCGCGGCGAACCAGGTGCTTCAGCTGGTGGAAATTCTGCGCGAGCGCGGTCGTCTGGACAGCATTCAGCTGCTGCACTTCCACCTCGGCTCGCAGATGGCCAACATTCGCGACATCGCCACCGGCGTGCGTGAATCTGCGCGTTTCTACGTTGAGCTGCATAAGCTTGGCGTGAATATTCAGTGCTTTGACGTGGGCGGCGGCCTGGGCGTGGACTACGAAGGGACCCGCTCGCAGTCTGACTGCTCGGTAAACTATGGCCTGAACGAATATGCCAACAACATCATCTGGGCGATTGGCGATGCCTGCGAAGAGCACGGCCTGCCGCACCCGACGGTGATCACCGAATCCGGCCGCGCGGTCACCGCGCACCATACGGTGCTGGTCTCTAACATCATCGGCGTTGAGCGTAGCGAAATCACCGAAGCCACGCCTCCGGCAGACGATGCTCCACGCTCACTGCAAAGCATGTGGGAAACCTGGCAGGAGATGCACGAGCCGGGCACGCGTCGTTCCCTGCGCGAATGGCTGCACGACAGCCAGATGGACCTGCACGATATTCACGTCGGCTACTCGTCAGGCACCTTCAGCCTGCAAGAGCGCGCGTGGGCCGAGCAGCTCTACCTGAATATGTGCCACGAAGTGCAGAAACAGCTCGACCCGAGCAACCGCGCGCACCGTCCAATTATCGACGAGTTGCAGGAGCGTATGGCGGACAAAATGTACGTCAACTTCTCCCTGTTCCAGTCGATGCCGGATGCCTGGGGTATCGACCAGCTGTTCCCGGTTCTGCCGCTGGAAGGGCTGAACCACGCCCCGGAACGCCGCGCCGTGCTGCTGGACATCACCTGTGACTCCGACGGCGCAATTGACCACTACGTCGACGGCGACGGTATCGCGACCACTATGCCAATGCCGGAGTACGATCCGGAGAACCCGCCAATGCTGGGCTTCTTTATGGTGGGTGCGTATCAGGAGATCCTCGGCAACATGCACAACCTGTTCGGTGATACCGAAGCGGTTGACGTGTTTGTCTTCCCTGACGGCAGCGTGGAGGTTGAGCTGTCCGACGAAGGGGACACCGTGGCGGACATGCTCGAATACGTTCAGCTGGATCCGAAAAAACTGCTCACCCAGTTCCGCGATCAGGTGAAAAACACCGGTCTGGACGATGCCTTGCAGCAGCAGTTCCTGGAAGAGTTTGAAGCGGGTCTGTACGGGTATACGTATCTGGAAGACGAGTAAGAAAACCTCCCTCTCCCTGTGGGAGAGGGGCGGGGTGAGGGCATCAGGCCGCTGTGCCGCCGATGCCCGGTGGCGCTGCGCTTACCGGGCCTACGAATGTAGTCCGGAGAAGGCGAAGCCGCCATCCGGCAGAATGCTATACTCACTTGAACCCGTATGAATTAACGGCGATAATTCGCCCCAATATGCGATTTACGAATCAATCCCTTCCTCGTCGGGTTTAACGACGCGGAGGGGATTTTTTTTCATCTGTTTTTAATGTATCGACTTTATAAGAGGTCAGGACATGAGCACTTTAGGTCATCAGTACGATAACTCTCTGGTATCTAACGCGTTTGGTTTTTTACGCCTTCCGATGAACTTCCAGCCGTACGACAGCGATGCGGACTGGGTGATCACCGGCGTACCGTTCGACATGGCAACGTCCGGTCGCGCGGGGGGACGTCATGGCCCGGCGGCGATCCGTCAGGTTTCCACCAACCTGGCCTGGGAGCACAACCGCTTCCCGTGGAACTTCGACATGCGCGAGCGCCTGAACGTGGTGGACTGCGGCGATCTGGTGTACGCCTTCGGCGACGCGCGTGAGATGAGCGAAAAATTGCAGGCGCACGCCGAGAAGCTGCTGGCGGCCGGTAAACGCATGCTCTCCTTCGGCGGTGACCACTTCGTGACCCTGCCGCTGCTGCGCGCCCACGCGAAGCACTTCGGCAAAATGGCGCTGGTGCACTTCGATGCGCACACCGACACCTACGCGAACGGCTGTGAATTCGACCACGGCACCATGTTCTATACCGCGCCGAAAGAAGGCCTGATCGATCCAAACCACTCCGTGCAGATCGGCATCCGCACCGAGTTCGACAAAGACAACGGCTTCACCGTACTCGACGCGGGCCAGGTGAACGATCGCGGCGTGGACGATATTCTGGCTCAGGTTAAGCAGATCGTCGGCGACATGCCTGTCTATCTGACCTTCGATATCGACTGCCTGGATCCGGCATTCGCACCGGGTACCGGTACGCCGGTGATCGGCGGCCTGACATCAGACCGCGCCATCAAGCTGGTGCGCGGCCTGAAGGATCTGAACATCGTCGGGATGGACGTGGTGGAAGTGGCTCCGGCCTATGACCAGTCCGAGATCACCGCGCTGGCCGCGGCGACCCTGGCGCTGGAAATGCTCTACATCCAGGCGGCGAAAAAAGGCGAATAAGCCTTACGCGCTGATTGCTGCTGCGCGCCGCATGCGCAGCAGCAACATTCCCCCGGCAAGCAGGGTGACAACCTGCGAGACGACCAGCACCGAAAAGCCTGAACTGACCGACCCCACCGATCTCATCACCATCCCCATCAGCAGCGGAATAAACGCCGCGCAGATATTGCCGATCCCATTGATTATGCCGTAAGCGCTGCCCACGGCGTCCCGGGCGGCGTGATGCTGGATTACCGCAGGAATAGCCGCTCCCTGAAGCCCCCAGAACACGTTGGCAGACAGCATAAAGAGCGCCAGCCATGCGGGCTGATGGCTGAGCATCAGTGCGATCACGGAGAGTGCCGTCAACGTACCGCCCACCACAAACAGTACCGGTGCCTGTTCCGGACGCATTTTATCGAGCAGCACGCCACCCAGAAACTTTGACCCCAGACTGAGCAGGAAGGGGATCGCCGCAAGCCAGCCCGTGGCATGCAGCGAGAAGTGGTGCTCGTCACGCAGCCATGCGGGCAGCCACGCGCTGCTGCCCCACAGATAGCTCAGCGTGGCGATTTCAACCAGCAGGATCCAGCCCAGCAGCGGCGTCTGCCAGGCCAGCGTGAAGGTGTGAACAAACCCCGGTTTTTTCATCTTCACCGGGCTGTGTGGCGCGGGCAGAAAACGCCAGATGAGCCCGCCGCCCAACACCAGATTCATCACCGCCAGGGCGTAAAACGACCCGGCCCAGCCCAGATGCGACATCAGCCAGGTCACCAGCGGAAAGCCCACGGCCAGCCCGAGCGAGACGCCCAGCGCGGTCACGGCGTTGGGTTTGCCGATCTCTTGCGCGCTAAAGTTATCGCTGATAAAGCGCGTTTTCAGTGAAAAAAGCGGTCCCTCCGCGATCCCCAGAATCACGCGGGCGATGAGCATTCCCGTCAGCGAGCCGAGCAAAGGTGAAGCCGCGCAGACCGCGGCCCAAATCGCAATGCTGCTTAATAATCCCTGCCGATAATGAAGTTTGCTTTCAATAACTGGCGTTAATAATAAAGCGGAAAACCCATAACCCAGAAGAAAGCAGGTCATGAGCAGGCCCTGTAACATTCTGTTTTCATTTAACTGAAAATGTTCGGCAAATTCCGGGTTTAAAATCATTACCGAGATATTTACCCGATCGACGTAGGAAATAATAATGAGTAATAACAGTGCAATTGTACCTTGCCATCTTGCCGTCATCATGCCCGCCTTACGTTTTCATCTATTTATATTTTTATCAAAGTGATTGTCACGGATCTAAAATGGTTCACTGGTGAAACTCATTGTTTATTAAGAGTAAATAAATTTTTTGTTTCACAGGTGAAACGCCGAAGATGTGACGTTACTTTATTTTTAAGGAACAAAAAGAAAAGAAGTCAATATCTTTTATTGAAATGTCGAGGGCATTAATAAATCGTATTTATCACGCCGCGATAATGAAAATTTCATATCGCTGCATTTTTTCGTGATCCTTTGCACACTTAGTTAATTAATACCTGTTTGATTAACAAATTCGTCACATTGTCGCTTGACGAAACATTCATCGCTTTTATATTGACCGTATTAAATAAGAAACAGAGTTTCATATATGAAACAAAAGCCTGGAGGATCGTGATGAGCTGGATAGGCGTATGTGACGCAGAACAAGTACAGGAAGATTTCCCTTTTAGCGGCAACGTCGACGGTAAAGAGATCGGCGTTTACCTGATCGACGGTGAATATTACGCGCTGGAGGACGTATGCCCGCACGCCTATGCCCTGCTGAGTCAGGGCTTCGTGGAAGACGGCAAGGTGGAATGCCCGCTGCACGAGGCGGTGTTCGACGTCAAAACTGGCCAGTGCCTGCACGGCCCCGGTGGTCGCAACCTCAACCGCTACCCGGTTCGGGTCTTTGAAAATCAAATCCAGATTACCTTCGTCGAGGAGACCGTGGCATGAGCGACACCCTGAACTACAACCCGGCGTTGCCGGAAAGCCGCCAGTTTACCCCACCGGCAGAGGGCGGTAACGGTGCCATTCATAAGCCAGGCGATTACACCAACCTGATCTGGCAAACCCGCAGCCGCGAGCCGGAAAGCTGGGAAGTGAAGCTGATTGCGACGCTGGAAGATCTCTTCGAGCAGGGCGTTGAAACCTTGCCGGAGCTGGTAAGCGGGCTGAACGCGGTGCGTATGCACGACCAGCAGGGCGAGCCGTGGAGCGACGCCAGCTTCCAGGCATTCTTACAGGTTAACGGCTACTGAGGGCAACGCGATGACGACGACCGTACAAAACTATCTTGATAAAGGCCTGCGCGGCCTCTGGTATCCGGTGCTGGCGAGCTGGGAAGTGCAGTCTGCGCCGGTGGGCATCACCCGCCTGGGCGAGCAGATTGTGGTCTGGCGCAATAAAGATGGACAGGTTCAGGCGCTGGAGGACCGCTGTCCGCATCGCGGTGCGCGCCTGTCGATGGGCTGGAACCTCGGGGACCGCATTGCCTGCTGGTATCACGGCGTAGAGGTGGCGGGCAACGGCGAGGTGAAAGACGTGCCCGCCGTGGATAAATGTCCGCTGGTCGGCCAGCAGTGCGTGCGCAGCTATAACGTGCAGGAGGCGCACGGCGCCATCTTCCTGTGGTTTGGCGTCACCGCGGACCAGCAGCCGGACGAACTGACCTTCCCGGATGAACTCGCCGACACGGAAAACTTCAGCAACTTCCTCTGCACCGCCGCGTGGAAATGTAATTACCAGTACGCGCTGGAAAACGTGATGGACCCGATGCACGGCACCTATCTGCACTCCTCGTCGCACTCGATGGCGGAAGGGGATCGCAAGGCCGACATGGTGCTCCAGCCGACCAAAACCGGCTTTATTTTCGAGAAAAAAGGGCAGAGCGGCGTCAATTTTGACTGGGTGGAGCTGGGCAACAGCGGCACCTGCTGGATGCGCCTCTCCATTCCGTACAAGAAGCGCTTCGGACCGGGCGGCCACTTCTTTATCGTCGGCATGGTGGTGCCGGAAGATAACGACAACTGCCGCGTCTTCTTCTGGCGCATCCGCCGCGTACAGGGCTGGCAGCGCGATATGTGGCGCTTCATGTACCGCAACCGGCTGGAAAAACTGCACTGGGAAGTGCTGGAGCAGGACCGCGTGGTGCTGGAGAGCCTGGCGCCAAACGCGCGCGATCATGAATACCTGTATCAACACGACGTTGGCCTCTCGCGCCTGCGCCGCATGATGCAAAAAGCCGCCAAAGAGCAGCTGGCGATGCGTGAAGCACAGCAGGGAGCCGCCTGATGAAGGGGCTGCTGAGCGGCAAGCGCATCGTGGTGACCGGTGCCGCGCGCGGGCTGGGCTACCACTTTGCCCAGGCCTGCGCGGAGCAGGGCGCGGCGGTGGTGATGTGCGACATCCTCAAAGGCGAGCTGGCCGAGAGCGCCCACCGGCTGCGCGAGCAGGGCTATGCGATCGAATCGCACGTTATTGATCTGGCCGATCAGCACTCCATCGACCAGGTGTTCAGCGCCATTGGCGAGCAGGGGCAGATTGACGGCCTGGTGAACAACGCGGCGATGGCGACGGGCGTCGGCGGCAAAAACATGCTTGATTACGATCCGGATCTCTGGGATCGGGTGATGAGCGTCAATGTCAAAGGCACCTGGCTGGTGACGCGCGCCGCCGTGCCGCTGCTGCGCGAAGGGGCAGGCATTGTGAACGTGGCGTCCGACACCGCGCTGTGGGGCGCGCCGCGCCTGATGGCCTACGTCGCCAGTAAAGGGGCCGTGATTGCCATGACCCGCTCAATGGCGCGCGAGCTGGGGGAAAAACGTATCCGTATCAACGCCATCGCACCAGGGCTAACCCGCGTCGAGGCGACGGAATATGTCCCCGCCGAACGGCATCAGCTCTACGAAAACGGACGCGCGTTAACCGGGGCACAGCAGCCGGAAGACGTCACCGGCAGCGTGGTCTGGCTGTTAAGCGATCTGTCGCGGTTTATCACCGGACAGCTGATCCCGGTCAACGGCGGTTTTGTCTTTAACTAAGGTAGGGCGATGATGGCAAACGATCGGGAAGTGAAGTATCTGGTGCCGGGGCTGGAGCGCGGTTTACAGCTGCTGTTGGCCTTTGGCGAGCAGCATCGCGAACTGACCTTTGCCGAGCTGCACCGGCTGGTGGATATGCCGAAGGCCACCGCCTACCGCGTGGTACAGACGCTGGAGTTCATGGGATTTCTGGAGCGCAACACGCGCACCAATACCTTTTCGCTGGGCATGAACGTGCTGCGCCTGGGCTTTGAGTACATCGCCTCGCTGGACGTGGCGCAGGTCGGCCAGCCGGTGATCGAGCAATTGCGCGACGTGAGCCAGTGCAGCAGCCATCTGGCGATCCGCGACGGGCGCGACATTATCTACATCGCCCGCGTCAGCGCCGCCGGGTCGCGCATCAACCAGGTCAGTATTGGTACCCGTCTGCCGGTGCACTGCACCTCGCTCGGCCGCATGCTGTTGACCGATATTTCCCGCGCTGATTTCGAACAGCTGTTCCCGCATGAGCGTCTGCCGGGCAACACGCCGGGGCAGCTTCACGACCGCGAAGCCCTGTGGCAGATGGTGCAGCAGGACAAAGCCCGCGGGTATGTCATCGGCGAATCCTTCTTCCGCCACGGCATCTCTTCCATCGTCTACCCGGTGTATGACCGAAGCGGCCGCGTGGCGGCGGTGGTCAGCATTCTAGTGCCGTCGGAGGAGATCCCGCAGAGCGACCGCGAGCGCCTGCAAAACGAGGTTCGCCTCGCGGCGGATAAAATTTCTGGCTTCTTAGGGTATTTGTCACAGGCCAGTTAAATCAGTGAGTTAACGTCAGGCGCTTGACTGCGTCGGGCATGTTTTACGCCCAATCTGGGCCAGATGAGGCAACGAACGATGAGTGTAACCGGAATTGAAAAGCTGGAATTTGGTGTGGAAGACCTGACGCACTGCGCCAAATTTATGCGTGATTTTGGCCTGACGGGCGATGCCAGCGGCCAGCGTTTCACCACCCTGAGCGGCGCGCGCGTGGAGCTTAACCCGATCGACAGCCCCGACCTGCCGCCCGCGTTTGAAGCGGGCAACACCCTGCGCCGCATGACCTGGGCGGTTGCCAGCCAGTCTGATCTGGACGCGCTGCGCCCGAAGCTGGCGCAACAGCCAGGTTTTCGTGAAGTGGGCGACGCGCTGGAGTGCCTGGACCCGAACGGCATGACGCTGCGCGTGCAGGTGACCCAGCAAACTGACGTGGAGCTGAACGTCGAGCCGATTAACCAGTGGGGCGATGCCCGCCGTATCGACACCCCCAGCCCGGTTTACGATCGCGCCCAGCCGATCAACGTGGGGCATGTGGTGTTCTTCGTGGAAGAGCTGGCGGCAGTGGAGAAATTCTACCGCGAGGTGCTCGGCTTCCAGGTCTCGGACCGCTATATCAACCGCGCCGTGTTCCTGCGCTGCGGCGTGCGCGGCGGCCATCACAACCTGTTCCTGCTGCAACTGCCGAACCGCAAGCGCGGCCTCAACCACGTGGCCTTCACCGTGCGCGACATCCACGAGGTGATCGGCGGCGGTATCGCGATGAATAAACATGACTGGAGCACCTTTATCGGGCCGGGCCGTCATCCGGTGTCGTCGGCGTACTTCTGGTACGTCAACAGCCCGACCGGCGGGGCGTTTGAGTATTACACCAACGATGATTATCTGACGGAAAACTGGCAGCCGCGCGAGCTGGAGCATTCGCTGGTCTCCTTTACCGAGTGGGCGGTGGAAGGCGGGATTGACCACGACACGCGCCGTCAGCAGAAAAAGCCGGAGGCGGTATGACATCGCGCATTGTCATTATCGGCGGCGGTCAGGCGGGCGGCTGGGCGGCGAAAACCCTGCGCGATGAGGGTTTCGACGGCGAGATTTGCGTGGTAGCGGAAGAAGAATGGGATTTCTACGAGCGCCCGCCGCTGTCGAAAGCGTCTTTGCTGGAGCCGAACGCGGCGCTCCCAAGGCTGTTTACCGACGAGGTGCAGCAGGCGCTGAACCTGGCCTGGTACCGGCCGCTGCGCGCTGAATCTGTCGATCGCGATGAGAAAAAAGTCGTTCTTAGCAACGGCGAGCGGCTTAGTTACAACATCCTTTTAATCGCTACCGGCGGTCGGGCGCGCCTGCCTTCGCAGGCGTGGGCCAGCCATCCGCAGGTCTATACCCTGCGCCACTGGCAGGACGCGCAGCGCCTGAAAAGTCGTCTGGCGGAAAGTAAAAAACTGGCGATCGTCGGCGGCGGCTGGATCGGACTGGAGATTGCTGCCTCGGCGCGCAAAAGCGGCGTGGCGGTCACCCTGTTCGAGCAGCAGCCCGCGCTGTGCATGCGCTCGGTGAGCGGCGAGGTGTCGCAGCGCTTAGAGGCCCTTCACCGCGAGCAGGGCGTGGATATCCGTACCGGCTGCGGCGCGCTGGAGCTGGAGGACGATAACGGCCTGCCGGTTATCCACTGCGACGGCCAGCGTGAAACCTTTGATGCGGTCGTGGTTGGGATCGGCGTCGATCTCAATCTGGAGCTGGCGCGCGATGCGGGGCTGAAAACCGGGCGCGGGATCGTGGTGGATGCCCAGGGACGCACGTCGGATCCGTTCATCTTTGCCGCAGGAGATGTCGCCCAGCACCATCACTACGGCCTGTGCATCCAGTCCTGGGCCTTCGCCCAGAACCAGGCGGTGGCGACGGCGAAAGCGATGCTCAACCCCGATGCGCCGGGCTATGACGACGCGCCGTGGCTATGGTCGGATCAATACCAGCACAACATCCAGATCCTCGGCATTCCGCAGCCGGGCAGCAGAACGGTAGTGCGTGAAGAAACGCTGTACTTCTCGCTGGACGACAACGGGAGGCTGACGCAGCTGGTGGCGTTCGACGATGCGCGTACCGTCAAGCTGGCGAAGCGCTGGATGGCGGCGGGGCGGGATCTGTCCGACGTGCCGCTCGCCGACCCGACCTTTTCACTGATGTCACTGCGATAGCTAACCCGCACCCGTAGGGGGAGAGATGACCACACTAGAGACTAACACCGCGCCGGTTGAGGCGAGCGGTGAGGGGACCCGCACGCCCGAAAAAGCGGTGCGCTGGGCCATCCCGCTGTCGCTGCTGGCCTGCGTGCTGCTGGCGTTTTTCGACAAAATCAGCATCGCGGCGCTCTTTTCGGATACCCATTTCCAGCAGGCGATGGGCATTGATTTCGACACCACGCGTCTCGGCATTTTGATGAGCGCTTTCCTGCTGAGCTATGGCTTCTCATCGGTGTTTTTAAGCGGTTTAGGCGACAAAATCGCGCCGCTGCGCCTGCTCACCGGGATGATGGCGGTGTGGTGCGTGCTGATGGTGGCGATGGGCTTTACCCATAACTACACGCTGATGATCGTCCTGCGTATTCTGCTGGGCGTGGCGGAAGGACCGCTGTTCCCGCTGGCCTTCGCCATCGTACGTCACAACTTCCCGCAGCATTTACAGGCACGCGCCACCATGCTGTGGCTGCTGGGGACCCCGGTGGGCGCGGCGATTGGTTTCCCGCTTTCCCTCTGGCTGCTGAACACCTTTGGCTGGCAGAGCACTTTCTTTGTGATGGCCATGCTTACCGTGCCGGTGCTTATCTTTGTGCGCATTGGTCTGCGCGGGATCCGCCTGGAGGCAAAACCCGGCACCTCGCAGGCGTCCCGGGACGAGCGGCGCGCGGCGCGGCGTGAGCTGTTCGTCAGCCCGCACTTCTGGATCATCTGCATCTTTAACATCGCTTTCCTGACCTATCTGTGGGGCATCAACGGCTGGCTGCCGGGCTACCTGATCAAAGGCAAAGGCATTCATCTGGAGCACGCGGGCTGGCTGTCGTCGATGCCGTTCATCGCCATGCTGGCAGGGGAAGTGATTGGCGCGTGGCTCTCGGACAGGGTCGATAAGCGCGCGGCGGCATGCTTTATCTCCATGGCGGGGGCGGCCGTCGGGCTGGCGGCGGTGATGCACCTTGATACCCCGCTGGCCGTCATCGCGGCGATGAGCTTCAGCACCTTTATGTGGGGCACCGGCGCACCCAACATTTTCGCCCTGCTGGCGAAGGCCACCCATCCCCGGGTGAGCGCCACGGCGGGCGGTATCTTCAACGGGCTGGGAAACTTTGCGGGCGCGCTGTCGCCGGCGGTGATGGGTGCGCTTATCGCCTTCACCCACAGCATGGATTCCGGGCTGATTTTTCTGGCGGTGATGGCGGCGGTGGGCTGCGTCCTGTTACTGCCGCTGCTGAGACGTTACTGAGGAGAGTGTCATGACTGATTCAACCGTAACCAACACAACAGGCATCAAACCTGACCATCTGACGATGGAAGAGTGGGTCGAGTCGCGCATCGCGCGCTTCGAAGGCCGTAAATACGACTGGAACGCGCTGAAGTTCCAGGCCGATTTTGACCCGAAATACCGCCGGGCGCAGATGCGCTACATCGGCACCGGCGCAACGGGCGTCGCGAACGACACCAACACCGTGCAGGCGGACCATTTTACCTTCTCCACCATGGTGCTGCCGTCGAAGTGCGAAGGGCCGCTGCACCTGCACGACGACGTGGAAGAGGTGTTCTTCATGCTTAAAGGGCAAATCACGCTGATGATCCAGGACGGCGACAACTACACCGAAACCGTGCTGCGCGAGCGTGATCTGATCTCCGTTCCGCCGGGCATCTATCGCGGCCTGTTTAACCACGGCGAAGAAGAAGCGCTGATGTGCGTCATGCTGGGGACCAACAAGCCGGAAATCCCGACCTATCCGTCCGACCATCCGCTTTCCAAAGTGAAGCGGAACTAAGGGGGCATGATGACGGGTTTTCGTGAACAGGGAAGCGGTATTCCGCTGATGCTGCTGCACGGGATCAGCTCCGGCGCCGCCTCCTGGCACAAGCAGATGGCGCTGAACGGTTTTCGCGTGCTGGCGTGGGACATGCCCGGTTACGGCGAAAGCCCGATGCTGGCCGTAGCGCGGGCGAACGCGGGGGATTACGCCGACGCGCTGGCGGCGATGCTGGATCGCGCCGGTGTCTGGCAGGCAGTGCTGGTCGGCCATTCCCTGGGGGCGCTGGTGGCCAGCGCCTTTGCCGCGAAGTTCCCTGAGCGCGTCATCCATCTGGTGCTGGCCGACGCCGCGCAGGGGTACGGCAATGCCGCGCCGGAGCAGCGGGAGCAGGTCTGGCGTAACCGCGAGCAGCAGATGGCGCTGGGGGGCGACATCCTCGCCCAGACCCGCGCCGCGAAGCTGCTGCGCCCCGGCGCGCGCGCGGAAGATATCGCCACCGTCGCGTCGGGCATGCGGGCGCTGCGCCCGGAAGGCTATCTCGCTGCCGCGTGGATGCTGGCACATGACGACATTCACGGCTGGCTTAAACGCTATTCCGGCACGTTTGAAGTCTGGTGCGGCGAGCAGGATGCCATCACCCAGCCGGAACTGGTTCAGGGTCTGGCGCTGCGCTACGGCATGCCGTTTATCGCCATTCCGCAGGCCGGGCACGCCAGCTATCTCGATAACGACGCGTTTTTCAACCAACAGCTTTTACGCATTAACGAAGAGGTGCGCGATGAATGCACAAATTGACGGGCGCGTAGCGGTCGTTACCGGCGGTTCTTCCGGCATTGGCTTTGAAACGCTGCGCCTGCTGCTGGGTGAAGGGGCGAAAGTCGCCTTCTGCGGCCGTGACCCGGACCGGCTCGCCAGCGCCCATGCGACGCTGCAAAACGAATTTCCTCACGGGGAGATTTTCGCTTACCGCTGCGACGTGCTGAACGCCGACGAAGTTCAGGCCTTCGCGGATGCGGTGCAGGCGCGCTTTGGCGCGGCGGATATGCTGATCAACAACGCCGGGCAGGGCTACGTGGCGCACTTCCATGACACCCCGCGCGAGGCGTGGCTGCACGAAGCCGAACTCAAACTGTTCGGGGTGATTAACCCGGTGCAGGCGTTTCAGCCTCTGCTGGAGCAGTCAGACATTGCCTCTGTTACCTGCGTGAACTCCCTGCTGGCGCTACAGCCGGAGGAGCACATGATCGCCACCTCCGCCGCTCGTGCCGCGCTGCTGAACATGACGCTGACGCTGTCGAAAGAGCTGGTGGGCAAAGGCATTCGCGTCAATTCCATTCTGCTCGGCATGGTGGAATCCGGCCAGTGGCAGCGCCGCTTTGAAAACCGGGCGGACAAAAGCCTGAGCTGGCCGGAATGGACGGCGGATATCGCGCGCAAGCGCGGCATTCCAATGGCGCGCCTCGGCAAGCCGCAGGAGCCCGCGCAGGCGCTGCTGTTCCTCGCTTCGCCGCTGGCCTCGTTTACCACCGGCGCGGCGCTGGACGTTTCCGGCGGCTTCTGCCGCCATCTGTAAGGACACATCATGAAAAAGGTAATGTTGATTGGTTTTGGCGCCATGGCGCAGGCGGTGATTGAGCGCCTGCCCGCCGGCGTGGCTATCGGCTGGATCGTGGCGCGCGCGTCTCACCATGCCGCCATTCACGACCAGTTTGGCAATGCGGTCGAGGCGCTGACGTCGCCGATGGCGTGCGCACAAACGCCGGATCTGGTGCTGGAATGCGCCAGCCAGCAGGCGGTGGCCCAGTACGGGGAAGAGATCCTGCGTCGCGGCTGGCATCTGGCCGTCATTTCCACCGGCGCGCTGGCGGACAGCGCGCTGGAGCAGCGTCTGCTCGCTGCGGGCGGAAAACTGACCCTGCTTTCCGGTGCGGTGGCCGGTATCGACGGGCTGGCGGCGGCGAAAGAGGGCGGCCTTGAGCGCGTCACCTATCAGTCGCGCAAAAGCCCGGCCAGCTGGCGCGGCAGCTATGCCGAGCAGCTTATCGATCTGAATGCGGTGTCAGAGGCAAAGGTTTTCTTCGAGGGCAGCGCCCGCGAGGCGGCGCGCCTGTTCCCGGCGAACGCCAACGTGGCGGCGACCGTGGCGCTCGGCGGCGTCGGGATGGACGACACCCGCGTGCAGCTGATGGTTGACCCGGCAACGAAACGCAATACCCACACGCTCCACGTGGAAGGATTGTTCGGCGAGTTTCATCTGGAGCTGAGCGGACTGCCGCTGGCTTCTAATCCTAAAACCTCCACCCTGGCGGCACTGAGCGCGGTGCGCGCCTGCCGCGAGCTGGCCCTGAGCTGAGGAGTGACGATGGACGATCTGAAGATTTTTATCGGCGGCCAGTGGCGACACGGCGGCGGCAACCCGATGCAGAGCCACTTCCCGGCAGACAGGTCGATCAACGCGACGCTGAATGCCGCCAGTCTGGATGACCTGGAGGAGGCGGTAGCCGCCGGAGAGCGCGCCTGGCGCGATCCCGCCTGGCGTAACAGCCTGCCGCATATGCGCGCGAAGATCCTGCATAAGGTTGCCGATCTCATTGAATCCCGCGTCGACGCGCTGGCGCAGATGCAGAGCCGCGATAACGGCAAGCCGCTGGCGGAAGCGCGCGGGCTGGTGTTGAGCGCGGCGGGAACGGCGCGCTACTTTGCCGCCGCCTGCGAGCTGCTGGAAGGGGAACTGCCCACGCCGCGCCAGCCGGATCTGCTGACGCTGAGCCGCTACGAGCCCCTTGGCGTGGTGGCGGCCATCACGCCGTGGAACTCGCCGATTGCCAGCGAAATGCAGAAGGTCGCACCGGCGATTGCCGCCGGAAACGCGGTGATCCTCAAGCCGGCCGAAGCCACGCCGCTGATGGCGCTGGAGCTGGCGCGGATTTTTGAACAGGCCGGGCTGCCCGCCGGGCTGCTGAGCGTGCTGCCGGGCAAAGGCTCGGTGATTGGCGATGCGCTGGCGCGCCATCCTCGCGTGCGCAAAATCTCCTTTACCGGTGGAACCACCACGGGCCGCCATCTGGCGCACGTGGCGGCGGAAAAACTGATCCCGGCCTCGCTGGAGCTGGGCGGCAAATCGCCGACCATCGTGCTGGAGGATGCTGATATCGAACAGGCCGCGCGCGGGATCTGCTATGGCATTTTCAGCTCGGCGGGGCAGGCGTGTATCGCCGGATCGCGGCTGTTTATCCACGAGAGCATTTACGCCCCGCTGATGGCGAGGCTGCTGGAATTAACTCGCGGGCTGCGCGTCGGACACCCGTTTACCGACGGCGTGCATGTCGGACCGCTGATCGGCGAAAAACATCGCCAGAGCGTGATCGAGTACGTCGAACTGGCGAAGCGTGAAGGGGGCCGCGTGCTGTGCGGCGGCGAGATCCCCGCCGATCCCGCTCTGGCAAACGGCAGCTTTTTCCTGCCCACGATTATCGAAGGGTTGAGCAACAGCGCCCGCGCCTGTCAGGAAGAGATCTTCGGCCCGGTACTGGTGGCGATGCCGTTTGCCGATGAAGCCACGCTTATCCGCGAGGCGAACGACTCGGTTTACGGCCTGGCAGCGGGGATCTGGACACGCGATACCGGTCGCGCCCTGCGTCTCAGCGAGCAGCTGGAGGCAGGCACGGTGTGGATCAACACCTACAAAGTCTTTGCGATTTCGACCCCGTTCGGGGGCTTTAAAGAGAGCGGTCTGGGCCGCGAGAAGGGTATCCAGGGGCTGAAAGCCTGGATGCAACAAAAGAGCATTTATCTGGCGACGGGTAACAGCGTCAACCACTGGTGCGACTGAGAAAGGGTGAGCAATGAGCGAAATGATAACCGTCGGCGACGCCATCGCCAGAACGCTGGAGCAGTATCAGGTTGAGGCCATCTACGGCGTCATCTCCATTCACAACCTGCCGATCGCGGATGCGGTTGGGCAGCGGGGCAATATCCGCTTTGTGCCCGCCCGCGGTGAAGCCGGTTCCGTCACCATGGCCGACGCCCACGGGCGCTTTTCCGGCCTCGGCGTGGCGCTGACCAGCACCGGCGCGGGGGCGGGTAATGCGGTAGGCGCGCTGGTGGAAGCCATGAATGCCTGCACGCCGCTGCTGCATTTAACCGGGCAGGTTGAGAAAGCCTGGCTGGACGCCGACACCGGGTTTATCCATGAAACCCGTGACCAGCTGACCTTCCTGAAGGCCAGCTCAAAACGGGCGTACCGCATCAGCAATGCGAATCAGGCGATAGCGATTCTGCATAAAGCTATCCAGGACGCGCAGACCCCGCCGTGCGGACCGGTCTCGGTGGAAATCCCGATTGATATTCAGGGCGCCAAAATTCCGCTGTCGCTGGTGACTAAACCGGTTAAACCGGCATCGGTTCCAGCCGTGGATACCGGAATGGTTGACGCGCTGTGGGCGCAGCTCAAACAGGCGAAACAGCCGCTGCTGTGGCTGGGGGGCGGGGCGCTGGGCAGCGCAGACGCGGTTAAAACGCTGGCGGATGCGGGCATCACCGTGATTTCCAGCACCCATGCGCGCGGCGTGCTGCCGGACAGCCACCGCGCCAGCCTTCGCGCGTTCCACAACTCGCCGTCGGTGGAGGCGCTGATTGCGCAGTGTGATTTTACGCTGGTGGCCGGTTCTCGCCTGCGCAGCAACGAAACCCGATCCTGGACGCTTGAGCTGCCTTCCCCGCGGGTGCAGATCGATATCGACCCGGCGGCGGCGAGCCGTAACTACCTGATGGATAGCACGTTGATAGCCGATTGTTCAGCGGTGCTTGGCGCGCTGGCTGAAAAAGTACAGGGCCGCGAGTGGGGCAGTCCCCAGTGGGATATGCAGGTGCAGCAGGCGGTCGGGCAAGCTGAGCAGGGGCTGCGCGAGCAGTGCGGCGCCTATGCGAAGCTTAACGACGCCATAGCAAAAGCCCTGCCGAAAGACGGCCTGCTTGTGCGCGATATCACCGTGTCCGGCAGCCTGTGGGGTAGCCGCCTGTTCAGGGCTAACGGTCCGATGATGAACATTCACTCCCTCGCCGGGGCGATTGGTATGGGGCTGCCGATGGCCATCGGCACCGCGATTGCCAACCCGCAGCGCAAGGTGGTGGGGCTGGTGGGCGACGGCGGCCTGAGCCTCAATTTAGGCGAGCTGGCGACGCTGGCGCAGGAGAAAGCCAACGTGACGCTGCTGGTCATGAACGACGGCGGCTACGGGGTGATGCGCGGTATTCAGGATAAGTATTTCGGCGGGCGTCAGTATTATAACGCGCTGCATACGCCGGACTTTACCCTGCTGGCGCAGGCGATTGGCCTTCAGGCGTGGAGCGTTGAGCGGGCAGAGGATTTTGATGCGGTGATGACGGAGGCGCTGGCGATGCCGGGGCCGTCGGTAGTGGAAGTGCGGATGGGGCAGATTGGCGCCCTGAAGTTTGCCGGGCCGCCGCAGAAGACGCTTTACTAGCTGTTTCCCCTCATCCTAACCCTCTCCCACAGGGAGAAAACGGTAGGCCGGGTAAGGCGAAGCCGCCACCCGGCTTTTTTCATCAGAACACGTTAAACGGGTATTCCACGTAAGCGCGGATCTCGTCCCCGCCCACGTTGTACTCGCTGGCGTTGCTGGAGACGCGCAGTACGGAGTAGCGCAGCTTCAGCTTCAGATCTTTCGCCGGGCCATCCTGCACCTGGTACTGGATCTGGTTAAACCACTCGTGCTCTTTGCCATTGCTGGTTTCAGAGGTTTTGATGTTATCGCCGCGCACGTAGGCGGTGGTCCAGCTCAGGCCCGGTAAACCAAGGCCGCCAAAGTCCAGACCGTAGGATGCCTGCCAGGAACGTTCATCTTCGCCGTTGAAATCAGACCAGTAGGAGTTCGCCAGCCAGATGGTGTTACCGCCGTCACCCACGCCGCCTTTGTCGCGATAGCCGCCGTAGTTGTAGCCGGTACTGCCGCTGCTCTGCTGGTACGCCACTTTGAACGTGTGAATGTCCCAGATATAGCTCGCTGCCAGGCTCCAGATGGTGTTGCTGCGGCCCGTGTTGAGGCTGTCCGCGTAATGCTGGTCGAGACGGGAGTTATAGCCGTTGAAGTCGAGCACCAGCTGCTGCCCGGTACTGAACGGCTGTTTGAAGTTCATGCCCAGGTACTGCTTGTTCATCACCTCTTCGTTATGAGAGGCGTACAGCGCGCCGCTGAACTGGTCGTTAAACTGATAGCTCGCACCGCCGAAGGAGAGGCTCTTCAGTCCGCTGTCGTGGCGGTCATCGCTTTTACGCTGCTCGTCGGTGAAGTAACCGGCGTTGACTTCCAGACCGTCGATCTCTTTCGAGGTCAGCAGGGTGCCGGTGTAGCTTTCAAACAGCAGGCGGGAGCTGTCGGATGTAATGATTGGCAGTTCAGGACGCTGGTTCCCGTAGCTCAGCACGGTATTGGAGATGCGCATTTTGGCCGTCGCGCCAAACTTTGCCAGATCGGATTTTGCCCGGCCGTCGTCTTCCTGCTTAAAGAAGTCGATGCCGCCCGCGCCGCTCTTGCCGCGGCCACCGTCCAGACGCACGCCATACTGCGCGATACCGTCCACGCCGAAGCCCACCAGCCCTTCGGTATAGCCGGATGCAAACGTGGCGATGATCCCCTGACCCCATTCGGCTTTGTCCTGCTGGCCCTGATGGTAGTCGCGGCTGATATACGCATTGCGTAAAAACAGATCCAGATGGCTGTCGTCAATAAAACCCTTGCTGTCGGATTGCTGGCTTGCGGCGGCAGGTAATGCGGCAAATAAACTTAAAGCAATTAATGATAATTCTTTTTTCACGGAGGGAACGTCTCTGTCTGGATATATTAATTTGAATAACTGCGGAAGAGATAATTACCGGAAAAAGTTACCTTTGCAATAATTATGTGACCAGACATTTCTGTGTGACAGGGCAGATTTGGCGGGGCTTTCAGGGGTGTTATCGATACGTGCTTTTAAGTTAACAATTCATGCGAAATAAAAAGGAGGCAAAACTGCCTCCTTCTGAAATTATTTAATTCCGTCTGCCGCCATACGGTCGCGAATATGCTGCGCACGCTCTTCCGAAGCCGGGTGATCGTCAAACATGGAGCTTTGACGGCCCTCCTCCAGTTTCGCCAGTTTTTCGAAGCTGGTAGCTAAACCCGATGGATTGATGCCGCGTTTGCGCAACAGATCGTAAGAGTAGTCATCCGCTTCCGACTCCTGACGCTGGGAGAACTGCGAGTTCACCAGTTTTTCGCCCAGGTCGCCCAGCTGCGACTGGGACAGGCTGCCGACGATGCCGCCCGCAGAGGCCGCCGCTGCGCGCACGGCATTGGTGCCCAGCGCAACCTGCATCCCTTTCTTCACGTGACCCAGTGCAACGTGACCCATTTCATGGCCGATCACCGCTTCCACTTCGTTGTCGGTCATCATGTCCATCAGGCCGCTGTAAACGCGGATACAGCCGTTCGCCATCGCAAAGGCGTTGACGTCTTTCGCCATATACACCTTGTAGTTCACCGGCTGACCGTTAATGTTGTCGCCCAGCGCGGAAGCAATCTTGTTCAGACGCTGCGTGTAGGTGCTGTTTGCCGGGGCAAGCGTAGCTTTTCCATCCATATCCTTACAGGCCTCGTCGCTCAACGCTTTCACCTGCGCATCGCTCAATGAGTAGGCCTGAAAAGCTTCTGCGCCTGAGGTCATCAGGCCGTTAGAATCCATATTCTGACAGCCGCTTAGCAGGAGCGTTGTTCCCACAGCCAGCCCGATTGCACGCATTTTCATGATGTTGCTTCCGTACTCGTTAATCTGAATTAATTCCGAAAAATGCACCGTCAACGAAGCCGGTGTCGGGCTAAGTATAAGGAATATCGACAGAGGCGGGCGAGCAGATTGCGCAACATGCGAGCATGATCCAGAGATTTCTTAAGCTGCAAAAGAATGGTCCATGTACATGCCCTGCGGCTTGGGTTACATTGTTGGCACTTTTTTCCGGCGTAGCCCAAAACGCGCTGTCGTCAAGGGCATGGCCTTTAACAGTCCGATCTGGAGTTAAAATGTCCTCACGTAAAGAGCTTGCTAATGCTATTCGTGCGCTGAGCATGGACGCAGTACAGAAAGCCAAATCCGGCCACCCGGGCGCCCCTATGGGCATGGCTGACATCGCCGAAGTCCTGTGGCGTGATTTCCTTAACCACAACCCGCAGAACCCGGCATGGGCAGACCGCGACCGTTTCGTGCTGTCTAACGGCCACGGCTCTATGCTGATCTACAGCCTGCTGCACCTCACTGGCTACGATCTGCCAATCGAAGAGCTGAAAAACTTCCGTCAGCTGCACTCCAAAACTCCAGGTCACCCGGAAGTGGGCTACACCGCTGGCGTTGAAACCACTACCGGTCCGCTGGGTCAGGGCATCGCTAACGCCGTAGGGATGGCGATTGCAGAGAAGACCCTGGCGGCGCAGTTTAACCGTCCTGGCCACGACATCGTTGACCACTTCACCTACGCCTTCCTGGGCGACGGCTGCATGATGGAAGGCATTTCTCACGAAGTGTGCTCCCTGGCAGGCACCCTGAAGCTGGGTAAACTGGTTGCGTTCTACGACGACAACGGCATCTCCATCGACGGTCATGTTGAAGGCTGGTTCACTGACGACACCGCCGCACGTTTCGAAGCCTACGGCTGGCACGTTGTGCGCGGCGTTGATGGCCACGATGCTGACTCGATTAAACGTGCCGTAGAAGAAGCGCGCGCCGTGACCGACAAACCGTCCCTGCTGATGTGCAAAACCATCATCGGCTTCGGTTCTCCGAACAAAGCGGGCACTCATGACTCCCACGGCGCACCGCTGGGCGACGCGGAAATTGCACTGACCCGTGAAGCACTTGGCTGGAAACACCCTGCCTTCGAAATCCCGTCTGAAATCTACGCTCAGTGGGATGCGAAAGAAGTGGGCCAGGCGAAAGAAGCGGCCTGGAACGAGAAGTTCGCGGCATACGCGAAAGCCTTCCCTCAGGAAGCGGCTGAATTCACCCGTCGTATGAAAGGCGACATGCCGTCTGACTTCGACGCGAAAGCGAACGAATTCATCGCGAAGTTGCAGGCGAACCCAGCCAAGATCGCCAGCCGTAAAGCATCTCAGAATGCGATCGAAGCGTTTGGCCCTCTGCTTCCAGAATTCCTCGGCGGCTCCGCTGACCTGGCGCCATCAAACCTGACCCTGTGGTCCGGATCTAAGCCAATCAACGAAGATACTGCCGGTAACTACATCCATTACGGTGTACGTGAATTCGGGATGACCGCGATTGCCAACGGTATCGCTCTGCACGGTGGCTTCCTGCCGTACACCTCTACCTTCCTGATGTTTGTGGAATATGCACGTAACGCCGTGCGTATGGCTGCGCTGATGAAACAGCGTCAGGTGATGGTCTACACCCACGACTCTATCGGTCTGGGCGAAGACGGTCCTACCCACCAGCCAGTAGAGCAGGTGGCTTCTCTGCGCGTGACCCCGAACATGAGCACATGGCGTCCATGTGACCAGGTTGAATCTGCGGTGGCGTGGAAATACGGCGTTGAGCGTCATGATGGCCCGACCGCACTGATCCTCTCCCGTCAGAACCTGGCGCAGCAGGAGCGTACCCCAGAGCAGCTGGCAAACATCGCGCGCGGTGGTTACGTGCTGAAAGATTGCGCAGGCCAGCCTGAGCTGATCTTCATCGCGACCGGTTCTGAAGTTGAACTGGCCGTTGCCGCATGGGAAAAACTGACTGCTGAAGGCGTGAAAGCGCGTGTGGTTTCTATGCCATCTACCGATGCGTTCGACAAGCAGGATGCCGCGTACCGCGAATCCGTACTGCCTAAAGCGGTCTCCGCTCGCGTGGCAGTGGAAGCGGGTATCGCTGACTACTGGTTCAAATACGTTGGCCTGAACGGCGCTATCGTCGGTATGACCACGTTTGGTGAGTCTGCGCCAGCTGAACAGCTGTTTGAAGAGTTTGGCTTCACCGTTGAGAACGTTGTCGCTAAGGCGAAAGAACTGCTGTAATTGCCGTTTTGCCCGGTGGCGCTAACGCTTACCGGGCCTACAAATGGCATAAAATGTAGGCCGGGTAAGCGTTAGCGCCACCCGGCTTTTTTGTATGCACGATTCCTCAGACATGTAACTGCTCTGTAAATTATTCCACCGAAAATGTGATGCAAGTCATATAGCTCGCTTATTCATCTGGACAGAGATTCCTTTTATTCCCCGATTCGCTTATTCTTGCTGAAGCGTTTCAGTCGATTAAATGTTCGACAATTGACCAATCAATCGCAGTTTGTGACAGCAAGGATTCCCCTTCGGGCGTCGCTGGATTACTCTTTCAGCCACCTCAAACTCAGGGATAGCTTTGCAGGAGATCTATGACCGTACGCGTAGCGATTAATGGCTTCGGTCGCATCGGACGCAACGTGGTTCGTGCTTTATATGAATCCGGGCGTCGTGCGGAAATCACCGTGGTGGCAATCAATGAACTGGCGGATGCTGCGGGCATGGCGCATTTGTTGAAATATGACACCAGCCACGGTCGCTTTGCCTGGGACGTTCGCCAGGAAAGGGAACAGCTGTTCGTCGGTGACGATGCCATCCGCGTGCTGCATGAGAACAGTATTGAAGGGCTGCCCTGGCGCGAACTGGGTGTGGATGTGGTGCTGGACTGTACCGGCGTGTACGGTAACCGTGAACATGGCGAAGCGCATCTGAATGCTGGCGCGAAAAAAGTGCTGTTCTCCCATCCCGGCAGTAACGACCTCGACGCCACCGTCGTGTTTGGCGTCAACCAGCACGAGCTGCAAGCTGAACACCGCATTGTCTCCAACGCCTCCTGCACCACCAACTGCATTATTCCGGTCATTAAACTGTTAGACGATGCGTATGGCATTGAATCCGGCACCGTGACCACGATTCACTCCGCCATGCACGATCAGCAGGTCATCGACGCCTACCATCCGGATTTACGGCGCACTCGCGCGGCGAGCCAGTCCATCATTCCGGTGGATACGAAACTGGCTGCCGGGATCACCCGTATTTTCCCGCAGTTTAACGACCGTTTCGAAGCGATTGCCGTGCGCGTGCCGACGATAAACGTCACCGCAATCGATCTTAGCGTGACGGTGAAAAAACCGGTAAAAGCCTGTGAAGTCAACCTGTTGCTGCAAAAAGCGGCACAGGGAGCATTTCATGGTATAGTTGACTATACGGAATTACCGTTGGTCTCAGTAGATTTTAACCACGACCCGCACAGCGCCATCGTGGATGGCACGCAGACGCGAGTCAGTGGTGCGCACCTTATCAAGACGCTGGTCTGGTGTGATAACGAATGGGGCTTTGCTAACCGAATGCTCGACACCACGTTAGCCATGGCCGCAAAAGGTTTCAGGTAGAGCGCACCTTGCGCTTGCAAAACTTTAAGAATCAACGAGAGGATTCACCATGTCTGTAATTAAGATGACCGATCTGGATCTGGCAGGTAAACGCGTTTTCATCCGTGCCGATCTGAACGTACCGGTTAAAGATGGCAAAGTGACCAGCGACGCGCGTATCCGTGCATCTCTGCCAACCATTGAACTGGCTCTGAAGCAGGGCGCTAAAGTGATGGTCACCTCCCACCTGGGCCGTCCAACTGAAGGCGAGTACAACGAAGAGTTCTCTCTGCTGCCGGTTGTTAATTACCTGAAAGACAAACTGTCCAGCCCGGTTCGCCTGGTGAAAGATTACCTGGACGGCGTAGACGTTGCCGAAGGTGAGCTGGTTGTTCTGGAAAACGTTCGCTTCAACAAAGGCGAAAAGAAAGACGACGAAACCCTGTCCAAAAAATACGCTGCGCTGTGCGACGTATTCGTGATGGATGCATTCGGTACGGCTCACCGTGCGCAGGCATCTACCCACGGTATCGGTAAATTCGCAGACGTCGCCTGTGCAGGTCCGCTGCTGGCTGACGAACTGGAAGCGCTGGGTAAAGCACTGAAAGAACCTGCTCGTCCAATGGTCGCTATCGTTGGTGGTTCTAAAGTTTCTACCAAACTGACCGTACTGGATTCCCTGTCCAAAATCGCTGACCAGCTGATCGTTGGCGGTGGTATCGCGAACACCTTCGTTGCTGCGCAAGGCCACAACGTGGGTAAATCCCTGTACGAAGCGGATCTGGTTGACGAAGCCAAACGTCTGCTGAGCACCTGTGATATCCCGGTTCCAACTGACGTTCGTGTAGCTACCGAGTTCTCCGAAACCGCTACCGCAACCCTGAAATCTGTTAACGACATCAAAGATGAAGAGCAGATTCTGGACCTGGGCGACGTTTCTGCACAGAAACTGGCTGAAATCCTGAAAAACGCAAAAACTATCCTGTGGAACGGTCCTGTCGGCGTGTTCGAATTCCCGAACTTCCGCAAAGGGACTGAGATCGTGGCTAATGCTATCGCAGACAGCGAAGCGTTCTCTATCGCAGGCGGTGGTGACACCCTGGCAGCTATCGATCTGTTCGGTATCGCTGACAAGATCTCCTACATCTCCACTGGTGGCGGCGCATTCCTCGAATTCGTGGAAGGTAAAGTCCTGCCAGCAGTAGCAATGCTCGAAGAGCGCGCTAAGAAGTAAGCCATTCAGGGGCAGGGAAACCTGCCCAATTTTCAGCGCGCTTATCAGAGCTCGCACCTTTTCTAACGGCCGAAGATACAGGACTAAGCAACATGTCTAAAATTTTTGATTTCGTAAAACCTGGCGTTATCACTGGTGATGACGTACAGAAAGTGTTCCAGGTAGCTAAAGAAAACAACTTCGCTCTGCCAGCAGTTAACTGCGTAGGTACCGACTCCATCAACGCCGTACTGGAAACCGCTGCAAAAGTTAAAGCACCGGTTATCGTTCAGTTCTCTAACGGCGGCGCTGCGTTCATCGCAGGTAAAGGCGTGAAAACTGACGTTCCTCAGGGCGCTGCTATCTTGGGTGCTATCTCTGGCGCACATCACGTTCACCAGATGGCTGAGCACTACGGTGTTCCGGTTATCCTGCACACTGACCACTGCGCGAAAAAACTGCTGCCGTGGATCGACGGTCTGCTGGACGCAGGTGAAAAACACTTCGCAGCAACCGGTAAGCCACTGTTCTCTTCTCACATGATCGACCTGTCCGAAGAGTCTCTGGAAGAAAACATCGAGATCTGCTCTAAGTACCTGGCGCGTATGTCCAAAATGGGCATGACCCTGGAAATCGAACTGGGTTGCACCGGCGGTGAAGAAGACGGTGTGGACAACAGCCACATGGACGCTTCTGCTCTGTACACTCAGCCAGAAGACGTTGATTACGCTTACACCGAGCTGAGCAAAATCAGCCCACGCTTCACCATCGCAGCGTCCTTCGGTAACGTACACGGCGTATACAAACCAGGTAACGTGGTTCTGACCCCGACCATCCTGCGTGATTCTCAGGAATACGTGTCTAAGAAACACAACCTGCCGCACAACAGCCTGAACTTCGTCTTCCACGGCGGTTCCGGTTCTTCTGCTCAGGAAATCAAAGACTCCGTAAGCTACGGCGTAGTGAAAATGAACATCGATACCGACACCCAGTGGGCAACCTGGGACGGTATCCTGCAATACTACAAAACCAACGAAGCTTACCTGCAAGGTCAGCTGGGCAACCCGAAAGGCGAAGACCAGCCGAACAAGAAATACTACGATCCACGCGTATGGCTGCGCGCTGCCCAGACTTCTATGATTACTCGTCTGGAGCAGGCATTCAAAGAACTGAACGCGGTTGACGTTCTGTAATTTGAGCTGTTCATAGCCTCAAGAAGGTCCGCATATGCGGGCCTTTTTTTATGCCTTTTCAATAGCCTGATGCCTCTGTTTTTGTGATCTGTTTGGCAATATCATGGCTTTTTGTTTACCCTTTACTGACCTGCCTGTCTCCGTGTGGGATAGATTTTGTGGTTTTTATGAGCATAAGGAAAGATAAATGGAAGATCTCGGTGTTGTAGATAGCATCAATAACGCTGGCTCCTGGCTGGTGCGCAACCAGGCGCTCCTGATTAGTTACGCTGTGAATATTGCGGCGGCAATCGCCATTATTATTGTGGGGATGATCGTTGCCCGCACGGTTTCCCGGGGCGTTAATCGCGTAATGCTATCCCGTCATATCGATGCAACCGTTGCTGATTTCCTTTCTGCGCTGGTGCGTTACGGGATTATTGCGTTTACCCTCATTGCGGCAATGGGGCGGGTCGGTGTACAGACCGCTTCGGTCATTGCCGTACTTGGTGCCGCTGGTCTGGCCGTAGGTCTCGCTCTTCAGGGCTCGCTGGCTAACCTTGCAGCTGGCGTACTGTTAGTGACGTTCCGTCCTTTCCGTGCCGGAGAGTATGTTGATCTCGGTGGCACTGCGGGCACCGTGCTGAACGTGCAGATTTTTTCTACCACGCTGCGTTCGGCAGACGGCAAAATCGTCATTGTGCCAAACAAGAAAGTGATTGATGGCAACATTACTAACTTCTCTCGTGAGCCGGTTCGCCGTAATGAACTCATTATCGGGGTTGGCTATGATTCAGATACTGAGTTGGTGAAAAAGCTGATTACCGATATCATCGAATCAGATGACCGCATTCTTAAAGATCGCGAAATGACCGTTCGCCTGAACGAGTTGGGCGCGTCATCCATTAATTTTGTGGTGCGCATCTGGAGTAAAAGCGGCGATCTGCAAAACGTTTACTGGGACGTGCTGGAGCGCATTAAGCGTGATTTCGATGCCAACGGCATCAGCTTCCCGTACCCGCAGATGGACGTAAACGTCAAAAAAATCAAAGAAGCAGAGTAACGTCTCTCGTAGGCCCGGTAAGCGTCAGCGACACCGGGCTTTTCTTTTATTAGCCCGGCTAATCCCCAATTAATATTATCAATTTCCTCTAATGCCGTTCCCGCAGTATAGTCTGCCTCCAGGACAACTCTGCGAGAATTACGTCATGTTATCTTATTATTTTCAAGGGCTTGCATTAGGTGCGGCCATGATCCTTCCCCTTGGTCCACAAAATGCGTTTGTGATGAACCAGGGCATTCGCCGTCAGTATCATCTGATGATTGCCCTGCTGTGCGCGGTGAGCGATTTGCTACTGATTTGCGCCGGGATTTTTGGCGGCAGCGCCTTGCTGATGCAGTCGCCGTGGCTGCTGGCGCTGGTTACCTGGGGCGGCGTAGCGTTTCTGCTGTGGTACGGGTTTGGCGCCCTGAAAACGGCCATGAGCAGCAATCTT
The DNA here is from genome assembly GCF_001037805.1 of Enterobacter sp. BIDMC93. Lineage (NCBI taxonomy): Bacteria > Pseudomonadati > Pseudomonadota > Gammaproteobacteria > Enterobacterales > Enterobacteriaceae > Enterobacter > Enterobacter sp. BIDMC93. The sequence continues at coordinate 1,270,824 of NZ_KQ089962.1, forward strand.
GAGCTGGCGAGCGCCGAAGTGATGAAGCAGGGGCGCTGGAAGATTATCGTCACCATGCTCGCCGTGACGTGGCTTAACCCGCACGTTTATCTTGATACGTTCGTGGTGCTCGGCAGCCTGGGTGGACAGCTGGACGTTGAGCCCAAGCGCTGGTTTGCGCTCGGTACGGTCAGCGCCTCCTTCCTCTGGTTCTTTGGTCTTGCGATCCTGGCGGCATGGCTGGCGCCCCGTCTGCGCACCGCTAAAGCGCAGCGCATTATCAATACCCTGGTTGGGCTGGTGATGTGGTTTATTGCCTTCCAGCTGGCGAAAGAGGGCATTCATCACGTACAGGGATTGTTCAACTAAGCGTTGTCTTATGGACATCTGAACAAGACCCGCTAAGCTTGCTGGCATGAGCCCTGTTGATGGGGCACTCTTCGCAACATGGAGGAATGACAGTGAAGTTTAAGGTGATGGCCCTGGCGGCATTAGTAAGTTTAGGTGCGGTGTCGGTGCAGGCGAATGAACTGCCAAACGGCCCGCACATTGTCACTTCAGGCACGGCAAGCGTGGATGCGGTACCGGATGTTGCAACCCTGGCAATTGAAGTGAACGTGGCGGCGAAAGATGCTGCTTCCGCCAAGAAACAGGCAGACGATCGTGTTGCGCAATACCTCTCTTTCCTGGAACAGAACGGTGTCGCGAAAAAAGACATCAGCTCTGCGAACCTGCGTACCCAACCGGATTACGACTACCAGAACGGCAAAAGCATCCTGAAAGGCTATCGCGCCGTGCGTACTGTGGAAGTGACTGTACGCCAGCTTGATAAGCTCAACGGATTGCTGGATGGTGCGCTGAAGGCTGGGCTGAACGAAATTCGTTCCGTCTCGCTGGGCGTTGCGCAACCGGAGAAATATAAAGACGAAGCGCGTAAAGCGGCGATTGATGATGCCATTCATCAGGCGCAGCAGCTGGCATCCGGCTTCAAGACCAAGCTCGGTCCGGTTTACAGCGTGCGCTACCACGTTTCAAACTACCAGCCAAGCCCGATGGTTCGGATGATGAAGGCGGACGCCGCGCCGGTTTCTGCTCAGGAAACCTATGAGCAGCCAACCATTCAGTTCGACGATCAGGTTGATGTGGTGTTCCAGCTGGAGCCGACTGAAAAGCCCGCTCAGTAACCCGTAGGCCGGGTAAGGCGTAGCGGCCACCCGGCTTTTCTTTTAATCCTGCCTCAAAACCTTATGCCCAAACGCCAGCAGTGCGTCAGTGACGTTGCGCATCATGCGGCTTTCCGGCGCAAAACGGTGCCAGTACAGCATCCGGCGCTGATACAGCCCCGGGGTTAAATCAATCAGCTCACCGCTTTTCAACTCTTTCTCAATCTGCAAATGCGGGATCATGCAGCAGGTGGTTCCCTGACGCGCGAGCTGTACGAAGGCTTCGGACGAGTTAACGATATGACACGGCACGCTGCCCGGCGGCAGATCGAAGTTTTGTTGCAGGAAGGCCTGATGCATATCGTCCAGATGGTCGAACGCGACGGCAGGCGCTTTCAGCAGCGCGGCGCGGGTCACACCGTTCGGGAAGTAGCGCTCGGCAAAGGCTTTTGAACCGACAAACAGGTAATCCAGCGCGCCCAGCTGATCCACCAGACAGCTTGGCAACGCCTGAGGCTGAATACTGACCGCACCAACCACTTCGCCACGGCGCAGGCGCTCCTGGGTGCGGGTCTCGTCTTCAACCTGGAGATTCAGGCGGATAGGGGAGTCGGCCAGCACCGGCGCAAGGGCCGGCAGCAGCCAGGTTGCCAGACTGTCGGCGTTCACCGCCAGCGACAGCAGCAGCGGCGTGGAGCCGGTCTGTTCATCGCCCAGCCACTCATCTTCCAGCAGTTCAACCTGCCGCAGCAGGGCGAGGAGCTTTTGTCCTTGCTCCGTCGGACGCGGCGGTACGGTACGCACCAGCAGCGGCTGCCCGAACATGTTTTCAAGCTGTTTGATACGCTGTGATACGGCGGACTGGGTGATGCACAGCTTTTGCGCCGCGCGCTCAAAACCGCGTTCACGAATAACTGCATCAAGTGCCTGTAGTGTTCTGTAGTCCGGACGTTTCATTGCTCTGGCTGACTCCTTAATTTTGCTTAATCTGCACTATGACACAATTTTCCCTTCGTGGCAGACGAAATCCATTCGACGTGTTCTATAATGCGCCCTGAGTTTTCACACCACAGGCAAAACGATCATGACGCAGGATGAACTGAAAAAAGCAGTAGGATGGGCCGCTCTCCAGTACGTACAGCCGGGTACCATTGTCGGTGTTGGTACGGGGTCGACGGCGGCGCACTTTATCGATGCGCTGGGCACGATGAAGGGGCAGATCGAGGGCGCGGTTTCCAGCTCCGATGCTTCCACGGAAAAGCTGAAAAGCCTCGGCATTACCGTTTTCGACCTCAACGAAGTGGACCGTCTGGGCATTTACGTTGATGGCGCGGATGAAATCAACGGCCACATGCAGATGATCAAAGGCGGTGGCGCGGCGCTGACCCGCGAAAAAATCATCGCTTCCGTGGCGGATAAGTTCATCTGCATCGCGGACGCCTCCAAGCAGGTCGACATTCTGGGGAATTTCCCGCTGCCGGTCGAAGTGATCCCGATGGCGCGCAGCGCCGTGGCACGTCAACTGGTGAAGCTGGGTGGTCGTCCGGAATACCGTCAGGGTGTGGTGACCGACAACGGCAACGTGATCCTCGACGTTCATGGCCTTGAGATCCTCGATGCCATTGCGCTGGAAAATGCGATCAACGGCATTCCAGGCGTCGTTACCGTAGGGTTATTTGCCAACCGTGGCGCGGACGTGGCGCTGATCGGCACGGCTGACGGTGTAAAAACCATCGTAAAATGATCTGACGGGGGGAGCGCTCCCCCCGCTAAAAAAATTTTGAAAAGCTAAATTCGGTGACTTGTGTCACGTTTTTCCGCCTCTTTTGCCGATCCTGCCACGTTCGTAATTATCCGCAGCATTTTCCTCTGCCATTTTGCTCTGTATGACTTTTCTTCAGAGTGCCGACGCAAACGTTCATATTGCTGCAATAGTTTTTTTTGATATGTTGGCTGCACGGGATTTATATCCAGCACAACATCAGTTCAGATAAAAACAGGGTCGGGTAAATGGCAAAGGTATCACTGGAGAAAGACAAGATTAAATTCCTGCTGGTTGAAGGCGTGCACCAGAAAGCGCTCGATAGCCTTCGCGCAGCAGGCTACACCAACATCGAATTTCACAAAGGCGCGCTGGACACTGAAGAGCTGAAAGCGTCCATCCGTGATGCCCATTTCATTGGCCTGCGATCCCGTACCCAACTGACTGAAGACGTTATTGCTGCGGCGGAAAAGCTGGTGGCGATTGGCTGTTTCTGCATCGGCACCAACCAGGTTGATCTGAATGCCGCCGCAAAACGCGGTATCCCGGTCTTTAACGCGCCGTTCTCTAACACCCGTTCCGTGGCGGAGCTGGTGATTGGCGAGCTGCTGCTGCTCCTTCGCGGCATTCCGGAAGCTAACGCCAAAGCGCACCGTGGCGTATGGAATAAGCTGGCCGCGGGCTCCTACGAAGCGCGTGGTAAAAAGCTCGGGATTATCGGTTACGGCCACATCGGTACGCAGCTCGGTATTCTGGCGGAATCCCTCGGCATGCACGTGTTTTTCTACGATATCGAAAGCAAGCTGCCGCTGGGTAACGCGACGCAGGTGCAGCATCTCTCTGATCTGCTGAATATGAGCGACGTGGTCAGCCTGCACGTGCCGGAAAATGCGTCCACCAAAAACATGATGGGGGCGGAAGAGCTGGCGCTGATGAAGCCGGGCGCTCTGCTGATCAACGCCGCGCGTGGTACGGTGGTTGACATTCCTGCGCTGTGCGACGCGCTGAAGCGTAAGCATCTGGCGGGTGCGGCGATTGACGTGTTCCCGACGGAACCAGCCACCAACAGCGATCCGTTCACCTCTCCGCTGTGCGAGTTCGACAACGTGATCCTGACGCCGCACATCGGCGGTTCTACTCAGGAAGCGCAGGAGAATATCGGCCTGGAAGTGGCGGGTAAACTGAGCAAATATTCCGACAACGGTTCAACGCTCTCTGCGGTGAACTTCCCGGAGGTGTCTCTGCCGCTGCACGGTGGGCGTCGTCTGCTGCACATCCACGAAAACCGTCCTGGCGTGCTGACCGCCATCAACCAGATTTTTGCCGAGCAGGGCGTTAACATTGCCGCGCAGTATCTGCAAACTAACTCGCAGATGGGTTATGTGGTGATTGATATTGAAGCGGATGAAGATATCGCCGAGAAAGCATTGCAGAGCATGAAGGCCATTCCGGGGACGATTCGCGCGCGCCTGTTGTACTGATGGTGCGAGGTAAATGCAAAACGGTAACGATAGTTACCGTTTTTTATGTTTTCACCCTCTCCCTGTGGGAGAGGGCTGGGGTGAGGGCATCTGGCCGCACGCTTGGTTCACCACTCCCACAACTTCGATGGCGTCACCACCGCCGGCAACGGCACATCCCATTTCTCTACGGGTAATGCCTCCACGCCCTGGCAATCATGCGCATACCCCACCGGCTGCAATCCGTACTGCTGCCAGTTTTGTAGCGTCCTGTCATAGAATCCCCCGCCCATGCCCAATCGCTGGCCCTGCTCGTCAAACGCCACCAGCGGCGTAATCAGCACATCCAGCCCGGAAAGCGGGAGCACGTCGCGCACGTCGAGTTTGGGTTCGGTGATTTTCAGACGATTCACCACCAGCTCGCTGTGCGGATGGTAGTGCAGAAACAGCAGATTGCCCGGGCTAAAGGGATGCAGAACCGGCAGGTAAACTTTTTTCCCGGCGCGCCAGAGCTGGTCGATAAGCGGTTGGGTATCCAGCTCACCATCAAACGAGAGAAACAGCGCGACGGTGTTTGCCATCACCACAGGCGGATAGGCCATCATGCGGGCGGCGGCCTGCTGGGCAAACTGTGCCTGTTGCTCGGCGCTTAGGGCGCGACGACGCTGGCGAATAAGCTGACGGATGTCCTGGCGTGAAGCAGAAACTTCAGGGAGTTGAGTCATGGTAGTCGGTAGAAGAAAAGAGAGGGAATCTCCGAGATGCCGCCGCAGGCTGTAACCCTTGAACCCTTGGTTCAAGGTGAATGTGTCGTCATAGTTTTAAGGCTTCTCGGACGAACCGAGCATGCTCACCAACCATGGAGCGCCACATTCTTGTGGTATGAAATATCGGCTCAGGGGACTGGCCCGCTTGCGAACATCTCAGAGAAATTTTGTCTTCACAGTTACTCTACCATAGTCAACTGAGAAGTGTTATTCAAACTTTGGTCCCGGTCTTTCGGGACTGCGACCTTGATCAAGCAATGCCTGTTCTATGGTCTGCTGGAGCATTTTAATGCGCTGCTCCATGCTTGCCGCGTAATCGCGGGTCTTCGCTTTTTCCTGAGTCAGTTCATAGCTGATGTTCAACGCGGCGATGAAAACCAGCTGCTCAGTATTTGTGACTCTAGTGCGTTCTTTTAGATCTTGCAACCGCTGATTCAAATCGTCCGCAGCCTGATTCAAGGCATCCCTTTGTTCAGGCGGACAATTCACTCGCAGTGAACGGCCAAAAATCTGGAGATCGACGGGTTGTGCAGACATGCCACCTTCCTGCTGATTGACTGCGCTGCCTTCGCATACTGCCCCGGGGGCTGCGAAGGGGCGACACTATAGCTACCCTGATGTGAAGATACAAGCCCTTTTCTGGTATCACCAGGGTCCAAAGTGGTAGCATATCATGAATATCCTCCCTTTGATGACGAATGCGTATGTCTATACAGAACGAAATGCCTGGTTACAAGGATTTAAACCAGTTACTGAACCAGCAGGGAGTCGGTCTGACCCCTGCCGAAATGCACGGTCTGATCAGCGGCATACTGTGCGGCGGAAACAGCGACAGCTCATGGCAGCCGCTGATCCACGACCTCACCAACGAAGGGCTGGCGTTTGGCCACGAACTGGCGGAAGCGCTGCGTAAAATGCACGCCGCAACCAGCGATTCCCTGGAAGACGATGGCTTTCTTTTTCAGCTTTATCTGCCTGAAGGCGACGATGTCAGCGTCTTCGATCGCGCTGATGCGCTCGCGGGTTGGGTAAACCACTATCTTCTTGGCCTGGGCGTAACCCAGCCTAAACTGGATAAAGTGACCGGCGAAGCGGGTGAAGCGATCGACGATCTGCGCAACATCGCCCAGCTCGGCTACGATGAAGACGAAGACCAGGAAGAGCTGGAGATGTCTCTCGAAGAGATTATCGAGTACGTACGCGTGGCGTCTCTGCTGTGCCACGACAACTTTACGCGCTCGCAGCCGACCGCGCCGGAAGTTCGCAAGCCAACATTACACTAAGAAAAATAACGCACAGGAGGGTGTCATGGTTATCTCCAGTCAAGAGTATTCTCGCCGTCGTCAGGCGCTGCTGGCAAAAATGCAGCCGGGAAGCGCTGCCCTGATTTTCGCCGCGCCGGAAGTGACGCGCAGCGCCGACAGCGAATACCCCTATCGCCAGAGCAGTGATTTCTGGTACTTCACCGGGTTTAACGAGCCGGAAGCGGTACTGGTGCTGATTAAAAGCAATGACACCCACAACCACAGCGTGATTTTTAACCGCGTGCGCGATCTGACCGCGGAAATCTGGTTTGGCCGCCGCTTAGGACAGGAGGCGGCGCCGGAAAAACTGGGCGTGGACCGCGCGCTGGCCTACAGCGAAATCAACCAGCAGCTCTACCAACTGCTGAACGGTCTGGACGTGCTCTATCACGCCCAGGGCGAATACGCGTATGCGGATGACATTGTTTTCACCGCGCTGGATAAGCTGCGTAAAGGCTCACGTCAGAATTTGTCTGCACCCGCCACCCTGACGGACTGGCGACCGATGGTGCATGAGATGCGCCTGTTCAAGTCTGAAGAAGAGCTGAACGTGATGCGCCGCGCGGGCGAAATCAGCGCCCTGGCGCATACCCGCGCCATGGAAAAGTGCCATCCCGGTATGTTCGAGTACCAGCTTGAAGGCGAAATTCACCATGAATTTAACCGTCACGGTGCGCGCTTCCCGTCCTATAACACCATCGTAGGCGGCGGGGAAAATGGCTGCATTCTGCACTACACCGAAAACGAAAGTGAACTGCGCGACGGCGATCTGGTGCTGATTGACGCCGGCTGTGAATATCAGGGTTACGCGGGCGACATCACCCGTACCTTCCCGGTGAACGGTAAATTCACCTCCGCGCAGCGTGAAATCTATGACATCGTGCTTGAGTCTCTGGAGACCGCGCTGACGCTGTTCCGTCCTGGCACCTCCATCCAGGAGGTTACGGGCGAGGTGGTGCGCATCATGATTACCGGGCTGGTGAAGCTCGGCATTCTGAAAGGCGATGTGGACACCCTTATAACCGAAAACGCCCATCGTCCGTACTTTATGCACGGCCTGAGCCACTGGCTGGGGCTGGATGTGCATGACGTCGGGGCATACGGTCCGGAACGTTCGCGCGTGCTGGAGCCTGGCATGGTGCTGACCGTTGAGCCGGGGCTGTACATCGCGCCGGATGCCGACGTGCCGGAACAGTACCGCGGGATCGGCATTCGTATTGAAGATGACATCGTCATCACGGAAACCGGTAACGAAAACCTGACCGCGACCGTGGTGAAAAAAGCCGACGACATCGAGGCGCTGATGGCGGCGGCACGCGGATGAGCGTAATCATTGTTGGCGGAGGCATGACCGGCGCTACTCTGGCGCTGGCTATTTCGCAGTTAACCCAGGGCCAGCTTCCGGTGCATCTCGTCGAGGCGGTCGCGCCGCAGGCGGCCGATCATCCCGGTTTCGACGCCCGCGCTATCGCGCTGGCGCAGGGAACCTGTCAGCAGCTTGCGCGTATTGGGATCTGGCAGGCGATAGCGGATTGTGCAACGGCGATCGGCACCGTTCACGTCAGCGATCGCGGGCATGCCGGGTTTGTGACGCTGGATGCCCACGATTATCGGATCGAGGCGCTGGGGCAGGTTGTCGAGCTACATGACGTAGGGCTGCGGCTGTTCCGTCTGTTACAGGACGCGCCTGGCGTCACGCTGCACTGTCCGGCGCGCGTCGCCAGCTTCAGCCGCTGTGACGAGGCCGTCAGCGTGACGCTGGACAACGGCACCACGCTGGAGGGGCAACTGCTGGTGGCGGCAGATGGTTCACGCTCCGCGATCGCCACGCAGTGCGGCGTCGAATGGCGCTCTGAACCCTATGGGCAGGCGGCGGTCATCGCTAACGTCTCCACGGCTGGCGCGCATAACGGCAGGGCATTTGAGCGCTTCACGGAGCACGGCCCGCTGGCCATGCTGCCGATGTCGAACGGGCGCTGCTCGCTGGTATGGTGCCATGCGCAGGATCGGGCCGATGAGGTTCTCTCCTGGTCCGACGAACGTTTTTGTTCCGAGCTGCAAAAGGCCTTCGGCTGGCGGCTTGGGCGCATCACCCACGCCGGAAAACGCGTGGCCTATCCGCTCGCGCTGACGACCGCATCGCAGACTGTCTCCCATCGCGTCGCCCTGGTCGGCAACGCCGCGCAGACGCTGCACCCCATCGCCGGGCAAGGCTTCAACCTTGGCCTCCGTGACGTAATGAGTCTGGCAGAGCTCCTGGCCCGGACATGGAGCGAACAACAGGATTGTGGCGCATACTCAGTGCTGAGCCATTACCAGAAACGACGCCAGGCGGACAAAGCGGCGACCATTGGCGTCACCGACGGTTTAGTCCACCTGTTTGCCAATCGCTGGGCACCGCTGGTTGCGGGTCGCAACCTTGGGCTGATGGCGATGGAACTGTTCATTCCGGCACGTGACGTGCTGGCGCAGCGGACCCTGGGTTGGGTCGCGCGTTAAGGAGTATTGACCGTGCAAAATGTTGATGTCGCCATTGTGGGCGGCGGAATGGTAGGACTGGCGCTGGCCTGTGGTTTACAGGGCAGCGGCCTGCGCGTGGCCGTGCTTGAGCAAAAAGCGCCGCAGCCTGTGGCGCAGGATGCACCGCCGGAGCTGCGCGTCTCGGCGATCAATGCCGCCAGCGAAAAGCTACTGACGCACCTTGGCGTCTGGTCTGAAATCGTGGCGCTGCGTGCCAGCTGTTACCATGGCATGGAAGTGTGGGATAAAGACAGCTTCGGCCATATCGCGTTTGACGATGAAAGCATGGGTTACAGCCACCTTGGACACATCGTTGAAAACGCGGTGATCCACCACGCGCTGTGGCAGAAAGCACAGCAGTGCAGCGACGTCACGCTGATCGCACCGGCGAAACTCCAGCAGGTGGCGTGGGGCGAAAACGACGCGTTTATCACTCTTGAAAGTGGCGACATGCTGACCGCGCGTCTGGTGGTGGGTGCCGACGGCGCCAATTCCTGGCTGCGTAACAAAGCGGATATTCCGCTGACCTTCTGGGATTACCGCCATCACGCGTTGGTGGCCACAATCCGCACCGAAGAGCCGCACGGCGGCGTGGCGCGCCAGATTTTCCATAATGACGGCATTCTGGCCTTCCTGCCGCTTGCCGATCCGCATCTCTGCTCCATCGTCTGGTCCTTAGAGCCGGAGAAAGCGCAGCAGATGCAGGAGGCGACGCCGGATGCCTTCAGTCAGGCGCTATGCGTGGCGTTTGATAACCGTCTGGGCCTGTGCATGCTTGAAAGCGAACGCCAGACGTTTCCGTTAACCGGTCGCTACGCGCGTCAGTTTGCCGCGCACCGTCTGGCGCTGGTGGGGGATGCGGCGCATACCATTCATCCGCTGGCCGGGCAGGGGGTGAACCTCGGCTTTATGGACGCGGCTGAGCTGGTTGAAGAGCTGCGTCGCCTGCATCGGGAAGGCAAAGATATTGGCCAGCATCTGTATCTGCGTCGCTACGAGCGCAGCCGCAAACACAGTGCGGCGATGATGCTGGCGGGGATGCAGGGTTTCCGCGAGCTGTTTGCCGGAGCGAATCCGGCGAAAAAACTGCTGCGCGATATTGGCCTCAAGCTGGCCGACACTCTTCCCGGCGTAAAACCGCAGCTTCTTCGTCAGGCAATGGGCCTCAACGATCTTCCCGACTGGTTACGTTAATCTCGATCCCCGTCACACTTTATTTTCCCGGCCTCCGCGCCGGGGAAATTTCCTCGTTTGAAATAATCTAATTTCACGTCATTTTTCGCATTAGAAAATCTAATCTTACTATTTTTATGTTACGGAAATTCGGCCCGTTTTTCCGCACGAAATATCACCATCTGCTAAATTCTGTTAGATCATTGTTAATTTTATGCGGGTTTAATCGCATTTTCCCAGTGAATAACTCTGTAGGCTTTTCAGCGATTTTTGGTCATAAGCTAATGTGATGACCCGTTTTACCTTATGGTTAAGCGCCGGTTTCGGTGGTAAGTTCAGGTAAAAGAGAACGTTTGCGTCGGCCCCCGATCGCGAGGCCGACACCGGGTTTCACGGTGAATTTTTCAACGAGGAAAAGATGGCTCAACAGACTCCTTTGTACGAACAGCACGTGTTGTGCGGCGCCCGCATGGTGGACTTCCACGGCTGGATGATGCCGCTGCACTACGGCTCGCAGATTGATGAGCACCACGCGGTGCGCACCGATGCCGGTATGTTCGACGTGTCTCATATGACGATTGTCGACCTGCGCGGTAGCCGCACCCGGGAGTTTTTGCGTTATCTGCTGGCAAATGACGTCGCCAAACTGAAGACGCCGGGCAAAGCGCTCTATACCGGCATGCTGAATGCCTCGGGCGGCGTGATTGATGACCTTATCGTCTATTACTTCACTGAAGATTTCTTCCGCCTCGTTGTAAACTCCGCCACCCGCGAAAAAGACCTCTCCTGGATTTCCCAACACGCTGAACCTTACGCCATCGACATCACCGTCCGTGACGATCTGTCACTGATCGCCGTGCAGGGGCCGAACGCGCAGGCGAAAGCCGCCTCTCTGTTCAGCGACGAGCAGCGCAAAGCCACCGAAGGCATGAAGCCGTTCTTCGGCGTGCAGGCGGGCGATCTGTTTATCGCCACCACCGGCTACACCGGTGAAGCGGGCTACGAAATTGCCATGCCAAACGAGAAGGCCGCTGATTTCTGGCGTGCGCTGGTGGAGGCGGGCGTGAAGCCTGCGGGCCTGGGCGCGCGCGATACGCTGCGTCTGGAAGCGGGGATGAACCTCTACGGTCAGGAGATGGACGAAGGCGTCTCTCCGCTGGCGGCCAACATGGGCTGGACCATTGCGTGGGAACCGGCTGACCGTGATTTTATTGGCCGTGAAGCGCTGGAGATGCAGCGCGAGAAGGGCACTGAACAGCTGGTAGGCCTGGTGATGAAAGAAAAAGGCGTTCTGCGCGGCGAGCTGCCTGTACGCTTCACCGATGCCGATGGCAATCATCGCGAAGGCGTGATCACCAGCGGAACGTTCTCCCCGACGCTCGGCTACAGTATTGCCCTGGCACGCGTGCCGGCGGGGATTGGCGAAACGGCGGTGGTGCAGATCCGCAACCGCGAAATGCCGGTCAACGTGACCAAACCGATTTTTGTTCGCGCCGGTAAGCCGGTCGCCTAACTATTTTTATCAGGAGAACTTCAATGAGCAATGTGCCAGCAGAACTGAAATACAGCAAAGAACACGAGTGGCTGCGCAAAGAGGCGGACGGCACTTACACCGTTGGGATCACCGAGCACGCGCAGGAGCTGCTGGGCGACATGGTGTTTGTTGACCTGCCGGAAGTGGGCGCAACCGTGAGCGCAGGCGACGACTGCGCGGTGGCGGAATCCGTTAAAGCGGCCTCTGACATCTACGCCCCGGTAAGCGGTGAAATTGTTGCCGTGAACGACGCGCTGAGCGACTCCCCGGAGCTGGTCAACAGCGAACCGTATGAAGGCGGCTGGATCTTCAAGATCAAAGCCAGCGACGAAGCGCAGGTTGCCGCGCTGCTGGATGCGACCGCGTACGAAGCACTGTTAGAAGACGAGTAATCAGTAATCCCCCTCTCCCTTTGGGAGAGGGCAGGGGTGAGGGTGCCAATCTTCCCCTCACCCTAACCCTCTCCCAAAGGGAGAGGGAACTTAAATTCACTGCACGTTTCAGGAACCATCGCTCATGACACAGACTTTAAGCCAGCTTGAAAACCGTGGCGCTTTCATTGAACGTCACATTGGGCCGGATGCTCAGCAACAGCAGGAGATGCTGAAGACAGTTGGCGCGGATTCATTAAACGCACTGATCGGCCAGATCGTGCCAAAAGACATCCAGCTTGCCACGCCGCCGCAGGTAGGCGAGTCCACGACGGAATTCGCCGCGCTGGCGGAGCTGAAGGCCATCGCCGGCCTTAACAAGCGCTATAAGTCTTATATCGGCATGGGCTACACCAACGTGCAGTTACCGCCGGTGATCCTGCGTAATATGCTGGAAAACCCGGGCTGGTACACCGCTTACACCCCATATCAGCCAGAAGTCTCCCAGGGCCGTCTGGAAGCGCTGCTGAACTTCCAGCAGGTGACGCTGGATCTGACCGGTATGGATATCGCCTCTGCCTCGCTGTTGGATGAAGCCACTGCCGCCGCCGAAGCGATGGCGATGGCGAAGCGCGTGAGCAAGCTGAAAAACGCCAACCGCTTCTTCGTCGCGGCGGACGTGCATCCCCAGACGCTGGACGTGGTGCGCACCCGTGCGGAAACCTTTGGCTTTGAGGTGATTGTCGACGACGCGGAAAAAGTTCTGGATCACCAGGACGTCTTCGGCGTGCTGTTGCAGCAGGTGGGCACCACCGGGGAAGTGCACGACTACGGCGCACTGATCGCCGAGCTGAAATCCCGTAAGGTTATTGTTAGCGTCGCCGCTGATTTTATGGCGCTGGTGCTGCTGACGGCGCCAGGCAAACAGGGCGCGGATATTGTCTTCGGCTCAGCCCAGCGTTTCGGCGTGCCGATGGGCTACGGCGGCCCGCACGCGGCGTTCTTTGGCGCGAAAGATGAATTTAAACGTTCCATGCCAGGCCGTATTATCGGCGTATCGAAAGATGCCGCCGGTAACACCGCGCTGCGCATGGCGATGCAGACCCGCGAGCAGCATATCCGCCGCGAGAAAGCGAACTCCAACATCTGTACCTCGCAGGTGCTGCTGGCTAACATTGCCAGCCTGTACGCGGTGTTCCACGGTCCGGCTGGCCTGAAACGTATTGCCAGCCGCATCCACCGTCTGGCCGATATCCTGGCCTGCGGTCTGCAACAGAAAGGTCTCAGGCTGCGTCATGAACACTATTTCGATACCCTGTGCGTCGAGGTGGCAGACAAAGCGGCCGTGCTGGCGCGCGCCGAGGCAGCGCAAATCAACCTGCGCAGCGACATTCACAATGCGGTCGGCATTACGCTGGACGAAAGCACCACCCGTGACGATATCCTGACCCTGTTCAACGTATTGCTGGGTGACGCACACGGTCTGAACGTTGATACGCTCGACAAAGAGGTTGCGCTCGACAGCCGCTCCATTCAGGAAAGCATGCTGCGCGACGACGCGATCCTGACTCACCCGGTGTTCAACCGCTATCACAGCGAAACCGAGATGATGCGTTACATGCACTCTCTGGAACGTAAAGATCTGGCGCTGAACCAGGCGATGATCCCGCTGGGCTCCTGCACCATGAAGCTGAACGCCGCGGCTGAGATGATCCCAATTACCTGGCCTGAATTCTCTGAGCTACACCCGTTCTGCCCGGCTGAGCAGGCGGAAGGTTATCACATGATGATCAACCAGCTCTCCGACTGGCTGGTGAAGCTGACCGGGTACGACGCGCTCTGCATGCAGCCGAACTCCGGTGCGCAGGGTGAATACGCTGGTCTGCTGGCGATCCGTCACTATCACGAAAGCCGCAATGAAGGCCACCGTGATATCTGCCTGATCCCAAGCTCTGCCCACGGTACCAACCCGGCTTCTGCCCAGATGGCAGGAATGGAAGTGGTGGTTGTGGCGTGCGACAAAAACGGCAACATCGATCTGGCCGACCTGCGCGCCAAAGCCGAGCAGGCGGGCGACAAACTCTCCTGCATCATGGTGACCTACCCGTCCACCCACGGCGTGTACGAAGAAACTATCCGTGAAGTGTGTGATGTGGTGCATCAGTTCGGTGGCCAGGTTTACCTCGACGGCGCAAACATGAACGCCCAGGTGGGCATCACCTCTCCGGGCTTTATTGGCGCGGATGTGTCGCACCTGAACCTGCATAAAACGTTCTGCATTCCGCACGGCGGTGGCGGCCCGGGCATGGGTCCTATCGGCGTGAAGGCGCACCTGGCACCGTTTGTGCCGGGCCACAGCGTGGTGCAGATTGAAGGCATGCTGACCCGTCAGGGCGCGGTCTCCGCGGCACCGTTCGGCAGCGCCTCTATCCTGCCAATCAGCTGGATGTACATCCGCATGATGGGCGCGGAAGGGCTGAAGCAGGCAAGCCAGGTGGCGATCCTCAACGCCAACTACATCGCAACGCGTCTGAAGGACGCCTATCCGGTGCTCTATACCGGCCGCGACGGTCGCGTGGCGCACGAATGCATCCTCGATATTCGTCCTCTGAAAGAAGAGACGGGCATCAGCGAGCTGGATATCGCCAAGCGTCTGATCGACTACGGCTTCCACGCGCCAACCATGTCGTTCCCGGTAGCGGGTACGCTGATGGTTGAGCCGACCGAATCTGAAAGCAAGGTGGAGCTGGATCGCTTTATCGACGCAATGCTGGCGATCCGCAGCGAAATCGACCGCGTGAAAGGCGGGGAGTGGACGCTGGAAGATAACCCGCTGGTGAACGCGCCGCATACCCAGAACGAACTGGTGGCAGAGTGGAACCACGGTTATACCCGCGAGCTGGCTGTCTTCCCGGCAGGTGTGGCAAACAAATACTGGCCAACCGTGAAACGTCTTGATGATGTTTACGGCGACCGTAACCTGTTCTGCTCCTGCGTGCCGATGAGCGAATACCAGTAACGTTGTTCCTGTAGTAACGTAGGCCGGGTAAGGCGAAGCCGCTACCCGGCTTTTTTATTGGGAGAAAAGAATGGCAATTGCACTGGTCACCGGCGCCAGCCGGGGTATTGGTAAAGCCACCGCGCTACAGCTGGCACGCGAAGGCTACACCGTTGCGGTGAATTTTCATCACAACATCAAAGCCGCGACGGACGTCATTAATCAGATCGTGGACGCGGGCGGTAAAGCCTTTGCCGTACGCGCGGACATCAGCGATGAAGCGCAGGTGATGGCGATGTTCGACAGCATCGATCGCGAAGGTGAGCCGCTCGCCGCGCTGGTGAACAACGCCGGGATTTTGTTTGAACAATCCACCATCGAAAATCTCTCCGCTGAACGTATTAACCGCGTGCTGGCTACCAACGTCACCGGCTATTTTCTCTGCTGCCGTGAAGCGGTTAAGCGCATGTCGCATAAACACGGCGGCAAGGGCGGCGCGATTGTGAATGTCTCCTCGGCGGCGTCACGGCTGGGCGCGCCGGGGGAATATGTGGATTATGCCGCCTCAAAAGGGGCGGTGGATTCCCTGACTACCGGCCTCGCGCTGGAGGTGGCGGCGCAGGGCATTCGCGTTAACGGCGTGCGGCCAGGCCTGATTTATACCGATATTCACGCCTCCGGCGGCGAGCCGGGGCGTGTGGATCGGGTGAAGTCGATGTTACCGATGCAGCGTGGCGGTCAGCCGGAGGAGGTCGCCCAGGCCATTGTCTGGCTGCTGAGCGACAAAGCCTCCTATGTCACCGGTAGCTTCCTGGAGCTGGCTGGCGGGAAGTAACGCTACGACGCCAGCCACAGCCGCAGGCGCATTCCCCAGCCGCTGGTCCAGCCGGTGGTGATCGACTTCACTTCACCGTGAGAGATCACCACCAGCGTTGGCGTAACCTTAACGTCCCACTCACGCGCCAGTTCTCCGCTGACGTCGTTGACCGTGGGCATCGTCGCCTTCTTCTTCCTCATCCAGGTTTCGAGCGTCGCGTTATCGCCCGAGCGCAGCGCAACCGACATCACGTTACCCCCGTCCGCGGCAAGCGCCGCCACCGACGGCGTGGTGTAGCGGCAGACGCCGCACCATGTCGCCCAGACGTAGACCAGCAGCGGTCGCTCCTTACTCATGGCGATAAGATCGACGGGCTGGCCGTCGAGGGTGTGCAGTGCCGTCGCGGAGAAATTCTGCGGCAGCGCGGGCTGGCGGAAATAGTCCACCGCCAGGCTCACGGCTACGCCAATCAGCAGCCACACGCCCAGCTCGCGCAGCAGGCGCGGAAGCTTACTTGCCACGGGCGTTTGCCAGCTGTTCTTTGACCAGCCCCTCCAGGTCGTCATACGGAATTGCGCCCGCCACCATCTGGTCGCCGATAATGGTCGCCGGGGTACCCTGAATATTCAGCACCTGCGCCAGGATGAGGTTCATCTTTAGGCTGTCCATGGTTTTATCATCCGTTTTAATGCTGTCCGTTCCGGTCTTTACCTTCGCGGCGGCGATGCTGGCGTCATCGTGATAGCCCTTTTTCATCATCAGCCGCTGGTGGAGCGCCCAGAATTTATCCGGCGCCTGCTGCCACGTTGAGAGTGCCGCTTTCGCGGCATTTACCGAGCTTTGTCCCTTGAACGGCAGCAGTTTGACGATGAGCTGCACGTCGGGATTTTCCTGCACGATTTTCTCAAGCATTGGGTCGAACTGCTTGCAATACGGGCAGTTGTAGTCAGTGAAGGAGACGATGGTCAGCTTCGGCGATGTCGCGCCGGTTCGCGGGCTGTTGGGGTCGTTAAACAGCAGTTTTGCCAGCTGGTCGCTGGAAGCGTCATCAGAAGGTGCGGCGAAACCGAACGTTGATAACGACAGCAGAAGTAAGGCAACGAAGGCTCTCATGTTATTTTCCTTTTGCATCGGACAGGGTGCTCAGCACCGCTTCGCGGCTTAACAACGCAGGCAGCACGTGGCCCTGCGGTAATCCCGGTCCGTAGATCTGGTTAAACGGTACGGCGGCGCTGCCGCGCGTGGTTAAGAACTGGCTGATGGTATCTGAGGGGCGGCTCCAGTCGCCGCGCAGGGCGACAACGTCCGGGGCGGAGAGCGCATCCTGCACGTCGTCGCGCAGCAGCACGTTGTATTTATTGGCTTTACAGGTCACGCACCAGTCGGCGGTCACGTCGACGAACACCCGTTTGTTCTCCGCCAGCGCGCGGGCAATGGCCTGCTCGCTGAGCGGCTGCCAGTGAATACGATCGCGGCGGGAACCCTCGCCGCCGGAACCGGATACAAACGCGACCGCCCCGGCCACCACTACAGCTAATACCCCGGCGCGCAGTGCCGTTTGCCAGCGGTAGCGCCAGGCGGTGACCAGCAGCAGCGTAAGGATCAGGAACACGCCCAGCGTGATGACGGGCAGGCTGCCAATGTGCACCGTCAACAGGCTCAGCAGCCACAGCGATGAGCCGAGCATCATCATCCCCAGCACTACGCGTACGACGTTCATCCAGCGTCCCGGACGCGGCAACCGCTGGGCCAGCCCCGGCCAGGCCGCCACCAGCAGCCACGGCAGGCTCATGCCGATACCCATAGCCAGGAAGATCCCCCACAGCAGGGGAAGCGGCGCCGCCAGCGCGACCGAGACCGCCGTACCCAGGAACGGCGCGGTGCAGGGTGTCGCCAGCAGCGTGGCAAACGCGCCTTGCCAGAAATGACCCGCAAGCCCGTTGCCGCCGCGCGTGGCGATGAAGGTGCTGGCGCCGGAAGGGAGACGGATTTCAAACAACCCCAGCAGGCTGGCGCTGAAAAGCACCATCACCAGCGCCATCGCGCCAATAAACCACGGATTCTGGAACTGGATCCCCCAGCCGAGCGCCTGATTGCCTAAGCGTAAAACCGTCATCATCAGCGCCAGCGCGAGGAACGAGATCACGATCCCGGCTACCGACGCAAGAAACTGTCGGCGTACCTGACCCCGCGCCTGCCGTTCGGTTTGCATCAGCGTGCCTAGCTTCATGGCCAGCACGGGCAGTACGCAGGGCATGACGTTAAGGATCAGACCGCCCGCCAGCGCCATCAGCAGCACCCAGCCTAACGAGAGCGTCGGCGCGGCGTTCCCCGGCTGAATGCTCAGGCTGGACTCCTGCGCCTGCCCGCTATCGGCCAGAACCAGCGACAGGGTTTTGCCGCTGAGGTTGGGCGCGGCCTCGCCCCAGCTGTCCGTCACGGGCACGGTGGCGACCAGCGAGTCACCGCGCACGGTGAGGGCCGGTTTGCCGAAATCAACATCATCCATACCGTCGATAAACAGGGACGGCGCCTGCCAGCCTGCGTCACGCTGCGCCGTTACGGTCAGCTTGCCGGGGGCATAGGTGGCGTTAAGCGTTGAGGTCAACCCGCCGCTGAGCGGAAGGGTGCCCATGGCCCGACTGAAATCGTAATCAAAACCGGCGCCTGCGGATGCGGTCATGTTCAGCGAAAACGGGTAGTCGGTAAGAATACAGACGTTGCTACAGGTGGAGAGCGTCAGTACGCCGCTCAGGATCTTCGGGACGTCGCCCCGCAGAGTGATGGGAAAGCTGACATCGCCGTGGTAGCCCTGCGTGGTGATGCCCGCGACGTCGAAACGCTGCGGCACAGGCCAGCGCCAGATCGCCTCGACGGGCTGATGCCATTTAATCGCGGGTGCGACGCCGCCTTCGCCCGGCGAGCGCCAGTAGGTTTTCCAGCCTTTTTGCAGGGCGACGTCCAGCAGCAGGCGGGTTTCGCCAGTGCTTTCGGGTTGCGCACGCAGCCTGACGCTGGCGTGCTGATTATCGGCGGCGCGCAGCCAGCCGCTGTCGGCAGCCTGGCTGAGGGGCAGCCATAGCCAAAGCAGGCAGACCAGCAGTCGCCTGAATACAGTAAACATAAATTTTCTCCGTAAATAATGAATTAACCTGAAGTAACAGGCGAAGGCTCATTCACGGAAGACGCATAATCGCAGATGCACCCTTAACCGGGGCGGGGAGATAACGCGGGGAGGCCACTGCCGTTCGCGGCGCGGTGGACTGGCTGCCAGCAACGCCAGCAGCAGGGTGACGGCAATCAGGGCGCCTTCAAACAAAACAGGCGGGACCGACATCAGCGACTTAGCGCTAAGCTCACACGGGGTTACCGGTGCGTCGGTACTCTCCTGCCCCTGCTGGACAGACTGGCTCGTGGCGGTGACGTTCATGACAAGCGCGTGCATCCCGGCCATCCGCTGGGCGGTGCATATCAGCACCACCAGGCAGGCCAGGGCTACAAGCAGGATAGCGTTGCGTTGTCGCTTGATCATGTTCGCCTCAAATATTCAGGACGCCTATATTATCGGGCGAACATATTTTGGCAACGCAAAAGCTGTAAAGAAGTGTCTGGAAGATAAGCGGTTTGCCCTCTCCGCTTGCAGAGAGGGCGAGCCATTACAGCGTTTCGCCGTTGCTGGCAATGACGGTTTTATACCACTCAAAGCTCTTCTTACGGGAGCGGGACATGTCACCGGTACCGTCGTCGTGCTTGTTGACGTAGATAAAGCCGTAGCGCTTACTGTACTGGCCGGTGGTGAAGGAGACGCAGTCGATGCAGCCCCACGGCGTGTAGCCCATCAGATCCACGCCATCCCAGGTCACCGCCTTCATCATCTCTTCCACGTGGGCGCGCAGGTAGTCGATGCGATAGTCATCGTTGATGCTGCCGTCCTCTTCCACGGTGTCGTAGGCGCCGAAACCATTTTCCACGATAAACAGCGGCTTCTGATAACGTTCGTACAGTTCACACAGCGAATAGCGCAGGCCTACCGGATCAATCTGCCAGCCCCAGTCGGACGCCTTGACGTGTGGGTTCGGCACGCTGCCCTCGAAGCCGGAAATGGCGTCACCGGTACCGCCTTCCGCTTTGACCGCGTTGGTCATGTAGTAGCTGAAACCTAAGTAATCGCAGGTGCCTTCACGCAGGATCTGCTCGTCGCCCGCTTCCATTTTGATGGAGAAGCCACGGCGCTCCCACTCGTTCAGCACGTAAGACGGGTAGTAGCCGCGCAGCTGTACGTCGGTAAAGACGTAGCGCTCGCGCATGGATTCCTGAGCGAACATGACATCTTCTGGCTTGCAGGAGTACGGATAGAGCGCCACCATCGCCAGCATGCAGCCGACTTTCATTTCCGGGTTAATGCGGCGTGCGGCTTTCACCGCCAGCGCGCTGGCCACGAACTGGTGGTGCAGCACCTGGTACATGGTCTCTTCCGGGTTGTCGTGCTCGGTATAGACCACGCCAGAGCAGCAGTAGCCGAACAGCGGCGCACGCCAGTTGCGCTGGTTGTTGATTTCGTTGAAGGTCATCCAGTATTTGACCTTATTTTTGTAGCGCTCAAATACCACTTCCGAGAAGCGCACAAAGAAATCGACCACTTTACGGTTGGTCCATCCGCCATATTCCTGAACGAGGTGCAGCGGCATTTCAAAGTGGGAGAGGGTGATCACCGGCTCGATGTTGTACTTCAGCAGTTCATCGAACATGTCGTCGTAAAACTTCAGCCCCTCTTCGTTTGGCTGAGTTTCGTCGCCTTTCGGGAAGATGCGCGTCCAGGCGATGGAGGTACGGAAACATTTGAAGCCCATCTCGGCAAACAGCCTGATGTCTTCTTTGTAATGGCCGTAGAAGTCGACGGCTTCGTGGTTCGGGTAATATTTGCCTTCAATCACTTCCTGCGTGATTTCTCGCGGAACGCCGTGTGCGCCGCCGGTGAGCACGTCGCAGATGCTTGGCCCTTTGCCGCCTTTGTTCCAGCCGCCTTCAACCTGGTGCGCCGCTACCGCGCCGCCCCATAAAAAATCTTTCGGTAAGGTGAGTTTTTTCATCTTTGCTATTCTCAATTCAGGACTTATTGATTTCGAGTCTAGCAAAGCGGAATTAAATGTCACGATATAACATTTTGCGGAAATTGTAATTTGTCACATCAAAAAAACAGGATGTTTTATTCTGTTAATTTCTTCGCCAGTTTCCGGCCTAATGATTCCAGAATATAGATGACGGGAATTTGCGTGGTGATATCGTAAACGCCGCCAATGCGCGTTTGCGGTACGTGCCAGGAGAGGTTAAAGTCCGCCAGCTTTGCGAGACGTGAATGTTCGTGGCTGGTGACTGAGAGCACCTTGCAGTGGTGCAGGCTGAACTGGCTGGCGAAGCGCAGGATCTCCTCGGTTTCGCCGGAGACGGAGAGTACAATAGCCAGCGCATTTTTAGCCATATCGTTAGTGACCGGGAAATAAGGATCGTCGATATGGTTACTGAATTTCCCGATATTTGAAAAGAAACGTGCGCCATATTTTGCCAGCGATCCGGAGGTGCCCGCACCGACAAAAATAATTCGTTCAGATGATAAAATAATATCGACTGCGTTATCTAATAGCGCATCAAACTCTTCGTTATTTACGCTTTTAAAGAAGCTGATGATTTCACTGGCACCAAAATTCGCCTGCTGCGGCTCGTTCTGCTCCAGATAGAGTTTAAAGCGCACCCGAAATTCCGAGTAGCCATCGCAGTTAAGCTTGCGGCAGAAGCGCAGGATGGTAGTAGTGGAAACGCCCGCCGCATCCGCCAGCTCGCGGATGGTCATGTACATCACTTTATCGCGGTTCTTAATGACATAGTTGTAGACCATCATTTCCAGATTGTTGAGGCTGGCAATGGCGGAATGGCTGAACATACTCACAATGGCTAAACTCGCTGTCGGACACTATTCCTGAAGCATACCATGATGACGAAGGGCGGGAGACGGATTTATCTCCTTGATTACTTAGATGTTAATGAAATCATTTACACCTGTGCGGTGGATTGTTTTTATATTATGCTGATTTATAAAGATAAATCTTGAATGTGGATTTATTTTAGCTAACAGGTGTTCACTGGAATCATTCTCAGTTAGCATAGACTGGCGATGAATAATCATCTTTTGTTTTCCCGGAGTTAAGTATGGTGAGCAGACCATTAATCGCACAGGGATATTCGCTGGCTGAGGAAGTAGCCAACAGTATAAGCCACGGCATTGGCCTGGTTTTTGGGATTGTCGGCTTAGTGTTATTGCTGGTACAGGCAGTGGATACCAACGCCAGCGCGATGGCCATTACCAGCTACAGTCTGTATGGCGGGAGTATGATCCTGCTTTTCCTGGCCTCAACGCTGTATCACGCTATTCCGCATCAACGGGCGAAGATATGGCTCAAGAAATTTGACCACTGCGCTATCTATCTTCTTATTGCGGGTACCTATACGCCGTTTTTGCTGGTGGGGCTCAACTCACCGCTGTCGCGTGGCCTGATGATTGTGATCTGGAGCCTGGCGCTGCTGGGGATCCTGTTTAAGCTGACTATTGCGCACCGGTTTAAAGTGTTGTCGCTGGTTACCTATCTGACAATGGGCTGGCTGTCGCTGATTGTGGTGTATCAGTTAGCCATTAAGCTGGCGGTGGGGGGCGTGACGCTTCTGGCGGTGGGCGGGGTAGTCTACTCGCTGGGCGTGATTTTCTACGTCTGCAAGCGTATTCCGTACAACCATGCCATCTGGCACGGCTTTGTGCTGGGCGGCAGCGTGTGCCACTTCCTGGCAATTTATCTGTATGTTGGGCAGGTGTAGTTTTTTTGTAAGGTGCGGTCTGATGCCCCCACCCCGACCCTCTCCCACAGGGAGAGGGAGAATATCAACACCGTAGGCCCGGTAAACGCAGCGCCACCGGGCGATACAGCATCAATCTTCCAGAGAATACGGTAGCGGCTCAATGCTGAGCGTGTTTGCATCATCCCGCACGCGGAACACGCTGTCGGGCTCCATATCATTATTCATGACAACCTGCACCAGCAGGCGGCCATCATCGAGCTGGACGGCGGCTAACACGGTGCCGGTACGGCGCCAGTTTTCGCCCATCTTCATCTCAAGATCTTCACCCGCTTCCGGCACACGGCTGGCGTGACCAGCCAGTGTCCACAGGGCGCGTTTGTTCGCGCCGCGGAATTTCGCACGCGCCACCATTTCCTGACCGGTGTAGCAGCCCTTCTTAAAGCTGATACCACCCAGCGCCTGGATGTTTGTCGCCTGCGGGATAAACTGCGCGCTGTTTGCCGCGTCAATCACCGGCAGGCCCGCTTCGATGTTCAGCGCCAGCCACTGCTGGCTGTTGTTGAACTGTGCTTCACCGCGCAGGGCGTCAGTGACGCGTTCCGCCGTTGCTTCGTCGGTTACCAGCAGGAAGCGCTCCGCCGGGTGTTCGAACCACAGAATGGAGGTCGCTCCCTCGCTGACCAGCTGTTTTTCAGCATCCGGCAGCTCGGCAAACAGGTTTTTCAGCGCTGCACGCGCCTGGAAACCCGCGACCCCCAGCAGAACGTGTTCATCGTCCGGGGCGATGGTGACTTTAGAAAAGACCGCGTATTTTTTCAGCTCTTTAAGCTGGGCGTCACGCAGGCTGCGGCGCTCAATAAAGGCGAATCCGTCCTGACGGCGGAACAGACGCAGGTTGCTCCACATTTTGCCTTTTGGATCGCAATGCGCGGCCAGCAGATGCTGGTGCTCAGTCAACTGCGCCACGTCCGCCGTGACCTGGCCTTGCAGGTATTTTTCACTGTCCGCACCAGTCAGTGTCGCCAGTGCCCAGTCATCAAGAGTAATCAGCGTCAGCGGCAGACGCGCAGAGGCGGCGGGCTGGCGAGGAGAAAATGGTGTAAATGCCATAGTGATGTCCTGAATTGCTTAACGCTTTGATAATACCTAATGGTAAAAGAGACTGTATTCAATGCAAGCGCTTTCAGCAGGCCATTCGTGCCATTACGCGGTTATGCGTGGCGCTACGCAAAATAGTGTAATCCGCTGTCTTTATAAGGATTATTCAGGGAGCCTGCTCGAGGTTCGCAATATTCCAGTAAAGAAACGGTCAAAAACACGTTACACTAGCAGGTGTTCCCGGAGAGCAATAATGAATACCAAACGGGATACCGACTGTGCCAAACGTAATGCAGGAAACAGAACATGGATATTAACAACAAGGCCCGTATTCACTGGGCGTGCCGTCGCGGCATGCGTGAACTTGATATCTCCATCATGCCTTTCTTCGAGTATGAGTACGACAGCTTAAGCGATGACGATAAGCGCCTGTTTGTCCGTCTGCTTGAGTCTG
This sequence comes from Enterobacter sp. BIDMC93, assembly GCF_001037805.1. Classification (NCBI taxonomy): domain Bacteria; kingdom Pseudomonadati; phylum Pseudomonadota; class Gammaproteobacteria; order Enterobacterales; family Enterobacteriaceae; genus Enterobacter; species Enterobacter sp. BIDMC93. The sequence goes on from NZ_KQ089962.1 coordinate 1,295,070, forward strand.
ACGATCCGGATTTATTCAACTGGCTGATGAATCACGGCAAGCCCGCCGACACCGAGTTGCAACGGATGGTGCAATTAATTCAAACACGGAATCAGGAACGTGGTCCTGTGGCAATCTGATCTTCGCGTCTCGTGGCGCTCACAGTGGATGTCCTTACTGCTCCACGGGCTGGTGGCGGCACTGGTGTTATTGGTGCCGTGGCCGCTTAGCTATACCCCTCTGTGGTTGCTATTGCTGTCGTTTGTGGTGTTTGACAGCGTGCGCAGCCAGCGTCGAATCAACGCCCGTCAGGGTGAAATTAAGCTGCTGATGGATTCTCGCCTGCGCTGGCAGGGAAAAGAGTGGGAGATGATGGGGACGCCGTGGATGCTTAATACCGGGATGATGCTACGGCTGCGTCGGGTCGAGGATAACCGTCGCCAGCACCTGTGGCTGGCCGCAGACAGTATGGATCCTGCGGAGTGGCGAGATCTGCGCCGGTTGATCGTGCAACAGCCGACGCAGGAGTAAATCAGCTGAACTGCTCGGCCATCTCACCCAGAATCTGCTCGCACCAGCTCTGGAGGCGCTCGTCGCTAAGATCGTACTGGTTGGTTTCATCCAGCGCGAGCCCGACAAACAGCTGACCGTCGGCAATAATCGGTTTTTGACTGGTGAACTCATAGCCTTCCGTAGGCCAGTAGCCGATAAAGGTCGCGCCCTTTGGCGCCAGTTTGTCGTGCAGCATGCCGAGTGCGTCAAGGAACCACTCCCCGTAGCCCAACTGGTCGCCCATGCCGTACATCGCAATGATTTTGCCTTCAAAATTGACTGAATCGAGCTGATCCCAGATGGCTTCCCAGTCTTCCTGAATCTCACCAAAGTCCCAGGTAGGGATACCCAGAATCAGCACATCGTACTGCTCCATCAAGGCAACCGCGTCATCTTTCAGGTTATGCAGCGTCACCAGTTCCGGGCCAATGATGTCACGAATTTTCTCCGCCGCCATTTCGGTGTAGCAGGTGCTGGAACCATAGAACAGACCAATATTCATCGCGTAACTATCTCAATTCTTGCTATGACTTTGCGCGTAGTGTACCAGAAACCGATGGCATTCAGGCATAATGGCCAGATTGCAGAACCAAAGGGGCTGATGTGGAAAAGGATCTCGCACTCATCGAACAGTTTCTCGACGCGCTATGGCTGGAGAAAAACCTCGCTGAAAATACGCTCAGCGCCTATCGTCGGGATCTCACGCTGCTGGTCGAGTGGCTGGCGCATCGGGGGCTGACGCTTGAAAGCGCGCAAAGCGATGACCTGCAAGGGTTACTGGCTGAGCGGATGGAAGGGGGGTACAAAGCCACCAGCTCCGCACGTCTGCTGAGCGCCATGCGCCGCCTGTTCCAGCACCTGTACCGCGAGAAGATCCGCGCGGATGACCCCAGCGCACTGCTGGCATCGCCTAAACTGCCTCAGCGGCTGCCAAAAGATCTCAGCGAAGCACAAGTTGAGAGATTATTACAGTCGCCCGCAGTTGACCTTCCGCTGGAGTTACGCGATAAAGCCATGCTTGAACTATTGTATGCCACGGGCTTGCGCGTTTCCGAGCTGGTGGGCCTGACGATGAGCGATATCAGCCTGCGTCAGGGCGTGGTGCGCGTTATCGGTAAAGGGAACAAAGAACGGCTGGTGCCGCTGGGTGAAGAGGCGGTCTACTGGCTGGAGACGTATCTGGAACACGGGCGTCCATGGCTGCTGAACGGCGTCTCCATAGATGTATTGTTCCCGAGCCAGCGCGCGCAGCAGATGACGCGACAAACGTTCTGGCATCGCATTAAACATTACGCCACACTGGCGGGTATTGACAGTGAGAAGCTGTCGCCGCACGTTTTGCGTCACGCCTTCGCGACGCATCTGTTAAACCACGGCGCTGATTTACGCGTGGTGCAGATGTTGCTTGGACACAGCGATCTTTCAACGACGCAAATATACACCCATGTCGCGACGGAACGCCTGCGGCAGCTACACCAACAGCACCACCCTCGCGCGTGAGTGCCGACGAATTGTTACAGGAACAAATATGAAAAAGTCTTTAGCGCTGCTCACACTGCTGGCAGCTTCGATTTCCGGTATTGCCCATGCGGACGATGCCGCCATTAAACAGTCTCTGACGAAACTCGGCGTCGCCAGCAGCGAGATCCAGCCAGCGCCGGTGGCTGGCATGAAAACGGTGCTGACCAACAGCGGCGTGCTGTACGTGACCGAAGACGGTAAGCACATCATTCAGGGGCCTATGTACGACGTGAGCGGCGCGCAGCCGGTGAACGTCACTAACCAGCTGCTGATGAAAAACCTGAACGCGCTCGAAAAAGAGATGATTGTCTACAAAGCGGCGCAGGAAAAGCACGTTATTACCGTCTTCACCGACATCACCTGCGGCTACTGCCACAAGCTGCATGAAGAGATGAAAGACTACAACGCGCTGGGCATTACCGTGCGTTACCTGGCTTTCCCACGCGCCGGCGTGCAGAGCCAGCCTGAGCAGGATATGAAAGCGATCTGGTGTGCGAAAGACCGCAACAAGGCCTTTGATGACGCGATGAACGGCAAAGGCGTGAAGCCCGCGTCCTGCGATATCGACATCGCTAACCACTACGCGCTGGGCGTACAGTTTGGCGTGAGCGGTACGCCAGCCATTGTGCTGAGTAACGGCTACGTGGTGCCGGGCTACCAGGGGCCAAAAGAGATGAAGGCGTTCCTCGACGAGCACCAGAAACAGATGGGTGGTAAATAATTCGCGTGAAAGCCCCGATAAAACTGCGCCGCCGCGATGCGGGTGAAACCGCGGATTTACCAGACACGCTTCCGCTGCTGTTAAAGCGGCTGTACGCCAGCCGTGGCGTGCGTACGGCAAGCGATCTTGAGCGCAGCGTCAAAGGCATGCTGCCCTGGCAAGCGCTGAGTGGCATCGAAAAAGCGACTGAAATGCTCTACGACGCGTTCCGGGAAGGCACGCGGATTGTCGTGGTGGGCGATTTCGATGCCGACGGCGCAACCAGTACCGCGCTGAGCGTGCTCAGCCTGCGTGCGCTGGGCTGCGATAACGTGACTTACCTGGTGCCGAACCGGTTTGAAGACGGCTACGGCCTCAGCCCGGAAGTGGTCGTTCAGGCCCACGCCCGTGGCGCACAGATGATCATGACCGTGGATAACGGGATCTCTTCTCATGCGGGGGTCGATCATGCCCATGCGCTGGGGATCCCGGTACTGGTCACCGATCACCACCTGCCAGGAGAAACTCTGCCTGCCGCCGAAGCCATCATTAACCCGAACCTGCGCGACTGCGATTTCCCGTCGAAATCGCTGGCCGGAGTAGGGGTGGCGTTTTATCTGATGCTGGCGTTACGCACGTTGCTGCGAGATAAGGGCTGGTTCGAATCGCGCGGGATTGCCGTGCCGAACCTCGCGGAGTATCTCGATCTGGTGGCGCTGGGAACCGTGGCGGACGTGGTGCCGCTCGATACCAATAACCGTATTCTCACCTGGCAGGGCTTAAGCCGCATTCGGGCAGGTAAATGCCGTCCGGGGATTAAGGCGCTGCTGGAAATTGCCAACCGCGATCCGCTGAAGCTTGCGGCAAGCGATTTAGGCTTTGCCCTCGGCCCGCGCCTGAACGCGGCGGGGCGGCTGGATGATATGTCGGTTGGCGTTGCGCTGCTGCTGTGCGACAACATCGGCGAAGCGCGCGTGCTGGCCAGTGAGCTGGACGCACTCAACCAGACCCGTAAAGAGATTGAGCAGGGCATGCAGGCCGAAGCGCTGACCCTGTGCGAAAAGCTGGAGCGCAGCGGCGATACCCTGCCGGGCGGGCTGGCGATGTATCACCCCGAATGGCACCAGGGCGTGGTGGGCATTCTGGCGTCGCGCATTAAAGAGCGTTTCCACCGCCCGGTGATCGCGTTCGCCCCCGCCGGGGACGGCACGCTGAAAGGCTCCGGTCGTTCCATTCAGGGTCTGCATATGCGCGATGCGCTGGAGCGTCTGGATACGCTGCATCCGAACCTGATGATTAAGTTCGGCGGTCACGCGATGGCGGCAGGCCTGTCGCTGGAAGAGGCGAAGTTCGACGAATTCCAGCGTCTGTTTGGCGAACTGGTCACCGAGTGGATCGATCCGGCTCTGTTGCAGGGTGAAGTGGTTTCTGACGGTGAGCTTTCACCGGCTGAAATGACCATGGAGGTGGCGCAGATGCTGCGCGATGCCGGCCCGTGGGGGCAGATGTTCCCAGAGCCGCTTTTCGACGGACGTTTTCGTTTGCTGCAACAGCGCATCGTGGGCGAACGCCATCTCAAAGTGATGGTGGAACCGGTCGGCGGCGGACCGCTGCTCGACGGCATCGCCTTTAACGTTGATACCTCCATCTGGCCGGACAACGGCGTGCGCGAGGTTGAGCTGGCCTATAAGCTGGATATTAACGAGTTCCGCGGTAACCGCTCCCTTCAGATCATCATCGACAATATCTGGCCAATTTAGCGTCAGTAATCTCTATAAAAAAGGGCGTGGATTCGGTACAATCCCGCTCTTATCACCGCATTTTGACAAGCTCATAAAAGAAAACAGACCATGTTTGAAATTAATCCGGTAAAAAACCGCATTCAGGACCTCACGGAGCGCTCTGACGTTCTTAGGGGGTATCTTTGACTACGATGCCAAGAAAGAGCGTCTCGAAGAAGTAAACGCCGAGCTGGAACAGCCGGACGTCTGGAACGAACCTGAGCGCGCTCAGGCGCTGGGTAAAGAGCGTTCCTCCCTCGAAGCCATCGTAGATACGCTGGATCAAATGGCGCAGGGTCTGGAAGATGTTTCTGGGCTGCTGGAGCTGGCTGTCGAAGCCGACGACGAAGAAACCTTTAACGAAGCCGTGGCAGAGCTCGACGTGCTGGAAGAGAAGCTGGCGCAGCTGGAATTCCGTCGCATGTTCTCCGGCGAATACGATAGCGCTGACTGCTATCTCGATATTCAGGCAGGTTCTGGCGGTACCGAAGCGCAGGACTGGGCGAGCATGCTGATGCGCATGTACCTGCGCTGGGCGGAAGCGCGCGGTTTCAAAACCGAGATTATCGAAGAGTCCGAAGGTGAAGTGGCGGGTATCAAATCCGTCACCATCAAGATTATTGGCGATTACGCCTACGGCTGGCTGCGTACTGAAACCGGCGTTCACCGCCTGGTGCGTAAGAGCCCGTTCGATTCCGGCGGCCGTCGTCACACCTCCTTCAGCTCCGCGTTTGTCTACCCGGAAGTGGATGAAGATATCGATATCGACATCAACCCGGCGGACCTGCGTATCGACGTTTACCGCGCATCCGGCGCGGGTGGTCAGCACGTTAACCGTACGGAATCTGCGGTGCGTATTACCCACATTCCAACCGGGCTGGTAACACAGTGCCAGAACGACCGTTCCCAGCATAAGAACAAAGACCAGGCCATGAAGCAGATGAAAGCGAAGCTTTATGAGCTGGAGATGCAGAAGAAAAATGCTGAGAAGCAGGCGATGGAAGACAACAAGTCCGATATCGGCTGGGGCAGCCAGATCCGTTCTTACGTCCTTGATGACTCCCGCATCAAAGACCTGCGTACCGGGGTTGAAACCCGCAACACGCAGGCGGTGCTGGACGGCAGCCTGGACCAATTTATCGAAGCAAGTTTGAAAGCAGGGTTATGAGGAACCAACATGTCTGAACAACAAGCACAGGGCGCTGACGCGGTAGTCGATCTTAACAACGAACTGAAAACCCGCCGCGAGAAGCTGGCAGCGCTGCGCGAGCAGGGCGTGCCGTTCCCGAACGATTTTCGTCGTGACCACACCTCAGACCAACTGCACGCAGACTTCGACGGTAAAGAGAACGAAGAGCTGGAAGCGCTGAACGTTGAAGTGTCCGTGGCGGGCCGCATGATGACCCGTCGTATCATGGGTAAAGCGTCCTTCGTGACCTTACAGGACGTTGGCGGCCGCATTCAGCTGTACGTCTCTCGTGACGACCTGCCGGAAGGCATCTACAACGAGCAGTTCAAAAAGTGGGACCTCGGCGATATCCTGGGCGCTAAAGGTAAACTGTTCAAAACCAAGACCGGTGAACTGTCTATCCACTGCACCGAACTGCGTCTGCTGACCAAAGCCCTGCGCCCGCTGCCGGACAAGTTCCACGGTTTGCAGGATCAGGAAGCGCGCTATCGTCAGCGTTACCTGGATCTCATCTCTAACGATGAATCCCGTAAGACCTTCAAAATTCGCTCCCAGATCATGGCCGGTATTCGCCAGTTCATGGTTAACCGCGACTTTATGGAAGTAGAAACCCCGATGATGCAGGTGATCCCAGGCGGTGCCTCCGCCCGTCCGTTCATCACCCATCACAACGCCCTGGACCTGGACATGTACCTGCGTATCGCGCCGGAACTGTATCTGAAGCGTCTGGTGGTCGGCGGTTTCGACCGTGTGTTTGAGATCAACCGTAACTTCCGTAACGAAGGTATCTCCGTACGTCATAACCCAGAGTTCACCATGATGGAACTCTATATGGCGTATGCGGATTACAAAGATCTGATCGAGCTGACCGAATCCCTGTTCCGCACCCTGGCGCAGGACATTCTGGGCACCACCCAGGTGCCTTACGGTGAAGAGGTGTTCGACTTCGGCAAGCCGTTCGAAAAACTGACCATGCGCGAAGCGATCAAGAAATACCGTCCGGAAACCAACATGGCGGATCTGGATAACTTCGACTCTGCGAAAGCGATCGCTGAAAGCATCGGTATTAAGGTTGAGAAGAGCTGGGGTCTGGGCCGTATCGTGACCGAGATCTTCGAAGAAGTGGCCGAAGCGCATCTGATTCAGCCGACCTTCATCACCGAATACCCAGCGGAGGTGTCTCCCCTGGCGCGTCGTAATGACGAGAACCCGGAAATCACTGACCGCTTCGAATTCTTCATCGGTGGCCGCGAAATCGGTAACGGTTTTAGCGAGCTGAACGATGCAGAAGATCAGGCGCAGCGCTTCCAGGATCAGGTTAACGCGAAAGCGGCAGGCGACGACGAAGCGATGTTCTTCGACGAAGACTACGTGACCGCGCTGGAGCACGGCCTGCCGCCGACGGCTGGCCTGGGTATCGGTATCGACCGTATGGTGATGCTGTTCACCAACAGCCACACCATCCGCGACGTGATCCTGTTCCCGGCGATGCGTCCGGTGAAATAAGCCTTTAAGACGTAAAAAAAGCCCCGTGCGTTTATCGCCGGGGCTTTTTTATTGCGCCGCGAAGGCGCTGAGTTTTTCACGCGCGGTGTTCGCTTCCTGCACCATCCACGGGCTAAATGCCCACGGTGTGGCGTCCAGCGCGCGGAATAGCGCGTCCAGCTCCACCCACTGATACTCCATTACTTCATCGTCATTGATTGCGAGGGTATTCGTTACGCGGGCGGCATAGACCGGGCAGATTTCGTTTTCAACGATCCCTGACGGGTCGGCTTCACGGTAGCGGAACTCCGGGGCAATGGGGGTGATGTCTGTGATTTCGGCGCCGACTTCAAAGCGACAGCGGCGGATAATCGCCTGCTCTGTCGCTTCGTCGGCCTGTGGATGACCGCAAACGGAGTTGGTCCATACGCCGGGCCAGGCTTTTTTACTTAATGCGCGCCGGGTGATCAGACATTCTCCATTAGCGTTAAACAGCCATGAAGAGAAGGCCAGGTGTAGCGGGGTGTGTGACGTGTGCGCGGCGTACTTCTCCTGAGTGCCAATCACCTTTCCCTGGTCATTTACCAAAATAACGTGTTCTTGAATACTCATTGATGCTCCAGTGCCAAAATGCTTAATGGTTCAGCACCATCAGCGGAATTATTATACTGCATTCTTATGCGAACGGTTTGGCCCACAGAGCGGAAAAGGGCATGACCGGCATCAGTTTGGGCTGCTATCATAGTGCGCCATTCACGCTGACCGAGGAGCTGTTTTGTTTGCAGGAAGCCTGACGAGAAACCCGATCATTGCCGTTTTCTGCCTGACGCTGACGCTACTTGTAGCAGGATGCTCGGGGAGTAAATCTTCGGATATGGGCAGTTATTCCGGTGCAGTCTATACCGTTAAGCGCGGGGACACGCTCTACCGCATCTCACGCGCCACGGGAACCAGCGTGAAGGAGCTGGCGCGCCTGAATAATATCTCTCCACCGTATACTATTGAGGTAGGGCAGAAGCTCAAGGTTAACGGCGGTTCCTCCTCAGGGAAAAAGTCCTCAACGCGTAAAACAGCCAAAGTCACGCCATCCTATCAGGTGCCTAAATCATCCTGGCCGCCGGTTGGTCAGCGCTGCTGGATCTGGCCTGCAAGCGGAAAAGTGGTTGCGCCGTACTCGCTCTCGGAAGGTGGCAATAAAGGTATTGATATCGCTGCCGCACGCGGCACACCGGTTTACGCTTCAGGGGCCGGGAAGGTGGTCTATGTCGGTAACCAGCTTCGTGGATACGGTAACCTGATCATGATTAAGCATGGTGAGGACTACATTACGGCGTATGCGCATAACGACACGATGCTGGTCAATAACGGCCAGAACGTGAAGGCGGGGCAGAAGATTGCGACCATGGGCAGTACCGGGACGGATACGGTTAAGCTGCACTTCCAGATCCGCTATAAGGCCACGGCCATCGATCCGCAGCGTTATCTTCCGGCGCAGGGCAGTAAGCCGAAGTGCTAAGTGATTATTTAATCGCCACTTAGTGGGGGAAAGGCTTGTATGAAGAGGCGTAAGGTCTATAATGCCTTACGCACCTCAAAGCGGGCGTAGTTCAATGGTAGAACGAGAGCTTCCCAAGCTCTATACGAGGGTTCGATTCCCTTCGCCCGCTCCAGAATTTCCCCAAGAAGAACCGTTCAAAAACTCTCTTTATTTCAGTAGGTTGCTCAGTAGCGCTGACTAACTTGTTTAGGCGTTATGTCCTGTAGAGCATTGACGTCCTCCCTGCACACGAAATGCAGGTAACCCTCTGACAGTCTTATGAAATCGCTGTGCTACGCTTGTCTTCTAACCTCTAAGGGGCTTAATGGTTTCTGTTGTCTAAAACCAGAAGAGAAAGAGCCAGCGTGGCAGCTGGCTATGTTTTTAGTATGGTGATGCGGTTAAATAGACAGGGACGGAGTAGATCGAGCCACCTGCCAGATAATCCGCAGGGCTGTGAAAGGTGTAAATGGTTCCCTTCACGGAAAGGTAGATCGCATTATTCTCGACCTTCTTCAATGCATCTTTGTCCGTGGTGATCATGAAAGGCTGGTGATCGTTCTCCAGACTCGCCATAAACGCTTTATCATCTTTGGTTACATCATAGAGATAGAAACGGTAGGAAAAGCCTGTGGTGGCTCCTGCACTCGCTTCTGTGATGTAAAGATTAGCCAGATTGTTAACTTTCGCCTTCTTAATAATCACTTGCTCAAGTGGTGAAAAGTGCAGCAAGTTGTATATCCCATAGGCGACAACAGCCAACAGGATCAGAAGTAGATACCGCTTCTTAAAAACCTGTGCGTTTTGCATAGTCGATACCCGCTCTTATCCAGTACTGGTCGTTAGGATCATCACCGTAAGGCGTTGAGCCAAACCAATCACCAAAAGCCGGATCCGTTGTTCCTGCGCGGCTTTGCGTTAAGCCATAGGTAAGCTGGAATAGCCATTTTCACTTTTTCCTCATGCTGTTATAAAAAAAAACCATAGAGAAAGTGTACCTATATGTGAGAGGGCAATAAACGATTAAATCTAACAAAATCATTAATTTAAATGTGATTAAATTTGAGTTAAGTTAAACTAAAGGGAAGGTAGGCATTGCACCCTCTCGATTATTGCAAAGCCCGTATGTAATCTGGCAAGGCTTTCAATTGGCTATCTTTCATCGCCGGAACAGGAATACCCCTATCAGTCTTTCCTGTACTGGCGTACCTGCTTCCCCCTTTCGTTCATTGTTATGATCGGTTGTCGGCATAACACGCTAAGTTGCACATTTCCTGTACCCTGGATACCCTGAGATTAATCCTAATAACTCAAGGGTGAGTATGGCTACCGGGAAGAGAAAGAACCAAAAGGAATCACCTGAAGAAGAGTTAGATCGCTTGCTGGATGAGCTTGAACTCACAGAGGAGCAACGGGAGTTTATCGAATCCATGCGGGAGGATAAGGGCGATCCCAGTAATGAATAACGCTTGCCTTCAGCCGAACGAATACGAATGGCCGCGTAACGGCATTGTAAAGATTTCTTCTCCTCACGAGGGCTTTCCGTCAGCGTCGATGGCTCAGCGTACCGTGCCAGAAATTGTCCTGAAATGATGCGGTATTCAGACCGGATCGGACTACTATTCATTAGGATTTATCAATGCATTATACCCTGACCATGTGCATGTAAAATCGCGGAGCCGGGAGAGTTGACGGCAATGTAAAAGAAATCATGAGGAAAGAAATATGGCTGCTACAAACGGTATGATTGATACTGATGACGCTGTAATTTTACTCATCGACCATCAGAGTGGCTTATTCAACACGGTACGTGATGTGCCTGTACCAGACCTTCGTAATTATGTGACAGCGATAGCCAAAGTTGCCACGCTTTTAAATATCCCGGTGATCACCACGGCCTCTGTTCCTGACGGTCCCAATGGCCCGCTCATCCCGGAAATTCACAAATATGCACCCCATGCCGTGTATGTTCCACGCACCGGGCAGATTAATACCTGGGATAATCCGGCGTTTGTGAAGGAAGTGGAAAAGACGGGCAGAAAGACCCTGATTATTGCCGGCACGCTCACCAGCGTCTGCATGGCGTTCCCTGCGGTTAGCGCTGTCCAGGAGGGGTATAAGGTTTACTGTGTTGTGGATGCCTCGGGGAACTGGTCCAAAATCGCGACCGATACCACCATCGCGCGCGTGGCTCAGGCGGGGGCGATCCCTACCGATACGTTTGCCATTGTCGCTGAATTAATGAGAACCTGGAACCGCGAGGAAGGTTCTCGCTTTGCTGAGATCCTGGCAGAGCATGTCTGTCCGGAATATAAGTGCCTGATTGAAAGTTTCGGCAAAGCTCAGGAAATTGCCAGAACGGGCCCGGAAACCAATCTGGAGCATTATAAGTAAGGCCGGATAAACCTGAACAAAATTCCTGGATTTTATCGTCCTGTACCTGAGCGTATTACAGGTGCAGGACGTAGCGGCGCCTTATTCCGGACGTCGCTGAATTGTCAGAGATATTAAGAGGGGCTGAACCGCGCATAATTTAAAATTAAACCCTCTTCCTTTTTACGTCATCAGGCGCCCCTGTTATATCTGTCGGCAAATTTTTTATTTCCCGGATCGCAGATGAAAACACGACTCCTCCTGTGCGCGGGCTTATTTGCCGCCTCCAGTGCCCATGCCAGCGCCCTCTATTTTTATGAAGCCGGCACCGAAGATACCGCGCTTGCCGGAGCAGGGCAGGCGGCTCGTGCGCAGGATGCCTCGACAATCATGACCAACCCTGCTGGCATGACGCGCCTGCCGGATCATATGGTCACTGGCGGGTTACAGGTTATGGATGGCTCCATCGACAACCAGCTGGATAACCATGCCCATCAAAGCCCCGGCGACGTGATGAAAACCATCCCGAATGCCAGCGCCTTTTATAGCCAGAAGATAAACGATGATCTTTATGCCGGGATCGGGCTTTACGGTAATTACGGTCTGGGGATCGATTACGGTAGCTGGGCGGGCGACAGGCTGATTAAAAAGAGTACCCTGGTTGCAATGACGCTCAGTCCGTCACTGGCATACAAGCTCAACGACCGACTCTCAATAGGGGCGTCCGCCAACGTTAATTACGGTTATTTCTCGCTGACCCGCAACGTTAATGATAATGACTATCGGCAGCATGATGAGGACTGGGCCATGAGCTATCGGCTTGGGCTACTCATGCAACTGACCGACCAGACGCGAGCCGGTATTACATGGAACAGCGAGACGAACTATCGCTACTCTGTTAACGGCAAAGCTCGAGTACAGAATGGTGCCTACGACCTCCCGGTGTCGGCACAAATCAGCGCGCCGCAGCAAATCATGCTCAGTCTTGTGCATGATATTAACCCTCGGTGGTCGGTTATGGGCGATCTCGGCTGGCAGGACTGGAGCCAGTTCGGTGCCCCGCAAATCGTCGTTGGGGATCGGCAACTGAACAACGTCAGCCGCCTGAAGGATACGTGGCACGGCGCGGTGGGCGTGCAGTATCGTCCAACACCTCAGTGGCGACTGAATACCGGTGTGGCGTTCGACAGCTCGCCGTATGAGAGTCAGAGTGATGTGGCCTTAACTTTACCCACCGGGGATGAGTGGCGATTTGGCACGGGAGCCCAGTATCAGATCACCCCGGCCAGCAATATTGGTATTGCCGTGTCGTATCTTCATATGCAGTCGTCGCATGTGAAATCCCCGACGGCGTTTGCCGGAAGTTACGATCATCCTTATCTTTGGTTTGCCAGCGTCAACTACAGCTATCAGTTTTGATCGGCTAACCGCTTAAAATATATGGTCTATAATGGCAGATATTGAATGTCAGAAGGTTGTACCATGCATATTTTACCGCCTGTTCGACCCGAAAAATCCATCGAAAGACTGACCGCCATCCTTGAGCCGATAGCGGAGAAAGTGCACGTTGTTCCGCGTAAGCGACTCACCTGGTTACGGAAGGGGAAACAGCAGATGTACCTCTTTCTGGAAGGAGAGCTGTCCCTGCTGCGGGCTTCGGATGGACTGGTGGTAGTGACCGTTTACGAGCCGCATTTGTTTGGTATTGCAGAGATGATCCAGCCTACGCAGGGGCACCTTCTCCGTGCTGAAAGAGAGTCGACTATTTTACGTCTCGATGCGGACAAGGCGGCTGAGTTGTTTCGTGCCGAGGGCGTCTGGGAGGATGTCGCCGCGCTGCTCTCATACCATACGGCCTATTTAATATTCCGTGATGCCCAGGTACTCCAGCAGCGTACCTATTCCGTTATTCGTAACCACCTTCAGGAAATGATTTTGCTCCCGGAAGAGACGCGTTTGCGTACCACGATTCTGGAATATATCCAGGATCGTACGCTGCTCTCTCGCAGCAGTATACTCAATGTATTATCTGCCCTTAAGCAGGGGGAATATATCGCCTTTAAGCGCGGTGGATATCTGCTTGAGGTCAGACATTTACCCGAGTCATTCTAGCGGAAGTTTAAAATTAAACAGAAATGCAATTAACGCTACCGTTAATTTTCTATATCGTTTGCTTTCTCAGATTTAACATTATCAAGTAAACGGTATATTTATGAAAAAGACAGTTATCGCATTGATTATGGCTAATGCATTTACCGCCACTTCCGCGTTCGCCGCCGCTGATGCGGGCACCTGGTATAGCGGGGCTAAATTCGGTTGGTCTCACTATTTTGATACCAATATGGGTTCAAAAGCGTTTGAGAACACGTATTCCGATCACTTCGATTTTAACCATGATAATGTCGGCGGGGGTGTTTATACGGGTTATCAGATTACCCCATGGCTTGCGGTAGAAGGTGGTTATGATTATTTAGGTAACATGCAGATTAAAGGTCAGCATGGCGCCGGGGCGCAAATGAAGACGCAGGGCCTGCAAATGTCTCTGAAGGCCAGTTATGCCCTGACCAGTGACTGGGATATTTACGGCCGTGCCGGCGCAATGGGCTATCGCGCTGAATCCGATGTAAGTGGTCACAATCGTTTTGAAACCGGTGTGCGCCCGCTTGCAGCCGTGGGTACTGAATACGCTTTCAATAAAAACTGGGCGGGCCGCCTGGAATATCAGTGGGTAAGCAACGTGGGCAATGTTAACCAGATCGGCGTGAGCAGCGACCTGAGTTCCGTCACCGCAGGGCTTAGCTATCGCTTTGGTCAGTACGACTGATGCCCGTGATATGCCCATTAATAAAAACCCGGCTGCTTATGTTGCCGGGTTTTTTATTTTCAGCTGGTGAATAACGGTTCAAGAATGATATGAATATTTTGCAGGCCCATGACATTATTATCTTTCAGGTATTGCTGATTAACCATATCTAACTGTTCCAGTTTGGTCAGCGAGGCATAGACGCGTTGAACGTCACTGTCCGCAACAAAAATTTCTTTTGCGGTGGTGTCCTGTAGATACTGTGATTTTACGCTGCGCGTTAAGGTCTCGATCTGCTGTTTATTTTCCTGATAAAGAGACGCGATATGCGATATCTGTGCCTGCGGCGGTTTTTCCCCCGGCAACACCAGTGGAATTTGCAGATGATTAATTTTTTCAACATTGTCTGGTTGGGGAGAACTACAGGCTGTTAATGTGCTGAGGGTTAATACAGCGAAAAAGAACGGCAGGCTCTTCATCGAATCACTCCGGGGAAATAACTGGACTCAGCATTATCCCTTAAGGACGCAGTGACGAAAGAATAAACTAATTTATTTATAAACGTTATTTCCATAGGTTAAAGATAAGCCTGGTGATAGCCTCCTTTCCCCCCATGTACCGCCAGCGTGAATATAACTCCTCGAGGAAGTATGAAATTTAAAACTCTCGTTAGTGCGATAGCCGTTGCTGGTCTGCTATTAGTGTCGTTGACCTCATTGCCTGTCCTGGCACAAAAGGAAGGGAAGGGAGCCACTGTCCATACGAAAGAGATGAATGATGCACTTTATGGTCAACTGCCCTTCTTCGATAAGACGGATTTCCGAAATGCGCACAAAGGCTTTATTGCCCCGCTGCCACCCGCGGTGATTAAAGGCGAAAAAGGCGCCGTTATCTGGAACCCCCAGAAATACGCTTTTATCAAAGAAGGGCAAAAAGCGCCGGATACCGTCAACCCGAGCCTGTGGCGTCAGGCGCAGCTGAATACTATTGGCGGTCTGTTTGAGGTCACGGAAGGCGTCTACCAGATCCGTAACCTCGATCTGTCGAATATGACGATTATAGAGGGCAAAGAGGGGATCACGGTTATCGATCCAACGGCCAAAGCGGGCATGGATCTTTACGTTCAACATCGTGGCAAACGCCCGGTTGTTGCCGTTATTTATACCCATAGTCATGTCGATCATTATGGCGGCGTGCGTGGCGTAGTCGATGAAGCGGGAGTGATAACCGGCAAAGTGAAAGTCTATGCTCCAGCAGGTTTTATGGAAGAGGCGGTATCGGAAAATATCATGGCCGGAAATGCCATGAGCCGCCGTGCCAGTTATATCTACGGAAACCTGTTAAAGGCCAATGTAAAAGGTCAGGTAGGGGCGGGTCTGGGGACGACCACCTCAGCCGGGACGGTCACGCTTATCGCGTCCACTCACGCCATTACCGAAGACGGGCAGAAAGAGATCATCGACGGTCTCACCTATGATTTTATGCTGGCGCCGGGGTCGGAAGCGCCGTCTGAAATGCTCTGGTATGTGGAAGAGAAAAAGCTGATTGAAGCAGCAGAGAACGTCACTCACACCCTGCACAATACTTACTCGCTGCGCGGGGCGAAGATACACGATCCGCTGGCATGGTCAAAATACATCAATAACGCCCTCGATCGTTGGGGGGATAAAGCGGAAATTATTATCGCGCAGCACCACTGGCCTACATGGGGTAATAAGAAAGTGGTGAAGCTGATGAAAAGCCAGCGTGATATCTACCGCTATATCAATGACCAGACGCTGAGGCTGGCGAATAAAGGGCTGACGAGGGATGAGATAGCCGCTAATTTCGCCCTGCCTTACGGGCTGGCGAAATCCTGGGCAGGCCGTGGCTATTACGGCTCGGTAAGCAACAATGTCAAAGCCACCTATGTCTACTATCTTGGCTGGTTCGACGGCAATCCGGCGACGCTCAATGAACTGCCTCCGGTCGAGGCGGCGAAAAAATATGTCGATTACATGGGCGGAGCCCGCGCGATCCTTGAAAAAGCCCGGGTTGATTATGCCCGGGGAAATTACCGCTGGGTGGCGCAGGTGATGAATAAAGTCGTTTTTGCCGATCCCAATAATAAGGCGGCGCGCGAACTGGAAGCGGACGCGTTTGAACAGCTGGGATACCAGGCTGAGTCAGGACCCTGGCGTAACGCCTACCTCACCGGTGCGCAGGCGTTGCGTAACGGCGTGAAGAGGATGCCGACGCCCAATACCGCCAGCCCGGATGCGGTCCGTGCCATGTCGACTGAGATGATTTTTGACTACTTCGGCGTTCACCTTAACGGCGTCAGAGCCGCGAATGCCAGAGGGATTTTTAACGTTGATCTGGGCCGCGAGGGCGGCAGGTACAAGCTGGAGCTGGAGAATGGCGTGCTGAACCATAGCGCCAACGCTCAGGCACAAGATCCGGATGCAACCATCACGCTCAGCCGCGAAACGCTGAATAAAATCATCCTCAAAGAGACCACGTTGAAAAAGGCGCAACAGGCAGGAGAGGTGACGATCGTCGGCAATGCCGCGAAGGTAAACGAAATGCTGCGCTGCATGGAGAGCTTCAGCTTCTGGTTTCCTGTCGTCACCCCTTAAACGTAATAAAGGCTGCTTTCGCAGCCCTTTAGCTTTCGCCTGCAACAATTTGCCGGGTGGCAGCTTCGCCTTACCCGGCCTACACTCTGCGAGCCTTGAGCGCTAGATGACGCCATCCCCGCCGTCTGAACACCACACCTGCCCGGAGGTGTATGAACACTCATCCGAGGCCAGGGTGACATACAGCGGTGCGATCTCCACGGGCTGTCCCGGGCGTCCCAGAGGGGTACTCTCGCCAAAGTGTTTCACTTTCTCCTGTGGCTGCCCACCGCTGGGCTGAAGCACGGTCCAGTAAGGTCCCGGCGCTACCGCATTCACGCGTATCCCTTTCGGTCCCAGCTGTTTCGCCAGCGCTTTGGTGAACACCGCGAGACAGGCTTTGGTCTGCGCATAGTCAAGCAGTACGGCGCTCGGTTTCACCGCCTGTACAGATGAGGTGTTAATGATGGAGGCGGGGGCTTTCATGTGGCGCAACGCCGCCTTTGTGATCCAGAAAGGCGCATAGACGTTGGTCTTAAAGGTCGCGTCAAAATCTTCCGTGGTCAGTTCTTCCAGCGACTCACGGTACTGCTGGCGGCCTGCGTTATTCACCAGGATATCCAGCCCGCCCAGTTTTGAGACGGCCTGCTCCACAAGGCTCTGACAAAAAGTTTCGTCCCGCACATCGCCCGGAAGCGCGACGGCATTCCGTCCTTCCGCTTTAATCAGGGCGATGACTTCCGCTGCGTCTTCTTCCTCTTCCGGCAAATAGTTAATCGCGACATCTGCCCCTTCGCGGGCATAGGCAATGGCTACCGCGCGTCCTATGCCGGAATCGCCCCCGGTAATTAGCGCCTTCTTACCGGCAAGACGACCATGCCCTTTGTAGCTCTTCTCGCCGTGGTCGGGTACGGGTTCCATCTCTGAGGCCAGGCCCGGTGGCGTCTGAGGCTGCTCCGGGAAAGGTGGCGTTGGGTAAGCGTTCGTACGTTGTTCATTATCACTCATAGCTAACTCCTTGTTAGGGGTGAGATTTGATGGATAGTTACAGCGTTAACGCTTCGCTGAATTATTTTTGCAAGTGGCTGACCCGCACTACGGGTGGGGATGATTTTTTATCGAGCGAGCCGCTAATACTGATCATGTTGTCAGGTTCCACGGTTCTGTCGTCAAATACGGCTTTCGGGATAATAACGTCGATTTTCCCGGTTTTATCCTGGAATACGTATTTATCGCCATTGCCATCAATAAGATTACCGCGCAATGAAATAGAGGCACCATCATGCATCTCTTTCGCCTGAGTAATGGTCATAATGCGCGCATCATCGGTACCACGATAACCGCTATCCAGCGCATGCGGCGGTGGCGGCGCGTCACCCTTTTGTAACCCGCCGTTATTATCTGCCCATGCAGTAGGGATAATTAATATAAACAAGGCTGAAATCACTGATAATTTCATCTGATATCCTTCATTTTGGATGTCTTGACTTATTAAGTATTGTTGCTATTCCTTTATGTGGCAAATGTGATAAGTCTTAAAAGCATTTGCACAGGAAAATCATAAATTTCGGCAATTAAGCGAAACGGTGACCACAGCCATGGAACCAAAAAATGAAAAAGTGCCTGGGATAAAAGAGAGTAGCCGTTTACTGACGTTTGAGTATGCATTTCGCCAGGTGGGTTTTATTGTGCTGTTAGCTATTATCGTGGCGGCAATTGCCGGGCTGTTTTCAAGCGGTGTGGTCAGCGACGTGGAGAAAACAAACGATGCAAAATCTCTGACCCTGAACTATGAGCGCTTCGGTCGCCGCCAGACCGAATCGCGGATGGCGGTGACGTTTCCGGTGACGTCTGAGGGGAAATATACCCTCAGCATGACCAGCGAAAGCAGCGACGCATATGAGCCCGGCAGCGTCTGGCCACAGCCGGACAGCATGTACAGCCGGGGGAATACCCTGTTTCTCGTCTACGATCGTTTACAACAGACCGATAAATTTACCGTTTTGTTATTTATCACGCCGTCAAAAGCAGGGAAGTGGACAAACAGCATCCGCGTAAACAACGAGCCAGATATCCATTTCTGGCAGTTTATTTACCCCTAGGAGTCGAATATGGACATGGTTTTTCGTGCCCTGGCAATTTACCTGTTTCTGGTCATTGTGTTTAAAGTTGCCGGGCGACGCGCTCTGCTACAAATGACCAGTTTTGACCTTATTTTGCTCTTAATTATCAGTGAGGCGACACAACAGGCGCTGCTTGGCGAAGATTTCTCCGTCACCGGCGCGATGATTACAATAACGACGCTGGTGGTTGTGGATATTATTTTTGGCCTGCTGAAAAAATATTTTTCCACTGTCGAGAATATTCTTGATGGCACGCCGGTGATATTGGTGGAGAACGGTGTTCCCCTTGCCGATAAACTGAAAAAGGTCGATGTATCCTGTGATGATATATTGGTATCAGCCCGCCAGAATCACGGTATTACAGAATTGAAGGAGATTAAATACGCTATTCTTGAGCGTAATGGTCATATTTCTATTATTCCTGACGAAAATTAAGGGGCAATGCGATGAGCAACCTTATTCACGACAGCAACAGCACCATCAGCGAGCTGACGAAAAAGCTCGCCACTCAGCTTACGGACAGAGGTTTGCGGTTAACCACCGCAGAGTCCTGTACCGGCGGCAATCTCGCGGTTGCGCTTTGTGCCGAAGAGAACACGGCGGAATTTTATGACGTTGGCATGGTGGTGTTCAGCGATGCGGCGAAGGAGAGGATCCTCGGCGTGCGGCACGAAACCATTGAGCGCTTCACCGCCGTCAGTGAACAAACGGTGACCGAGATGGCCGCTAAAATTCGCGAAATTGCCGAGGCGGATATTGGCCTTGCCATCAGCGGCTATGCGGGACCGGAAGGCGGAGACGATGGCACCGCAGCCGGTACGGTCTGCTTCGGCTGGAATATTTGCGGACAGACCGAAACCCGCACCGTGCTGTTTTCCGGTGAATGTCAGGATGTGGTGGATAAAGCGGTGCGTTATTCCCTGTCTGAACTGATCGAAATACTCTCCGGCTGGGATAACGTCTGAAACAAGGGGAAGGCTATGGCTGTGATCGTTATTACCGGCGGTACGGCGGGCGTGGGGAAAGCCACGGCGCTGCACTTTGCCAAGGCGGGCTACGATGTGGGCATCATTGCCCGCGACGAGCAGAGCCTGCGCTCCACAGAAGAGGAGTTGCGCCGTTTCGGGATCAACGCCTGCGCCGTTCAGGCCGACGTGGCGGACAGCAAGGCGGTGACCGATGCTGCTAACGAGATTGAATACCGGCTTGGGGCCATCGATGTGTGGGTGAATAACGCCATGGGCGGGATGCTGGCGCCGTTTCGCACCATGTCCCCGGAGGAGTTTCGCCGCGTCACCGAGGTGACCTATCTGGGCTATGTTAACGGCACCCGCGCCGCGCTGGAGTTAATGACCCCACGCGATCGCGGAACGATTATTCAGGTTGGCTCCGCGCTGGCCTACCGTTCCATTCCCTTGCAGTCAGCCTACTGCGGGGCGAAAGCCGCAATCCGCGGATTTACCGATGCTGTGCGCACCGAACTGATGCATGAAAACAGCCGGGTGCAGATCGCAATGGTACAGATGCCGGGCCTCAATACGCCGCAGTTCGAGTGGGCGAGGAATAAATTTGCCTGGGCGATGCGCCCGGTTCCTCCCGTTTTTCAGCCGGAAGTAGCTGCCAGCGCTATTTTTAAGGTGGCGCAGAAACCGGTGCGGGAACTGTGGGTGGGCAGCAGCACCGTCCAGTCGATTGTCGGGCAATTTCTTTTCCCCGGCTTTCTGGATCGGCTGATGGTTAAAAAGGCCTGGGAAGGGCAGATGACCGATACGTTAAATGCGGATGACCGTCAGGACTATCTGGATCAGCCGGTTAACGACCTGCATAAAATCCACGGGCACTTCACCGACGAAGCAAAAGAGCGCGCTATCAGCGTCACCTCCGGCATGCCGGGGAAAGTGCTGCTCGGCTCCCTTGCCGTCACGGGCGCGATCGTGGCCCGTCTGCTGCTCTCGCGGAGACGATAATCAGCGCAGTGCGGTACGATCGGTCCAGAACCAGCGGTAGCCATAGCCGCTGAGGTTAAGCGCGACGGTTTTGCCGCACACCAGCGCGTCGTCGTAACGTTTGTCCGCCAGGCAGGCGGTCCAGGTCGCATGCCGGATCCCTCTGGCGGTAAAATTAACGGGCTTATCGCTGAAGTTAACGAAGGTCAGAATGCTGCGCGTGTCGGTTTCGTAATAGATCCCCAGTACCGCATCGCTGTCGATATTAATAAGACGAAACGGCGCGACGCCGATCTCAGGGAACTCCGAGCGCGTATTGGCGATATCGATAATGCAGTGCAGGAGTGAGTTGCGGTGCAACAGCGAATCCGCCACGTTGATTTTTTGATAGCGGTACGGGCCGTGGTCAATCATCGGGGCGACAAAAGTTTCCGGGTCGGCATCTGAGAAACCGCCGCCTTGCGATCCGGCCCACTGCATCGGGGTGCGTACGGCGTAACGCTCCTCAAGATCCAAATCATCCCCCATACCAATCTCATCCCCGTAGCGCATGACCGGTACGCCCGGTAGCGAAAACAAGACCGCATGGCAAAAGGCCAGCCGCTTTCGATCGCCATTAAGCATCGGCGCCAGACGGCGGCGGATACCTCGCTGATACACACTCATCTCTTCGTCAGGGGCAAAGGTATCGATGACGGTTTGCTTCGCTTTTTTACCTATCCCTTCCAGATCCAGCTCATCATGATTGCGCAGCCAGTTGGCGAAGCAGCAGGAGTCCGGCGGCACAATCATCTTCTTCACCGCGTTGCGCAGCGGTCGTGCGCTCTTCTCTGCCAGGCTGACGTAAAAGTACTTATTGAGCCAGAAATTCAGCACCAGGTTGAGCCGGTCGTTCTGACCAAAATAATCTTTGTAGGCCTCCACCTCCACGTCGACTTCGCCGAGCAGGATCGCGTCCGGGTTACGCTGCTCAATAAGACGGCGCAAATGCTCCAGGATCCACAGGCCGCGTTTTTCATCCCCACGTCCGGCCTGTTTTGTCAGGTGCGATGCCGCATCCAGGCGAAAGCCCGACACCCCGAGCTTTAGCCAGAAGATGATGATGTTCTCAATCTCCTTTAGCACCGCAGGGGAGGCGAGATTGAGATCCGGCTCGTGGTGATAAAACATATGCCGGTAGTATTGCCCCGCCTCGTCGTCCCATGTCCAGATGCTCTTCTCCACGCCGGGGAACATCGGCGGCGTATCGTCGTCGTCCGTGTCGGACCACAGGTAATAGTCACGGTAGGGTGACTGGGGGTTGCGGCGGGCCTGTTGAAACCAGGGATGCGCATCCGAGGTATGCTGGATCAGCAGCTCAATAATGACCTGCATCCCCAGCTCCCGCGCCTGTTCAATAAAGGCGATGATATCGTTGAGCTTGCCGAAGCGGGGATCGACCTGCAAATGGTCGCTCACGTCATAGCCTTCATCGAGAAAAGGCGTGAGGTAAAACGGGGTGATCCAGATAACCGTCGCGCCCATCCGACGGATGTAGCGCAGCTTCGCGGTGATTCCGGCGATGTCGCCACAGCCATCGCCGTTAAGATCGTAAAACAGGGCGGTATCAATCTGGTAGATAATGGCGCGTGTATGCCAGCCTGCCATAGCAATCCTTAATGATAACCTTCGGTATCAGACACTTTGCCCCGGAAGACGTAATAGCTCCAGGCGGTATAAACCAGGATCACCGGGATGATTAACAGCGTACCAATCAGCATAAACAGCTGGCTGGCAGGCGGCGCGGCGGCTTCCCACAGGGTGATGTGCGGCGGAATAATGTGTGGCCACAGGCTGATGCCCAGGCCGCTAAAGCCGAGGAAGATCAGGCCCAGCGTTAACAGGAACGGACGGGCATGGCTGTCAGGATTGCGCGTCAGCCGCCAGATCCACAGGCTGAATACCGCGACCAGAACCGGAACTGGCAGGAACCAGAAGAAGTTAGGCAGAGTAAACCAGCGCTCGGCGACAAACTGCCAGCCGAGCGGGGTCCAGATACTTACCACCGCAATAACGGCAATCAGCGCCAGCAGCACGTGGCGGGTCAGCTCGCGCATCCGGTTTTGCAGCGCGCCTTCACTTTTCATGATCAGCCACGTGGTAGCCAGCAGGGTATAGGCGACAATTAAGCCCAGCCCGCAGAACAGATTAAACGGGGTGAACCAGTCCAGCGAGGAGCCCACAAAGCGACGCCCTTCCACGTCAAAGCCGTTGATCATCGCGCCAACCACGATCCCCTGGCTGAAGGTTGCCAGCAGGGAACCGCCGGCAAAGGAGTAGTCCCAGAATTTGCGGTGTGAAGGGGTCGCCTTAAAGCGAAACTCAAACGCCACCCCGCGGAAAATAAGCCCGATCAGCATGGCCGTCAGCGGGATGGTCAGGGCATCGATAATCACTGCGTAGGCCAGCGGAAACGCGCCGAACAACCCTGCACCGCCGAGAACCAGCCAGGTTTCATTTCCGTCCCAGACCGGGGCGACGCTGTTCACCATCACGTCGCGCTCTTTGGCATCGCCCACAAAGCTGAACAGCATGCCGATACCGAGATCGAAACCGTCCATGATGATGTACATCAGCGTGGCGAAGACAATAATGGCAAACCAGATGACCGGAATATCGACGCCCATCAGATCTTCTCCTCTTCCGGAACGGACTCGGCGGCGGACAGCGGACGGGCAGGGGTGCCCGACGTATTAGACGTTAGCGTGCCCACAGGCTGCGGACCTTTCTTAATCAACCGGGCGAGATACACATAACCCACGCCAAACACCGAACAGTAGACCACGATAAAGGCCAGCAGGCTGATGCTCATCTGCAACGTGCTGTGCAGAGACACCGCATCTATCGTGCGCAGATAGCCGTAAACGACCCACGGCTGGCGGCCCACTTCGGTGGTGACCCACCCGGCGAGCAGCGCGAGCAGTCCGGCAGGCCCCATACAGAGGGCAAACCAGTGGAATGGCCGCGAGTGATAGAGTCGACGGCGATAGCGCAGCCAGACGCTCAGCACGCCAAGGGTAATCATCAGCAGCCCCATGCCGACCATAATGCGGAAGGACCAGAAGACGATGAGCGAGTTAGGGCGGTCCTCTTTCGGGAAATCCTTCAGCGCCGGGACCTGTTTATCCAGGCTGTGCGTCAGGATCAGGCTGCCGAGCGCGGGAATTTCAAGCCCGTATTTGGTGCGCTCCTCTTCCATATCCGGTACGCCAAACAGCAGCAGCGGGGTGGCCTCGCCGGGCGGGTTTTCCCAGTGGCCTTCAATCGCGGCGATTTTGGCAGGCTGGTGCTCAAGCGTATTCAGGCCGTGCATATCCCCAACCACGGCCTGAATGGGCGCGACCAGCAGCGCCATCCACATGGCCATGGAGAACATTGTGCGAATAGCGGGCGTATCGTTACCGCGCAGCAGATGCCATGCCCCGGATGCGCCCACAAACAAGGCGCTGCACAGGAAGGCGGCGATGGACATATGGATCAGGCGGTAAGGGAATGAGGGGTTAAAGATAATGGCCAGCCAGTCTTCGGGAATGACCTGACCGTTCTGAATACTGAAGCCCTGCGGGGTGTGCATCCAGCTGTTGGAGGCGAGGATCCAGAAGGTGGACATCAGCGTGCCCAGCGCCACCATGCAGGTGGCAAAGAAGTGCAGGCCGGGGCCGACCTTGTTCCAGCCGAACAGCATCACGCCTAAGAAACCAGCTTCCAGGAAGAAGGCAGTTAACACTTCATAGGTGAGCAGAGGGCCGGTTATGCTGCCTGCGAACTGGGAAAAACCGCTCCAGTTAGTCCCAAACTGGTAAGCCATCACCAGCCCGGAAACCACGCCCATACCAAAGTTAACGGCGAAAATTTTCAGCCAGAAATGGTATAGCGAGCGCCAGACATCATTTTTGGTGCGAAGCCACATGCCTTCGAGAACCACCAGATAGCTCGCAAGCCCGATGGTGATCGCCGGGAAGAGAATATGAAAAGAGACGGTAAAGGCGAACTGTATCCTGGCCAGATGAAACGCATCAAGCTCGAACATGCTCCGTACCTCTGGAACTGATAGCGCACAAGGCATTGCCAGACAGCCTTAGGCTGCCTGGCAAAACCGGTTACGGTTTTTTCTTACCTGCACCAAGCTCGGCACCGGTAAGCGGATCGGCATTGGGGTCGGATTTCGTGCGTGCGCACATCGCTTTGACCAGCGTTTCCTGCTCTGTAGTGAGCGTTACGCTTGCGCCGCCGTCACCGCCATCGACCGCTGGCTGAGGAGATTCCACGTAGTCGAAGTGCTTATCGCTGTTCCAGCTGCCGCGAACTTCTCCCCCCTCAGACATATTGTAGTACTTGTTGGTGTACTCTTCGATTGGCGGCAATTTACCCGGTGGGAAATTGTTACGGATCGACTGGAGCGCCTTCTCAAACGAGAGCTGGTGTGCTGCCTCACGCGTCATTAAAAACGCCAGCGCATCTTTAACACCCGGATCGTCCGTTACGTTAATAAGCCGTTCGTAGATAATTTTGGCGCGCGCCTCGGCCGCTATGTTAGAGCGCAGATCCGCGGTCGGTTCGCCAATGGTATCCACGTACGCCGCCGTCCACGGTACGCCTGCGGAGTTAGTAAGCGGAGTACCGCCGCCGTAGAGCAGCGAGGTGATATGACTGTCGTTGCCGTTCTCGGTCATGGAGCGGTACAGTTCCGCTTCATTTTCAACGCCTTCCGCCAGTTCGCCTTTCGCACCCTTATTCAGCATACCCACCAGGGTGCCGATAATTTCCAGGTGACTTAACTCCTCGGTCGCGATATCCATCAGCATATCTTTACGACCGGGATCGTCGTCGCTCAATCCTTGCGTAAAGTAACGACATGCCGCGGCAAGTTCGCCCTGTGGCCCGCCAAACTGCTCAAGCAGAAGATTGGCCAGGCCCGGATTCGGTTCGGCTACGCGTACCGTGTATTGCAGCTGTTTTACGTGTCGAAACATACATTCTCCCTCTTTTGTTATTTTTTAGCTTCAACGCCATCCGCGTCGGAGCGCAGCAGGAACTGTTCCGTCGTCTGTGGAATATGCTGGAGCAGCCAGTCTGCCATCTGGCGCTCTTCTTCCAGAATGGATTCAAGGGCTGGAATGGAGGCGGTATCGCCCGCTTGTTTGGCCGCAGCCAGCAGAGAGGTGTAGCAGGCAATTTCAAACTGCTCAAAAACGTAGCCGCTGATAGAGCCTTTAACAATTTCGTCGGAAGGGAACATGCCGCCAATGGACTGGCCGAGCGCCGCCATTTTACTCATGGAATCTTTTATGACTGAACGGGAAATATCATTGCGGTCGAGAATTTCTTCCAGCACGGTAATTTGGTGTTTAGTTTCATTAACGTGTTGTTCAATTCGTGCACGTAAGTCGGGATAATTATCAATACGGCTGGCCATTGATTCCAGCATGGATTCGGCTTGCTTTTCCATCGCATGGGCATCGCGTAGCCAATCATGGTAGTGTTCTACATGATTCATAATTAACTCCTGTGATTTATTTTCTGGTTAATTTTTGGTGCTGATGCTCATCAGATATTAATTATCCTTTCTGGGCTTTTTGATTAATATTACCGACAGCCAGATCGGTTAATTTGAGATCGGTTTCTTTTTCTTCTTCCAGCGTTTCGGCAAGAAGTTTAACGGCTTTTTTATAGCCTAATTGTTCAGCCAGGGTGGCCAGGGTGCCGTAGCTGGCAATTTCGTAATGTTCAACTTTCTGAGCTGCGGCAATTAATGCAGCGTCACGCACTTCATTTTTCTCAGTGCTCTCAATAACTTCGTTGGCTTCTTCAATTAAGCCTTCCATCGCAACGCATTTCATGCGCTTCAGTTTGAGGCCGGATTCCTGCTCAATAATCTGATCGATACGTTCGATCTGTCCCTGCGTCTCTTCGAGGTGAGCCGTGAACGCGGCACTCAGCTTCTCGCTGGATGCGGCGCGAGCTAATTTGCTTAGCGCGCGGGTCAGCTGCTTCTCAGCGCTGTAGGTGTCGGATAACAGGTGAATAAATACATCTTCAACAGTTTTCATATTCATATTTTCGCTCCAGTGAAATAAAGGGAAGGTACTGCGAGCCGACGGGCCCGCAGCATGCTCTCGGTATATTTATAAGAGCTTTAAATAAGATCAGGAGTTATCAGATTTACGGCCTCCGCCGTGACTGCTCTGTCCCCCTTTCTTACCCGCTTCAGATGCGCGTTGCGGATCGTTTTTGAAATTACCGCCGCTGTGCTGGCCGCCTTTACGTCCAGCTTCTGATGCCTTTTCACGGTCTTCAGCGAAATTACCGGAACCACCACGATGTTGCTCTGCCATATATCAACCCTCATGTTGCGTTTATGTCAGGAGATACGATAAGTAATTCGTATCAGTTGTCGTTCAGAAATTAACATTAGTCGTTATGTGAGAAGAGTCAAATTTCTTGTCTGGGTTGTTTTGCGGTAATTTTGCAGGGAGTGAAGAAATACCGCTTCGTTACGAGTTTTAAAAACGGATGGGAAATCCATCAGTTAGATGAAAATAAATCCGGAGGTTAAGATTGCGCTTAGCTAATAATCCTAATGTGAACGTGGCGTGAATTATTACAAGAATTGACACAGCGCAAAAATATATCTTCGCAACGGGTGTTCTTGTATTCGGAATAATCCTATGAACGTGAAGAAGTCATGCGCTGAAAAGAGTGTGGCTAAACCTCGTTTTTGACGTGGTCAGGCGGATCGGGTGAGGGTATGCTTCTTTTGTCACCACAATAATTACAGAGGCAATGTCATGGATCAGGAGCTACTGGATGCGGGGTACCGGGCCTATACCGGTGAGAAAATCGATGTCTACTTCAACACCGGGATCTGCAAACACTCGGGCAACTGCGTGCGCGGCAGCGCGAAGCTGTTCGATCTGAAGCGTAAACCATGGATCGCGCCGGATGAAGTAGATGCAGAAACGGTTATGCGCGTAATTGATACCTGCCCGAGCGGTGCGCTGAAGTACCGCCAAAAATAAGCGAGGAACCATGGAAATTCTTGAAGGCCATAACAAGTTTTACGTCAACGACGCCGAAGGCAATCAGGTAGCGGAGATCGTCTTTGTCCCGACCGGCGAGCATCTGAGCATCATTGAGCACACCGATGTGGATCCGAGCCTGAAAGGGCAGGGTGTGGGTAAACAGCTGGTGGCGAAGGTGGTAGAGAAGATGCGCGGTGAGAATCGTAAAATTATCCCGCTGTGTCCATTTGCGAAGCATGAGTTTGATAATACGCGGGAGTATGACGATATTCGGGCGTAAAACAGATGCCCGGCATTGCGCCGGGCAGCATACTCAACCCACAAACATCACCGACACACACAGCACACCCACAATCAGCGTCAGCAGGTTACCGATGGAGCGGTACGGTTTTAATGACGGGATCAGGTACGTCGACAGCGTCGGCATGATGAACAGGATCATGGCGATAAGCGGACCGCTGATGGCATAAATCATTGAGATCGCATTCGGGTTGATGCAGCAGACCGCAAAGGTAATCAGCGACACGCCGAGAATCGAAATCGCGCGGTTAAAGGCGCGGCTTTTCTTCACACCCACCTGATTCAGCGACGATTTCACAATTTCCGTTGCCCCTTCAATCACGCCAAAATAGGTGCCGAGGAACGATTTCGACATCGCAATAATCGCCACGATAATGCCGGAAATGCCCAGCCATGCCGGGGACGATGGCATCATCGACAGCGCGGACAGGATCGTCACCCCTTCCTCTTTTGCCGCCACGATATACGACGGTGGAATCGAAAGCAGGCAGCTGAACACAAAGAACAGCACGCTGAGGCAGATGATCAGGTACGCCACTTTCATGATTTTTTTGCATTTACCCATCGCCTCTTCACCGTATTTCTCGCGACGGTCTACGGCGAAGGTCGAGATGATCGGAGTATGGCTAAAAGCGAAAACCATCACCGGGATCGAAATCCACACCTGGTGCAGCGTATGCTGGTCGAAGGCCATCTGGCTGGTCAGCAGCGACGGCTGCCAGCTGCCCGTCAGATACAGCGAGACAAACAGGAAATAGGCGATCAGCGGAAAGACAAGGAAACCCATCACCTTAATGGTGATGTGCCGCCCCATCAGGAAGATCAGATTCAAAATCAGCACTACGCCAAAGCTCACCAGCATCCGCATGCCGGTATCCACCGTCATCCGTTTCGCCAGCTGTTCAGTGAGTGAGTTGGTTATCGCCACCGCGTAAATCAGAACTACCACAAAGAAGGCCACAAAATAGAGTGTGGTGATCAGGTTGCCGATCTTTTTGCCGTAGTAATGCGAAACGGCACCGGTGATCCCTTCGTTGCCTTTCGTCTTCGACGACAGAATAAATTGCGCCAGCGCTTTATGCGGCCAGTAGGTTAAGGGATACGCCACAAGGGCGGTGATCAGCAGGACAATCGCGCCAGCAGAGCCGAGCTGAATGGGCAAGAACAGGGTTCCTGCGCCCACGGCAGTGCCGTAGAGGGCGAAACTCCAGAGAGTCTCTTCTTTTGACCAAATTTTCGACATTAGAGCAACGTATCAACTATAAAACGAACAAAAAGGAGTGCAATTTACCATAATTATGCGTTGAGGTCGCCGTTGCTTCGCAGGGGGTGGGCCGGAGCAGGTCTCCGGCCGGAAGGTTATTCGCTTGCCAGGGCGCGTCGTTGCTGGCGGCGCTTGATGATTTTCTCCCGCAGGGTGTCGTACGCCCAGTTGTAGAGCATGGTGTACGGCAGGAAGAACAGAAAGAAACCAATTTCCAGGGTAAAAGCCTGGAGCAGCGTCACGCCCAGCACGGCGGCAACGATGGTTACGCCAATCACAATAAAGCCGCATTCAAAACCCAGGGCATGCAGGGCGCGCACTTTCGCCGTGCGCTTCACCCGCTGGACGGGCCAGAAACGGTCGAAGCCAAAGTTATAGATAATGTTCCAGAGCATTGCCGTGGTCGCCAGAATAATGGTGAGCCCCCCCATTTCAACCACCGAGCGCTGCATTAGCCACGCGGCCGTCGGGGCGAGGATCGCCGTAGCAATGCCTTCAAAACAGACGGCATGGAAGATCCGCTCCGGCAATTTACGTTGGAGTGCATCCTGATATTGCATATTTACCTCATATAGACGCCAGTATGGGCGTTGATGCCGCCTATTCTTATCGTTTAAGGTGATATATAAAAGATGGTATCCATCGATAAAGTAGATACATCATGCGTTACTCTCCCGAAGCACTGACCGCGTTTGTTGAAACTGTCGCCGCAGGTTCGTTTTCTGCTGCGGCACGGCGGCTGCGTAAAAGCCAGTCCACCATCAGCACCTCCATTGCCAACCTTGAAGCTGACCTTGGCTTTGAGCTGTTCGATCGCTCGGCGCGTCACCCGGTATTAACCGCCCAGGGTGAACAGGTGCTGGGCTATGTCCAGTCGATACTCGCCGCCAGCGCGCGCCTGGATGAGCTGGCCGTATCGTTAACCGCGCAAACGGAGGCGCGTTTTACCTTTGTTCTCTCCGATACGCTTAACCCGGCCGTGCTGGAAGAGATGATGAGCCAGTTCGACCAGCGTTTTCCGCACACGGAATTTGAGTGCCTGATTGGAGAAGAGGAGGACGTGATCGATCTGCTGCAAAAGGAGCGGGCGCAAATTGGCCTGACGGAAGCGCGCGACAGCTACCCGACCGATATTGGCGCGACCCGTCTGCCTATGCAGACGCGGATGGCCATCTACGTTTCTGCCGGACATCCTCTGGCAGGGCAACATGAGACGCAGGCGGACGAGCTGCATGGCTGGCGCGAGCTGCGGCTGAGCACCTATCTTGAACGGGAAGCGCCCCTTTCGCGCGGGCCGGTCTGGTCTGCGCCGAATTACCTGTTACTGCTGAGCATGGCGGTACAGGGCTTTGGCTGGTGCGCGTTACCCTGCGCGCTGGTCGACGAATTTGCCGCGTCGAAATCGCTGGTGCAGCTGAACGTGCCGGGCTGGCCGAGGTCGATTGCCATCGATCTGGTATGGAACAAACGAACCCCGCCCGGCGTCGCCGGAAGCTGGCTGCGCCAGTACTTACAGGACGCACGATAATCCTGTGACTAAACTCACTAATTTTAAACATTTGCGTCAATTGTTGATAACAATCCTCTACTATCGTCATGTCATTTTGCACAGAGGTCGTGATGAAAGATGTCGTTATAGTGGGTGCGTTACGTACGGCTATCGGCTGTTTTCAGGGAGCGCTTGCGCGTCACTCTGCGGTTGATCTTGGCAGCGTGGTGGTAAGAGCGCTGGTGGAACGCAGCGGGGTTGCCGCACATGAAATTGATGAGGTGATCCTGGGCCAGGTGCTGACCGCTGGCGCGGGACAAAACCCTGCGCGCCAGGCGGCGCTGAAGGGCGGCCTGCCTAATACCGTTTCGGCAATTACCATCAACGATGTCTGTGGTTCAGGTTTGAAAGCGCTCCATCTTGCAACGCAGGCCATCCAGTGTGGTGAAGCGGATGTGGTCATTGCCGGCGGGCAGGAGAATATGAGCCGCGCCCCGCATGTCCTGACCGACAGCCGGACCGGCGCGCAGCTCGGGAACAGTCAGCTGCTTGACAGCCTGGTTCACGACGGGCTGTGGGACGCCTTCAACGACTACCATATGGGCGTAACGGCGGAAAACCTGGCGCGGGAATACGGTATCAGCCGCGAGCTTCAGGATGCATATGCCCTCAGCTCACAGCAAAAAGCGCGTGCAGCGATCGACTCCGGGCGTTTTCGCGATGAAATTGTCCCGGTCAGTACCCAGCGCCAGAACGGCGAAGCGCTCATCGTCGATACCGACGAGCAGCCGCGCACCGATGCCAGCGCAGAAGGGCTGGCAAAACTCGATCCGGCCTTTGAAACGCTCGGTTCCGTAACGGCAGGCAACGCCTCATCCATTAACGACGGTGCGGCGGCGGTGATGATGATGAGTGAAAGCAAAGCCCAGGAGCTGGCGCTGCCGGTGCTGGCGCGGATCAAAGCGTTTGCCAGCGTGGGCGTTGATCCCGCGTTAATGGGGATCGCCCCGGTCTATGCCACGCGCCGCTGCCTGGAGCGGGCGGGCTGGGAGCTGAACGATGTGGATCTGATTGAGGTCAACGAAGCTTTTGCTGCACAGGCGATCTCGGTCGGGAAAATGCTGGAATGGGATCCGCTGCGGGTCAACGTCAACGGCGGAGCCATCGCGCTGGGCCATCCCATTGGCGCCTCCGGCTGCCGCATTCTGGTGTCGCTGGTCCACGAAATGAAAAAGCGTAACGCCCGAAAAGGGATCGCAACGCTCTGTATTGGCGGGGGGCAGGGGGTGGCCCTGGCTATCGAACGGTAATTTCTCCCTCTGCGCACAGAAAACCTCCCACGGGAGGTTTTTTTGTGTCCGCAGAATCCTTTTTTAACACTTATGCGTTCTTTCTGAAGCCCGCAATAATTATTGCGCGGTTAATTATTTGCTTTGTGAAGTGCTTAATGTGATCTCACGCCTGAAATTTACGGTTGATACCCTTTTTTTGTTGATGGGGTTCACGTCGATCTTTGCCAAAAAAAATGAAACAAATAATTTCGATCCTTGTCACTAAAATAACGATGCATAAAAAATAAACTCAAGTTTCATAAAAACGAAACGTTATTTTAATTGAGGGTTTTTTCATGTTTAAGAAATCTCTGCTCCTTGCTTCCCTTATTAGTGCCTCTTTTGCGGCTAGCGCCGTTACCGTCGATCTGCGTCACGAATATATTGACAGCGGCTCGAATGCCGACCGTGTTGCCGTCTCGCACCGCTTTGATAATGGCTTTGGTTTTTCAGTCGAGGCGAAGTGGAAATCAGGCGGGGACAAGGCAGATCAGCCATTCGCGGATGTAGTGGGGAACGGTCACGAAGATCAGATTAGCTGGCGCTGGAAAGCGACAGACAATATCGCCCTGACCCCTGCGTTTACGATTGAAAGCACAGACAGCCGCACCATTTATAAACCGAATCTGCATGTGCAATATAGCTTCGACAATGGCTTCTACGTGGCTGCGCGTTACCGTTACGAATATACCCGCTACCCGTCAAGCTCAAATAAGGACGATGATAAAGTTAACCGTGGCGATGCGTGGGTCGGTTGGGTATTAGGTGACTGGCGTACCGAGCTGAACTATGTTTACGCGAAAAGTTCTGAAGGCGTGGCCCGAAATAACAATAAAGATTATTCCAACGAATATAACGCCAAGCTGGCCTACAAATGGGATAAAAACTGGGCGCCGTATGTGGAGGTGGGCAACGTGGGGGTTAAAGACACGGACGAACGCCAGACCCGTTTCCGTTTAGGCGTGGCGTACTCCTTCTGATAATTTATCTTCTTCGCTAAAACTGCCGGGTGGCGCTTCGCTTACCCGGCCTACACCTTCCTTCCACTCCGTCGTTTCGTATGTCGCGCAATCACCCAAAAAAAAGCCCTCCGAAACGGAGGGCAAGGCCAGTTACAGAAACACTAACTCAAATCAGACATGCAACATTTCAGGTTGCTCAGGGAGTTTCGCGATATAGAGGGCCGGTTTGCCGTCTTTATCGGAACTGTACAGCACCGCTTTTTCGTCCGGCGTGAAGGACGGATGCGGGTGGGTTACCTGGCGGCTGTTCGCCACCGTAGCCCATGAGGTGTCATGACGGGCGATGCGGTAACAGGCTTTCTTCGCCACGTCAAAGGCATACAGATAAGGATCGTTATCAATGGTGTAGCCGCCGGTGTCTTTCACATCGACAGGCGTACCGGAGCCGTCGCCAACCAGCAGGGTGCCGTCGACGTTGCTCATCAGGTGCGAACAGGCGGGCATATTCATTACCGCTTCATTCACGCCGGTGTCCGGGTTGAAGCGGGAGATGGTGCGCCCTTGCTGACCTTTCAGGTAAGAAACGTAGATCAGCGCGGACCCGTCCGGCACCCAAAATTCATGTGTACAGCTTTCACCTTCCGCGTGCGTTTTCACTTTCCGCACGTTGCTGCCATCTTCGTTCACCAGCCACATGCGGGCGTCGACCAGGTCGTGCGGCCCTTCATGACAGAAGGCCACGGTATTGTCATCGAACGGGCGATAAATCGGATGTCCCAGCCAGATCTTCTCGTCATGAATGGTGGTGCTTTCACCCGTTTTCAGATCAACGCGCAGCAGGCGGCAGTGCGGCCCTTTGTGGAAGAAGTCGTGGAAAATTTTCCAGTCGTTGAGTGGCGTCCAGTCACGTCTGGCAATCTCAATACCCACCAGTTTGGTGCAGTCGCTGTTCGCGACCCAGGTGCCGTAGCCGACCCACTCTTCCGGGACGCGGTACACTTCGCGCTCTGCCAGCGTCTGTAAATCCACCTCCAGCAGGGTGCGATCGTTCTTCACATAGTAGAGGGATTTATCGTCCGGAGAGAGGAACCCGCCAAAGGTGTTATCACCCGCGCCTTCGGTCAACTGTACCGCTTCGGCGTTTTTCAGATCCAACAGGTAATAGTTCCAGTGACCGTCGAACTCCCCGGCGAACAGCAGGTGGCTGCCATCGTTAAAGAAGCACTTCTGGTAAAAGTAGTTGCGATGACAGGTTACTTCCGGTGGGGTCAGGCGGGTGACTTCCACGCCTGTATCCGGATCGCGGCTGACCTCATAGCTCAGCTTGACCCGCATACCTTTAGCCATAATGCACTCCTTTGAACGCGTAATGTAGGTTGAAAACTAGGTGATAAATTATCAAAACGTTGTTTCATTATGTGTGACTGACAGCGCACTTTCTCAGTTTCATTAACCAGAATGAGGGTCTTAAAGATTTATCGTGATCGAAACACCATTTCTGGCATAAACAAGCAGAAAAAATGAAACGTTGTTTTAAATGCAATTGAAAACCCCGTGGTCAGGGGATAATATGTGTTCATCACGAAAACGGAACGTTGTTTCGTTAATTATCTTTGCCTTCGGGCACGATCAATTCTGGAGGTTTACGTGGACGTCAGACAAAGCATCCACAGTGCGCACGCTAAAACGCTGGATACTCAGGGGCTGCGCAGTGAGTTTTTAGTTGAGCAAGTGTTCGAAGCCGACAAGTACACCATGCTCTACAGCCATATTGACCGCATTATTGTGGGCGGGATTATGCCGGTGGCGAAAACCGTCTCCGTGGGCGGTGAAGTGGGCAAACAGCTGGGCGTGAGCTACTTCCTCGAACGCCGTGAACTGGGCGTGATTAACATCGGCGGGCCGGGCACCATTACCGTTGATGGCCAGTGCTACGAAATTGGTCACCGCGACGCGCTGTACGTCGGCAAAGGGGCGAAAGAAGTGGTGTTCGCCAGCATTGATGGCAGCAAACCGGCGAAGTTTTACTACAACTGCGCCCCGGCTCATACGACTTACCCCACCAAAAAAGTCACGCCAGCGGATGTTGCCCCGGTGACCCTTGGCGATAACCTCACCAGCAACCGTCGCACCATCAACAAATACTTTGTTCCGGATGTGCTGGAAACCTGTCAGCTCAGCATGGGGCTGACCGAACTTGCGCCGGGCAACCTGTG
Source organism: Enterobacter sp. BIDMC93 (assembly GCF_001037805.1). Classification (NCBI taxonomy): domain Bacteria; kingdom Pseudomonadati; phylum Pseudomonadota; class Gammaproteobacteria; order Enterobacterales; family Enterobacteriaceae; genus Enterobacter; species Enterobacter sp. BIDMC93. The sequence goes on from NZ_KQ089962.1 coordinate 1,330,279, forward strand.
GAACACCATGCCGTGCCATACCCACGAGCGCCGCATGGAGGTCTACTTCTATTTCAACATGGATGAAGACGCCTGCGTGTTCCACATGATGGGACAGCCGCAGGAGACGCGCCATATCGTTATGCACAACGAGCAGGCGGTCATTTCGCCGAGCTGGTCCATCCACTCTGGCGTGGGAACGAAAGCCTATACCTTTATCTGGGGTATGGTCGGTGAAAACCAGGTCTTCGATGACATGGACCACGTCGCTGTTAAGGATCTGCGCTAGTCGCAGGCAGTTAAGTATATATCTGCCTGTTGCTGACAGGCGCTGAACGATTAAGGAATAAACATGATTCTGGATGCATTTTCTCTGCAAGGTAAAGTGGCTGTGGTTTCCGGTTGTGACACCGGGCTGGGGCAGGGTATGGCGTTAGGTCTGGCTGAAGCGGGCTGCGATATCGTCGGGATTAACATCGTTGAGCCAACGGAAACCATCGAGCGCGTTACCGCACTGGGCCGCCGTTTCCTGAGCCTGACCGCGGACCTGCGCAAAATCGATGCGATCCCTGAGCTGCTGGATCGCGCGGTGGCGGAGTTTGGGCATATCGATATTCTGGTCAACAACGCCGGCCTGATCCGTCGTGAAGACGCGATTAACTTCAGCGAAACGGACTGGGACGACGTGATGAATCTGAACATCAAGAGCGTGTTCTTTATGTCCCAGGCGGCTGCGAAGCACTTCATCGCCCAGGGGAAAGGGGGCAAGATCATCAATATTGCCTCCATGCTCTCTTTCCAGGGCGGCATCCGCGTGCCGTCTTACACCGCATCGAAGAGTGCCGTGATGGGCGTGACCCGTCTGCTGGCGAACGAGTGGGCGCAGCACAACATCAACGTCAACGCGATTGCGCCGGGCTACATGGCCACCAACAATACCCAGCAGCTGCGTGCGGATGAAGAGCGCAGCGCGGCAATCCTGGAGCGTATTCCAGCGGGTCGCTGGGGTCTGCCGAGCGATCTGATGGGCCCGGTTGTGTTCCTGGCGTCCCCTGCTTCGGATTATATTAACGGCTACACCGTTGCCGTTGACGGCGGCTGGCTGGCACGATAATTCACCCCGAATAAAGAACCTCTGCCCTCGGGTGGAGGTTTTTTTTGCGCCAAAATTGGCTTTATCCATATCCTTAAAGATGAAAAATCCATACTGAAAAGGAATGAATGACGGGTGTCACACATTTATTGCTTAAATATTAACTAATTAATAAAAAATAAGGTTAAACCACCCTGATTTGAAATTGTAATGTCCATCACAGATCGGTATGTCGTAGCGAAATAATCCATATCTTCACCAGTTCCGGCCTGACACTTTCTTCCGGTATCTCGTAATTTCACTTAACGAATTTCGCTGTTGAGGCAGGAAACTATGACATCTGTAAATGACTCTACCCTTATGCCCGCTGCGCTGCGCGATACCCGACGCATGAACCAGTTTGTTTCTGTTGCGGCCGCCGTAGCCGGTTTACTGTTTGGTCTGGATATCGGCGTTATCGCTGGCGCACTGCCCTTTATTACCGACCACTTTACGTTAAGCAACCGCCTGCAAGAGTGGGTGGTGAGCAGCATGATGCTCGGCGCGGCCATCGGCGCGCTCTTTAACGGCTGGCTGTCGTTCCGTCTCGGGCGCAAATACAGCCTGATGGTCGGGGCGATCCTGTTTGTTGCCGGCTCTCTTGGTTCAGCGTTTGCAACCAACGTTGAAGTGCTGCTGCTCTCCCGCGTGCTGCTGGGCGTGGCGGTGGGTATCGCGTCCTACACCGCGCCGCTTTACCTCTCCGAAATGGCGAGTGAAAACGTGCGCGGGAAGATGATCAGCATGTACCAGCTGATGGTGACGCTCGGTATCGTGCTGGCGTTCCTGTCGGATACATACTTCAGCTACAGCGGCAACTGGCGGGCAATGCTTGGCGTGTTGGCGCTGCCTGCGGTGCTGCTGATTGTGTTAGTCATTTTCCTGCCGAACAGCCCGCGCTGGCTGGCGCAAAAAGGGCGTCACGTGGAGGCGGAAGAGGTGCTGCGCATGCTGCGCGACACGTCTGAAAAAGCGCGTGAAGAGCTGAACGAAATCCGCGAGAGCCTGAAGCTGAAGCAGGGCGGCTGGTCGCTGTTTAAGGCAAACCGCAACGTGCGCCGCGCGGTGTTCCTCGGCATGCTGTTACAGGCGATGCAGCAGTTCACGGGGATGAACATCATCATGTATTACGCCCCACGCATCTTTAAAATGGCCGGTTTTACCACCACCGAACAGCAGATGATCGCCACGCTGGTGGTAGGGCTGACCTTTATGTTCGCCACCTTTATCGCGGTGTTCACCGTTGATAAGGCCGGACGTAAACCCGCCCTGAAAATTGGCTTTAGCGTGATGGCGCTCGGCACCTTAATACTCGGCTACTGCCTGATGCAGTTCGATAACGGCACGGCGTCCAGCGGCCTCTCCTGGCTCTCCGTCGGCATGACCATGATGTGCATCGCCGGTTACGCGATGAGCGCCGCGCCGGTGGTGTGGATCCTGTGCTCTGAAATTCAGCCGCTGAAATGCCGTGACTTTGGTATCACCTGTTCCACCACCACCAACTGGGTGTCGAACATGATCATTGGCGCGACCTTCCTGACGCTGCTGGATGCGATTGGCGCGGCAGGCACCTTCTGGCTCTATACGGTGCTGAACGTGGCGTTTATCGGCGTGACCTTCTGGCTGATTCCGGAAACCAAAGGCGTGACCCTGGAGCATATTGAACGCAAGCTGATGAGAGGGGAGAAACTACGTAATATCGGCGTGTAATGTCATTGCCCGGTGGCGCTTCGCTTACCGGGCCTACGATAGCCTGTAGGCCGGGTAAGGCGTAGCCGCCACCCGGCTTTGTGTTTACCGCATCGCACGTCTCAAAATACGCTCCGCCTGACGCTGGAAGTCAGCGGCCGTCTCTTCCACGGTTTTCTGCCCGTAGTCGATATACTGCAAAGAGGTACCGAACTGCGCCACAATCTGTGGGTCGTCAAAGTATGGCGAGACGGTGAGTTTCGCCGGCAGCGACTGCGCCAGGCGCAGGCCCGCCACGGATGGATCGTCCTCTTTAATGGTGCCGTCTTCGGTCAGATACTGCACCGCCACTTTGCTCAACGGCACGCCGCGCTCAAGACCCAGCGTATCAACCCCTTCTTTGCTGTTGAGCAGGAAGTTAATCAGCTTCGCTGCCGCTTCCGGGTTTTTGGTCGTCTTACCAATCGACAGCATCTGCGCCGGTTTGAAGAACAGACCCGCGTCGGTGGCGCCCGGCAGCATTGGGTAGCTGCCCAGCTCCAGTTTCGCCGGTGGCTTCAGGTTGTCGGAATATTTGTTGATGGTGGAGTTCCACATGTAGGTGCCGCCCCATTCACCCTGGATCCACGGCTTCATCTCATACATGTTGCTCTTACCGAACGAGGCATAGTATTTGGTGTCCGGCATGACGTGGCTGTCGATCAGCTTTTTGTAGGTCTGGAAAAACTCCACCCACTGTTCCTTTGTGTAGCTGAACTTTTTGGTTTTCTCATCCACCGCAGGAATGTTGTACTTCTGGATCATGTACGAATTCAGCAGCGCCAGCGTATCCTGGTGCTCCAGGATCACCGGATAGTATTGCTTGCCGAGCTTGCTCTCGAAGGTTTTACCGGCCGCCATCAGCTCGTCCCAGGTTTTCGGGTACGCAATACCCGCTTTTTTCCAGGTTTCGTCATTGAAGTAGAACACGCGCGCCGTCACCGAGATCGGAATGCCGTTCAGCTTGCCGTCCACGGTGGTGGTTTGCAGCTCTTTGGGATCGAACTGCGACAGGTCGATCACGTCCTTCATCTTGTTCAGATCGTAGAAGCCGTCACCGGTTTTGGAGAAGATCGGCAGCCAGTTCCAGTTGGTCTGCATCACGTCCGGCTCGGTGCCGCCCGCAATCTGGGTGGTCAGACGGGAGAGGTGACCGTCCCAGCCGGTGTATTCCGCTTTTACGTTGATGTCCGGGTTCTGCTTATGGAACTCTTCCAGCGCTTTCAGAGTGACCTGGTGACGGCCATTGCCGCCCCACCAGGACATCCGTAAATCCACATTCTGCGCCATTGATGGCAAAGCGGTAAGGCCCAGGGTCGCGGAGATTGCTGCGCTTAAAAGCACTTTTTTCATTTTTATCACTCCATCAGAGAGAGAGGTTCTGTTCAGTTTTTGCGTCAAAAATATGACACTTGTTCATCTCAAACGTGAAATACACCTTACGATGAAGCCCTTTATCAATCATTGGCTTAGCTTCATCGGACGGGATTCGGGCGGTCAGTTCGTAGTCCGCGACCTTCAGGTACACAAAGAATTCGTGGCCCATGTTCTCCACGCGCACCATCTCCCCGCTACAGCCGCCATTCGGGAAGGGCTCATCAGAGAGCGACACAAATTCCGGGCGCACGCCGTAGAAGATCTCCTGACCCGCGTAAGCCGCGACTTTCTCCTGCTTCTCCGCGTTCAGCGGCATGGTTTCATCGCCAATGGCGATGTGCAGCTGGCCCGCTTTTTCGACCAGCACGCTTTTGCGTATATTCATCTCCGGCGCGCCGATAAAGCCCGCCACGAACATGTTCTTCGGCTTGTGGTAGAGGTTGTCCGGCGTGTCCACCTGCATGATATGGCCGAGCTTCATCACGCAGATGCGGTCGCCCATGGTCATCGCTTCGGTCTGGTCGTGGGTCACGTAAACGGTGGTCGCCGGTTTTCCTGACTTCTTCAGCTGCTTGTGCAGGTCAGAAATACGGATACGCATCGAAGCGCGCAGTTTGGCGTCGAGGTTTGAAAGCGGCTCATCGAACAGGAACACATCCGGTTTTTTCACAATCGCACGGCCTACCGCCACGCGCTGCGCCTGGCCGCCGGAAAGCTGGCGCGGCAGGCGGTCGAGCAGCTCTTCCAGCTCAAGAATTTTGGCGGCTTCATTCACCTGAGACTCAATCTGATCTTTCGGCAGTTTGCTCAGCTTGAGACCAAAGGCCAGATTCTCGCGCACCGTCATGTGCGGATAGAGGGCGTAGTTCTGGAACACCATTGCAATACCGCGCTCTTTCGGCGCGAGGTTGTTCACGATCTTGTCGCCGATGCGCACCTCGCCGCCGCTGATGGTTTCCAGCCCCGCCAGCATGCGCAGGGTCGTGGATTTGGCGCAGCCGGATGGGCCGACGATCACCATGAATTCCCCTTCAGCAATTTTAAGATCGATAGCGTGTACCGCTTTAAAGCCGTTGGAGTAGACCTTTTCCAGCTTGTTGAAAATAACTTCAGCCATGGTATTTCCCTCTTAACCTTTAATTCCGCTGCTGGTGACGCCCTGTACGAAGTAGCGCTGTGCCAGGAAGAAGACAATGATGGATGGCAGAATGGAGATGCTCGCCATTGCCAGAATTTCGTTCCACGGCGCGCCTTCGGTGACGTCGATGGACATTTTCAGCGCCAGTGCGATGGGGTATTTATCCACGCTGTAGACGTAAATCAGCGGCCCGATAAAGTCGTTCATGGACCACATGAACTGGAACAGGGCGACGGAGATAATGGCCGGTTTCAGGATCGGCACCACCACGTACCACAGCACCTGAATGGAGTTACAGCCGTCTATCTGCGCCGCCTCTTCCATGTCACGCGGGACGCCGCGCAGGAACTGGATCAGCATGAAGACGAAGAACCCCTGAGTGGCGAAGGCCAGCGGCAGGTACAGCGGCATATAGCTGTTGAGCATGCCCATTTCACGGAACATCAGGTACTGCGGGATCAGCAGCACGGTGCTGGGCAGCAGCATGGTGGTGATGAGCGTAGCGAACCAGAACTTCTTCCACGGGATCTCGAAGCGGGCAAAGCCGTACGCCACGATGGTGGAGGAGATAATGGTCAGGATCACTTTCGGGATCACATACTTAAAGGTATTCAGCATGTAATGGCCGAAGTTGTACTCGGTGCCGGTTTTCCAGCCGTTTACGAAACCATCCCAGGTGGCGTGGGCTGGCCACAGGCTCAGGGTGGTGAAGATCTCGTGGTTCGGTTTGAACGACGCGGAGAACATCCACACCAGCGGGTAAAGCATCAGCAGGCCGACAGCCAGCAGGATCACATAGCGAACGGTGGCGTTGATTTTCTCTCTGCGCAGCGTGCGGGCCACTTCGCGTTCGGCGACGCTTCTTGCCGTGGAGAGTTGTTGAATATCAGCCATTTTTGCCTCCTTTATCGGCGGAGTAGAACACCCAGTATTTCGACGACTTAAAGGCGATACCGGCGAAGACAGCCACCACCAGGAACAGGACCCACGCCAGCGCCGCGCCATAGCCCATATCGAAATACTTAAACGCGGTGTCGTAGATGTAGAGCGAGAACAGATAGGTCGAATAGGTTGGCCCGCCGCCGGTAATCACGTACGGCCCGGTAAATTCCTGGAACGCCTGCGTGGTCTGCATGATGAAGTTGAAGAAGATCACCGGCGTAATCAGCGGCACGGTCACCTTCATGAACATCTGCCATTTCGATGCGCCATCGATCATCGCCGCTTCATACTGGGACTGCGGGACGTTTTGCAGCGCGGCCAGGAAGATGACCATCGCGGAACCGAACTGCCAGACACGTAGCAGGGTAACGGACATCAGCGCCAGCGACGGCTCGCCCAGCCAGTTCACCGGATCAAAGCCAAATACACCGATAAAGCTGTTCAGCAGACCATCAATGGCAAATAAGGCGCGCCACAATACGGCAATGGCGACGGAACTGCCGAGGATTGACGGAATATAGTAGGCCGTTCGGAAAAAGCCGATGCCGCGTAATTTAAAGTTCAGGACAAAGGCAATGCCTAATGCAAAGGCGAGCTTTAACGGGATGGTTAAAAATACATAGGCAAAGGTCACGCCCATGGATTTCCAGAAGAGCGTGTCTTCGGTAAACATGTAGCGATAGTTTTCAATGCCGTTAAACACCGGCGGACTCATCAAATCGTAATCCGTAAAGCTGAGGAAAAACGATGAGACGAAGGGGAATGCCGTAAAGAGTATCAGCCCGATGATGTAGGGTGATATCCATGCGAGCCCCAGCAGCTTGTTTTCATTCATACATACCTACCTGGCAATCAATGGTTTAATACGAAATCTGCTTTGTTACATTTTCCCAGGCCTGCGATGCGCGGCATGAGAGCTGAAATTCAGGGTGCAACGTCTGGCAACGGCGAAATCTACGTTTGTTTTTTAACGCTTTTTTGTCTTTCTTTGTGCTGTAAGCGCTTCTGGTTTCAAAAGAGCTGAACCGGCGTTCTTGGATACTAAAACATCGTTTTATTTTATATTATTGCGATTTGTTTCTGCGTCATTCGCTTAATGGTGGAAATGTGATCGGCGTCGAAACGCTGTTTCAATATAGTGAGGGAGGTGGCATTTTTGACTTTTCACGAAGCTTTGCCGCCGGCCATGAGGAAGAGATAACGAAGCAAAAAGGGAGCGGGAATAAGAATAGTCACGCAGCGTGGCTAACTACCAGATCTGATAGCAGGTCTACAGATGTACCAATTCGTCATTCAGATAATTCTTACATTCTTGTATGATTTGTTACACCGGAACCAGTCAGGCAGAATTTCACTGCATCCTTAAAAGAAGAACAGTTATGTCAGCGATGGATTTCAAAAAACATACGGATCTCAACTTTCCTCACTATGCTCCCCCGGCGGTCAGCGCTAAAGAAATAGATCTTCTGGGTCTGCTGGACGTCCTGCTGGCAGCAAAAAAACGCATCATCACCATTGTCTTTGCATTTGCACTGGTCGGCCTGGCAATCGCCTTTCTGATACCGCAAAAATGGACCAGTAAAGCGGTCATTACGCCCGCGGAACAGACGCAGTGGAGTTCGCTGCGCCAGATGATGGTGGCGCTCCAGGTGCTTGATGTCGACGTGAAAATTACCCGTGCGGATGTGTTTAATCTGTTTATCAAAAAGTTTCAGTCCCAGTCTCTGCTTGAAGAGTACATGAAGAGCTCACCTTACGTGATGGCTCAGCTCGATGGCGCTCAGGTTGACCCGCTGGAGCTGCACCGCGCGGTGGTCAATATTGCCGAAAAGATGAAAGCCGTTGATAACACGCAGGAAAAAAATGCCGATAAAGCACCGTACCTCTCCTGGACGTTAAGCTTCACTGCCCCAACGGCAGAGGACGCGCAGAAAGTGTTGAATGGTTACATTCAGTACATCTCCCGCATCGTCGAGCAGGAGACCATGCAAAACATTCGCGATCAGCTGATCCTGAGAACCAAAACGGTTCAGCAGCAGCTGGAGCTGGATCGGGTCCGTCTGACAAATATCCATAATACCAACCTGCAACGCCTGAACTACTCGCTGGAAGTGGCGAACGCGGCGGGGATCAAAAAGCCGGTCTACAGCAATGGACAGGCGGTGAAAGACGATCCGGATTATTCCGTCGCCCTCGGTGCGGACGGGATTGCGCAGAAATTGCAGATTGAAAAAAATCTGAAGGATGTTTCTGAGCTGAACGCCGATTTCCAGAACCGCGAATACTATCTGGCACAGCTGCAAAAACTTTCCTTCGAAGATGTGAGCCTGGAGCCGTTCAAATACCAGCTTTCACCTTCTATGCCGGTGAAAAAAGATGGCCCGGGCAAAGCCCTGATCGTGCTGCTGGCGTGTATTCTGGGTGGACTGTTCGCCTGTGGCAGCGTGCTGCTGCGCGAGGCAATGAGCACCCGCAACCCGCTGCCGGAACAACTTCCTGAGCCGGTTACGGAATAACTTCAAAAAAGGCGCTCAACTGAGCGCCTTTTTTTATTTCAGGAAATCTTCGCGAACCGGCGTAAAGGTATCCAGCAGGGTGCCGGGTTTCAGGCAAACGCAGCCGTGCATCACGTGCGGCGCTTTATAGAGGGTGTCGCCCGCCATCACCACATGCTTCTCCTCGCCAATGGTGAACTCAAATTCCCCCGAGAGAACGTAGGTGAGCTGCTCATGCGAATGGTTATGCATCGGGCCAATCGCGCCTTGCTCGAAATTCACTTCCACCGCCATCATCCTGCCGTCGTGCGCCAGAATACGACGCGTCACGCCGTTGCCCAGATCCTCAAGCGTGGTCTCTTTATGGAAAATAAACATATTTTCGCCCTGTTATGTAATGAAACATTGTTTCAATTAATTTATCTCACCCGCGGCGAAAAGGAAACGTTTAGCCAAATAACTGGAAAGGCGATCACAAGTTTGCTTCACTGGGTGAAACGCACAGGAGGAAAGATGAAAACGATCGGTCTGTTAGGGGGCATGAGCTGGGAATCAACGATCCCGTACTACCGCCTGATTAATGAAGGTGTCAAACAGCGTCTGGGCGGTCTGCATTCGGCCAGCCTGCTGCTGCACAGCGTGGATTTCCATGAAATAGAAGCCTGCCAGTCGAGCGGGGAGTGGGACAAAGCCGGGCAGATGCTGGCGGACGCCGCGCTCGGGCTGGAGCGTGCGGGCGCGCAGGGTATTCTGCTGTGTACCAACACCATGCATAAGGTGGCGTCGCACATTGAAGACCGCTGTTCGCTGCCGTTCTTACATATCGCGGATGCCACCGGGCGTGCCATACGTGCCGCCGGCATGACGCGCGTGGCGCTGCTGGGGACGCGCTACACCATGGAGCAGGATTTTTACTGCGGGCGGCTGAACAGCCAGTTCGGGATTGAAAGCCTGATCCCTGAAGAGGCTGACCGGGCGCGCATTAACCAGATTATTTTTGATGAGCTGTGTCTGGGCACCTTCAGCGAAACGTCGCGCGCATGGTACGTCAGCGTGATTGAGAAACTGGCGCAGCAGGGGGCGGAAGGGGTTATCTTCGGCTGTACCGAAATTGGCCTGCTGGTGCCGGCAGACCAAAGCCCGATAACGGTCTTCGATACCGCCGCCATCCATGCCGCGGATGCGGTGGAGTTCATGCTGTCATAGTGGTTTTTGCAGGTCAGGTAAGCGAAGCGCCACCTGACGCGCGTGCGCAATCAGGTGTTCACTAAAGGCATCAACCAGCGCTGAGGCGGGCCGGTGCAGCGGGCGGATCAGGCTCACGGTAAAGGGAACGGAAACGCTAAAACGGCGCAGAACCACGCCGCTGCTGGCGTAGTCCATGGCCGTGAGCGGGTTCACCACCGAAATACCCACGCCCGCGCGCACCATCGCGCAAATAGACGCCGCACTGTGCGTTTCCATCACCATCCGCCGCTTCACCTGATGTTCGGCAAACAGGCCATCCAGAAGCTGCCGGTAGCTGTCGGTCTGCGACAGGCTGATATAGTTCTCACCGTGAAAATCCGCCGGCGTCAGCTCCGCTTTGTGGGCAAGCGGATGGCAGGCAGGCAGCACGCAGACCTCATCCAGCGACAGTAGCTCCGTGCGTTCCGTTCCCGCTGGCGTGACGAGGGTTTCGGTCAGACCCAGATCGTGGCGCTGGGCCGAAAGCCACTCCTCCAGCAGCGGCGACTCCTGCGGCACGATGGTCAGGCTGACCTCCGGATAGCGGGCCAGAAACGGCTGTAACAGTACCGGCAGGAATGACTGGGAAAAGACCGGCAGGCAGACGATGGACAGCTCGCCCTGGCGGAACTCCCTCAGGCTCTCTGCCGCGCTCACGATCCTGTCCAGCCCGTACCAGGAGCGCTGAACCTCCTCAAACAGGCGTAAACCCTGCACCGTTGGATGCAGCCTGCCGCGGGCGCGTTCAAACAGCTTCAGCCCCAGCACTTTCTCAAAACGCGCCAGCTCACGGCTGACCGTCGGCTGCGAGGTGTGCAGCATGTGCGCGGCTTCAGTGAGATTGCCGGTGGTCATTACCGCATGAAAAATCTCGATATGGCGTAGGTTAACGGCGGGCATAGGGCACCTGATGGCTGAGCGTAGTCCATATCATTTTTGCATAGACTCACGATAAAACGATATTTTTTATTCTCTTCAGGCTATGGCGTAATGATAAAAAACAGATTTCCGGAGACGACCATGCCACGCCCACTCAACCAGACCGAGACCGATTTAAATGCCGATAACCTGCTGCGCCTGCCTGCCGAATTCGGCTGCCCGGTGTGGGTCTACGATGCGCAGATTGTCCGCGAGAAGATCGCCGCGCTGCATCAGTTTGACGTGGTGCGTTTTGCGCAGAAGGCCTGCTCCAATATTCATATTCTGCGCCTGATGCGCGAGGAGGGCGTGAAGGTTGACTCCGTATCGCTGGGTGAGATCGAACGTGCGCTGGCGGCCGGGTTTGATCCGAAAGCCGACAGCGACGCGATCGTCTTCACCGCTGACCTGATTGACGACGCCACGCTGGCGCGCGTGCACGAGCTGCAAATCCCGGTCAATGCCGGTTCGGTGGATATGCTGGAACAGCTTGGGCAGGTCTCTCCTGGCCATCGCGTCTGGCTGCGCATCAACCCGGGCTTTGGTCACGGTCACAGTCAGAAAACCAACACCGGGGGCGAAAACAGCAAGCACGGGATCTGGTATGCCGATATGCCTGCGGCGCTGGAGGTTTTACAACGCTACAACCTCAAGCTGGTGGGCATTCACATGCATATCGGGTCCGGCGTGGATTACGGCCATCTTGAGCAGGTCTGTGGCGCCATGGTGCGTCAGGTTATCGATTTTGGTCAGGATCTGGAGGCGATCTCCGCCGGGGGAGGGCTTTCGATTCCTTACCGCGAAGGGGAAGAGGCGATCGACACGGATCACTATTACGGCCTGTGGAGCGCCGCGCGTGACAGCATCGCCGCCCATCTGGGCCATGCGGTGAAGCTGGAGATTGAGCCGGGTCGTTTCCTGGTTGCCGAGGCCGGCGTGCTGGTGGCGCAGGTGCGGAGCGTGAAGGAGATGGGAAGCCGTCACTTTGTGCTGATTGATGCTGGCTTCAACGATCTGATGCGCCCGTCCATGTACGGCAGCTATCATCACATCACCGCACTTGCCGCCGATGGCCGCGATCTGGTTAACGCCCCGCGCATCGAGACCGTTGTTGCCGGCCCGCTGTGTGAATCCGGTGACGTCTTTACTCAGCAGGAAGGCGGGAAAGTCGAAACCCGTTCGCTGCCAGAGGTAAAACCGGGAGATTATCTGGTGCTGCATGATACCGGTGCGTACGGGGCGTCTATGTCTTCCAACTACAATAGCCGCCCGCTGCTGCCGGAAGTATTGTTTGATAACGGCGTGGCGCGGCTGATTCGCCGTCGCCAGACCATTCAGGAGCTGCTGGCGTTAGAGCTGGTCTGATTAAACCAGGGCCCCGTCGTCACCGAATCGCGTAACACCAGGGTGCCGGTGAACGGCGGGATCGCTTCAACCGGCTGGTTTTTTGCCAGCCGGATCGCCTGGTCGATCGCCGTGACGATCATGTTGTCGATCGGCAGATACACCGACGACAGGGCAGGCTCCAGCCACTTTGCGCTGGGGGCATCGTCAAAACCAAACAGCGAAATATCCTGCGGGATCTTCAGCCCGGCCTGGTGTAATGCTTTGGAGGCGCCCAGGGCCATATCATCGTTACAGGCAAACAGGGCGCTGAACGATGTCTTTTCCGCAATCAGCTCCTTGCACAGCTCGTAACCCCGCGTCATGCCTGCATCGCCGTATTTAATCCGCCGCTCGTCGAGACGAATACCGTGCTTCTCCAGCGCCTTACGGTAGCCCATCAGTCGCGCTTTACCCGTTGGCGTGTGGATCGGGACGGTGATACAGGCGATCTCCCGGTGGCCCTGGCTTATCAGGTAATCCACCGCTTTGAAGGCTGCGTCCTGCTGTTCAAAGAAGACGCAGCGATCCGCCGCCTGGCTCACTTCACGGTTAATGATCACCAGCGGCGTCTGCACGCTGTTGATCAGCTTCAGGATCGTCTTTTCGCTCATGTAACGCGTATACAGCACGATGGCGTCGCACTTGCGATCGGCGAGCATCTGGACCGCCTGTTCTTCCTGCTCAGGGGCGTCGTGACCGTCGGTAACAATCAGCTGTTTTCCGTGCTTTTCGGTCTGCCGTGACGCCTGCTGTAGCAAACGACCAAAGTAAAAACCGTCGAACGTCGAGACGACCAGACCAATGCTGTTGCTGGTCTGGTTAGCCAGCGAACGCGCGAGAAAGTTCGGACGATAGCCCAGCTCCTCCATCGCGCGAAATACCTGCTGACGCGTGCTCTCTTTAACCTGACCTGTGCCGTTCAGCACGCGCGAAACGGTGGCCTTCGACACGCCCGCACGCAGTGAGACATCCAGCATTGTTGCCATTCGAAATTCCTGTTTCCACGTAATGGTTTGCAGTTTAACACAGACCATCCGGCGCATAAGCGACGTGGGAAGGGCAAAACCCCATAACGATCACGCTTTTCGGTAACGATCCTCGCCCGCGGGATAAATGCCTGTCATTGGCATGCCAAAATGGTGATAAATCGCAATCTGGAATACCTCTTACCTCATTGAGAGCTTAATCACAGAACAAAGCGCCTGTGGACGCTATTTTTGGCATACCAATAGTATCCGGCTGTCCATCTTATTCAATAAAAGCCCTTTTACTGAGGTATTACCCTATGGCATTTCAGGAAAAACTGATCGACGCTCTGGGCAGTTTTGCCACCACCTTCAACAGCTATCGCTATATCCAGGCGATTAAGTCTGCGTTTATTACCTTAATGCCGGTCATCATTGTGGGGGCGTTCTCGGTACTGATCTCCAATATGGTGCTGGATCCGAAAAACGGCCTGGCGAGCTTTCAGTCGCTGTCGTTTCTGGCGGCGTTAAAGCCGATCACCAGTGCGCTGAACTATGCCACGCTCAACTTTCTCAACATCGGCGCGGTGTTTTTAATCGGCATTGAGCTGGGGCGTATTAACGGCATTAAGTCCCTGTTCCCCGGCCTGCTGGCGGTGATCTGCTTTATCTGCGTGACGCCGACCACGGTGGAAATGCTGGTGGACGGCGAGATGCACGTGGTGAAAGACGTGCTGCTGCGCCAGTTCTCGGATACCCGCAGCCTGTTCCTCGGCATGTTTATCGCCATCCTGTCAGTGGAGATTTACTGCTGGCTGGAAAACCGCAAGGGGCTGAAAATCAGGATGCCGGACACGGTGCCGCCGAATGTCGCCGCGTCGTTCTCTGCGCTGATCCCGGCCATTATCACCACCACCGCCATCGCCACCTTTGGCTTCGTGTTTCATCGGGTTACCGGAATGTATCTCTACGACGCGGTTTACCAGGTGGTGCAACAGCCGCTGGAGCGCGTGGTGCAAAGCCTGCCGGGGATCCTGCTGCTGATGTTTGTCGCCCAGCTGTTCTGGGTGATTGGTATTCACGGCAACCAGATGATCAAGCCGATCCGCGAGCCGCTGCTGCTGGGGGCAATCACTGTCAACATGAGCGCGTTCGAGCAGGGCAAAGAGGTGCCAAACATCATCACCATGCCGTTCTGGGATGTGTATATGAGCATTGGCGGCTCAGGGCTCACTATCGGTCTGCTGATCGCGGTGATGATTGCCACCAAACGCAAAGAGATGAAGGAGATCGCCAAGCTCTCCATCGGTCCTGGCCTGTTTAACATCAACGAGCCGGTGATCTTCGGGATGCCAGTCATGCTCAACCCGATCCTGGCTATCCCGTTCATCATCACGCCGCTGGTGACGGGCTCGATTGGCTACTTTGCCACCGTGACCGGATTTGCCGGGAAAGCCGTGGTGATGGTGCCCTGGACCACGCCGCCGCTGATCAACGCCTGGCTGTCAACCGCGGGCTCCATGGGGGCGGTGATCACCCAGTTTATCTGCATCGTGACTGCGGTGATCATCTATCTGCCGTTTGTGAAAATTGCCTCACGCCGCGCAGATCAGGCCGCACTGCAACAAGCCACCGATAACGCATGAGGACAGGATGAGCATAAAACAGATAACCATACCGCCAGATTTTATGCTGGGCGCGGCGGCATCGGCCTGGCAGACCGAGGGCTGGAGCGGCAAAAAGCCGGGGCAGGATTCGTGGATCGATCTCTGGTACAAGAACGATCGTCACGTCTGGCACAACGGCTACGGCCCGGCGGTGGCAACCGACTTTATCAATCGCTTTCGCGAAGACGTGGCGCTGATGAAGCAGGCGGGACTGACGCACTATCGCACCTCGATCAACTGGTCGCGCTTTTTGACCGACTATGAAAACGCCACCGTAGATGAAGAGTACGCCGCCTATTACGACGCGCTGTTCGATGAAATGCACCGTCAGGGCATTGAGCCGATGATCTGCCTGGAACACTACGAATTGCCGGGCGTGCTGCTGGAGACCTACGGCGGCTGGGCGTCGAAGCACGTCGTCGAGCTGTTCGTTCGCTATGCGGAAAAGGTGTTTGAGCGCTTTCACGGCAAAGTCACCCGCTGGTTTACCTTCAACGAGCCGATTGTGGTCCAGACGCGCGTCTACCTCGACGCGCTGCGCTGGCCCTATGAGCAGAACACCAGCACCTGGATGCAGTGGAACCACCATAAGGTGCTGGCGACGGCGAAAGTGGTGAAGCTGTTTCGCGAGAAAGGGTATGACGGCTCGGTGGGCTGTATTCTTAACCCGGAAGTGACCTATCCGCGCTCGCGCGCGCCGCATGACGTGCGGGCGGCAGAGATGTACGATCTGTTCTATAACCGCGTCTTTCTTGACCCGCTGGTGCACGGGCGCTATCCGCAGGCGCTTTTTACCCTGCTGGCGCAGCATCAGGTGCAGTGGGATTACACGGCTGACGAGCTGGCGCTGATTGCCGACAACACCGTCGACGAGCTGGGCATTAACCTCTATTACCCGCATCGCGTCAAAGCCCCGTCCCGCGCCTGGCACCCGGAGACGCCGTTCCACCCGGCGTACTACTACGAGCCGTTCGAGCTGCCGGGGCGGAGGATGAACACCTCCCGCGGCTGGGAGATCTTCCCGCGCATTATTTACGACATGGCGATGCGGATTAAAAACGACTATCGCAACATTGACTGGTTTGTAGCGGAAAGCGGGATGGGCGTGGAGAACGAAGCGCAATTTCGCAATCGCGACGGCATTATCGATGACGCGTACCGCATCGCGTTTCTCAGCGAACATCTTTATTACACGCTGCTGGCGCGGGAGGCGGGGGCTAACTGCCACGGCTATATGCTGTGGGCCTTCACCGACAACGTCTCCCCGATGAACGCGTTTAAAAACCGCTACGGGCTTATTGAGATCGACCTTGAAAACCATCGCGCACGGCGGGCAAAGAAATCAGCGTCCTGGTTCCGCCAGCTGCGCGATGAGCGTGTGCTGACGCTCAGGGTTGACGATGAATGGAAGTAAGCCTTCTGGTAAAATAGCGCACAAACTGGCCGGGAGGACGTCCGGCCCGCGCATTAACTGAAAAACACAGGTGAAAACGTGGATAAGGCTGTCATCCTGCCGGAAAAAAAACAGTACCAGGAGATTGGCGAGGATTTACGGGCGCAGATTATCCAGGGGCATTATCCCGTGGGATCGCGTCTGCCGCCGGAGCGCAACATCGCCGAGACGTATGGCGTGAGCCGCACTATCGTGCGCGAGGCGCTGCTGATGCTTGAGCTACAGGGGACGGTGGATATTCGCCAGGGGTCTGGTGTGTACGTGATGCGCATTCCGGAGGAGCATGAAAACGAGGAAGAACGTTTTCTGAACAGTGACGTGGGTCCGTTTGAAATTCTCCAGGCGCGTCAGCTGCTTGAAAGCAACATTGCCGCCTTTGCCGCAAAAATGGCGACGCGGGCGGATATCGACAACCTGCGCCGCATCATCGAGCAGGAGCAACGGGCTATTGCCGCCGACGATCGCAGCCAGGACAACAACAAAATGTTCCACCTTGTACTGGCGGGGGCCACACAAAACCAGATGCTGCTGGCGACCGTTGAAAGCGTCTGGCATCACAT
This sequence comes from Enterobacter sp. BIDMC93, assembly GCF_001037805.1. Classification (NCBI taxonomy): domain Bacteria; kingdom Pseudomonadati; phylum Pseudomonadota; class Gammaproteobacteria; order Enterobacterales; family Enterobacteriaceae; genus Enterobacter; species Enterobacter sp. BIDMC93. The sequence continues at coordinate 1,347,246 of NZ_KQ089962.1, forward strand.
GGACAGCAGCCCGCTGTGGCAGCAGTTTAATGGCCACATCGCCAGCCGCGCATGGCGGCTGAAATGGCTCGGCGACAGGCAAACCATTCTCGCTGCGCTCCGCCGCCGCGACGTGATGGGGGCGTGGCAGGCGATGTTCCAGCATCTTGAAAACGTCAAAAAGAGCCTGCTTGAGCTGTCAGACGAGGACGCGCCCGATTTTGACGGCTATCTCTTTGAATCGGTCCCCCTTTTCCAGGGGAAGCTGGTGTGAATATACTGCCGCTTCACGCTGCGCCGCAGTTTACACAGCGGGTGATCGACTGGATCTGGAACGCGTTTGGTGAAGGTATGCCGCGTGCCTTTTTCCAGAGCATTGTTGAGCACAGCCTGACGCCGGGCGAGTTACCGCTCACCTTTATTGCCGTTGAGGATGACCAGCTGCTGGGCACCGTTGGGTTGTGGCGTTGCGATTTAATTTCCCGACAGGATCTCCACCCCTGGCTGGCTGCGCTGTATGTCGATGAAGCCGCCCGGGGAAACGGGCTGGCGGGAAAACTTCAGCGGCATGTTATCGGCTACGCGCGACGCGCCGGATATCACGAGCTTCATCTCTGGTCTGCCTGCCGCGACTTCTACGAACGTTACGGCTGGCACTACATTGGCGATGCGCTGGAATACCCGGATAAAACCGTCCATCTCTATCGCTGTTCGCTCACGGCTTCCGCGGGCGATACCACCGAGTGACGGCGCACTAAGGTTGGGCTGAACAGGTGGGTAATTTCCGGTGGCGGGCGATGCTCGGCCAGCGCTAACGCCAGTTCTGCCGCCTGCGTTGCCATGGTCACAATCGGGTAGCGCACGGTGGTCAGGCGAGGGCGCACGTAGCGCGACACCAGCACATCATCAAAGCCAATCAGCGAAATTTCTGCCGGGACGTCAATCCCGTTATCATTCAGCACGCCCATTGCGCCGGCGGCCATGGAGTCGTTATAGCTGGCCACGGCGGTGAAATTCCGCCCGCGGCCCAGCAGCTCCGTCATCGCCTGCTCGCCGCCACTCTCATCCGGTTCTCCGTACGCCACAAGACGATCGTTGCACGGCAGACCGGCTTCGCGCAGCGCGTCGTAATAGCCCTGAAGGCGATCTTCCGCATCGGAAATTGGGTGGTTGGAGCACAGATAACCAATTCGGGTATGGCCCTGCTGGATCAGATGACGGGTTGCGAGCCATGCGCCGTAACGGTCGTCGAGCGCCACGCAGCGGGTTTCAAAACCGGGAATAATACGGTTGATAATCACCATCCCCGGCATCTGTTTCATCAGATGGATCAGCTCGGCGTCGGGGATCATTTTTGCATGGACCACCAGCGCCGCACAGCGATGACGGATCAGCTGCTCAATGGCCTGGCGCTCTTTCTGTTCATTGTGGTAGCCATTACCAATCAGCAGGAAATTTCCGGTGTGATAAGAGACTTGTTCTACGGCTTTGACCATCGCACCGAAAAACGGATCGGATACATCTCCGACCACCAGCCCGATGGTTTCTGTCGACTGCTGGGCAAGGGCGCGCGCGTTGGCGTTAGGGTGATAATTCAGGTTTTCCATGGCGTCCTGCACGGCCTGGCGCGATGCATCACTCGCTTTAGGGGAGTTGTTGATCACGCGGGAGACGGTCGCGACGGAAACACCGGCCAGACGAGCCACATCCTTAATTGTCGCCATTCAATACCTTCTTATTGGGGTAAGCGTTTACACACTAACTAGTGTTGCGGAAAAGCGGCGCGCATTCAAGGGGAGCGGGTGAGCGTCCTCTGCAAACGTGAAGCAGAACATCCCTCACGGTGTAATCGTTACACGGCCAGTCATGTCTGAATAATGTCAATCTGAACCTTTAGTTACACTTTGCCTCAGGCTGTTGCGATTGTCCGTTAGCAACGATGCGTAGTGAATTGCTAGAGTCGAGATCCCAGAGGTATTGATAGGTGGAATCAACTTCGGTTGATTAACACGATTTACACCAACCTGCGTTTTACGCAGGTTTTTTTTTGCCTGTAAGTTCAACCTGTAACAGCAAAAGAGAATATTCACACCTGGTTGCACTTCGGCTCATTCCCTTGCGTTTTCCCGCTGGCGAAGCCTGTCGCCGGAGGCCACAATCAAGATCCCAGAGGTATTGATTGGTGAGAATTCCTGGTACGTTTTCGTACTCTTCTCTTGCACCAACCTGCGCGGATGCGCAGGTTTTTTTTCGCCTCTGTTTTTGCTATCGCTCCCTCACTACTTCTCGTGTAATCTGCCACCATTTATACCTTTCACACTGGCTGGCAAAGGGAGTTGAAATGCTTTTTGGGTTCTTCCGCACACTGTTTCGTGTCCTGTTTCGCATCCGCGTGACTGGCGATACGCAGGCACTCTATGGCGAGCGTGTGCTTATCACACCGAATCACGTCTCTTTTCTTGATGGCGTATTGCTGGCGCTGTTTTTGCCCGTGCGGCCCGTCTTCGCGGTTTACAGCTCCATCAGTGAAAAATGGTACATGCGCTGGCTCAAACCGCTGATTGATTTTGTCCCGCTCGACCCAACCAAACCGATGATGATTAAACATCTGGTGCGTCTGGTTGGGCAGGGGCGCCCGGTGGTTATCTTCCCGGAAGGGCGTATTTCAGTGACGGGCTCCCTGATGAAAATTTACGACGGGGCCGGTTTTGTCGCGGCGAAGTCTCAGGCCACCGTCGTGCCGCTACGCATCGACGGGGCTGAGCTAACCTTTTTCAGCCGTCTGAAAGGGCTGGTGAAGCAGCGTCTGTTCCCGAAAATTACGCTGCATATATTACCGCCGACGTCACTGCCGATGCCCGAGGCGCCGCGCGCGCGCGACCGCCGTAAAATCGCCGGGGAAATGCTGCACCAGATTATGATGGAAGCGCGCATGGCCGTTCGCCCGCGCGAAACGCTGTATGAATCGTTGCTGTCGGCGCAGTATCGCTACGGTGCGAAGAAAAACTGCATCGAAGACATCAATTTTACGCCGGATACCTACCGTAAGCTGTTGACCAAAACGCTGTTTGTCGGGCGTATCCTGGAAAAGTACAGTAAACAGGGCGAAAAGATCGGCCTGATGCTGCCAAACGCGGGTATCAGCGCGGCGGTAATCTTTGGTGCCGTCTCCCGGGGCCGCATTCCGGCGATGATGAACTACACGGCGGGCGTGAAAGGGCTCTCCAGCGCGATTACCGCAGCACAAATCAACACCATCTTTACCTCCCGCCAGTTCCTGGATAAAGGCAAGCTGTGGCACCTGCCGGAACAGCTGACGCAGGTGCGCTGGGTGTTCCTGGAAGATCTGAAAGCAGACGTCACGACCGCCGACAAGCTGTGGATTTTCGCGCACCTGCTGATGCCGCGTATGGCGCAGGTTAAGCAGCAGCCGGAGGATGATGCCATTATCCTCTTTACCTCCGGCTCTGAAGGCAACCCAAAAGGTGTGGTTCATAGCCACAAAAGCATTCTGGCGAACGTCGAACAGATTAAAACTATTGCTGACTTTACCGCCAACGATCGCTTTATGTCGGCGCTGCCGCTGTTCCACTCCTTTGGTCTGACCGTGGGTCTCTTTACGCCGCTGCTGACCGGTGCCGAGGTGTTCCTCTACCCAAGCCCGCTGCACTACCGCATTGTGCCGGAACTGGTTTATGACCGTAACTGCACGGTGCTGTTCGGGACGTCCACCTTCCTCGGTAACTACGCGCGCTTCGCCAACCCGTATGATTTCTTCCGCGTACGCTACGTGGTGGCGGGCGCGGAAAAACTCCAGGACAGCACGCGCCAGATCTGGCAGGACAAGTTTGGCCTGCGCATTCTGGAAGGCTATGGCGTGACGGAGTGCGCGCCGGTGGTCTCCATCAACGTTCCGATGGCGGCAAAACCGGGAACGGTTGGCCGCATTCTGCCGGGGCTGGATGCGCGTCTGCTGGCGGTGCCGGGTATTGAAGACGGCGGACGTCTTCAGCTGAAAGGGCCGAACGTCATGAACGGCTATCTGCGTGTGGAAAACCCGGGCGTGCTTGAGGCGCCGACGGCCGAGAACGTCAATGGCGAGGTTGAAACGGGCTGGTACGACACGGGCGATATCGTGCGCTTCGACGATCAGGGCTTCGTGCAGATCCAGGGACGTGCAAAACGCTTTGCCAAAATCGCCGGGGAAATGGTCTCTCTTGAAATGGTCGAAACGCTGGCGACCGCCGTCTCGGCGGAGAAAATGCATGCGACCGTGGTGAAAAGTGATGCCGGTAAAGGCGAGGCGCTGGTGCTCTTCACGACAGACGGTGAACTGAAGCGTGACGCGCTGCTCAGGTATGCACGCGAACACGGTATCCCCGAGCTGGCGGTTCCCCGCGATATTCGTTACCTCAAACAGTTACCGGTGCTGGGCAGCGGTAAACCCGATTTCGTGACCCTGAAGGGCATGGTTGAAGAGGCAGAACAGCAAAATGCGTGAGTCAGTGCACACTAACACTTCAATCTGGTCGAAAGGCATGATGGCGGTTATCGCCGCCCAGTTTCTTTCCGCGTTCGGCGATAACGCGTTGCTGTTTGCCACGCTGGCATTGCTGAAAGCTGAGTTTTATCCCGACTGGAGCCAGCCGATCCTACAGATGGTGTTTGTGGGTGCTTACATCGTATTTGCGCCGTTTGTCGGCCAGGTGGCGGACAGCTTCCCGAAAGGTCGGGTCATGATGTTTGCCAACAGCCTTAAGCTTCTGGGCGCGGCAAGTATCTGCTTTGGTATCAACCCGTTTGTCGGCTACACGCTGGTGGGCATTGGTGCGGCAGCCTACTCCCCGGCGAAGTACGGCATTCTGGGTGAGCTCACCACCGGTGATAAGCTGGTGAAGGCCAACAGCCTGATGGAGTCCTCCACCATTGCGGCTATTCTGCTGGGTTCGGTGGCGGGTGGCGTACTGGCAGACTGGCATGTGCTCGCCGCGCTTGGCATCTGCGCCCTGATGTACGGTGGCGCGGTGATCGCCAACCTGTTTATCCCCAAACTGGCCGTGGCGCGTCCGGGGCAATCCTGGCGCTTCGGGCCAATGACCGGCAGCTTCTTCAACGCCTGCCGCGTACTGTGGCGTAACGGTGAAACACGCTTCTCGCTGATGGGCACCAGCATGTTCTGGGGGGCCGGCGTTACGCTGCGTTTCCTGCTGGTGCTGTGGGTGCCGGTGGCGCTGGGCATTACTGACAACGCCACGCCGACTTATCTGAATGCCATGGTCGCCGTCGGGATTGTTGTCGGGGCCGGGGCTGCGGCAAAACTGGTGACGCTGGAAACCGTCGCGCGCTGCATGCCTGCGGGGATCCTGATTGGCGTCGGCGTTCTGTTCTTCTCCCTGCAACATGCCCTATTGCCTGCCTATGCCCTGCTGTTGCTGATCGGCATGTTGGGCGGTTTCTTTGTGGTGCCGCTAAACGCGCTGTTGCAGGAGCGCGGCAAGCAGACCGTTGGGGCGGGTAACGCCATTGCGGTGCAAAACCTTGGTGAAAACATGGCGATGTTACTGATGCTGGGGATTTACTCGCTGGCGGTAAAAGCAGGTGCGCCGGTCGTGGCAATCGGGGTAGGATTCGGCGCGCTGTTCGCGCTGGCGATTAGCGGGCTGTGGGTCTGGCAGCGTCGTCGTTGAATTGTGCGGCCTGATGCCCTCACCCCGGCCCTCTCCCCGGGGAGAGGGTGAAAACCCTAAAAACGGCAACGCACGTTGCCGTTTTGCTTTTATTACGGTGCCGGGTAGGTATAAACCTGATGCACCGCTTCAATCTCCGCTAATACCTCTTCACTCAGGTTCAGATGGAAACTCTCAATATTGGTTTTCAACTGATCCATCGTCGTTGCGCCGAGCAGGGTACTCGCCACAAAAGGCTGACGACGCACGAAGGCCAGCGCCATCTGCGCCGGATCGAGTCCGTGGCGTTTCGCGATATCCACGTAGGCCGCAACGGCTTTTTGCGTCTGCTCGCCGCTATAGCGGGTGAAGCGGCTGAAAAGGGTGTTACGCGCGCCAGCCGGTTTCGCGCCGTTCAGGTATTTGCCCGTCAGGGTACCGAAGCCCAGGCAAGAGTAGGCGAGCAGCTCCACCTCTTCGTACTGCGTCACCTCCGCCAGACCCACTTCATAACTGCGGTTCAGCAGGCTGTACGGGTTCTGAATGGTCACTATGCGCGGCAGATCGTGTTTATCGGCCAGATGCAGATAGCGCATCACGCCAAACGCCGTCTCGTTGGAAACGCCAATGTAGCGGATCTTACCCGCCCGCTGGCACTCCGTGAGCGCTTCCAGCGTTTCCAGCAGGGTAACGGCCGGAGCACTTTCGTTCCAGGTGTAGCCAAGCTTACCGAAGCAGTTCGTCGGACGCTGCGGCCAGTGCACCTGATAAAGATCGAGATAGTCGGTTTGCAGGCGCTTGAGGCTGGCATCCAGCGCGGCACGGATATTCTTGCGATCGAGGATCTGGTTAGGGCGGATCCCGGCATCGTTATTACGGGAAGGGCCGCTGACTTTGGAGGCGATGACCAGCTTTTCGCGATTGCCGCGTTTCGCCAGCCAGTTGCCGACATACGTTTCAGTAAGACCTTGTGTTTCCGGGCGGGGAGGAACGGGGTACATCTCCGCCACGTCAATCAGGTTAATGCCCTGGCTGACGGCGTAATCGAGTTGTGCATGGGCATCGGCTTCGCTGTTTTGTTCACCAAAAGTCATGGTGCCCAACCCCAGTTGGCTGATCTCCAGAGCGCTGTGGGGGATACGGTGATAATGCATAGCCGGTTTCCTTTTTTAGACATACAGACTGCGTCAGGAACCTCCCGACAAAGGAATATAAACATGGCAGAGGGAAGGCAAAAGGGGAAGGAAAAAATCAAAAAGGCCAGCAAGCTACTGACCTTTATCTGTTTAACGCTCGATGATCTGGGAGACTTCGTCGCGATTAATCTGCATTTGATTGCCTTCGCGATCGCGGTAACTCACCAGACCGGTATCGTCGTCGACTTCGGGTTTGCCATCGGTCAGGATCATACGACCATCTTTCGTTGACATGACATAGTCGCTGCTGCAACCCGATACCGCAAACGCTAAACCGACTGCTGAGATAATTACTGCCCATTTTTTCATCGTTCTCATCCTCACCTGGCTCGTATCAAATCATAGTGTAGTAATAACCTGATATTACGACAGGTGAAAGGGGGGAAATCTTAAAAAGGAGGAGATTATGTTAGCCGGAGCGCAAAATTGGTAAAAAACTATGTTTTCAACAGGAAGTGGCGTGCCAGCAGCGCCCCGGTGAAATTCTTTTTAAGATAGAAACCGCGCGGCAGCGTCAGGATCGGTTCGCCCTGTGCGCCTACCGCTTCAGTGAGCGCTTTGCTGTTGGCGGCTTTGGGACGAAGTTGCAGCACTTCGCCATGCCGGGCGGTGATACGCTCAACCTGTCCCAGCACAATCATGTCCATCAGCTCTTCCCAGTCCTGGGAAAGCTGTCTCTCCTCTTCTTCATTCGGGCTCCAGAGCAGCGGGGCGCCAACGCGACGCTCAGCCAGCGGGATCTGCCTGTCGCCCTCAACGGGTACCCACAACACCCGCTTCAGCTTATGCCTGACGTGGCTGGTTTCCCATGTCACTCCGCTGTTACCTGTGAGCGGCGCAACGCAGACAAAGGTGGTTTCCAGCGGCCGTCCCTGGCTATCGATGGGGATCGTCTTCAGTTCCACCCCCAGCGCCGCAAAATCTTGCTCGGGTTTACTGCCCGCGCTTGCGCCCAGCCAGCGTTCCAGCAACACGCCGATCCAGCCCTTATCACGCTTTAGATCGTTAGGTATCGTCAACCCCGCCATCACGGCCAGCTCGCCCAGTGAATAGCCTGCCAGGCGTTGTGCCTGCTGGAGCAACTGGGCTTCACTGACGGGAGGAGAGAGCAGTGGGGCGAGAGAATGCATGCTAACGACCTTTTGATTAAAAAATGAGCTGATATTTTATCCCTTGTGGACAGAGTTTACCTTTTTCTGTGCACCTATTCCATGTGGATGATTTATATCATCTTTTTTAGAATACAATCCGTCCCGCGGCGGCTAAAAAACAGGTTGTGCAATTCTGGTCACTGACAATAAACAGGATCTTACACCATGTTATCCACAGAAAAATGGGATAACTGGGAATAACTGCCACTACTGTTTCAATTTACAGCCTTGACGTGCGATGAAAATCGAATTTTCACACAAATTGTGCCTAACTTATTGGCACAAACTGTGGATAAAACCGACGCTGTTCGATCTTTCATCAGCAGGAGGATCTTTGATGTGATGATCGTCACGTTTATCGTCCTGGATACCCTTAATTTCAATATAATCATATGAATTTAAATGATTTGTTATAAGCGGGGTAAATTGGCGGCTCGTCGGGCTACAAGGTTGTTCATCGGTAATTCCGCACTTCTTCACAACTATATCCACAGAAAAGGTGAATAAAAAAGGTCTCTGTCGCCCGAATCTGTTTATAACTCCGCACTAAATTGTGAGTTATTCAAATGTTATTAGGTTGCAGGCCTGTAAGAGAGTGGTTTACCGCCTCCCTGTAGTGTGAAACAATCATTCATATATCAGATTTAGTTTGGGGTAGTCCGGTGATTGATGACGATGGCTACCGCCCAAACGTAGGAATAGTAATTTGTAATCGTCAGGGCCAGGTGATGTGGGCCCGGCGATATGGTCAGCACTCCTGGCAGTTCCCGCAAGGCGGGATCAATCCCGGAGAGTCCCCAGAACAAGCGATGTACCGGGAGCTGTTTGAAGAGGTTGGTTTAAGCCGAAAAGATGTTCGCATCCTGGCTTCGACCCGCAACTGGTTGCGTTACAAGTTACCGAAACGTTTGGTGCGTTGGGACACAAAGCCGGTTTGTATCGGCCAGAAACAGAAGTGGTTTCTTTTGCAGTTGGTGGGCAACGATTCAGATATCAATATGCAAACCAGCAGCACGCCAGAGTTTGATGGCTGGCGCTGGGTAAGCTACTGGTATCCGGTTCGTCAGGTCGTGTCATTTAAGCGCGATGTATATCGTAGGGTGATGAAAGAGTTCGCAAGTGTCGTGATGCAGCTTCAGGAGACGCCTCCGAAGCCACAGAGCGCACCTGCCTGGCGACGTAAAAGAGGTTAAGCTACGCAAATCATGCTCACCCGCTTGCGAGAAATAGTTGAAAAGGTTGCCAGTGCGCCTCGCCTCAACGAGGCGCTGAATATTCTGGTGACGGACATCTGTCTTGCGATGGAAACCGAGGTCTGTTCGGTCTACCTGGCCGACCATGACCGACGTTGCTACTACCTGATGGCAACCCGCGGTTTAAAAAAACCACGGGGACGCACCGTCACGCTCGCGTTTGATGAAGGTATTGTTGGCCTGGTCGGGCGACTGGCGGAGCCAATCAACCTTGCCGATGCGCAAAAACATCCCAGCTTCAAATATATCCCTTCCGTCAAAGAGGAGCGGTTCCGCGCTTTCCTTGGCGTGCCGATTATTCAGCGCCGTCAACTGCTTGGCGTGCTTGTTGTCCAGCAACGAGAGTTGCGGCAGTACGATGAAAGCGAGGAGTCTTTCCTCGTCACGCTGGCAACGCAGATGGCTGCGATCCTCTCCCAGTCTCAGCTGGCAGCCCTTTTTGGGCAGTATCGTCATACCCGCATCCGCGCGCTTCCGGCCTCGCCGGGCGTCGCGATTGCCGAAGGCTGGATGGATGCCACGCTCCCCCTGATGGAGCAGGTCTATGAAGCCTCGACGCTGGATGAAGCGCTTGAGCGCGAACGGCTTACCGCTGCGCTGGAAGAGGCGGCGAATGAGTTTCGTCGCTACAGCAAACGCTTTGCCGCTGGCGCTCAAAAAGAGACGGCGGCCATTTTCGACCTCTACTCACACCTGCTTTCCGATGCGCGTTTGCGTCGTGAGTTATTTGCCGAGGTCGATAAAGGTTCGGTGGCAGAGTGGGCGGTTAAAAAGGTCATTGAAAAATTTGCCGAGCAGTTTGCGGTGCTGACTGACGGTTATCTGAAAGAGCGCGCCGGCGATTTACGCGCGCTTGGGCAACGTCTGCTGTTCCACCTTGATGATACTATTCAGGGGGCGAATGCCTGGCCGAGCCGGTTTGTACTGGTGGCCGATGAACTCTCGGCGACGACGCTGGCGGAATTACCGCAGGACAGGCTGGCGGGCGTAGTGGTGCGCGATGGCGCAGCTAACTCCCATGCCGCCATTATGGTGCGCGCGCTCGGTATTCCGACCGTGATGGGGGCGGATATTCAGCCCTCCGTACTGCACCGCCGTACGCTGGTGGTGGACGGATACCGCGGTGAGTTGCTGGTGGATCCTGAGCCGGTTCTCCTTCAGGAGTACCAGCGTCTTATCAGCGAAGAGAATGAATTAAGCAAGCTGGCGGAAGATGACGTCAACCTGCCCGCGCAGCTCAAGAGCGGTGAGCGTGTGAAGGTGATGCTCAATGCTGGCTTAAGCCCTGAGCATGAAGAGAAGCTCGGCAGCCGCATCGATGGCATCGGCCTCTACCGCACCGAAATACCGTTTATGCTGCAAAGCGGCTTCCCGTCAGAAGAGGAGCAGGTGGCGCAGTATCAGGGCATGTTGCAGATGTTTAACGATAAACCCGTCACGTTGCGCACCCTGGACGTCGGCGCGGATAAGCAACTGCCCTATATGCCCATCAGTGAAGAGAATCCCTGCCTCGGCTGGCGTGGGATCCGCATAACCCTCGATCAGCCGGAAATCTTCCTTATCCAGGTTCGTGCGATGCTGCGTGCCAACGCGGCCACGGGGAATCTCAGCATTTTGCTGCCGATGGTCACCAGTATTGACGAGATCGACGAAGCGCGGCGGTTGATAGAACGTGCAGGGCGCGAAGTGGAAGAGATGATCGGCTATGCGATCCCTAAACCCCGTATCGGCGTGATGCTTGAAGTGCCTTCGATGGTCTTTATGTTGCCGCAGCTGGCGACCCGCGTTGATTTTATCTCCGTTGGCACCAACGACTTAACGCAATACATTCTGGCGGTCGATCGCAACAATACGCGCGTTGCCAGCATCTACGATAGCCTGCATCCGGCGATGCTTCGTGCCCTGGCGATGATCGCCCGCGAAGCCGAGCAGCATAATATCGACCTGCGCCTGTGCGGTGAAATGGCCGGCGATCCGATGTGCGTGGCGATCCTGATTGGTCTCGGTTTCCGTCACCTGTCAATGAACGGACGTTCCGTTGCGCGTGTGAAATACCTGTTACGTCACATCGAACAAGATGAGGCGCGCGAACTGGCCGCGCGTAGCCTGGAAGCACAGCTGGCAGCCGAAGTGCGCCATCAGGTGGCTGCGTTTATGGAGCGACGCGGCATGGGCGGTTTGATCCGCGGCGGCCGCTGATCCCCACAAAATAATGACGGCTCGGACGACCCCCTCTCCCTTGAGGGAGAGGAATGGGGTGAGAGGGGAACAGCGCGCATGAAACCCTATACACATCTTTTACATCTCAGGCGCATCCTCCGCGCCTGCCTTATGCTATGATTCGCAACTTTGGAGCACCTGCCAACGGCGGGAATGCAATTCACCCGCTGTCCACTTTCAGCGGAATAACAACATCTTGTGGTGACAGATGAACAGTGGTTATCTGCATTTTCCGGAATTCGATCCGGTTATTTTCTCAATAGGACCTGTAGCGCTGCACTGGTACGGACTGATGTACCTGGTGGGCTTCGTTTTTGCCATGTGGCTTGCTGGCCGTCGCGCCAGTCGTCCGGGTAGCGGCTGGACGAAGAACGAAGTGGAAAACCTGCTTTATGCCGGCTTCCTCGGTGTGTTCCTGGGTGGTCGTATCGGATATGTCCTGTTCTATAATTTCCCGGTATTCCTGAACGACCCGCTCTATCTGTTCCGCGTCTGGGACGGCGGCATGTCCTTCCACGGCGGGCTGATTGGTGTGATCCTTGTCATGGTGATCTTCGCCAGACGCACCAAACGCAACTTCTTCCAGGTGGCTGATTTTATTGCGCCGTTAATCCCGTTTGGACTGGGCGCAGGGCGTCTGGGCAACTTCATCAACGGTGAGCTGTGGGGGCGTGTCGATCCGGGCGTGCCGTTTACCATGCTGTTTCCGGGCTCCCGCGCGGAAGATATCGCGCTGCTGCCTTCGCATCCTGAGTGGCAGTCCATTTTCGATACCTACGGCGTTCTGCCGCGCCATATGTCACAGCTCTATGAGCTGGCGCTGGAAGGCGTGGTGCTGTTCATTATCCTGAATCTGTATATCCGCAAACCGCGTCCAATGGGGGCTGTCTCTGGTCTGTTCCTGATTGGCTACGGCGCGTTTCGTATCATCGTCGAGTTCTTCCGCCAGCCGGATGCGCAGTTTACCGGTGAATGGGTACAGTACATCAGCATGGGGCAGATCCTCTCCATCCCGATGATTGTCGCGGGTGCCATTATGATGATTTGGGCGTATCGTCGTCGTCCACAGCAACAACTTTCCTGAGGAATCATGAAACAGTATCTTGAATTGATGAAAAAAGTGCTCGACGAGGGCACGCCGAAAAACGACCGCACCGGCACCGGTACGCTCTCCATTTTTGGCCACCAGATGCGCTTCAATCTGCAAGAAGGCTTTCCTCTGGTGACAACGAAGCGCTGCCATCTGCGCTCGATCATTCATGAACTGCTCTGGTTCCTGCAAGGCGATACCAACGTTGCTTATCTGCATGAAAACAATGTCTCCATCTGGGACGAGTGGGCAGATGAGAACGGCGACCTGGGGCCGGTCTACGGCAAGCAATGGCGCGCCTGGCCTACCCCGGACGGCCGCCATATTGACCAGATCACGACCGTCATGAACCAGCTGAAAAATGACCCGGACTCGCGCCGTATCATTGTCTCTGCCTGGAACGTGGGGGAACTGGATAAAATGGCGCTGGCGCCTTGCCACGCGTTTTTCCAGTTCTATGTGGCGGACGGCAAGCTCTCCTGCCAGCTCTATCAACGCTCCTGCGACGTGTTCCTCGGCCTGCCGTTTAACATCGCCAGCTACGCGCTGTTGGTGCACATGATGGCGCAGCAGTGCGATCTTGAAGTGGGCGATTTTGTCTGGACGGGCGGTGATACCCACCTCTACAGCAATCATATGGAACAGACGCATCTCCAGCTGACGCGCGAACCGCGTGCATTGCCGAAGCTGGTGATCAAACGTAAACCGGAATCGATCTTCGATTACCGTTTTGATGATTTCGAGATTGAGGGTTACGACCCGCATCCCGGCATTAAAGCTCCTGTCGCCATCTGATACGGCAAATCCTGACACAACCGGTGCTCTTTAGCGCCGGTTTTTTTTCACGCCCGTTTTGTTTTTCGAGCCTGTTTCCAGAGATGATGCAACGCGTTGCAACGGGTGAAAATCTCCTGAAAGCGGCTCTTAAAGTTCTGGTTTGACGCTCGCACCGTTTTTGCTATTCCGCCACACTCCCGCCATGAAAAACGAACAAGGCTTTACGCTTATCGAAACCCTTATCGCCGTTTCGCTGACAGTGATCCTCAGCGCCACAGGGCTCTATGGCTGGGACAGCTGGCAGCAGCGGCAGCGGCTTTGGCAAACCGCCTGCCAGGTGCGGGATTACCTGGTGTTTTTGCGCAATGACGCCAACCGTCACAACAGCGAGCACAGGATCGCGCTGTATAACGACGGTGAAAAGGAGTGTCTGGCCAGTTCAGCGGTGACCGGTTGTGACAGCGGCGGACCGTTCGTGATGAAGCCGATGTGGCCCGAGGTCACGATAAGCGACATAACCCCTGCGCTGGGATTTTACGGTTTAAGGGATACCGCATGGGCCGGACATATCCGCGTGCAGAGCCGCGCTGGTGGGTGGTGGGTTATTGTCTCAAATGGCGGACGTATCAGGCTGTGTAATGCCGCAGGAGAAGGTGCATGCCAGTAAATCGAAAAGGGTTTTCCCTGCTGGAAGTGCTTATTGCGATGACGATAAGCAGCATTCTGTTACTCAGCACGTCACGTTTTTTACCGGGGCTACAGCGGGGTGTTTTACTGCAATCCGGACAGCAGGAGCTGGAGGATGAGGTCTGGCAACGTCTGTTCGCGATCGGTAAACAGTTTCAGAGGGCAGGATATTGTGCAGGGCATTGCCAGGGGCAGGGGATGATCATCGGCAGGCAAGGACGATGTGCGATTGTGCTATGGGATGCGAACAGCAACGGCCAGTGGGATAGCACCGCGTCAGAAAACGACAGTACGGGATTCCGGCTTGAGTCCGGATCGCTTGAAACGCTGCGGGGCGCCACATCCTGTGACGGTAAGGGATGGGATAAGCTCACCGACCCGGATCGGGTCCTGATAGAGCAATTTATGGTCACTAAAACCGATCATGATGGCTTTGCGCCGGTCATCAGTATCGAGCTGCGTGCCCGCCGTAAAGGTGAACTGACCGCACCCTTTTCGGCTCGCCACACCGTAACAGGGTTTAATCTGTGAATCGTCAGCGGGGCATGTCATCGCTGGCGCTGGTCCTGCTGTTGCTGGTGCTCGGCACGCTGATCCTCACCGGATTAAATCAGCAGCTGCAAACCTTTAGCACGCTGGTAAGTGGCGAGAGTTTGTCTGTTCGCCAGCAGGCTACCGTGCAATCTGCACTGGAGTGGGGGCGCGTTCAGGAATGGGCTTTACAGCCAGAGGTTCAGTGCAAACAGACACAACGTTTGCGGGTCTGTATAAGGCTGTTTGGGGCGCGTGTGTTGCTTATTGCCGGCAATGACAATCTATTGCTATGGCGAGGCGGGGACATCTCGGAGGGGCAGATACGCTTTTCCGCCCACGGCTGGAGTGATTTCTGCCCCCTTAAGGAAAGTACGCTATGTCAGTTACCCTGAGCAGACAAAAAGGATTTAGCATGGTTGAGGTTTTGCTGGCAATGATGTTGCTGGTTGTGGTTGTGATGGCGTTATCCGGCTATCATCGCGCGCTGGCAGCCCGGTATGCGGCGCTTAGCCAGTATCGTCAGCTATGGCATCATGCGTGGAATCAGTCGCAGATCTCAACATTAACGCTCCCGCCGGGCTGGCAGGTCAGTCGGGGGCAGACAACACAGTCCGGATGTGTCAGCATCACGGTCACACTTATTTCTCCTATGGGGCGGCAGGGCGCGTTGACGCGTCTGCATTGCCCGGTTAGCCGCTAGTCGGGAGCGTTTATGCTAAGGGTTTACCACTCAAATCGTCTGGATGTGCTGGAAGCACTGATGGAGTATATCGTTGAGCAAGAGCGTCTTGACGATCCGTTTGAGCCAGAAATGGTGCTGGTGCAGAGCACCGGTATGGCGCAGTGGCTGCAAATGTCCCTTTCGCAGAAATTTGGCATTGCGGCGAACATCGATTTTCCGCTGCCCGCGAGCTTTATCTGGGAGATGTTTGTTCGCGTCCTGCCGGATATTCCTGAGCAGAGCGCCTTCAACAAACAAAGTATGGCCTGGAAACTGATGACGCTGCTGCCGGCCATGCTGGCGCATGATGAGTTTGCCATGCTGCGGCACTACCTGAATGACGACACCGACAAGCGTAAACTTTTCCAGCTGGCCTCACGTACTGCCGACCTCTATGACCAGTATCTGGTTTACCGTGCAGAATGGCTGATTCGCTGGGAAGCGGGAGAATTAGTCGATGGGTTACCGGAAGCGCAAATCTGGCAGGCGCCGCTCTGGAAAGCGCTGGTCGAGCATACCGGGAAACTCGGTCAGCCTAAGTGGCACCGTGCTAACTTGTACGATCGCTTTATCTCGATACTCGAGAACAGCGCAGAACGGCCAGCCCGTTTGCCGTCACGCGTGTTCATTTGCGGTATCTCCGCGCTGCCGCCTGTCTACCTGAACGCGCTAAAAGCGCTCGGTAAGCACACTGATATCCATATCCTTTTTACCAACCCGTGTCGGCACTATTGGGGGGATATTCAGGATCCGCGCTGGCTTTCACGGCTGGTCACCCGTCAGAGAAAACGCCTCTTTGAGGAACGCGCCGTGCCGCTGTTTAAAGACAGTGAAAATGCAGCGCAGCTTTTTGATGAAGAGGGGATTCAAAACCTGCCGAACCCGCTGCTTGCCTCGTGGGGCAAGCTCGGACGCGACTATATTTATCTGCTTTCTGATATCACCTCCTCGGGAGAAGGGGATGTGGATGCGTTTGCGGATATTACGCCGGACAGCCTGCTGCACAATATTCAGCTTGATATTCTGGATTTAGAAAACCGTGCCGTTGCCGGGATCACTGCCGAAGAGTTTGCGCGAAGCGATAAGAAGCGAAAACTGGATCCTGACGATCGCAGTATCGCGATCCACGTTTGCCACAGCCCACAGCGTGAAGTTGAAATTCTTCATGACCGCCTGCTGGCCATGTTACAGGACGATCCAACCCTGACGCCGCGCGATATCGTGGTGATGGTGGCGGATATCGACAGCTACAGCCCGTTTATTCAGGCGGTATTTGGCAGCGCAACGGGCGACCGCTATCTGCCCTACGCCATCTCTGACCGTCGCGCTCGTCAGTCACACCCGGCGCTACAGGCCTTTATCAGCCTGCTTTCGCTGCCTGATAGCCGGTTTATCTCTGAGGATGTGCTGGCACTGCTGGATGTGCCAGTTCTGGCCGCACGTTTCAACATTAACGAAGAGGGGTTGCGCTATCTGCGCCAGTGGGTCAACGAATCCGGTGTCCGCTGGGGTATCGACGATGATAACGTCCAGGAGTTCGAACTCCCTGCGACCGGCCAGCATACCTGGCAGTTTGGCCTGACGCGCATGCTGCTGGGGTATGCAATGGAGAGCATCCACGGCGAATGGAATGACGTACTGCCTTACGATGAGTCCAGTGGGTTGATCGCGGAACTGGTTGGTCACTTAGCCTCGCTGCTGATGCAGCTCAACCGCTGGCGCCGTGCGTTGATGCAGCCCCGCCCGCTCGAAGAGTGGCTGCCGGTTTGCCGCGAAATGCTGAATGATTTCTTCCTGCCGGACAGCGAAACTGAAGCCGCCATGGCGCTTATCGAGAAGCAGTGGCAGGCCATCGTTGATGAGGGGGTTAATTCGCACTATCACGAGGCGGTTCCTCTTTCGCTTCTGCGTGATGAACTGACGCAACGTCTCGATCAGGAGCGTATCAGCCAGCGCTTCCTTGCGGGACCGGTGAATATTTGTACCCTGATGCCAATGCGTTCAATCCCGTTCAAAGTGGTCTGTCTGCTTGGCATGAACGACGGTATTTATCCGCGTGCGCTACCACCCCTGGGCTTTGATCTCATGAGCGCACAACCGAAGCGGGGCGACCGCAGCCGCCGCGATGATGACCGATATCTCTTCCTTGAGGCGCTGATGTCTGCGCAAAGCAGGCTGTATATCAGCTACATTGGACGTTCAATTCAGGATAACAGCGAGCGTTTCCCGTCTGTGCTGGTGCAGGAGCTGGTGGACTACATTGGACAGAGCCACTATCTGCCGGGCGATGAAGCCTGCAACTGCGACGAAAGCGAACGTCGGGTGAAAGCGCATATCACCTGTCACCATAGCCGTATGCCGTTTGATCCTGTCAACTACGTTCCTGATGAACTGCAAAGCTATGCCCGCGAGTGGCTTCCCGCCGCGAAGAACGAGGGGACACCGCAAACCGATTTTATTCAGGCGCTCGAACCGCTCGCCATAGACACCCTCACGTTTGAGCAGCTACAGCGCTTTTGGGCGCACCCGGTTCGGGCGTTTTTCCAGCAACGCTTGCAGGTGAATTTCCGCTCTGAAGAGAGCGAAATCCCCGATGCGGAACCGTTTATTCTTGATGGGCTGGAGCGTTTTAAGCTTAATTCCCAGCTTCTGAATGCGCTGGTTGACGAAGAAGACGCCAGTAAACTGTTCCGACGTTACAGGGCGTCGGGATTACTTCCGTATGGTGCATTCGGTGAAATCGTCTGGGATGCCCAGTGCGAGGAGATGCGAGCGCTTGCTGACCGCGTTATCGCGTGTCGGCAGCCGGCGAGCAGCATTGAAATCGATCTCGATTGTAACGGTATGCACCTCAGCGGCTGGCTCACGCACGTGCAGTCTGACGGGCTGCTGCGCTGGCGCCCATCCATGCTCAGCGTTTCACATGGCCTGCAACTCTGGCTCGAACATCTTGTCTACAGTGCGAGTGGTCACGAAGGTGAAAGCCGGTTGTTTGTCCGTAAGGACGGCGAATGGCGTTTCCCGCCGATGGAGCCTGAGCAGGCGTTGACGTATCTGTCGCTTTATATTGAAGGTTACCGTCAGGGCATGAACAAACCTCTGCTTTTGCTGCCTGAAAGTGGAGGAGCATGGATAAAAGCCTGTTATGACACGCAGAATGATGCCATGTTAACGGATGAGGCTTCGCTCCAGAAAGCGCGCAGCAAGTTTTTGCAGGCCTACGAAGGGAACATGATGGTACGTGGCGAAGGTGACGATGTCTGGTATCAACGTTTATGGCGAACGCTGGAGCCAGACTATTTCGACATTATCACCCAGGAGGCGCAACGCTACCTGTTACCGTTGTTCAAATTTAATCAGTCCTGAGCGTTGTATAAAAATTGCGCAGTATGAGGTGTTCATTTATGATGCACCTCTTATCACGGACTGATGTACCCAAAGAAAGAGATGCTGGCGTGTCCAGCACGCACGTTGTTAATGATGTAGCCGTGATAAAGAGGTCGTAATGCCAGGCAGCACCTTGTTCAAAGCGTTTGTTTTGTTTATCGCCCTTTGGGCTCCCGTCACTCAGGCCGATTCCGGTTGGCAACCTGTCCAGGAAACAATCCGTAAGAGCGATAAGGACACCCGTCAGTATCAGGCGATTCGTCTTGATAACGGGATGACCGTGCTGCTTGTTTCCGATCCTCAGGCGGTGAAATCGCTCTCCGCGCTGGTTGTGCCGGTGGGTTCGCTGGAAGATCCTGACGCCCATCCGGGACTGGCGCACTACCTTGAGCACATGACGCTGATGGGCTCTAAAAAATACCCACAGCCTGATAGCCTGTCCGAATTTCTGAAAATGCATGGCGGCAGCCACAACGCCAGTACCGCGCCGTATCGCACCGCGTTTTACCTGGAAGTGGAAAATGATGCGCTTGACGGGGCGGTGGACCGTCTGGCGGATGCCATCGCCGCACCGCTGCTGGATAAAAAATACGCTGACCGTGAACGCAATGCCGTGAACGCCGAACTGACGATGGCGCGCACGCGAGACGGTATGCGCATGGCGCAGGTTAGCGCTGAAACCATCAATCCGGCGCACCCAGGTTCGCGCTTCTCAGGCGGCAACCTTGAAACGCTGAGCGACAAGCCAGGTAGCCCGGTGCTCGATGCGCTGCATGCGTTTCGTGAAAAATACTATTCTGCCAATCTGATGAAAGCGGTTATCTACAGCAATAAACCGTTGCCGACGCTGGCAAACATGGCCGCGCAGACCTACGGTAGGGTGCCAAATAAAAATATCGATCTGCCGAAGATTAACGTGCCGGTTGTCACGGACGCGCAAAAAGGCATTGTTATTCACTATGTACCAGCCTTGCCGCGCAAGGTGTTACGCGTTGAATTCCGTATTGATAACAACACGGCGCAGTTCCGCAGCAAAACCGACGAGCTGGTGACCTATCTTATCGGCAACCGCAGCCCGGGTACGCTCTCCGACTGGCTGCAAAAGCAGGGGCTGGTGGAAGGTATTCGCGCTGACTCCGATCCCGTTGTTAACGGGAATAGCGGCGTGCTGGCCATCTCCGCGACGCTGACCGATAAAGGGCTGGCTCACCGGGACGACGTCGTTGCGGCCATTTTCAGTTACCTCTCTCTGCTGCGCGATAAAGGCGTCGATAAACGCTACTTTGACGAGCTGGCGCACGTGCTGGATCTCGATTTCCGCTATCCCTCTATCACGCGTGATATGGACTACGTTGAGTGGCTGGCAGATACCATGATCCGCGTGCCGGTGGAACATACGCTGGATGCGGTAAATATTGCCGACCAGTATGACGCCGGAGCGCTCAAAGCGCGTCTGGCGATGATGACTCCGCAGAATGCCCGGGTCTGGTATATCAGCCCGAACGAACCGCATAACAAAATGGCCTACTTCGTTGATGCCCCGTATCAGGTTGAAAAAATCAGCGAACAGACCTTCGCGGGCTGGCAGGAAAAGGCGGGGGAAATTGCGCTGGCGTTACCGGAACTTAACCCCTACATCCCGGACGATTTCTCGCAGATCAAACCCGCAAAGGCGTATCCGCACCCGGAGCTGATTGTTGATGAGCCGACGCTGCGCGTGGTCTACACCCCAAGCCGCTATTTCGCCGACGAGCCAAAAGCGGATGTTAGCGTGGTGCTGCGTAACCCCAAAGCAATGGACAGCGCCAGAAACCAGGTGCTGTTTGCGCTTAACGATTATCTGGCCGGTATTGCTCTCGATCAGCTCAGCAACCAGGCTGCCGTTGGTGGTATTAGTTTCTCCACTAACGCCAATAACGGCCTGATGGTGAATGCCAACGGCTATACCCAGCGTTTGCCGCAGCTGTTCCAGGCGCTGCTGGACGGTTATTTCAGCTATACGCCTACGGAAGAACAGCTCGAGCAGGCTAAGTCCTGGTATGCCCAGATGATGGATTCTGCCGAGAAGGGTAAAGCCTACGATCAGGCGATTATGCCAGCACAGATGCTGTCGCAAATTCCGTACTTCCAGCGCGAAGATCGCCGCGCGTTATTGCCCTCAGTCACCTTAAAAGAGGTGCTGGCTTACCGTGATGCGCTGAAAACCAATACCCGTCCGGAGTTCCTGGTTGTAGGGAATATGAGCGAAGATCAGGCTAAAACGCTGGCGCAAAACGTCCGTGCGCAACTGGGTTCAAAAGGCGATGAGTGGTGCCGTAACCAGGATGTGCTGGTAGAGAAAAAGCAGAACGTGATCTTCGAAAAAGCGGGAAGCAGCACGGATTCCGCGCTGGCCGCGGTGTTTGTCCCTGTCGGTTATGACGAATTTACCAGCTCTGCCCAGAGTGCGGTTCTCGGTCAAATTATTCAGCCGTGGTTTTACAACCAGCTGCGCACCGAAGAGCAGCTGGGCTATGCGGTATTCGCTTTCTCTATGAATGTGGGCCGTCAGTGGGGGCTGGGCTTCCTTCTGCAAAGCAGCGACAAGCAACCCGCTTACCTGTGGCAGCGTTATCAGGCGTTCTTCCCGCAGGCGGAAGCAAAACTGCGCGCCATGAAGCCGGAAGAGTTTGCCCAGATCCAGCAGGCGGTTATCGCCCAGGTGATGCAGCCGCCGCAGACGCTGGGTGAAGAGGCCTCGCAGCTGAGCAAAGATTTTGATCGCGGTAATATGAAATTTGATTCGCGTGATAAAATAGTGGCCGAAATAAAACAGCTGACGCCACAAAAGGTTGCCGATTTCTTCCATCAGGCGGTAGTAAAACCGCAGGGTATGGCCATCCTGTCTCAGGTTTCTGGCAGCCAGAACGGGAAAACGGACTACGTAAAATCAAAAGAGTGGACCGTCTGGAAGAGCGTCAGCGCGCTGCAACAAACTATGCCCTGGAGTAAGAAAGAATGACCCATACCGCTGAGCCGCTTGATCCCCTAAGTTTACCTCTACAGGGTGAGCGACTGATTGAAGCCTCAGCGGGAACGGGAAAAACCTATACCATCGCCGCGCTCTATCTGCGTCTGCTGTTGGGGCTCGGCGGCAACGCCGCTTTTTCGCGCCCGTTAAGCGTGGAAGAGCTGCTGGTGGTAACCTTCACCGAAGCGGCCACTGCCGAGCTGCGTGGCCGTATTCGCAGCAACATTCATGAGCTGCGCATCGCCTGTTTGCGTCAGACGACGGATAACCCCCTCTACGCGAGCCTGCTGGACGAGATTGCGGACAAGCAACAGGCTGCGCAATGGCTGCTGCTGGCCGAGCGGCAAATGGATGAAGCGTCCGTCTTCACCATTCACGGTTTTTGTCAGCGCATGTTAAGCCTGAATGCGTTTGAATCCGGCATGCTCTTTGAGCAGCAGCTTATTGAAGATGAATCCGAGCTTCGCTATCAGGCCTGTGCGGATTTCTGGCGTCGTCACTGTTATCCGTTGCAGCGCGACATTGCCGAAGCGGTTCACGCCCTGTGGAAAGGTCCGGAAGAGCTTCTTCGCGCCATCGACCGTTACCTGCAAGGCGAAGCGCCGGTCATTAAATCTCCGCCGCCTGCCGATGAAACGCTGGCCTCGCGCCATGAAAAGATCGTCGCCAAAATTGCGACGCTTAAGCAGAAGTGGAATGAGTCGGTTGGTGAAATTGATGCAATCATCGAAAACTCAGGCATCGACAGACGCAAGTTCAACCGTGGGAACCAGGGGAAGTGGATCGAAAAGATCAGCGTCTGGGCCCAGGAGGAGACGCGGGGCTACCAGCTTCCGGACGCGCTGGAAAAATTTTCGCAGCGCTTTTTGACCGAGCGAACCAAAGCCGACGGCATTGTGCCTGAGCATTCCCTGTTTGTGGCGATTGATGCGCTGCTTGCGGAGCCATTAACGCTCAATGACCTGATGATCACACGCGCCATGACGGAGATCCGCCAGGCCGTCGCGCGCGAAAAACGTCGCCGGGGCGAGCTGGGGTTTGATGACATGCTGAGCCGCCTGGACGAGGCGCTGTCCAGCGAGAATGGTGAAGCGCTCGCCAGCGCGATCCGTACCCGTTTTCCGGTGGCGATGATTGACGAATTTCAGGACACCGACCCTCAGCAGTACCGCATTTTTCGCCGCATCTGGCGACAGCAGCCCGACACTGCCCTGTTGTTGATAGGCGACCCTAAACAGGCGATTTACGCCTTCCGTGGCGCAGATATCTTCACCTATATGAAAGCCCGTAGTGAGGTTGTCGCGCATTACACGTTAGACACTAACTGGCGTTCCGCGCCGGGGATGGTTGAGAGCGTCAATGCGCTGTTCAGCCGTATGGAGACGGCGTTCATGTTCAATGAAATCCCTTTCCTGCCGGTGAAATCCGCCCCAAAAAACGCATCCCTGCGCTTCGAAGTCAGTAGCGCGGTGCAACCCGCCATGACCTTCTGGCTGCTGGAAGGGGAAGGCTATGGGGTTGCCGACTATCAGGCGGCGATGGCCCAGCACTGCGCCGCGCAAATCCGTGACTGGCTGAGCGCAGGCGCGCGCGGCGAGGCGCTGCTGTGGAAGGGGGAACAGGCGAATCCAGTTAAAGCCTCTGATATTACCGTGCTGGTGCGCAGTCGTCAGGAAGCGGCGCTAATCCGCGATGCGCTAACGTTGCTGGATATTCCGTCAGTGTATCTTTCTAACCGCGACAGCGTGTTCGACACGCTGGAAGCCCAGGAAATGCTCTGGCTGCTTCAGGCGGTGCTGGCCCCGGAGCGCGAAAATACGCTTCGAAGCGCGCTGGCCAGTTCCATGCTGGGGTTGAACGCGCGCGATATTGATGAGCTCAACCATGACGAAAACGCATGGGATACGGTGGTGGAAGAGTTTGTCCATTACCGTGAACGCTGGCAAAAACGCGGCGTCATGGCGATGCTGCGCGAATTGATGACGCGGCGCCAGATTGCCGAAAATATGCTGGCGTCATCGGGCGGTGAAAGGCGTCTTACCGATATTTTACACATCAGCGAACTGTTGCAGGAAGCCGGCACCCAGCTTGAAAGTGAACATGCCCTCGTGCGCTGGCTGGCGCAGCAAATCGCGGATCCAAACAGTAACGCCTCAAGCCAGCAGATGCGTCTTGAGAGCGATAAGCATCTGGTGCAAATCGTCACCATTCACAAATCGAAAGGTCTCGAGTATCCGCTGGTCTGGCTGCCCTTTATCGCCAACTACCGCGTTCAGGATCAGGCCTATTATCATGACCGCGAGACTTTCGATGCGGTGCTCGATCTCAGCAAGGCGGAAACCAGCGTTGAGCTGGCGGAAGCGGAGCGTCTGGCGGAGGATTTGCGCCTGCTTTACGTGGCGCTGACCCGTTCTGTCTGGCATTGCAGCCTGGGTGTCGCGCCGGTTTTCCGCCGTCGCGGGGAGAAAACAGGGGAGAGCGATTTCCATTTAAGCGCCTTAGGGCGGCTTATTCAGCGTGGTGAGCCTAAAGATGCGGCGGGGTTGCGCCTCTGTATTGAGTCGCTTTGCGGAGACGATATCGCCCTCCATATCCCTTCTCTGCCAGACAACAGCCGCTGGGAAATGGCGCAAGAGCCCGCGACCGATCTTAACGCGCGCCAGATCACACGGGTGCTTGCCGACGACTGGCGCGTCACCAGCTATTCTGGCCTGCAACAGCACGGGCAAAGTATTGCGCAGGATCTCATGCCGAAGCTGGACGTGGATGCCGCAGGGGTGGGCGATGTTCCGGTTGAACCGACGTTAACTCCACATCAGTTCCCACGCGGCGCGTCGCCGGGCACCTTTTTGCACAGCCTCTTTGAAGAGCTTGATTTCACCCAGCCTGTCAGTGAGGAGTGGGTGCTGAAGATGTTGCAGAGCGGAGGCTATGACGCGCACTGGCAGCCCGTTCTCACTGACTGGATCAACGCCATTTTGCAGGCGCCGCTGACGGCGCAGGGCTTCTCTCTTCGCCAGTTAACGGCCAAAAATAAGCAGGTTGAGATGGAGTTTTATCTGCCCGTCGCAGGCCCGCTTAAGGCCGACGCGCTCGATGCGCTTATCCGTCAGTACGATCCGCTGTCAGCCGGTTGCCCGCCGCTGAACTTCCGTCAGGTGCAGGGCATGCTGAAAGGGTTTATCGACCTGGTCTTCCGTCACGAAGGACGGTACTACCTGCTGGATTACAAATCGAACTGGCTGGGCGAGAACAGCGAAGCCTATACCCAGCAGGCGATGGCGGCAGCCATGCAAATGCATCGCTACGATCTGCAATATCAGCTCTATACCCTGGCGCTGCACCGCTATTTGCGCCACCGTATTGCGGATTATCGCTACGACGATCATTTTGGCGGTGTCATCTATCTGTTCCTGCGCGGGGTTGATGCTGCCGATCCGCGCTCCGGGATCTTCAGCACTCGTCCGGATGCGGAATTGATTAATAAAATGGATAACCTGTTTGCAGCAAACACGGAGGAGATGGCATGACGATGCAGGACTTATTGCTGGATGCGGTAGAGCAACGCGTGCTGCGTCAGCTGGACGTGCAGTTTGCCATGATGATTGCCGCTGACCAGCCCGCCGTGATGCTTGCCGCTGCCCTGTTGAGTAAAGATGCCGGAGAGGGGCATGTGTGTCTGCCGCTCTCGCGTCTGGTGGTTGACGAGAAAATGCCGCCTGTCCTCCAGTCCTGCTTTGCGCTGCTGGGAGATAAGGTGGACTGGCAGAAAATCTTGCGTGAATCGTCAGCCGTCGGGCCGGGAGACAACCAGGCACCGCTGATCCTGACGGGGGAGCGCTTATACCTGAACCGCCTGTGGCGAAACGAACTGACGGTAGCGCGTTTCTTTAGTGAGACCAATGCGCCGCTTCCCTGCGACGAAGCACAGCTTCGCCAGACGCTGGACAGGCTGTTTGACTCCGGTGAGGCCACAGACTGGCAGAAAGTGGCGGCAGCCGTCGCCCTGACGCGGCGGATCTCGGTGATATCCGGCGGCCCGGGAACCGGGAAAACAACGACCGTCGCAAAGCTGCTGGCAGCCCTGATACAGCTTTCAGGCGAGCAGCGATGCCGTATTCGTCTGGCGGCGCCCACCGGGAAGGCCGCGGCGCGTCTGACCGAATCACTGGGCGGTGCGATGCAACGGCTGCCGCTCACCCAGGAGCAGCTTGCGCTTTTCCCGGGTGAAGCAAGTACTCTGCACCGTCTGCTCGGCGCGCAGCCGGGTAGCCAGCGGCTGCGCTACCATGCGGGCAATCCGCTGCATCTGGACGTGCTGGTGGTGGATGAAGCCTCCATGATCGACCTGACCATGATGTCGCGCCTGATCGATGCGCTGCCACCCCATGCGCGCGTGGTTTTCCTGGGCGATCGCGATCAGCTCGCCTCTGTAGAAGCCGGGGCGGTGCTGGGGGATATCTGTACCTACGCCAGTTACGGTTATACCCCCGCGCGGGCGCAGGAGCTCGCCCGTCTGACCGGTTGCTCGCTTGAACCCGATCACACGCCGATCGCGGGCGCACTGCGTGACAGCCTGTGCCTGCTGCAAAAAAGCTACCGTTTCGGTAGCGACTCCGGCATCGGCCAGCTGGCTGCGGCGGTCAACCGTGGCGACAGGCACGCCACGCGCACGGTGTTTGACGGTTCCTTCACTGACATTGAAAAGAAATCGCTGCAAAGCGGGGAAGAGTATCAGGCTATGCTTGAGGAGGCTCTTCAGGGATACCAGCATTTTCTGAGCTGCGTGCAGCAGCGCAGTCAGCCCGGGCAGGTCATCGCCGCATTTGGCGAATACCAGCTTCTGTGCGCATTGCGGGAAGGGCCGTTTGGCGTCACGGGCCTGAACGACAGGCTGGAGCAACTGCTGGTGCAGAAACGCAAAATTAACCGTCAACAGCATTCGCGATGGTATGAAGGCCGGCCAGTGATGATCTCCCGCAACGACAGTGCGCTGGGGCTGTTCAACGGCGATATCGGCATTGCGCTCGATCGCGGTAACGGACTGCGCGTCTGGTTCCAGCTACCGGACGGCAGCGTGAAGTCCGTCCAGCCCAGCCGCCTGCCAGAGCATGAAACGGCATGGGCGATGACGGTACACAAATCTCAGGGCTCCGAGTTCAACCATGCGGCGCTGATCCTGCCGACCCAGCTGTCGCCGGTTGTGACCCGCGAGCTGGTCTACACCGCCATTACCCGTGCGCGCCAGCGTCTGTCGCTGTATGCGGATGAGCGCGTGTTGAGTCAGGCGATAGCCACCCGTACTGAGCGCAGAAGCGGATTAAGCGTGATATTTGAATCTGTCTGAGTGAACGCCCTCTCCAGCAGGAGAGGGTGACTGTTATCCCAGGTCCGCCATTAACACCTTCGAGCGGCGCTGGTAGTTGTACATCTCTTTCTTACTTTCCGGCAGGGAATCAATATCCACCGGCGTGAAGCCGCGCTCCTGGAACCAGTGAATGCTGCGCGTGGTAAGCACGAACAGCTTGCTCAGACCCATCTGGCGCGCCTGTGCCGCCACGCGTTCAAGCAGCAGTTCCCCCCGTGAGGAGCTACGGTAATCAGGATGCACGGCGACGCACGCCATTTCGCCAATCTGCTCTTCCGGGAACGGATAAAGCGCCGCACAGGCAATGGTCAGGTTATCCCGCTGAATGATGGTGAACTTGTCGATCTCCATCTCCAGCTGCTCACGGGATCGGCGAACCAGAATGCCCTGTTGTTCCAGCGGACGGATCAGCTCCAGAATGCCGCCGATATCGTTGATGGTGGCACGGCGGATCTGCTCGGCGCTCTCCATGACGATCTGCGTACCGATCCCGTCCCGGGAGAACAGCTCCTGCAACAGCGCGCCGTCTTCCTGATAGCTGATCAGGTGGCTCCGGCGCACCCCGCTACGGCACGCTTTAACGGCGCCGCGCAGAAAACGCACGGTACCGGAATAGTAATCGCCTTCTGCTTCCAGCGCTTCGACGCGCGCCTGGGCTTCATTCGGAAAAAGTTCTGGCACAATCACGCCCTCATCGTTCACGACACCCTGTGAGGAGCAAAAGCCGATCATTTTTTCCGCTTTCAGCTTGATGGCCAACTGGGTGGCAATCTCTTCTGAGGTCAGATTAAAACTTTCACCCGTTACGGAGACGGCAACGGGTCCCATCAGGACGATCGCGCCATTATCTAACTGGCGGTGAATGGCTTCTTCATCAATACGGCGGATGCGGCCGCTGTGGCAGTAATCCACGCCATCGTCCACGCCGAGCGGCTGAGCGATGATAAAGTTGCCGCTCACCACGTTGATGTGCGCGCCCTGCAACGGCGTATTATTCAGGCTCATCGACAGGCGGGCGGTGATATCGAGCTGCAACAGACCCGCCGCCTGTTTGACCAGCTCGTGGGTTTTCGCATCCGTCACGCGCGTGTGTTTGTGGTAGATCGGCTCATGGTGATGGGCGGCCAGGTTGGCTTCGATTTGCGGACGTGCGCCATACACCACCACCAGACGGATGCCGAGGCTGTGCAGCAGGCCGATATCATTGACGATGCTGGAAAAGTTTTCATGCTCAATGGCTTCGCCGCCAAGCATGATGACAAACGTTTTTCCCCGATGGGTGTTGATATAGGGAACAGAATGGCGGAATCCCTGGACCAGTTCGGTTCTGCGTTCCTTAACCATGACACAACCCTTAGTGAATGTTTATTCGTAATTTCTGTATTTTTATTCGATTGTGGCCGCGTGTGCAAGCCTAAATTTTCTGCGACCCACAGAAAATAATAAGTAATCCGTGCGTTAACGTATGATTGTTTACCCTTTTATAGATGACAGTTTATGCGTCATTCGTTAAAGTTTTCGGTCAATTTGGGCGTTTTGTCCATCAATCAGATTTCTTGCTCGGGAGAAGCATGTCGGGATCCAATTCAGCAATAAGCCGCCGCCGCCTGTTAAAAGGGGCCGGGGCGATGTGGTTGCTTAGCGTCAGCCAGGTGGGTCTTGCCGCCACAAGCCAGGTAGTCGCGGTGCGCGTCTGGCCGTCGTCGACCTATACGCGCGTGACGGTCGAGTCCAATCGCGTGCTGAAATACAAGCAATTTGCCCTCAGCAATCCTGAACGTGTGGTGGTTGATCTCGAAGGTGTAAACCTCAACTCCGTGCTTAAAGGCATGGCAGCTCAGATCCGTGGCGACGATCCCTTTATCAAATCGGCGCGCGTCGGGCAGTTCGATCCGCAAACCGTGCGCATGGTGTTTGAGCTGAAGCAGAACGTGAAACCTCAGCTCTTTGCCCTTGCGCCTGTAGCCGCCTTTAAGGAGCGTCTGGTGATGGATCTCTATCCGGCGAATGCGACGGATATTCAGGATCCGCTCCTGGCATTACTTGAGGATTACAACAAAGGCGATCTCGACAGCCAGGTTCCGCCAGCGCAAAGTGGCCCACAGCCGGGCAAGGCGGGGCGCGATCGCCCGATTGTGATCATGCTCGATCCTGGCCACGGCGGAGAAGATTCCGGCGCCGTCGGGAAATATCGCACCCGCGAAAAAGATGTGGTGCTGCAAATTGCCCGTCGTCTGAAGGCCTTGATCGACAAAGAGGGCAATATGCGCGCCTACATGACGCGTAACGAAGATGTCTTTATCCCGCTGAAGGTCCGCGTGGCAAAAGCGCAAAAGCAGCGCGCGGATCTGTTTGTCTCTATTCACGCGGATGCCTTCACCAGCCGCCAGCCGAGTGGATCTTCAGTGTTTGCCCTGTCAACGAAAGGGGCGACCAGTACCGCCGCGAGATACCTGGCGGACACGCAGAACGCCTCGGATTTAATTGGTGGCGTGAGCAAAAGTGGCGACCGTTACGTCGACCATACGATGTTTGATATGGTGCAGTCGCTGACCATTACCGACAGCCTGAAGTTTGGTAAAGCGGTGCTGGGCAAGCTGGGCCGGGTCAACAAGCTGCACAAAAACAGCGTCGAGCAGGCCGGATTTGCGGTACTGAAAGCGCCAGATATTCCATCCATTCTGGTCGAAACCGCGTTTATCAGTAACGTGGAAGAGGAACGTAAGCTCAAGACGGCTAAATTCCAGCAGGAAGTGGCGGAGTCGATTCTGGCGGGGATCCGGGCCTACTTCTCAGACGGGGAAACGCTGGCGCGGCGGGGGTAGGGCATTAAGCCGGGTATCATGCCCGGCATTTTCACAAACGCCAGATACAAAAAAACACCCTTCAGGGTGTTTATTGTTTTAAGAAGTGTTGGTTGCGGGGGCCGGATTTGAACCGACGACCTTCGGGTTATGAGCCCGACGAGCTACCAGGCTGCTCCACCCCGCGTCCGTCTTTCTACACTTGTAGAAACTTACTTCTTCAAATTTGATTGGTTGCGGGGGCCGGATTTGAACCGACGACCTTCGGGTTATGAGCCCGACGAGCTACCAGGCTGCTCCACCCCGCGTCCGTCTTTTTGCTTCGTATTTCAAACCACATCTGCGTTGACTTTCCTCGTTCACCTCAGTCACTTACTGGAGTAAGTTCCTAAGGATTCACTGCGTCGTTGCCTTGCTGTGATTCGAACTACTTCGCAAAAACTTCTACTGTCGTAGAAGATACTTCATCAAATTTTAATTGGTTGCGGGGGCCGGATTTGAACCGACGACCTTCGGGTTATGAGCCCGACGAGCTACCAGGCTGCTCCACCCCGCGTCCGTGGAAGCGCACTATACTCGGATAGGTTTGTGATGCAACCCCTTTTTCACATAATTCATTATTTTGTATGCAAAATGAACGGCAAAAGCTACTTTGGACTATTTTTTGTGCAGAATTTGCCAAAGGGAAGGTGATTGCATTTCATTAACACGGTGGGTTTGTTATCTTCATCTCGCGGAATTGGGCAACTAAAAGACGAGATATAATGAAAGGACGTTGGGCGAAGTATCTGATGACAGGCGCAATGGTGGCGATTCTTGCGGCCTGCTCTTCCAAACCGACCGATCGCGGTCAACAGTATAAAGACGGGAAGTTATCCCAGCCTTTCTCTTTAGTTAACCAGCCAGACGCCGTGGGCGCTCCGATCAATGCCGGAGACTTCT
The DNA here is from genome assembly GCF_001037805.1 of Enterobacter sp. BIDMC93. NCBI lineage: Bacteria > Pseudomonadati > Pseudomonadota > Gammaproteobacteria > Enterobacterales > Enterobacteriaceae > Enterobacter > Enterobacter sp. BIDMC93. The sequence goes on from NZ_KQ089962.1 coordinate 1,378,031, forward strand.
CCGAGCAGGTCTACCAGATCCGCACTGCTTCTCCGCGTTTATACGGTTCGCAGAACAATGTCTATAGCGCCGTCCAGGACTGGCTGCGTGCAGGCGGTGATACCCGCAATATGCGCCAGTTTGGTATCGATGCCTGGCAGATGGAGGGGGCGGATAACTACGGTAACGTCCAGTTCACCGGTTACTACACCCCGGTTGTCCAGGCGCGACACACACGCCAGGGCGAGTTCCAGTATCCCATTTACCGTATGCCGCCGAAACGCGGTCGTCTGCCGTCCCGCGCCGAGATCTACGCTGGCGCGCTGAGCGAAAATTACGTGCTGGCCTACAGCAACTCCCTGATGGACAACTTCATTATGGACGTGCAGGGCAGCGGCTATATTGATTTTGGCGACGGCTCGCCGCTGAACTTCTTTAGCTACGCCGGGAAAAATGGCCATGCCTATCGCAGCATCGGTAAGGTGCTCATCGACCGTGGCGAAGTGAAACGAGAAGATATGTCGATGCAGGCGATCCGCGAGTGGGGCGAAAAACACAGCGAAGCGGAAGTGCGTGAGCTGCTTGAGCAGAACCCATCGTTTGTCTTCTTCAAACCGCAGAACTTTGCGCCGGTGAAAGGGGCGAGCGCCGTCCCGCTGATTGGCCGCGCTTCTGTAGCATCGGATCGTTCGATTATCCCGGCAGGTACTACGCTGCTGGCGGAAGTTCCACTCCTCGACAACAACGGCAAATTCAACGGTAAGTATGAATTACGCCTGATGGTGGCGCTGGACGTGGGTGGGGCGATCAAAGGCCAGCACTTCGACATTTATCAGGGCATCGGCCCGGATGCCGGCCATCGTGCAGGCTGGTATAACCACTACGGACGCGTGTGGGTGCTGAAGGCAGCGCCGGGTACCGGAAACGTATTCAGCGGCTGATTGTGGTATTCTGAGGGCAAGACGGATTACGGTTCAGGGTGAGGAATACCTCACCCTTTTTACATCTGAGGTTTTATGTCTGTGGTAATCAGCGATGCCTGGCGCCAGCGTTTCGGCGGCACGGCACGGTTATATGGTGAAAAAGCCCTGCAACTGTTCGCGGATGCGCATGTCTGCGTGGTGGGCATTGGTGGTGTGGGTTCGTGGGCGGCAGAAGCGCTGGCGAGAACCGGCATTGGCGCAATTACGTTGATTGATATGGATGACGTCTGCGTCACTAACACTAACCGTCAGATCCACGCCCTGCGTGATAACGTCGGTCTGGCGAAGCCCGAGGTGATGGCGGAGCGTATTCGTCTCATCAACCCGGAGTGTAGGGTGACGGTGATCGACGACTTTGTGACGGCAGATAATGTCGCGGAGTACATGAGCAAAGGCTACAGCTATGTGATTGATGCCATCGACAGCGTGCGGCCAAAAGCGGCGCTGATCGCTTACTGTCGTCGTTACAAGGTGCCGCTGGTGACAACGGGCGGCGCGGGTGGACAAATTGATCCGACGCAGATCCAGGTGGCGGATCTGGCGAAAACCATTCAGGATCCGCTGGCCGCTAAGCTGCGCGAGCGCTTAAAAAGCGACTTCAACGTGGTGAAAAATAGCAAAGGCAAGCTGGGCGTGGACTGTGTGTTCTCGACAGAAGCGCTGGTTTATCCGCAGGCGGATGGTTCGGTCTGTGCAATGAAAAGCACGGCGGAAGGGCCAAAGCGGATGGATTGTGCCTCAGGGTTTGGAGCGGCCACCATGGTGACCGCCTCCTTCGGCTTTGTGGCGGTCTCTCACGCCCTGAAGAAGATGATGGCGAAGGCGGAACGTCAGGCCTGAGCCTCACGGGCGGCATCCAGCACCGCGTCGTTTAGCGCAATCAGTCCCTGACCGCGCGAGGCGCTAAGCTGCGCGCGAAGTCCCAGCTCATCAAACAGCGCCAGCGGAGAATGCGCCAGCAGTTCTGCGGCGCTTTTCCCTTCGATTGCGGTCAACAGCACCGCCAGCAGACCGCGAACAATGCGTCCCTCGCTGTCGCCGAAGAAATGCAGTTTCTCACCGGATACGCTAAACCCAAGCCAGACGCGGTTCTCGCAGCCTGCGATCTCCTTCGCCTGTGATTTCAGCTCGTCTGACAGCGTGGGCAACTGTTTACCCAGCAGGATCAGCTGACGATATTTATCTTCCCACTGCGTGAGCGGGACGAAGGTCTGTTTTAACGTCTCTTCAGTAATAACGGTGCCGAACGGGTGTCCGGCTAAAGCTGAACTTGTCATTAATCCACCAGTAATTCCAGGGCGCGGTCGACGGCGGAAACCAGCGCATCGACGTCGCTTTTTGTATTGTACGGTGCAAACGAGGCGCGCAGGGTACCGCTCACGCCAATAGCCGCCAGCAGCGGCTGGGCGCAGTGCTGTCCGGCACGCAGGGCAATGCCATATCCGGCAAGCAACGTCACCATGTCGCTATGGTGCACGCCCGCGAAATCAAAGGCGAGCAGGCTGGAGTCCTGGACGCGGAACGAGCGAAAACCCGGACGTTTTTTCAGTTCTTCTTCCGCCAGCGTCGCCAGACCCCGGCTCCAGCTTTCAGCCTGAACCACGTCCGTTTCTGCCAGCCATTCGAGCGCTGCGCTCAGACCGATAACCCCGGCCACGTTTGGGGTACCGGCTTCCAGGCGGTAGGGCACATCCTGCGTTTTAAAACCGTCGAAGGTGACTTCGGTAATCATCTTGCCGCCGCCGAGCCACGGCGTCATCCGGGCCAGCAGTTCAGCTTTGCCGTACAGCGCGCCGATACCGGTTGGCCCGTACAATTTGTGTCCTGAGAAGGCATAGAAGTCGATATCCAGCGCCTGAACGTCAGCCGGAAAATGCACCACACCCTGCGCACCGTCGACCATCACCACCACGCCGCTGGCATGGGCAATCTCAATGGCACGCGCCAGATCCGGGCAGCCGCCGGTGACGTTGGACATCTGCCCCAGCGCCAGAATACGGCTGCGCGGCGTAATCAGCTCAGGCAGACGCGCCACGTCAGGCAGGAAGTCCGCACCCAACGGGAGCTTTACAACCTGTGCCCCGGTTTGTTCGGCCACCATCAGCCAGGGTACCAGGTTGGCGTGGTGTTCCGCCTCGCTGACGATGATCTCATCCCCGGGCTGCAACAGCGGACGCGCGTAACATTGCGCCACCATGTTAATGGCCTCGGTGGTGCCCCGCGTCCAGACGATGTTCTTACCGCTGTCAGCATTGATCAGGCGCGCGACCTGATCCCGTGCGGCTTCGTATTGCGCCGTTAAGCGCTGCGCGTCGGCATACTGGCTGCGGTGCACGTTCCCGGCGCTCAGGCTGTAAAACTGGCGGGTTGCCTCAATCACCGCCTGCGGTTTAAGGGCCGTGGCGGCGCTATCAAGATAAATGCCGGCATCGGCCAGCGCAGGAAACTGTGCGCGAAACTGCGCAGGACTGAAAGCGTTCATGGAATTCCTCATATCGATTCTACGATCGTCGCGCAAATTCATCGGCAGGGCAAGGAAGTTGATATCTATCAGATTTGTCTGCTTATCCTGGCGAGTCTGAAAAAGCAGGTTATGCTAAATAGTGTTAGGCGGATGTTTTAGCCTGTTATAAATCGAGGTTTGAATAGCATTAATTGCTAAAGGAGATAATCATGAAAAAGACAGCTGCAATCATTTCTGCCTGTGCGTTGACCTTTGCCCTGAGCGCCTGTTCTGGTAATAACTACGTAATGCATACCAACGATGGTCGATCTATCGTCTCTGAAGGGAAACCGACAACCGATAATGATACCGGGATGATTTCTTACAAAGATGCTAACGGGAACAAACAGCAGATCAACCGCAGTGATGTGAAAGAGATGAAGGAAATCGAGCATTAACAGTTAGATAAGCGAAAAAAAAGCACCGCAAGTTGGCGGTGCTACATTAATCACTATGGACAGACAGGGTAAATGTACAGGAAGTGAAAAATTGGTAGCGTTGCTACCGTGGTCTGAATCGCAGACCAATTGCAAACACAACAACACAACATCACAACCGTAAGCCAAAAGCCCTTCAGAACACGCATTCCAAAAAAAGCTTTTCGTTCCGGCTCAGGAAGTGCCGCCACTATAGGTATTTGCTGGTAGTTCCTCAACGGACAAATTATAATGGCTCAGATAAAAAAAACTAATAGGTTAAACGTTTTTTCCTATATGTTAAATCTCGTTAACATCTAAGCCAGATAACCATGTCCAAGCGATTGCCACCCCTAAATGCATTACGTGTTTTTGATGCAGCAGCACGCCACCTCAGCTTCACCCGCGCAGCCGATGAGCTTTTTGTGACACAGGCCGCAGTAAGTCATCAAATCAAGTCTCTGGAGGATTTTCTGGGGCTTAAGCTGTTCCGTCGACGCAACCGTTCGTTGCTGTTGACCGAAGAGGGGCAGAGCTATTTTCAGGATATTAAAGAGATTTTTTCCCAGCTGACGGAAGCCACTCGCAAGCTTCAGGCCCGGAGCGCAAAAGGCGCTCTGACTGTGAGTTTATTGCCCAGTTTTGCCATTCAGTGGCTGGTGCCGCGACTCTCAAGCTTTAACTCAACTTATCCGGGAATCGATGTCCGAATCCAGGCGGTGGACCGTCAGGAAGACAAGCTGGCAGATGATGTGGACGTGGCGATTTTTTACGGTCGCGGTAACTGGCCGGGCTTGCGTGTGGAAAAATTATACGCAGAATATCTGTTGCCGGTCTGTTCACCGCTGCTGCTGACGGGGGATAAAGCGCTCAAAACGCCCGCCGATCTGGCGCAACATACGCTTTTGCACGATGCTTCGCGTCGCGACTGGCAAACTTATACCCGCCAGTTAGGTCTTAATCATATAAACGTGCAGCAGGGGCCCATTTTTAGCCACAGCGCGATGGTGCTACAGGCTGCCATTCACGGGCAGGGCGTGGCGTTGGCAAACAACGTTATGGCGCAGTCCGAAATTGAGGCAGGCCGTCTGGTTTGCCCATTTAACGATGTACTGGTCAGCAAGAATGCATTTTATCTGGTTTGTCATGACAGTCAGGCAGAACTGGGTAAAATAGCCGCTTTCCGGCAGTGGATACTGGCGAAAGCGGCAAGCGAGCAAGAAAAATTCCGCTTCAGGTATGAACAATAACGTTTGTGTGCCGGGCACGCATCAATTCAGGACTTAAACATGACCAGCCGATTCATGCTGATTTTCGCCGCGGTGAGTGGCTTTATTTTTGTAGCTCTGGGCGCGTTTGGCGCGCATGTCTTAAGCAAATCTCTGGGCGTTGTGGAGATGGGTTGGATCCAGACCGGCCTTGAATATCAGGCGTTCCACACGCTGGCAATTTTTGGGCTGGCGGTGGCGATGCAGCGCCGCATCAGCATCTGGTTTTACTGGAGCAGCGTCTTTCTGGCGCTGGGTACCGTACTGTTCAGCGGCAGTCTTTACTGTCTGGCGCTGTCGCATTTACGCCTGTGGGCGTTTGTTACACCTGTCGGCGGCGTCAGCTTCCTGGCGGGTTGGGTGTTAATGTTTATCGGAGCTATCCGTCTGAAACGCAAGGGCGTTGTTCATGAATAAGGTTGTTTTATATTGTCGCCCGGGGTTTGAGAAAGAGTGCGCCGCGGAAATCACCGATAAAGCGGCGAAGCGTGAAGTCTTTGGATTCGCTCGCGTCAAAGAGAACGCGGGCTATGTGGTATTTGAATGCTATCAGCCTGATGATGCCGACAAGCTGGCGCGCGAACTGCCGTTCAGCTCATTGATTTTCGCCCGTCAGATGTTTGTCGCGGGCGAACTGCTGAAAGATCTTCCGCCGGAAGATCGCATCACGCCGATTGTTGGCCTGTTGCAGGGTGTGGTGGAGAAGGGCGGCGATTTGCGCGTGGAAGTGGCCGACACCAACGAAAGCAAAGAGCTGATGAAGTTCTGCCGTAAGTTCACCGTGCCGCTGCGCGCGGCGCTGCGTGATGCGGGTGTGCTGACAAACTACGAAACGCCAAAGCGCCCGGTCGTGCATATCTTCTTTATTGCGCCAGGATGTTGCTACGCCGGCTACTCGTATACCACCAATAATTCGCCGTTCTTTATGGGGATCCCGCGTCTGCGCTTCCCGGCAGATGCGCCGAGCCGTTCAACCCTGAAGCTGGAAGAGGCGTTTCACGTCTTTATCCCGGCGGACGAGTGGGACGAACGTCTGGCAAACGGCATGTATGCCGTCGACCTTGGCGCGTGCCCGGGCGGCTGGACCTATCAGCTGGTGAAACGCAATATGTGGGTTTCGTCTGTGGATAACGGCCCGATGGCGCAAAGCCTGATGGATACCGGGCAGGTCACCTGGCTGCGTGAGGATGGCTTCCGCTATCGCCCGAACCGCAACAACATCTCCTGGATGGTGTGCGACATGGTAGAAAAACCGGCGAAAGTCGCGGCGCTGATGGCCTCCTGGCTGGTGAACGGCTGGTGTCGTGAGACGATTTTCAACCTCAAGCTGCCGATGAAAAAGCGCTACGAAGAGGTGTCGCAGAACCTGGCCTATATTCAGCAGCAGCTGGACGAACACGGGATTAACGCGGAAATCCAGGCGCGTCAGCTTTATCACGACCGCGAAGAAGTGACGGTCCATATCCGTCGCTGGTGGGCGGCAGTGGGTGGGCGTCGCGACGAGCGATAACGTTTGTAACGCCCGGTGGCGCTGCGCTTACCGGGCCTACAAAATCGTGTAGTTGTTTTAACGTTCTAACCTTAACTGCTGTAAATTCCCGTCCAGCTGTAAATCCGTCTGTAGCGTCGCCACCTCCCGGCAGATAAACGCCATCTCTTTATGCGCCTCCAGCTTTTTGCGCCATTTTTCCGGCACTTCATCAAGCCTGGCGTAAATTCCTTCCAGACTCTGAAACTCCGTCAGCAGCTGTGCGGCGCTTTTGGGTCCAATACCGGCGACACCCGGCACTTTAGAGCTGCTGATCCCCGCCAGCCCCCAGTAATCCGGCAGTTGCTCAGGCGATACGCCAAACTCGCTGGCAATGAATGGCGCGTCCAGCCAGCGTTTTTGAAAGTAGTCCCGGATGCGGATCGTTGGAGAGAGCAGCTGGCAGTAGCCTTTGTCGGTTGAAACGATAGTCGCCTGATGCCCGGCGCTCGCGACTTTAACCGCCAGCGTTGCGGCTAAATCGTCAGCCTCATTACCGTGGGCGCCCCAGCACGGAACGCCGCGCTGCTCAAAGGCCGCGCGGATAGCGGGCATTTCTGCGTGCAGATCGTCCGGCATCGGCGCACGTCCGGCTTTGTAGTCCGGCAGGCGCTGGTGCCGCCAGCCGGTATTGCGTGCTTCATCGTCGAATACGGCAACAGCGTGGGTGGGTTCGCTATGGCGAATGAGCTGCTCCAGCGCGTGTAAACAGGTGTCCTTGCAGGGGGTGCCCTGTACCGCATGAATACGGCGAATCAGGTTAAGTGCATCGACGATAAGCAAATGAACGGCCACAGATAATCTCCCTTCTGTCTGATAGGTGAAGGGTAACACTGAGCGCAGCATGAAACTATGAATGGTGGGGAAAACAGGAAGAAGCCTCGCAAAACGAGGCTTCCTGAGAGGCTTAATCGCAGGTGACGATCTTCATCGCCAGGCCACCGCGGGAGGTTTCGCGGTATTTGGCGTTCATATCTTTACCGGTTTCGTACATGGTTTCGATAACCTTGTCGAGGCAGACGCGCGGTTCGCTGGTACGACGCAGCGCCATACGGGCCGCGTTCACCGCTTTCACAGAGGCGATGGCGTTACGCTCGATGCATGGCACCTGGACCTGTCCGCCGACCGGATCGCAGGTCAGCCCCAGGTTATGTTCCATGCCGATTTCCGCCGCAATACAAACCTGCGCAGGACTTGCGCCCAGTAATTCGGCCAGACCCGCCGCCGCCATAGAGCAGGCGACGCCCACTTCACCCTGACAGCCCACTTCCGCGCCGGAAATCGAGGCGTTCATCTTGTACAGTGAGCCAATCGCACTGGCGACCAGCATATACCGCGCGAGTGAGTTTGCATTCACTTCACGGATAAACTTGTCGTAATACGCCAGAACCGCCGGAACAATTCCGCACGCCCCGTTGGTTGGCGCGGTGACGACGCGGCCACCCGCGGCGTTCTCTTCGTTCACCGCCAGCGCGAACATGTTGATCCAGTCGACGACGGCCATCGGGTCGGTGGTGGTTTTGTCGGTGCTGACCAGCATGCGGCGCAGCGCAGCCGCACGGCGCGGAACACGCAGTTTACCCGGCAGCACGCCTTCGGTGGTGATCCCGCGCTCAATGCCGCTGCGCATCACTTCCCAGACGTTAGCGAAGTGCTGTTCCAGCTCCTCTTTGCTGTGCAGGGCCAGCTCGTTTTTCATCATCAGGCCGGAGAGAGAAAGCCCTGTCTCCTGGCAGTGACGCTGTAAGTCGGCCGCGTTTTTGTAAGGGTACGGCACATCAACGGCAGAATTGGTACTTTGACCAAAATGGTCCTCGTCGACGATAAACCCGCCGCCGATGGAGTAATACGTCTGGCTGTAAACCGCTTTGTCGCCGGCCAGCGCGGTAATGCGCATGCCATTCTCGTGCAGCGACAGGTTATCCGCATGGAAATTCATGCAGTGATCAACCGGGAATTCAACCTCATGCTCGCCGTTCGCCAGCAGCAAACGACCGTGGGTGTTCACGTCCTGGATAAAGCCAGGTATTGCATCAATATCAACGGTATCCGGCAGATTACCCGCCAGCCCCATGATAATGGCAATATCGGTATGGTGGCCTTTACCGGTCAGGGAAAGGGAACCATATACATCGACAACCACGCGGGTGATGTCGTGCAAAATGCCGCGTGCAATCAAGTCATCCGTGAATTGTTTACCGGCTTTCATTGGTCCGACGGTGTGAGAGCTAGAAGGACCAATACCGATTTTGAAGATATCGAATACGCTAATCATGATGCGTCCATTGCTTCAGTCAGAGGGGAGAAGTGCGCCGTCCGCAGACGGCGCAGGAGGTATTAGCTGAACAGCGAGTAGAAAATAGCGGAGATGGCAATCAGGCCCATCACAACAACGAACACGTTGCTGATATGGCCGCTGTATTTACGCATCGCAGGCACTTTCTGAATCGCGTACATCGGCATCAGGAACAGGATCATCGCGATAATTGGGCCGCCCAGGGTTTCAATCATGCCCAGAATGCTTGGGTTCAGGGTGGCTACCGCCCAGGTGGTCACCAGCATGAACAGCGCAGTGATTTTGTTCAGACGGTTGATTTCAATGGTCTTGCCTTTACCACGCAGAGATTTAATCACCATGCCGTTGAAGCCTTCACGTGCGCCCAGGTAGTGGCCCAGGAAGGATTTGGTGATGGCTATAATTGCGATGATCGGCGCCATCCACGCAATCAGCGGTGCGTTAAAGTGGTTTGCCAGGTAAGACAGAATAGAGATGTTCTGCTCTTTCGCCGCCGCCAGATCCGCCGGGGAGAGGCTCAGCACGCAGCTGAACACGAAGAACATTACGGTCAGTACCATCATGATGTGCGCGCGAGCCAGGATGCTGGAGCACTTCTTCTCTGCGCCATTGCCGTACTCTTCACGCTTCGCTACTGCGAAGGAAGAGATGATTGGCGAGTGGTTGAAGGAGAACACCATCACCGGGATCGCCAGCCACAGGGTCAGCAGCAGACCGTTGCCGGTCGTGGATGCGCTGCTCAGAGACAGGGTTTCCAGCGCAGCGCCGTTCCACTGTGGGATCAGGTACAGAGCCAGCACCATCAGAGCCGCAACAAACGGGAACACCAGCACGCTCATCGCTTTCACAATCATCTGCTCGCCGAAGCGCACGATGGTCATCATACCGACGATCAGGATCAGGGACAGAATCGCACGTGGCGGCGGGGTCATCTGAAGCTGGTGCATCATAAAGCTTTCTACGGTGTTGGTGATAGCAACGCTGTACACCAGCAGAATCGGGTAAATCGCGAAGAAGTAGAGCAGGGTAATCAGCTTACCTGCGCCGACGCCGAAGTGTTCTTCAACGACTTCAGTGATATCTTCGCCCGGGTTTTTACCGGACAGCACGAAGCGGGTCAGGCCTCGGTGCGCAAAGAAGGTCATCGGGAAGGCGATGAGGGCCATGATGATCAGCGGGATCATACCGCCGACACCTGCGTTGATAGGAAGGAACAGTACACCAGCGCCGATTGCTGTGCCGTACAGGCCAAGCATCCACATGGTATCCGTTTTGCGCCAACCGCTTCGGGATTCAATCGAAGCAACGGTGCTGGTTTGAGTGGTTTCCATCTGTATCTCCTGAGGAAGCAAATTGTCAGGTTTTTAGTCAAATCCGATGAAAAAGCGCCTGACGGTAATATGAAATTCGTTCAGTGACGGTTTTTTAATAATTTTTGCCCGTAACTATTGGCGGGCGGAAAGATACATTCTAGTTATGAATCTATCAGTGATCGCGATCCCAAATGCAATAATCCACTTGTGATGTGGGTATCTTTAGACCATTTATCTGTTAAAAAAACATCAAAAAGAATTTACGGGCGCGAAGGCTACCATTAACGACATGTTTTCGAAAAGGTCGACCCGCGAGATAGGTGTCTTTCGCTGTAAAGAAATGGGATTTTAGGATTTTCTGGCGGGTAATTTCGATTAAGACTGATTATTTACGGTTTCAAAAACGAGGTAATCGTTTGCGCAGGCGTCAGATTTGTTAATAACATTGAAGATCGCTATGAATTGCAACACGAATAAAAAAGCCGGATGACGATCCGGCTTGAGAGGAGAGGAATGTCGCTTTACTTGATGATTTCGTAACACGGAATATAGGCAGAGCCTGGAAGCTTCATGCGGTGCTGAGCGACAAAGCCCTGCAACATATCATCCATGCGGTGCATCATCTCCGGATCACCGTGGATCTTATACGGGCCAAACTCTTCAATTGCGCGTATCCCCACCTCTTTCACGTTCCCCGCCACGATGCCAGAGAAGGCGCGACGCAGGTCGGCAGCCAGCACTTCCACCGGCTGATCCGGATAGAGTTTGAGGTTCGCCATGTTCTCATGCGACGGCTCGAAGGGGATCTGAAGATCCGGTGCGATACGGATGGACCAGTTAAAGCTGTAGGCATCCCCGGTATCACGACGATTCTCTTTCACCAGCGGCATCGCTTTTTTCATCTGACGGGCCACTTCTGCGGCATCGTCAATAATAATGCGGTAGTGACGGCGCGCGTCTTCGCCCAGCGTATGCACGATAAACTCGTCCAGCACGCGGAAGTAGTCGGCGCTCTCTTTCGGGCCGGTCAGGATCAGCGGCAGAACCTGATCTTTGTTGGCCGGATTCATCAGGATCCCGAGCAGATAAAGCAGCTCTTCCGCCGTACCTACGCCGCCCGGGAAGATGATGATGCCGTGCGCGATACGGACAAACGCCTCAAGACGCTTTTCGATATCCGGCATAATAATCAGTTCGTTAACCAGCGGGTTAGGCGGCTCAGCGGCGATGATCGACGGCTCGGTCATGCCGATAAAACGGCCTTCTTTATAGCGTTGCTGCGCGTGACCTACTGCCGCGCCTTTCATTGGCGCTTCCATCGCGCCAGGACCGCAACCGGTACAGATATTCAGTTCGCGCAGGCCGAGCTGCGTCCCCACGCGGCGGGCATACAGGTATTCGGTTTCGTTAATGGAGTGACCACCCCAGCAGACGACCATGTTCGGCGCTTCGCCCACGTGCAGGGCGCGGGCGTTACGCAGAATGGAGAAGACCAGGTTGGTGATATGAACGGAACTTTCCAGGTCAAGATGCTGGAATCGTCCGGCGTTGCTGATCTGTCCGTTAACAAACAGAATGTCGCGCAGCACGGCAAACAGGTTGGCCTGAAGTGAGCGAATAATACGCCCGTCGACAAAAGCGTCTTCCGGCGGGTTGATCACTTCCAGCTTCACCCCGCGCTCGCGGCGCAGCACGTTGATATCAAAACTTTCGAAGCGGGACAGCAGCTCTTTACTGTTGTCGGTCAGGCTTCCGGAGTTCAGTACGGCAAGTGAACAGTTACGAAACAGTTGATAAAGGTCGCTACTGGCGGTGCGTTTAAGCATGTCCACTTCCAGCTGCGACAACATATCCATAGAGCCAAGCGGGCTAATATGTGTAATCAAGTGAGCTCCTTATGGGACGATTATCGTCTTTCCCTGTTGATTACAATAGCCCTGGCTTATGACGTTTCACAACACTTCGGGCGGAATACCGCCCGCATATTGTGAAAATATTTATCTTACTGGCGCACCAGCCGTCCGGTGGCAGGCACAAAATCGGTATTGGTGCGCCACGGATTGATATCCAGACCGCCGCGACGGGTGTAGCGGGCGTAAACGCTCAGCTTTTCGGGCTGGCAGAAACGCTGGATGTCGTTGAAGATGCGCTCCACGCACTGCTCGTGGAATTCGTTGTGATGACGGAATGACACCAGGTAACGCAGCAGCTTTTCACGGTCAATCTGCGGGCCGCGGTACTGGATCTGTACCGAGCCCCAGTCCGGCTGATGGGTGATAAGGCAGTTGGATTTCAGCAGATGGCTGACCAGCGTCTCGTTGACCACTTTTCCGCCCGCCGCGTTTTCCAGGTAGTCGGTGCTAAATTCATAGCTTTCCACCTCAATGTCCTGATCGTCGATGCAGGTGCCGTGGAAATGGGCGACAGGCTGTCCTTCCAGCTCATGCAGACGGTATAACGAGACGGTTACGTTCCCCTGCGCGCACGCGCTTAAATCACGTTCAAGCGTCTGTTGCACCTCGTCCCAGCTGTTGAATTTGGTCTGGTTAAAGCTGTTGAGATAGAGCTTAAAGCTCTTGGATTCGACCAGGTTTACGCTGGCGTAATCCAGCTCGACGTGGCCCACGGCCACCTGCGGCAGACCGCGCGCATTCAGCCAGGAGAGTTCGTACAGCGTCCAGATGTCGCCGCCGACAAACGGCAGCGCGTCAGCGTGCAGCCCGAGCGGATCGCGGTTCAGACTGCGCGGCACGCCCTGCAACAGGCTTGCATCGTAGGTGTCGCGGTAATCGGTCGATTTACCCAGCGTTAAGCCCGTTAACGCCTGATGATTTTCGTAAGACATGTTTCATAGCCACTTTACAGGTACACTTATGGGCTGAGTTTATCCTGTCTTACAAGAAGAGAGAAATCGGTGGATATCGAAACTGCGAATGCCCTGACGTCCTTCACGACCCGCTATTGCGATGCCTGGCATGAAAAGCGGGGGACGTGGCCGCAAAGTACTGACTTATATGGCGTGCCGTCACCGTGCATTATCGCTTCGCAGGATGATTACGTTATCTGGCAACCGAAACCGTTCACGGGCGAGCACAATGTAAATGCGGTTGAACGCGCGATGGACATTGTGATACAACCTGCGCTTCATGCATTTTATACCACGCAGTTTGCCGGGGATATGACTGCATGTTTTGCAGGACAGCCGTTGACGCTGCTGCAAACCTGGAGCGAAGACGATCTGCAACGCGTTCAGGAAAACCTCATTGGTCACCTGGTCACGCAAAAACGCCTTAAGCTCTCTCCGACTCTTTTTATTGCGACGCTCGACAGTGAACTGGACGTCATTTCTGTCTGCAACCTGTCTGGCGAGGTCATCAAAGAGACGCTCGGCACCCGCAATCGCGACGTTCTCGCGCCTTCACTTGCGGATTTTCTTACTCAAATTGAGCCGCTTCTGTAATCCATGATGCTACTGGACGTGTGAGAGATCTCTTACACGCTCTGTGAGACATCGCCGAAACAATTAGAGTTGCCTTAGGAATTTCAGATTAATATTAACTTTTCTTTCAACAGGTTAGTGGTTTTCTGAAAGGGAATCCCCCGTTTCGCCTGGCTTACATTGCTTACAAGGTGGGTTGTAAGACGAAGCAGAATAGCGGATTCTATCTGTGTCGACAGGATGCCGACACGAGAAACGAACATCAGGATGATGGCGTTTCTTACCAGGGACACGTCAGGATGACGCCGCAGGAAGGCCTCAGGATGAAGCAAAGTGGATCACGCAGGATGCGTAAGGGACACCTCCAGGAAGGAGAACGAGAGCCGGTCAGGATGGTCGGTGGGTCAGGATGGCCAGGACGTTTCAGGATGAAACCTACACATCAGGACGATGTGAGCAGGAAGCAAAAGGTAAAGGGATGACCAGGCCTTCGGGCATCAGGAAAAGTTGTCACGGATGAGCAGGGAGCACGTATTGTAGCTGGAATGCTGCGAAACGAACCGGGAGCACTGTTTTTACAGTGCTCCCTTTTTTTATTTCTGTCTTCCGCAATGCTATGCTTCGCGCCATTCCGTTTTTCAGTTGAGGTATATATGTCGCATTATGACAACGTTCGTGCGCAGTTGCACGCCATCGAAGCCCTTATGCGCCAGCATCAGCTGTGGCAGGATAACGCGCCGCAGCCAGACGCGTTCGCCAGCACCCAACCGTTTTGTCTGGATACGCTGGCCCCGTTCGAGTGGCTCCAGTGGGTCTTAATTCCGCGTATGCACGCGCTGCTGGAAGGTGGTCACGCGTTGCCCGCGTCTTTTGCCGTCTCTCCCTATTACGAAATGGCGCTGGAAGCGACCCACCCGGCGCGTGCCATGATGCTGGTGGAGCTGGAAAAGCTCGATGCGCTTTTCGCCGGTGACGATGCATGACGCTTGAGATCCTTTATCAGGATGAGTGGTTAGTGGCGGTGAATAAACCGTCCGGCTGGCTGGTGCACCGTAGCTGGCTCGATCGCGATGAGAAAGTGGTGGTCATGCAAACCGTGCGCGATCAGATCGGTCAGCACGTCTTTACTGCTCATCGTCTGGATCGGCCAACCTCTGGCGTTCTGCTGATGGGGCTTTCCAGTGAGGCGGGTCGACTGCTTTCGCAGCAGTTTGAGCAGCACCAGATGCAAAAGCGCTACCACGCCATCGTGCGTGGCTGGCTGACGGATTCCGCCACGCTTGATTATCCGCTGGTGGAGGAACTGGATAAAATCGCCGATAAATTTGCCCGCGAAGATAAAGGCCCGCAGCCTGCGGTGACCGACTATCGCGGTATGGCGACCACAGAACTGCCGGTGGCGACCAGCAAATTTCCGACCACGCGATACAGTCTGGTTGAGCTTTTGCCCAAAACCGGGCGCAAGCACCAGCTTCGCCGTCACCTTGCGCACCTGCGCCACCCGATTATCGGCGACAGCAAGCACGGCGATCTGCGCCAGAACCGCAGCGCGGCAGAGCACTTTGGCTGTAACCGGCTGATGCTGCACGCCAGCGAGCTACGCCTGACGCACCCGTTTACCGGCGAACCGCTGACTATTCGCGCGGGGCTGGACGAGGTCTGGATGCAGGCGCTGTCACAGTTTGGCTGGCTGGGACAACTCCCCGAAAATGAAAGGGTTGAGTTTGCCGCAGGCAACGTTCAGGATGAACAGCAAGCGCAATAATTACGGGAGCAAAGCATGGCTGAAGTAGGCATTTTTGTCGGCACGATGTACGGCAACTCGCTGCTGGTGGCGGAGGAAGCGGAAGCAATCCTCGTAAACCAGGGCCATAAAGCAACGGTCTATGAAGATCCGGAGCTGGCGGACTGGGAAAAGTATAAAGATAAATACATCCTGGTGGTGACCTCCACCACCGGGCAGGGCGATCTGCCGGACAGCATCGTCCCGCTTTTCCAGGGCATTAAAGACCAGCTTGGCTATCAGCCAGATGTTCACTATGGCATCATCGCCCTCGGCGATAGCTCTTACGCTAATTTCTGCGGCGGCGGTAAGCAGTTCGACGCGCTGTTGCAGGAACAGCGTGCTCAGCGCGTCGGAGAGATGTTGCTGATTGATGCGGGTGAACACCCTGAGCCAGAAAGCGAATCAAACCCGTGGGTCGAGCACTGGGCAACGCTGCTTAAATAACCCTGCGCTATACCAATGCCAGGCCGGGTCAGGCGTAGCCGCCACCCGGCATTACACCCCGCCCCAAACGCCATTTCCGTGAACCACCTTCCACTCCTCTGGGCTTATGCCCTAAACAACCTCCCTCATGCCCTTCAATACTGTGTTTTTGCACGGTGAGGTGAAGAGGCACTCCTTCATATACTTTTCCCGTCACTATAAAACGGCTTCTGGCCGTACCAAAACCAAACACAAATCTCTCATTCTGATTACCCTACAGGTGCTGTACAGAATGAACCAGGCGAAAGCTATGTTTCAGGAGTGCAACAATGAGTACATTAAGCCACGCGGCGAGCAGCGCTGAGAAGCGCACCAACGCCCGCTACTGGATAGTGGTGATGCTGTTTATCGTCACCTCTTTCAACTACGGCGACCGTGCCACGTTATCCATTGCCGGCTCTGAGATGGCAAAGGACATCGGACTTGATCCGGTAGGTATGGGTTATGTTTTCTCCGCATTTTCATGGGCCTACGTAATCGGCCAAATCCCTGGCGGCTGGCTGCTGGACCGCTTTGGTTCAAAACGGGTCTATTTCTGGTCCATTTTCATCTGGTCGATGTTTACCCTGTTACAGGGCTTCGTGGATATCTTCAGCGGCTTCGGCATTATCATTGCGCTCTTTACCCTCCGCTTCCTGGTGGGCTTAGCGGAAGCGCCATCGTTCCCTGGCAACAGCCGTATTGTGGCCGCCTGGTTCCCGGCGCAGGAGAGGGGAACGGCGGTAGCCATCTTTAACTCGGCGCAATACTTTGCGACGGTTATTTTCGCGCCAATCATGGGCTGGCTGACGCACGAAGTGGGCTGGTCGCACGTCTTCTTCTTCATGGGCGGGCTGGGGATCGTCATCAGCTTCATCTGGCTGAAAGTGATCCACGAACCAAACCAGCATCCGGGCGTGAACAAGAAAGAGCTGGACTACATTGCTGAAGGTGGGGCGCTGATCAACATGGATCAGAAAACCCAGAAAGCTAAAGTTCCGTTCAGCCAGAAATGGGGGCAGATCAAACAGCTCGTCGGCTCACGAATGATGATCGGTATCTATCTCGGCCAGTACTGCATTAACGCCTTAACCTACTTCTTTATCACCTGGTTCCCGGTTTACCTGGTGCAGGCGCGTGGGATGTCGATTCTGAAGGCGGGGTTTGTCGCCTCCGTGCCGGCCATCTGCGGCTTCGTGGGTGGGGTGCTTGGCGGGGTCATCTCCGACTGGCTGATGCGTCGTACCGGTTCGCTGAATATTGCGCGTAAAACGCCAATCGTACTCGGCATGCTGCTCTCCATGACCATGGTGTTCTGTAACTACGTCAGCGCGGAGTGGATGATTATCGGCTTTATGGCGATGGCCTTCTTCGGTAAAGGCATTGGCGCACTGGGCTGGGCGGTGATGGCAGATACCGCGCCGAAAGAGATCAGCGGCCTGAGCGGCGGTCTGTTCAACATGTTTGGCAACATTTCCGGCATTGTCACCCCAATCGCTATCGGTTACATCGTCGGCACCACTGGCTCCTTCAACGGCGCGCTGATTTATGTAGGCGTCCATGCGCTGGTGGCGGTACTCAGTTATCTGGTGCTGGTGGGTGACATCAAACGAATCGAACTGAAACCTGTTGGGGAGCGCGGATGATGACAACGCAATCAAGCCCGATCGTGACGGAGATGAAGGTCATTCCGGTGGCGGGGCAGGACAGCATGCTGCTCAACATTGGTGGCGCGCATAACGCCTGGTTCACCCGCAACATTGTGGTGCTGACCGACAGCGCAGGGAATACCGGCGTCGGGGAAGCGCCTGGCGGAGAGGTGATTTACCAGACGCTGGTCGACGCCATCCCGCAGGTGGTTGGGCAGGAGGTCGCCCGCCTGAACAAGGTGGTTCAGCGGGTGCATAAGGGTAACCAGTCGGCGGATTTTGATACCTTCGGCAAAGGCGCCTGGACGTTTGAACTGCGCGTTAACGCGGTGGCGGCGCTGGAGGCGGCCCTCCTCGATTTACTGGGCAAGGCGCTGAACGTGCCGGTCTGCGAACTGCTGGGGCCAGGCAAACAACGTAATGCGGTAACGGTGCTGGGCTATCTGTTCTACGTTGGCGACCGGACGAAAACCGATCTGCCGTATCTGGAACGCTCGCCGGGCAGCCACGAGTGGTATCACCTGCGTCATCAGGAGGCGCTCTCTGGCGAGGCGGTGGTACGCCTTGCAGAGGCGGCGCAGGATCGCTACGGCTTCAAAGACTTCAAGCTGAAAGGCGGCGTTCTGCCCGGCGAGCAGGAGATTGACAGCGTGCGCGCGTTGAAAAAACGCTTCCCGGAGGCACGCATCACCGTCGATCCGAACGGCGCCTGGCTGCTGGATGAAGCTATCGCGCTGTGCAAAGGGCTGGGCGACGTGCTGACCTACGCGGAAGATCCGTGCGGCGCCGAGCAGGGATTTTCTGGCCGCGAGGTGATGGCCGAATTCCGCCGCGCTACCGGGCTGCCGGTTGCGACCAACATGATCGCCACCAACTGGCGTGAAATGGGCCATGCGGTGATGCTGAATGCGGTGGACATACCGCTGGCGGACCCGCACTTCTGGACCCTTTCCGGCGCGGTGCGCGTGGCGCAGCTGTGCGATGACTGGGGGCTCACCTGGGGCTGCCACTCCAATAACCATTTCGACATTTCGCTGGCGATGTTTACCCACGTTGGCGCGGCGGCGCCGGGCAACCCGACCGCCATCGATACGCACTGGATCTGGCAGGAAGGCGAAGCGCGCCTGACCAAAAATCCACTTGAAATCAAAAACGGCACAATTGCCGTACCGGATGCGCCGGGGCTGGGCGTGGAGCTTGACTGGGATCAGATCCACAAGGCGCATGAAGCGTATAAAAAACTGCCGGGCGGCGCGCGCAACGACGCAGGCCCGATGCAGTACCTTATCCCCGGCTGGACATTTGACCGTAAGCGCCCTGTATTTGGACGTCACTGATAAGAGGATCGAACGATGAGCACATTTTCTACCCCTGTAGTCACCTCCATGCAGATCATTCCTGTCGCGGGACATGACAGCATGCTGATGAACCTGAGCGGCGCCCATGCGCCGTTCTTCACCCGTAATATTGTGGTGATCAAGGACAACTCAGGGCATACCGGTGTCGGTGAAATCCCGGGCGGGGAGAAGACCCGTAAAACGCTGGAGGACGCCATTCCGCTGGTGGTGGGTAAAACGCTGGGCGAGTACAAAAATGTGCTGACTCGCGTGCGTACGACCTTTGCCGATCGTGATGCGGGTGGCCGTGGTCTGCAAACGTTTGATCTGCGCACCACTATCCATGTGGTCACGGGCATTGAAGCCGCGATGCTGGATCTGCTGGGCCAGCATCTTGGCGTCAATGTCGCCTCCCTGCTGGGCGACGGCCAACAGCGCAGCGAAGTGGAAATGCTCGGCTACCTGTTCTTTATCGGCAACCGCAAACTCACCCCGCTGCCGTACCAGAGCCAGCCGGACGAAAAATGCGACTGGTATCGTGTGCGTCACGATGAAGCGATGACCCCGGACGCGGTGGTGCGCATGGCGGAAGCCGCGTATGAAAAATATGGCTTTAATGACTTCAAGCTGAAAGGCGGTGTACTGGCGGGTGAAGAAGAAGCAGAGGCGATCGCCGCGCTGGCGAAGCGCTTCCCGCAGGCGCGCGTCACGCTGGATCCGAACGGTGCCTGGTCGCTTGATGAGGCGATAAAAATCGGTAAGCAGCTTAAAGGCGTGCTGGCCTATGCGGAAGATCCGTGCGGTGCAGAGCAGGGGTTCTCCGGACGTGAAGTGATGGCGGAGTTCCGTCGCGCCACCGGGCTGCCAACCGCCACCAACATGATCGCGACCGACTGGCGTCAGATGGGGCACACGCTCTCGCTGCAATCGGTGGACATTCCGCTGGCAGACCCGCACTTCTGGACGATGCAGGGCTCGGTTCGCGTGGCGCAGATGTGCCATGAGTTCGGCCTGACCTGGGGCTCGCACTCCAACAACCACTTCGACATCTCGCTGGCGATGTTCACCCACGTGGCGGCTGCCGCGCCGGGCAACATTACCGCCATCGACACCCACTGGATCTGGCAGGAGGGCAACCAGCGCCTGACCAAACAGCCGTTTGAAATCAAAGGCGGTATGGTACAGGTTCCTGCTACGCCGGGTCTGGGCGTAGAACTGGATATGGACCAGGTCATGAAAGCGCATGAGCTGTACCAGAAACACGGCCTGGGCGCGCGTGATGACGCGCTGGCGATGCAATACCTGATCCCAGAGTGGACATTCGACAATAAACGTCCGTGCATGGTACGATAAGCGCATTGGGACCGCTCCCATGAGTGGTCCCTTACGTGGTGTATGCTTAACGTAACTAACATGCGTAAGGATGGCTTATGAAAATTGTTATCGCTCCGGACTCGTATAAGGAAAGCTTGAGCGCGCTGGAGGTGGCGACAGCGATAGAGGTCGGTTTTCGCGACATTTTCCCGTCAGCGGACTATGTCAAATTACCGGTTGCCGATGGTGGCGAAGGGACGGTGGAAGCGATGGTGGCAGCCACGCATGGGCGTCTTGTCCATGTTCCCGTTACCGGGCCTTTGGGTGAACGCGTGGAAGGGTTTTTCGGGTTATCCGGAGACGGGAAAAGCGCCTTTATCGAGATGGCGGCAGCGAGCGGTCTGGAGCTTGTTGCTCCCGCAAAGCGTAACCCGTTAATCACCACCTCCTGGGGAACCGGGGAACTGATCCGTCATGCGCTGGATGCGGGCGTTAAGCATATCATTATTGGCATTGGAGGCAGCGCGACCAATGACGGTGGCGCAGGCATGGTGCAGGCGCTGGGCGTAAAACTGCTGGATGCGAAAGCGCAGCCCGTAGGGCCGGGCGGCGGCGAACTGGCAAGCCTTGCGCATATCGATCTTAGCGGGCTGGATAAGCGGCTGGCAGACTGTCGAATTGAAGTGGCCTGCGATGTAACCAACCCTCTGATCGGCGAGACAGGCGCTTCTGCGGTATTTGGTCCGCAGAAAGGGGCGACGCCGGAGATGATCAGGACGCTGGACAACGCGCTGGCGCATTACGCAAAAATTATCGCCCGGGATCTGGATATTGACGTCTTAAACCTGGCGGGCGGCGGTGCGGCTGGCGGAATGGGGGCGGCGCTGTATGCATTTTGCGGCGCACAGCTCCGTCAGGGGATTGAGATTGTCACCGATGCCCTGCATCTTGATGAACAGGTCGCGGACGCCGATCTGGTGATCACGGGCGAAGGGCGTATCGACAGCCAGACGATCCACGGCAAAGTGCCCGTTGGCGTGGCGAGAGTCGCGAAACGCTATAACAAGCCAGTTATCGGCATTGCCGGCAGCCTGACGGCGGATGTTGGCGTGGTGCATGAGCATGGACTGGATGCCGTATTCAGCGTGATCTACACCATCTGCTCGCTGGAGGATGCGCTGGAAAATGCGCAACAGAATGTACAGTTGGCCGCAAGGAATATTGCGGCGGTGATAAAGATGGGGCAGGGGATGTCGCGTTAACGTTCGTGCTCCTGTAGGCCCGGTAAGCGAAGCGCCACCGGGCTTTGGTCTTAGCTCCCCAACACCTTCATTGCTTCCCGCGTCACGTTGTCCATCTCGTCCAGCAGCTCCAGGAACTCCGGTTCGAGATCGGATTCTGGCGTACCCGCGCGGAGCTGCTGTTCAAGCAACTGGCAGAGATTTTTCAACCGCGGTACGCCGCTGTAGCCGCAGCTGCCGTGCAGTTTATGAATGGCTTCCAGCAGTCCTTCGGGGTTTTCACCCACCAGCTGTTCTTCAACCTTGTTACGGATCTCAGGCAGGAAGTCCACCAGCATTTGCAGCATATCGCGGGCCAGATCGGGTTTGCCTGCCGCCTGGCGCAGCGCCAGTTGCCAGTCAAACGTGGCATTCTGGTTAACGCTGATCTCCGGCGATTCAGCTGTAATGGTGTATGTCCCGCCAATGTGCCCCGGCTTGTAGCGCAGCAGCAGGCTGTGCAGCTTCTCTTCGTCGATCGGTTTCGCCAGATAATCGTTCATGCCCGCACCCAGCAGTTTCTCTTTTTGCCCCGCCATCGCGTGCGCCGTCACGGCAATCACCGGCGTCTGCTGCTGGTGCGGAAGCTGGCGAATCAACTCGCAGGCGCGGATGCCATCCATGCCCGGCATCTGAATATCCATCAGGATCAGGTCGAACTGCATCTGTTTGGCTTGTTCCACGGCTTCGGCGCCGCTGGTACACAGCTCAACATGCTGAACCTGATCCTCAAGCAGCACGCCAATCAGCTTCAGGTTCGCCGGGTTGTCGTCCACGGCCATCACCGTCATCGGCAGCTTATGTTCGTCGTTTTCCAGCGGCAGGGACTGATGCGTCAGACGGCAATATTCGGTCAACGCAGGTAACAGCCGTGTGGCGGTGAGGGGTTTCAGCAGACACGCCGCCGCTCCGTCGTTTTTCAGCTCTTCGGCGTTGATTTGGGCGTGGCACGGCAGCGCCAGCAGCAGGTAGTCCGTCATTGAGGCCGCCTTCGCCAGGCGTTCCTGCTGCATGGTCAGTTCTCCGGTAAACGTCACCGGAATCCCCAACAACAGGATATCGTAATGATCGTTCGCCAGCGCGGAGAAGGTCGGGCTGTAGATTACCTCCAGCGGCGTGCTGCTTAATACATCCAGCGTACACTGCGCCGCCGCGGCGTTCGGTTCCACATAGGCCAGACGCATCCCTTTCAGGCACCCGGTGACCGGGCCGTCGGTCTGCACGTTCGGGTTAAGATCAAGGTTGATATGGAACCAGAAGGTTGAGCCCCGGTTAGGCTGGCTGTGGAAGGAGATATCGCCTCCCATCTCTTTCACCAGCTTTTGGGTGATCACCAGCCCCAGGCCCGTTCCGCCGTGACGACGGGAAATGCTCGCATCGGCCTGGCGGAAAGCCTGGAACAGACGCGTCTGATCGCGCTCCGGAATACCGATGCCGGTATCCCGGATCTGCACTTCAATCTGGACTTTGTTATTACTGAGCGCCCTTTTTTCGACCAGAATGTCGATGTTGCCGCTCTCGGTGAACTTAATCGCGTTGCCCACCAGATTGGTAATGACCTGTTGCAGGCGCAGCGGGTCGCCAATAACGTTATCCGGCACATCATTTTTAATATTGAGCGTCAGTTCCAGACCCTTATCATGCGATGAGTGGGCAAGAAGCGTGACCACGTCATCCAGCGTGCTGCGCAGCGGGAAGGGAATACTCTCCAGAATCAGCTTGCCCGCTTCCAGCTTCGAGAAGTCCAGTACGTCGTTAATAATGGTCAGCAGGTTGTTGGCTGAGCGTTCAATGGTATGCAGATGGTCACGCTGGGTCGGGTTCAGCTCGCTTTTGAGCGTCAGACGGGTGAAGCCAATCACCCCGTTCAGCGGCGTGCGCAGCTCGTGCGACATGTTCGCCAGGAACTCAGACTTAATACGTGCCGCCTCCTGCGCACGTTTTTTCGCCAGATCCAGCTCCACGTTCTGGATCTCCATCTGCTCCAGCGTTTCGCGCAGGTCAGAGGTGGCCTGGTCAACGTTGTGCTGCATTTCTTCGTGATAAGCCGCCAGCGACATCGCCATTGAGTTGATGCCATTTTTCAGCATATCCAGCTCGCCGAGCATAAAGCCTTCCACGCGGCTGTCGAGCTGACCCCGGCGGATCCGGTCAACGGTATTCACCATGTTGCGGATAGGCCCCGTGACGTCGCGCATCAGTCGCCAGCCGAAGATCAGCGCGATGCCGATACAGAACAGCATCATCACGCCGGAGATGAATATTTCTTTGTACTGCTGGAGCCGTACCGACTTAAGATCCAGCTCCAGCGCCACATATCCCAGCATATTATTGCTGGACTTCGCATCGGACTGGGCGGATTCATCGGGTGAATAGCTTTCGGAGATAATCGGCGTGCGCAGGATCATGATATCGCCGCGCCGCAACACCGTAAGGTGACGCGGGAAGGGGGTACCATCCGGGATTTTCAGCGACGTGGGATCCAGATGGAAATTCGAGGTGACGAACAGATGGTTATGCTCATCGTAAACGGAAATGGCGCGCACAATCTCTGAATGACGGCGGTGCAGCACGCTGATTAACTGACCAATGGATTCACGGTTTTGCAGGTTCATACCGTACTCGCTGGAGACGGCCAGCGGTTCGATAATGCTGGCCCCGGCATCTTCAAGCTGTCTCTGCAAATCGTTATAGCGATGCACCACAAAGAAAATGCTCAGCAGCAAACCGATGAGAACGGTAGGAGCGAGGATCAAAATCATCATGCGCGCGCGCAGGCTGTAGTTGGTCATGGAGTTCCGTTATGGGACAATCAGGCTAATTATGTTTATTTGAGAACAATCTCGGCGATGGCGCAATTCTACTCTGCAAAACGACGCGTGACGACGCGTCAGATCATAACTGTTGAAGCCACGGACCTCGATCCTTTTGGACAGGGGGTGGCGCGTCACAAGGGTAAGACACTGTTTATCACAGGTTTGCTGCCAGGAGAACGCGCAGATATTACGCTGACGGAAGAAAAACGTCAGTATGCGCGCGGTCAGGTCAAGCGCCGTCTTAATGATAGCCCGGAGCGCGTGATGCCTCGCTGCCCCCATTTTGGCGTCTGCGGTGGCTGCCAGCAACAGCATGCCAGCACAGAATTACAGCAAAAAAGTAAAAGCAGCGCGCTGGCCCGCCTGGTCGGACACGACGTGAATGACATCATTGCCGATCGGCCCTGGGGCTACCGTCGCCGCGCTCGGCTGAGCCTCAGCTACCAGTCCAAAACCGAGCGGCTGGAGATGGGTTTTCGCAAAGCCGGCTCCAGCGATATCGTCTCTGTCACGCAGTGCCCTGTTTTGGTGCCCCATCTTGAGGCGTTGCTCCCGGACGTGCACCACTGTCTTGCATCGCTGGATGGCGTGCGTTCGCTGGGCCATGTCGAACTGGTGCTGGCCAACAGTGGCCCGCTGATGGTACTGCGCCACACCGCGCCGCTGTCAAAGGCAGATCGCGAAAAACTGGAACGCTTTTCGCATTCTCATGAGCTTGCGCTTTTCCTCGCGCCGCAAAGCGAGATACTTGAGCAGGTCAGCGGAGAAGCGCCCTGGTATGCGTCAGACGGGCTACGCTTAACGTTCAGCCCGCGGGATTTTATCCAGGTTAACGACGGCGTGAACCAGCAGATGGTGGCGAACGCGCTGGCGTGGCTGGACGTACAGCCCACTGACCGGGTGCTCGATCTGTTCTGCGGTATGGGGAACTTTACCCTGCCGCTGGCCCGCAAAGCAGCAAGCGTGGTCGGGGTGGAAGGCGTTGAGGCGCTGGTGGTGAAAGGCCAGGAAAACGCCCAACAGAACGGCTTGCAAAATGTGACATTCTTTCATCAAAATCTTGAGGATGATGTTACTCAGCAACCGTGGGCTAAGCAGGGCTTTGATAAGATCCTGCTCGACCCGGCGCGCGCAGGTGCGCCGGGCGTGATGCAGCATATAATTAAACTCGCGCCTGAACGCGTGGTCTATGTTTCCTGTAACCCGGCGACGCTTGCCCGTGACAGCGAAGCATTATTGAGCGGGGGTTACCAGATTCGACGTCTGGCAATGCTGGACATGTTCCCGCACACTGGTCATCTGGAATCGATGGTGTTGTTCGAGCACATCTAATGAGTTTGGCTTGTCGACTTCGACAGGCCCTTGTCCCTAAAGGAGAGGACGATGGTTGCGGTAAGAAGTGCACATTTAAATAAAGCTGGTGAGTTTGACCCTCAAAAATGGATCGCAAGTCTGGGGATTTCCAGCCAGCAGTCGTGTGAACGCTTAACCGAAACCTGGGCCTATTGTTTACGCACAACGCAGGGGCATCCGGACGCTGAACTGCTGTTGTGGCGCGGCGTGGAGATGGTTGAAATTCTCTCCATGCTGAACATGGATATCGAAACGCTACAGGCCGCACTGCTGTTCCCCCTGGCGGACGCCGACGTGGTGACGGAAGACGTCCTGCGTGAAAGCGTCGGCCAGTCCGTCGTGGCGCTTATCCACGGCGTGCGTGACATGGCAGCCATTCGTCAGCTTAAAGCCGCGCAAACGGACTCTGTCTCTTCCGAGCAGGTGGATAACGTCCGTCGCATGCTGCTGGCGATGGTAGATGATTTCCGCTGCGTGGTGATCAAGCTGGCCGAACGGGTTGCCCATCTGCGTGAAGTGAAGGATGCGCCGGAAGACGAGCGCGTCCTGGCCGCTAAAGAGTGTACGAATATCTATGCGCCGCTGGCGAACCGTCTCGGTATCGGGCAACTGAAGTGGGAGCTGGAAGATTACTGCTTCCGCTATCTGCATCCGGCGGAATACAAACGCATTGCAAAATTGCTGCACGAACGCCGCATTGACCGCGAGCACTATATCGAGGAATTTGTCAGCGGGCTGCGCCAGTCGATGAAAGAGGAGAATGTGCGCGCCGAGGTCTACGGGCGTCCGAAGCACATCTACAGCATCTGGCGCAAAATGCAGAAGAAACATCTCGCCTTTGACGAGCTGTTTGACGTGCGCGCCGTACGTATCGTGGCAGAGCGTCTCCAGGACTGCTATGCCGCGCTGGGGATAGTGCATACTCACTTCCGCCATCTGCCGGATGAGTTCGATGACTACGTCGCCAACCCCAAACCAAACGGCTATCAGTCTATTCATACCGTGGTGCTCGGCCCTGGCGGCAAAACGGTGGAAATTCAGATCCGTACCAAACAGATGCACGAAGACGCCGAGCTGGGCGTGGCGGCGCACTGGAAATACAAAGAGGGTACCTCCGGCGGCGGTCGCTCCGGTCACGAGGACCGTATCGCCTGGCTGCGTAAGCTGATTGCGTGGCAGGAAGAGATGGCCGACTCCGGCGAAATGCTCGACGAAGTGCGCAGTCAGGTCTTCGACGATCGCGTCTACGTCTTTACCCCGAAAGGGGATGTTGTTGATTTGCCGGCAGGCTCCACGCCGCTCGATTTCGCCTACCACATCCACAGCGATGTGGGGCACCGTTGCATCGGGGCGAAGATCGGCGGACGTATCGTACCGTTTACCTACCAGCTCCAGATGGGCGATCAGATTGAAATCATCACCCAGAAGCAGCCAAACCCAAGCCGCGACTGGCTGAATCCGAACCTCGGTTACGTTACCACCAGCCGTGGGCGCTCTAAAATCCACGCCTGGTTCCGCAAGCAGGATCGTGACAAGAACATCCTTGCCGGTCGTCAGATCCTGGACGACGAGCTGGAACATATCGGGATAAGCCTGAAAGAGGCGGAGAAGTTCCTGCTGCCACGCTACAACTTCAACGAGCTCGACGAACTGTTAGCGGCGATTGGTGGCGGCGATATCCGCCTGAACCAGATGGTGAACTTCCTGCAAGCGCAGTTCAACAAGCCAAGCGCAGCGGAGCAGGATGCGGCGGCGCTGAAACAGCTCCAGCAGAAAACCTACGCTCCGCAGCAGCGCAGCAAGGACAATGGCCGCGTGGTGGTTGAAGGGGTGGGTAACCTCATGCACCATATTGCCCGCTGCTGCCAGCCGATCCCGGGAGACGATATTGTCGGCTTTATCACCCAGGGGCGTGGCATCTCGATTCACCGCTCCGACTGCGATCAGCTTGCAGAGCTGCAATCGCATGCGCCGGAACGTATCGTGGAAGCCGTCTGGGGGGAGAGCTACTCGGCGGGTTACTCGCTGGTGGTGCGCGTCACTGCCAACGACCGCAGCGGCCTGCTGCGCGACATCACCACCATTCTCGCCAACGAGAAGGTCAACGTGCTGGGCGTTGCCAGCCGCAGCGATACCCGCGAGCAGCTTGCCACCATCGATATGACTATCGAAATCTATAACCTTCAGGTGCTGGGCCGCGTACTCGGCAAACTGAATCAGGTGCCGGATGTGATTGACGCGCGTCGTCTGCACGGCGGCTAAACATCCTCTTCTGTAGGCCGGGTAAGGCAACGCCGCCACCCGGCTCAGGCATTTAATGGAATCTGTTATGACTCAAATCGACCGCCTGCTTGGCATCATGAAACGCCTGCGCGATCCGGAAAACGGCTGCCCGTGGGATAAAGAGCAGACTTTCGCCACCATTGCGCCTTACACGCTGGAAGAGACCTACGAAGTGCTGGACGCGATTTCGCGCGAAGATTTCGACGACCTGCGCGGTGAGCTGGGCGACCTGCTGTTCCAGGTTGTGTTCTACGCGCAGATGGCGCAGGAAGAGGGGCGCTTTAACTTTGACGATATCTGCGCCGCTATCAGCGACAAGCTGGAGCGTCGTCATCCGCATATTTTTGGCGATGCCTCCGCAGGCAACAGTGCGGAAGTGCTGGCGCGCTGGGAGCAGATAAAAAGCGCCGAACGCGCTGAAAAATCCCAGCACTCGACGCTGGACGACATTCCCCTGAACCTTCCCGCGCTGATGCGCGCGCACAAAATTCAAAAGCGCTGCTCGGCGGTAGGGTTTGACTGGAACTCTCTCGGCCCGGTGCTGGAAAAAGTGCACGAAGAGATCGACGAAGTGATGCATGAAGCGCAGCAGGCCGTTGTGGATGAAGCAAAGCTGGAAGAGGAGATGGGCGATCTGCTGTTTGCGACCGTCAACCTTTCGCGCCACCTCGGTGTAAAAGCGGAAACCGCCCTGCAAAAAGCGAACATTAAATTCGAGCGACGCTTTCGCGAAGTTGAGCGGATTGTGGCCTCGCGCGGTCTGGAAATGAGCGGGATTGACCTCGACGCGATGGAAGAAGTCTGGCATGAAGTAAAACGCCAGGAACATGATCTCTAACGAGATTTTGCGATCAAGCGCAATTTGTGTGATTTTTTAAATGACAAGCGCTTGATTTGCGTCAAAAAAATTTACCCAAAAGGGGCTATTTTCTCACTCCTTATGTTTGTCATGGCCTGGAGTGGAGACGGAGAATGAAAGTTTGTGGCGCTCGTCGTGTTCGGGTATACTACTTTCCCGTCCTGGTTATTCCATCGTTTCACCCTAACTTCTCAGGTTCAGCATGACAACGAACTATATTTTTGTGACCGGCGGGGTCGTATCCTCTCTGGGTAAAGGCATTGCCGCAGCCTCCCTCGCAGCCATTCTTGAAGCCCGTGGCCTCAATGTGACCATGATGAAACTGGATCCGTACATCAACGTCGATCCTGGCACCATGAGCCCAACCCAACACGGGGAAGTGTTCGTTACTGAAGACGGCGCTGAAACCGATCTGGATCTTGGCCACTACGAGCGTTTCATCCGTACCAAAATGACCCGTCGTAACAACTTTACGACTGGCCGTATCTACTCTGACGTTCTGCGTAAAGAGCGCCGTGGTGACTACCTGGGCGCGACCGTGCAGGTCATCCCACACATCACTAACGCCATTAAAGAGCGTGTCCTTGCCGGTGGCGAAGGGCATGACGTTGTGCTGGTTGAAATCGGCGGTACCGTAGGGGATATCGAATCCCTGCCGTTCCTCGAAGCGATTCGTCAGCTGGCGGTAGATATTGGTCGTGAGCACGCGCTGTTCATGCACCTGACGCTGGTGCCTTACATGGCGGCGGCAGGTGAAGTGAAAACCAAACCGACTCAGCACTCTGTTAAAGAGCTGCTCTCCATCGGTATTCAGCCTGACATCCTGGTTTGCCGTTCCGATCGCGCGATTCCGGCAAACGAACGCGCGAAAATTGCATTGTTCTGTAACGTGCCTGAAAAAGCCGTTATTTCAATGAAAGATGTCGATTCCATTTATAAAATCCCGGGCCTGTTGAAATCACAGGGTCTGGACGATTATATTTGTAAACGATTCAGCTTGAACTGTCCGGAAGCTAACCTGTCTGAATGGGAGCAGGTGATTTACGAAGAAGCCAATCCGGGCGGCGAAGTGACTATCGGTATGGTCGGCAAGTACATCGAACTGCCAGATGCCTATAAGTCAGTTATCGAAGCGCTGAAACACGGTGGTCTGAAGAATCGCGTCTCTGTGAACATCAAGCTGATTGATTCACAGGATGTGGAGACGCGCGGCGTTGAAATTCTTAAAGATCTGGATGCTATCCTCATCCCTGGCGGCTTCGGCTACCGTGGTGTTGAAGGCAAGATCGCCACTGCACGCTATGCGCGTGAAAACAATATTCCATACCTCGGTATCTGCCTGGGTATGCAGGTTGCGCTGATTGAATTTGCGCGCAACGTAGCGGGAATGGAAAACGCGAACTCTACGGAATTTGTGCCAGACTGTAAGTACCCTGTTGTGGCGCTGATTACGGAATGGCGCGACGAAGACGGTAACGTCGAAGTCCGTACCGAGAAGAGCGATCTGGGTGGCACCATGCGTCTTGGCGCACAGGCCTGCCAGCTGTCCGACGATAGCGTGGTACGCAAGCTGTACGGCGAGCCGGTCATCACCGAGCGCCATCGTCACCGCTATGAAGTCAACAACATGTTGTTGAAACAAATTGAAGCTGCGGGTCTGCGTGTTGCGGGCCGTTCCGGGGATGATCAGTTAGTCGAGATCATCGAAGTGCCTAACCATCCGTGGTTCGTGGCCTGCCAATTCCACCCGGAATTTACTTCTACGCCGCGTGACGGGCATCCGCTGTTTGCAGGCTTCGTGAAAGCCGCCAGCGAGTACCAGAAGCGTCAGGCGAAGTAAAAAAAGTTAGAACGGCAACGCGTACCTTTGGTACGCGTTGTTTGTCTGGAGTTTTAGTTTAACTTGTACTGAGGAAAATCTAATGTCCAAAATCGTTAAAGTCATCGGTCGTGAAATCATCGACTCCCGTGGTAACCCGACCGTTGAAGCTGAAGTTCATCTGGAAGGTGGTTTCGTCGGTATGGCAGCGGCTCCATCAGGTGCTTCTACAGGTTCCCGCGAAGCGCTGGAACTGCGTGATGGCGACAAATCCCGTTTCATGGGCAAAGGCGTACTGAAAGCGGTTGGCGCTGTTAACGGTCCTATTGCTCAGGCTATCGTTGGCAAAGATGCTAAAGATCAGGCTGGCATCGACAAGATCATGATCGATCTGGACGGTACTGAAAACAAATCTAACTTCGGTGCGAACGCAATCCTGGCCGTTTCCCTGGCGAACGCCAAAGCGGCAGCGGCAGCTAAAGGCATGCCACTGTTCGAGCACATCGCTGAACTGAACGGCACCCCAGGCAAATACTCCATGCCTGTACCAATGATGAACATCATCAACGGTGGTGAGCACGCAGACAACAACGTTGATATTCAGGAATTCATGATTCAGCCAGTTGGCGCGAAAACCCTGAAAGAAGCGGTACGTATGGGTTCTGAAGTGTTCCACAACCTGGCTAAAGTTCTGAAAGCTAAAGGCATGAACACGGCTGTTGGTGACGAAGGCGGCTACGCGCCAAACCTGGGTTCTAACGCAGAAGCACTGGCTGTTATCGCTGAAGCAGTTAAAGCAGCAGGCTACGAGCTGGGCAAAGACATCACCCTGGCGATGGACTGCGCAGCATCTGAATTCTACAAAGACGGTAAATACGTTCTGGCCGGCGAAGGCAACAAAGCGTTCACCTCTGAAGAGTTCACCCACTTCCTGGAAGACCTGACCAAACAGTACCCAATCGTTTCTATCGAAGACGGTCTGGACGAGTCTGACTGGGATGGTTTCGCATACCAGACCAAAGTACTGGGCGACAAAATCCAGCTGGTTGGTGACGATCTGTTCGTAACCAACACCAAGATCCTGAAAGAAGGCATCGAGAAAGGCATCGTTAACTCCATCCTGATCAAATTCAACCAGATCGGTTCTCTGACCGAAACGCTGGCTGCGATCAAAATGGCGAAAGACGCTGGCTACACCGCGGTTATCTCTCACCGTTCTGGCGAAACTGAAGACGCTACCATCGCTGACCTGGCTGTTGGTACCGCTGCTGGCCAGATCAAAACCGGTTCTATGAGCCGTTCTGACCGTGTTGCTAAATACAACCAGCTGATTCGTATCGAAGAAGCGCTGGGCGAAAAAGCACCTTACAACGGTCGTAAAGAGATCAAAGGCCAGGCATAAGCCTGAACCTTCGTTCTTATGAAAAAACCCGCTTCGGCGGGTTTTTTGTTTTCTATAGCAGAAGCGGCAACGTGGCGCTTGCCGTTTGCTGGCTAACGTCACCGTAATGGCTGTCTACTGCAATAAGGGAAGTGGTTAGCAGTTCAACCAGTAGCATCACGCCAACCTTGGCGTTGAGCGCACCCGCGCTCAGCGGTCCCTCGGGTTTGGCTGCAACCAGCTGTAAATCGCTCAGGGAGGCCAGCGGGCTGCGAGGCGTATTGCTGAGTGCCAGTACCTTAACGCCCCTCTTGCGGGCGAGTTTCACCACGTGAAGCAGATCCCGTGTAGAGCCGGAACTTGAGATGGCCACCACCAGCGTCTCTTTCGAGAGCGTCGTCGCATTCATGGCGGCGCGATGCATATCGCTAAACAGCTGTGCAGGTTTGCCGAGTCGCAGCAGCTTGTAATGCAAATACTCCCCCAGAATCGCGCTGGCCGCCACTCCGTAAATTTGCACTGACTGCGCCTGATGCAGGGCCAGTGTCGCCTGTTCAAGCTGGGCCCGGTCGAGGAGTTTTGCGGTATCTTGCAGCGCCTGGACAGACTCATCCACCACGTTATCTATTGCATCTCCTGCCTGACGCTCCGGCAAACCCTGCTGAATATCCAGCGCAAGCGCCATTTTAAATTCGTTATATCCCTTACAGCCCAGCGTGCGGCAAAGGCGTGTGACGCTGGCCTCGCTGGTGCCGCTTTCACGCGCCAGCTCGGTGATCGTCAGGTAGAGCACCCTGGCAGGATCGTTGAGGACAAACTCCCCCAGTTTTTGTTGCGTTGGGCTGTACCCGGAAGCCTCCTGGCGTAGCTTCAGCAGCAGGTTTTCATGGTCCGACATGCTAGATCCTTAATGCGTTTCTCTGCCAACTAGTGTGGCGGAAAGCGGGGGAGAGATGCCAGTCATTTCGAAAAAGTATGATCGGTGTCCTGGTTTTTGGTGGTAATTTTCACAATTAAAAATATATATGGTAAAAATTTTCATCAATAACCAGGGGGGATAAAAAAATGATGCAAATGTTCAGCGGAGCGTCTTCCGGCGGATGGTTTGAAAAAGCGCAGCGCTTCGGCAAATCCTTTATGTTACCCATCGCCATACTGCCCGCAGCAGGTCTGTTGCTGGGGATCGGCGGGGCGCTATCGAATCCGAATACGCTTACCGCGTATCCATTTTTAGACGTTGGCTGGCTACAGGCCATCTTTACCATCATGAGCAGCGCAGGCTCGATTGTGTTTGCAAACCTGTCGGTACTGTTTGCTGTTGGGGTCGCCGTTGGGCTGGCAAAAAATGATAAAGGCACGGCAGGGCTGGCGGCGTTACTCGCTTATCTGGTGATGAATGCCACTATCAATGCGCTGCTGATCCTGACCGGAAAACTGGCGCATGAGAACCCGGGCGCCGTAGGGCAGGGCATGACGCTGGGTATTCAGACGCTTGAAACGGGCGTGTTTGGCGGGGTAGTTATTGGGCTGGTGACCTGCGCACTGCATCATCGGTTTAATAAAATCGCGCTTCCGCAATTCCTGGGCTTTTTTGGCGGCTCACGCTTCGTTCCCATTATCAGCTCACTGGCGGCGATACTCGTCGGCGCGCTGATGACCGTGGTCTGGCCGAATTTTCAGAAGCTGATCTTTGGCCTCGGCGGGCTGGTGGATGCCACCGGCTATCTGGGGACGTTGCTGTACGGCTTCATCCTGCGCATGCTTGGCCCGTTTGGTTTGCACCACATCTTCTATCTTCCGTTCTGGACCACCGCGCTTGGCGGCAGTGAAATTGTTAACGGTCACCTGGTTGAGGGCACGCAGCGGATCTTCTTCGCCCAGCTCGCCGACCCGAACACGCAGCATTTCTATGAGGGCACGTCGCGCTTCATGTCCGGGCGCTTTATTACCATGATGTTTGGTCTGCTCGGCGCCTGCCTTGCGATGTACCACACGGCCAGGCCGGAGAACAAAAAGCGGGTTGCCGGGCTGCTGCTCTCTGCGGCGTTAACCTCATTCCTGACGGGAATTACCGAGCCCATAGAGTTCTCATTCCTGTTTATTGCCCCGGTGCTGTACGTCATTCATGCGCTGTTTGACGGGCTGGCGTTCATGCTCGCGCACATGCTGCACATCACCATCGGACAAACATTCTCCGGCGGGTTTATTGATTTCGTGCTGTTCGGCATTTTGCAGGGGGAAGCGAAAACTAACTGGATGTTCGTCCCGCTGGTGGGCGTACCGTGGTTCTTCCTTTACTACTGTACCTTCCGCTATCTGATCAAACGTTTTGATTTTGCCACGCCGGGCCGTGAAAAGGAGGCGTTGGCTGACGAGGCTACCCTGCCGCAAAGCGAGCGCGCCGCGGCGGTGATCGCCGGGCTGGGAGGAAAAGACAATCTGGATGACGTTGACTGCTGCGCCACGCGCCTTCGCGTCACGGTGAAAGACGGTAGCAAAGTCAATGAATCTGCACTGAAAGCGACCGGCGCCCGCGGCGTAATCGTCCGCGGCAACGGTGTCCAGGTCATCTATGGACCGCACGTCACCATTATCAAAAACGAAGTAGAAGAGATCTTATCGTAATGAAAACTGTACTGGATAACCTGAAAGGAAAACTGGTCGTCTCCTGCCAGGCGCTGGAAAACGAACCGCTGCACAGCCCGTTTATTATGTCGCGAATGGCGCTGGCGGCGGCCCAGGGCGGTGCCGCTGCGATCCGCGCCAATAGCGTGGTGGATATTGAGGCTATCAAAGGGCTGGTCTCACTGCCGGTAATCGGCATCATCAAACGAGACTATCCGGACAGCGAGGTGTTCATCACCGCAACGCTCAAAGAAGTGGATGAGTTGATGGCGGTCGGCCCGGAGATCGTTGCGCTGGATGCGACCGCCCGGAAACGGCCCGGTGGCGGATCGCTGGACAAGCTGATCGCGCAGATCCGCACCCGTTACCCTTCGCTGCTGCTGATGGCGGATATTGCCACCGTGCAGGAGGCCGTGACCGCGCAGGCGCTGGGGTTTGATTGCGTCGGAACCACCCTTTACGGTTATACGGCGGAGACTGCGGGCCATTCGCTACCGGAAAATGACTGCGCGTTTTTGAAAGAGGTGCTGTCTGCCGTCACGATCCCCGTGATTGCTGAAGGTAACGTGGATACGCCTGAACGCGCGGCCAGGTGTCTGACGCTGGGGGCGCACACGGTTGTCGTCGGCGGGGCGATCACCCGACCACAGCAAATTACGGAACGGTTTATGGCGGCAATTGGCGCGCAAAGCACCGATGGAGCATGATCATCTGACGGGGATCTGCGATACTTATCGTTTATCCCCTTAACAGAGTTGACTATGCAGTACCCGATTAACGAGATGTTCCAGACCCTGCAAGGCGAGGGTTACTTTACCGGCGTTCCCGCTATCTTTATTCGTTTACAGGGATGCCCGGTTGGCTGCGCCTGGTGTGATACCAAACATACGTGGGATAAGCTCGCAGATCGGGAAGTGTCGCTGTTCAGCATTCTGGCGAAAACCAAAGAGAGCGATAAATGGGGCGCGGGCAGCGCGGAAGATCTGCTTGCCATTATTAGTCGTCAGGGCTGGACGGCGCGGCATGTGGTGATCACCGGCGGGGAACCCTGCATTCACGATCTGATGCCGCTCACCGAACTGCTCGAGAAGAACGGCTATAGCTGTCAGATCGAAACCAGCGGCACCCATGAAGTGCGCTGCTCCCATTCAACGTGGGTTACGGTTTCACCAAAAGTGAATATGCGCGGCGGGTATGACGTACTGTCGCAGGCGCTTGAGCGTGCTGATGAGATCAAACATCCGGTGGGGCGCGTGCGTGACATCGAAGCGCTGGATGAACTGCTGGCGACGCTGACGGACGAAAAGCAGCGCGTGATCGCGCTACAGCCTATCAGCCAGAAAGACGATGCGACCCGTCTGTGCATTGAAACCTGTATCGCCCGCAACTGGCGGCTGTCGATGCAGACGCACAAATATCTGAACATTGCCTGATACTTTTGTGGCCCCGCTTAACGCGGGGCTTTTGTTGTTGGCAGTAAAGCCCAGGTCACGACTGCCGACCCAAGGCAAATCGCACTGTTGAAAAGCAAGGCATACTGCGCGGCACTGGCCGTTCCCATCGGCAGCCATAGCGCGTACAGCGATGCGGTGACCGCGATACCCATTGCGCCGCCCAGGGAACTGCCCATCTTATAGATCCCAGAAGCCACCCCCACTTTGTTTTCAGGGGCATTCATTACCGCCGTGTCCGTTGAGGGCGTGGCGTAACATCCGAGCCCCAGCCCGAATAAAATATTGCTCAGAAAAACGGTAACAATGTAGACCTCTTTGCTTAAGAAGGTGCATGAAATCAGCGAAATACCTGTTGCGGTCAGCAGCGGGCCGGTCATCATCGGCAGCCTGGCGCCATAGCGCTGAAGCAGTTTTTCACCCACCCGGATCATCGCCAGTACGGTAACCAGATACCCCAGCGTCATCATGCCTGTCTGTAGCGGTGACAGATGATGGCCTTGCTGCAACCAGATGCTGGCGATCATCATGGTGCCAATGCAGCCGTTGAGCAGGAAATTTGAGAATACCGAGGCGCTATAGGCCCGGTTTTTAAACAGGGCGAAATCGATCAGCGCCGCATCGCCTTTCCGCCGCCCGGTAACGATAAAGCACATCAGTGCAATCACGGCTCCACACAGTACAAGAAGCGATAAACTGCTGCTCCAGCCCCAGCTGTGTCCTTTGCTGATAAACAGATTGAACAGCACCAGCATAAGGACAAAACTCACCAGGCCGCTGATATCCAGTTTGTGTCGACACGCATCAGGGCTGCGGCTTTCCGGCGTGGCGCGGATAAGCAATAGCGCGACCAGAGCCACCACCATCGACAGAATAAAAATCCAGCGCCAGCCCAGCGTGGTGGCGATGGCGCCTCCCACAAACGAGCTCAGGCCACTCCCGCCCCATGAACCGATAACCCAGAAACTGATTGCGCGCTGGCGTGCTTTACCTTCATACCAGGTTTTAATCAGCGCCAGCGTGGCGGGCATAATGCAGGCCGCTGATAGCCCCTGTATCGCTCGTCCCAACAGAAACAGGACGGGCTCCCATGAAATGAACAGCAGACCACTCCCGATCATGCTCAGGATCAGGCCAATCATGGTCAGGCGCATGCGCCCAAACTTATCGGCAAACCCACCGCAGGCGACGACAAAACAGCCGCTGAACAACGCGCTCAGGCTGACGGCCAGCGTAAGGGTTTCGAGGGCAATATCGAGGCTATTCTGCATGGCCGGAACCACGTTGATAACCGACTGGGCAAACAGCCAGAATGTCAGAACGCTCATGACGATACCCGCCAGCAGCCGATCGTTACCGGCGTAGGCGGATGCGCCTGTCAGGGAAACGGTACTCATAGTGCAGCCCTCCCGGGAAGGTGCGAATCAGCGCAGATAGTGTTCGGTCAGTGCGGCCCACAGCGCCGCGCCGGTGAGGAGAATGTTGTCGTTAAAGTCGTAGCCCGGGTTATGTACCATGCAGCGGTCAGGCTCATCCCCGGCGCCAAGCGTGAAATAGCATCCATTGGGATTTTTCTCGAGCATGAAAGCAAAGTCCTCGCTGCCCATAAACGCATTGACCTCCGCGACGGCATCCTGACCGAACAGATCGGTGGCGACGCTGCGCACCATCTCGTTGGCTTGCGGATTGTTTTTCAGCACCGGGCTGCCGTTAATGTGTCGAATGGTGGCCGTCGCATTGAAACTTTCCGCCTGTGCAACGGCGATATCATGGATACGCTGTAGCACGGTTTGCCGCACGCGTTCATCCAGCGTGCGTACGGTAAGTTTCATCAACACTTTGTCGTTGATAATGTTAGGGGCGTGCCCGGCCTGAATGCTGCCTACGGTAACGACGGCTGGCTGGAAGGGGGTAATGTTGCGCGAAACAATGGACTGCAACGCGATAGTGATATGACAGGCAACCAGGGTGGCGTCAACGGTATGTTCTGGCACCGCGCCGTGACCACCCACGCCGTTAACCTCAATATGAAGGGTGTCGGAAGAGGCCATCATGGCGCCATCGCGCAGACCAATTTTTCCGAGGGGCTGTGACGGCATATTGTGCAGACCAAAGATGTGGTCGCAGGGGAACAGGTCAAACAAACCGTCCTCTACCATAACGCGTCCGCCATACAGAAGTTCTTCCGCGGGCTGAAAAATAAGGTGCAGCGTGCCGTTAAAATTACGGGTGCGTGCCAGGTACTCCGCTGCATACAGGAGCGTTGTGGTGTGGCCGTCATGACCGCAGCCGTGGAATTTACCCTCAACGGTACTGCTCCACGCCTTGCCGTTGTTTTCCTGCATTGGCAGCGCATCCATATCGGCGCGCAGGCCCAGGCGTTTATGCCCGTTACCCACCTTCAGTGTGCCGACCACACCGGTTTTCGCCAGGCCGCGATGAACCTCATATCCCCATTCCTGAAGCAGAGCTGCAACGCGATCGCTCGTGTTGTGCTCCTCAAAACCAATTTCAGGATGCTGATGAAAATAGTGACGTAATTCAGTGAACCGGGCTTCGTTGCCACGCAGAGCTTCGATAATTGGATGTGTCATTTTTGTTATCCTTTTTCTGCCAAACGATGATAATTTCGAGTCTATGACGATCGTCCCGCCTGAAAATGCATTTTTTTGTTGTAAAGCGACGGCTTTATTTTGATTGTTTTTCATACAATTCAGTTATGACAAAAAAGATCAGGTCATTTTTTGTCTTTGGTGAGGGGTAAGATGGCGCAATGGGGAGATGAGTTTTGGATAGAGATTCAGGACATTCGCCACTGCGTGGAGGATGAAGGCGATACGCTAACGTTGCTCTGGGTGCTGGAAGGGCGGGCAGAGCTGAACACCGAAGTGGGACATGACATCCTGGAGGCCAATACCCTTGCTATCATCAACCGTCATCGGCGCTGGCAGTTCACGAGCGAAACGGCAAATGTCACCCTGCGCGTAACCCTTTCCGGGCGCTGGGTCGTCCAGCTCTGCAATGATTTTTTTGCCCATGATTATGCTGTACCGGCAGAAGCCGGAGGCGTCTGGCCCCAATGCGATGCGCTTCGCGATCTGCTGCGCCAGCTTCTTGTGGTCACCCTCATCAACGACCCGCACCGCTACCGGCTGGAGGCGTACCGCTGGCTGAGCGAGATATTGCTGTTGCTGACCAGCCGCTTTCAACAGCCCGCTCGTATGCTGTCCCGGGAACTTTCCTCAGCGCACAGCAAACGCATCGCCCGGGTGATAGAGCGGATCAATGCCAGTTATTCCCGCCGTATTACGCTTGCGGAAATCGCCGCGAGTGAATATGTCTCTGAAGCCTGGCTCTCTCGTCTCTTTCGCAAGGAGGTGGGGATCAGTTTCATGCAGTACATCACCCACCTGCGGCTGGAAAAGGCGGCCGACGCTCTCCGGCTGACGAACCGACCGCTGCATCAGATTGCGCTTGAGCAGGGTTTCGCCAGCACGCGTATGATGAGCGATCGGTTCAGGCGTGTTCACAATATGTCTCCGGGTGAGTTTCGTAAGGCCCGGCGCCAGCACCCGGAGGCGGCACGTATTCGGACGGACAGGCGTGAGCAGCGCTATCCGGTCGCCGTGGACAAGCTGTTTAGCCTGCTCAATGAACCGGTGGCGCGCGGTTGGGGAGCCTCGCCGCTCATCGTTCATCCGCAGCAGGAGCAGAGCCTGGATCTTGAGCAGCTTAATCCTCTTTCTGCCTCGCTGCGCCGTATGCGGGTGGTCATTACCCTGCGTGAGCTCGACGATTTGCTGCGTGAGGACGTTCGACAAAATCTGGAGGCGATAAATGAGGCCATTCCCATTGAGGGGATTGATATCGCCGAACCTTTTCTCAGCAGTCGTCTGTTTGCCACCGGGTGGGATGACCCCCAGATGGCGGGCTACGCCTGCTGGTACAATCTGCATCAGCTCTTCACCTGGCTGGCAAAAAAGCAGTGGACGGTGCTACTGCACACCGGCGTAACGACCCGTCGCGATCTTCTTACCCGTTTTTTACAACAGTCGGTTAATCATTTTTCGCCAGAGATCACCGCGGGCTGGCACTTCGTCATGCACTGGTCAACACAGGCGAGTGAGGAGACCCGGGAGCAGGTCTGGCTGGCCCAGCAAAAGGCAATACGAACTTATCTTCCGCAGGCAAAGTTTGGTTTATGGCACCGATTTGCCCCCGTCAGCGCGGGCGTAAGCGACGATACCCTGTTCAGTTCAGCCATCCTGATGCAGGCCGATTTTCTTGCCTGTTCGGCCGATGCCAATGAGCTTCTCGATCCCGCGCAGCTGGAGGCAACCCCTCTCTCCTCAACGGAAAATTATCCGATACTGAAGGTCCGCCAGATCCTCGCCGCCCTTCGCCTGCGTAAATGTTCGCTTCCCGTCTGGCTTCTCTCCTGGAATACCCTCACCGGCAACACGCGGGCGACAAACGGCTGGTTTTTTCGTGGGGCGCTGCTGATGCAGAACCTGCTCGGGCTTTCGGAGCAGGTCTGGCTGGCGGGATTCTGGCTCAATTCTGGCCTTCAGGGAGAAGCTCGTGCGAACAACACCATCGATACCTCAAGCCTGGCGCTACAGTATAACCATGGTCTGCCGCGTCCGGTTTATTGGGTACTCTGGCTCTGGCAACGTCTGCGGGGCGAGGTGCTGGTCAATGATAAGCGTGTCCTGCTTACGCGCCATCGCAATGGTTATCAGCTGTTGCTGCGTAATGTGGTGGTTTTTAATCCGCTCCTTTCCAGTGAAGAAGCATTCATCCAGCGTTTTCGCCAGCAGTATCATTTACACCTGAAGGGAATGCGCGGTAAATGGCGAATTAAATGTCATCTGTTTGATCAGCACAACGGCGCGCTCTATCCGTTACTTGAAGGGGTTGGCAGCGAAAGCGGCCCTGATGAAGAGATGTGGCGCTGGATAGCGCATAAAGCGCGTCCAACGCTTTCCGTACGCGATGAACGCCTTTATGACGGCTGGCAACTGAGTGAATCACTGGAGAGTAATGCGCTGGTGCTCTACGAGTTTACGCCGCTCGTGCCTCGTGAGGCCGCAACGGAGGAGATTCACTCCCCGCGGTAGACGCAGCCTGCCGTGCAGGTCTCTTTGATCATCACTGCGCTCAGCAGCGGGACCAGCGGTTTCATCTGATCCCAAATCCATTTCGCCAGCACTTCGCTGGTCGGGTTTTCAAGGCCCGGAATATCATTCAGATAGTAGTGATCGAGACGATCGTAGGTCGGCTTAAACGCAGCCTTCAGTTCGGCAAAGTCCATGATCCAGCCCGTATGGGGATCGACTTCACCGGTGATTTCAAGACGCACCATAAACGAGTGTCCATGCAGGCGGCCACATTTGTGCCCGGCAGGAACGTGTGGAAGGTGGTGTGCGGCTTCGAAGGTGAAATCTTTAAACAGTGTGGTGGACATCATAGCTCTCAGGAATGCGGAAAAAACCGCCGCATAGTACCGGAAAGCACAATTTTTATCATTAACTAAAACGGCTC
The DNA here is from genome assembly GCF_001037805.1 of Enterobacter sp. BIDMC93. Lineage (NCBI taxonomy): Bacteria > Pseudomonadati > Pseudomonadota > Gammaproteobacteria > Enterobacterales > Enterobacteriaceae > Enterobacter > Enterobacter sp. BIDMC93. Next base: position 1,419,715 of record NZ_KQ089962.1, read on the forward strand.
TGAATGGTCACCGCCTCGTATTCATGGTGTTTATCGGCCTTTATTGTTTTATTTCAAATAGTTATTTAATCGCTTTTATCGTTAAGAACGATAACTAAAACAGGTTAGTCCATTTGGTTATTTATTATTTCCATCCCTTCTTTAATTGTTATTATCCCCGCCGTTAACCTTATCTTCAGTTTGGATTTATTCGCTTAAAGTCCGCTTTGCTACTGGAACATAACGACGCATGACAACACAGGCCCCACCTTCAAATTTGCTTCCCCTTAACCCGGAGCAACTGGCGCGCCTACAGGCCGCGACTTCCGATTTTTCACCCACCCAGCTCGCCTGGGTCTCCGGCTATTTCTGGGGAATGCTCAATCAGCAGCCGGGTGCTGTGGCTGGCGTCCCGCCAACGGCCGTTGAAATTCCTGCCATCACGCTTATCTCCGCTTCGCAAACGGGTAATGCCCGTCGTGTGGCCGAAGCGCTGCGTGATGACCTGCTCGCCGCGAAGCTGAACGTCAACCTGGTCAACGCCGGGGATTATAAATTCAAACAGATCGCGTCAGAAAAACTGCTGGTGGTGGTGGCCTCAACGCAGGGGGAAGGTGAGCCTGCGGAAGAAGCCGTCGCGCTGCATAAGTTCCTGTTCTCGAAAAAAGCGCCCAGGCTGGAGGGCACCGCCTTTGCCGTCTTCGGCCTCGGTGATACGTCCTATGAATTTTTCTGCCAGTCCGGTAAAGACTTCGACAGCAAGCTGGCGGAGCTGGGTGCAGAGCGCCTGCTGGATCGCGTAGACGCTGATGTCGAATACCAGGCCGCCGCCGCCGAATGGCGGACGCGCATCGTTGAGGTGCTGAAGGCCCGCGTCCCGAAAGAGACGCCAGCGCAAGCCGCCGTTACCGCAGCGGGCACCGTCAACGAAATCCACACCAGCCCTTACACGAAAGAGGCGCCGCTGACGGCGAGCCTGTCGGTAAACCAGAAAATCACGGGCCGTGATTCGGAAAAAGACGTGCGCCATATCGAAATCGATCTCGGTGACTCCGGCCTGCGTTATCAGCCTGGCGATGCGCTGGGCGTCTGGTATCAGAACGATCCGGCGCTGGTGAAAGAGCTGGTCGAGCTGCTGTGGCTGAAAGGCACGGAGCCGGTCCAGGTGGAAGGTAAAACCTTACCGCTCTCTGAGGCGCTTCAGTGGCATTTCGAGCTGACGGTGAACACCGCCAACATCGTTGAAAACTTCGCCACCTTAACGCGCAGCGAGTCCCTTCTGCCGCTGGTGGGGGACAAGACGAAGTTACAGCATTACGCCGCGACGACGCCGATTGTCGACATGGTGCGTTTCTCCCCGGCACAGCTGGATGCCGACGCGCTGATCGGCCTGCTGCGTCCGCTGACGCCGCGTCTTTACTCCATCGCCTCTTCACAGGCGGAAGTGGAAAACGAAGTCCACATCACCGTTGGCGTGGTGCGTTACGACATCGAAGGCCGCGCGCGGGCGGGCGGGGCGTCGGGCTTCCTGGCCGACCGCGTGGAAGAAGAGGGCGAGGTGCGCGTCTTTATCGAACACAACGACAACTTCCGCCTGCCGGCGAACCCGGAAACGCCGGTGATCATGATTGGCCCGGGCACCGGCATCGCACCGTTCCGCGCCTTTATGCAGCAGCGTGCAGCGGACGAGGCGCCGGGTAAAAACTGGCTGTTCTTCGGCAACCCGCATTTTACTGAAGATTTCCTCTACCAGGTTGAATGGCAGCGCTACGTCAAAGAGGGCGTGCTGACCCGCATCGATCTGGCCTGGTCCCGCGATCAGAAAGAAAAAGTATACGTACAAGACAAACTGCGCGAACAGGGCGCAGAGCTGTGGCGCTGGATCAATGACGGCGCCCACATTTATGTCTGCGGCGACGCCAATCGCATGGCGAAAGACGTTGAGCAGGCACTGCTGGAAGTGATTGCCGAATTCGGCGGTATGGATGCCGAAACGGCGGATGAATTTTTAAGTGAGCTGCGCGTAGAGCGCCGTTATCAGCGAGATGTCTACTAATGAGCGAAAAACATCCTGGCCCACTGGTGGTCGAAGGCAAACTGTCTGATGCCGAGCGCATGAAGGTAGAGAGCAACTACCTGCGCGGTACCATTGCCGAAGATTTAAATGACGGCCTGACCGGCGGTTTCAAAGGCGACAACTTCCTGCTGATCCGTTTCCACGGTATGTACCAGCAGGACGACCGCGATATCCGCGCCGAACGTGCCGAACAGAAGCTGGAGCCGCGTCATGCGATGCTGCTGCGCTGCCGCCTGCCGGGTGGCATCATCACCACCAAACAGTGGCAGGCGATCGACAAGTTTGCCGGTGAAAACACGATTTACGGCAGCATCCGTCTGACTAACCGTCAGACCTTCCAGTTCCACGGCATTCTGAAGAAAAACGTCAAGCCGGTGCACCAGATGCTGCACTCCGTGGGGCTGGACGCGCTGGCGACCGCCAACGACATGAACCGTAACGTGCTTTGCACCTCGAACCCGTATGAGTCCGAGCTGCACGCCGAAGCGTACGAGTGGGCGAAGAAGATCTCCGAGCACCTGCTGCCACGCACGCGTGCCTATGCGGAGATCTGGCTCGATCAGGAGAAAGTCGCGACCACGGACGAAGAGCCGATCCTCGGTCAGACCTACCTGCCGCGCAAATTCAAGACCACGGTGGTTATCCCGCCGCAGAACGATATCGACCTGCACGCCAACGACATGAACTTCGTGGCGATTGCCGAAAATGGCAAGCTGGTCGGCTTTAACCTGCTGGTGGGCGGCGGTTTGTCCATCGAGCATGGGAACAAGAAAACCTACGCCCGCACCGCGAGCGAGTTCGGCTTCCTGCCGCTGGAGCACACGCTGGCCGTGGCTGAGGCGGTGGTTACTACCCAGCGCGACTGGGGCAACCGTACCGACCGTAAAAACGCGAAAACCAAATACACCCTGGAGCGTGTAGGCGTCGAGACGTTCAAAGAAGAAGTGGAGCGTCGCGCGGGGATCAAGTTTGAGCCGATCCGCCCTTACGAATTCACCGGTCGCGGCGATCGCATTGGCTGGGTGAAAGGTATCGATAATAAATGGCACCTGACGCTGTTTATTGAAAACGGTCGTATTCTGGATTATCCGGGCCGCCCGCTGAAAACCGGTCTGCTGGAAATTGCTAAGATCCATAAAGGCGAGTTCCGCATTACCGCCAACCAGAACCTGATTATTGCCGGCGTGCCGGAAAGCCAGAAGGCGAAGATCGAGAAGCTGGCGCGCGATCATGGGTTGATGAATGCGGTTAAACCGCAGCGTGAAAACTCGATGGCCTGCGTGTCGTTCCCGACCTGCCCGCTGGCGATGGCCGAAGCGGAACGTTTCCTGCCGTCCTTCACTGATAAAGTGGAAGCGATTCTGGAAAAACACGGTATTCCGGACGAGCATATTGTTATGCGCGTCACCGGCTGCCCGAACGGCTGCGGTCGCGCGATGCTGGCCGAGCTGGGTCTGGTGGGCAAAGCGCCGGGTCGTTACAACGTGCACCTTGGCGGCAACCGTATGGGGACGCGCATTCCGCGTATGTACCGTGAAAATATTACGGAACCGGAAATTCTTGATTCCATCGACGAGCTTGTCGGGCGCTGGGCGAAAGAGCGCGAAGCGGGTGAAGGCTTCGGCGACTTTACGGTGCGTGCGGGCATCATTCGCCCGGTGCTCGATCCCGCCAGGGATTTCTGGGAGTAACGCATCCTTTGCCCGGTGGCGCTTCGCTTACCGGGCCTACGGGTTTTGTAGGCCGGGCAAACGCAGTGCCGCCCGGCAAAACAGGCAAACGAGGTTCTTATGTCCGTACTCGATCTTAACGCCCTTAATGACCTGCCAAAAGTCGAACGCATTCTGGCCCTGGCAGAAACCAACGCCCAGCTGGAAAAACTCGACGCCGAAGGGCGCGTGGCGTGGGCGCTGGAAAACCTGCCGGGTGACTATGTGCTGTCGTCAAGCTTTGGCATCCAGGCGGCGGTCAGCCTGCACCTGGTGAATCGGATCCGCCCGGACATTCCGGTGATCCTCACCGATACCGGCTATCTGTTCCCGGAGACCTACCAGTTTATTGACGAGCTGACGGACAAGCTCAAGCTTAACCTCAAAGTTTACCGCGCGACGGAAAGCGCGGCCTGGCAGGAGGCGCGCTACGGCAAGCTGTGGGAACAGGGCGTTGAGGGCATTGAGAAATACAATGAGATCAACAAGGTCGAGCCGATGAACCGGGCGCTGAAAGAGTTGAACGCTCAGACCTGGTTCGCGGGCCTGCGCCGCGAGCAGTCCGGGAGCCGGGCAACGCTGCCGGTGCTGGCGGTGCAGCGCGGCGTGTTCAAAGTGCTGCCGATCATCGACTGGGATAACCGCACGGTGTACCAGTATCTGCAAAAGCACGGGCTGAAGTACCATCCGCTGTGGGATCAAGGCTACCTGTCGGTAGGCGACACCCATACCACGCGTAAATGGGAACCGGGAATGGCGGAAGAAGAGACGCGATTCTTTGGGCTGAAGCGCGAGTGCGGGCTGCACGAAGGGTAATGTTTTTTCGCCCGGTGGCGGCTACGCCTTACCGGGTCTACAACGGCACGAAACGTAGGCCCGGTAAGGCGTAGCCGCCACCGGGCTTAACGACATCAGGCTTTCCCCGCTTTCGCCAGCTCCTTCACCAGCGGCAGCATCACCTTCACGACATCCCGGCTGCGGTGCTCAATCCGCTGCGGCAGCGCTTTATCAATGTGCTGCTGATTATCCAGCCGCACATCATGCCAGCTGGTCCCGTCCGGAAAGGCTTTCGATTTGCTGCGCTGCTGATAGCCATCTTTTTTGCCCAGCGCCCAGTTTGTCGCCTCGACGTAAAGCACCGGAATGCCCGCCTTATCAAACACTTCACCGTCATTACAGCAGCCTGTGCCTTTAGGATACTGCGGGTTACCGCCCGGATTTGTCGCGGCATAGACGCCATGCGTGCGGGCAAGCGCCAGCGCGCGGTCGCGGGTGAGTTTACGTACGCTGCTCGGCGTGCTCTGTCCGCTATTAAAATAGAGCTTATCCCCCACGATCAGATTATCGAGGTTAATCACCAGCAACGTATTTTTCTTCTCCTCAGCGCTCATGCGCTTAAGGAGATTCTCAGCGCCGAGTTTTCCTTCTTCTTCGCCGCTGGTCGCAACAAAGCGAATGCTGTATTTCGTCGGAATATTCTTCAGGCGTTCGGCCAGCTCAAGCATCACGCCCAGACCCGCCGCATTGTCATCCAGTCCCTGAAGCGTCAGCCCGCCGAGGTTATTATCGACATCGGCGTCGCTCAACGGCGTGTAGGTATCAAGGTGCGCCATAATAATAATCTGCTCAGCCGCCTTTCCTTCGTGCGCCGCAATGACCGTGCTGCCGGTTACGTTATGCCAGTTTTGCGTTTTATTGCGTGTGGTATAGATGTAGCGGCTGTGGAAAGCGCGAATGTCGCTCTCATAGCCCATATCCGCAAATTGCTGACGGATATAGTCTGCTGAGAGCATCTCGGCTGGGGTTCCGGTCATACGGCCCGGAAAGACCGTCGCAATATGCCGCGCCTGCATACTGGCTATTTCACCGTAAGATTGATTTTTTGCCTGAGCCGGAAGGATAAAGCAAACGCCGAGCGCCAGGGCAACGAATCGGTGGCGCATTGCGGAAAACATAGTGAGTCCTTAAAAACAGAGCAAAATTTTAACCCGCATAGTATGAAACTGTGATCGGGTAGACACAATTTGAATTGCTCCTAAATGCCCGAAATTTCGCGTGTTAAGCACTTTTTGATATTTGCTTTTCCACGGCGTTATTCCATTGAGTAACTACTCATTCCAATTCGTAATTTCATTCGATCTAAGCCGCCCCCTATAGTCCCTTTATTCGTGGTTGTTAGTGAGTTGTTGCCTGTGGACTATCTCCCCCTTTTTGCTGCCTTAAAAGACCGACCGGTACTGGTTGTCGGGACGGGTGAAATTGCCGATCGCAAAATCGCCTTCCTGCAACGCGCCGGGGCGCAGGTGCAGATTGTTGCAGAGGCGGATTTTGAAGAGTCTCAGATCGACAGCGTGGTGCTGGTGATTGCGGCAACCGAAGATCGGGCGCTCAACCGCCGCATCTCCGACGCAGCCCAGGCCCGTCACCGTCTGGTGAACGTGGTAGACGACCAGCCGTTATGTTCATTTATCTTCCCGTCGATTGTCGACCGCTCGCCGTTGCTGGTGGCGATCTCCTCCGGCGGCACCGCCCCGGTGCTGGCGCGCGTGCTGCGGGAAAAAATCGAAGCGCTGCTGCCGACCAGCCTCGGACGCATGGCGGAGAAGGCCAGCTACTGGCGCAACCACCTGAAAACGCGTCTGACCAGCGTGACGGAACGCCGTCGCTTCTGGGAGCGTGTGTTTCGCGGCCGCTTTGCCAGCCTGATGCAGGCCGGTAACGAGACGGCGGCGCAACAAATTCTCGAAGACGAACTGGATAACCCCGGCAGTACGGGCGGGGAGATCATTCTGGTGGGCGCCGGGCCGGGCGATGCCGGGCTGCTCACGCTGCGTGGCCTCCAGGTTCTTCAGGATGCGGATGTCGTGTTCTATGACCACCTGGTCACCGACGGTATTCGCGAGCTGATCCGCCGTGACGCGGAGCAAATTTGCGTCGGCAAACGTGCCGGCGAGCACTCCGTGCCCCAGCACGACACCAACCAGATGCTGATTGCCGCTGCGAAAGCGGGCAAGACCGTGGTGCGCCTGAAAGGGGGCGACCCGTTTATCTTCGGTCGTGGTGGCGAGGAGTTGCAGGCGGCAGCCGAAGCGGGCGTTCCGTTTCAGGTGGTCCCAGGCATTACGGCGGCGTCTGCCGTTACGGCCTACGCCGGTATTCCGCTGACCCATCGCGATTACGCTCAGAGCGTGACCTTTGTGACCGGGCACTATAAAGCCGACAGCACGCCGTTTGACTGGTCGCATCTCGCCCAGAGCCGACAAACGCTGGCGATTTATATGGGCACGATGAAAGCGGCAGACATCAGCGAACAGCTTATTCAGCACGGTCGCGATGCGACGACGCCGGTAGCGGTGATCTCCCGCGGGACACGCGTCGATCAGCATGTCGCCATCGGCACCTTACAAGACCTTGCAACCCTGGCGAAAGACGCCCCAATGCCCGCCCTGATCGTGGTGGGAGAAGTGGTGCAGCTGCACAGCACGCTCGCCTGGTTCCAACACACAACCGACACAGAAGGCTTTGGCGCTTCTGTTATAAATTTGGCTTAAGGAACGGTTATGGACCAAAAACGACTTACTCACCTGCGGCAGCTCGAAGCGGAAAGTATCCACATTATCCGCGAAGTGGCCGCCGAGTTTTCTAACCCGGTGATGATGTACTCCATCGGTAAAGATTCCAGCGTCATGCTGCACCTGGCGCGTAAAGCGTTTTATCCGGGTACGCTGCCGTTCCCGCTGCTGCACGTGGATACCGGCTGGAAATTCCGCGAGATGTACGAGTTTCGTGACCGTACCGCCAAAGCCTACGGCTGCGAGCTGCTGGTGCACAAAAACCCGGAAGGGGTGGCGATGGGCATCAACCCGTTCGTGCACGGCAGCGCCAAGCATACCGACATCATGAAAACCGAAGGGCTGAAGCAGGCGCTGAATAAATACGGTTTTGATGCGGCCTTCGGCGGCGCGCGCCGTGACGAAGAGAAATCCCGCGCCAAAGAGCGTATCTACTCCTTCCGCGACCGCTTCCACCGCTGGGACCCGAAAAACCAGCGTCCGGAGCTGTGGCACAACTACAACGGCCAGATCAACAAGGGCGAAAGCATTCGCGTCTTCCCGCTCTCCAACTGGACCGAGCTGGATATCTGGCAGTACATCTATCTGGAAAATATTGAGATCGTTCCGCTGTATCTGGCGGCCGAACGCCCGGTGCTGGAGCGCGACGGCATGCTGATGATGATCGACGACGATCGCATTGATTTACAGCCGGGCGAAGTGATCAAAAAACAGATGGTCCGTTTCCGCACCCTCGGCTGCTGGCCGTTAACCGGCGCGGTGGAATCCAGTGCGCAGACGCTGCCGGAGATCATCGAGGAGATGCTGGTGTCGACCACCAGTGAGCGACAGGGCCGCGTGATTGACCGCGACCAGGCAGGCTCCATGGAGCTGAAGAAACGTCAGGGTTATTTCTAAGGAGCCGCCATGAATACGACTATTGCCCAACAAATTGCCGATGAAGGCGGCGTAGAAGCTTATCTGCACGCCCAACAGTACAAAAGTCTGCTGCGTTTCCTGACCTGCGGCAGCGTCGATGACGGGAAAAGTACCCTGATTGGTCGTCTGCTGCATGACACGCGCCAGATCTACGAAGACCAGCTCTCTTCCCTGCACAATGACAGTAAACGCCACGGCACCCAGGGCGAAAAACTCGACCTGGCGCTGCTGGTGGACGGCTTGCAGGCGGAGCGCGAGCAGGGCATTACCATTGATGTCGCCTATCGCTACTTCTCTACCGAAAAGCGCAAATTTATTATCGCCGACACCCCGGGGCACGAGCAGTACACCCGTAACATGGCGACCGGCGCGTCCACCTGTGACCTGGCGATCCTGCTGATCGACGCCCGTAAAGGCGTGCTGGATCAGACTCGTCGTCACAGCTTTATCTCTACGCTGCTGGGGATCAAGCATCTGGTGGTGGCGGTGAACAAAATGGATCTGGTGGACTACAGCGAAGCGCGTTTCGACGAGATCCGCCAGAGCTACCTGACCTTTGCTGAACAGCTGCCGGGCAACCTCGATATTCGCTTTGTGCCGCTGTCGGCGCTGGAAGGGGATAACGTCGCCTCTCAGAGCGCGAACATGCCGTGGTACAGCGGCCCGACGCTGCTGGAAGTGCTGGAAACCGTTGAAATTCAGCGCGTGGTCGATACCCAGCCGATGCGCTTCCCGGTGCAGTACGTGAACCGTCCGAACCTCGATTTCCGCGGCTTCTCGGGCACGATTGCCTCCGGCGCAGTGAAGGTGGGCCAGCGCGTCAAGGTGCTGCCGTCCGGCGTGGAATCGGCCATTGCCCGAATCGTCACCTTTGATGGCGATCTGGACGAAGCCGGGGCAGGTGAAGCGGTAACCCTGGTACTGAAAGACGAAATTGATATCAGCCGCGGCGACCTGCTGGTCGACGCGCAGGAAACGCTGGCGGCGGTGCAGGGCGCATCCGTGGACGTGGTGTGGATGGCGGAACAGCCGCTGACCGCAGGCCAGAGCTATGACATTAAAATCGCCGGCAAGAAAACCCGCGCCCGCGTGGACGGCATTCAGTTCCAGGTGGACATCAACAACCTGACCCACCGTGACGTGAGCGAGCTGCCGCTGAACGGCATCGGTCTGGTGGACCTGACCTTCGACGAGCCGCTGGTGCTGGATCCGTATCAGCAGAACCCGGTGACGGGCGGGCTGATCTTTATCGACCGCCTGACGAACGTCACCGTCGGTGCCGGGATGGTGCGTGAGCCAAACGCGCAGGCTGCCGTGGCCTCTGAGTTCAGCGCGTTTGAGCTGGAGCTTAACGCGCTGGTGCGTAAGCACTTCCCGCACTGGGGCGCACGCGATCTGCTGGGAGGCAAGTAATGGCTGCCCATGATGAGAACGTCGTCTGGCATCCTCATCCGGTCACCGTCGCCCAGCGCGAACAGCTCCACGGTCACCGTGGGGTTGTGCTGTGGTTTACCGGGCTGTCTGGCTCCGGTAAATCCACGGTGGCAGGCGCGCTGGAAGAGGCGCTGCATCAGCAAGGGGTGAGCACCTACCTGCTGGACGGCGACAACGTGCGTCACGGCCTGTGCAGCGATTTAGGGTTCAGCGATGAAGACCGTAAAGAGAACATTCGTCGGGTAGGAGAGGTCGCCAGCCTGATGGCGGATGCCGGGCTGGTGGTGCTGACGGCGTTTATCTCACCGCACCGCGCCGAACGTCAGATGGTGCGCGAGCGTGTGGGGCAGAATCGCTTTATTGAAGTGTTTGTGGATACGCCGCTGGCAATCTGCGAAGCGCGCGATCCAAAAGGGCTGTACAAAAAAGCCCGCGCGGGAGAGCTGCGAAACTTCACCGGCATTGACTCGGTTTACGAAGCGCCTGAATCCCCTGAGATTCATCTGGAAGGCCAACAATTGGTAACAAATTTAGTAAGCCAATTATTAGACCTGCTCAGACGGGACGATATTATCAGATCCTGAGACGGTATCGTTCGGGAGCTGTCTTCCCGAGCGATGAGTCACGGTCACAGGATTAGCTATGCGCAACAGTGAAAACTACATGATTACCACCGGGTCGGAACCGTTAACGACCGACGACGAGACGACCTGGTCCTTCCCTGGGGCGATAGTCGGCTTCGCGTCGTGGTTACTGGCGCTGGGTATCCCGTTTTTGATCTATGGTGGTAACACCCTCTTTTTCTTCCTCTACACCTGGCCTTTCTTCCTGGCGCTGATGCCCGTTGCGGTGGTTGTGGGCGTGGCGCTGCACTCCCTTTTCAACGGCAAGCTCCTGTATAGTACGTTCATCACTATCGCCACCGTTGTGGTTATCTTTGGCCTGCTGTTTTTATGGCTGATGGGCTAACTTACGGCATAATTAAAACCCCGCAGTAGAGTCCAGCGGAAAGTTATGGGATGATGATGCCGTTTTTTCAGGGGGCAGGATGGGTAAACTAACGCTGCTGTTGCTGGCTTTGCTGGTCTGGCTGCAATATTCGCTGTGGTTCGGCAAAAACGGACTGCACGACTACAGCCGGGTGAGCGATGACGTCGCGGCACAGCAGGCTACAAACGCCAAACTTAAAGCGCGTAACGATCAACTTTTTGCTGAAATTGATGACCTCAATGGCGGCCAGGAGGCGATTGAGGAACGCGCACGCAATGAACTCAGTATGACTAAGCCGGGCGAAACGTTTTATCGCCTGGTTCCGGATGCGTCTAAACGCAATCAGGGCTCCGCACAAAACAATCGATAATCAGGCCCAGGATTACGACATGGCAGCAACTTTTTCGGACGTCTGTGCCGTGGTGCCGGCCGCAGGTTTTGGCCGGCGCATGCAGACAGAATGTCCTAAGCAGTACCTCTCAATTGGCGATAAAACGATCCTCGAGCACGCCGTGGCAGCGCTGCTGGCGCATGCCCGGGTGAAACGCGTGGTTATTGCCATCAGCCCCGGCGATGCGCGTTTTGCGCAACTCCCGCTGGCAAATCATCCTCAGATTACCGTTGTTGACGGCGGCGCCGAGCGGGCCGACTCTGTTCTGGCGGGCATTCAGGCTGCCGGGAACGCGCAGTGGGTGCTGGTGCACGATGCCGCGCGTCCCTGTCTGCATCACGACGATCTGTCACGTCTGCTGGCCCTGAGTGAAACCAGTAACGTGGGCGGCATTCTGGCCGCCCCGGTGCGTGACACCATGAAGCGTGCCGAACCGGGTAAACCGGCGATTGCCCACACCGTCGAGCGCGTCGATCTCTGGCACGCGCTGACGCCACAATTTTTTCCCCGCGAATTACTCCACGACTGCTTAACGCGTGCGCTTAAAGAAGGTGCGACCATTACGGACGAAGCCTCGGCGCTGGAGTATTGCGGTTTTCACCCAACGCTTGTTGAAGGGCGCGCTGATAATATAAAAGTGACGCGCCCGGAAGACTTACAGCTCGCGGAATTTTATCTTACCCGTACGACCCCTCAGGAGAAGGCATAATGCGTATTGGACACGGTTTTGATGTACACGCCTTTGGCGGCGTTGGCCCAATTATCATTGGCGGCGTGCGCATTCCTTACGAAAAAGGTCTGCTGGCGCATTCTGATGGCGACGTGGCGCTGCATGCGCTGACCGACGCGCTGCTGGGTGCCGCCGCGCTGGGCGACATTGGCAAACTGTTCCCGGACACCGATCCTGCTTTTAAAGGCGCAGACAGCCGCGAACTGCTGCGCGAAGCCTGGCGTCGTATTCAGGCCAAAGGCTACACCCTCGGCAACGTTGATGTGACGATCATTGCTCAGGCACCGAAGATGCTGCCGCACATCCCTCAGATGCGCGTGTTTATCGCTGAAGATCTGGGCTGCCATATGGACGACGTCAATGTCAAAGCGACTACCACGGAGAAGCTGGGCTTTACCGGTCGTGGCGAAGGCATTGCCTGTGAAGCCGTGGCGCTGCTGGTGAAGGCGGCCAAATGACGGATTTCGACAACCTGACGTATCTGCACGGTAAACCGCAGGGCAAGGGGCTGCTGAAAGCCAACCCTGAAGATTTCGTGGTAGTGGAAGATCTGGGTTTTGAGCCGGACGGCGAAGGCGAGCACATCCTGGTGCGCATTCTGAAAAACGGCTGCAACACCCGCTTCGTGGCGGACGCGCTGGCAAAATTCCTCAAAATCCACGCCCGCGAAGTGAGCTTTGCCGGTCAAAAAGATAAACATGCCGTGACCGAACAGTGGCTTTGCGCACGCGTGCCCGGCAATGCCATGCCCGATTTAAGCAAATTTGAGCTTGAGGGCTGTAAGGTACTGGAGTATGCCCGCCACAAACGCAAATTGCGTCCGGGAGCGTTGAAAGGCAACGATTTCACGCTAGTGCTGCGTGAAGTGGCCGACCGCGATGACGTTGAAAAACGCCTGAAGGCCATTACCGAACGCGGCGTGCCAAACTATTTTGGCGCACAGCGCTTTGGCATTGGTGGCAGCAACCTGCTGGGCGCGCTGCGCTGGGCGCAAAGCAGCGCGCCGGTGCGCGACAGGAATAAACGCAGTTTTTGGTTGTCGGCAGCCCGCAGTGCGTTGTTTAATCAGATTGTGAGCGAACGGCTGAAAAAACCGGACGCGAATCAAGTTGTTGTCGGCGATGCGCTACAATTAGCGGGACGCGGAAGCTGGTTTGTGGCAACGGCCGATGAGATGGCCGATGCCCAGTCGCGCGTGGACGCTAAAGCGCTGATGATTACCGCCGCCTTGCCGGGCTCAGGCGACTGGGGAACCCAGGGCGAGGCGCTGGCCGCTGAGCAGTCAGCGGTGGCGGATGCGCCAGAATTACAATCATTGCTGGTGCGGGAAAAAGTCGAGGCGGCGCGCCGTGCGATGCTCCTCTACCCGCAACAGCTGAGCTGGAACTGGTGGGATGACGTAACCGTCGAGTTACGCTTCTGGCTGCCGGCAGGTAGCTTTGCCACCAGTGTTGTCAGGGAACTTATCAACACGTCGGGTGATTATGCGAATATTGCTGAGTAACGATGACGGGATCCATGCGCCAGGTATTCAGACGCTGGCGAAACACCTCCGCGAATTTGCGGATGTGCAGGTCGTGGCTCCCGATCGTAACCGCAGTGGCGCGTCTAACTCATTGACGCTGGAGTCTTCACTTCGCACCTTTACCTTTGAGAATGGCGATATTGCCGTCCAGATGGGGACGCCGACCGATTGCGTGTTTCTGGGCGTAAATGCGCTGATGCGCCCGCGGCCGGATGTTGTGGTCTCCGGCATCAATGCCGGGCCGAATCTTGGCGATGATGTGATTTACTCCGGCACCGTGGCCGCGGCGATGGAGGGGCGTCACCTGGGGTTCCCGGCGCTGGCGGTCTCGTTAAACGGCCACACCCACTATGACACTGCCGCCGCGGTAACCTGCTCTATTCTCCGTGCGCTTGGCCGCGAGCCGCTGCGTACCGGACGTATCCTCAATATTAACGTGCCGGATCTCCCGCTGGACGAGATTAAAGGGATCCGCGTGACGCGCTGCGGCAGTCGCCATCCGGCCGATCAGGTTATTCCCCAGCAGGATCCGCGCGGCAATACCCTGTACTGGATCGGCCCGCCGGGAGATAAATGCGATGCCGGGCCAGACACCGACTTCGCTGCGGTGGATGAGGGTTACGTTTCCGTTACGCCGTTGCACGTAGATTTAACCGCTTATAGCGCGCATGATGTGGTGTCGGACTGGTTAGATCGGGTCGGAGTGAACGCGCAATGGTAAGTAAACGTGTACAAACTCTTCTGGAACAATTACGCGCACAGGGGATCGCCAACGAGCAGGTGCTGGATGCGCTTGCCCAGGTTCCCCGTGAGAAGTTTGTAGATGAGGCGTTTGAACACAAAGCGTGGGAAAACGTGGCGCTGCCCATCGGGCAAGGCCAGACGATTTCGCAGCCTTACATGGTGGCGCGTATGACGGAGCTTCTGGAGTTAACGCCAGACTCCCGGGTGCTGGAAATTGGCACCGGTTCAGGGTATCAGACCGCGATCCTGGCCCACCTTGTGCACCATGTCTGTTCCGTGGAACGGATTAAAGGCTTGCAGTGGCAGGCGCGCCGTCGCCTGAAACAGCTTGATTTACATAATGTATCGACACGCCACGGCGATGGATGGCAGGGTTGGCAGGCTCGCGCCCCGTTTGACGCCATAATAGTCACGGCCGCGCCACCTGAAATTCCCGCTGCACTTCTCTCGCAGCTGGACGAGGGCGGCATTCTAGTTTTGCCCGTCGGCGATGAGCAGCAGCTTTTAAAGCGCGTTCGTCGACGCGGCGGCGAGTTTATTATCGATACCGTGGAAGCCGTGCGCTTTGTGCCTCTGGTTAAGGGCGAGCTGGCCTGAGACTCGGATTTTTCCAGGGTTATTGAGGCAAATTCAGCGTATGGTGTGGCGCGATAGGTTCGTGCCATCACGGTTATTTTTAAGTCACTGGTAGTTAACACATTCCTGGGGGATAAATGAGCGCGGGAAGCCCAAAATTCACCATCAGCCGTGTTGCGGCATTATCACTGGTTTCGCTCTGGCTGGCAGGCTGTACAAGTTCTGACAATGCACCTGCGCCCGTCAGTTCCGTCAATGGAACCAGCGGCTCGGGTAACACGTCCAGCGGAATGTTGATTACCCCTCCGCCTAAAATGGGCACGTCCACGGCGCAGCAAACTCCGCAGATCCAGCCGGTTCAGCGTCCAGTTACGCAGCCTTCGCAGATTCAGCCAGTGGATCAGCCTGTTCAGACCGAAAATGGCCGCATAGTGTATAACCGTAAGTATGGGAACATTCCGAAAGGTAGCTATACCGGCGGCAGCACCTATACCGTGAAGCGCGGCGATACGCTGTTCTATATTGCCTGGATCACCGGGAACGATTTCCGCGATCTGGCACAGCGAAACAACGTCCAGGCCCCGTATGGTCTGGAAGTCGGGCAAACGCTTCAGGTTGGCAACGCGACGGGGACACCGCTTACGCCAGGCAACACCGTTTCAGCGGCCGACGTAACTGCGCAAAATAACAGCGTCACCCCTGCACAAAAAACCACCACGGTGGTTGCTTCACAACCTGTAATTACGTATTCTGAGGATTCAGGTGATCAGAGTGCTAACAAAATGTTGCCGAATAATAAAGGTACTGCGACTGTTGTCACAGCACCGACTACGGCACCTGTGGTTAGCTCTACTGTACCGACTGCAAGCAGTCAGAATGCCAGCTCGTCAATCACCACCTGGCGCTGGCCAACTGACGGCAAGATTATCGAGAACTTCGCTACCTCTGAGGGGGGCAACAAAGGGATCGATATCGCAGGCAGTAAAGGACAGGCAATCATCGCGACCGCAGACGGGCGCGTTGTCTATGCCGGTAACGCACTGCGCGGTTACGGTAATCTTATTATCATCAAACATAATGATGATTACCTGAGTGCCTACGCCCATAACGACAGTATGCTGGTCCGGGAACAACAAGAAGTTAAGGCGGGGCAAAAAATCGCTACCATGGGTAGCACCGGAACCAGTTCTACACGCTTGCATTTTGAAATTCGTTACAAGGGGAAATCCGTAAACCCGCTGCAATATTTACCGCAGCGATAAATTGATGGGACATGCCAGCCAGGGTGTCTCGTCCAGGGATCACGGGTAGGAGCCACCTTATGAGTCAGAATACGCTGAAAGTTCATGATTTAAATGAAGACGCGGAATTTGATGAGAACGGAGCAGAGGCTTTTGACGAAAAAGCCTTAGTAGAAGAGGAACCCAGTGATAACGATTTGGCTGAAGAAGAGCTGTTATCGCAGGGTGCCACACAGCGTGTGCTGGACGCGACTCAGCTTTACCTTGGGGAGATTGGTTACTCCCCACTGCTAACGGCCGAAGAAGAAGTCTATTTCGCACGTCGTGCTTTGCGTGGTGATGTTGCCTCGCGTCGTCGCATGATCGAAAGTAACCTGCGACTGGTCGTGAAAATTGCCCGCCGTTACGGCAATCGTGGTCTGGCTCTGCTGGATCTGATTGAAGAGGGCAACTTAGGTCTCATCCGCGCAGTTGAGAAGTTTGACCCGGAACGCGGGTTCCGTTTCTCAACCTACGCGACCTGGTGGATTCGTCAGACCATCGAACGGGCTATTATGAACCAGACCCGTACGATTCGACTGCCGATCCACATCGTCAAAGAGTTGAATGTTTATCTGCGTACCGCGCGCGAGTTGTCCCATAAACTGGACCACGAGCCAAGTGCGGAAGAGATTGCAGAGCAACTCGACAAACCGGTTGATGACGTAAGCCGTATGCTGCGTCTCAACGAGCGCATTACCTCGGTTGACACCCCGCTGGGTGGCGACTCCGAAAAAGCGCTGCTGGACATCCTGGCCGATGAAAAAGACAACGGCCCGGAAGACACCACGCAGGACGATGACATGAAACAGAGCATCGTCAAATGGTTGTTCGAACTGAACGCCAAACAGCGTGAAGTGCTGGCACGTCGTTTCGGTTTACTGGGGTATGAAGCTGCGACACTGGAAGACGTCGGCCGTGAGATTGGCCTGACCCGTGAACGTGTTCGTCAGATTCAGGTTGAAGGACTACGCCGCCTGCGTGAAATCCTGCAAGGGCAAGGTCTGAATATCGAAGCGCTGTTCCGCGAGTAAGCAACCATTCGTCAGAAAAGGCCCGTCGTGAGACGGGCCTTTTTTATGCCTTACGGCTGCGCCGTTTCGTGCAGCAAACGCCAGGTGATGTTATCCCCTTCCTGATTAAGCACTGCGGTTGACCAGCGCACGTTGACGGGCTGGCCTGGCCGGGTTTGCGTCTCCCGGTAATGGAGCACTGCGCCGTTGTCCCATGTCTGAAGCGTTGTTAACGCATCAATGTCGATCCTGAGCCCCGGTCGGGTTCCCCGCTGCGCATATAAAAATTGGGCAAGCGCGTGATGATCTAAAGGGTTGCCACTCGGTGGAACCATCAGAAAATCCGGACGGAAACGGGCGAGCAGGGCGTCCCGATCGCCTTCGCCTGCACCTAACCAGTTTTCAAGGGCGACGTGAATGTCGAGGATCTCTTGTTCGAAATGGGTCATGGTTGCTCCTGTTGCAGTTGCGCAAGTAACTGCGTGTTGTTAAGACGGTAGACGTACAGTACGGGCAGTAGGGTGATGACTGCGGCAAAAACAAACATCCCGTGCCAGGCGGCCAGCGGCGCGACATAATCCTGCATGAAGCTCAGCGCCTGCGCCAGCAGCAGAGCGCCCGCAAAAAAGCTCAACTGACGATTCAGATTCCATAGCGCGCTGGCATCGGGCATATCTTCCGGTCGCATCGTCAAAAACGCGCTGCTCTGAGCCGTACTGCTGCAAAGGCTTCCCCCCGCGCCCATCAGCGCAAACGCAACGGCAGGTAGCAGCATTGCCGGGCCGACGTTAACTAAAAGCAGAATGCCTGTCGCCTGCAAAAGGCAACCGATGACCACCAGCGGCCGGGGGCCGATACGGTTGAAATAGAGTCCTGTCGCGGTGATAGCCAAAAACGAAGCCACAGACCACGGCAGCATAAGCATGCCCGTTGCGGCGGGTGTCATATTGGCCTCGCTCTGGAGGTAATACATGCCCGTTACGTTCACGCCGATAAAAATGCCGGGTACGCACACATAGATAA
Source organism: Enterobacter sp. BIDMC93 (assembly GCF_001037805.1). Taxonomy (NCBI): domain Bacteria; kingdom Pseudomonadati; phylum Pseudomonadota; class Gammaproteobacteria; order Enterobacterales; family Enterobacteriaceae; genus Enterobacter; species Enterobacter sp. BIDMC93. The sequence goes on from NZ_KQ089962.1 coordinate 1,437,676, forward strand.
GCATGGATAAGCGCAACAGCGGATCCGTCAGCAAAGACAGGTTTACTGTCCTGGTGGTGTTTATCGGCGACGGTTCTGTTTTAAGCCACGCGCAGGCCAAAGCAAAGGTGACAATGGCGACGGGCAGGGTGGCAAAAAATATCCAGCGCCAGCTGAATGTCTGAACCAGCATACCGCCCACAGCCGGTGAGCACGCGGGGGCAAGCAGTGCGATCAGCATCACCGCCGAGGAGAGTCTGGCCCGCTCATGAGGCTTAAACTGTTGCCAGGTCAGCGCCTGACCAACCGGGATCAGTAAACCCCCTCCGGCGCCCTGTACGACTCGCCAGGCAATCAGACTTTCCAGCGAAGATGAGAGACCCGCCGCAACGGAGGCCGCGCTAAAGAGAAGCAGTGAGAGCAGGATAACGCGCTTCGGCCCGACGCGGCGCGTCAGGATACTGCTGAAAGGGCTGACTAGCGTCAGCCCGGCAATGTATCCGTTACTTACCCAGGCAAGCGCGGAAGGTGTGGTATTGAAAGCACGAGCCATCGCCGGAAAGGCGATACTGGCAATAAACATGTTTATCAAATCAAGGAAAAAGCCGAGCAGAAAGACGACGGCGATTTTGCTGCGATACGTCATGGAAGTTCCTCCGGTGAGGTGGCGTATCGTATCGGCCCGCGCGTTACGGATAAACGCGACAAAGCACGATATACTGTCAACATTATTTTGACAGTTAACCAGGCAAGCGATGCTTAATTTACAGCGTACGGCGATGTTTATCGCCGTAGCGGACACCGGCAGTTTCACCGCCGCAGCGGAGGCGATGGGGCTGACAAAAGCGGTGGTCAGCTTTCATATTCGTCAGCTTGAAGAGGAGCTGGGCGTCACCCTGTTGCTGCGAACCACCCGACGCCTTACGCTGACCGAGGCGGGGAAGCTCTTTCATCAACGAAGCGTGATGCTGTTACGGGATGCAGAGCGATTGCAGGATGATGTTCGCGCCAACCACGCCGGGCTGACGGGAGAACTGCGGATCACCACCACGCCCGAATATGGCTCGCAGGTGGTGGTGCCTTTGCTGGCTGAATTTAGCCAGTTGCACCCGGACCTTCGCGTGCGGCATGTCTCGTCCTCTTTGCATGCCGATCTTATCGCCGAGCGCTTCGATGTCGCTATCCGGCTCGGCACGCTTGCAGATTCGCGCTACCACGCCGCGTTGATGACCTCCTTCACCATCCTGCCCGTGGCAACGCCAGGCTGGCTGGCAAACCATCCGGTTAACTCGCTGGAGCAGCTGGCGGAAGCGGACTGGATCATTCACGAGCGTTTAACCTCGCCGCTGCGCTGGCAGGTGAGAGGCGTTGATCGGCATCCGGTTTCCTTTGAGATCAAGAAAGCGCCGCGCCTGTATGCAGACAGCGCCCAGGCGCTGATGGCTTTTGTCCTCGCGGGATGTGGAGTGGCGCTGCTGCCGGAGTGGCTGGTGCGAAACGCACTGGATGCAGGGGAACTGGTCTCGCTGTTACCGGCGTACACGTTCGCTCAGCAGGGCATCTATGCCGTTTATCCTGATGCCCGGCATGTGCCCGCGAAAGTGCGAACATTTATTGATTTTATGCGCGTCAGGGTTACTTAATCCTGCATCATCTTTTTAATGAGCGCTGAAAATTGCTCTCTTTCCGCGCCGTTAAGGCGCCCTAAAAACGCCTCATCCACCTCATTTCCAATCGGTTTACTGCTCTCAAGCAGGGCCTCACCTTCGGCCGTCAGAAAGACAAACCGACGGCGCTTGTCCGCCGGATCGTGCTCGCGCCTGACCAGGCCGCGTGCTTCCATGCGGCTCAGCATTTCTGCCAGCGTCGCTTTGGTGCTCACCGCGACTTCAGTCAGGGCAACCTGCTCAATGCCAGGATTTTCAGCAATTGACCGCATCACCGCATACTGTGGCTTTGTCAGTTCGGGCAATGCGTGCTGCCACTGGGCGGTATGCTGTTGAAAAAGCTGACGTAGCAGGTGGAAAGCTTCTTGTCTTAACTCCATGGACACTCCGACGGAAAAATACTCCCTCTATGATAGCCGCTCTCGGGCTGAATTTTAACGCGAGAGTTTTTTAGCGATTAGTGTGATCGTATACGAACGATCTTGTCAGCAGCAGGATCAAGGCGTAGTTTAATTAATATGTTCGTACACGAACAAACTAATTGAGGTGCTGAATGAGATTGATTGTGGGAATGACGGGCGCAACGGGTGCGCCATTAGGCGTGGCGTTGTTGCTGGCGCTGCGGGAAATGCCGGAGGTGGAAACGCATCTGGTGATGTCGAAGTGGGCAAAAACCACGATTGAGCTGGAAACGCCCTTCACTGCGCATGACGTTGCTGCCCTGGCGGATGTCGTCCATAGCCCGGCCGATCAGGCTGCCACCATCTCCTCCGGCTCGTTTCGCACCGACGGCATGATCGTCATCCCGTGCAGCATGAAAACGCTGGCGGGTATCCGCGCGGGCTACGCCGAAGGGCTGGTAGGGCGTGCGGCAGACGTGGTGCTGAAAGAGGGACGCAAGCTGGTGCTGGTTCCCCGTGAGACGCCGCTCAGCACCATCCATCTCGAGAACATGCTTGCCCTTTCCCGCATGGGCGTGGCGATGGTGCCGCCTATGCCTGCGTACTACAACCACCCGCAAACCGCCGATGACATTACCCATCATATCGTGACCCGCGTTCTCGACCAGTTCGGTCTGGAGCATAAAAAAGCCCGACGCTGGGAAGGTTTGCAGGCAGCGAAACATTTTTCACAGGAGAATAAAGATGGCATTTGATGATTTGAGAAGCTTCTTGCAGGCGCTCGATGAGCAAGGGCAGCTGCTGAAAATTGAGGAAGAGGTAAACGCTGAACCGGATTTAGCGGCGGCCGCCAACGCTACCGGGCGCATTGGCGATGGCGCGCCTGCGCTGTGGTTCGATAATATTCGCGGTTTCACCGATGCCCGTGTGGTGATGAACACTATCGGCTCGTGGCAAAACCACGCTATTTCGATGGGGCTGCCGGCGAATACCCCGGTGAAAAAACAGATCGACGAGTTTATTCGTCGCTGGGACAAATTTCCCGTCGCGCCAGAGCGTCGTGCAAACCCGGCCTGGGCGCAGAACACGGTGGACGGGGAAGACATTAACCTGTTCGACATTCTGCCGCTGTTCCGCCTGAACGACGGTGACGGGGGCTTTTATCTCGATAAAGCATGCGTTGTCTCCCGCGATCCGCTCGACCCCGATCACTTCGGCAAGCAGAACGTCGGGATCTATCGTATGGAAGTGAAGGGCAAGCGTAAGCTCGGCCTGCAACCGGTGCCGATGCACGATATTGCGTTGCATCTGCATAAGGCAGAAGAGCGCGGCGAAGACCTGCCAATTGCCATTACGCTGGGTAACGATCCGATCATCACTCTGATGGGCGCCACGCCGCTGAAATACGATCAATCCGAGTATGAAATGGCCGGTGCGCTACGTGAAAGCCCGTATCCGATTGCGACGGCTCCGCTGACCGGTTTCGATGTGCCGTGGGGGTCGGAAGTGATCCTGGAAGGGGTGATTGAAGGCCGGAAACGTGAAATTGAAGGGCCCTTCGGTGAGTTTACCGGTCACTACTCCGGCGGGCGCAACATGACGGTTGTGCGTATCGACAAAGTTTCTTACCGCACTAAACCGATTTTCGAATCTCTCTACCTGGGCATGCCGTGGACCGAGATTGATTATCTGATGGGGCCCGCCACCTGCGTACCGCTCTATCAGCAGCTGAAGGCTGAATTCCCGGAAGTGCAGGCGGTAAACGCCATGTACACCCACGGTCTGCTGGCGATTATCTCCACTAAAAAGCGTTACGGCGGTTTTGCCCGTGCGGTCGGGCTCCGCGCCATGACCACGCCACACGGTCTGGGTTACGTGAAGATGGTGATTATGGTGGATGAAGATGTCGATCCGTTTAACCTGCCGCAGGTGATGTGGGCGCTGTCATCGAAGGTCAATCCGGCAGGCGATCTGGTACAGCTACCGAATATGTCTGTGCTCGAGCTTGACCCCGGCTCCAGCCCGGCGGGGATCACTGACAAGCTGATCATTGATGCCACCACCCCTGTTGCCCCGGACAACCGTGGTCACTACAGCCAGCCGGTACAGGATCTCCCTGAAACCAAAGCCTGGGTCGAAAAACTGACCGCGATGCTGGCGGCACGTCAATAAGGAGGAAAAAATGATTTGTCCACGTTGTGCCGATGAACATATTGAAGTGATGGCAACATCACCTGTGAAAGGTGTCTGGACGGTATACCAGTGTCAGCACTGTCTGTATACCTGGCGCGATACCGAACCGCTGCGCCGTACCAGCCGCGAGCATTACCCGGAAGCGTTCCGCATGACGCAGAAGGATATTGATGAGGCGCCGCAGGTGCCGACAATCCCGCCGCTGCTGTAAAAAAGCCCGGTGGCGGCTGCGCTTACCGGGCGATAATATTGTGCGGTCCTTTGCCCGGTGGCGCTACGCTTACCGGGCCTACGGGTTTTGTAGGCCGGGTAAGGCGAAGCCGCCACCCGGCAAAAAAGACCGCAGAGAACTAAACCAGACTCTTCAACCGATAAATCCACTCCAGCGCCTGTCGCGGCGTCAGGGAATCCGGGTCGAGATTTTTCAGCGCTTCCACGGCCGGAGAGGTCTCTTCCGGGACCGCCAGCAGTGACATCTGCGTACCATCTATCTGCGTCGCCGCCGCATTCGGTGACAAACTTTCCAGTTCACGCAGTTTCTGACGCGCGCGCTTGATCACCTCTTTTGGCACGCCCGCCAGCGCCGCGACGGCCAGACCATAACTCTTGCTTGCCGCGCCGTCCTGCACCGTGTGCATAAAGGCGATGGTGTCGCCGTGCTCAAGCGCATCAAGGTGGACGTTAGCCACGCCTTCCATTTTCTCTGGCAGCTGTGTCAGTTCGAAATAGTGCGTTGCGAACAGCGTCAGCGCCTTGATTTTATTTGCCAGACTTTCCGCGCACGCCCAGGCCAGGGACAGGCCGTCATAGGTGGAGGTACCGCGTCCTACTTCGTCCATCAACACCAGACTGTTCTCTGTCGCGTTATGCAGAATGTTGGCGGTTTCGGTCATCTCGACCATAAATGTAGAGCGACCGCTCGCCAGATCGTCCGCCGCACCCACACGGGTGAAGATACGGTCGATAGGGCCAATCTCAACCTTCTGCGCCGGAACGTAGCTGCCGATGTAGGCGAGCAGCGCGATAAGGGCTGTCTGGCGCATATAGGTGCTTTTACCGCCCATGTTGGGGCCGGTAATGATCAGCATTCTTCGCTGCGGTGACAGGTTCAACGGGTTGGCAATAAACGGTTCGTTCAGCACCTGCTCAACCACCGGGTGGCGGCCTTCGGTAATGCGAATGCCGGGTTTGTCAGTAAAGGTCGGACAGGTGTAATTCAGCGTATCGGCGCGCTCGGCCAGGTTTACCAGGACATCCAGCTCGGCCAGCGCAGCGGCGCTCAGTTGCAGGTCAGCCAGGTGCGGCATCAGGATGTCGAACAGCTCGTCATACAGCTGTTTCTCCAGCGCCAGCGCTTTACCTTTCGACGTGAGCACTTTGTCTTCGTACTCTTTCAGCTCGGGAATAATGTAGCGCTCGGCATTTTTCAGCGTCTGGCGGCGAACGTAGTGAATAGGTGCCAGGTGGCTCTGCCCACGGCTGATCTGGATATAGTAACCGTGTACCGCGTTGTAGCCGACTTTCAGGGTGTCGAGCCCCAGACGTTCACGCTCGCGGATTTCCAGCTTATCCAGATAATCCGTCGCGCCATCGGCCAGCGCACGCCATTCGTCCAGCTCTTCGTTATAACCTGGAGCAATAACCCCGCCATCCCGCACCAGAACAGGCGGCGCATCAATGATGGCGCGTTCCAGCAGTTCGCGAAGCTCGGTAAATTCGCCCATGGTTTCGCGCAGCTTCTGCACTGGCGCGCTGTCGATCTCTCCCAGCTGGGCGCGCAGTTCCGGCAACTGCTGGAACGCGTGGCGCATACGGGCGAGATCGCGTGGACGCGCGGTGCGCAGTGCCAGGCGCGCCAGGATACGCTCAAGATCACCCACCTGACGCAGCACCGGCTGCAAGTCGGTGTAACGATCCTGCAATGCGGCAATGGTTTGCTGGCGGCCGATCAGCGTGTCGGTATTGCGGATCGGCATATGCAGCCAGCGTTTGAGCATACGGCTGCCCATGGGGGTAACCGTGCTGTCGAGAACCGACGCCAGCGTATTTTCCATGCCGCCAGCGAGGTTCTGAGTGATCTCCAGGTTGCGGCGCGTGGCGGCATCCATGATGATGCTGTCCTGCTGACGCTCCATGGTAATGGAACGGATATGGGGCAGGGCGGTACGCTGCGTATCCTTAACGTACTGCAACAGGCAGCCTGCGGCACACAGCCCGCGCGGGGCGTTTTCTACGCCAAAGCCAATCAAATCGCGCGTGCCAAATTGCAGGTTCAGCTGCTGGCGCGCGGTATCAATTTCGAACTCCCACAGTGGACGACGACGCAGGCCGCGGCGACCTTCAATCAGCGCCGTCTCGGCGAAATCCTCTGCATAAAGCAGTTCTGCCGGATTGGTGCGCTGTAGTTCAGCCGCCATGGTTTCACGGTCAGCCGGTTCACTCAGGCGAAAACGACCGGAGCTGATATCCAGCGTGGCGTAGCCAAACCCTTTACCGTCCTGCCAGATCGCCGCCAGCAGGTTATCCTGGCGCTCCTGAAGCAGGGCCTCATCGCTGATGGTTCCCGGCGTCACGATGCGTACGACCTTGCGCTCAACGGGGCCTTTCGACGTGGCCGGGTCGCCAATTTGTTCGCAGATAGCGACAGACTCACCCTGGTTCACCAGCTTCGCCAGATAGTTTTCAACCGCGTGATGCGGGATACCTGCCATCGGGATGGGCTCGCCTGCCGACGCGCCACGTTTCGTCAGGGAAATGTCGAGCAGCTGAGACGCACGTTTCGCATCGTCATAAAAAAGCTCGTAAAAATCGCCCATACGGTAAAACAGCAAAATTTCCGGATGCTGTGCTTTCAGCTTCAGGTACTGCTGCATCATTGGGGTGTGCGCGTCGAAATTGTCGATTGTGCTCATGGAGTTATGATATCCATTTCTTTGAAAATATTACGCTTTGAGCGGCTCAATGGCCGATTGTTCCTTCTATTGTCGCATGAAAAAAAGGTGCGGCGCAGAAAAAAGTCACGACTTTACGAGGCATCTTCCACCATTAATTCAATGATGATTTTCCCGTGCTCGACGCCCACCCGAACCTGCGAGTTGGTGGTAAATCCCGCTTGCTCAAGCCAGTCGCCTTTCAGGCTCAGCGCTGCGTGTACGCTGTAGCGTTTTGGAATTTTCGTTTTACGGTCTTCATGACGTTTTCTGAAGTAACCCACTTTCAAGTGACGATAGGGTTTGGCGATCGCGATCTCTTGCATAAGCTCTCCGGTGAATGCGGTCAAAGGTGGTTATTTATGCCTGTATAAAATACCAGTAAAACGCAGCGGGGGGCGGGGTAATTCTGGAAGGGCGCTTCAGAAAATGGAATGCAATGACTGAAAATGTGCGGATAAAAGGGTATTATAAATGCACTTTATTGTTGAGGACGACGTTATGTCCGGTAAACGTATTTCACGAGAAAAAAAGACGATCGCCAGAATGATCGCCCTGTACGAAAACAGGTGTCCGCACGCCATAAAAGAAGAGGGGCACTATTCGGCGCTCAAGGCTTATGCCGATAAGCGGCTGGATAAATGCGTGTTTGGTGAGGAAAAACCTGCCTGCAAACAGTGCCCTGTGCACTGTTATCAGCCCGCCCGACGGGAAGAGATGAAGCAGGTGATGCGCTGGGCAGGGCCACGTATGTTATGGCGCCATCCGATTCTGACCATCCGTCATCTGATCGACGATCGCCGTCCGGTTCCGGAATTACCCGAAAAGTATCGGCCCAAAAAATAACCGGCTCCGCGCCGCAGTGGGCGACAAATTACGCGCAGGGCGACGTCGCCGGAATGACGGGTTAATTCAGACTCTCTTTATCGATTCCCAGACGCTTCATGCGCGAGAGCAGGGTGGTACGCTTCAGCCCCAGCCGTTGCGCCGCACCTTTCGGTCCGGCTACCACGCCGTTGGTCTCCTTCAGCACTCGCATAATGAGCTGATATTCATCTTCTCCCTCTTTCGCAAGCTCGGTTGCGGTCACGGTCGTTTCAGAGAGAGTAACCTCTGGCAGGGAGAGCTGGAGCACGTTCCCGCGCGTCAGCAGGACCGCGCGCTCAATGACGTTTTCCAGCTCGCGCACGTTCCCCGGCCACTCCATCGCCGAGAGTGTGCGTAGCGTTTCGGCAGGAATACTGTCGATATTTCGCCCCATCCGGCGGGCAATCTTCGCGGTAAAGGCTTTCACCAGCAGCGGAATATCTTCCGGGCGCTCGCGCAGCGGCGGCAGGCAGATCGGGAAGACGTTCAGGCGATAGTAAAGATCGCTGCGAAACTCGCGGTCGGCGACCATTTTTTTCAGATCGCGATTGGTGGCGGCAATCAGACGCACGTCGGTCTGGATCAGCTTGTTGCTGCCGAGGCGCTCGAACTCCTGCTCCTGCAAAACGCGAAGCAGCTTGGGCTGAAGCTCCAGCGGCATATCGCCCACTTCGTCTAGGAACAACGAGCTTTTATCCGCCAGTTCAAAACGGCCCAGCCGCTGGCTGCTGGCGCCGGTAAAGGCGCCGCGCTCGTGGCCGAACAGGTCGCTTTCCAGTAAGCCCGCAGGCATCGCCGCGCAGTTCATCTTCACCATCCGGCGGCTATTGCGGTTGCTCAGATTGTGGATCGCCCGGGCAATCAGCTCTTTCCCGGTACCGGTTTCACCGAGGATCAGCACCGTGCTGTCGCTCTGCGCCACCATTTCCACCTGCTTAAGGACGCTGTACATGGCATCGCTGCGCCCGATGATTTCGCCAAACTCGCTGTCCACGTTGTTGAGCTGCTCGGTCAGCGCCAGGTTTTCGTCCACCAGCCGCTCCTTCAGGCGGTGGATCTCCTGATAGGCGAGGGCGTTATCCAGCGCAATGGAGATACGCTCGGCGATCTGGCGCAGCAGCTTCAGGTTAGCGGTGGTAAATACGGCTTCATCGCACTGCGCCAGTTTAAGCACGCCGAGCATGGTGTTGCCGGACATCAGCGGCAGCAGGCACAGGGTCTGGATCTTGTTGCCCCAGGTGTTGAACAACATCCGCTCGTAGGGGGCTACCGGATCCTGTTCATTGAGATTGAGCAGCAGGATCTCTTTGCTTTTAAATACCCGCTCGGACAGCGTTCCCGCTTCGTCCACTTCGCTCTGCTCGTGCGCCGGGTTGGCTTCATCAAGGTAGTGGGTGGAGTAGATGTTCAGCTTGCCTTTCCGGTTGCCGCGTAGCGCAATGCTGATGGCATCGATTTTAAAATAGTGATGGATCTCTTTTGACACTTCGCTGACCAACTCATCCATGTCCAGGCGGGAGAGCACGGCGTTGGTGATGGCAACCAGAATGCGGAAGTTATCGCGCTCGCGGCTCAGCAGGTCGTAGTCCACGTTATTGGTGACGCGGCTTTGGATCTGCTCCGCGACAACGGCCACAATCTGGGTAAAGGTGTGCAGGCGTTCGTACTCCGCCTCGCTCCAGGGCTGGTCGGTATCGCGGATAAACTCGCAGCCGCCAAAAATTTGCCCTTCCACCGCCAGCGGCAGCATGCTGTAGTGGCCGAACGGGTGGTAAAGATTGCTCTCTGCCAGCTTCGGCCAGGCCTGGCGAAACTGGTCAAAATTGCAGTGCAGCGCTTCCGGGCGGGAGAGGATACGCCGCACCGGGCCGTGGGCCAGAAACGTTTCATCTTCATATTCGAAGATTTTGCCGTTATCACGCGTTGAGAAATAGCTCGCGCGGTGGGTTGCGCTATGCCAGAGCACAATGGCGGCGCTGTCCGCCAGCGCTGATTGCCTGACCAGCCGCGTCAGGGCATCGCTCAGCGCGCCGAGATCGGGCTGTTGTAAAAGTGTGCGCGTGATGTCAAACAGGCCCTGCTGTCCAAGATCGCTCATCGGTGTATACGGCATTATTGCTTTCCAATAGAAACTGGCAAAAAGAGAAATTCAGCGCTGACCGCTTTTGGCGCGGTCTAGCAAATTCGGGGTAACGGTTCAGCGTGCGGCAGATCCAGCGTGCGCTTCACGCCGTAAAGCCCGGTCAGGCGCACCCCTTTGCGCTCAACCACGTCGCCGATGATGGCCGCGTCTTTCCCTAAAGGATGCGCGCGCAGCTGTGCAAGTACGGCTTCCGCCGCCGCGCGTTCCACGCCGATCACCAGCTTGCCCTCATTGGCAAAGTTAAGCGGGTCTAGCCCTAATAGCTCGCACAGCCCGCGCACGGCGGGCTTAACGGGCAGGCCGCGCTCGGTCAGCTCAATCCCGCAGCCGCAGCTTGCCGCGAACTCGTGCACGACGGCATTCACGCCGCCCCGCGTGGCGTCGCGCAGGGCTTTTACGCCCGGCATGTCGCGCAGCGTCTGGATCAGCGGCGTGAGTACCGCGCAGTCACTGCGCAGCTCGCCATCCAGCCCCAGGCCTTCGCGCAGGTTCAGGATGGTTGCCCCGTGGCAGCCCAGCGTGCCGCTGACAATCAGCACGTCGCCTGCGCAAAGCTGCTGCGCGCTCCAGTGAATGTCGGCAGGGATCGCCCCCATCCCGGCGGTGTTGATGAAGAGCTTATCAGCCGCGCCGCGCTGTACCACCTTGGTATCCCCGGTGACGATGGCGATCCCCGCCTCGCGGGCGGTGTGCGCCATGCTGTTGACCACCGCCGTGAGCGTCTCCATCGGTAACCCTTCTTCGAGGATAAACCCGCAGGAGAGGTAGCGGGGGATCGCGCCGCTGACGGCGACGTCGTTTGCCGTGCCGCAGACGGCGAGCTTGCCGATATCGCCTCCCGGGAAGAACAGCGGGTCAATCACGTAGCTGTCGGTAGAGAACGCCAGCCTGTCACCGTGGGCGGTCAGGGCCGCGAGGTCAATACGCGCCTGATCTTCCTGCTCGGCGAGCCAGGGGTTATTAAAGGCTTCCATAAACAGCCGGTTAATCAGCTGCTGCATCGCCTGTCCACCGCTTCCGTGCGCCATTTCCACCGTGTTCATGCTTCACACTCCTGGTTGCGATAGTGATACCACGCGGCGCATGCCCCTTCGGAAGAGACCATCAGCGCGCCAAACGCGGTTTGCGGGTTACAGGCGTTGCCAAATAACGGGCAGTGATGAGGTTTGCATTTGCCGGTGAGTACGTCGCCACAGCGGGCGCGGGGATCGTCGCACACCTGCTGCGGCTGCGGGCGGAAATGCGCTTCGGCGTCGAAGGCGCGATACGTGGGCGTCAGGTGCACGCCGGATTCGGCAATCAGCCCCAGTCCGCGCCACTCGCTGTCGCCTTCGACGCTAAACACGTCGGCTATGGCCTGCTGTGCCCGTCTGTTACCTGCATCGGGCACCACGCGACGATACTGATTTTCCACCGCACTCAGGGCCGCTATTTTCTGCTCAACCAGCATGGTCACGCCTTGCAGTAGATCAAGTGGCTCGAAACCAGCCACCACTAACGGACGATTGTACTGTTCAGCGATAAAACCGTAGGCTTCTGTGCCGATCACCATGCTGACGTGGCCCGGCGCCAGAAACGCGTCGATACCGTTATCCGGCGCTTCAAGCAGGCTGCGCAGCGTGGGAATAAGCGTGATGTGCTGGCAGAAAAAGTAAAAGTTAGTGACGTTGCGGGCTTTCGCCTGCTGGAGGGTAATGGCGGTGGCGGGCATGGTGGTTTCAAAACCCAGCCCGAAAAAGACGACCTTACGCTCAGGATTAGCCATCGCCAGCGTCAGGGCATCCATCGGTGAGTAGACGATCCGCACGTCTGCGCCGCGCGCCTTCGCCTGGAGCAGCGAGCCATTTTTTCCCGGTACACGCATGGCGTCGCCAAAGGTGCAAAAAATCACACCGGGGCGGCTGGCGATGTCGATACAGCTGTCGATGCGCCCCATCGGCAGCACGCACACCGGGCAGCCGGGGCCGTGGATAAACTCGATGTTCTCCGGCAGCAGCTGGTCGAGGCCAAATTTAAAGATGGCGTGTGTGTGTCCGCCGCACACCTCCATGATCCGCAGCGGTTTTTCTTTCGTGTAGTCCAGCAGCGAGGCGCGGGTTTTCAGGCGATCGATAAGCTGCAACACCTGCTCCGGCGCGCGATATTCATCAACGTAACGCATGTGTTATCGCTCCTCGCCATACAGCAGGGCGCCCACGTCCGGCTCGACGTCAAACATATTCTGTAGCGCATCCAGCGTGTCGCGGGCTTCTTCCTCATTAATCACGCTCATGGCAAAACCCACGTGGACCAGCACCCACTGGCCGAGACGCGTTGCGCCGGTCTCATCGTGGCTGCCTACCAGCGTCAGGTCGACATCGCGCAGGATGCCGCAGACCTCCACTTTGGCCTGATTGCCGTCGAGGGAATGAATTTGTCCGGGGACGCCTATGCACATCGTTCGTTCTCCAGCCAGTTCAGCCAGGCGTCCATCCCGTCGCCGCGCGTGGCGGAAACCAGCAGGATCTCAATGTCCGGGTTCACTTCCCGGGCGTAAGCCAGGCACTTATCCACGTCGAAATTCAGGTACGGCAGCAGGTCGACCTTGTTCAGCAGCATGAGGGAGGCGGCGGCAAACATATGCGGATATTTAAGCGGCTTGTCTTCCCCTTCGGTCACCGAGAGCACCGCCACTTTATGCCGCTCGCCGAGGTCGAAGCTTGCCGGGCAGACCAGGTTGCCGACGTTTTCAATAAACAGGATACCGTTATCCGCCAGCGGCAGGCGCGGGGCGGCGTCGGCAATCATCTGCGCGTCCAGGTGGCACCCTTTCCCGGTATTGACCTGAATCGCAGGCGTACCGGTTTCGCGGATGCGCGCCGCGTCGTTTACCGTTTGCTGGTCACCTTCGATCACGGCGCAGGAGACGCGTTTATTCAGCCGTTTGAGGGTTTCGGTCAGCAGCGTGGTTTTACCGGAGCCGGGGCTGGAGACCAGGTTCAGCACCAGCTGTTCGCGCGCGGCAAAGCGGGCGCGATTGCGGGCGGCGAGCTGGTTATTCTTGTCCAGCACGTTGATCTCCACCTCCAGCATCTGGCGCTGGCTGATGCCCGGCGCGTGCGTACCCGCTTCGCCGTGGCCGTAATGGAGGTCGCCCGCGTCGGAACGCTGCGGGGCAAAGGTGATGCCGGTCAGGGCCGCCGCGGGACGCGGGGCAGGAGAAAAGGGTGCGGAGCGAAACGCGGAGTGGGGACGGTGTTCATCCCCTTCTATATACAGGTTGCCTTCAGCGCAACCGCAGGTACTACACATACATTACTCCTTCTCGATTTCGAGGCGTTGGATCTGCATACCGTCATCCGCCACGATGCGCAGCCCGCTGCTCTGGCACTGCGGACAGCGCTGTACCTTCGATGACAGCAGCGTGACGTACTGCTGACACTGCTCGCACCAGCACTCCGCCTGCTGCTCGTCGATATGCAGCTCGCACCCTTCCGCCAGCGTGCCGCGGCACACCAGCTCAAAACAGAAGGTGAGGGCGCTGGTCTCGACGCAGGAAAACGCCCCGACCTTCAGCCAGACGCCGGTGACGCGTTTCGCGTGGTTTTGCACTGCCTGCTGTTCGATAAGTTCCAGTGCCCGCTGGCAGAGGGTGATTTCGTGCATGACGCCTCCTTAATGAATTGCCCCTTCAATGCAATAACGGTGCCAGCTTGATTTGCGTTACGGCGTGACGATGTCAACGCTGTCGAAATGACACGTCGACACTGCGGCGGTGACAGTGCACATCTCTTTAAAATCCATTTAAATCAATAAATTAAAAACTGGCACGAAATCTGCTTAACAGCCGCTAACTCCATTAACCGGATACCTTTTATGACTATTTGGGAAATTAGCGAAAAAGCGGATTACATCGCGCAACGTCATCAGCAGCTCCAGGAGCAATGGCACCTGTACTGCAATTCACTGATCCAGGGGATCACGCTGTCGAAGGCCCATCTGCATCACGCCATGAGCTGTGCGGCGCAGGGGGATATGCGTTTTGTCCTGTTCGGCCACTTTACGATTTACGTCACCCTGGCGGAGACCTTCAACAGCCACACGATTGAGTACTACGTCGAGACGAAAGAGGGCGACAGGCACTGCATCGCCCGGGCGCAGCTGATGGCGGACGGCATGGTGGACGGTCACGTCAGCAACCGCGATCGCCAGCAGGTGCTGGAGCACTATCTGGAGAAAATCGCGCCGGTTTACAACGGCCTCTACGCCGCCGTTGAGCATGACAGGCCAGTCAACCTGAAACAGCTGATCGACGGAAAATCCTCCGCGAACGTGGCCTGAAAAACGAGTGTCGAGAAGTGTCGATAAGACAGTTTTTTTTCGTCAAAAATGACCATCACCAGAGGATGACCCGGTGAACCGTTTTGTAATTGCTGACTCGACGGTCTGTATTGGCTGTCGGACCTGTGAGGCGGCGTGCTCGGAAACGCACCGCCTGCACGGGCTACAGTCCATGCCGCGCCTGCGCGTCATGCGTAATGAGAAAGAGTCTGCCCCGCAGCTCTGTCACCACTGTGAAGACGCCCCGTGCGCGGGCGTCTGTCCTGTCAATGCCATCACCCGCGTTGACGGCGCGGTACAGCTGAACGAAAGCCTGTGCGTGAGCTGCAAGCTGTGCGGCATCGCCTGTCCGTTCGGTGCCATTGAGTTTTCCGGCAGCCGTCCGCTGCATATTCCGGCGAATGCTAATACTGCAAAAGCGCCGCCTGCGCCACCGGCTCCGGCACGCGTGAGTACGCTGCTGGACTGGGTGCCGGGCATTCGCGCCGTTGCGGTGAAGTGCGACCTGTGCAGCTTCGATGAGCAGGGTCCGGCCTGCGTGCGGACCTGCCCGACCCGGGCGCTGGTCCTGGTCAACATCCGCGATATCGCTCGCACCAGCAAACGCAAGCGCGAGCTGACCATCAATACCGACGTCGGCGATCTTTCGCTGCTGCGGGCGCTTAACGAGGGGGCGAAATGAACGCGATAGTTATGATGACCAGCGGCGTGGCCTGGTTTGCCGCCGCCGCTGTCCTGGCGCTGCTCCTCTCCTTCCATAAAACGCTGAGCGGGGCGATCGCCGGTATCGGCGGGGCGGTCGGCAGCCTGATGACGCTGGCGGCGGGCGGGGTTGTCCTGATCGACGGCCAGTCCGTCGACACCCTCATCCCGCTGATTCACCACGCCGTTGAGCTTACGCCGCTGAACGCCATCTGGCTGATAACCTTTGGCCTGTGCGGGCTGTTTATCAGCCTGTTTAATATCGACTGGCACCGCCATCAGCACACCAACGCCAACGGCCTGCTGGTTAACCTGTTGATGGCCGCCGCGGTCTGTACCGTTGTCGCCAGCAACCTCGGCGCGCTGGTGGTGATGGCAGAAATCATGGCCCTGTGCGGCGTGTTCCTGACCGGATGCAGCGCCTCCGGCAAGCTGTGGTTTGCGCTGGGACGTCTCGGCACGCTGCTGCTGGCGCTGGCCTGCTGGCTGGTGTGGCAGCGTTTCGGCACGCTGGATTTTGCCGCGCTTAACGGTCAGCCGCTGGGCAACGACGTCTGGCTGTTGGGCGTAGTCGGTTTTGGCCTGCTGGCCGGGATAATCCCGCTGCACGGCTGGGTGCCGCAGGCGCATGCCAATGCCTCAGCCCCGGCCGCTGCACTGTTCTCCACCGTGGTGATGAAGGTCGGTCTGTTCGGCATCCTGATGATAACCCTGACGGGCGATCAGCCGCCGCTGTGGTGGGGCGTGGCGCTGCTGATTGCGGGGATGATCACCGCGTTCGTCGGTGGCCTCTACGCGCTGATGGAGCACAACATCCAGCGTCTGCTGGCGTACCACACCCTGGAGAACATCGGG
This sequence comes from Enterobacter sp. BIDMC93, assembly GCF_001037805.1. Classification (NCBI taxonomy): domain Bacteria; kingdom Pseudomonadati; phylum Pseudomonadota; class Gammaproteobacteria; order Enterobacterales; family Enterobacteriaceae; genus Enterobacter; species Enterobacter sp. BIDMC93. The sequence goes on from NZ_KQ089962.1 coordinate 1,453,733, forward strand.
ATTATCCTGCTCGGCATGGGCGCGGGCGTCACCGGGCTGGCGCTCAACCAGCCGGCGCTGATTGCCGCCGGGTTTATTGGCGGTCTGTATCACCTTATCAACCACAGTCTGTTTAAAAGCACCCTGTTCCTCGGTGCGGGCAGCGTCTGGTTCCGCACCGGGCACCGCGATATTGAAAAGCTCGGCGGGATTGGCAAAAAAATGCCCGTCATTTCGCTGGCGATGTTGGTCGGGCTGATGGCGATGGCTGCGCTGCCGCCGCTGAACGGCTTTGCCGGCGAGTGGGTGATTTACCAGTCCTTCTTCGCCCTCGGCCAGAGCGAGGCGTTTATCGGGCGTTTACTCGGCCCGCTGCTGGCGGTGGGCCTGGCGATCACCGGCGCGCTGGCGGTGATGTGTATGGCGAAGGTTTACGGCGTCACCTTCCTGGGCGCGCCGCGCACCCGCGAAGCGGAAAACGCCTGCTGCACCCCGGTACTGATGGCCACCAGCGTGGTCGCGCTGGCGCTGTGCTGCATCGCGGGCGGGGTTGCCGCGCCGTGGCTGCTGCCGCTGCTGGGCCACGCCATTCCGCTGCCGCTGGTCACGGCGCATACCGTCGTTTCCCAGCCGATGATGGCGCTGCTGCTGATTGCCGCGCCGCTCCTGCCGTTCGTGCTGATGCTGTTCTTCAGACGCGACCGTCTCGCCTCCCGCTCGCGCGGCGCGGCGTGGGCCTGCGGCTACGAACATGAGCAGTCGATGGTCATCACCGCCCACGGTTTCGCTATGCCGGTGAAGGAGAACTTTGCCGCCGTGCTGAAGCTGCGCCACTGGCTGAACCCGGTGGGCTGGGTGCCGGGCTGGCAGGGTGCCGCCGTGCCCGTACTGTTCCGCCGCCTGGCGCTGATCGAGCTGGCGGTGCTGGTGGTGATTGTCATTTCACGAGGAGCCTGACATGAGTCTGTTACTGGCAATTCTTCAGGCGCTGGTGCTGTTCGCCGCCGCGCCGCTGCTGTCGGGCATCACGCGCGTGGCGCGCGCCCGGCTGCACAACCGTCGCGGACCTGGCGTGCTCCAGGAGTACCGCGATCTCTTCAAACTGCTTTCCCGTCAGAGCGTCGCGCCGGACGCCGCAGGCTGGGTGTTCCGCCTGACGCCGTTTGTGATGGTGGGCGTGATGCTGACCATCGCCACCGCGCTGCCGGTGGTGACGGTGGGCTCGCCGCTGCCGGTGCTGGGCGATCTGATTACGCTGATCTACCTCTTCGCCATCGCGCGTTTCTTCTTTGCGATTGCGGGTCTGGATACCGGCAGCCCGTTTACGGGTATCGGCGCCAGCCGCGAAGCGATGCTCGGCGTGCTGGTTGAGCCAATTCTGCTGCTGGGGCTGTGGGTTGCCGCGCAGGTTGCAGGCTCGACCCATATCAGTTTTATCACCGACACCGTTTACCACTGGCCGGTTTCACGTTCTCTCCCGCTGGTGCTGGCGCTCTGCGCCTGCGCGTTCGCCACCTTTATCGAGATGGGCAAGCTGCCGTTCGATCTCGCGGAAGCGGAGCAGGAATTACAGGAGGGGCCGCTTACCGAATACAGCGGCTACGGCTTTGCGGTGCTGAAGTGGGGCATCAGCCTCAAGCAGCTGGTGGTGTTGCAGATGTTCGTCGGCGTTTTCTTCCCGTGGGGGCAGATGACGCACTTCTCTGCGGGCGGCCTGCTGCTGGCCGTGGTGGTGGCTGCGCTCAAGCTGATTTTCGGCGTGCTGGTGATTGCCCTGTTTGAAAACAGCATGGCGCGCCTGCGTTTTGTCGAAACGTCACGCATCACCTGGGCCGGTTTTGGTTTTGCATTTTTAGCGTTCGTCTCCTTGCTGGTGGCGTGATTAAAGAGAGTGTTTATGTCTGAAGAAAAGAAAGGTCAGCAGTATCTCGCCGCGTTGCATCAGGCTTTCCCGGGCGTGGTGCTGGAGGAGTCCTGGCAAACCAAAGACCAGATCACCGTCACCATTAAGGTGAACTATCTGCCGGAAGTGGTGGAGTTTCTCTATTACCAGCAGGGCGGCTGGCTGTCAGTGCTGTTCGGCAACGACGAGCGTCAGCTGTGTGGCAACTATGCGGTGTACTACGTGATGTCGATGGAGCAGGGGGAGAAGTGCTGGCTCACCGTGCGCGTAGAGGTCGATCCGGCTAAACCGGAATACCCCTCCGTCACGCCGCGCGTGCCTGCCGCCGTCTGGGGCGAGCGCGAAGTGCGTGACATGTATGGTCTGGTGCCGGTTGGCCTGCCTGACGAGCGTCGCCTGGTGCTGCCGGACGACTGGCCGGATGAACTCTATCCGCTGCGCAAGGACAGCATGGACTACCGCCAGCGCCCGGCCCCGACCACCGACAGCGAAACCTACGAGTTCATCAACGAGCTGGGCAGCAAGAAGAATAACGTGGTGCCGATTGGCCCGCTGCACGTTACCTCCGACGAACCGGGCCACTTCCGCCTGTTCGTCGACGGCGAGAACATTATCGACGCCGACTACCGCCTGTTCTACGTCCACCGCGGCATGGAGAAGCTGGCGGAGACCCGCATGGGCTACAACGAAGTCACGTTCCTCTCTGACCGCGTATGCGGCATCTGCGGCTTTGCCCACAGCACCGCCTACACCACCTCTGTGGAAAACGGCATGGGGATCGTGGTGCCGGAACGCGCGCAGATGATCCGCGCCATTCTGCTGGAGGTGGAGCGCCTGCACTCGCACCTGCTCAACCTCGGCCTGGCCTGCCACTTCGTCGGCTTTGACTCCGGGTTTATGCAGTTCTTCCGCGTGCGCGAGGCGTCGATGAAGATGGCGGAGATCCTTACCGGGGCGCGTAAAACCTACGGCCTGAACCTGATCGGCGGGATCCGCCGCGACCTGCTGAAAGACGACATGATCCAGACCCGCCAGCTGGCGCAGCAGATGCGGCGGGACGTGCAGGAGCTGGTGGACATGCTGCTCAGCACGCCAAACATCGAGCAGCGCACCGTGGGCATCGGCCGTCTTGACCCGGAAATCGCCCGCGACTTCAGTAACGTTGGTCCGATGGTGCGCGCCAGCGGCCACGCCCGCGATACCCGCGCCGATCACCCGTTCGTCGGCTACGGCCTGCTGCCGATGACCGTGCACAGCGAGCAGGGCTGCGACGTTATCTCCCGCCTGAAGGTGCGCATCAACGAGGTATTCACCGCGCTGAACATGATCGACTACGGCCTCGATAATCTGCCGGGCGGCCCGCTGATGGTGGAAGGCTTCACCTACATTCCAAACCGCTTTGCCCTCGGCTTTGCCGAAGCGCCGCGCGGGGACGACATCCACTGGAGCATGACCGGCGACAACCAGAAGCTCTACCGCTGGCGCTGCCGCGCGGCGACCTACGCCAACTGGCCAACCCTGCGCTACATGCTGCGCGGCAATACGGTCTCTGACGCGCCGCTGATCATCGGCAGCCTCGACCCGTGCTACTCCTGCACCGACCGCATGACCGTCGTGGACGTGCGCAAGAAGAAAAGCCAGGTGGTGCCGTACAAAGAGCTTGAGCGCTACAGCATCGAGCGTAAGAACTCGCCGCTGAAATAAGGATTCGCCATGTTTACCTTCATCAAAAAAGTGATCAAAACCGGCGCGCAGACCAGCAGTTATCCGCTGGAGCCGATCCCGGTGGATAAAAACTTTCGCGGCAAGCCGGAGCACAACCCGCAGCAGTGCATCGGCTGCGCGGCCTGCGTCAACGCCTGCCCGTCGAATGCCTTAACGGTGGAAACGGACCTGAAAACCGGCGAGCTGGCCTGGCAGTTTAACCTCGGGCGCTGCATCTTCTGCGGCCGCTGCGAGGAGGTCTGCCCGACGGTGGCCATTCGCCTGTCTCAGGAGTACGAGCTGGCGGTGTGGAAAAAAGAGGACTTCCTCCAGCAGTCGCGCTTTGCGCTGTGCAACTGCCGCGTCTGCAAGCGTCCGTTCGCCGTGCAAAAAGAGATCGACTACGCCATCGCGCTGCTGAAGCACAACGGCGACGTCCGCGCGGAGCATCACCGTGAAAGCTTCGAAACCTGCCCGGAGTGCAAGCGTCAGAAATGCCTGCTGCCGTCCGACCGTATTGATATCACCCGCCATATGAGAGAGGCCAGCTGATGGAAAACTTACTCGGCCCGCGCGACGCTAACGGCATTCCGGTGCCGATGACGGTGGACGAATCCATCGCCAGCATGAAGGCGTCGCTGCTGAAAAAAATCAAACGCTCGGCCTACGTCTACCGCGTGGACTGCGGCGGCTGCAACGGCTGCGAGATCGAGATCTTCGCCACGCTGTCACCGCTGTTTGACGCCGAGCGCTTCGGCATCAAAGTGGTGCCGTCTCCGCGCCATGCGGACATTCTGCTGTTTACCGGGGCCGTCACCCGCGCCATGCGATCCCCCGCGCTGCGCGCCTGGCAGTCCGCGCCGGACCCGAAAATCTGCATCTCGTACGGTGCCTGCGGCAACAGCGGCGGCATCTTCCACGACCTGTACTGCGTCTGGGGCGGCACCGACAAAATCGTGCCGGTGGACGTCTACATTCCGGGCTGCCCGCCGACGCCCGCCGCCACGCTGTACGGTTTTGCCATGGCGCTCGGCCTGCTGGAGCAGAAAATCCACGCCCGCGAGCCGGGCGAGCTGGACAACCAGCCAGCCACTATCCTGCACCCGGATATGGTGCAGCCGCTGCGGGTGAAGGTTGACCGCAAGGCGCGGAAACTGGCGGGCTATCGCTATGGCCGCCAGATTGCCGACGATTATCTGCGCCTGCTGAGCCAGGGCGACCATCAGGTGGCGCGCTGGCTGGAGGCGGAAAACGATCCGCGACTCAATGAGATCGTGGCGAACCTGAACAGCATCGTGGATGAGGCGCGTATCCGATGAGTGAAACGGTGGTGTTCAGCCAGCTGAGCCGTAAGTTTATTGATGAGAACGACGCCACGCCGGATGCGGCGCAGCAGGTGGTCTATTACAGTCTGGCGATTGGGCACCACCTCGGGGTGATCGACTGCCTGGAGGCGGCGCTGAGCTGCCCGTGGGCCGATTACCTGGCGTGGATCGCCACGCTGGATGAGGGCAGCACGGCGCGGCGCAAAATGGAAGGCGTGCCGAAGTACGGCGAGATCGTGATCGACGCCAACCACATCACGATGCTTGCCAACGCCTTTGACGCGGCGCTGAGCGTACAAACCCCGGTGCAGCAGGCATGGAGCAAAACGCTGCTCGGCATGCTGCACGATATTCATCAGGAGAGCGCCATCTACCTGATGGTGAGGAGATTACGTGACTGACGTTTTACTGTGTGTCGGCAACAGCATGATGGGCGACGACGGCGCGGGTCCGCTGCTGGCGGAACTGTGCGCCGCAAACCCGCCGGGCAGCTGGGTGGTGATTGACGGCGGCAGCGCGCCGGAAAACGACGTGGTGGCCATTCGCGAGCTGCGCCCGGACAGGCTGTTAATCGTTGATGCCACCGATATGGGGCTCAACCCCGGTGAGATCCGCCTGATTGACCCGGACGACATCGCCGAAATGTTTATGATGACGACGCACAATATGCCGCTGAACTACCTGGTCGATCAGATTAAAGACGACGTGGGTGAGGTGCTGTTTCTGGGGATTCAGCCGGACATTGTCGGGTTCTATTACCCGATGACGCCGCCGGTGAAAGAGGCGGTGGACGTGGTCTATTCACGGCTTGCCGGGTGGGTTGGGGATGGGGGATTTTCTCAGCTCTGAGCAGTGCCGGGTGGCGGCTTCGCCTTACCCGGCCTACCAAACCCATCCCCCTCTCCCTGTGGGAGAGGGCTGGGGTGAGGGCAACAGGCTACTCCAGATCCCCCCCGTTACTCGCAATCACCTTCTTATACCACCAGAATGATTTCTTGCGCTTGCGGTCCAGCGTGCCGTTCCCGGCGTCGTCCCGGTCGACGTACACAAACCCGTAGCGCTTGCTCATTTCCCCCGTTGAGGCCGAGACAAGGTCAATGCAGCCCCAGGTGGTGTAGCCCAGCAGCGGTACGCCGTCCTCAATCGCATCAGCCATCGCGCGAATATGCTCGCGCAGGTAGCTGATGCGGTAGTCGTCGTTGATCTCGCCGTTTTCATCAATGACGTCCTTCGCTCCAAGGCCGTTTTCCACCAGGAACAGCGGCTTCTGGTAGCGGTCATACATCATGTTCATGGTGATGCGCAGGCCGAGCGGGTCGATGCCCCAGCCCCACTCGCTCACCTGAATATGCGGGTTGCGCAGGGACTTCACGATGTTCGCCGCGCTGGTGTTTCCCGCGTTCATGTCCGCCGACGCGCAGCGCGAGGCGTAATAGCTGAACGAGACAAAGTCGACGGTGTTTTTCAGCAGTTCATCGTCGCCCGGGTCTTTCACAATCACCACGCCTTTCTCGCGGAACACGCGGGCAGAGTAAGCCGGATAGCTGCCGCGCGCCTGCACGTCGATAAAGAACAGGTTCTCGCGGTCTTTTTCCAGCGCCATCCACACGTCTTCCGGCTTGCAGGACCAGGGGTAAAAATTGCCGCCCGCCAGCATACAACCGACCTGGTTTTCCGGGTTCACCTCGTGGGCAATTTGGGTCGCCAGCGCGCTCGCCACCAGCTCGTGGTGCGCGGCCTGGTACTTCACCTGGTCCTCGTTTTCACCTTCTTCAAATACCAGCCCCGCGCCGGAGAACGGGCTGTGCAGCATGATGTTGATTTCGTTGAAGGTCAGCCAGTATTTCACCAGCCCGTTAAACGCCTCGAAGCAGGTGCGGGCGTAGCGGGCGAAGAAATCCACCATCTTACGGTTGCGCCAGGAGCCGTACTCCGTCACCAGGTGCATCGGCACGTCGAAGTGGCAGAGCGTCACCAGCGGCTCGATGTTGTACTTTTTACACTCCTCGAACACCGCGCGGTAGAAGGCAATGCCTTCCTGATTCGGCAGCGGTTCGTCGCCGTTCGGGTAGAGGCGGCTCCAGGCAATCGAGGTGCGGAACACCGTAAAGCCCATCTCCGCCATCAGGGCGATGTCTTCTTTGTAGCGATGGTAAAAATCAATCGCCTCGTGGCTCGGGTAGAATTCGTCGTCCCGCAACGAAAACCGTTTTTCCTTGCCGACTTTTACCGCCAGACGGTTTGCGCCGTGGGGGATCATGTCGACCGTCGTCAGTCCTTTGCCGCCTTCACGGTAAGCCCCTTCACTCTGGTTGGCGGCAAGCGCGCCGCCCCATAAAAATCCTTGTGGAAAAACAGACATTCTTACCTCGCTTTCAGTTTATGCTTCTGCTGCTTTGTTCTGTACCGGTGCGGTTTGCAGGGCGCGTGCTTTTTCGGCTTCGTCTTCTACCGGGATATCCTCAAACCCTAACAGCAGGGTTAGCACAAACGACAGCACTACCGCCAGACCCATCACGCCAAACACCCAGACGATGGTCATCGGGTTGGCCGGGTCGAAGAACTGCACGCTGGTAAACAGCCCCGGCGCCGCCATCGAATGGCTGGCAAGGCCTGCCATGCCTGCCACCGCGCCGCAGATAAAGCCGCTGATCAGGCTCGCAATCAGCGGACGCTTCAGGCGTACCGCTACGCCGTACAGGGCCGGTTCAGAGATCCCCGCCATGATGGCGGAGGCCGCCGCGGCCAGCGCCGTCTGGCGCAGCTCCGGATTTTTGGTTTTCCACGCCACCGCCAGCGACGAACCGCCGAGCGACAGGTTGGCGCCGATTTCCGACGGCATCACCATCCCTTCTTTGCCCGTTTCGGCAATGGTCTGGATGATGGTCGGCGTAAACACGCGGTGCATCCCGGTCATCACCAGCAGCGGCCACAGCGCGCCCATAATGGCAACGGAGAGCCAGCCCAGATAGCCGTGAATGGTGTAGACCAGCGCGGAGATGGCGCTGCCGATCCAGATCCCGAGCGGGCCAATCAGTACGATGGCGAGCGGGGCGGCAATCAGCACGATCAGCATCGGCTTGAGGAAGTTTTTGGTTACCGCCGGGGTGATGCGATCCACCCAGCGTTCGATGTACGACAGGCACCAGGTCATCACCAGCGCCGGGATAACGGTGTAGGTGTATTTCACCGCCGTCACCGGAATGAAGGCGAACTCAACGTGCTCACCCTGCGCGGCCTTGGCCATCAGCTCGATAAAGCTCGGGTGAACCAGTACGCCCGCGATAGCAATCGCCAGCGACATGTTGGTTTTGAACTTCACCGCCGCGGACGCCGCCACCATCAGCGGCAGGAAGAAGAACGCGCCATCGCCGATAACGGTCAGGATCGTCAGCGTCGGGTCGCCTTTGCCCAGCACGCCGGTCATCTCAAGGATCATCGCCAGCAGCTTGACCATCGACCCGCCGATGATCGCCGGGATCAGCGGAGACATGGTGCCGATCAGCGCGTCGAGGATCCCGGCGCCAATCCGGCGCAGCGTGAGCTTCTGTGGACCTTCCGCTACGGCAGGTTGCAGGTTAGCGGGCAGCAGGCTCACCACTTCACGGTATGCCTGGGACACGGTGTTGCCGATGATCACCTGACACTGGTTGTCGTTGCGCACCACGCCGAGCACGCCGCTGATGCTTTTCAGGCGTGCGGCGTCGGTGAGGCTTTCGTCTTTCAGGACGAAGCGCAGTCGCGTCATACAGTGGGTGACGGCGACGATGTTCTCTTTGCCGCCCAGCGCGCTAACGACGTCGGTCGCCAGCGCAGCGTAATTTTTTGCCATCGGATGTGATCCTGTTATCGTTGTGAGAAGTGTAGGAAACCGGTTTCACACAATCATCATGAGTTTCTTTTAATGAAACAAGACCACTTTTTATGCATTTTTTCGTTTCGTGATGACGATCACTCGTGGCCGTAAAAAGCGTGATAACGCCGCTGCGACAATTTTTCTGCGGTGCAGTACACTGCGCCCATCAGGTTCAGACGGAATAATAATATGACCACGATGCTGGAAGTGGCGAAGCGGGCAGGCGTATCAAAAGCGACGGTCTCCCGGGTACTGTCGGGGAACGGTTACGTCAGCCAGGAGACGAAAGACCGGGTTTTTCAGGCCATCGAAGAGAGCGGGTATCGCCCCAATCTGCTGGCGCGAAACCTGGCGACCAAACGCACCCAGACTCTGGGGCTGGTGGTGACGAACACCCTGTACCATGGGGTCTACTTTAGCGAGCTGCTGTTTAACGCCGCGCGGATGACGGAAGAGAAGGGGCGTCAGCTGATCCTGGCGGACGGTAAGCACAGCGCCGAAGAGGAGCGCGAGGCGATCCAGTACCTGCTCGACATGCGCTGCGACGCGGTAATCATATATCCGCGTTTTCTGAGCGTGGAAGCGCTGGACGAGATCATTGAGAAATGCGAGCAGCCGATCATGGTGCTCAACCGCCGTTTGCGGAAAAACAGCAGTCACAGCGTCTGGTCCGATCATAAAGCGTCGTGTCAGGACGCAGTATCGCAGCTGATCGCGAAAGGCCACCGGGAGATTGCGTTTATCACCGGTTCGCTGGATTCCCCCACCGGGGTGGAGCGTCTTTCCGGCTACAAGGACGCGCTGGCGCAGCACGGGATTGCAGTTCGCGACGCGCTGATCGCCGAAGGGAAGTGGAACCCGGCCAGCGGCGCGGCGGCGGTCTCTCAGTTGCTCACCTGCGGCGAAACGTTTACCGCGCTGGTGGCGAGTAACGACGATATGGCGATTGGCGCCATCAGGCAGCTGCACGAGAGCGGCGTCGCCACGCCGGGCGCAGTGTCCGTCATCGGCTTTGACGACGTGGCAATCGCGCCCTATATCGTGCCGTCCCTCTCCAGCGTGCGTATTCCGGTAACGGAGATGATTCAGGAGACCATCAGCCGTATGATTTTCATGCTCGACGGCGGTGAGTTTAAGCCTCAGCAAACCTTCTCCGGCGAGCTTATCCTGCGCGACTCCGTCATTGACGGCCCGCATCGCTGACGTCGACATCTGTCATCGTCACTAATGACGATGACAGATCCTTCTCTTTTAAATTTCCCTATAAAATCAATGCATTAAATATTGGCACGGTTTATGAATAGCTTCGCGCATAACAGTTATGCCGGAGAAGCAGATGAACCGTTTTATTATGGCCGATGCCAGCAAATGCATTGGTTGCCGTACCTGTGAAGTGGCGTGCGTGGTGTCCCATCAGGCAGAGCAGGATTGCGCCTCTCTCACCCCTGATACCTTCCTGCCGCGCATCCACGTCATTAAAGGCGTGAATATTTCTACCGCCGCTATCTGTCGCCAGTGCGAAGACGCGCCGTGCGCCAACGTCTGTCCGAACGGGGCGATTAAGCGCGAAAAAGGCTTCGTGCATGTGATGCAGGAGCGCTGCATCGGGTGCAAAACCTGTGTGGTGGCGTGTCCGTATGGCGCGATGGAGGTGGTGGTTCGCCCGGTGGTGCGCAACAGCGGTATCGGGCTGAACGTACGCGCGGAGAAAGCCGAAGCCAATAAATGTGACCTCTGCTACCACCGCGATGCCGGTCCGGCGTGTATGGAAGCCTGTCCGACGCATGCGCTGGTCTGCGTCGATCGCGACAAGCTCGAACAGATGAGTGCCGAAAAACGCCGCCGCGCGGCGTTCGACACCTCATCATCGCTGCTGTTTTAAATTGCGATGCGCGTTAACGGCGTACAGCTTCGGGTGCGCGGCAAGGTGCAGGGGGTAGGATTTCGTCCCTTCGTCTGGCAGCTTGCGCACCAGCTGGGGCTGGCAGGCGACGTCTGCAACGACGGAGAGGGTGTCCTGGTGCGTCTCGCGGGCAGTGGGGGTGACTTTACCGCGAGACTGCGCCAGGACTGCCCACCGCTGGCGCGCATCGATCGCATTGAAACGCAGCCGTTCAGCTGGACGACGCTGCCGGACGAGTTTGTCATCCGCCACAGCGAGAGCGGGGCGATGGACACGCAAATCGTCCCGGATGCCGCCACCTGTCCCGCATGCCTGGTGGAGATGCGCGATCCCCGCGAACGTCGCTACCGCTACCCGTTTATCAACTGCACCCACTGCGGGCCGCGGTTTACCATTATCCGCGCCATGCCCTATGACCGCCCGGCCACGTCAATGGCGCCATTCCCTCTCTGTGTGCCCTGTGAAACGGAGTACCGCAACCCGGCTGACCGGCGTTTTCACGCCCAGCCGGTGGCCTGCCCGGATTGCGGACCGCAGCTGGAGTGGCGAGCCGGGGAGGCTGCTGCCACCCGCGAATCGGCGTTAAGCGCGGCGGTGGCGATGCTGGAAGGCGGCGGGATTGTGGCGGTCAAAGGGCTGGGCGGTTTTCACCTGGTCTGCGACGCGCTTAACCCGCAGGCGGTTCGGAAATTACGGGCACGCAAGCAGCGCCCGACCAGGCCGCTGGCGGTGATGATCCCGCATGCGGACGATCTGCCGGAGGCCATCCAGACGCTGTTACGTTCACCCGCTGCGCCGATTGTGCTGACGCCAAAAGCCTGCCTTCCTGCGTTTCCTGAGGAGATTGCGCCGGGGCTGGATACGGTCGGCGTGATGCTGCCTGCGAACCCGCTCCAGCATTTGCTGATGCTGGACTGCCAGCGCCCGCTGGTGATGACCTCCGGCAACCTCAGCGGCCATCCACCCGCCATAAGCAACCAGCAGGCGCTGGAAGAACTCAGTGACATCGCTGACGGCTTCCTGCTGCACAACCGCGACATCCTGCAACGGATGGATGATTCAGTGATGGACCAGGAGGGCACGATGCTGCGTCGCGCACGCGGTTTTGTGCCGGATGCCATCACATTGCCCGCCGGATTCCGCGACATCCCGCCCATGTTATGCACCGGCGCGGAGATGAAAAACACCTTCTGCCTGGTGCGTGGCAACCAGGCGGTACTGAGCCAGCATTTTGGCGATCTGAGCGACGAGGGGGTAGAGGCGCAGTGGCGCAGTGCGCTCTCGACGATGCAGGACATCTACGCCTTTCAGCCTGAGCGCGTGGTGTGCGATGCCCATCCGGGATATCACGCCCGACAGTGGGCCCGGACGCAGGCGCTGCCCGTTGAGACCGTGCTGCATCATCATGCGCATGCGGCAGCGTGTCTGGCGGAGAATGGCTGGCCGCTCGACGGCGGGGATGTTATTGCCCTGACGCTGGACGGGATCGGCATGGGCGAGAACGGCGCGCTGTGGGGCGGCGAGTGCCTGCGGGTGAACTATCGCGACTGCGAACGGCTGGGCGGTCTGCCAGCCGTTGCGCTGCCGGGGGGCGATCTGGCGGCAAAACAGCCGTGGCGCAATTTGCTCGCCCACTGTCTGGCGTTCGTACCTAACTGGCAGCAGTACCCGGAAACAGAGGTGGTACAGCGTCAAAACTGGCCGCTGCTGGCAACGGCTGTGTCGCGCGGTATCAATGCGCCGCGGGCCTCCTCCTGTGGTCGTCTGTTCGACGCCGTGGCCTGTGCGCTGGGCATTGAAACGCAACGCTATGAGGGCGAAGCCGCGTGCCGGCTGGAGGCGCTGGCCGAACGCTGCGCAGGGGTTGATCATCCGGTGACGCTCCAGACGGATAACCTTGCGCTGTTCTGGCAACAGTGGCTTACCTGGCGGGCGGAACCCGGCGAGCGTGCCTGGGCTTTTCACGATGCGCTGGCAAAAGGGCTGAGCGAACTGGCGGCAACGCATGCCCGCCGACGGTCGCTCTCTACGGTGTGCTTCAGCGGCGGCGTCCTTCACAACCGCCTGCTGCGCGCGCGCCTTCGTCACTACCTTTCTGATTTCACGCTTCTTTTTCCTTCGCGCCTGCCCGCAGGCGACGGAGCGATCTCCTTCGGGCAGGCGGTGGTTGCTGCCGCCCGATCATGTTCACAAGGGATTTAAAATGTTACGACTTTTACGCAATGAACCTCGTGCAGCGTGCCTGCTGCTGGCTCTCGGGATGGCTAACCTGCTGGCCTGGGGGCTGGCGTGGCACACCTTTAGCGGCAGTACGGCGCTGATGGCGGCCAGCCTGCTGGCCTGGTGTTACGGACTGCGTCATGCGGTGGATGCCGACCATATCGCCGCGATTGATACCGTGACGCGTAAGATGATGCAGCAGGGTAAGCGCCCGTCCGGCGTGGGCGCATGGTTTTCACTCGGACACTCCACCATCGTGGTGCTGGCCTCCATTGCCATCGCCGCTACCGCCACGGCGTTTCAGAAAAACATGGCATGGTTCCACGAAACCGGCAGCCTGATTGGCACCGCCGTCTCCGCCACCTTCCTGCTGGCGATGGCGCTGGTGAATATGGTGATCCTGCGCGGCGTCTGGCGCAGTTTTCAGGCGCTGAAACACGGCAGGCCGGTGCAGGGCGACATCACGCTGCCTGCACAGGGTGGCGTCATGAACTGGCTGTTCGGCAAAACCTTCAGCCTCGTCAATAAAAGCTGGCAGATGTACCTGGTCGGTTTCCTGTTCGGCCTGGGGTTCGACACCGCCACCGAAATCGGCGTGCTGGGGATCTCCGCCGCCAGCGCCTCCAGCGGGATGTCGGTGTGGTCGATCATGATCTTCCCGGCGCTCTTCGCCAGCGGCATGGCGCTGGTCGATACGCTCGATAACCTGCTGATGGTGGGTGCCTACGGCTGGGCGTTTAACAAGCCGCAGCGCAAGCTGTACTACAACATGACCATCACCGGGACTTCGGTGGTGGTGGCGCTGTTTATTGGCGGCCTGGAAGCGCTGGGTCTGCTGATGGACAAGTTCTCCCTCAGCGGCGGCGTGTGGGATCTGATTGGCGCGGTGAACGATAACCTGGGCGACGCCGGATTTGTGGTGGTCGGGCTGTTTGTCGCCTGCTGGCTGATCTCGATGGCGAACTATCGCTGGCGCGGTTATGACGCGCTGGTGGTGCGCCCCTGACGCTGAAAGTGTAGCGATAAAAAAAAGCCCCGGGACATCGGGGCGGTGGACAATAAAATCCAAAGGTTAAGTAAGCGTGGCAGTACTGTAGGCCGGGTAAGCTGAGCGCCACCCGGCATGACGAGGGTTAAGCTGGTAGCGATTTCAGCAGCGCGAAGGCCTCCTTCATTCTGTCTTCGCTGACGACAAAGGCGCGCATCTGACCGTCGGTATCGGTGCCGCGCGCCACCATGCCCTGAGGCGAAAGGACAATCTCCCAGTCCAGATCCTGACGCTGCGTTTCACCTGCGAGATGCAGCGGTAGTTCCGGCGTTTTTACCTTCACCAGCATGGCGGGTAATTTCACCGGGGCGTTGCCGCCGAGCAGGTTTTTCGCCAGGAACATGGCGCTTAACTGAATCGGTTGCAGGAACGGCAGCACCTGGCCGTTAATTTCCGCACAGTCGCCCAGGGCATAAATGTCCGGCCGGGTGGTTTGCAGGTAGCTGTCCACCTTCACGCCGCGATTGATCTCTGCGCCCGCGCGGTGCGCCAGCGCGGTTTCCGGGCGCAACCCCGTCGCCGCAATAACCACATCCACTTCCACGCTGCGGTTGCGGTCGAGCGTCGCACAAATGCCGGTTTCGGTTTTGCTCAGGCTCTGTAACTGCGATTTCAGCAGCAGATGTACGCCCATGTCGGTCAGACGATGCTGTAAGCGACTGCTTACTTCTGCCGGCATCAGCGCTGACAGAATGCTGGCCGCGTGGTCAACCAGGGTGACGGATTTTCCCGCCCGGCAGAAGTCCATCGCCAGCTCGGTGCCAATCAGTCCGCCGCCGACAATCATCACCCGCGTGGCGTCGCGTAACAGGGTCTCGCTGGCCTGATACTCCTGCTGGCTGTTGAGCGTGACCATCAGCTCGCGGCCCTCAACCGGCGGCACAAACGCCGATGCCCCCGTCGCCAGCACCAGTTTGTCGTACTGCCAGGTTTTATCTTTCGCGTTCACCACGTGGGCGTCGGCGTCGATATCGGTGACCCAGGTGTACGGAAACAGACGCAGGTTAAACTGTTCTGCGAACTCCCCCGCCGTCTGGCGGGTGAGATCGTCGGCGCGCTGATTCTGGCTAATGACGTGGCTTAAATCAGGCTTGTTGTACTCATCCATGCTGTCGGCGGCGATCACCGTCAGCGGCACGTTAGCATCCTGTTTGCGGATATTTTTCACCAGCTGGCGGGCGGCAAAGCCCGAGCCGATAATGACGATGCCGTGGCTCATTTTGCCTCCGTTGCCAGTTCATCAAAGACGTCTTTCCCGAGGGAACATTCCGGGCAGAGGAAGTTGTCCGGCACCTCGCTCCACGGCGTACCCGGCGCGACATCCTGCAACGGCTCGCCCAGCTCAGGATCGTAAATCCACTGGCAGACGCTGCACTGCATGCAAGGGCCGAGGTCGGCAGCGGCAGGAGCGGCTTCTGCTACAGCTTTCGGCGTAACCGCCGCGGCGGGTGCGGTTTCCGGCAGCGGCGCAAGCGCCCACTGGCGGGCAATGTCGCGACCGTGCTGACGACAGATTTCCAGCGCGTCGAGATCCGGACGCCATTTCGCCTTCAGGCTCAGGGACATCTCAAAACCAGCATCCTGTAAACGGGTGGAGAGACGGTCTACCGCGCCGCCGCTCCAGCCGTGTGAACCAAAGGCGCTGGCGCGTTTGTTACGAAAGCGCAGGCCGGTCATCTCTTCTACCAGTCCGGCAATTTTCGGCATCATCACGTTATTCATGGTGGAGGTACCCACCAGCACGCCTTTGGAGCGGAAGACGTTGGTCAATACCTCATTCTTATCGCTGCGCGCCACGTTGAAGATTTTCACCGCCACGTTCGGGTCAACTTCGTTGATGCCCTGGGCAATGGCGTCCGCCATCATGCGGGTGTTGTTGGACATGGTGTCGTAGAAGATGGTGATGCGATCTTCCTGATAGTCCGCCGCCCACTTCAGGTACAATTCGACAATCTGGGTTGGATTTTCACGCCATACCACGCCGTGGGAGGTGGCAATCATATCCACCGGCAGGTTGAAGCCGAGGATCTCGGTGATTTTTGGCGTGACCAGACGGCTGAACGGGGTCAGGATGTTGGCGTAGTAGCGCTGGCACTGTTCGAACAGCTCGGTCTGATCCACTTCGTCGTTGAACAGACGTTCGTCGCAGTAGTGCTGGCCGAAGGCGTCGTTACTGAACAGCACCGCGTCACCGGTCATGTAGGTCATCATGCTGTCCGGCCAGTGCAGCATTGGGGTTTCCACGAAGATCAGCTGTTTGCCATTGCCGATATCCAGCGTGTCGCCGGTTTTCACGGTGTGGAAGTTCCACTCCGGATGGTGGTGGTGGCCGTTGATGGAGTCAATGGCGTTGGTGGTGCAGTAGATCGGGGTATCCGGAATGTGGGACATCAGCTCGGTCAGCGCCCCGGCATGATCCTCTTCCGCGTGGTTGATGATAATGTAGTCGATGTCATTCAGATCGATTTCGCTGCGCAGGTTCTGCACGAACTCGCGGCTGAATTTGTGATCGACGGTATCGATCAGGACGTTTTTACCTTCACGAATGAGATAGCTGTTGTAGCTGCTGCCGCGCAGCGTTTTGTATTCCGTCCCGTGAAAATCACGTACTTCCCAGTCACGTTGACCCACCCAATGAATGTTATTTTTAACCAGAATAGACATAGCAACCTCAACTTAATACGGCGTTTTCAAATAAGATGACTGTCATATATCAAGTTGCGTGCCAACTTTTTAACTTGTTGAAAATAATGTGTTTTCGTTTCGATGCCCCCTAATGGGTAGTCATTTTGACTATCTTAAAAATTGTCAATATGACACTATGTATTGTCAAAATGACAGTGAGGCAGAGATGAGCTTTTCCGTAGATGTGCTGGCGAAGATCGCCATAGAACTGCAAACCGGTATTGGTCATCAGGACCGCTTTCAGCGGCTGATCTCCACGTTGCGCCACGTGCTGGATTGCGATGCGTCGGCGCTGCTGCGTTACGAAGGGCGGCAGTTTATTCCGCTGGCTATCGACGGTCTGGCGAAGGACGTACTCGGGCGGCGCTTTACCCTGGAGGGCCACCCGCGTCTGGAAACCATCGCCCGCGCGGGTGACGTGGTGCGTTTCCCGGCAGACAGCGATCTGCCCGATCCGTACGACGGCCTGATCCCCGGACAGGAGAGCCTGAAGGTGCACGCCTGTATCGGCCTGCCGCTGTTTGCCGGGCAGAACCTGATTGGCGCGTTAACCCTCGACGGCATGTCGCCGGATCAGTTCGATACCTTCAGCGACGAAGAGCTACGGCTGATTGCCGCGCTGGCGGCCGGGGCGCTGAACAACGCCCTGCTGATAGAACAGCTGGAGAGCCAGAATATTCTTCCGGGTAGCCCGACGGCGTTTGAGCAGGTGGCGCACACCGAAATGATCGGCCTTTCGCCGGGCATGGCGCAGCTCAAAAAAGAGATTGAGATTGTCGCCGCGTCTGATTTGAACGTGCTGATCTTCGGGGAGACCGGCACCGGTAAAGAGCTGGTGGCAAAAGCGATCCTCGAAGCCTCGCCCCGTGCGGTGAATCCGCTGGTCTATCTCAACTGCGCGGCGTTGCCGGAAAGCGTGGCGGAAAGCGAGCTGTTCGGACACGTCAAAGGGGCCTTTACCGGGGCGATCAGCAACCGCAGCGGCAAGTTCGAAATGGCTGATAACGGCACGCTGTTCCTCGATGAAATTGGCGAACTCTCCCTTTCGCTTCAGGCCAAACTGCTGCGGGTGTTGCAGTATGGCGATATTCAACGCGTGGGAGACGATCGCAGCTTACGCGTGGATGTGCGCGTGCTGGCGGCGACGAACCGCGATCTGCGCGAAGAGGTGCTGGCGGGGAATTTCCGCGCCGATCTGTTCCACCGTCTGAGCGTGTTCCCGCTCACGGTGCCGCCGCTGCGCGAGCGGGGCGAGGATGTGGTTCTGCTGGCGGGCTTTTTCTGCGAACAGTGTCGGCTCAAAATGGGGCTTTCCCGCGTGGTGCTAAGTCCCGGCGCGAGGACGCACCTGCTGAGCTACGGCTGGCCGGGTAACGTGCGTGAACTGGAACATGCGATCCACCGCGCGGTGGTGCTGGCGCGGGCAACGCGTTCGGGGGATGAAGTGGTTATTCATGCGCGCCATTTCGCGCTGCATGAGGAAACGATGCCGCCCGTGAAGCCGGTGATACCTGAGAGCGTGAACGAAAACCTGCGCGAGGCGACGGATGCGTTCCAGCGTCAGATGATCGCCCGCGCGCTGGAGCAGAATAACCGCAGCTGGGCGGCGTGCGCGCGGGCGCTGGAGATGGACGTCGCCAACCTTCACAGGCTGGCGAAACGTCTGGGGCTGAAGGGTTAAATAATCCCCGCCTGGTAGAAGTCTTGCAGGTTGATCGCGCCGCACAGCCTGCCGTGCTCGTCCACCACCGGCGCGGCGGTGATTTTGCGCTTCATCAGCACCTCTTTGGCTTCAATCGCGCGGCTGTCGGCATTCAGCGTCAGCCCGCCCTGGGTCATTGCTTCGGATACCCGCGCCTCCAGCTTGCCGCCGCCCACCAGCCAGCGGCGCAGGTCGCCGTCGGTGAAGACGCCCTTCACCTGGCGGTCATTGTCGCATACCGCAACCAGCCCCAGCCCGGTGCGGCTCAGCTCCAGCATGGCGTCCATCACGCTGGTGTCGAGTTTGACCTGAGGAATGGCATCGTCCGTGCGCATCAGGTGGTGAACTTTGTTGAGCAGACGAGCCCCAAGCGCGCCCGCAGGATGGGAACGGGCGAAATCTTCCTCATTAAAACCGCGCGCCTGCATCACCGCCATCGCCAGGGCGTCACCCATCATCAGCGTGTTGACGGTGCTGGAGGTCGGTGCCAGGTGCATCGGACAGGCTTCGCGCTCAACGGAAATATCCAGCGTTGCTTTCGCGGCCAGCGCCAGCGGCGAACGGGATTTGCCGGTCATCGCTAACAGGGCCACCGATTTTTCTTGCAGGCGAGGGATGATGAGATCCAGCTCTTTGGCTGAACCGGAGTAGGAGATAAACAGCATCACGTCGCGGCTTTCGATCATCCCCAGATCGCCGTGCAGCGCTTCGGCAGGATGCACGAAGAACGCCGGGGTGCCGGTGCTGGCAAGCGTCGCGGCAATCTTCTTGCCGATATGACCGGATTTACCGATACCCGCCACGATCACTTTGCCCTCGCAGTGGATAATGGTGTTGGCTGCACGAACAAAATCCTCACCCAGACGTTCCGGCAGGCGGCTGGCTTCCTGTAGCTCCAGCAGCAGGGTCTGACGGCCTGCGTTTAACAGAAAATCACTCATTTTTCTCTCCGGTTACGATCACGTCGATGCCCTTCGCTTCCAGCGCTTTTTTAAATGCCGGATCGATACCTGCGTCGGTAATCAGCTTATCGACGCTTTCAAGGCTACAGACAATGTTGGGGCTTTTACGGCCAAATTTCGACGAGTCCGCCATCAAAATCACTTCCCGCGCGGCGTTGCACATCGCTTTGCTGACGCTGAACACCTCGTTGAAGGTGGTCACGCCCGCGTTGAGGTCGATGCCGTCCGTGCCCATAAACAGCTTATCGAAGCTGAAGTGGTCGAAGGCATTCTCCGCCAGCTGCCCGTGAAACGACGCGGATTTTTTACGGAAGGTGCCACCGGGCATCAGGATGGTCTGCTCGCTGTCGAACTCTGACAGGGCATTGACGATGTGCAGGCTGTTGGTCATCACGGTGATGTTATTAAAGCGGCTGAGCAGCGGGATCATCTGTAGGACGGTACTGCCTGCGTCGAGGATAATGGAATCGCCGTCCTGGATAAATTTGACGGCGGCTTCGGCAATCAGCGCTTTCTGGTGAGTATTGATCAGCGTTTTGTGGTCGATAGGCGGGTCGGCTTCGTCTTTATTGAGCACCACGCCGCCGTAGGTACGAATGACGGCGCCGGAGTTTTCGAGCAACACCAGGTCCTTGCGTATTGTCGTGCCGGTGGTGTCAAAGTAGTGGGCCAGATCCTCTACCGAGCACTTTCCCTGCTTTTGCAGATGCTCAAGTATGGCCGCCTGCCGCTGACGTGGTTTCATAGGCGCTTCGTTCCTTACGTTGCGAAATGATAATTCCGCAAGTTTATAACTTTCACAACGAAATTATCCATGTTTCAGATTAAGCGCTAATGATAGTGCATTCTGACAGAGTGAATCATGGGGGAAGATCACATCAGGTTGTAATTCATGCAGCGAAATGCCGTCGATCGCCTGGATTTTGGTCGGACGGGCAAACACCGTTACGCCGCGCATGATGAGGGAATCGCAAACCATATTGTTTTCATCCAGCGCAACAGCGACGACAACCCGCGGTTTGAAGCGTCCCCCGGAACGCCCGACGCCCACGCGTCCCTTCTGACACAGGGCATCAAAGGCGCGGTTAAACTGACGGATTTGCCAGCCGCCAAACGCCATCTGGCAAAGCCAGGCGAGGGCGGCGACGGTGATGAGTGCAGTGACCATATCGGCTCCTTAACTGCCGGGTGCGTCTTACCCGGCCTACGGGGATTGTAACCCCGGTAAGCGCAGCGCCACCGGGGAATGAACTCAGAACATCACCTGCCCACCGGTAACGTTAATCGACTGCCCGGTGCAGTACGAGGCTTTCGGGCTGGCGTAAAACAGCAGCATGTTCAGCACGTCCTGATAATCGCACCCGCGCTTCAGCGGCACTTTGTCGATGTAGTACTGTTCGACGTCCTCTGCTTTGATGCCAAGTTTGGCGGCATACTGCGGCAGCAGGGACTGGAACATCGGGGATTTCAGCAGATTACCCAGCATCAGCGCGTGCACGGTTATGCCGTATTCGGCCAGATCCAGCGCCAGAGACTGCGTCAGCCCGACGCCGCCAAACTTCGCCGCGCTGTAGCCGGAGTTGTGCTTGCTGCCCACTTTCCCCGATTTTGAGTTGATCTGAATGATGCGACCCTGAATACCGTCGCGGATCATCAGACGGGAAAATTCGCGGGCGCAGAGGAAATAGCCCACCAGATTCACCTGCAACGAGCGATCAAAATCCCCCAGTTCGAAATCGCTGATAAAGGCCGCTTTCGCAATCCCCGCGCTGTAGACCAGCAGATCGGTGCGACCAAAAATCTCATCCACGCCGCGGGCCAGCGCCATCACGCTCTGCTCGCTGGTGGCGTCGGCGCCAAATCCATACGCCATCCCTTCGCCAAATTCGGTGTTGATGGCGTCCGCTACGCGGGCGGCTTTCTCACTCTGAATATCCACGACCGCCACGCGGTAGCCCTCTGCGGCAAGCCCATGGCAGAGGAACTCGCCTAAGGTTTGTCCCCCACCAATGACAACGGCAACCTGACTCATGTGTCTCTCCTTTATTACGAAATAAATTTTAACGTGCAGCCTGGGGTGACAGCCTGCGGAGCCGGCCCCTCAACGTGAACCGTGCCGGGATACTCCGCCCGCGGCTGGCCGTCGAAACGCAAGGTGATGTGCCCCAGCTCGCGCAGGTTTTGCTCGGCGACGTCACCGACGGCGGTTACGGCATAGCGCGCCTTGCCCAGCTCCAGCTGGCCACCGGCCTTCAGCTCGCCGTTTAACTCGCCGTGGCAGTGGATAAAGCAAAACTCTTCGATATCTGCCGGGGCGCCTTCGCGGAAGGTGATCAGCATCTGGTCGCTCAGCGCATCGGCCGCGCTCTGGCCGATGCGGGTAATGGTGGTCTGGTAAATCACGGTCATGGCAGGAACCTCTTATTGATAAATAAAGCCGGAGACAAACCAGGCAATTAGCACCGTTGGCGCGCCCGTCAGGAAGCGGCTCACCAGCACGGAGGGGACGCCCACGCGCACGGTCTCCTGGCGCGCTTCCGCCAGCGACAGCCCGACGGGGATGAAGTCGCACGCCGCCTGAGCGTTAATGGCAAACAGGGCGGGCAGGGCGAGGTGCGGGGGAATATTCCCCAGACCAATCTGCACGCCAATCAGCACGCCGATGACCTGGGCAATCACCGCGCCCGGGCCAAGAAACGGCGACAGCAGCGGGAAGGAGCAGATCAGCGCCAGCGTCACCAGGCCGAGCGGGTGGCTGGCGAGCGGGGCGAGGCCGTGGGCAATCCAGTCGCCGAGGCCGGAGGCCATGATGATGCCGATCAGCGCCGAGACGAACGCCATAAACGGCAGAATGGTTTTCAGCACCGTGTCGATGGTGTCGCGCCCGGACTGAAACAGCACCGCCACGGCGGACCCCATCCCCATCCCGACCTTCGCCAGCAGGCCGTCGCTCTGCTCGGTGATTTTTTTGCTGGTGTCGTAGTCGCGCGGGGATGCTTTTTGCGGCGCGGGTGTGCCATTCACCAGCGTGATGTTGTCCTCCTTCACGCCCGAGACATAAATGTCCTCAAGGATGTACTGCGCCAGCGGGCCTGATTTGCCCGTGGAGTGAATATTCACCGTCGGAATGCGGCGCTTCGGGTAGATGCCGCAGCGCAGGGTGCCGCCGCAGTCGATTACCGCCACGCCGATTTCCGCTTCCGGCGGCTCGCCTTCCTTGAAGCCGTCGACCGCTTCCCAGCCGGTCAGCTCGCGCAGCCTGTCGACGATCGCCGGGCGCGTGCCCGCGGTGATGTAGACGATCTTTTTGCCTTCGGTGGCGTCGAACTCCAGCGGGCCGCCCCAGCCGCCCGTGCCTTTATCTATGCGGATCCGGTTCATACTGTGGCTCCCGAAAGCTGGACTTTCTCATCAAGCTGAATGCCCATTTTTTTCTCAAAAATGGCGGTAGTGAGGTCCGTTACCCAGCCGCGGAAGAAGTTGGTCACCAGGCCGACCAGCAGATAGCTCACCGCCAGCGGGCCGAGCGGCAGTCCCAGCGTAGTGAGACCGCTGGCAATCCCGAGGTAAACAAACAGCTCGCCGGGGTTAATGTGCGGGAACAGGCCGTTCATTGAATGGCAGCTGTAGGAGGCGGCGGCGTAATAACTCGGCTTGTACTTCTCTGGCATAAAGCGGCCGAGGCTTAAGGTCATCGGGTTGCAGAACACAAAGGTGCCGATGAAGGGCAGGATCAGGTAGCGGGACAGCGGATTGCCGGCACAGCGCTGGGCGAAGCGTTCAATACGCTGCTGGCCGATAAAGTTAATCAGGGCGTTCATGATCACCAGCAGGCTGATCAGCAGGGGCAGGATCCCGGTCACCATGCCGGTGAATACCTCGCCGCCTTTCTGAAACAGCCCGATGAACCACTCGGCGCCGTGGGTGATGGTTTCTATCATTCTTCTCTCCTGTAGGGCGTTTGTTTTTGTCTATCTGCGGCTAATAATAATCACTTTGAAAGGTTTTAAAGTGTTAATAAGATCTCACAATGAAAGAAAAATGTATTATTTTGAAAGTTTATTGGTGAGGTGAATAATTTTTGGTGGAAAAAAGCGCGGATTTGCGTCGGGGAGGTGCGTACCGCTTCCTTGAGGAGTTGGGGATGCTTTACCATACTGGGTTCTTACCGAACTCGTTAAATGGATGCCACATGTTCAAGCGTCGTTATGCAGCGCTGTTGCCTGCGCTTATTCTCCTGTCCGCCTGTAGTAGCAAACCCAAGACCGAAGCCGCTCAGCCAACGGCGGGCGCGCCTTCCGGAGGATTCCTGCTGGAGCCGCAGCACAATATGATGCAGATGGGCGGCGACTTCGCGAATAACCCTGCGGCCGAACAGTTCATCGATAAAATGGTGAGCAAGCACGGTTTTGACCGCCAGCAGCTGCATGCCATTTTGTCTCAGGCGAAGCGTCTGGACTACGTGCTGCGCCTGATGGACAGGCAGGCGCCGACAGCCCAGGTGCCGACCGGGCCAAACGGCGCGTGGCTGCGCTATCGCAAACAGTTTATTACCCCGGACAACGTGCAGAATGGCGTGGTGTTCTGGAATCAGTATGAAGACGCCCTGAACCGTGCGTGGCAGGTCTATGGCGTGCCGCCGGAGATCATCGTCGGTATTATTGGGGTCGAGACCCGCTGGGGACGCATTATGGGTAAAACCCGCATCCTTGATGCGCTGGCGACGCTCTCCTTCAACTACCCGCGCCGCGCCGAGTATTTCTCTTCCGAGCTGGAAACCTTCCTGCTGATGGCGCGAGACGAACAGGACGATCCGCTCGATCTGAAAGGGTCGTTCGCCGGGGCAATGGGCTACGGCCAGTTTATGCCCTCCTCCTATAAGCAGTACGCGGTAGATTTTAACGGGGATGGTCACATCAACCTGTGGGATCCCGAAGACGCCATTGGCAGCGTGGCCAACTACTTCAAAGCGCATGGCTGGACGCCGGGCGGCCAGGTGGCGGTGCAGGCGAACGGCGAGGCGTTTGGTCTGGAAAACGGATTTAAAACCAAATACAGCGTGGCGCAGCTGGCAGCGGCAGGCTTAACGCCGTCGCAGCCGCTGGGCAATGTTGACCAGGTGAGCCTGCTGCGCCTGGATGTCGGAACCGGTTATCAGTACTGGTTCGGGCTGCCGAACTTCTACACCATTACCCGCTACAACCACAGCACGCACTATGCGATGGCGGTGTGGCAGCTGGGGCTGGCGGTGTCTCAGGCGCGTGTGCCGGCAGCGTCACCGTTTAGCCAGTAAGTTACCCTGACGGGTAGGCCGGTTAAGGCAACGCCGCCACCCGGCATGGCTGCATGCACGGTGCGGCCTGATGCCCTCACCCTGACCCTCTCCCACGGGAGAGGGGAATTTTGCAGAAACATTTCGCCACACTCCCATTTCACTCCCACCGTTTACATCTTAATCGACTTTCATTATTGTTATGTTATAACATTATTTTTGAATTGAGATATCCATGTCCCTGTTTTCTCTCTCATCCCCGGTTCGGCTGCTGCTGGCGCTGGTGCTCATTCTGTTTCTCGGCCTGGCCGTGCGCTGGGCGGTGGCGTTGCCATGATCGTGATGAACGACCTGGTGGCGGGTTACGATCGCCAGCCCGTTACGCGCGCGCTGTCCGGCGTGATTGAACGCGGGAGCATGACCGCTATCGTCGGGGCCAACGGCTGCGGCAAATCCACGCTGCTGAAAACGCTCGCCGGCTTTATTCCGCCCGTCAGCGGTACGTTTCGCTGGCAGGGGAGACGTCCGGTGGTGGGCTGGCTGGCGCAGCGTCACGCGCTGGAGGCGCAATTTCCTCTGACCGTGCAGGACGTGGTGAGTATGGGCTGCTGGCCAGCAATCTCACTGTTTGCCGGTTTTCGTCGGGATACCCGCATGCGCATTGCCGGCGCGCTGGAGCGCGTGGGGCTGGAGTCCATGGCGTTCTCTACCATAGATGAACTTTCCGGCGGCCAGTTTCAGCGCATGCTGTTTGCCCGCGTTTTGGTGCAGCAGGCGCCCCTGGTGATGCTGGATGAGCCTTTCACCGGCGTCGATGAAGCGACCTGCAACGTGCTGATGGATCTGATGCTGGAGATGTATATGCAGGGGCAGACCCTGCTGGCGGTACTGCACGACAGCGAACGCGTCTCGCGCCACTTCCCACAAACGCTGCGGCTGGATGCTGATACGCCGCACTGGAAAACCGAGCGGGTGAGGGTGGCATGATCTGGCATCTCTTCTTCCAGCCGTTTATTGAGTACGGCTTTATGCGGCGCGCGCTGGTGGTTTGCCTGGCGCTCTCCGTCAGCACCACTGCGCTGGGCGTATTTCTTCAACTGCGTCGGATGAGCCTGATGGGGGACGCCCTTTCTCACGCCATTTTGCCGGGTGTCGCGGTGGGCTATCTGCTCAGCGGGATGTCGCTGCTGGCAATGACTGTCGGCGGGTTTATTGCCGGGATCGCCGTTGCGCTGGTGGCCGGGCTGGTCAGCCGCCGCACGCCGCTTAAAGAGGATGCCAGCTTCGCGGGGTTTTACCTGGGCTCGCTGGCGCTGGGCGTCACGCTGGTGTCGCTGCGCGGTTCAAATGTCGATCTGCTTCATCTTCTGTTTGGCTCCATTCTCGCCGTGGATAGCGCGTCAGCCCTGTTCGTGACGGGCGTTTGCATGTTCACGCTCCTCACGCTGGCGATTTTTTATCGGGGGCTGGTCAGCGAAGCGTTTGATACCGCGTGGTTGCAGGTGAACGCGCGCTGGCTGCCCGGGATGTTACACGGTCTGTTTCTGGCGCTGCTGGTGCTCAACCTGGTAGCCGGTTTTCAGGTGCTCGGCACGCTGATGGCCGTCGGGCTGATGATGTTACCCGCCGTGGCGGCACGCTGCTGGGTGCGCACACTGCCAGGGTTACTTTTGATGGCGGGTATCAGCGGTATTTTTTGCGCGTGGCTGGGCTTAAGCCTTTCCTGGGCAGTGAGTCTGCCCGCCGGGCCCTCCATTGTGCTGACCGCCAGCGCATTGTTCTTTATTTCAGTTTTATTTGGCACGCGCAGCAGGCTGGCGGATAGCCTGCGGGCGCTTTTTTAACGCAAGGGGAAACGATGAAACGTACAGGATTAGCCGTGGCGCTCGCGCTCGGCATGATGACGCACGGCGTAATGGCGAAAACGCTTAATGTGGTGACCAGCTTTTCCATCCTGGGAGACATCACGCAGCAGGTTGGCGGCGATCGTGTGAAGGTGACGACGCTGGTGGGGCCGGACGGTGATCCCCATACTTTCGAACCTTCGCCCAAAGACAGCGCGGCGCTGAGTAAAGCTGACGTGGTGGTGGTCAATGGGCTGGGGCTGGAGGGCTGGCTCGACCGTCTGGTGAAAGCCTCCGGATTCAAAGGCCAACTGGTGGTTGCTTCGGACGGCGTGAAAACGCACACGCTGGAAGAGGACGGTAAAACCGTGACCGATCCGCACGCGTGGAACAGCGCGGCGAACGGCGCGCTGTATGCGCAAAATATTCTCTCAGGGCTGGTGAAGGCCGATCCTGAAGATACGGCGGCGCTTGAAGCTACCGGTAAACCCTATATTGCGCAGCTCTCTCAACTGGACGGTTGGGCTAAAAAGCGTTTCAGCGACATCCCACAGGCGAAGCGCAAAGTGCTGACCAGCCACGACGCCTTCGGCTATTTCAGCCGCGCCTACGGCGTGACGTTTATGGCGCCGCAGGGGCTGTCGTCTGAGAGTGAAGCCAGCGCGGCGCAGGTAGCGGAGATCATCAATCAGATTAAAGCTGACGGCGTGAAAACCTGGTTTATGGAAAACCAGCTTGACCCACGCCTGGTGAAGCAGATTGCGACCGCCACGGGCGCCCAGCCGGGTGGTGAACTTTACCCGGAAGCGCTGTCCGCGAAGGGCGGCGTGGCGGACACCTACGTCAAGGCGTTTCGCCACAATGTGGACACCCTCGCTAACAGCATGAAATAAGCGTCTCTCTGGCCGATGCGTCCGCATCGGCTTTTTTCTGAAGCCCCCTCGTAAAACCCGACGCGCATCCCCATATTTGATGAGAAAGTGCTATCTTGTGCTGCATGTTTTTCTAAGGCCTGGAGCGAGAATGACTGACCATGAATTGATGCAGCTAAGCGAAGTGGTGGGGCTGGCGCTGAAACAGCGCGGCGCGACTCTCACGACCGCAGAATCCTGCACCGGCGGCTGGGTGGCGAAAGCAATTACCGATATTGCTGGCAGTTCCGCCTGGTTTGAACGCGGCTTTGTGACCTACAGTAACGAGGCGAAAGCGCAGATGATCGGCGTGCGTGAAGCCACGCTTGAGCAGCATGGCGCGGTCAGCGAGCCGGTGGTGATCGAGATGGCGATTGGCGCGCTGAAAGAGGCGCGCGCAGATTACGCTATCTCCATCAGCGGTATCGCGGGGCCGGACGGCGGCAGCGACGTGAAGCCTGTCGGCACCGTCTGGTTTGGCTTTGCCACCTCAAAAGGTGAAGGGATCACCCGCCGGGAATGCTTCAGCGGCGACCGCGAAAGCGTGCGTCGTCAGGCAACGGAATACGCGTTAAAAACGCTCTGGCAACAATTTCTACAAAATACTTGATACTGTATGACTATACAGTATAATTGCCTCAACAGAACAGAAGTCCATGGTGAAGCGCAGTTGCTTCTCCCGGCATGACAGGAGTAATAATGGCTATCGACGAAAACAAACAGAAAGCGTTGGCGGCAGCACTGGGCCAGATCGAAAAGCAATTCGGTAAAGGCTCCATCATGCGCCTGGGTGAAGACCGTTCCATGGATGTGGAAACTATCTCCACTGGTTCGCTTTCTCTTGATATCGCACTGGGCGCTGGCGGTTTGCCGATGGGCCGTATCGTAGAAATCTACGGTCCGGAATCCTCGGGTAAAACTACCCTGACGTTGCAGGTTGTTGCGGCGGCACAGCGCGAAGGTAAAACCTGTGCGTTTATCGATGCCGAGCACGCGCTGGACCCGGTCTATGCCCGTAAACTGGGCGTTGATATCGACAACCTGCTGTGCTCCCAGCCGGACACCGGCGAGCAGGCACTGGAAATTTGTGACGCGCTGGCGCGCTCAGGCGCGGTTGACGTGATCATCGTCGACTCCGTTGCGGCGCTGACGCCAAAAGCGGAAATTGAAGGTGAAATCGGTGACTCTCACATGGGCCTCGCGGCACGTATGATGAGCCAGGCGATGCGTAAGCTGGCGGGTAACCTGAAGCAGTCCAATACGCTGCTGATCTTCATCAACCAGATCCGTATGAAAATTGGTGTAATGTTCGGTAACCCGGAAACCACCACCGGCGGTAACGCACTGAAATTCTACGCTTCTGTCCGTCTGGATATCCGCCGTATCGGCGCGGTGAAAGAGGGGGATAACGTAGTCGGTAGCGAAACCCGCGTGAAGGTTGTGAAGAACAAAATCGCAGCACCGTTCAAACAGGCTGAGTTCCAGATCCTCTACGGCGAAGGTATCAACTTCCTCGGCGAGCTGGTTGACCTGGGCGTGAAAGAGAAGCTGATTGAAAAAGCGGGCGCATGGTACAGCTACAACGGTGACAAGATTGGTCAGGGTAAAGCGAATGCTATCTCCTGGCTGAAAGAGAACCCGGCGGCGGCGAAAGAGATTGAGAAGAAGGTGCGTGAACTCCTGCTGAACAACCAGGACTCTAAACCTGATTTCGTGGTCGACGGCGCGGATGCTGAAGAAACCAACGAAGACTTTTAATCCTCTCGGATAAAAATGAAGGGCTGCTGATGCGGCCCTTTTTGCATTTCTGAATCGACAGGTTTTTTATGAGTGAACCGACATCACGCCGACCAGCCTACTCACGCTTGCTGGATCGGGCCGTGCGTATTCTTGCCGTGCGTGACCATAGCGAACAGGAGCTGCGGCGGAAACTGTCAGCGCCCGTCATGAGCAAAAACGGTCCGGAAGACATTGATGCCACCGCGGAAGATTATGACCGCGTGGTTGCCTGGTGCTACGAGCATCACTATCTGGATGACGGCCGTTTTGCCGCTCGCTTTCTTGCCAGCCGTGGTCGTAAAGGCTATGGGCCAGCGCGTATCCGCCAGGAGCTGAACCAGAAAGGGGTAGCCCGTGAATCGATTGAAAAAGCCATGCGCGAAAGTGAAATTGACTGGTGCGAACTGGCGCGTGAGCAGGCGGTACGAAAGTACGGTGAGCCGCTGCCGCGTGAATTTTCAGAAAAAGTTAAAATCCAGCGCTTTTTGCTCTACCGCGGCTTCCTGATGGAAGATATTCAGGATATCTGGCGTAATTTTACCGATTGAACGCATGCGGGATTTTACTTCCCACTAAAGAAAACTTATCTTATTCCCACTTTTTCCAGTAGCTGGTCCGTCCAACTGTTTACAGATACAGATCTGCTGCGACATTTCGTTAGCTTGATTTCAGGATAATTATGAGCAAGAGCACCGCTGAGATCCGTCAGGCGTTTCTCGATTTTTTCCATAGTAAGGGACACCAGGTTGTTGCCAGCAGCTCCCTGGTACCGAACAATGACCCGACTCTGCTGTTTACCAACGCCGGGATGAACCAGTTCAAGGATGTGTTCCTTGGTCTCGACAAGCGTAATTATTCCCGCGCCACAACCTCACAGCGTTGCGTGCGTGCGGGCGGTAAACACAACGATCTGGAAAACGTCGGTTACACCGCGCGCCACCACACCTTCTTCGAAATGCTGGGTAACTTCAGCTTCGGCGACTATTTCAAACACGACGCCATTCAATACGCGTGGGAACTGCTGACCGGTGAAAACTGGTTCAATCTGCCGAAAGAGCGTCTGTGGGTGACCGTGTATGAGACCGATGACGAAGCGTTCGACATCTGGGAAAAAGAAGTGGGTATCCCGCGCGAACGTATCATCCGTATCGGTGACAACAAAGGCGCGCCTTACGCGTCTGATAACTTCTGGCAGATGGGCGACACCGGCCCTTGCGGTCCGTGCACCGAGATCTTCTACGATCATGGCGACCACATCTGGGGTGGCCCTCCGGGAAGCGCGGAAGAAGATGGCGATCGCTACATTGAGATCTGGAACATCGTCTTCATGCAGTTCAACCGTCAGGCCGACGGCACCATGGAGCCGCTGCCAAAACCGTCCGTAGATACCGGTATGGGCCTTGAGCGTATCGCGGCCGTTCTGCAACACGTTAACTCCAACTATGAGATTGACCTGTTCAGCACCCTGATCAAAGCCGTTGCTGAGGTAACGGGCGCAACCGATCTGAGCAACAAATCACTGCGCGTTATCGCAGACCATATTCGTTCCTGTGCGTTCCTGATTGCTGACGGCGTTATCCCGTCGAATGAAAACCGTGGCTATGTGCTGCGTCGTATCATTCGTCGTGCGATCCGCCATGGCAACATGCTGGGCGCGAAGGACACCTTCTTCTATAAACTCGTTGGGCCACTGATTGGCGTGATGGGCTCTGCCGGTGACGAGCTGAAACGCCAGCAGGCGCAGGTTGAACAGGTTCTGAAAACCGAAGAAGAGCAGTTTGCCCGTACGCTGGAACGCGGTCTGGCGCTGCTGGACGACGAGCTGGCGAAACTCAAGGGCGACACGCTGGATGGCGAAACCGCTTTCCGCCTGTACGACACCTACGGCTTCCCGGTTGACCTGACCGCGGACGTTTGCCGCGAGCGCAACATCAAAGTTGACGAAGCAGGCTTTGAAGCCGCAATGGAAGAACAGCGTCGTCGTGCGCGTGAATCCAGCGGTTTTGGCGCGGACTACAACGCGATGATCCGCGTTGATAGCGCGTCTGAATTTAAAGGCTACGAAGAGCTGGCCCTGACCAGCAATGTGACCGCGCTGTTTGTTGACGGTAAAGCCGTAGACAGCATTAGCGCGGGCCAGGAAGCGGTTGTTATCCTGGATAAAACGCCGTTCTATGCGGAATCGGGCGGTCAGGTTGGCGATAAAGGCGAACTGAAAGGCAATGGCTTCAGCTTCAGCGTAAGCGATACCCAGAAATACGGTCAGGCGATTGGTCACCAGGGCAAACTGGTTTCCGGCTCTCTGAAAGTGGGCGAGGGCGTTCAGGCCAACGTTGACGAGGCTCGCCGCGCGCGCATTCGTCTGAACCACTCGGCAACCCACCTGATGCACGCAGCCCTGCGCGAAGTGCTGGGTACGCACGTTGCACAGAAAGGTTCTCTGGTTAATGACAAAGTGCTGCGTTTCGACTTCTCGCATTTTGAAGCGATGAAGCCGTCTGAAATTCGTGCGGTGGAAGACCTGGTGAATGCCCAGATCCGCCGTAACCTGCCAATCGAAACCCACATCATGGATCTCGAGGCAGCGAAGAAGAAAGGTGCGATGGCGCTGTTTGGCGAGAAATATGACGACCGCGTTCGCGTGCTGAGCATGGGCGACTTCTCTACCGAACTGTGTGGCGGTACTCACGCATCCCGCACCGGTGACATCGGCTTGTTCCGCATCGTTTCCGAGTCGGGGACGGCGGCAGGCGTGCGCCGTATTGAGGCGGTGACCGGGGAAGGCGCGATTGCCAGCCTGCATGCGCAGAGCGACCAGCTGCACGAGATCGCGCAGCTGCTGAAAGGCGATAGTCAGAACCTGGGCGAAAAAGTGCGTGTCGCGCTGGATCGTACCCGTCAGCTGGAAAAAGAACTCCAGCAGCTGAAAGAACAGGCTGCGGCGCAGGAGAGCGCAAACCTCTCCAGCAAAGCGGTAGACATTAAGGGCGTCAAACTGCTGGTCAGCGATCTGGCGGGCGTTGAGCCTAAGATGCTGCGTACCATGGTCGACGATCTGAAGAACCAGCTTGGTTCGACGGTTATCGTGCTGGCAACGGTCGCAGAGGGTAAGGTTTCTCTGATTGCGGGCGTCTCTAAGGATGTGACGGATCGTGTTAAAGCAGGGGAACTGATTGGAATGGTCGCCCAGCAGGTGGGTGGCAAAGGTGGCGGTCGTCCGGACATGGCGCAAGCCGGTGGTACGGATGCGGCGGCACTTCCCGCGGCATTAGCCAGCGTTGAAAGCTGGGTAAGCGCGAAACTGTAATAACTACAAAGCACAAGCAGACGCCATAGCGGTAACGTTATGG
This sequence comes from Enterobacter sp. BIDMC93, assembly GCF_001037805.1. Lineage (NCBI taxonomy): Bacteria > Pseudomonadati > Pseudomonadota > Gammaproteobacteria > Enterobacterales > Enterobacteriaceae > Enterobacter > Enterobacter sp. BIDMC93. Next base: position 1,486,176 of record NZ_KQ089962.1, read on the forward strand.
CGTCTTGCTCACTGCGCTATCGATAACGATAAAGTCAGGTTGAGTTTGTGTATATCGGCTAAACTTACGTTTAACAGAATGTGATGCCGTGACTGCTTACACTTTACGTGTTTGTCATCGCTTACTTTTTGGCGTTATATGATGGATAATGCCGGGATACAAGAGACCCGACTCTTTTAATCTTTCAAGGAGCAAAGAATGCTGATTCTGACTCGTCGAGTTGGTGAGACCCTCATGATTGGGGATGAGGTCACCGTGACAGTTTTAGGGGTAAAGGGTAACCAGGTACGTATTGGTGTTAACGCTCCTAAAGAAGTATCTGTCCACCGTGAAGAGATCTACCAGCGTATCCAGGCTGAAAAATCCCAGCAGTCCAGTTACTGATATTGTCGCGTCTCGCTGTCGGGCGAGACGCAACCCTCCTGCTATTTTTCCTGCATAAAGTTACCGTTCTATTTCAAACGCTTCGTTTTTGACCACTCTCATAATCTTATCTCATCCAAAAGACGCGCTTCTCTCAACACAATTCTGTGAAGATGCCTGCAAAATCCGCTTATAAAACACTCTCTTTGCGGCTTTTACATGCGAATTGCGTGCGAATTGTGCAAACGAAAAAAGCATGTGGAAAATTGTTTGACTTATAAGTCCCAGAAAGTAATATATGCGCCACGCAGCGACGAGAAGCTCTTAACGAGTTGCTCGAAGCACTCGAAAGAGGCGTTGTGTGGTGAGGTGGCCGAGAGGCTGAAGGCGCTCCCCTGCTAAGGGAGTATGCGGTCAAAAGCTGCATCCGGGGTTCGAATCCCCGCCTCACCGCCATTTTGCATCCGTAGCTCAGCTGGATAGAGTACTCGGCTACGAACCGAGCGGTCGGAGGTTCGAATCCTCCCGGATGCACCATCTATTACTTCATATTGCTTTCGAAGTGATATGAATATCGAGCAGTACAGTAGTAAATCCCGATGCATCCGTAGCTCAGCTGGATAGAGTACTCGGCTACGAACCGAGCGGTCGGAGGTTCGAATCCTCCCGGATGCACCATCTATTACTTCATATTGCTTTCGAAGTGATATGAATATCGAGCAGTACAGTAGTAAATCCCGATGCATCCGTAGCTCAGCTGGATAGAGTACTCGGCTACGAACCGAGCGGTCGGAGGTTCGAATCCTCCCGGATGCACCATTTTTTACTTCATATTGCTTTTGAAGTGATATGAGTATCGAGAAGTACAGCAGTAAATCCCGATGCATCCGTAGCTCAGCTGGATAGAGTACTCGGCTACGAACCGAGCGGTCGGAGGTTCGAATCCTCCCGGATGCACCATCTCTTCTTGTGATCCCCTTCGATGTTTAGTTCTTAATCACTCTCATTGTTATCACTTCGCAATCAGCGACAAAAATCCCCTTTTACGATAAAGTAATGCTTTGTTAATCGTTTAGCGAGAGCACGATGTACGCACAGTATGACGGTTTGATCTTCGACATGGACGGCACCCTCCTGGATACCGAACCCACGCATCGTCAGGCCTGGACCGAAGTCCTGGGCCGTTACGGTATGCGTTTCGATTTACAGGCGATGATTGCCCTCAATGGATCGCCCACCTGGCGTATCGCACAGGCCGTGATTGAGCTGAATCAGGCCGATCTCGACCCGCATCAGCTCGCGCGTGAAAAAACCGACGCGGTAAAAGCCATACTGTTAGACACCGTGCAGCCTTTACCACTCATTGACGTCGTCAAGGAGTGGCACGGGCGTCGTCCTATGTCTGTCGGTACGGGCAGCGAGAGCGCGATTGCTGAAGCGCTACTCAACCACCTTGGCCTGCGCCACTATTTTTCTGCCGTCGTTGCCGCCGATCATGTTAAACATCACAAACCCGCACCGGATACCTTCCTGCTCTGTGCAGAATTAATGGGTGTTCCACCTGTAAAATGCGTGGTGTTTGAAGATGCTGATTTTGGCATTCAGGCCGCGCGTGATGCCGGAATGGCGGCGGTGGACGTTCGCTTACTGTGAGTGACGCGCTGTCACTCGCTTCATTATTCGCCAGCAGTTTTTTAAGCTCCACCCTCTTACCGGGGAATTCGGAAGTGGTGCTGGTGGCGATGCTGTTGTCCGGCGTAAGTCAGCCCTGGTTGCTGGTCTTAATAGCAACAATGGGTAATAGCCTTGGAGGGCTGACTAACGTTATTCTTGGACGTTTCTTTCCGCTACGCGAAAAATCTCGCTGGCAGGAAAAGGCAGTCGGCTGGCTAAAACGCTATGGCGCTGCCACGCTGTTATTAAGCTGGATGCCTGTAATAGGCGATTTACTGTGTCTGCTGGCGGGATGGATGCGCATTTCCTGGGGACCGGTGCTCTTTTTTTTGTGCCTTGGCAAGGCGTTACGCTATGTTTTACTGGCATGGGTAACACTACAGGGTATGACGTGGTGGCACTAATTGGTGGAATGAATTCGCGACCTTCAATCGTCAACCATTACAATTATGCTGAGTGACAATTTTTTGACAGGCGGGAGGTCAAATTGATCCCGGACGTATCACAGGCGCTGGCCTGGCTGGAAAATCACCCTCAGGCACTGAAGGGTATTCAGCGTGGGCTTGAGCGCGAAACGCTGCGCGTAAATGCGGATGGTAGCTTAGCGACTACGGGACACCCGAAGGCGTTAGGCTCGGCGCTGACACATAAATGGATCACAACCGATTTCGCCGAAGCGCTGCTGGAGTTCATCACGCCAGTAGACGGTGATATTGATCATATGCTGACGATCATGCGCGACGTGCATCGCTTCACCGCCCGCAACCTCGGCGACGAGCGTATGTGGCCGCTCAGCATGCCGTGCTATATCGAGCAGGGGCAGGATATCGAGCTGGCGCAGTACGGCACCTCGAATATTGGTCGGCTGAAAACGCTGTATCGCGAAGGACTGAAAAATCGCTACGGCGCACTGATGCAGACGATCTCTGGCGTGCACTACAACTTTTCTCTGCCGATGGCGTTCTGGCAGGCGAAGTGCGGTGAAACGGATAAAGAAGCGATCTCCGCGGGTTACTTCCGCCTGATCCGCAACTACTACCGTTTTGGCTGGGTTATTCCGTATCTGTTCGGCGCGTCACCGGCCGTCTGTTCTTCGTTCCTGCAAGGGAAACCGACCACGCTGCCGTTCGAGAAGACCGAATGTGGCATGTATTACCTGCCGTATGCGACCTCCCTGCGCCTGAGCGACCTTGGCTATACCAATAAATCGCAAAGTAATCTCGGAATTACGTTTAACGATCTGCACGAATATGTGGCAGGCTTGAAGCGGGCGATAAAAACCCCGTCGGAAGAGTACGAAAAAATCGGCCTCGAAAAAGACGGTAAGCGCCTGCAAATTAACACTAACGTGTTGCAGATTGAAAATGAACTGTATGCGCCGATTCGTCCGAAGCGCGTGACGCGCAGCGGTGAAACGCCGTCGGATGCGCTACAGCGCGGCGGGATCGAATACATTGAAGTGCGCTCGCTGGATATCAACCCGTTCTCACCGATTGGCGTTGACGAGCAGCAGATTCGCTTCCTTGACCTGTTTATGGTCTGGTGCGTACTGGCGGATGCGCCGGAAATGAGTTCCGACGAACTGCTGTGTACCCGTGCCAACTGGAATCGCGTGATTCTGGAAGGGCGCAAGCCGGGTCTGACGTTAGGTATTGGCTGTGAAACGGCTCAGTTCCCACTGTCTAAGGTAGGGAAGGATCTGTTCCATGACCTGAAGCGCGTAGCCCAGACGCTGGACAGCGTGTACGGCGGCGAAGCTTACCAGAAGGTCTGCGACGAACTGGTTGAAAGCTTTGATAACCCGGAACTGACATTCTCAGCACGTATTCTGCGTTCTATGATTGAGCAGGGAATTGGTGGCACAGGGCGTTCACTCTCAGCGGAGTACCGTGAGATGCTGATGCAGGAGCCGTTAGAGATCCTGAGCGAAGCGGATTTTGTGACAGAGCGTGATGCGTCCGTTGTGCGTCAGAAAGAGGTCGAAGCGGCGGATACGGAGTCGTTTGAGGCGTTTCTGGCGAAGCAGGCCTGAACCAAAAAGAAAAAGGCCACATCGCTGTGGCCAAAATATACATCTCTGAATTCAGGGATGATGATAACAAATGCGCGTCTTTCATATACTCAGACGCGCATTCTGTAGAAGAGTTCAGTTTATTTTAAAAAAATCACTATCGGAGGTGACGTATGCCGTTATTAGATAGCTTTACTGTCGACCATACCCGTATGGAAGCACCAGCAGTCCGCGTGGCGAAGACCATGAACACGCCGCACGGCGACACGATCACCGTTTTCGACCTGCGCTTCTGCGTGCCCAATAAAGAAGTGATGCCAGAGAAAGGCATTCACACGCTGGAACACCTGTTCGCCGGATTCATGCGCGACCACCTGAACGGCAACGGCGTGGAGATCATCGATATCTCTCCGATGGGCTGCCGCACCGGTTTCTACATGAGCCTGATTGGTCAGCCTGATGAGAAACGCGTCGCGGATGCGTGGAAAGCGGCGATGGAAGACGTGCTGAAGGTGAAAGAGCAGAACCAGATCCCTGAGCTGAACGTTTACCAGTGCGGCACTTACCAGATGCACTCTCTGGAAGAAGCTCAGGAGATTGCCCGTCATATCATCGAACGTGATGTTCGTGTAAACAGCAATGACGAGCTGGCCCTGCCAAAAGAAAAACTTCAGGAACTGCACATTTAGTATCGTGCCTGTGGATGCCCGGTGGCGCTTCGCTGACCGGGCCTACAATCCTGATGACGACAACCACCACCTTCTCCTTTACCCATCGCCCGCTTGTGCCGTTTTCGCATGATTATGCTCATGGCGACAGCGAGCCGTGGCATCAGCACGACTGCGCGCAGCTCCTGCACAGCCTCACCGGCGTCGTGCGGGTCGATACCGCATCCGGCTGCTGGGTGGTGCCGCCCGGTCGCGGCGTCTGGCTACCTGCGGGTACGCAGCACGCCTTGCGCATCACCGGCAACGTTGCTGCCCGCACGCTGTTTATCGACCCGCTGGCGCGCGCCGATCTTCCGGCGACCTGCCAGATCGTGCAGATCTCGCCCCTGCTGCGCGAGCTGATCCTGACCTCCCTTACGCTTCCTGAATCTTACGCACCCGGAAGCCGCGATGAACGTGTTTATGAGCTGATCCTCGATGAAATTCGCCTCATGCCGGTACTGCCGTTTCACCTGCCCGAGCCGGAAAGCGAAGCGCTGCGCCACCTCTGCCAGCAGATTCGAATGGCCCCGGGAGAAAGCTGGAGCAGCGCCCAGGCCGCAGGTATTGTGGGGATGAGCGAACGCACGCTGAACCGCCATTTTCAGCAGCAGACAGGCCTGAGCTACGGCGAGTGGGTGAGAAGGGCGCGACTGCTGGAAGCCTTAGTGCGGCTGGCGCAGGGCCAGCCGGTATTACGCGTGGCGCTGGATCTGGGGTATGGCAGCCACAGCGCCTTTACGGCAATGTTTCGCCGGGTAATGGGTCTCTCACCCAGCGATTACTTCAGGAACGACTGACCGCGTTAAAAAGCGCCTGAATCGACGCGCGTGCCACGTCGCTGTCGATGCCCACGCCCCAGCGGCTGGTCCCATCCTGGAACAGGCAGCGGATATAGGCCACCGAGCGGCTGTCGCTGCGTTCGCCTAACGTATGTTCGTGATAATCCTTGATCACAAACGGTGCGTTGATCCAGCGGCTTAAGCCGTGAGCGGCGGCGGAGAGCAAACCGTTTCCCTGGCCTTCCAGCTGGCGGGTGCCCCCTTGCGTGGCGACGCTTGCCGTCAGCCGCAGCTGGCCGTCCTGCTGGCTGTCGCTGCGGTACGATTGCAGCGCTAATGGCGGGCTCGCCACCAGGCCGTAGCGGGCGCGGAACAGCTGCCAGAGCGCATTCTGCGTCATCTCTTTTCCATGGTTATCCGTTTCCTGCTGCACGTGCTGGCTAAAATCCTGTTGCAGGGCGCGAGGCAATTTCAGGCCGTGGTTTTGCTCAATAAGCCAGGCGCTTCCGCTTTTTCCTGACTGGCTGTTCACGCGGATCACCGCTTCATAGGTACAGCCAATATCCTGCGGGTCGACGGGCAGATAGGGCATCTCCCAGCGTTCGCCAGGCTTACGGGCATCGAAACCTTTCTTGATGGCATCCTGGTGCGAGCCGGAGAAGGCGGTGTAAGCCAGACGACCCGCCCACGGATGGCGCGGATGGACGGGCAGCTGGTTGCAGGTTTCTACCGTTTCAACCACCCGATTCATATCACTGAAATCCAGATTCGGGCTAATGCCCTGGCTGTAGAGGTTCATCGCCAGCGTCACCAGGCAGACGTTGCCCGTGCGCTCACCGTTACCAAACAGGCAGCCCTCCACGCGGTCAGCCCCGGCCATGACGGCCAGCTCTGCGCTGGCGACGCCGGTACCGCGATCGTTATGCGGGTGCACGCTGATACAGACGTCACTGCGGCGGCTGAAGTGGCGGCAGAAATACTCGATCTGGTCGGCATAGACGTTCGGCGTGCTCACTTCGACGGTAGCGGGCAGGTTGACGATCATCGGACGCGCCGCGCACGGCTGCCAGATCTCCGCTACGGCTTCACAAATCTCCAGCGCAAACTCCGGTTCGGTAAAGCAGAAGGTTTCCGGGGAGTACTCGTACTGCCAGCGGGTGTCAGGGTTCTCTTCACACAGCTGACGAATCAGGCGCGTCGCGCGCGTCGCCAGCTCGACGATTTGCGCTTTCTCCATGCCGAATACCAGACGGCGGAACAGCGGGGCGGTGGCGTTATACAGATGGACGGTGGCCTGTTTCGCACCGCGCAGGGAGTCGAAAGTGCGACGGATAAGATCGTCCCGCGCCTGCGTTAACACCTGAATGGTGACGTCATCCGGGATGCGGTTCTCCTCAATAAGCTGACGCACAAAATTGAAGTCCGTCTGCGAGGCGGACGGGAAGGCGACTTCGATTTCTTTAAACCCGCAGCTCAGCAGCAGATCCCAGAATTGCAGCTTGCGCGCGCTGTCCATCGGCTCGGCCAGCGCCTGGTTACCGTCGCGTAAGTCGGTCGAGAGCCAGCGCGGGGCGCGGGTGATAATCTGCTCCGGCCAGCGGCGGTCGGGCAACGAAAGGGTGGGGTAAGGCTGGTATTTGTCGGCGGGTGTGTTCAGCATGGTGCGCTCCTGTTGTCTTTTCACTATCGTGAATCGATTTCAGGCGCGCTGCTTTATCGGAACTGACAATCGCTGTCGCGTTTTGGACAAGGGGGGCGATTGTTGCCCGGTGGCGCTGCGCTTACCGGGCCTACGATCGTAGGCCGGGTAAGGCGTAGCCGCCACCCGGCAACCCGTGCACAGGGCTAGTGCGCCCCACCGCCCCCGCTACCGGCCCCAAACGGTGGTTTGGCAAACCACACCAGCCCCAGCAGGACGATGAAGATCCCCGCCGATATCCAGAAAATCTCGTTTGCCGAGATAATCAGCCCCTGGTTGGTGATCTGCTGGGCAAGCCAGCCGGACGCCTGCTGCTCCGTCATCCCCATCCCCTCAAGCTGGCTATACATCTGCTGAGCGTTAGGGTTGAACGGGTTCACCGCTTCGGTGAGTTGAGCATGGTGCATCGATTCCCGGTTGGTCCACAGCGTGGTGGTGATCGAAGTCCCGATGGAGCCCGCCAGCGTACGGGTGAAGTTCGACAGGCTCGATGCCGCCGCCATCCGCTCAGGCGGTAAGCCGGAAAGCGTAATGGTGGTCAGCGGCATAAAGAAGCACGCTACGGCGAAGCCCTGAATAAACTGCGGCCACGCGGAGGCGCCAAAGTCCATTCCCGGTTCAAACGTATACGCGCGCCAGTAGAAGCACACGGCGTACATGATGAAGCTGAACGTCACCAGCCTGCGCATGTCGAGCTTATGGGCGAAACGGCCAATAATCGGCGACAGCAGAACCGGAATTAACCCCACCGGCGCGGAGGCCAGCCCCGCCCAGGTTGCGGTATAGCCGTACACCTCCTGCAACAGCTGCGGCAGCAGAACAATCGCGCCGAAGTAGAGCATATAGGCGAGACTGATACAGAGGCAGCCGATGGTGAAGTTTCGCGATTTAAACAGCGAGAGGTCGACTATCGGATTATCGTCCGTCAGCTCCCAGACAATCAGGAAGCTGATGGCCACCACGGCGACCACCGTCAGCACAATGATTTCCGTAGAGGCAAACCAGTCCAGCTCTTTGCCGCGGTCGAGCATGATTTGCAGGCTGCCGATGCCGACAACCAGCAGTGCCAGCCCGATGCCGTCGATCCGCCGCTGTTCGGTCCGCGTTTCGCGACCACGCAGAGACTGTAGCGTCATCAGCACCACCAGCGCACCGATGGGCACGTTGATGAAGAAGATCCAGCCCCAGTGATAGTTATCGCTGATATAGCCGCCGAGGATTGGCCCGCAAATTGGGGCGACGATCACCGTCATCGACCACAGCGCGAGCGCGATGGAGCGCTTGGCGGGCGGATAGTTGTTCAGCAGCAAACTCTGCGACAGCGGAATCAACGGCCCGGCGACAATCCCCTGGATGACGCGGAAGAAAATCAGCATCGTCAGGCTGCTGGACATGCCGCAGGCCCAGGAGGCCAGCACGAACAGGATCGTCGACCAGAGGAACAGCTTCACTTCACCGACGCGCTTCGCCAGCCAGCCGGTGATGGGAATGGAGATGGCGTTCGCCACCCCGAACGAGGTAATGACCCAGGTCCCCTGGCTCAGCGATGAGCCAAGGTTCCCGGCGATCGTAGGGATCGCCACGTTTGCGATGGTGGAGTCCAGCACCTGCATGAATGTCGCCAGCGACAGCGCAATGGTCATAATGACCAGCTGCGCCCCCTCCAGCGGTTTTTGCGGCTTTTGCTGTTGCATAACGCTCACCTTCGGCTTAACCGGCGTTTGCCTTCACGATGTCATCGATCAGCTTATTGACCGGATCGAGGCTAATTTCACGGGCGTTACTTTCATAAGCTGGCGTACTGCGCACCTGGCTTGCGAGGATCTGACCGTCGCGGTTGGCGGTATCGACCGTCACCAGCGTGGAAAGGCCAATTCGCAGCGGATGGTCTGCCAGCTGCTTAGGATCCAGCTCGATACGCACAGGCAAGCGCTGTACCACTTTGATCCAGTTGCCGGTGGCGTTCTGTGCAGGCAGCAGGCTGAACGCGCTGCCGGTCCCCATGTCCAGACCGACCACTTTTCCGGTGTACTTGACGTCATCGCCGTAAATATCGCTGACCACGGTCGCGGTCTGGCCGATACGCATATGCGCCAGCTGGGTCTCTTTGAAGTTCGCATCGACCCACAGATTGTTTGCCGGAACGACCGCCATCAGCGGCGTGGTGGTGCTAATCTGCGCCCCTGGCTGTACGGAACGACGGGAAACGTAGCCGGTCATCGGGCTGACGATTTTGGTACGTTGCAGGGCAAGCCATGCGTTACGCACTTCGGTCGCCGCCTGTTTCACCGCTGGCTGGTTTTCCAGAGAGGTACCCAGCACCATCGCCTGATTAGCGTTGTACTGTTGGATCGCCACGTCCAGTTGCGCCTGTGCGCTGGCCACCGCGTCGCGGGCGTGCTGCAACTCTTCACGGCCAATCAGGTTGGCGGTGCCGAGAGGAACACGACGATTGAGGTCGCTCTGCGCCTGAGCCAGGGCCGTTTTCTGCACGTCGATATTGGCCTGAAGCTGCTTGCTGTTGATCATCAGCTGGCGGGTCTGGCGAACGCTGGAGGCCAGCGCCGTCTGTGCTTTTTCAAACGCCTGTTGGGCGTCGGTCGGGTCGAGCGTGACCAGCACATCGCCTTTTTTCACAAAGTCGGTGTTATCAGCCCAGACTTTCGTCACGCTGCCTGACACCTGGGCCATGATTTGAACCTGATTCCCTGCCACGTATGCATCGTCTGTCTCTTCAACATGACGCAAGACTAAAAACCAATAGATCCCATATGCCACGGCAATAATAATAAAGAGCAAGGTCAGCAGAATAAGGGCGCTCTTACGTTTGCCCTTTTTGTTGGCCGGTTGCTGCGGGAGGGTGTTCTCCGCATTTGCGCTCATTGTTGTTCTCCACGATCTTTTTATTTTCACATCGGCTGAGCCGACCTGTTGTCAGAAAGGCCAGCAGTTTCACGTGCTGGCCTGTCAGTTTTTCTTTTTAGCAATCTGGAATGTTGAGCGGATCGTCGCGTTAGCGCAGCGCCTCAAGGATGACGCCGTCTTCATCCATCTGGTCCAGACGGGTGAGCAGCTTGCGAGTAATGTGCTCAAGCTGGTCGCGCTCGGCGGTGCTGAGGGCAGACCAGAGCTGGTGCAGGCAGTTGTGCTGCGGTGGCAGCACTTCGCGCAAGAATTCGTGACCTTTCTCGGTCAGTTGCAGATGCAGGCAGCGGCGATCGTTATCGCTTTCACGGCGTTCAATCCAGCCGCGCTTTTCCAGTTCATCCGCGATACGGGTCGCATTGGTACGGGATGACCCCAGCGCACAGCTCAGTTCCGACGGCTGAATGCTGTGATTTTCCTGAGACTCCAGCGTAATCAACGCCATAAACAACGTCTCGTTAATCCCCTGCGCTTTCAGCATCTTGTTACGATTTTCCAGCAGCTTACCCTGCATGTGCATGCACAGGCGGGTCAGCAGGATTTCCTGATACGGGAAGTCCTCATGACGACTGGCGCGGAACTTAAGCATTTGTTCAATGGGCGTAAACGAACTATCCATTTTGGGCATAACCTCATTAATTACAGCCGATATAGTAACGACAGTGACAAATAATGTAAATGAATTATTTGTGCGGTTATATCCGCCAAACGTATGTCACCATCAGAAAGCGCCGGGTAAATCCGTGACCCGGTGAGCACAGAGAGCGTGGGGTGTGTACCCGCGAAAGAGGGGATGTGAGGACAGGGGTCTGAACTATTCATGCCGGTAGTAAATATGTCACCCACAGTAAAATTTCTGGGATAAATGATTACCGTTACCTTAACAGATGCAGGCCCCCTTTACACCCCAGGGGGCCCAAAGCAATGTAAAACTTAGTGAATTGCTTCCTGACGGTGATAGCCGCGCCACCATACCAGCAGATTTATCGCCGCGACGATGGCGCCGATGGCGCATACGCCCGTCCAGCCCGCGTGCTGCCAGGCGGAGGCTGAGATTAGCGAGCCCGCCGCGCCGCCGATAAAGTAGCTGGTCATGTACCCGGCCGTCAGACGGTTACGGGCATCCGGCTTCACGCGGTAAATCACGGTCTGGTTGGTGATATGTACACCCTGCACGGTGAGGTCGAGCACCAGAATACCGACAATCAGCGCCAGCACGGAGACGTGTCCGTACCAGATGGCCGCCCAGGAGAGCAGGAGTAAAACCAGCCCTGCGGAGGTGGTCATATGAGATTTGCCTTTGTCGGCCAGCCCACCCGCCGGGCGCGCGCCCAGTGCGCCAGCCGCGCCTGCCAGCCCGAAAAGGCCAATCACGCCTTCTGAGTAGTTAAACGGCGGTGCGGCGAGCAGAAACGCCATCGACGTCCATAAGATGCTGAAGTTAGCGAAGGTGAGACACCCCAGAATGGCGCGCGTGCGCAGGAGTTTATCCCGGGTAAAGAGGCTGAAAACGGAGGCGAGGAGCTGCGGATAGTTCAGGTGATTTTCCTGCTTCACCCTTGGCAGGCCGCGCCACAGGGCCAGCGCCATGATAACCATCAGCACGCTCGCCACCCAGTAAACGGTGCGCCAGCCGCCGAGGCTCGCCAGCAGCCCGGCAACGGTTCGCGCCAGCAGGATGCCCAGCAGCAGGCCGCTCATGATAGTGCCGACCACTTTGCCGCGTTTTTCCGGGGAAGCCAGCGTCGCGGCGAGGGGAACCAGAATTTGCGCCACCACCGAGAACAGCCCCGTCAGCGCGGTGCCGATAATCATCATCGTTAACGACTGGCTGCTGGCGGTGATCAACATCCCGCCCGCCGCCAGCAGCGTCATGGAGACGATAAGCATCCGGCGCTCAAACATATCGCCTAATGGCACCAGGAACAGCAGCCCGGCCGCATAGCCGAGCTGTGCGGCGGTGACAATAAACCCGGCGGAGCTGGCTGAAAGATCGAAGGCGCGTGCGATGGTGTCGAGCAGTGGTTGTGCGTAATAGTTGCTGGCGACGGCCAGACCCGTTGCCACGGACATTAAAAGGATGAGTGCGGGGCTAAGCCCTTGAGTTGTTTTTGTCATTAGTTTCAGGAATCGTGAGTTAAGTGATTATTTTTCCGGAAACATAATAACCAATGATGGTGAATGTTGGGGAATTGTTACGTGGTGGATTGTGCGGTTAAGGTTGGGGGCGGTTTGATCCCCTCACCCCGACCCTCTCCCAGGGGGAGAGGGTGGTCATCGTTCCCTCTTCCCCTGGGAGAGGGTTAGGGTGAGGGAAAATGTTTTACTTCTGCGCCTCAAGCGCCTCTTTCACCCAGCCATCGAACTGCTGCTGGTGGGCTTTGATCCAGCCATCCACGTGGCCTTTGATATCAGCTTCGGATGATTTACCCGCGTGCATCATCGCGTTCTGGGCGTTAATGTCTGCCAGCGGCAGTTTCATCACCGAGAACAGCTTCGCCGCCGCCGGGTTTTTCTCGGCCCAGGCTTTGTTCGCCACAATATGCATGGTGTTCACCGGGAAGCCATAGTTCATGCCGTTTGGCAGTTTGGTGTCGATATCTTTCTGCTCGCCTGGCAGGGAGGAGAAGGGCACCTGCAACCACACCACGTCTTTGCCCGGCTTCAGCACGTCGCTCACCCAGTACGGCGTCCAGGTGTAGTAGATCACCGGCTTGCCTTCTTTAAAGCGGGCGATGGTGTCGGCCATCATCGCAGAGTAATTGCCGTGGCTCACGTCGACGGTCTTCGCCAGATCGAAGGCTTTGTTCTGGTGGTTAATCACCGCTTCACAGCCCCAGCCCGGCGAACAGCCCATCATGTCGGCTTTACCGTCACCGTTGGTATCAAACAGTTTTGCGATCTTCGGATCTTTCAGCTGTTCAATATTGGTGATGTGATATTTATCGGCGGTTTTCTTGTCGATCAGATATCCCTGCGCAGCGCCGGTCACAAAGGTGCCTTCGCGGTAGAATTTCTTGTCACCGCCTGCGGCGGCATACATGTCGTCGTGCAGCGGCTGCCAGTTCACGGCGGTAAAGGTGGCGTCACCGGAGGCAATGGAGGTATAGCCCACGTTGTAATCCACTTCGCTGGCGGTATTCACCGTATAGCCCAGTTTCTCCAGCGCACGGCTGACAATCTGGGTCTGGAAGGACTCTTCCGAAATGGTGCTCTGCACCGGCTGCACGGTAATGCCTTTGCCCGGCAGGTCAGCGGCAACTGCGCTGGTGGAGACAAGGGTCGCAAACGCTGTGGCAAAAAGTACGTTATGTCGCATCGTTGTTCCTTATTTTGTAAATGGGCGGGTGAGTAACCCGACAGGGCCGGTGGTGTACCAGCGACGGTTGCCGCGACTACGTGAATCACGACCGACAGCCTGGGTCAGGCGGTCAAGAATGATGGCGAGGATCACAATCCCGACGCCGCCGACGGTCGCCAGCCCCATATCGAGACGGCCAATGCCGCGCAGTACCATCTGACCTAACCCGCCAACGGCAATCATCGAGGCGATCACCACCATCGACAGCGCCAGCATCAGCGTCTGGTTAACACCTGCCATAATGGTCGGCATCGCCAGCGGAAGCTGAACCTTAAACAGCATCTGACGCGGGCTGGCGCCGAACGAGCGCGATGCCTCTATCAGATCCGCAGGCACCTGGTTAATGCCCAGAATGGTCAGGCGAATAATCGGTGGCAGGGCGAAGATAATGGTCACGACCACCCCCGGTACGTTACCGATGCCGAACAGCATGACGATAGGCACCAGGTAAACGAACGCTGGCGTGGTCTGCATCGCATCCAGCAGCGGGCGAATAATCTTCGCGGCCCGGGGGCTGCGCGCCAGCCAGATCCCCATCGGCAGGCCGATCACCACGCAGAACAGCAGGGCGGTCAGCACCAGCGCCAGGGTGATCATCGCCTGAGACCACGCGCCAATCGCGCCGATGGCAATCAGGGAGATGAGCGTGGCGATCCCCATACCCGCGCTGCCGAACTGCCATGCGATCAGCGAGAACAGGATAATCGCCACCGGCGCGGGCATGCCCAGCATCAGCTGCTGGAAGCCGTTCAGGATGTAATCCACCGGGATGCGGATCCCCTGGAACACCGGACGGAAGTGGGTAACGACCCAGTCGATCCCCTCCGTTACCCAGCTATCCAGCGGGATCAGCGTCTTGTGGAACGGATCCATAATATTGAAATGCTCTGGGGCAGGCGCTGGTGCGCTGTTGAGCCAGTCTGCCGCGCCGCCGCCATCGGCAGGCGCAGGCGTCGACCCCCACGCATCGGCAGATTGCGCCGCGCTGTCCGCTGCTTCAGTGGTGCCCCATGGGTTTGATTGATCAGCCATTGTTTGTCCCCTCGCGATCTAAAGCCTGTAGCAGCATCCGTTTTGAGATGATGCCAACGTACTGTTGTTCTTCACCGACGACCGGCACGGCGCACGGCGCCTGACCCACGTGAGAGAGCAACTCGCTGAGCGGCGTTTCGGCGTCCACGGCAAGCGGAGCGTCAATCAACGCCGCATCGATTCCCTGGTTTTCGCTCAGGGCGGTTTTCAGAGAGTCAATGGAGACCACGCCGACAAATTTATTGCCGCGTTCAACCAGATAACCGTATTCACGGTCTTCGTCCTGCAACAGCTTCAGCGCGGAGCGCGGGCCAAAACCTGGCGTTTTACGAATAATGCCGTTTGGTGTTCGACGGGCAATATCTTTCGCACTGAATACGTGGCTAATATCCACGCCGCGGAAGAAGGTGCGCACATAATCATTCGCCGGATTATTGAGAATTTCATCCGGTGTGCCGACCTGCACCACTTCACCATTTTGCATAATGGCGATACGGTCGCCAATACGCATGGCTTCATCCAGATCGTGAGAAATAAAAACAATGGTGCGCTGATGTTTGGCCTGTAATTTTACCAGCTCATCCTGCATCTCGGTGCGAATTAAGGGATCGAGCGCTGAGAAGGCTTCGTCCATTAATAAGATGTCCGGATTAATCGCTAATGCGCGCGCTAATCCCACACGCTGACGCATACCGCCGGAGAGTTCATCCGGATACGCATGAGCATAATTTTCCAGCCCGACCTGACGCAGTGCATCAAGGGCTTTTTCCTGACGTTCCTGAGCGGGCGTGCCGGCTAACTCCATGCCAAAGGCGGTATTATCGAGTACCGTCATGTGCGGCATCAGTGCAAATGACTGAAACACCATCGCAATTTTCTTTCTGCGCACCTCGCGGAGATCTGCGTCTGATATTCTGGCGATATCCACGCCGTCTATCAGCACCTGTCCGCGGGTGGGTTCAATCAGGCGATTGAGAAGGCGAACCATAGTGGATTTACCCGAACCGGATAATCCCATGATGACAAAAATCTCGCCTTCTTCAATGGCCAGACTGGCGTCTTTAACGCCAAGCGATAGCCCGGTTTTTTCCAGAATTTGCTCTTTCGTAAGGCCTTTCTCAATATATTTGAATGCGCGCTGCGGGTGCTCGCCAAATACTTTATAAAGATTTTTCACTTCTAATTTAATTGCCATGCAATAGAGAGTGTCCTGTTATTTGTTTATGTCGATATGATTACCATGGTAAATAGTTAACTGGCATTACCCTAACATACTCAGAATCTGAGACAACCCTGGACCGGCCTGAGGGCGGAATTTTGCCGCAAGCGAAACGGCTGAATTTCCCATGAATAAAGGGCTGAGGGCGGTTTGAATTTTTCTCAATTTTTTGCTGCTGCATCGGGAAATTTCGCCTGAATCGGTGTGATTCAGGCGAATATGACGGGGAAATTACAGTGTAGTACGTAGTGGAATATTCGGCTGGAAATAATGAAATGCAGAGTTAATTAATGAACGTTAATTCATTCATTAAAAATCCCAGTCCTCGTCTTGCGTTTCCACCGCTTTACCCATCACGTACGACGAGCCGGACCCGGAAAAGAAGTCGTGGTTTTCATCGGCGTTGGGCGACAGCGCCGCGAGGATCGCCGGGTTCACCTCCGCCATTTCTGGTGGGAATAACGCTTCGTAGCCCAGGTTCATCAGCGCCTTGTTGGCGTTATAGCAGAGGAAGGCTTTTACGTCCTCTTCCCAGCCCGTTCCGGCGTACAGCTCTTCGGTATAGCTCAGCTCGTTGTCATACAGATCCATCAGTAAATCGAGGGCAAAACCTTTGAGTTCCTCGCGTTTTTCCGCGCTGACTTTCTCCAGCCCTTTCTGATACTTATAGCCGATGTAATACCCGTGTACCGCTTCATCGCGGATGATGAGGCGAATCAAATCGGCGGTGTTGGTGAGCTTGCCCCGGCTCGACCAGTACATAGGCAGCCAGAAGCCGGAATAGAAGAGGAAAGATTCCAGGAACACGCTGGCGATCTTCTTCTTCAGCGGCTCGTCGGCCCGGTAATATTCCAGCACCAGATCTGCCTTGCGCTGCAATGACGCGCTCTCTTCACTCCAGGCGTAGGCCGCGTCCACGTCTCTGGTCTGGCACAGGGTGGAGAAAATCGAGCTGTAGGAGCGGGCATGGACCGCCTCCATAAAGCTGATATTCGACATTACCGCCTCTTCGTGCGGGGTCAGCGCATCACTCATCAGCGCGGGCGCACCCACGGTATTCTGAATGGTGTCCAGCAGCGTCAGGCCGGTAAAGACGCGGATTGTCAGCTGCTGCTCGGCATGGCTCAGGGTTTGCCAGGCCGGAATATCGTTGGAGAGCGGGACCTTTTCCGGCAGCCAGAAGTTGCTGGTCAGGCGGTTCCAGACCTCCAGGTCTTTATCATCCTGAATTTTGTTCCAGTTAACGGCACTTACGCGTGACAGTTTCATCCTTTCTCCTTACAGCGCGCAGGACACGCAGCCTTCAATTTCGGTGCCTTCCAGCGCGAGCTGGCGCAGGCGAATGTAGTACAGCGTTTTGATGCCTTTCTTCCAGGCGTAGATCTGCGCTTTGTTGATATCCCGCGTGGTGGCGGTGTCCGGGAAGAAGAGCGTCAGTGACAGCCCCTGATCCACATGTTTAGTCGCCTCGGCGTAGGTATCAATGATCTTTTCCGGGCCAATCTCATAGGCGTCCTGGTACAGCGCCAGATTCTCGTTGGTCATAAACGGGGCAGGGTAGTAGACACGCCCGGTTTTGCCTTCCTTACGGATTTCAATCTTCGACACGATGGGGTGGATGCTCGACGTGGCGTGATTGATATAGGAAATGGAGCCGGTTGGCGGCACCGCCTGAAGGTTCTGGTTATAAATGCCGTAGCGCATCACCTCTTCACGCAGCTGTTGCCACATCTCACGCGTCGGCAGGGTGATGCCAGCGCGGGCAAACAGCGCGCGTACTTTTTCGGTTTTCGGCTGCCAGTCGCCTTCCAGGTACTGGCTGAAATACTCTCCGCTGGCGTAGCGGGACTGCTCAAAGCCTGCGAACCGCTGGTGGCGTTCGCGCGCCAGCATCATCGAGGTATGCAGCGCATGCCATGTGATGGTGTAGAAATAAAGGTTGGTGAAATCCAGCCCTTCCGGGCTACCGTAGGCGATGCCCTCCCGCGCCAGATAGCCGTGCAGGTTCATCTGCCCAAGGCCGATGGCATGCGACGCAGCGTTGCCCGCCTCAATGGACGGTACGCTGCGGATGTGGCTCATGTCCGATACCGCCGTCAGCCCGCGAATGGCGGTCTCTACCGTGCGGCCAAAATCGGGTGAATCCATGGTATGGGCAATATTCAGCGACCCGAGGTTACAGGAGATATCCTTGCCCACGTCCGCGTAGTCGAGGTTCTCGTCGTAGCTGGACGCGCTGTTGACCTGCAAAATCTCCGAGCACAGATTGCTCATGTTGATGCGCCCGGCAATCGGGTTCGCGCGGTTCACCGTGTCCTCGTACATGATGTACGGATAGCCGGACTCAAACTGAATTTCAGCCAGCGTCTGGAAGAAATCGCGGGCGTTGATGGTTTTTTTGCGAATGCGATCGTCGGCCACCAGCTCGTCGTACAGCTCGCTTATCGCCACGTCGCCAAAGGCTTTGCCGTAAATCCGCTCAACGTCATACGGTGAGAAGAGCGCCATGTCGGCATTCTCTTTAGCCAGCTTAAACGTGATATCCGGGATCACCACGCCGAGCGACAGGGTTTTGATGCGGATCTTTTCGTCGGCGTTTTCACGTTTGGTATCCAGAAAACGCAGAATGTCCGGGTGGTGCGCGTGCAGATAAACCGCACCCGCGCCCTGACGTGCGCCAAGCTGGTTGGCGTATGAGAAGGCATCTTCCAGCATCTTCATCACCGGGATGACGCCGGAAGACTGGTTTTCGATGCGCTTAATCGGCGCGCCCGCTTCCCGCAGGTTCGAAAGCAGAAACGCCACGCCGCCGCCGCGTTTCGAAAGCTGTAGCGCCGAATTCACCGCACGGCCAATCGACTCCATATTGTCTTCAATACGCAGCAGGAAGCAGGAGACCAGTTCGCCGCGCTGGGCTTTCCCACAGTTAAGGAACGTTGGCGTGGCGGGCTGGAAGCGACCGGAGAGGATCTCCTCCGTGAGTCTTTCGGCTAGCGCTTCATCGCCCTGCGCCAGCGTCAGCGCCACCATCACCACCCGATCTTCAAAGCTTTCTAAATAGCGTTTGCCGTCAAAGGTTTTCAGGGTGTAGCTGGTGTAATACTTCCACGCGCCGAGAAACGTCTGGAAGCGAAAACCGCTGGCGTGCGCCCGTTCAAACAATGCCACCACGAAGGCGCGGTCGTAGCGTGTCAGGACACGCTCTTCGTAATAACCCTCTTTTACCAGCCAGTCGAGACGTTCCTGCTGGCTGCCAAAGACGACGCTGTTCGGGCGTACATGAGCGGCAAAAAAGGCGTCCACCGCCTCATGATCTTTGCCAAACTGAATGCGCCCCTCGCGGTCATAGAGGTTTAGCATGGCGTTTAATGCGTGGTAATCCGGCGTCGCCTGAATCACGCGTTCTGCGGTTGTCGTTGCCAAAATTCGTTCACTCCTTTACGCACGTTCTCTACGTCCTGCTGTGTCCCCATCAGTTCAAAACGATAGAGATACGGCACGCCGCATTTTTGAGAGATGACATCCCCGGCGCGGGCAAAGGCCTCGCCGAAGTTGCGATTGCCTGCGGCGATCACGCCGCGAATCAGCTGCCGGTTATGGGGATCGTTTAGAAAGCGGATCACCTGACGAGGCACAGCCCCTGCGGTGCCGCCACCTCCATAGCTGGGCACCACCAGAATGTAGGGTTCGTCTACCTGAATACGCTCCCGCTCGTTCAGCGGAATGCGTATCGCGGGCAGCCCGAGACGCTCCATAAACCGAAGCGTGTTTTCCGAGCTGCTGGAAAAGTAGACCAGCGTGCTCATGCACTGACGCCCTGAGCGGCAAGGCGGTTGATCATGTCCGGACGGAAGCCAGACCAGCTGGTGTCGCCGGCAACGACAACCGGAAGCTGACGGAAACCCTGCGCCCGCAGGGTGTCTGCCGCGTCGGGTACCTGATCAATATTGACCATCTCAAATGCCACGCCGCGGCTCTCCATCGCCCGTTTCGTGGCGTGGCACTGAACACAATCGTTACGAGTGTAAATAATAATGCTCATGATTCGTATTTCCATTTAGAATGAGAGAACGGCGCGAGTAAACGCGTCATGTTGTGTGTGTCTTTCTAAAGGGAATACTAGATGTAGTTGCGATAAGTTTCAACCACACAAGATATGGGAAATACAGATTAATAAGGCCCCAACGATGAGCCTGGCGGGGCAGGGCGGGCTGTGCGGGTTTTTCAGGCTGTCAGGCAAAGAAAAGCCCCGGCGCCTGAGGCGACCGGGGCTGAGAACGCGCGCTTACTTACGCAGGCTAAGCAGGGCGCCGACAAAAATCCCGACCGCCGCGACCGTTCCCAGCGTACAAAGTGGTTTTTCACGTACGAAGGTGGTGGCGCAGCTGGCCATGTCGCAGGCCGCCTGAGTGGTACGTGAGCGGCCATTCATCCTTGCCCGCGTTTCACGCAGCAGAGACTGAGCCTTACGTTTCGCGGCATCTGCTTCGTCCTTCGCGTCAGAGCCCCAGGATTTCAATACGGCTTCCAGCGTGTCCGCTAATTGGCTGACATCGTTACGAATATCCTGTGTGTCGTCATTAATATCGTTTCGGTTCGGTCTGTTAAACATACGATCCTCCATAATTTGTGTTCCCGTTTAGTTTAGTCCAGAAATGTAATATCTGAAGCGAGTCACGGCTTATCGGGCAGTTTATGGAATATTCTGAAAGCCCTGCTAATGCTGAATACTGTAAGGTTGCCGGGCAGGAATGATAATGAGGAAAAGATATGTATTTACGACCCGATGAGGTGGCGCGCGTTCTTGAAAAAGAAGGGTTCACCATGGATGAGGTAACATCAAAAGCGTACGGATATCGCCGTGGTGAGAATTATGTTTACGTCAACCGTGAAGCCAGAATGGGGCGTACTGCTCTCATTATTCACCCGACACTCAAAGACAGAAGCCTGTCATTTGCTGAGCCCGCCTCGGATATTAAAACCTGCGATCATTATCAGCAATTTCCGCTCTATTTAGGCGGCGAGACGCATGAACATTATGGTATTCCGCACGGTTTCAGCTCGCGTATGGCGCTGGAGCGGTTCCTGAAAGGGCTGTTTGGCGACGTACAATAACTCTGCGACTGGCCTGAGCCAGTCGCCTTACCTTACGCTTTTGCCTGGCTATAAGGACTGACTTTAAACAGGCGGCGGCAGTAGTCAAGAAAGTAACCGTACACCGCACCCATCAGCATAGATACCACGATATTTGAACTTACCGCAGCGGCGATTTGATGCCAGTCTGCGCCCACCGTCAGCAAAATAACCACATATACCGGGGACTGGAACGTCACGTAAGCCAGCACGTCCGCCAGGTTTTTTACCCAACCCGCCGGGCTAATACGCCGGGCTAAACGCATCACTGCATCGCGATACAGGCCGTACGGCCAGGCAATCATGATATTCACCGGAATGGCCACCAGGCGCGACGAGAGGGATTGCTCAAAGGACATTCCCGACAGGAAAATTTCAATCAGCATATTCACGACGGAACAGTAAACGACCATCGCGAACGTATCCGCTACCGCATGGCGCAGGCGAGACTGCGGTGAGAACATGTCTGAACTCCTCGAACAGGACAAAAAAGTGGCGTTTTACCTGCGGCCTTTAGTGCTTTAGGTTGGTTTGTTATGAGTGTATAGCGTATCTCTCTGGCTTTTAACTAACAAGTAGTGATTAATTTTTATTTGCTGGCGCTTTAGCCATAAAATTCTCTAAAGTTGTGCGTTTTTTGCGCGCTTCGTTATTTTCTCTCCTTGTCCATATTTTATTAAAATAAATCAACGGATTAGTTTATCAGTGCGCGTGTAAAACCTCTGTTGTGTGGGAGAGTGGAGGCGGTTTTTTGAACTGTTTTAAACAGGGGTTTTTGGCCTGGGGAAGGGCGGTATATTACGCATTAAAACAGACATATATTTCGGGGTTATATTAACGGGATATTCTAAAACATTTACAATAATGTCAAAACGTCAGGGTGGGTAGATATCAGAACAAAAATCAATTATTCTGTTGCCTGATTTATGTTATACACACGAAGAAAGGTTTTTCATTATTATGGCTTTAACGTTACAGAATCTTAATAATATTCGTACCCTCCGGGCGCTGGCACGTGAATTATCCATGGATGTTCTGGAAGATGTGCTGGAAAAATTCCGGATTGTCACTGAAGAAAAACGCAGCGAGCAGGCTGAATTAGAGCGTCAACGCGCTGAACAGCAGGATAAAATTAATGCTCTGCTGGAACTAATGAAAGCTGACGGTATTTCTCCGAGCGATCTGTTAGGCAGTGATCTGGCGCAGGCGGGTCAGCCGACGAAAAAACGTAAAGCGCGTGCGGCGAAATATCGTTTTACTGACGCGAACGGTGAAGAAAAAACCTGGACCGGCCAGGGGCGTACGCCAAAGCCAATTGCAACCGCACTGGCAAACGGTAAATCGCTGGACGATTTCCTGATCTGATGATTATTCGGGCGGTGTATTCCGCCCGTTTATTGACTTAGCAGACGCCAAAGTCACCTTCTTCGGAGTACAGAACCACGTCCGCCGCTTTCAGGTGATATTTCTCGCCCTGCTCATTGCTGGCCTGCACAGCCACAATGTTTTCACCATTCACTTCGAGCACTTTCAGTTTCGGACCGCCCTGACGCGGTTGGACATAATCACCGACAGAAAACATAGCACCTCCTCATCATTGTCATGATCTTCACCATAGCCCACGTCCGGGGGCGGGGTACAGCCTAATCTTTCAGATACTCCTTATCAGGTACGTCGGTTCCACGGCATCACTTTCAGCAATCAGCGCGTTTGCCTGCTGCGGCGAAATAAGAGGAAGAGACATTGCGTTTCCTTACCGTCAATTTCAGAACAGTAGAGCATTTAAGGCGGGGGTTTAAGCCAGTGTAAAGAGGGTAAAGGCAGGTAAAAGCGCGAGAGACGCATGGCAGTTAACCGTAAACTGGCTACGCTTAGAGAAGTGTCTTTTATAATTTTCAATTGGTTAGCTTGCACGGAGTTTTTTATGGGTTTTTGGCGCGTTGTTTTTACGATTATTCTCCCGCCGCTGGGCGTGCTGCTTGGCAAGGGGCTGGGCTGGGCGTTTATTCTGAATATCCTTCTGACCATCCTGGGCTACTTCCCCGGTCTTATCCACGCGTTTTGGGTTCAGACGAAGAGCTAGGTACGCCACAGTAAGTCACTGTAGATCCGGGTCAGCACGCCTTCCGGGCCAAACTGCTGTTTGATCCAGCGCGTGACCTGACCGGTCGCCGCATGCTGCGTGGCGAGCAGCATGCGCGAATCCTGACGAGGATTATTGATCCGCCGCGTTACCAGCAGCCCGTCCTCCACCGCCTCACGCGTCATATATTCCGGTAAAAAGCCAATACCTTCCCCCAGGATCTGACACTGGCATTTCGTGTTGAAGTCCGGCACCAGAATCGCCTCCTGACCGTGAAGCAGCCAGCCCACCTTCTTGTTGATGGTATGCGCGGTGTCCTCGACCATGATATTGGGATACAGACGCAGCTGACTTTCGGAAATGGGCTCCGGGGCGAACGCCAGCGGATGCGTGGGCGCGATGGCAAATACCCAGCGGATCGCCCCTATCTCGGTGTAATCAATGCCGCCGCCGTCCAGCAGCGTATCCGGCGCGCCAATGGCGATATTGGCCTGATTATTAATGATGGAATCCCAGACGCCGTTATACACCTCGGTCGTCACTGTGATCTGGCAGGTGGGAAACTGTTTTTTCAGCACCTGGAGCAAACGCGCGGTATGGCGTGGCGTATACAAAAGCTGATTTATGCAGATGCGCACCCGCGTCTCAATGCCCTGAGAAATGGTATCAATCCCGCGCTTGATGGCATGAAAGTCATTCAGCAGGTCGGTCGCTTTACGATAAAAATAAAAACCGGATTCGGTCAGCTCAATGCTGCGCGTGTTGCGTACAAACAGCACCACGTCCAGTCCGGTCTCCATGCGTTTGATGGTGTAACTGATGGCGGAGGTGGTCACGCCCAGCTCGGCAGCCGCTTTGCTAAAACTGCCAAAACGTGCCGCGGTGGTGAAGGCCAGCAAATTCTCTTCGGTAAAGATGGAATTCATATTATGGCTCCTGGTGACCATCAGTTTTGAACATATTTTAACAGCGGCGTTACATCATAGTTGATGTCGATCACAGTTCTGGATTTTTACGTAGATCCGCGCTGTGTAAGGCTTTTTCAGCCATAAGGATAATGCAGCCTGAAGCGCGTAAAAGCGGTAAAACATAAGAAAAAGGTTGCACAGACGCACATTTCTCCAGGACTGTTGAATTTAACTCAACAATGAATTGCGTGTCGATGAATCATTTTTAAGCGGATTCTTTTATGACCAGGCTGTTGCTATTCTCAGGTCATCAGAAGTGAAACATAGGGAGTCTGAATATGTCTGCAACTGCACTGGTTACAGAATTTCTGCTGGCGGCAGAAGAGGGCAATATCGACGCGCTAAAAGCCTGCCTGGAGAAAGGCGTGGATATTAACGCGACCAACCGCCAGAAAAGAACCGCCATTATTATTGCCAGCCTGAAAAAGCATTACGCCTGTGTGGAGTTTTTAATTGCCGCCGGGGCGGATATCGATAAACAGGACCAGACCTGTTTTAACCCCTTCCTGATCGGCTGCCTGACCAATGATTTAACCCTGCTGCGCATTGTCCTTCCGGCAAATCCGGATCTCGATCGTCTGACGCGCTTTGGCGGCGTGGGCATTACCCCTGCCAGTGAAAAAGGGCACGTTGAAATCGTGCGTGAGCTGCTGGAAAAAACCGACATCAACGTCAACCACACCAATTTTGTCGGCTGGACGCCGCTGCTGGAGGCCATCGTATTAAACGACGGCGGCGCAAAGCAGCAGGAAATTGTGAAGCTGCTGCTCGATCACGGCGCGAACCCGCACATGACCGATAAATACGGTAAAACCCCGCTCGAACTGGCGCGGGAAAAAGGCTTCAACGCGATCGCAGACCTGCTGCTGGCGGCAGGCGCATAGTGCATTCGGTCAGCCTTCCCCTGGCTGGCCGTTAATCAATAAACGCATTGTTACCGACGTGCATTTAGCACGACGGCGGCCCCCTTTTATCTTAAACAGGTGAAAATAATGCCAACCAAAATCGTCATAAAAAAGAATACGTATTTCGATTCGGTTTCCTTAATGTCGGTTTCCACCAAAGCCAATAAATTGCCGGGCGTCGAGCAGGCGTTTGTGGCGATGGCGACGGAAATGAACAAAGGGGTATTAAAAAACCTCGGGCTATTAACGCCGGAATTAGCGGACGCGAAAAACGGCGACCTGATGATCGTTATTAAAGGCGACGCGGCGAATGAGGAAACCCTGGCCGCCATTGAAGCGTTATTCACGCGTAAAGAGCGCACTGGCTCCCATGAAGCACGCTACGCGACGATTGCCAGCGCCAAAACCCATCGTCCGGACAGCAACCTTGCGGTGATTTCCGTCAACGGCACCTTCGCCGCACGGGAAGCGCGCCAGGCGCTGGAAAACGATCTTAACGTGATGCTGTTCTCCGATAACGTATCGCTCGACGACGAGCTGGCGCTGAAGCAGCTGGCGCATGAAAAGGGTCTGCTGATGATGGGGCCAGACTGCGGCACCGCCATTATCAACGGCGCGGGGCTGTGCTTCGCCAATGCGGTGCGTCGCGGGCAGATTGGCATCGTTGGTGCCTCCGGCACCGGCAGCCAGGAGCTGAGCGTGCGCATTCACGAGTTCGGCGGCGGCGTGTCGCAGCTGATTGGCACCGGCGGACGCGATCTCAGCGAGAAGATCGGCGGCCTGATGATGCTCGATGCCATCGACATGCTGGAGGCCGACGACGCGACCCGGGTGATAGCGCTCATCTCCAAACCGCCTGCACCCGCGGTGGCTGGGAAAGTACTGGCCCGGGCACGCGCCTGCCGCAAGCCTGTGGTTGTGTGCTTCCTGGGCCGCAACGAACCGCCAGCCGATGAAGACGGTTTACAGTTTGCTCGTGGCACTAAGGAGGCGGCCCTGAAAGCGGTGCTGCTTACCGGCATTAAAAAAGACGACCTGGATTTACATCCGCTCAACTGGCCGCTGATCGAAGAGGTACGCGCCCGCCTGACGCCGCAACAGAAGTACATTCGCGGCCTGTTCTGCGGCGGCACCCTGTGCGACGAAGCGATGTTTGCCGCGCTGGAGAAATTTGACGATGTTTACAGCAACATCCAGCCGGATCCGGCCAGGCGTCTGAAAGACATCAGCGTCAGCCAGGCCCACACCTTCCTTGATTTCG
The DNA here is from genome assembly GCF_001037805.1 of Enterobacter sp. BIDMC93. Taxonomy (NCBI): domain Bacteria; kingdom Pseudomonadati; phylum Pseudomonadota; class Gammaproteobacteria; order Enterobacterales; family Enterobacteriaceae; genus Enterobacter; species Enterobacter sp. BIDMC93. The sequence goes on from NZ_KQ089962.1 coordinate 1,512,299, forward strand.
GTGACGACGACTTCACCAACGGCAAGCCACACCCGATGATCGACCCGACCAACCGCATCAGCCGCCTGCTACAGGAGGCGCGCGATCCGCAGGTGGGGGTGATCGTGATGGATTTCGTGCTTGGCTTTGGCGCGCATGACGATCCGGTTGGGGTGATGATCGAGGCGATCAAAGAGGCACAGGCGATCGCGAAAGCCGACAACCGTCCGCTGGAAATTCTCGGCTACGTGCTCGGCACCGATCAGGATCCGCAGTCGCTGGCGCAGCAGTGCCAGCTGCTGACTGACGCAGGCGTCATCTGGGCCAGCAGCAGCACCAATACCGGATTACTGGCACGCGAATTTGTCTGCAAAGGGGAGAGAGCATAATGACGACCTTATTCAACCAGCCGCTGAACGTGATTAACGTCGGGATTGCGATGTTCAGCGACGACCTCAAAAAACAGCACGTTCCCGTAACCCAGCTCGACTGGACGCCGCCGGGGCAGGGCAATATGCAGGTGGTGGACGCGCTCGACCAGCTGGCGGAAAAACCGCTGGCGGAGAAAATTGCCGCCGCGAACAAAATTGCCCTTGAGCGGATTATTCAGTCCCATCCGGTGCTGGTGGGCTATGACCAGGCCATCAACGTGGTGCCGGGCATGACCCGCACGACCATTCTGCACGCCGGTCCGCCTGTTACCTGGGAAAACATGTGCGGGGCGATGAAAGGCGCGGTTACCGGCGCGCTGGTGTTTGAAGGGCTGGCGACGGATCTGGACGATGCGGCAAGGATCGCCGCCTCCGGAGATATTACGTTCTCGCCTTGCCACGAGCATGACTGCGTGGGCTCGATGGCGGGCGTCACCTCCGCGTCGATGTTTATGCACATCGTTGAGAACAAAACCTACGGCAACCGCGCCTTCACCAACCTCAGCGAGCAGATGGCGAAGATCCTGCGCATGGGGGCTAACGACCAGAGCGTGATCGAGCGCCTGAACTGGATGCGCGACGTGCTCGGCCCGATGCTGCGCGACGCGATGAAGATTATCGGCGAAATCGACCTGCGCCTGATGCTGGCCCAGGCGCTGCACATGGGCGACGAGTGCCACAACCGCAACAACGCGGGCACCACGCTGCTTATTCAGGCGCTGACGCCGGGGCTGATCCAGGCGGGCTATCCGGTGGCGCAGCAGCGTGAAGTGTTCGAGTTTGTCGCCAGCAGCGACTACTTCTCCGGTCCGACGTGGATGGCGATGTGTAAGGCCGCGCTGGATGCCGCCCACGGCATTGAGTACAGCACCGTCGTCACCACCATGGCGCGCAACGGCTACGAGTTCGGCCTGCGCGTTTCCGGCCTGCCGGGGCAGTGGTTCACCGGCCCGGCGCAGCAGGTGATCGGCCCGATGTTCGCGGGCTATAAGCCGGAAGACTCCGGGCTGGATATCGGCGACAGCGCGATTACCGAAACCTACGGCATCGGCGGCTTTGCAATGGCGACGGCCCCGGCCATCGTTGCGCTGGTGGGCGGCACGGTGGAGGAAGCCATCGATTTTTCTCGCCAGATGCGCGAAATCACCCTCGGCGAAAACCCGAACGTCACCATTCCGCTGCTGTCGTTTATGGGCATCCCGACCGCCATCGACATCATGAAGGTCGCGGGCAGCGGCATTCTGCCGGTCATTAATACCGCCATTGCCCACAAGGACGCCGGGATCGGCATGATTGGGGCGGGCATTGTTCACCCGCCGTTTAGCTGTTTTGAAAAGGCGCTGTTAACCTTCCGCGATCGCTACGTTCTATAAGGTATGCATCCATGAAAAACATGAAACTGGAGTGGAAAAGAGGTGACTGGGCAGCTTATTTCGGGTTGATGACCAACAACCTGACCAATTTGCTGACCATGATGGGGCTGCTCATTTTTGTCGTCGGCATCCCGAAGGAGATTGTTTATGGACGCATCGCGCCAGCCTTCGGGCTGGCGGTGCTGGTGGCGAGTCTTTGCTATACGTGGTTTGGCCTGCAAATGGCGCGCGCCACCGGACGAACGGACGTCACCGCGCTGCCGTCCGGCCCAAGCGCGCCGTCGATTTTTACCGTGACCTTCCTGGTCTTAATGCCGGTTTACCAGCAAACCGGCGATGCGGATTTCGCGATTCAGATTGGCCTGGTGTGGTGCTTTGTGGAAGCGATGATCCTCGCGGGCGGTTCCTTCCTGGGGGAAACCATCCGCAAGATGATCCCGCGTACCGTGCTGCTGTCGTGCCTGTCCGGTCTTGGCCTGCTGCTGCTGGCGATGAACCCGATGTTGCAGGCGTTCGAAGCGCCGACCGTGTCGTTTATCGTCCTGCTGCTGATCTTCATTAACTGGTTCGGTAAAAAGCCGATTTTTGCCAAAATCCCGACCGGCCTGCTGCTGTTAATTGCCGGTACTCTGCTTGCGTGGATCTCCGGCCTGCAAAGCCCGGATGCCATTAAAGCGTCCATGTCATCATTCGGCTTTAACCCGCCAGAAGTGCACGTGGACAGCTTCATGCAAGGACTGCCGCACGCGCTGCCGTATCTGGCGTCCGCCGTACCGCTGGGGCTGGCGAACTACATCTTTGACCTGGAGAACATCGAAAGCGCCCACGCGGCGGGGGATGAATACCCGACCCGCAAGGTAATGCTGGCGAACGGTCTGGCCTCGATGCTCGGCTGCCTGATGGGCAATCCGTTCCCGGTCACGGTCTACGTCGGCCATCCTGGCTGGAAAGCGATGGGCGCCAGCATCGGCTACACCCTGGCGTCCGGCGTGACCATGTTCATCGTGCCGCTGTTCGGGCTGGGGGCCTTTATGCTCGCCATCATACCGATGACCGCCATCGTGCCGATTCTGGTGTTTATCGGCGTCGTCACCGCCAACCAGGTGGTGAGGGAGACCCCGAAAGTGGAGGTACCCGTCATCTTCATCTGCCTGTTCCCGTGGATCGCCAACTGGGCGCTGACCATGATGAACAGCGTGATGAGCGCGGCGGGGACCAGCGCGGCGAAAATCGGCACCGACGTGCTGCACAGCAAGGGGATCTACTACGAAGGCCTGATGCATCTCGGCAACGGCGCACCGCTCGCCAGCATGCTCTGGGGCTGTATCGCCATCTTCGCCATTATCAACAAACCGCTGCGTGGGGCCGTCGCGGCGGCCGGTGGAGCGCTGCTGGCGCTGTTTGGGGTGATCCACGCGCCGGTGGTGGGCTTTGCCGAGGGCAGTTCCCTGATGTTCGTCACGGCCTACCTGATGATGGGCGGGATGTTTGTGGTGAAGCATGTGCTGGATACCTCTGTTAATCCCCCTCTCCCTGTGGGAGAGGGCCGGGATGAGGGCACCAGAACGCACCTTCTAAAGGAAACAAAATGAAAGAGCTTATGGTCGTCGCCATCGGCGGCAACAGCATTATCAAAGACAACGCCAGCCAGTCGATTGAGCATCAGGCGCAGGCGGTCAAAGCGGTGGCAGAGTCGGTGCTCGAAATGCTGGCCTCGGACTATGACATCGTGCTCACCCACGGCAATGGCCCCCAGGTGGGGCTGGATCTGCGCCGCGCCGAAATCGCCCACGAGCGGGAAGGGCTGCCGCTGACCCCGCTGGCAAACTGCGTGGCGGATACCCAGGGCGGGATCGGCTACCTGATCCAGCAGGCGCTCAACAACCGCCTGGCGGCGCGCGGGGAACAAAAAGCGGTCACGGTCGTCACCCAGGTGGAGGTGGATAAAAACGATCCTGGTTTTACGCACCCGACGAAACCCATCGGCGCGTTTTTCAGCGAGGCGCAGCGCGACGAACTGCAACTTGCGCACCCGGACTGGCATTTTGTTGAGGATTCAGGCCGGGGCTATCGCCGCGTGGTGGCTTCACCGCAGCCGCGGCGCATCGTTGAGTCGGATGCCATCAAGGCGCTGACGCAGAAAGGATTTGTGGTGATCGGCGCGGGCGGCGGAGGCATTCCTGTGGTGCGCAGTGAACAGGGCGATTACCAGAGCGTGGACGCGGTGATAGATAAAGATCTCTCTACCGCGCTGCTGGCGCGCGAGATCCGCGCCGACGTGCTGGTGATCACCACCGGCGTGGAGAAAGTGTGCATCCACTTCGGCAAGCCAAACCAGCAGGCGCTGAGCACGGTGAACGTGGCGCAGATGACGCGCTACATGGAAGAAGGGCATTTTCCGGCGGGCAGCATGTTGCCGAAAATCGTCGCCTCGCTGGAATTTTTACGCCATGGCGGCAGGCGGGTGATCATTACCTCGCCGGACTGCCTGCCCGCGGCGCTGCGCGGTGAAACGGGTACCCACATTATTAATGAAGGAAGATAAGATGAGTGAGAATAAAAGCCGCCGCGAGTTTATCAGCCAGAGCGGCAAAATGGTTACCGCCTGCGCGCTGTTTGGCGCCACGGGTTCCGTCGCGTATGCTGCCGATTCTGCAAAGGCAACCTGCGAGACGGGTAAACCGATGAACATCACCGCAAAACATTACTATCTCGACAACGTGCTGCTGGAAGCCGGGTTTAACTTCGACGGCAGCGTGGCGACAAGTACCCGCACCGAGCTGAAAACGCTGGAAATCAAAGACGGGAAAATCGTCGCCCTGCGCGACAACAACAGCCACGCGGACGCGACCCTGCCGCACTTCGACGCGGGCAAAAAGCTGATGCTCCCGGCGATGCGCGACATGCACATCCATCTGGATAAAACCTTCTACGGCGGCCCGTGGCGCTCCCTGAACCGTCCGGCGGGCACCACCATTCAGGACATGATCCGCCTGGAGCAGAAGCTGCTGCCGGAGTTACAGCCCTACACGCAAGAACGCGCCGAAAAGCTGATCGACCTGCTCCAGTCCAAAGGGTCAACCATCGCCCGCAGCCACTGCAACATAGAGCCGGTTTCCGGCCTGAAAAACCTGGAAAATTTGCAGGCGGTACTGGCGCGCCGGGGCGCAGGCTTTGACTGCGAAATCGTTGCCTTCCCGCAGCACGGCCTGCTGCTGTCTCATTCTGAAAAGCTGATGCGCGAGGCGATGCAGGCGGGGGCGCATTACGTGGGCGGGCTGGACCCGACCAACGTCGACGGCGCGATGGAGAAATCCCTCGACACCATGTTCCAGATTGCGCTGGATTATGACAAAGGGGTGGATATCCATCTGCATGAAACCAGCCCGGCGGGCGTGGCGGCGGTGAACTACATGGTCGAAACCGTGGAGAAAACGCCTGCGCTGAAGGGGAAGCTGACCATCAGCCACGCCTTCGCCCTGGCGACGCTTAACGAGCAAGAGGTGGATGAGATCGCCACCCGCATGGCGGCACAACAGGTGACCATCGCCTCCACCGTGCCGATTGGCACTCTGCACATGCCGCTGAAGCAGCTGCGTGATAAAGGCGTGTTTGTCATGACCGGTACCGACAGCGTGATCGACCACTGGTCGCCGTACGGTCTGGGGGACATGCTGGAGAAAGCCAACCTCTATGCACAGCTCTATATTCGCCCGAATGAGCAGACGCTTTCGCGTGCGCTGGGCATCGCCACCGGCGACGTACTGCCGCTGAACGACAAAGGCGAGCGCGCGTGGCCGAAAGCGCAGGATGACGCCAGCTTTGTGCTGGTGGATGCCTCCTGTTCCGCCGAGGCCGTGGCACGCATCTCTCCGCGTACCGCGACGTTCCATAAGGGGAATCTGGTCTGGGGCTCTGTGGGTTAATGTGGTGCCGGGTGGCGCTGCGCTTACCCGGCCTACGGTTCGGAGATTTTGTAGGTCGGGTAAGGCGAAGCCGCCACCCGACAATGCAGTATACTGCTATGCACATTCTTAAAGAGGGATCTGCCATGGCACAAAACATCTACGACAATCCGGCGTTTTTCGAAGGCTACGCTCAGCTTCCGCGCTCGGTGCAGGGGCTGGACGGCGCGCCGGAGTGGCCTGCGCTCAGGGCGATGCTGCCGGATTTAACCGGCAAATCGGTTATCGATCTCGGCTGCGGCTATGGTTGGTTCTGCCGCGCGGCGCGTGAGCTGGGCGCGTCTGACGTCACGGGCGTGGATATCTCCGAAAAGATGCTCGCTCGCGCAGTGGAGCTCACCGCCGATCCACTGATTCACTATCAGCGTAGCGATCTGGAGTCTCTCAAGCTCAACGAGAACAGCCTCGATCTGGTCTACAGCTCGCTGGCGCTGCACTATCTGCCGGAACTGAACACATTATTTGCCCACGTTCAGCGCGCGCTTAAACCCGGCGGTTGCCTGGTCTTCTCAATGGAGCACCCGATTTACACCTGCGCCTCCCGTCAGGGCTGGCTGACGGACAACAGCGGCGAGCGGTTCTGGGGCGTGAACCATTATCAGGACGAAAGCCAGCGCGTCAGCAACTGGCTGGCAGACGGGGTGATTAAATACCACCGTACGCTGGGCACCACGCTTAACGCGCTGATCAAGGCCGGATTAACAATAAGCGAAGTCAATGAGTGGGGACCAACGCAGGCGCAAATTGACGCCTGGCCCGCGCTGGCAGAAGAGGCAGAGCGCCCGATGCTGGTGCTGATCGCCGCCCGTAAGGTTCAATAACCGACCTTATACACCCGCCCGCTCTGCACCCCTTCCACGCTGCGGCGGTAAGTCTGCGCAACGGTCGCGGCGGGAACGCTTTCAAAGCCCGGGAAGAAGCCGTCGTACGCTTCGGCGGATTCGGTCAGCACCGTCGGGCTGATCAGATTAATGCGAATACCGCGCGGCAGTTCACAGGCCGCGGCGCGCACAAACCCTTCCAGCGCGGCGTTAACCGTGGTGGCATTCACGCCCTGGGCAATCGGCTCGTGCGCCACAATCCCGCTTATCAGCGTAATCGAGCCACCTTCGTTCAGGTAGTGCTGGCCGGTCAGCGCCAGACGAACCTGCCCCAGCAGCTTATCCTGCAAACCCTGGTTGAACTCGCCGTCGGTCATGGTTGAGAGCGGGCCGAAGTGCAACCCTCCGCTGGCGGAGACAATCGCATCCACCGGACCGATCTTTTTGAACAGCGCCTGCACGCTCGCCTGCGAGGTGATATCCACCTGATGATCGCCCTGCGTGCGACCCACGCGGATCACCTCGTGGCGACGGCTTAGCTCTTCTGTCACAGCACGACCGACGGTACCGCTGGCACCAATAATGACGATTTTCATAGAAGACTCCTTATGTTGTGAGCCTTCATTCTTTAATAAATAAAAATTCAGATAAACTGGGCTGATGTTAGAAGATTGCTAACCAGAGGTTCGTAATATGGATAAGCTTCGCGGCATGGAGACGTTCATCGCGGTGGTGGAAAGCGGCAGCTTTACCGGCGCGGCGGCCCGGCTGGAAATGTCGGCGGTAATGGTCGGGAAGTATATTGCGCAGCTGGAATCGCAGCTCGGTACGCGGCTGCTGGAGCGCAACACCCGTCGCCAGAGCCTGACGGATGCCGGACGCGTTTATTTCGAAGAGGCCAGGCGCGTGCTGGAGCAGGTCTCGATTGCTGAAAACGCGGTTGAGCGTCTGCGAGCCACGCCCGCCGGCACCCTGCGCGTGACGGCGCCTACCTCGTTTGGCGGCTGCGTTATCGCGCCTCTGACGGCCACGTTTTTGCAGCGTTACCCGGAAGTGCGCATCGAACTGGATCTCACCAACCGAATGGTGGATCTGGTAGAGGAAGGGGTCGATCTGGCCATTCGTATCGGTGAGATCCGTAATGAGGATCTGGTGGCGAAATACCTGTGTCCCTACAACATGGTGATCTGCGCCGCGCCGGATTATCTGGCGCGTCACGGTACGCCGCAAACGCCAGCCGATCTGGTGGATCACCTGTGCCTGTCGCACACGGTCTGGACGGCGCGTAACGAGTGGCGGCTGCCGGGAGTGGAAGGCGAAGTGCGCTGGAAGCGTGATGCCGTCTTACGATGCAATGACGGCTACGGCTTACGCATGGCGGCGCGAGCCGGGGCGGGACTCCTGCTGCAACCGGAAGTGCTGGTGGCGGAAGAGCTGGCGAGCGGCAGGCTGGTTCGGGTTCTGGAAGCGTTTACGCCCGCGCCGAGGCCGGTGCATTTACTGTGGCGTCAGGATTTGCGGCCGCTGCCTAAGCTAACGGAATTTATTGCCCATATTCTGCTAAGATTGGGCACAATATAAAAAAGAAGGTAAGTAAAGAATGTCTGCAAACAAACTCGCTAGCAGCGCGCAGGGCCTGCAATCCTCTGCCATCCGTGAATTATTAAAACATAGCAAAATGGCAGGCGTGATTTCGCTGGGTGGCGGTATTCCAAATCCGGACCTGTTCGATCATGAGGGTTTAAAAATCGCTGCTGATGCCGTGCTGTCTCAGCATTTTGGCGAAGCGTTCCAGTACGGCCTGACGGAAGGCGTCCCGGGGCTGCGCGAAGAGATCCAACGCATCTGTGAAGGTCGCGGCATCGCCTGTAAAGCCGATGACGTGGTCATTACTTCCGGCTCGCAACAGTCGCTTGACGTGCTGGCGCGGGCGTTAATTAACCCGGGCGATACGGTCGTCGTGGAGCGGCCTACCTACCTCGCCGCGTTGCAGGTCTTTGGCCTGGCGCAGGCGAATTTTGAATCCGTCGGCACCGACGGTGACGGCATGAAAGTGGATGAACTTGAAGCGCTGGTAGCCACCAAAACCATCAAAGCGGTTTATATCGTGCCAACCTTTGGTAACCCGGGCGGCGTGACGCTCTCCGAAGCGCGTCGTAAACAGCTGGTGGAATTATCGAAGCGCTATGACTTCGTGATTATCGAAGACGACCCGTACAGCGAGATCAACTACACCGACGAAGCGTTCCGCCCGCTGATTGCTCATGCCAAAGATATCGGCAATGAGGATAACGTGGTGTACACCTCCACCTTCTCTAAAATCCTCGCGCCGGGCACCCGCGTGGGCTGGGTGCTGGTGCCGGAGTGGCTGAAGCGCGCGGTGGTGAACCTCAAGCAAACCACCGATCTGCACACCAGCACGCTGTCGCAGCTGATGACGTACGAGTATCTGAAAACCGGTCGTCTGGCGAATCAGATTAAAATGATCCGCGAAGCCTATCGCCAGAAATACCAGACCTTTGCAACGGAACTGGAAGCGGAGCTGGGCGATGTGATGTCGTTCCACAAGCCAAAGGGCGGCATGTTCCTGTGGGCGAAAATGAACAACGGCATCAATACGACGAAATGGCTGGAAAAAACGTTGAGCAACGGCGTCGTGTTTGTGCCGGGTGAGTTCTTCTACTGCAACGAGCCGGACCATACCACGCTGCGCATGTCTTTCGTTACCCCAACGGATGAGCAGCTTAAAGAAGCGGTTCGACGCCTCAAAATTTCCCTGTAACAGGATGCGCATAATGGCAGATGCCGTTATGCGCTGTTCCCGTGCAGGGTAACGTCTGGCTTGCCGGATTTTCGCTTCGCCATGACTTCCGCAACGGTTTTTATCCGGCTTAACTCCTCCTGCGTGCGGGAGTTAGATTGCGCTTCCCAGATATCAACGTTTAGCTGTAAGTTCAGCCAAAATTCAATAGTGGTATTAAAGGCTTTTGCCAGTTTGATCGCCATATCGGCAGTAAGTTTGCGATTGTTATTGACCAACGCGCTTACGGTATTGCGGTGTACATTTAGCATCTCTGCCAGATCGTTGATTTTCAGATTGAGCGGTTCAAGATACTCATACTGCAACACCTCGCCCGGCGTGGTGGGTTTGCGGAGTGCCTGTTGAAGTGTCATAGGTGATGCCTCACTTGTGTTGCGTGTACTTGTGTGGAGAGAGATAGAGATCGTCTGCTTTTCCCTCTGACCAGCGAAATACAAGCCTGTATTGTCTGTTTACCCGGATAGAGGAATATCCCTTCAACGGAGGACTCAATGCTTCATACATATTGCCCGGTGGCGATCGTAAATCCAGGTGCGACATGGCCGCATTGATGATGTCGAGCTTTCTTGCAAGCGCTGTTTCCAGATTCAAAGGAATAACATTGCTCGATCTCCCGTAGAGAAAAAAATCCTCAAGCCATTGATCCCGAAAATGATTAATCATAATGCTGGTAAGCTCCAGTCCTTGAAGCTGAGTGGATAGTAATGCACTCCTGCACTGTGCGCAAGTGCGTTTTGTCTGCGAGTAATATTACCCTGGTCATGGCTGAAGGGAAGTGTGATGCATGACTAAAGGTTAATTCTTCGAGGCGGATTCCACGTCTTGCGTGCGGATTAATGCCCGGCGGCGCTGCGCTTGCGCGGGCCTGCGAGAATGTAGGCCGGGTAAGGCGCAGCCGCCACCCGGCGTTTGACTACCGCTCCCTCAGCGCCTCCTTCGCCCGGTTAAACGGTTTGATCATATAATCCAGCACCGTTTTCTCCCCGGTCTTAATATCCACCGTCGCTATCATCCCCGGCACGATCGAGAAATGCCTGCCCGCCTTATTCACCAGATAATCCTGGCTGGTACGGATAAACACCCGGTAATAGAACACCTCCGGCTTCGCTTCGTCCTGAATAGTGTCCGGCGAAATGGTCTCCACCACCCCGTGTAGCCCACCGTAAATCGCGTAATCGTAGGCGGTGATTTTCACCAGCGCCTCCTGATTAGGGTGGATAAAGGCGATATCCCGCGGCGAGAGGCGGGTTTCAATCAGCAGGTGGTCGTCCACCGGCACAATTTCCATCAGCTCACCGTTGGGCGGGATCACACCGCCAATCGTTGTCACTTTGATGTTTTTCACGATCCCGCGCACCGGAGACTTCACCGTCAGACGGGTAACGGAATCCTCGCGGCCTTTCAGGATCGCTGACACCATATCCACCTCGGCGTTGGCCTTCGACAGCGCTTCACGGGCCTGCACGTAATACTGGGAACGCACGTCGGTGAGCTTCAGCTCCAGGTCGCTTTTCTGCCGTTGCAGGCGCAGCACTTCCACGTGGCTGGCGGCCCCGGTTTTTACCAGCCGCTGGGTGATCGCCAGCTCTTTGTTCGCGAGATCTAACGCGGCGCGCAACTCCCGCTGGGTATCCTCAAGCTGGGCGCGGCGCGAGTTGTAGAGCCGCGTTTCAGCGGCGGTCAGGTCGGTCCATTTCGCCAGGGACGGCGGGAATTTAAGCGGCAGATCGTTCACCTCGGCATACAGACGCGCGCTGGAGGCCAGCGACGCGCGGTAACGCGCCGCGCTTTCGCCGACGTTGGATTCCGAGCGGGTAGGATCCAGTCGCGCCAGCACCTGTCCGGCCTGCACCTGATCCCCTTCGTGCACGTTCAGCTCGGTGAGGATGCCCCCATCCAGCGACTGCAATACCTGCTCGCGTGAACTGGGGATCACTTTCCCGGTGCCGGTTGAGACTTCGTCCAGCACCCCGAACCACGCCCAGACGCCAAGCACCACAAACATCAGCAGGGAGAAGAAAACAATGCGCCGGGCACCGGTATAACCGCTTTCGGAGTCGAGCGCGTTATCCAGATCTTCTACTGCGGCAACGTCACGCTGACTGATTTTCATTTTTCCACTCCCGTCCGGTTGCCTGCTGCTGTTGCTGCATTCGGCTGTTGTTCAGCGCCTGGGCTTTTGGCGCGTCCATCACCAGCATGCCATCTTTGAGTACCACCACGCGCTCCACCAGCTCCAGCACCGGCACGCGGTGGGTCGCGACAATCAGCGTGCGGTTGCCAAGCCACGCTCCGAGGCGCTGAATAAATTCCCGCTCGGTATGCTCATCAAGGGAAGCGGTCGGTTCATCCATCAGCACGATATTCGGATCGCGCAGTAGCATCCGTGCCAGCAGGATGGACTGCCGCTGCCCGCCGGACAGCCCGACACCGTTCTCCATAATCGGGTAATCCAGCCCCTTCGGCAGCTTCTGCACAAAGCTGGCCGCGCCGCACATCTCCAGCACCTCGAAGATCTCTTTATCGGTGGCGCGCGGCATGCCGAGCGTGATGTTCTCGCGCAGGGTGCCGTAAAACAGCCGGGCGTTCTGGGTCATAAAGCCGACGTTTCGCCGCACGTCAGCCACGTCCAGATGCGGCAGGCTGAGGTTGTCGAGCCGCAGTTCACCGCCCGCCAGATCCATCCCGCCCGCCATCGCCTGCAACAGGGTTGATTTGCCCGCGCCGTTGCGCCCGAGGATCGCCACTTTCTCGCCCGCTTTGATCTCCAGACGGTTAATGCGCAGCGCCATGCGCGGATCTTCCGGGTGATAGCGGAACTGCGCCTGCTCGAACAGGTAATGTCCGCGCAGCACGTCCTGACGGATCGGCGTCTCTTCGCGCTGATTCTCGGTCGGCAGCTGCATAATGCTGTCCAGCCCCTCTTTGGCCGCCTTCACCTGCTGCCAGCGGGCCAGCACGCCGCACAGCGTCGCCATCGGGGCGATCATCCGTGAGGCGAGCATTGAGGCGGCCACCACTGAACCGGTGGTTAAGGTGCCGTCGATCACCATCGGCGCGCCCACCACGATCACTCCGGCATACACCAGGCTCTGAATGGTCATCCCCCAGCTGATCAGGTTCTGCGTCAGCTCGCGGGTGCGCAGGCCGGATTCGGCGGTGATCTGGATATAGCTGTTCCACTGCTGCAAAAAGCGGTTCTCCGCCTGCATCAGCTTGATGTCCTCCAGCCCCTGCACGCTCTCCACCAGCACCGCGTTGCGCAGGGTCGATTCATGCGCCGACTGCTTCGCCAGCTCCGCCAGCTTCTTTTGCAGCAGCAGGCCAGGCAGGACCATGATCACCGCCGCCACCGGGGCGATCCACGCCAGCTGCGGGGCGATGATCGCCAGCACAATCACAAACAGGATAAAAAACGGCAGATCGACGATGGTGGAGATGGTGGAGGAGGTGACCATCTCGCGGATCTGCTCCAGCTCGCGCAGCTGGGAGATAAAGCTGCCGGTGGATCGCGGAATGGCGCTGTGGCGCAGCCGCAGCGCGTGGCCGAACACCCGATCCGAGACGCGCAGATCCGAGCGTTTACCCAGCAGATCCATAATGTGTCCGCGCGCTACACGCAGCACAAAGCCAAACAGCGTGGCGATCAGCACCCCGATGGTCAGCACATAGAGCGTCGGATAGGACTGGGCGGGGATCACCCGGTCATACACCTGCATGGAAAAGACGATGCCCGAGAGGGAGAGCACGTTAATGAACAGTGCCGCCAGCATTACCCAGCTGTAAGGGCGAAGGTCGCGCATCACCAGCCGGTAGAGCCAGTCCGGGCGGTATTTGGAGATATAGGCATCCACGCGGCTGTCCTTCAGCGCCGCCAGCGGACGCAGGGCAATGACGTGGCGGATGGCAGGCAGCATCGCGCTCATCGACAGGCGGTTGGTGTGCGTGCTGTCGTCGAAAAAGCTGACCTCAAGCGTATCCTCGCCGTCGAAATTGTCGATCACGCCGATTTTACCGTCGTTCAGCTCAACCACCACCGGCAGACGCCAGCTGTTGATAGCGTGCTGATCGGCCGTCAGCAGCTGGAATGTCAGCCCGGCTTCACGGGCGAGCTGCGTCAGCGCGGGCACCATCGGTTTGCCTTTCAGCCACGGCGCGCCGGCGATCAGCGAGCCTGGCGAACAGGCAACGCGATAGCGCGTCGCCACATAGCCAAACGCCTGCGCCCACTGCTCCAGCGCCTCATCCGTCATATTTTCACCCTGCGGAATATCGCGTTGCTTCATGGCTGGATCTCCACGGTCTGGATGGTGCGGTTTTCAAGATCGAACGCGTGACGCAGGCGCCCGGTGTTGTACAGACAGTTGAGCTGAAGCTGATGCAGCTGTCCGGCGGTTTGCTGTTGGGTAAAGCGCGCCTGATACACCTCCTGCTCGGCGTTGAGCACGTCGAGCAGCGGGCGGGAACCAAGATCGAGATACTGCTGCTGATACAGCTCGCGGGTGCGGGCGCTGAGCGCTTCCTGACGGCCCTGGATCTGAAGCGTGCTCATCAGGCTCATCACCTGGCTGCGCGCTTCCAGCAGTTTTTGCCGCACCTCAAGACGGGTGCGCTGGATGGTGGACTGGGCGGATTCCACCGCGTGTCCGGCAGCGTTACGCCGGGCGGTGAGGCCGCCGCCCTGATAGAGCGGCATCTGCACTTTTACCCACGCGGAGTACTGGGTGCGGTCCCGCGTTTCGTTGCCGGCGTAGCGGTCGTTCAGGTAGTGACGAACTTCCGGCTCCAGCGAAACGGTAGGGGTCATTTGCGCGTTGGCATAGTCGAGATTAGCCTGCGCGACGTTGGCCTGCGCCCAGGCCGCTAATACCGAGGGCACCAGACGATCGTCCGGCTCGGCGATGTCGCAGCTGCGGGCCAGGCTCTGCGGAAAGTCATTGCTGACCGCGTTCAGGCTGTCCCAGCCCAGCAGGCTCATCAGCGTGGCGCGCGAGCTGTCGAGGCTGGCCTGATACTGCATCAGCTGCGCACGCGCCCCTTCGATGCGGGCGTCGGTCTGCACCACGTCAGAGAGTGACGTTGCGCCTTCATCATTACGTTGTTTCGTCAGGGTGCCGATGGAGGACAGGGCATCCAGCTGTTCTTTGGCGGTCTCGACCATCTGCTGCCAGGTCTGCACCTGCACCATGGCGATGGCGGTATCGTGGGCGATGGTGTCGATGCTCACCAGCACGTTGGCCTGCTGCTGGGCGACGCCCGCGTTTTCGGCGCGTACCTGGCTTGCGACTTTGCCGAAGTCGTAAAGCATTTGCGAAAGAGAAAGCACCAGCGAAGGGGTAAAGCCATTATCGTCACCGTCGTGGCTATAACCGTTATCCATGCCGGCGTTAATTTGCGGATAATATTTCGATTTGGCGACGTCCACATTTTCGCTCTGCTGATAAAGTTTGCCGACGGCTTCACTGATGGCCGGATGCCAGGTCACGGCGCGGTTAACCGCTTCATTCAGCTGTAGCGTGCCGGGGGCGGCTTTGCTGGCTACGGGCGCCACGCGACCATTTAAAGAGGGGAGTTCCTGCGTTTCGCTTAATTGTCCGGTATTAATCATCGCCGCAGGGTTTGCCGCGATAGCGGGCACAGATATCAGGCAGCACGAGAGCCACCAGTAAGGCATCTTCTTTCCCATGTCTTGTCCCTAATAAAAAAGTACTGCTTTTTTGTTTATGCCCGGGCGCTGTGCGCGCCCGGGTCATTTCTTGCAGGTGCTATCAGGTAATGATGTGTTGCTGGTTTACAAGCTCGTCGTAGGTGGTCTGAACGTTGTCCAGCGTAACGAGCGCAGATTTAGTGTAGGCGGCTCCCGTGCCGTCACGGTCGATGGAGATCACAGTATTGTTACCGCTTTGTGAAACAGACACATAGTTCCCCAGCGTCGACGCACTACCGTTCCAGCCCACCAGCAGATCGCCAATGTCGATCTTGTCTCCCTGCGTGAGGGAGAAGTTCGTCCAGTGGTCGCCCGTGCTGTTACCTGCGGTAGCGTTACCCGCCGTATTGTTCAACACCTGATAAATCAGCGTGTCGCCGTAGGCCGTGCCGCTAATCACATCGTTATGCTCCGAACTGACAAATTT
Source organism: Enterobacter sp. BIDMC93 (assembly GCF_001037805.1). NCBI lineage: Bacteria > Pseudomonadati > Pseudomonadota > Gammaproteobacteria > Enterobacterales > Enterobacteriaceae > Enterobacter > Enterobacter sp. BIDMC93. Next base: position 1,527,823 of record NZ_KQ089962.1, read on the forward strand.
CGGCGCCATGTCAATGGTCAGCGACGCGGTATCCGTGGCGCCGCTGGCATCGGTCAGGGTGTAGTTAAAGACCTCCTTGCTGGTAATGGTAGAGAGCGAGATCCCCGGGTTGAGGGTATAGGTGTAACTGCCGTCAGCGGCAATCGCCAGCGTCCCGTAGTGGCCCGTGATGTTTGACATCGTGCTGCCGGTGTACGGATCCAGCGTGGTGGTAACGCCGTCGTAGCCGGTAATGCTCACGCGGGTATCCACCGAGTGCAGCTGGTCCATCGCCCCTGCGGAACCGGTGCCGTCGAAGATATTGCCGTCAACGGTGTGGGTGCCTGTGGCGTCGAACTGCGACAGGGAGTAGGTCGTGCCGTTTACGCTTGGGGTAATGGTGATGTTCCCCACGCTCAGCCCCGGTACGCTGCCGGTAAAGTTCAGCGTATAGGTCCCGGCGTTGAGATCCAGCCCGGTCAGCGGAACGTCGATGTTGCCGCCCAGCAACGAACCTCCGCTGAAGGAGCCGCTGCGAATCACATTCGTCCCGTCAGTGATTGACCAGTTCACCGTCAGCCCGCCCAGTGCCAGCAGCGAGGCCACGTTAAAGTGCAGCGAGGCGTTATGCAGCGCGGTGTTTGCATCCACCACGAAGGTCCCGCTTCCGCTGCCCTGCGTTGACCCCAACAGGGCGGTAGTCCAGCTGGCGGTGCCGACGGAGGTATCCGTATAGGTTGACGTATGGTGAACCGACGTGACGTCCATCGCGGTGCTGACATCGTTTACCGCATCCATTGGGCGCGCGGTTGGGGTGATGTTCAGCGATGCCGTGTCCTTCGAGCCGTCAGGCGCGGTGATGGTGTAGACGAAGGTATCCGGCGTGCTGATATGGTCCGCGCCGACCCCGCTGTCCAGGGTGTAGGTGTACTCCCCGGCCGCGTTGATCCGCAGCGTACCGTACTCGCCGGTGATCTCCGTCAGGCCGCTGCTGTTCACCGCCACGCCGTTCACGTCAGAGACCACGGTACCCGCTGGTGCAATATCATCCGCCAGCACATCCCCAGTGGTGCTCTCGCTCACGCTTGCCACGCTGTAGACATGATCCTGCAAGACGTTCAGCGTGTAGGCCGTCAGCGCGGTGATCCCCGCCGCCGTATTGAGCAGGAACAGGTACTCACCGGCAGGCAGATTCAGCGTCAGCTGCGAGGAGGTGCCCCCCAGCAGCGGCGCGCGCAGCCAGCCGGGTTCAACGCGCATCTGCTCGAAGGTCTGCGTCGCATTGTTGAACTTATAGATGTAGAGGTCGAACACCGAGGCCAGCGCCACGCCGCCCACGGACGCCTGAACGGTCATGGTGCGGGTGGTGCCTTCTTCTACGGAGTAGATGATCGGGTTGGCCAGATCGTCCAGCAGGTTCAGCCCCAGCGTATTGCCAAGGTTGATCCCCACCAGGGTAAAGCCGCCCTGCGACGAGGTGCCGTTGTTGATCGCCTCCACGGTGGTATCGAAGGTCAGCGAGGCGGTATCGTCCACGGCCACGATACCGCTGCTGCTGGTGCCTTCGCCCAGCGACAGTACCAGATTTGCCGAGGCGCTGGTGCCGTTGTGGGTGATGGTGTAGGTAAAGTTCTCCGTGCGCCCAATGACGGCGGCGCTGGTGTTGGTCAGGTTATAGATATAGCTGCCGTCCAGGTTGATGGTCAGCGTGCCGTACTGCCCCTGAATCACCGTGCCGTCAGCCGTGACGCTGGTGGTGGTGCCCTGGGCGTTGGTGACCGCGGTGACGGTGGTGCCCGCCGGGGCGTTGTCGCTGCCTGCGGTTGGGTCCACGTCGGTGATGACGTTCCCGACAACGCTGGTCTCGCCGGACACGGTGCCTGCGCTGGTCTCTTTCACCGCCACATCGAGGCTGGTGTAAGAGCCGGTTGCCAGCAGGTTAGTGTTGTAGCTCAGGACGCGATACTGACCATCCGCCAGGCCGGTCAGGTTCAGCGACACCCCCGTCGCGCCGAGGGTCAGCAGGTCAGCGAACTGCGGCTGTCCGGTGTCGACCACGGTGGTCCAGGTGTTGTTGGCGGCGTCAAAGCGCTGTACCACCAGCTCAAGGGTATTGAGCAGGGAGAGTACGGCCCCCGTGGCGTTGGCGTTCACGGCAATATCCGCACTGCCGCCGCTGCCGACGGTGAAACCTACCTGCGCGGTGTCGTTGCCGAGCAGCGTCAGCACGTTACCTACGGCGCCCACCAGCAGGAAACCATAGTCGCTGTACTGCGAGTTGGTCACCGTTGCGGTGGTTGTCAGCGCCAGCTCTTCAACGTTGGTGCTGGCTGAGAGCGGCACCACCGGCGCAAGGGCTGAGCCGGGCAGCGAGACGTTGCCTGCCGCGTCGGTGGCGGTGATTTGCAGCGTCTGGCCTTCCGTCTGTTTATTGAGGAAGGTGTAGCTCCAGGAGCCGTTGCTGTCTGCCGTGGCGGTGACCGTTGAGTTATCCGCCAGACGGATGGTGACGGTACTGCCCGCTTCGGCGCTACCGGTCAGTACACTGCCGTCTGCGTTGAAGGTCCCGGTCGGGGCCGTTGGCGCAGTGAGATCGACAATGACGGTGGTCGAGGTGGAAATCGGGCTGGTGCCCGAGCCGTTGCTCGCCGTGGCGGTGAAGGCATGCGGCCCTTCGCTCAGCACCGGCGTGGTGAAGCTCCAGTTGCCGCTGGCATTTGCGGTGACCGTGCCCATCAGCACCCCGTTGTTATAGAGGGTGATAGTCGCGTTTGGCTGCGCCGTGCCGCTCAGGGTTGGCGTGGTGTCATCGGTGGTTTTCCCGTTGGTCAGGTTGCCCGTCACCGTGCCGACGTTATCGTCGATGTTAGCGATAACCGGCGCGTTCGGGATCGTGGTGATCGGAGCAATCACGGAGGTGGTGATACCCGCGTTACCGGCCTTATCGGTAGCAAAGACAATCAGTGACTCCCCGCCGGTCTGTGGAGGGGTGAGGGTGGCGCTGAAGTTTCCGCTGCCGTCCGCGACGGCGGTACCAAGCACGGTTCCGGTGCTGCTGGTGATGGTGACGGTACTTCCCGCTTCCGCCGTACCGGTAACCTGCGTCCCGTTGGTGATCACCGCCAGCCCGGTTGGGGCTGGTGGCGGCGTCAGGTCAACGTTGATCGTGATAATCGGCGATGGCGCGCTGGTATTGCCCGCGGCATCGGTGGCGGTGGCGGTGAAGTTATGCGCGCCTTCGGTCAGCGTGGTGCTGGTTTGCGGCAGCGTCCAGTTGCCGTTGGCATCGGCAGTGACGGTTCCCACCAGCGTCGTGCCGTCGTAAATACGTACGGTGGCATTGGCTTCCGCCGTACCGTTTAAGGTCGGACGGGTGTCGTTGGTTGGGTTGGTGCCGGTGACAGGGCCGGTGACGGTTCCCACATCATCCACAATCGAGGTGATTGCCGGTGCGACAGGGGCGGTGGCATCCACATTGATGGTGTAACCCCCGGTCTGCGCGCTGGCGTTGCCCACGGCGTCGGTGGCGGAGAAGGTCAGATTATGCGGCCCGTCAGCCAGCGGGGTGGACGGCGTAAAGCTCCACGCGCCGCCGGTGGCGATCGCAGTGCCAATCTGTACCCCATTGTCATAGATGGTTACCGTCGCGCCAGCTTCTGCCGTACCGGTGAGCGTTGGACGTGCATCGTTGGTTAACCCGCCGTTGGCGACAGGCGTCGCAGCATTACCGACGTCGTCGGTGATGCTGGTCAGTACCGGTAGCGCTGGCGGCGTGGTGTCAATGGTCAGGCTGAAATCGGCGGACGGCGCGCCGGTGTTCCCCGCCTGATCCGTTGCTTCTGCGGTAAAGGTGTGTGACCCGGTGCCCAGCGGCACGGTGATATCCACGGTCCAGTTGCCGTTAGCATCGGCAGTACCGGTGCCCACCAGCGTAGTGCCTTCGTAGATATTCACGGTGGCCAGCGGCTCGCTGGTCCCCACCAGGCGCGGGAGAGGATCGTTCGTGGTCTGGCCGGAGCCAATCGCCCCGGTGATGGTGCCAACATCGTCAATCGCCTGGGTGATAACCGGCGCGGCAGGCGCAGTCGTATCCACCACCAGCGTAAAGCCTGGTGAGGCAGGACTGACGTTGCCCGCGGCATCGGTTGCCGTGGCTGTCCAGGTGTGGCTGCCGTTTGCCAGCGTGCCGGTGGTGAAGCTCCATACGCCGTTGGCATCAGCCACGGCGGTGCCCACCTGCTGACCATTCTCATAGATGGTGATGGTCGCGTTGGCTGCCGCGGTGCCGTTCAGCGTTGGCGTGGTGTCGTCTGTGCTTTGTCCCGAGGCGACCGGGCCCAGCACGGGACCGGCATTGTCGGTGGCAGGGGTAAAGGCCGGTGCGTCGGGCACCGACGTATCCACCGTCAGGTTGAACGGTGGCGAGGTGACCCCGGTATTGCCTGCGGCATCGGTGGCGTTGAAGGTAATGGTATGCGGCCCTTCACCCAGCGCGGTGGTCGGCGTGAAGGTCCAGTTACCCTGGGCGTTGACGACCGCCGTGCCGATTTCCACATCATCGACAATAACGTGCACCGTTGCGCCCACTTCCCCCGTACCGTTGAAGGTTGGACGGGTGTCGTTGGTGGAACCGTTGCTGGCGATGATTCCCGTTCCCGGGCTGACATCGTCTATCACCGTGGTAACCACCGGGGCCGCAGGGCCAGTGGTATCCACCGTAAAGGCGAATACTGGCGAGTTGGCGGAGACGTTTCCGACATCATCGCTGGCGTTGACGCGCAGGTTATACGTCCCGTCCGTCAGAACCGGGTCCGGCGTAAAGGTCCAGTTACCGTTGCCGTCGACCGTAGTGGTACCAATCTCCACGCCGTTATTCAGAACGTGAATGGTGGTACCCGCCTGGCCGGTGCCGCTCAGGGTTGGCGTGGTGTCATTGGTGACCTGCCCGGCGGTAAGCGGGCCGGTTACGCCACCCGGAGCGTTGTCGCTGACCGTATCGATCGTCGGCACCTGTGGCGCCGTCAGATCGATATTGATGCTCCAGACGCCGGACGGCTGGCTGACGTTGCCCTGCGGATCCGTCGCTCTGACCGTAAAGTCATGCGTTCCTTCCCCGAGGGCGGTTTCAGGGGTAAATGTCCAGGCGCCGGTACCGTCTGCCGCCACCGTACCAATCTGCGTGGCGCCATCAAAAATGGCGACGACGCTGTTCGGCTCGGCGGTACCGGTCAGGGTTGGCGTGGTGTCGTTGGTTGGATCGCCGCTTGGGACAGGCGTTGCCGCATTGCCTGCGTTATCCGTCACGCTGGTAATCACCGGCGTGGTGGAGACGGTGTCGACCACAATGGTGATCCCGGCCGACGGGGTGCTCTCATTGCCCGCCGGGTCGGTGGCGGTCACGGTCAGGGTGTGGCTGCCGTCGTCCAGCGCAGGCGGCGTGTAGCTCCAGGTGCCGGTCGGACCGACAACAACGGTGCCCAGCGGGTCGCCGTCATCGTACACCGTAATAGTGTCCCCGGCCGTGCCTGTCCCGGTCAGGGTAGGACGGTTGTCGTTGGTGCTCTGCCCGTCGGCGATTGGGCCGGTGATCGGACCTACGTCATCAGTCACCGCACCGATGGCTGGCGCTGTCGGGGCGGTAAGGTCGACGGTGACGGTCGCAATCGGCGACTGTCCGCTGGTCTCGCCGGTGGTGGTATTCGTGGCGGTCACGGCAAAGGTGTGTGGCCCTTCCGTCAGCGGCAACAGCGGCGTGTAGCTCCAGTTGCCGTTATCATCCGCAACAACGTTCGTCAGCGGAACCAGCGCCCCATCCTGATAAATGGCGATCACGCTGCCCGGATCGGCGGTGCCGGTAAGGGTAGGCGTGACGTCATTGGTGGTTTTATCTTTCACGTCGCCCGTGACGGGATCGGCGTCATCGTTGATCGCCGTAATCACCGGCACCGCAGGCAGCTCGAGCGGAGAGTCCGGCACGTCAAAGGTGGTTGACGGGCTGGCATTGCCTGCGGGGTCCGTGGCGGTGAGCGTCAGCGTCGCGGCATCCAACTGGGCCGGGGAGAGGGCGATGGTGAAGGAGCCTCCCGTCGCGACCCCGGTCCCGATGATATTGCCGTTGGCGTCACGAACCGTCACCGTGGTTCCGTCATCTGCCGTACCGGTCAGCGGGGTGCCCTCCGCGGCAATGGCGATATTAGTTGGCGTTGCAGGCGGCAGGGTATCCACCGTTACGCTGAGATCCCCGGAGCTGGCGGAGGTATTTCCCGCCGCGTCACTCGCGGCCACGGAGAAGGTATGCGGCCCCTCGGTAAGCGCAGGGTCGGCGGTCCAGGACCATGTCCCGTTCGGCTGAACCTCCACGACCACCGGCGAGGCGACACCATCAACAGAAACGGTGACGCTCGAACCCGGCTCGCCAATCCCGGTGAGGGTTGGCGTACCGTCGCGGGTGTAAAGCACGCTGTTGGTCAGCTGGCTGTCAGAGACGGCGTCAATTTGCGGCACGGTTGGCGCCTGCGTATCAACCTCCACCGTAAAGACCGGGCTTACCGGGCTAACGTTACCGGCATCGTCCACCGCGGCGACGGTGATATTCAGCGGGCCGTCGGTCTGCGTCGGCAGGGTATAGGACCATCCGCCATTGACGACTTCAACGCGATCCACTTCCACGCCGTTGTTGTAGATGATCACCGTCTCGCCGGTGGTGCCGGTTCCGCTCAGGGTCGGTGTGGTGTCGTTAGTGGACCCGCCGTTCTGCGCGCCGGCGATGTCGCTGATAACAGGGGTGTCCGGGGCGAGGGTATCGACCGTTATCGTGATACCGGCTGATGGCACAGATTCGTTCCCGGCTTCATCGGTGGCGGTCGTCGTGTATTCGTGCGTCCCTTCGCCAATGTTGCTCTCAGGACGCCAGCTCCAGTTACCGTTACCGTCCACCGTAACGCTGCCCACGGCCTGCGGCTCGCCTGTACCCACCTGGTCATAGATGGTAATGACGTCATTCGGCGTACCGGTGCCGCTCAGGACCGGACGCGGATCGTTGGTGGATTCGCCATCCAGCACGGGACCGGTGATCTGGCTTACGCTGTCTGTCACCGTTGGGGTTCCCGGCTGGGCAGGCGCGTCGGTATCAATGGTAATGGTCACCGGCGTGGACGGCGCGCTTTCGTTCCCGGCGCTGTCCTGGTTGGTCACCGTCAGGGAGAGATCGTAGGTGCCGTCAGGCAGCGGAGTGGTGGGTGTCCAGCTCCAGTTACCGTCGCCATCGATCTCGGCCTCACCAATTTTGGTGGCGCCATCGTAAATGTTCACGGTATCCCCCGGCGTGCCCGAGCCGCTCAGGGTTGGCGTGGTATCCCGGGTGGTCTCCCCAGGATTCAGGGCCGTCCCCGGCGTGCCGCCGTCCGGGTTGACGGTGATCTCAGGAATATCCGGCGTTGCAGGCGCGGTGGTGTCGATCGCCAGTTCAAACGGCGGCGAAATGGTGGTGTTACCCGCCTCATCCGTTGCGTGGACCGTCAGCGAGTGCGGGCCGTCCGTCAGCGGCGTGGTTGGCGTGAAGCTCCAGCCACCGCTGCCGTCGAGCACGGCCGTGCCGAGCAGGGTGGTTCCGTCATAGATCGTGATGGTGGTGCCTGCCGGTGCGGTTCCCTGCAACTGCGGCAGCGTGTCGTCGGTGGTGTCCCCGCTGTTAAGAGGAAGCTGCACCGGCCCCACGTTATCGGAGACGGTGTCAATGGTGGCTGCCGGTGGCGGGGTGGTATCGACGGTAAGGGTAAAGCCGGCTGATGGTGCGCTGGCGTTACCGGCTGCATCGCTCGCGACGACGGTGAAGGTATGCTGCCCGTTCACTAATGGGGTAGTAGGCGTGAAGGTCCATGCGCCACCGCTGTTAACAACGGCAGTACCAATATCCTGTCCGTCCAGGCGGATCGTCACGGTGGAGCCCGGCTCGCCGGTACCGTTCAGCGTCGGGAGAGTGTCGTTGGTGGTTTCATTGTTGTCGAGCGCACCCGTGCGACCCGGTACGTCATCAATGACCTGCGTAATGGCTGGCGCGCCCGGGGCGGCGGTATCCACCGTGATGCTCCAGGTGTTCGATGTCCCGCTGAGGTTATTGTTGGCGTCAACCGCCGTCGCCGTCAGTACGTGCCCGCCGTCCGGTAGCGCGGTTTCCAGCGTGATGGACCACTGACCGTTCGCCGACACGACTGCGGTGCCAATTTCGGTAGTACCGCTGTAGAGGGTGATGGTGGTGCCAGGCTCGCCCGTTCCGTTGATGGTAGGCGTGCTGTCGTTGGTGAGACCGTTCTGGCTGACAGGACCGGTGACGCCGGGGGCATCATCCACCACGCCCGTGATGACCGGGGTTTGTGCCGCGGTGATGTCCGGCGCGTCAAAAGGCGCTGTCGGACCGGTGTTTCCGGCGGTATCAGTGGCATCGGCGGTCAGGGCTTCGCCGTTGGCTTTCGGCGGGATCAGATCTACGCTGAAATTCCCCTGATCGTCGGCGACCGCTTCCCCGACCTTCACGCCATTTTCACGAATGGTGACGGTACTGCCCGGCTCGGCTGTACCGGTTACGGTGGTGCCGTCGGCAGAGATCACCACGTTTTCCGGCGCCAGCGGTGGGGTGCTGTCTGGCGCGTCGGCAAAGCCAGACGGGCTGGTGTTGCCGCTGCCGTCGGTGGCCGTCACTTCAAGGGCTTCGCCGTTGGTCTGGGCTGGCGAAATCGGGATGGTAAATGTGCCGTCCGGACCGGCGGTGGCCTGGCCGATGATCGTACCGTCCGGCGCTTTAATGATGATTGTGCTGTTTGGCTCGGCGGTTCCGCTGACGCTGGCCCCGTCTTCCGCCACCACCAGGTTGCCCGGTGCGGCAGGCGGGGTGATATCCGCTGCGTTAACCAGCGCCGGTGAGCTCTGGTTGCCTGCGGCATCGGAGGCGACCACGGAGATAATCTCACCGTTGGTCTGCGCAGGGTTCAGGTTGGCGACATAGTTGCCGTTGCTGTCGGCAGTGGCGGTCCCGATTTGCAGCCCGGCATTGTTGGTGATGACGATTTTACTGCCCGGCTCGGCGGTACCGGTGATCTGGGTGCCTGCGGAGTTGAGCGTCGCAACCGGCATGTCTGGCGGCGTAAGATCGACGGTAAAGTTGATCGGCTGAGACAGACCGCTCTGGTTGCCTGCCGCATCGGTTTCCCGCAGGGTAATCGAGTGTGTGCCTTCTGCCAGTGGACTCGTCGGCGTGATGCTCCAGGTACCGTTCGGCAGAACGGTGGTGGTGCCGATAACAACGCCGTTATCGTAAACCGTGATCGTGCTGCCCGGTTCGCCTCTGCCCGTCAGGCGCGGCTCTGAGGCATCGGTAAATTGCCCGGCACCGATCGCCCCTTTCAGTACGCCCGTGTCGTCGTTAATGATAAATCCGGAAGGCGTTTGCGGCGCGGTGACATCTACCGTGACGGTAAAGACCGGCGAGGCCGGGCCAGTGTTACCGGCGACGTCGGTGGCGCGCACGGTAAGCTGGTGGCTGCCTTCGCTCAGATTCACCGACGGCGTAAAGCTCCAGCTTCCGTTACTGCCCACAGCCGCTGTGCCAATGGCAATGCCGTTATCATAGATGGTGACCGTCGAGCCCGCTTCCGCCGTGCCGGTGAGCTGTGGCCGTGGGTCGTTGGTGCTGCTTCCACTCCCGAGCGTGCCGGTGCCAGGCGCAACATCATCGGTGATGCTGACGATCGCTGGCGCGCCAGGCGCGACGGTATCGACCACGAAGGTTACCGCCGTGGACGCCGGGCTGGTATTGCCTGCGGCATCGGTCGCGGTGGTGGTAATGGCGTGGCTGCCTTCAGACAGGTTGGTCGACGGGGTAAAGCTCCATTTCCCGGTGGCATCGGCTGTGGCGGTGCCAATCGGTTTCCCGTTGTCATAGAAGGTAATGACGGTGCCGGCTTCACTGATGCCGCTGAACGTCGGACGCGCATCGTCCGTGCGTTGTCCGTTGCTCAGCGGGCCTGTTTCGGCACCCACGTTATCATTGACGGTGACAATCTCGGGTGCATCCGGCGCGGTGAGATCCGGTGCCGTGACCTGAACGCCCGGGCTGGTATTGCCGGACGGATCGGTGGCGGTAGCGGTGATCTGTTCCCCGTTGGTGAGCGGCGTACCGAGATCAATCGTAAATTTCCCGTCGCTGCCCGCTTTGCCCGTTCCGATGGTGTTGCCATCGGCATCTTTCAGGGTAACGGTGCTGCCCGGCTCAGCGGTACCGGTGACGGTTTTGCCGTCAGGAGAGACCTCCAGATTGGCCGGGGCATCCGGCGCGGTGAGATCCGGTGCCGTAACCTGACCGCCCTGGCTGGTATTGCCGGACGGATCGGTGGCGGTGGCGGTGATCTGTTCCCCGTTGGTGAGTGGCGTACCGAGATCAATCGTAAATTTCCCGTCGCTACCCGCCTTGCCCGTTCCGATGGTGTTGCCATCGGCATCTTTCAGGGTAATCGTGCTGCCCGGCTCAGCGGTACCGGTGACGGTTTTGCCGTCAGGTGAGACCTGTAGATTGGTGGGGGCATCCGGAGGCGTGGTATCTGGCTCGGAAGGATTTCCCGGATTGCCGGGATTCGGACTGTTGTTATCGTCATCCCCGCCACCTCCACCGCCGGTTCCTGCCGCAATGGCAATCCCACCTGCGACGGCCAGGCCACCCAGCACCCAGGGCCACGCTGCGGCGCCGCCGGTATCACTCCCTGACGCCGCCAGTAGGGCGTCCGTGGAGGCGATGGATTCATAGGTGGCGGCACCGGTTGGATCTTCAATCCACCACAGCGCACCGTCGCTCTCCTCAAGCACCAGCTGGCTCACGCCCTGCGCGTCGGTGACGTAGAAATTCTTAAGGGTAATCACTTCACCCGAGTTGAGGGTAATCACCAGATCGTTTCCGCTGCGGGAGTAACCTGAGATGTCGGCGCGATCCACGTTAAGTTTAACGATTGAGGAGTGATCGAGTGTTATCTGTGTCCCTTCCGTGGTCGTTTCCACGCCAGTTAGTTTCGATATAACAGATATTTGGCTCATACAGTTATTACTCCAGCAGAGTTATTGTTTACGGCGTGTCAGACGTGGCCATATTTTCTGAAGGGATGAGGGCGCTCCCGGCGAAAATACTGTGAATAAAACAGTATTTACCGTTGCTTTCTTTAGAGCGACCGAGATCCGCCAGCAATCAACGTGGCAACATCAGGGCGAAGCTAATTATTTACATGAGAAACTGTTATTTATTTATATTTTCGTGTTTTATAAGCCTTATTATTTGTGCAGGTATTATTTATTTTGCTGTAAAAATGATATAGCTATAAATATCTGAATGTGCAAATTAAGTGTCTGTAAACCCTGCACTGTGATTGCAGAGAAAATTAATTGATAGCGCGAATATATTTTGTTGGCTATGCGGACCGCGCCACAGAGGCGTTGGCGTACAGGCGGTCGGGATTAGGTAGTGGAAGAGATGATAGGGGATAATACTGAATACACAGGCTTTATTTATAATTCCAGCGAATATTAATGACTGCTTAATTATGATTTAAGTTAGGGTAAATCATCTGCTGTATGATATATTTCAAAGAATCGCATTAATAAAATATATTTTCGGTTTGGGTTTGGATTCTGCTACGCATAAAAATAAACTGTCGACTTCACATATTTCATAAATAAAAAGGCCGCAAATGTGGCCTTTCTGAGGGGGGAGGTTTAGCCGAAAGAGATAATCCCCATTTCAATCAGTGCGGCGAGCGTCAGAAGAATAAAGAGGATAACGACTATGGGTCTGTACATTTGATTTTCCATCCATGTTTATCATGCAATCCGTTTTATGTGCATCATTATTGATGATGGTGCAGGCGATCCCTGCCCCCCTATTTTGCGCCACTTTGCCGTAAAAATCAGTTAGCTGCTGGCACTTTTTCTACTTTTTCTCCGGCCCGACGGGCCGTGGCTGGCAGGATGTCGGCATCCGCCACGTAGCCATCAGGATCGAGACAACGATTGTGTTCTCTCGCCTGGTGCAGGATCGCTTCGTCCCAGTACAGGCGCTTACGCTGATCGCCCCGGGTCGTCAGAATAAACTCCACATTGCCATCAACCGCGCGGTAGCGGCGCCAGCTGTTTGCCGGAATGGAGATCACCGAACGTTCCGGGGCGATAATGCTGACTTCCTTACCCGCCTCGTTCCAGGTCACCTCCAGCTGGCCTTTAAAGACCATGATCACCTGAATATCCGAGCAGAGATGGCGACCGACAATGTGGTCGTCAGCAAGCCGCAGCCATTCGACGGAAAAACCGTGCGGGCTCAGGATAGCGGGAGCGGAATCCCGATCCTGTGAAATGCCGAAACCGATAACCGGCGCAATTTCGCCGCCGTGTCCCGGCAGCACCGAATCCAGCAGTCCCTGTGCTGACCAGCAGCGATCATCGCCGGTTACCGCACGCTGGCGCATCTCCTCAACGCTGTAGTCACGCAGACCGGCAATATATTCCTCTGACAGCGGCGTCAGCAGCGTGGCGGGATCGGGCGTTGGCTCACCTGCCTCCTGCGCAATCAGCATATTATCCTTGCTGAGATACATACCGTACTCGCTGGCGGCCGCCAGCACTGACGGGTGCCAGATGATGCCGCCCGTGTTGTCCCCGCCGAGCACGGTAAATACCATGCCGCAGGTATCTTCTTTACTGACGTTGGTGAAACCGCGGAAGATCCAGGTCGGTATTGAGAGGATGGTGGGCGCGCTAAATTCAGCTTCATGCTCGCCGTTGGCGCCCCAGCGAAAACGCCATGTCCCTTCATGGATGAGGAACACTTCTGCGGTGAAATGCAGATGCAGGTTATTGGTTACCCCTTTCGGCATAGCCGCCGCGCCAATGTTAAAGCCGTGCGGCTCGGGGATATTAACAATCTGCTCGCTGGACTGAGTTACACCCGGGCCGATGAAGGAATAGTTTTGTTTGAGATGCGAACCGGGCAGCTTGCAATCAATAAAAGCAAGATTGCAGGAAACCATATCGTCGGGGGCGATTAACCGTGTTCGTGCCTGGCTCTGGGTAAGATGGATTGTTTTCATCATTTCTCCTTTTAATAACCGGATGCACCGGTGGTAGGGATGGCGTTGCCGCGGGCGAGGGCAATTGCTTCACGTGAGGCGCGACCCAGCTGCATAACGTCGTTTGCAGGGGTAACAAACTGGAAACCCTGCGCAATACGCGCTGCGGCGGCCGCGCCGGAAGTGCAGAAAATACCGGCAATCTTCTGCTGCTGGCGGCAGCAGTGAATCACCCGCTCAATAGCAGCAAGCATTTCGGGATGTTGGGATTCGGCGCTGGCGCTGCCGGTCAGCGTCAGCGAGAGATCGTTGGGGCCAATAAACACACCGTCCAGCCCTTCGGTATCAAGGATGGCGTCAAGATCCGCCAGCCCTTCGCGGGTTTCGATCATCGCCAGCGTCAGGATCTCGTCGTTAGCGTGCTGTGGATAATCACTGCCGCCGTAGAGTAGACCTCTGGCCGGACCAAAGGAGCGAACACCCAGCGGTGGATAGCGACAGGCAGCGACAAAACGGCGAGCCTGTTCCGCGCTGGAGATCATCGGACAGATTACGCCATACGCGCCGGCGTCTAATACGCGCATGATTTGCGCCGGATCGTTATCTGCCACCCTCACCAGCGGCACGGCAGGCGTGCTCGATAGCGCCTGTAGCATCGACAACGCGCTGGCAAAATCAATCATGCCGTGCTGCAAATCGACGGTGACGGCGTCGTAACCCTGATGGCCCATAATTTCCGCGCTATACCCGGACGGGATCGCCAGCCAGCCGTTAACGATCGGGGTATTTTCCAGAAATGCGGTCTTTAAACTGTTTTTGCGCACTGTATGCACTCCGTTATCCACTGACGCAGCAGCGGCGCGATCTCATCCGGGGTTTCCAGCGGAATAAAATGCCCGCCAGCCTCCACCGTATGCCTGGTCACGTTCGCGTTGCCTGCTGCCAGTAGCTGATGATGATGGGGCGTGCAGATAACGTCCTGCGCGCCGTTTAGAAGTAATGTGGGGCAGGAGAGGGCGTTAAACGCAGCCCGGTTGTCCTGCCGGTGAATGGCCATTTCCGTTTGCTTCGCAAAGGTCTCAATGCCGCACTCTTGCGCCATTCGGCAAATAGTCTCTTGCAGGATCCGATCGGACAGACGTGACGGGGCGACATAGCTCTGCCACAGCGAGGAGACCAGCCAGTCGGCCAGGCCCCGCGCCTGTGCGGTGTGTACCGCTTCCCGGCGTGAAGCGAGGGTGTCTGGCGCAACGGGCATCGGATTAACGGAAATCAGCGTCAGCCCGTTCACTCTTTCTGGCGCGTCGGCGGCCATTTGCAGCGCGACAATCGCGCCGAGCGAAAAGCCCGCCAGCAGAAAGCGCGGTGGCAGAACCTTTAACAACCGCCGTGACGCCTGCGGCGCGGACTCTGCGCCCGTCAGCGTGATGCACAGCACCGCTGAGACGTTCAGCCGTTCAATGACGGGCTGCCAGAGCCGGGCGTTACACAGCGTGCCGCCAAGCAGCACCAGCGGCAGATCGGTATTGTCCAGAAGCGGATATTCCATTGCATCCCTCATGTAGCCGTCCAGCCGCCGTCAACCATCAGGGCGCTGCCGGTGATCAGCCCGGCGGCTTCAGAGGCGAGGAACACCACCGGCCCCATAATGTCCTCCAGCCTGCCTGGCCGGCGCAGTTTGATGTTGTCCAGCACATAGCGGCGAAATGCCGGGTCGGCGAGCGACGAACGCGTCAGGTCGGTTTCAATGAAGGTCGGGCACAGCGTATTGACACGGATCCCCGCATCGCCCAGCTCCAGCGCCATCGTTCGGGTTAACCCTTCAAGCGCGAATTTGGAGGCACAGTACACGCTACGCTCGGGGCCACCAACGTGTCCCATTTGCGATGAGATGTGAATAATCGATCCCCCCTTACCGTCCGCCCGCATTCTGCGCGCCACATGCTGGCTGATAAAAAAGGTGGCGCGCAGGTTAAGCGCCATCACCGCATCGAAATTTTCCTCGTTCACCTCAAGAAACGGCTGGTGGCGGGCCAGCCCGGCACTGTTCACCAGAATGTCGGGCGTGGGCAACGTCGCCAGCACACGCGCCACCTCCTGAGTGTCGGTAATATCCAGTTCCAGCGGGTGAAATGCGAGACTATGTTCCGCTGCCAGACCTGTGGCATGCGCCAGCGCCTCGCGGCCCCGGGCGGCGATCCATACCTCTGCTCCCGCCTGTGCGAGGGCGACGGCGGCGGCGAAGCCAATCCCTCTTGACCCGCCGGTCACCAGCGCGCGTTTGCCGTGCAGGGTGAAAGAGGGCGTTTGCAAAAGCGTCATGGCTTACACCTTTTCCCTGACCGGGGCCGGTGTGGCGTAGGGAACTTCCGTCTTGCCATAACGGCGCACGCGAATATTGGCCTGCTCGGCATGTCCGGCGAACCCTTCCAGCAGCGACAGACGGGAACAATAGCTGCCGATTTCGGCAGTGGCTTCGTCGCTGAGGACTTTCTGGAAGGTGCAGGTTTTCATGAACTTGCCCACCCACAGGCCGCCGGTATAACGTGCGGCTTTCTGCGTGGGCAGGGTGTGGTTGGTGCCGATCACCTTATCGCCGTAGGCAACGTTAGTACGCGGTCCAAGGAACAGCGCGCCGTAATTGGTCAGGTTAGCCAGGAACCAGTCGTCCCGGTCGGTCATCACCTGAACATGTTCGGAAGCGATACGATCTGCCTCCAGCAGCATCTCTTCGTGGCTGTCGCAGACGATGATTTCCCCGTAGTCCTGCCACGACTGGCGGGCAATGTCGGCGGTAGGGAGCTTTTCCAGCAGCCGTTCCACTTCGCTGAGCGTCTCTTTGGCAAGTTGAAGCGAGTTCGTCAGCAGGATGGCAGGGGTGGTGACGCCGTGTTCGGCCTGGCCCAGCAGGTCCGTGGCGCACATTTCCGCGTCAACAGTGTCATCGGCAATCACCAGCGTTTCCGTCGGACCGGCAAACAGATCGATACCTACCCGGCCGAACAGCTGGCGTTTGGCCTCCGCAACGAAGGCGTTACCGGGCCCGACCAGCATGTCGACCGGTGCCAGCGAGTCCGTGCCCAGCGCCATGGCGCCTATCGCCTGAATGCCGCCAAGGGCATAGATTTCCGTTGCGCCAGCCATTTTTTGCGCCGCGACAATCGCCGGGGCGGGCTGACCGTTAAACGGCGGGGCACAGCTGATGATTCTTGAACACCCCGCCACGCTGGCAGTGATGATCGACATGTGCGCGGAGGCGAGCAGGGGATATTTTCCGCCAGGCACGTAACATCCTACGGCGTTAATCGGAATATTTTTATGTCCGAGGATCACCCCGGGACGCGTTTCAATTTCCAGGTCCCGCAGACATTCTTTCTGCGCGCGGGCAAAATTCGCCACCTGCTGTTGGGCAAATTCAATATCCTGAATATCCTGGCGGCTTAACTGTTTTATGCAGCGGTCAATCTCCGCGGACGTCAGACGATAATCCTGACGGTCATAACGATCGAATTTAATGGATAATTCGCGAATGGCTTTATTTCCGCGTTTTTCAATATCCGCAAGTATTTGTTCAACCGTTTCTCTTATTTGCTGGTTGGCTTGCTGGCGCTCTTCGGTAGATTTACCGGTTTTTAATTTCCAGGACACTCGCTTCTCCTTACCTTTTTCAGATGTCAGTTGTCCTCCCGGCGAGCCGGGAAAGGGTGTTTACTTCAGAACGGGTTATTGATCCGGCGCGGCAGCGTACGCACCGTTTTTTAATAATTGGGCTGAGGTTTGCGTTTTACGGGCATATACCCATCGAGCGGACAGCGGCGTGGCAATAGCGGCCACAACAGAAAGGGCAGCAATCAATATATAACCGGACGACAGGTTAATATGTTGCATCATTACGCCCATCATTACCGGCCCGACAAACATGCCGCAGGAATAAATGGTCTGGAATAGTCCCATTCGCGTGGATTGTTCATCAGACGAGGTATTCACTACGCTGAGCGACATGAATGCGGCAAAGGCCATACCGAACGAGAACCCCGCCAGCGCCTGCCACAGGTAAATCACATACATATTGCTGGTAAAGGGAATGCCGAAAGTGGAGATCACCTGTAAAACGATGCCGAGCACGGCGGTTTTTACCAGCCCAAGGCGCTGATAAAACACCGAGCTGCACAGGGCGATGGCCAGCCCGTAAAAAAGAAGGTGAATGTTACCCAGCAGCGCGAGGATCCCCGCCCGGGCGCCAAGCTGCTCGGCATAGACCGGCGTCAGCGTGTCGCGGGTGGCGAAGGGCACCAGAATGACGACGGTCGCCAGGATGCCAATCAGCCAGACGGAACGGTCGGCCAGCTGCTGGCGCGCGCCGGTAATGCAGGCTTTAAGCGTGGGGGCCTGAACCGGGTCGTGCACGTCCTGAATGCGGGTCGTCAGGAATAACGCCACCAGGGCGGAGATGCAGGAGACAAAAAAGGCGATGTTATTGGCGAAATAGTGAATCAGCACCGCGCCAATACAGTTACCGAGAAACACGCCGATGGGCCCTGCCAGCGCCAGCAGCGCGACGGCGGCAGGCGCTTCGTTGCGACCGAAGTAACGCATGAACAGGATGTTGTACAGCACCCAGGTCGCCGCCGTGACACCGTCTGCCGCTTTCGCCAGATACAGCGTAATGGCGTTGGGTTCAAGCCAGGCAATCGGCCAGGCGATAATTGGCAGCAGCAGGCCAATCTGGATGAAGATCCTGCGGCTTTTAACCACGTCGGAAATAATGCCTAACGGGAAGCGTATCAGAAGGGTTGCCAGACCGGACGCGCCCATGATGATGCCCATGATCTGTGGTTCAATGCCCTGGTTGATCATCATGGGGGCCAGGAATGCATCAATGCTATGAATGCAGATAAAGAACAGGATGCTGATGATGAAAAAGAGCCGGGCTTCCCGACGGCGTAACAGTGCTTGAAACATGGTTTTGAACCTCTTAAGAATTAATGGGTTATAACCAGTCAGGGACGACGTTTACCGGTTCAATCCTTTGGGCGACTCCTGTTCTCTCCGGTACCATTGACGGTATGAAAACTCTTTGCATACGTATTCAAGATTTGAAGTTACGAAAAGGTTTCATGTTTGTAAAGTGATCTCGATCTTGTTGTGAGAATTTTAATTTTTTGTGTTGCATACGCATGCAAAGGTGGTGTAAGTATAAAAAACACCCACTTGCTGAGGCGTTTGAAGCACGCGCAAATGGGCAGGACGTTGATAAGGAATCAGGGGTAATGAAACGTAAGACTTTTGCAGCAGTCACATCCCAACAGGTCGCTCAGCTGGCGGGGGTATCGCAATCTGCGGTGTCGCGAACATTCACGCCGGGGGCCAGCATTTCACCGGCAACGCGTGAAAAAGTGCTGAAGGCAGCGCGCGAGCTGGGCTATCGCCCGAATGCGATCGCCCGTTCGCTCAACACGGCTCGTTCGCGCATTATCGGTGTCGTCATTTCTTACTTTGATAACCCCTTTTACTCGCAGGTGCTGGAGGCGCTGGCGCAAAAGCTGGATACGCTGAACTATCACCTGCTGCTGTTCGTTGGCGATCGGGAAGGTAACGTAGACCGTATTTTTGACCAGATTATGCAGTACCGGGTGGATGGCATTGTGCTGGCCTCGGTGACGCTGTCGCTGGAGTTATCCGAGGAGTGCCTTGCCGCCGGGATCCCGGTAGTGCTGTTTAACCGCAGCGAAGAGAGTGGCATGGCCTCCAGCGTCAACAGTAATAACGAAGCGGCCGCGCGGCAGATTGCCGAGTTTCTGCTGGCGGGGGAGCACAAGCGTTTTGCCTACGTGGGCGGCGTGGCCGATTCCCCGGTCAATATCGCCCGCCAGCGCGGGTTCATTTCCACGCTGGAAGAACATGGCATCACCGATGTCCGGGTGGTGCACGGGAATTACGACGCTCAGCAAACCACCCGGGCAGCCTATACCCTGTTTTCGACGTCGCCAGCGCCGGATGCGGTCTTTGTCGCCAACGATCATATGGCCGTCACGGTAATGGATGTGGCGCGCTATGAGTTTGGTTTGCGCATTCCGGAGGAGGTCTCCGTTGTCGGCTATGACGACATCGGCCCTTCCGGCTGGCCCTCTTATGCGTTGACCTCGGCGTCGCAGCCGGTCGGCGCGATGGTGGATGCCACGGTGGAACTGTTAATGAAGCAAATTGACAGCGGAACCATAGAGCCTGAACAGATTACGGTGCCCGGTACGCTGGTGATACGCCACTCGGCGCGTCGCCCACGCAGCGGCGTTATCGAAACCAATGGTTTAACGCTATTCCAGTCTAAGGAGCGCACATGACCAGATTGCGGGGCTTCAGCCCTCAATTCGACTCTATCCAGCAGTTCATTTTGACGCTGACGCACGTGGTGTGGGAGCAGAAAGATATCGGCCAGCTGGCGGATTTTTACGCCACGCCGGTGGTTTTCACTACCCCCGAAAAACAGCTGCATGAGCTTTCCCAGTTTATGCGCCTGACGCTTGAGGCGATGCACAGCTTCCCGCAGCGAGCGGTGCTGACGGAGGATATTCTGTGCAGCCAGAACCCGGGGGACGAGTACTATGCGGCGCAGCGTACCGTAGCCCGCATTCAGCACCAGGGGGAGGGATTTTTTGGCCCGCCGACCGGGAAAAATGTCTGGGTCCGCACCTGGGCCGATCGCATCTGTGTTGATGGTGCCGTACGCCAGGAGTGGCTGCTTCAGGATCGTGCCGCGATTGTGGCGCAACTGGGGCTGGATGTCCGCGACTTTGCTTTTAACCTGGCGACCATGCGCCAGCAGCTTGGGCTGGAATCTGTGTCTGCTGAGACGCTGGACGCCCGCTGGGCGGGTGGGCCTGAGGGCGACGACGTGGAAGGGGCGCTGGCCGGGGTCGTTGAGCGCTACTTAACGATGTGGGCGGGCGGTAACAGCGGCGTGGTGCCCGGTCTCTATCACCCGGCGGCGACGCTGTACGCGCCGGGGCACTGCCTCTGCACCGGCGAACAGGAAATTGGCGCACAGCTTTCCGGTTATCGCGCTTCATTTGCCGACAGCGAAACGCAGCTTCATCACCTGATTGTGCGTAAAGATCCTAATGAGCCGATTCGACTTTCATTGCGCTGGTCGTTGTTAACCTGGCATGACGGTTACGGCAAATTTGGTGCGCCGACCCGTAAACCCATATCAATTACCGGTATCAGCCAGCTTGAATTACGTGATGGTTTAATTTTCCGTGAATATCTGGGGATCGATGAATTAGCGATTTGGTCGCAAATATTTAATTAATGGGGCGGCAGCCCCCTTATTCCGGCTGCAAAAAATAACCGTGTTTGATTCACCCTCACTTACGGGTGCGGGTTCTTATTGTCTGAAAACAGAGCAGGAGTTTATATGTCTTCCACCGAAGCAACAAATAAAGCACCAGCCGTACCCGAAAAAAGCAGCGTGAAATCGCTGAAAGAGGAACCTGTATTACAGGTGGAGCGTCGTGATTTTGTCGATCTGGTACCGGAAAAAAGACCGCGCGTGCAATCATTACGCGGCTTTGATGACTGCTATACCGATATTGTCGATTATATCGTTCGCTGCACCCATAAAATATGGGACGAGCGCGATGTCGGCTTAATTTATTCTCACTATACCCATAACTGCGTGCTGTATAACGCGCTGGGGACACTCTATAACCGCGAACAGGTGGTGCAGGATACGCTGCAACGCTTAATTGCCTTCCCGGAACGGCGCGGAATGGCAACCCAGGTTATCTGGAACGGAAATGATGTTGACGGTTTTTATACCTCTCACCTGGTGACGGGAAGCGGGCGGCATACACAGTACAGCCATTTAGGCAAACCGACGAACCGTACGTTTGTGACGCGTACCGTGGCGGATTGCATGATCCACGAGAATAAAATTTATCGGGAGTGGGTAGTCAGCGACAATATGTCACTGATGAAACAGCTTGGCCTGAATACCGATCAAATCGCATTTAATATGGCAAAGGAGCAGTTCGATAAAGGCTTCCGCGTGATGGACATCGGCGAAAACGGCCGCATGCTGGGGCAATATCCGCCGGAGATGGAGTGCGATGTTTCCATTGCGCACACCGATACGGAGGAGCAGTGCCTGCGCTGGCTGCATGAGATCTACAACCGCCGGATGTTTGGCAAGATCAAAGAAGTGTATGCGCCTAACGTACAGTGGCACGGTCCGCTGATGAAAGAGCTGTACGGCACCGCGGCGGTAACCCATCAGACGCTGGCGCTGGTGGGGATGATCCCTGACGGCGCGTGGCTGCCGCAGCATATTTGTTCCAACCCGTGCGATGAAGGCGGCGTCAAAGTGGCCGTACGCTGGATTATCGAAGGACATCACCTGGGTTACGGCGAACTCGGCAAGCCGACCGGAGAACGACTGTTCGTGATGGGCATGTCGCACTACCACATCGTCAACGGAAAAATTGTTGATGAGTGGGTGGTTTATGACCATCTGGCGCTGCTGGCGCAGATCAAACTCGGCCAGATGGAGGACGCGTAAATGTTAAATCAGGTGAGCTGGATTAAGCGCCCGCAGGGGCAGGATGCGCAGGCCGATCGTTCCCTGACGGAGAAGGTCAGCGCCATTATCGAGCGCGTGAAAACCGAGGGCGATACGGCGCTAAGAGCCTTTTCGCAGCAGTTTGATCATGTCGTACCGGCGCAGTTTGAGGTGAGCGAGCAGGAGATTGCCGAAGCACTGGAGGGGATGGATGCCCAGACGCGCCGCGACAGTGAGTTTGCCATTAATCAGGTGCGTCGTTTTGCGCAGGCGCAGCTGGCGACCATGCTGCCGCTGGAGGTAGAGACGCTGCCTGGCGTGCATCTCGGTCACCGGATCATCCCGGTGCAGACGGTGGGCTGCTACGTGCCGGGCGGACGGTATCCGATTCTCTCCGCACCCGTGATGTCGATTGTTCCTGCGACGGTGGCGGGCTGTGAACAGATTATCGCCTGTCTGCCCCCGGGCGCGCATCCGGCGATGATTGCCGTTTGCCATCTGGCGGGCGCGCACCGCATTTTCAAAGTTGGCGGCGCGCAGGCCATTGCGGCTATGGCCTGGGGAACGGAGAGTATTCCGTCAGTGGACAAAATCGTTGGGCCAGGCAACGCCTTCGTTAACGAAGCGAAACGCCAGGTGTTTGGTCGAGTCGGCATTGATGCCCTCGCCGGGCCGAGCGAGATTTTTACTATCGCCGACGACAGCGCCGATCCGCGCATTCTGGCCGCCGATATGCTGGCGCAGGCAGAGCACGATATTCATACCCGCGTCGGGCTGGCGACAACCAGCCGGGATATCGCTGAGCGTACCCTGGCGGAGGTTGAGCGTCAGCTTGCGACTCTGCCAACGGCCGCCACGGCGGGCGAGGCGTGGCGTCGGCAGGGTGAGATTGTGCTCTGCGAAGATGAAGCGCAGCTGATTGCGTTTGCTGACCATATGGCGACGGAGCATTTGCAGGTGCATACCCGCGATCCGCACGCGACGGCAGCGAAGATCCGCAACTATGGCTCGCTGTTTATTGGTCAGAACGCCAGCGTGGTGTTCTCCGATAAATGCTGCGGCACCAACCATACGTTACCGACGATGGCGGCGGCACGCTATACCGGCGGTCTGTGGGTAGGGGCATACGTCAAAATCTGTACCCATCAGTGGATTGACGAGCAGGGTATCCCGGCAATCGCAGAACCGGCGATCCGCCAGAGCCGTACCGAGGGGATGCAGGGGCACCGACGGGCGGCGGAAATTCGTCTGCGTCCGCAGGACATTGATGCCATTACTACCGGCATGCGGGACTAAAACGTATCCCGGGCAGCCTTCTGCCCGGTTTTCAGCACGGGGAGCCTGAGACTATGAAGCGCCTGATACCGCCAGACGACTGTCCGGAGGAAATTGCCCGCCGTCTCGACGTCATACAGCAGCACCGGGCGCTCAACGCGATCCTCGGGGTTAACCCTGACGCCATGTTTCAGGCGGAACAGCATCAGCAGCAGCGTCGGCGTGGAGAGCCGATCGGCCCCCTGCACGGCGTGCCGCTGATCGTCAAAGATAATATTGCCTGCGCGCCGATGCCGATCACCCTTGGCTGCCGTGCGCTGGCCTCACTTAACGCGACAGCGGATGCTCGGGTCGTGCAGCGATTGCGCAGAGCGGGGGCGATTATTCTTGCCAGGGCCAATATGTCCGAGTTCGCGTTCGATGTGCGCTCGCGTAGCTCGCTGGGGGGTGATGTGGCGAATCCACTTTGCCCGACACTCACCGCCGGAGGTTCCAGCGGAGGATGCGCCGCGGCGGTGGCGGCTGGAATGGCGGATGGCGCATTGGGTACCGATACCGGCGGCTCTATCCGCATTCCCTGTAGCTATACCGGGCTGGTGGGGCTACGGCCTGCCTTTCGCCGTTCACAGCTGGACGGCGTGGCGCCGCTCTCACCCAGCAAAGATACCGTTGGGCCAATGGTACATAGCGTTGAGGATGCCGCCTTGCTGCATGCGGTGATCCATGGCCTGCCGCCGGTTGCGCTTCCTGTGCGTTCGCTGAAAGGCGTTCGCTTTGGCGTGGTGACCGCGTTACAGGGAGAGGATGAGGTACAGCTGGAGGTCTGGCAGTCGGCGCTGCACACGTTGCGCCGTGCCGGAGCGACGCTGGTGGAGGTTTCACTCCCCTTCCTTGAAGAGGTGAGGCAGGCCACCTGCCTCAGTCTGTATGAATTTCGCGTGGCGATTGACGACTGGCTTAGCAAACAGCCTGGCGCTCCCTCCGGACTGACAAGCATTGTGGACTCCGGCGCTTTCCTGCCAGAGTTTGCGCCGTTTCTACGTCAGATGCTGGCGAGTAACACGCTGAAAACCCCGCTCTGGCTGGCGGGGCGTCGCTTTCAGCGCCTGTTGCGGCAGAACCTTTGCCAGGTGGCGGAGGTGCAGCGCATCGACGGATTTGTGTATCCCACCGTACAACGATTACCAGAAAGTATGGCGAAGATGCCGCCAGGCTGCGCGCCGGAACTGGCCGCCATCAGCGGCCTGCCTGCCATTACGTTGCCCTGTGGCGTAAGCCGTATCGGGCTGCCGGTAGGGATGGAGATGTTATCGGCGCAGGAGGATGAGACGATGCTGATGACGCTGGCGCTGGCATGTGAGGGGGCGCTGGGCGGGATAAATGAGGTGCTGAGGTTTAAGGCAGGATATCGCCAGAGCGGTACCGTTTGTCAGAACCTCTCTTAAGGCGCCGATGGCCCCTTGCCGCGATACCTTATTGTGATTTCATTTTTCAGTATTGTCAGCGGCGGCGTCATTTCGCCGCGCGCTACCGACTGATACTCAAAGCGAAAGGGGCCCGCGGCCGGGAAACCCGCTGGCAACGGGATTTCGCCCGCCAGTTCCCTGAGCATCAGACAGCGCAGGTTGTTACAGACGCGAATGCGAAAGCCCGGCGGCGTGGGGCCGTCCGGTGTAATCTTCCACAGCAGATGCGTCGGCGTAACCCCTTTCGGAAGGGGCGCGGCGGGCTGAACTGGACGACTTTTCAGTACCTGCTTGCCGCGCGACAGCGTGCCGCCAAAACTATGGCTGCTCCATGAACCGTCCGCAGCAAACGCCGGTGGCGCAAGCAGCAGAACAAGCAAGGCGGCTCTTATCACGATTTACCTCCAATGAGATACGTCATTCTCACGTTGCGCTGAGTGTTTATCTCCTGGCTGGAGAGCACTGCAAGCTGAGGGAAGATGCGACGAAGATAGCGGGACAGCATCAAACGCAGCGCCGGGTTCACCAGCAGAACCGGCGGCGCACCCAGCGCTTCCTGATGCTGCAACGCCTGCTCGGTCTGTTTCATTAAATTCTCGGCAATTCCCGGCTCGATAGCGCTTCCGCTCTGGGTTGCCTGTACCAGCAACTGCTCAAGTGACATATCAAGGCCGATTATTTGGATATCGTCGTCGCCAGGGAACCACTGCTGCGTAATCGCCCGGGAGAGGCGAGCGCGCACGCGGGCCGTCAGCTCGTCAGCGTCAGACTGAGGAGTGGCATACTCAGCCAGCGTGTCGATGATGGTCCGCATATCGCGGATCGGCACGCGCTCGGAGAGCAGATTTTGCAGTACTTTGTGCAGCGTGGTCAGGCTGATTACCCCGGGGATCAAATCCTCTATCAGCTTCGGCGACTGTTTGGTGAGCTGGTCAAGCAGCTGCTGCGCCTCCTGGCGACCGAAAAGTTCGTCCGTGTGGGTGCTGATAAGGTGGTTCAGGTGCGTAGCGACGACGGAACATGGATCGACTACGGTATAGCCCAGCGTCTGCGCCAGCTCGCGATGGACTTCATCGATCCATAGAGCGGGAAGTCCAAAGGTTGGTTCTTTACAGGGCGTACCGGGCACTTCTCCCTCTGCACAGCCTGGATCGATCGCCATCCAGCGATCGGGCTGGACCTCGCCTTTACCAATCGTCACCCCTTTTAGCAGAATACGATAGTGAGTCGGCGGCAGGTCGAGATTATCGCGAATATGAACTGCTGGCGGCAGAAAGCCCATCTGCTGCGCGAACTTCTTACGAATACCCCGTACGCGGGTTAACAGCTGGCCCTGCTGTTCATGATCGACCATAGGGATCAGTCGATAGCCAACCTCCAGCCCCAGTACATCTTCCATCTGTACGTCAGACCATGTCGCTTCATTAACCTGCGCCACGTCAGCTTCAGCTCGGGTAGGGGCGGAGGGGGCGGCGCCCGTTTTTTTCGCCTTACCTTCCTGGCCCCGCAGCCACCATGCAATGCCTAAAAGTGAGGAGGTAAAGAGTAAAAAGACCAGATTGGGCATGCCTGGGATTAGCCCCAGCAAACCAATTACGGCCGCAGAGAGGGCAAGCACGCGAGGCGAGGTAAACAGCTGGCCGACCATCTGCTCGCCTACGTCCTGCTCGTTGACCACACGCGTTACAACGACACCTGCCGCGGTGGAGATCACAAGACCAGGGATCTGCGCAACCAGGCCGTCACCGATGGTCAACAGCGTGTAGGCTTCTCCCGCTGCGCTGAGGGTCATATCATGCTGCATTACGCCGATAATCAGGCCACCGATAATGTTTATTGCCATGATCAGCAGGCCTGCGATGGCATCGCCACGCACAAATTTGCTCGCACCGTCCATGGAGCCGTAAAAATCTGCCTCCTGAGTCACCTCTTTTCGACGGCGTTTGGCCTCCTCCTCGCCGATCAGACCGGCGTTCAGGTCGGCATCGATTGCCATTTGTTTACCGGGCATACCGTCAAGGGTAAAGCGGGCACCCACTTCTGCAATACGCCCGGCCCCCTTGGTGATGACCATAAAGTTTATAATTATCAATATGATAAAGACGACAATGCCGATGGCAAAGTTGCCGCCTACCAGGAAGTGGCCGAACGCCTCGATAACCTGGCCCGCGGCGTCAGCGCCGTTATGGCCGTGCATCAGGATAACGCGCGTTGAGGCGACGTTTAGCGCCAGGCGAAGCAGCGTTGAGAAGAGCAGTACCGTCGGGAAGGCGGAAAACTCCAGCGTATTCTGGGTAAACATGGCGACCAGAAGGATCATGATCGCCAGTACAATATTAAAGGTAAACAGCAAGTCCAACACGAAGGTTGGCAGCGGCAGGATCATCATCGCAAGGATCGTCATGATCAGGACTGGACCGGCCAGTACCTGCCACTGGGTCTCCTTGATGCCGGGCAAACGTAATTTGGTGGCGATATTAGCCATTACTCTTTACTCTCTTGTGCAAAATCGAGCGCCGGGGGAACCGGCAAATCTTTAGGTTCTGTTGGGCGCAAGCCAAAGCCTTTACGCCACCGGCGCAGGCTATATACCCAGGCCAGGACTTCGGCAACAGCGTTATATAATTCACCGGGCACCGGCTGACCCGGCTCGCAGTGCCGGTAAAGCGCACGCGCCAGCGGTGGCGCTTCCAGCATCGGAACCCGATTTTCTTCAGCCATCTCGCGGATGCGCAGGGCAATAAGTCCACTGCCGCTTGCGACGACGATCGGTGCGCCCATGGTGCCTTCCTGATACTTCAGCGCCACGGAATAGTGGGTCGGGTTGTTGACGACCACATCGGCGGTGGGCACCTCGGCCATCATGCGGCTTTGTGCCATCTGGCGCTGAATCTGCCTGACGCGACCCTTAATGTGCGGGTCACCTTCCTGGTTTTTAAATTCATCCTTTATCTCCTGGCGGCTCATTCTCAGCTTCTTAAAGTTGCTCCAGAGCTGATAAATCACGTCGAAGGCCACCATGGGGATCAGTGACAAAATCACGTACAGCATGCAGCCAATCAGCAGGTTGCTGATGTCGTTTAGCGCGCCGCCCAACGG
The DNA here is from genome assembly GCF_001037805.1 of Enterobacter sp. BIDMC93. Taxonomy (NCBI): domain Bacteria; kingdom Pseudomonadati; phylum Pseudomonadota; class Gammaproteobacteria; order Enterobacterales; family Enterobacteriaceae; genus Enterobacter; species Enterobacter sp. BIDMC93. The sequence continues at coordinate 1,555,296 of NZ_KQ089962.1, forward strand.
TTCATACATTAGATTGATGAACCTGCTTTTATTGAGCAGTAAAAACAGTCCTCCCCCCGTGGCGGCCAACAGCACCTTGAGGATGCTTTTGATCATCTCTGATACCATTTGGGCAGAGAAAAGACGCTTGATACCGGTGACGGGATTAAGTTTTTTAAGATTAACCTTTAGCGCCTTACTGCTTGCGTTCAGGCCGCCGATAATCGACGGTGCCGTTATTGCGGTCACGTACAGCCCGCCGGCGAAGGGCAGAATGGCGAGAAAAGCCATGCTCAACAGCGAGGCTGCACGATGTAACATATTCTGCGGGTCGCGGATCAGCAGTCGATCAAAGGTCAGCCCGTTGTGCAGAATAGATTCAAGCTGCGTCGCCAGATGGCTACCTGCGCCGACGATAAGCCCCCAGCCCACCAGAAGCATGGCAAGGGTGGTCAGCTCGCGCGAACGCGGAACCTGACCTTCCTCCCGCGCTTTCTGTTTTCGGTGGGGTGTGGGGTCTTCTGTTTTGTCGCTCTCGCTCTCTTCAGACATAGTGTTGGCCTGGGGTCATCAAAAGCCCAGCGACTCCAGCAGGTCATCCACCTGTTCCTGAGAGGCGACAATCCCGGCGACGCTGGTATCAATCTGCGGGCCGTTCTTGAGATGGGCGTCACCGCTCTGTTCGATACCCGCGTCACGTTCGCGCATGTTTTCAACCAGCACGCTGATCAGCTCGGTTTCGACGGTCTGAATCACCTGCATCAGGCTTTGTAGCACCTGGCCGGTGAGATCCTGGAAGTCTTGCGCCATCATTATTTCGGTGAGCTGTTGGTTGGTTTGCTGAGCGGTGGCCGGCACGTCCAGCAGAAAGGTACGTGTCTCTTTCACCAGTTCTCGCGCCTCGTCAAGCGGCTGTGGCTCTTCAAACCAGGCGTCCCACCGTTCAGTAAGCTTACCGGCATTTTCACCTAATCTTTCCTGGAGCGGTCGTGCCACCTCGACGGCCGTCAGCGCGCGATCGGCGGCCTGAGACGTTTTGCCAACAACGTAGTTGAGACGGTCACGCGTGTTGGGGAACGCGTCCGCGACTTCTTTAATGGCCTGCTCCAGGCCAAGATTTGCCATACTGTCGCGCAGCAGCCGGGTTAATTGACCGATACGCAAAAAGAGATCCTTTGGCGGTTCCGCGATCTCGCCAGGCTGAGTGGTCATAGTATTCACCCGAGTTTTTCAAAAATTTTGCCAAGCTTTTCTTCCAGCGTGGCGGCAGTAAACGGTTTAACGATGTAACCGTTGGCACCCGCCTGCGCGGCGGCGATAATGTTTTCGCGCTTTGCTTCCGCAGTAACCATCAGTACCGGCAGCTTTGACATCGCCGGGTCGAGGCGAATGGTTTTCAGCAGCTCAAGGCCATCAAGGTTGGGCATATTCCAGTCGCTCACAACGAAATCAAACTCACCGGCGCGCAGCTTGTTCAGCGCGTCCTGGCCATCTTCCGCCTCTTCAATATTTGAATAGCCCAGATCCTGAAGCAGGTTACGTACGATACGTCTCATGGTGGCAAAATCGTCCACCACCAAAAAACGCAGGTTTTTATCCGACATGTGTGTTCTCTCCTGAACGTCGTGGTTTATGGCTGAAACTTTCCAGCAGACGCTGGCTAATTTTATTGAGATCGACGATTTCTCGGGCAGCGCCAAGGGCAATCGCTTCGCGAGGCATACCGAACACCACGCAGCTCGCTTCGCTCTGAGCGAGGGTAAACGCCCCCGACTCCCGCAACGCCAGCAACCCACGTGCGCCGTCGGCTCCCATTCCGGTAAGGATGGCGGCGCTGGCATGTGCGCCCACCAGCTGTGCAACGGAGTTAAAGAGAACGTCTACAGACGGGCGATGACGGTTGACGGGGGGCGCGTCGGTCAGCCTGACGGCGTACCCTTTTCCGTGACGGACGATCTCCATATGCTTATCGCCGGGGGCGATCAATGCCGTACCCGGAAGTACCGGTTCGCCGTCATCCGCTTCATGCACCTTTATCTGGCAAAGTGAATCAAGACGCTGGGCGAAGGAGCGGGTAAATCCAGCAGGCATATGCTGGGCGATGACGATACCGGGGACGCTGGCTGGCAGCGGCGTTAATACCTGGCGCAGCGCCTCCGTCCCGCCGGTCGAGGAGCCAATCGCCACAATGCTTTGTGGATCCACGGTAATGCCCCGCAGTATCGGCGAGGCCACTTCAGCCTGACGTCCCAGTTTTGCCTTCGCGGCAATGCGGATCTTCTCTGCGACCTGCACACCCCACAGTTCCAGATTTCCGGCGATACGCTGATCGGGTTTGGCCAGAAAATCGACGGCGCCGTGTTCCAGCGCGGCCATTGTCGCCTTCGAGCCTCGGGTGGTCATCGAGGAGATCATCACCACCGGCATTGGACGAAGGCGCATCAAACGGGAGAGAAACTCCAGCCCATCCATTTTCGGCATGTCGATATCCAGCGTCAGCACGTCGGGGTTCAACTGCTTAATCATCTCGCGTGCGATCAGCGGGTCTGGCGCGGTGCCGACCATCTCCATATCTGGCTGTTGATTGATCACTGCGCTCAGGATGTTGCGCATGAGCGCAGAATCATCAACTGTCAGCACCCGTATCCGTTTCACCGTAAGGCCTCCGTAAGTTCATACACCGACTGGCCGCGAAGCCTGAGTGGAATGTGCGGATGATTAAAATGTTCAGAGTGACCAACAAACAGCAGGCCGTCTGGCTTCAGCATGCGGGCAAAGCGCTCAAGCAGACGCTTCTGCGTCGGCGCATCGAAATAGATCATCACGTTGCGGCAAAAGATGGCGTCAAACGGTCCGGGCAGCGGCCAGCTGTTGTCCAGCAAGTTGAGCCGCTGATAGTGAATAGCGGCCAGCAGTTCTGGCTTTACCTTCACCCGATCGCTGTTCTCACCCGAGCCGCGCAAAAAATAGTGGCGTTTTTGCACCAGGGTCAGCGAGTGTAGGTCGGACATGCGGTATACCCCTGCCTCCGCTTTGGCCAGCACCTCGGTATCGATGTCAGAGGCCCAGACGCGTGGCCCTCCCGTCGCGCTCCCCAGAGTCTCGTCCAGCGTCATGGCGATGGAGCAAGGTTCTTCCCCGGTGGAAGCGGCGGTACACCAGACGCGGTAGCCGTTGGGCCGCTGACGGGCGTGTTCTGCGAGCACCGGGAAGTGGTAGGTTTCGCGAAAGAAAGAGGTCAGATTGGTTGTCAGCGCGTTGACAAAGTTCTGCCATTCCGGATGCTCGCTGTGGGATTCCAGAATGCTGATGTACTCAAGAAATGTGTCAATCCCCAGCGCCCGTAGCCGCCGTGATAAACGATTAAAAATCATCTCTCGTTTTTGTGCGTTGACTACAATCCCGGCGCGGCGATAGATCAGTTGCCCAATACGCTGTAATTCAGAATCGGATAACGTAAGCTTATTTGGCGATAAGCGCACGGGAATGTCTTTAAATTCACTCATAGACAGGGCGAGGCCTTATACCGGGGTATTCATGATTTCCTGGTAGGCACTGAGCATTTTATTGCGCGCTTGCACACCGAAGCTAAAAGAAATTGAGGACTTCTGCATTGCCAGCATTACGTCATTTAATCCAATATCGCTACTGCCAGACATCCACTGCTGCGTCATTTCTTTCGCGTTAACCTGAGTTTCATTAATTTCATTGATACTATTGAATAAAATGTCAGAGAACGACGGCGTGTTTTTCAGCGCGGCAGGCTGGTTTCGGCTCATGCCGGCTATTTGCTGTGACTGAGTGTTAATTTGATCGAGTACGCCACGCATTAAAGTTGCTGACATTGTTGACTTCCTGAATTAATAAGGGAAAAGCACACATTTATTACATATCTTTTAAACGTTGATAGTTTAACACGTAGGCAAAATGGCCATAAAATCCAATAAGCGAACATTACTTTAAGCTTATTTATCCTTAAAAAATCGGCCTTTCAGACGATAATGCCCGCCTGAAAATTTCTCTTAATTTGAAATCGTCGTTATCAGCCCTGCGATATCACAGGCGCTGACGCGCATTATTGTGCGTGCTATTTCTTACAGGATCACGGCATGAGTGCCACATTAAATGATTTAACGAATAATCCGGCTGACCGAATTAAATCGGCTCTGTCATGGCTTCGCGCCAGCCCGAAGCTATCGCTGGTCATTTGCGCCGCGGCTGCCGTATCGGTATTAATTGCGCTTATGTTCTGGGCAAAAGAGCCAGGCTATCGCGTGTTGTTTAGCAATATCAGTGATGAAGACGGTGGGGCCATTGTTGCCCAGCTGTCGCAGATGAATGTCCCTTACCGCATCGACGCGCCGGGTGGCGCTATTCTGGTTCCTGAAGGGCAGGTCCATGAAGTGCGTATGAAGCTGGCCCAACAGGGGTTGCCAAAAGGCGGCTCCGTAGGGTTTGAACTGCTGGATAAGGAAAAGTTTGGTATTAGCCAGTTTAGCGAACAGGTTAATTATCAGCGGGCGCTTGAGGGAGAGCTGGCGCGTACCATTGAAAACCTGGGGCCGATCAGATCGGCGCGCGTTCATCTTGCCACACCCAAGCAGACGATGTTTGTGCGTGAGCAAAAACAGCCAACGGCTTCCGTTACCGTCAACCTGATTCAGGGGCGTACCCTGGATGAAGGACAGGTCATTGCCATTACCCATCTGATTTCCAGCGCCGTGACGGGGCTGACGGCAGAAAATGTCACTATCGTCGATCAGCGGGGTGAGCTGCTCACCCAAAGTGGTTTGCGCGGCCTGCAAACGTCACAGCTGAAGTACACCAGTGAGATCGAAAGTGATTACCAGCAGCGCATCCAGCGAATCCTGGCGCCGCTGGTGGGCAGCAAAAATATTCGCGCCCAGGTCACGGCGCAGATTGATTTTACCCAGCAGGAGCAGACGCAGGAGCAGTATCAGCCCAACGCCGATCCGCAAAAAATGGTGATTCGAAGCCGCCAGACGAGCCAGTCTGAGCAGGGTAATGGACGCGGCAATGGCGGCGTACCGGGCGCGCTGACGAATCAGCCGCCAGCGCCTGCCACTGCGCCACTTACGCAGCCGCTTGACAAGCCTGCCGCTCAAACCAGTACCGCTGGTACCGGAAATGACCGTTCACAGCCCTACAACAATCACAACGATGAGACCACCAATTTTGAGGTCGATCGCACGCTAACCCACATTAAAAATGCCATGGGGCGCATCGATCGTCTTTCAGTCGCGGTGGTGATAAACCATCTGCCGCAAGGCGCTGAGGGCAAGCCGGGTCCGCTGAGTGAGGCTGAACTGAACCGTATTAATGCTCTGGTTAAAGAGGCTGTCGGCTATACGGCCTCACGCGGCGATAGCGTCAATATTTTGAACTCGCCGTTTAACGGGGTTGAGGAAGAGGAACTCCCGCCATTCTGGAAACAGGATAAGTTTTATCAGTTGATGATGGCGATTGCGCGTTATCTGGTTATTGCGATTATCGCCTGGTTTATGTGGCGTAAGCTTGTTCATCCGGCCTGGATCCGCCATCAGGAAACCAGCCTGCGCCGCATGGAAATGGAAAAAGAGGCGCGTCAGGAAGAGCTGGCCGCCCGCAAGAAAGCGTCCGAAAAGGATGCGCGTGACCGCGCTCAGCAGCGTGTGGATACGGAACTTAACAGTCAGCAGCTGCGCGAACTGGCGGAACAAGAGCCGCGGGTTATTGCGCTGGTTATTCGTCAGTGGATGAATCAGGAGCTCAAATCATGAATGCCGCAGAGAAAAGCGCCATCGTTATGTTGACGCTGGGCGATGTCCTGGCCGCCGAAGTCTTTAAGCACCTAAACGCGCATGAGGTGAAGACCATCAGCAGTTCTATGGTCAACATGGCGGGGTTTACCCACGATCAAATGGCCTCCGTGCTGCGCGACTTTAAAAATGACTCAAGCGAGTATGCCGCGCTGAGCCTTAACACGAACGAGTATCTGCGCAGCGTGCTGGTCAAGGCGCTGGGTGAAGAGCGTGCGTCAACGCTGCTTGAGGATTTGCTGGATACCCACCAGGGTGGAAACGGGATCGAAACGCTCAACTTTATGGATCCGCTGGCGGTATTCGATCTGATTCGTGAAGAACACCCGCAAATTATCGCCACGATCCTGGTCCACTTAAAGCGTAACCAGGCGGCGGACGTCCTGAGCAAATTCGACGATCGTGAACGTAACGACATTATGCTGCGTATCGCCACCTTCGGCGGGGTTCAGCCCGCCGCGTTGCAGGAACTGACGGAGGTACTCAACGGCCTGCTCCACGGTCAGAATCTTAAGCGCAGCAAAATGGGTGGGGTGCGCCCGGCTGCGGAGATTTTAAACCTGATGAAATCCCAGCAGGAAGAGGCCGCCATTGAGGCGGTTCGCGATTTCGACAGTGAGCTGGCACAGAAAATTATCGACGAAATGTTCTTGTTCGAAAACCTGGTGGATGTCGAGGATCGCAGCATCCAGCGTCTGTTGCAGGAGGTGGAAAGTGAAACCCTTATCATCGCCCTCAAAGGAGCAGACGAAGCGCTGCGGGCCAAGTTCTTCCGTAACATGTCGCGCCGTCAGTCGGATCTGATGACCGAAGATCTGGCATCGCGCGGCCCGGTTCGTTTGTCACAGGTGGAAGCCGAGCAGAAGACTATTCTGAACATCGTTCGTCGCCTTGCGGAGACAGGGGAAATCATCATTGGAGGCAGCGACGATGCCTACGTTTGATGCCAATAGCGCCGCTCAGTGGCGCAGCTGGCAGCCTGAGGATCTGTTAAACGAAACGGTTGAAGTACCGTTGCAGACGCAGGATACCGGCCATTCTGACGCGCAGTTTAAGGCCGAGCTGGCACGCCTGCGTAAGCAGGCTGAGCAGCAGGGTATTGCTCAGGGATTGGCGCAAGGCAAAGAGGAAGGCCGTCGCGAAGGCTATGAGGCCGGGCTGAAGGAGGGGCGTGAGGCGGGTCTGGCGCAGGGGCTGGAACAGGCTCGTGACGAACGGCAGGCTTTACTGCTCCAGGCTGGAGAATGGGTGACGCAGTGCAAGCTTGCGCTTTCGAATCTCGATAGCCTTATTCCCGGACGTCTGGTTCAGCTGGCGCTGACGGCGGTACAGCAGCTGTACGGCACCCTGAGCGTGGCGGATAACCATGCTCTGCTTGCGCAGATCCGCCAGTTAATGAAGCAGGATACCCTGCTCAACGGCCCGACAGAACTGCATGTGAACCCGCAGGATCTGCCCATGGTCTCCCAGGCGATCGGTGAGACGCTCTCCTCAATGGGGTGGTCCTTACAAAGCGATCCCCAATTGGCCGCAGGGGGATGTCGTGTGGTCACGCCGGACGTGGAGTATGACGCCACCATGGAAACGCGCTGGCAGTCTCTCTGTCAGCTCGCCCGAGAGGAATTGTCCCAATGAGCCAGCAGTTAAAAAACTGGCTCTCGGTCATGGATCGGGTGGAAGAGAAGCTCGGAGAGCTCCCGCGCTTTCGTCAGTACGGCAAGCTGACGCGTGCTACCGGGCTGGTGATGGAGGCCGTTGGCCTGAAGCTGCCGATAGGCGCGTTGTGCATTGTTGAACGTCAGACCGGGCAGGCTATTTTACCGGTCGAGTGTGAGGTGGTCGGGTTTAACGGACAGACGCTCTATCTTATGCCGCTTGAACATGTTGACGGTATTCTTCCCGGCGCGCGCGTGTACGCGCCAGAGGCCGATAAGGGAGCGGGTAAACAGCTGCCGGTGGGGTTACACCTGCTGGGGCGCGTGCTTGACGCTCAGGGCCGCCCCCTGGATGGTCGTCCACCGGCGGGAAAACCCGTAGCCGGCCTGTTTACCCCCTCGTTTAACCCGCTTCACCGCGATCCCATCAAGTCCGTGCTCGATGTGGGCGTGAGGGCAATAAATGGCCTGCTGACGGTTGGCAGGGGACAGCGTATGGGCCTTTTTGCCGGCTCGGGCGTCGGTAAGTCGGTGCTGCTCGGCATGATGGCCCGTTTCACCACCGCCGACGTCATCGTCGTCGGGCTGATTGGCGAGCGCGGACGTGAAGTAAAAGATTTTATCGAGAACATTCTTGGCGAAGAGGGGCTCTCACGCGCGGTCGTGATCGCCGCACCTGCTGACGTCTCACCGATCCTGCGTATGCAGGGTGCGGTTTACGCCACCCGAATTGCTGAGGATTACCGCGATCGTGGGATGAATGTCCTGCTGATAATGGACTCTCTTACGCGCTATGCCATGGCGCAGCGTGAAGTGGCGCTGGCTATCGGTGAACCGCCGGCAACGAAAGGTTATCCACCGTCCGTCTTCGCGCGTCTGCCCGCACTGGTAGAGCGTGCGGGTAACGGTATGCGCGGCGGCGGATCGATAACCGCCTTTTATACGGTTCTGACCGAAGGGGACGATCAGCAGGATCCGATCGCCGATTCGGCGCGCGCGATCCTCGATGGCCATATCGTGCTTTCTCGTCGCCTGGCTGAGGCGGGCCATTATCCTGCTATTGATATTGAAGCCTCTATTAGCCGCGCGATGACGGAGCTAATTCCGCATGTCCAGTACCGCAAGGTTCAGCGTTTTAAGCAGCTGTTGTCGACCTACCAGCGTAACCGGGATCTGGTCAGCGTAGGCGCTTACGTGAAGGGCAGCGATCCGCTGCTCGACAGAGCGATAGACCAGTATCCTGCGCTGGAAGCCTTCCTGCATCAGGCAATACACGAGCGGAGCGGTTACGACGAGGCTATTGCCGCACTGAGCCAACTTTTCCCAGACATCGTTGAACAGGCGGGATAAAACGTGAAAGTGAATAATCCAATGGTCATGCTGCGTGACATGGCTCAGGAAAAGCTTACGGAGACCACTCGCGCCCTCGGCAGCGTCCAGCAGACGCTTATGGCAGCCGTGGCCCAGCATGAACAGCTTCAGCACTATGAGCGCGAGTATCAGCAATCTTTGCGTCAGGGCCTGCTGGGCAGCGGTATGTCGATGGCGGATCTGGTTAATCAACAGTCTTTCATTTTGTCACTTAACCAGGTGGTGAAGCAGCACGAATCACATGTTTCCACCTGCGAACAAGCCGTGGATCGGGTCAAAGAGAAGTGGCTAAAGAAAAAGCAGCGCCTTAATGCGTTTGAGACGCTCATCGATCGCCGCGAAGCGGCACTGGCTATGGCACAGAGCCGCCAGGAGCAAAAAATGATGGACGAATTCGCCCAGCGTGCCGGACAGAAAAGAGAAAGGCTATGAATATTGATATTACGGCTCTGCTGTCCGGCGGAGCGCCGACGAGAGCAGGCAAAGGAAAACTCATCGGCGAGGATTTTGCTCTCACGCTCGACGACAGGTTGGCGCAGATGGGACTGTTGTTACCTGGGCTGGACGTCCCGGCGCAGCTGTTGAGTCATGAAGGATACCCTCTCCCGCAGCCGGTTTTGCCGCCGGTAGCTGAGCCGGGGGAGAGTGACGACACGCTGGCGGAGGTCAGAATCAGCGCCTCTCCCGGTGATGAAAGCCCGCAATGGCAGCTTCAGCAGATAGTCACCCGCCAGGCGAGGGGCGCTACAGAGGCTTCGACCCTTGCTGATGCGACTCTGCCACGTGAAGAGGTAGCTGGCGAAAAGGCGCCTTTAACGATCCCTGTTGACGATATTAAGCTGAAGCCCGCCCGACGCGAAGATACCCCTCTCCAGATGCAGGCACAGGCGTTAGGGGGGAAAGCCCCGGACGCCAGCGCCGTGATGCCAGGCTTAACGGCTCATCAGGGAGACGCATCGCAGCACGCTACGTGCGATCCCACGGTTCAGAGCGTCGTGATGGAGCCATCAACGGCGCGACTGGTTAGTCAGCCTGTCTCACAGCAGGTGGTCAACGTCCGTTATCCGCTGGAGTCGCCCGAATGGAAACAGTCGGTGAGCCAACATATTGCCCTGTTCAGCCGCGACAATTTGCACAATGCGGAGATCCGCCTGCATCCTCAGGAGCTGGGCTCATTGCATATCTCTTTGCGCGTGCAGCAGGACCAGGCGCAGATCCATATCGTCAGCGAACATGCCCAGGTGCGGCAGATGATGGAGACTGCTCTACCGCACCTGCGGGCAGCTTTAGCGGAAACCGGGCTTCAGTTGGGCCAGGCGAGCGTGAGCCCCGATCGACCACATACTGGCGGTGGCGAGCAGGGACGTCATCCTTCCGGAGAGCAGCATACCGCTCAAGGCGCAGATAACGTGTTCGTGGATGAAGACGCTGTGGCGGAATTATTAACATCGACGCAAGGAAATATATACGGCATTAACACTTTTGCCTGAATTGCTGAATTGCCGACAGGAATGAAATTTTATCTCCTGATTATTCTGCTGATTAAATGGACTACAATGTCCGCCGTATTTATCGAGGGGCAGGTTGCTGCCTCTCTTATTTTATTGGGTTTACGTAATGGGTAACAAAAATAAAAATGCTGCGGCTCGCGGAGGGTCGCGCTCGCTTCTGTTAATACTAATGTTTCTGATTGCCCTCGCAGCCTGCGGTTTTTCAGGCTATCTGTTCTGGTCGATGAAATATGCACACGTGCAGACGGACAACAATTCGAGAAGTGAGCACGAAGCCCCGGCGGTACAGCAAGTTGAACCGTTATACGTGTCGATGAATACCTTTACCGTTAGCCTGACCCCGACGCAGCACGAGTCGGATCGCGTGCTCTACATTGGTCTGTCCGTACGACTTGGCGATACGTCGTCCGTACAGGTGCTTGAGAAATTCCTGCCGGAATATCGCAGCCGATTGTTTATGCTGCTTTCTCAGCAAACGTATGAAACGCTCTCAACGGATGAAGGTAAACGCCAGCTGATTAGCAACATCAATAATGAGCTTAAAAAACCGCTGGCGTTCAACAAAAAGATTAACGTCACTGACGTTTTGATTAATGAATTTATTCTGCGGTAAACACAATGGCTGATAGTTTTTTATCACAGGATGAGATCGATCGCCTGCTCAATGCTGATACGGAGAGTCCCGATGACCTCCATGGAAGCATGGGAGATGCGGGGATAAAACCTTACGATCCAAATACTCAGCGACGCGTGATTCGCGAGCGGCTTCATTCTCTGGAAATTATTAACGAACGCTTTGCCCGTCAGTTCAGGATGGGGCTATTTAACCTGCTGCGCCGCAGTTCAGATATTACGGCGGGAAATATCAAGATCCAGCCGTATCATGAGTTTGCCCGCAATTTACCGGTGCCAACTAACCTGAACCTGCTGCACCTTAATCCCCTGCGTGGGACCGCGCTGATGGCATTCTCCTCCGGTCTGGTATTTATGGCCGTGGATAACCTGTTCGGCGGAGACGGGCGTTTCCCGACGAAGGCAGACGGGCGGGAATTTACCCCGACCGAGCAGCGGGTGATCCACCGTATGCTGACAATGGCACGCGAGGCGTATGAGTTTGCCTGGGGCTCTATTTATAAAATTAAGACGGAATACATCCGTTCAGAGATACAGGTGAAATTTACCAATATTACCTCTTCACCAAACGATGTTGTTGTCACCACGCCTTTCTCAGTGGAAATCGGCTCGCATCGCGGGGAGTTCAATATTTGTATTCCCTTCAGCACGATAGAGCCTCTGCGTGAACTGTTAAGCAATCCGCCAATGGATAATTCGCGCCATGAGGATTCTGAGTGGCGCAGCATGCTGGCAAGCCAGATGCGTGAAACCGAGCTGGAGCTGGTGGCGCAATTTGCCGACATCAACACGCGGTTGTCAAACGTCATGAAGATGAAAAAAGGCGACATTATCCCACTGGATAAGCAGGAGTTTATAGAAGCGAACGTCGGCAGCGTGCCGGTATTTACCGCGAAATATGGCTCTGTAAATAATCAATATGCTCTGAAGGTCGATCGGATGAATCAGCCAGCATTAAAATCTTTCAATAAGGAGTGATTTCCCCATGAGCGACATGAATAACTCGTCGGGATCTGAAGATAAGTCTATGGACAATCTTTGGGGTGAGGCGCTGAACGAGCAGAACGCTGCGGGAAGTACAGAGCAAACGGCGGTTCCTCAGTTTTCTGAAGAGATGAACCTGATTCTGGATATCCCTGTCAAAATGACCGTTGAGCTGGGCCGCACAAAAATGACTATCAAGGAGCTGCTGCGCTTAAGCCAGGGCTCGGTGGTTTCGCTTGACGGTCTGGCGGGTGAGCCGCTTGATATTCTGATCAATGGTTACCTTATTGCCCAGGGCGAAGTGGTGGTCGTGTCCGATAAATTCGGGATTCGTATTACCGATATCATTACCCCATCCGAGCGAATGCATCGCCTGAGCCGCTAATGAACGCAGTACAACCTCCTTTTGCCGCAGGGAGCACGAACGTGCTCTCTGGCGGGGCAATCGCGCTATCGGTTATCGGTACGCTCATGCTCATTATTATGCTGATGGTACTGCTGGCGTGGATCGCTCGCCGCAGCGGGTTGGCGCGTTGCACCCGCGAAAGCCAGGCTGCGGTATCGCTGGTGGCAAGTAAACCTCTCGGCTCGCGCGAACGGCTGGTGGTGGTTGACGTGGGCGAACAGCGTCTGGTGCTGGGTGTTACCCCAACCCACATTAGCTGTCTTACCGTACAGGTTAGGCCAGAGGTGCCTGAGCAGGCGACTCCTTCAGCGGCTTTCCCCGCCATGCTGGATAACTTTCTTCATAAATACCGTTCGGGTGGTGAGCAAAAATGAACCGTCTGTTGATTGCCCGTGCTGCGACGGGTGTTGGTCTGCTGCTGCCCGTCGCCTCTGCGCTCGCCGCTAACGGCGACATTACGCTGGCCAGCTCGCCGGGGAGCGCTGGCTGGACGCTACCCATCCAGACGCTATTGTTGCTCAGTGGATTCACGTTCATCCCTGCGGTACTGCTGATGATGACTGGCTTTACGCGTATCGTTATCGTGCTGGGATTGATGCGCAACGCGCTTGGTACGCCGACCGCACCGCCAAATCAGGTATTAGTGGGACTGGCTCTGTTTTTGACCTTTTTTGTGATGTCGCCAGTGCTCAACCAGATCTATGAACAGGCATGGCAGCCGTTGCAGGCCAATAAAATCACCATGGAAACGGCCCTGAAGGAAGGCGTAAAACCGCTGCGGGCCTTTATGCTTGAGCAGACGCGTGAAGCCGATCTGGCGATGTTTGCCCGCATTGCTAAAACGCCGACCCTTACCGGCCCGGAGGACGTGCCGTTGAGTATTCTGGTGCCTTCCTTCGTCACCAGCGAGCTGAAAACCGCCTTCCAGATTGGTTTTACCATCTTTATTCCGTTTTTGATTATTGATTTGGTGGTGGCCAGCATTCTGATGGCGCTGGGGATGATGATGGTTCCGCCAGCGACAATTGCGCTGCCTTTTAAGCTGATGCTGTTCGTACTCGTGGATGGCTGGCAGCTGCTGGTCGGTTCGCTTGCACAAAGCTTTTACTCATAGGAGCCTGATATGACCCCCGAAAGCGTCATGGTATTGGGCATGGAAGCTATCAAGGTTGGGCTAATGATTGCGGGGCCGCTGTTGCTGGTCGCGCTGGCAACCGGTCTGATTATCAGTATTCTTCAGGCCGCGACGCAGGTGAACGAAATGACCATGACCTTTATCCCTAAAATCCTGATGATCGTGGGTGTCGGCGTACTGCTCGGTCCGTGGATGATGAAAATCTTTATTGAATACACGCGCATGTTGTTCGCCAGCATTCCTTACGCCATCGGCTAATGATTTTTAATCTTCCCCTTGAGCAGCTTTACGCCCTGATAAGCCATTACTTTTTGGTCATGGTGCGTATCTCGGCGCTTCTGCATGTTGCGCCAGTCTTTAGCGAAAAAACGATAAGCGCCCGCCTGCGTGCGGCATTGGCCTTAACCCTCGCGCTGCTGCTGGGCGGGCTGGTTTCTGACGCGGATATAGGACTTTACTCCTGGGCGGGCGTCTGGACGATGGCTAAGCAGGTGCTCATCGGCGCCGCGATGGGGCTGACGATGCAACTGCTGTTTGCCGCCGTTCGCCTGGCGGGCGAGATCATTGGGATGCAGATGGGACTCTCGTTTGCCACCTTCTTCGACCCGGGCAGCGGTAACAGCCCGGTGATCGCTCGCCTGCTAAACATGCTGGCGATGCTGCTCTTTCTGGTGTTTAACGGCCATCTGTGGTTGCTTTCGCTGCTTGCAGAGACATTCGAGGCTCTCCCCATTAACTCAGAACCGCTGCATGCTGGGGGGATGTTTTACCTCGTTAATCATGCCGGACTCATCTTCAGTCAGGGACTGATCCTGGGCCTCCCGGTGATAGCCCTGCTGCTGAGCATAAACATGGTGCTTGCGCTGCTAAACCGTCTTACCCCGCAGCTCTCGATCTTTGTAGTAGGGTTCCCGCTCACGCTGACCTTTGGCATGCTGGCACTGTTGCTCATCGACGAAACGCTGGCTCCATTTTTTGAACGTCTTATGAGCCACGGCTTCGAGATCCTGAGCGGGTTACTACAGGCGCTGGTTTGAGGGCTTAATTCGTGCAGGCTATCCGTACTACCGTCTCCGTTCCCGATGCCAGGATGCTGTTTTCCAGCAAATAGAGGGAACTGGTGGAGGTTTCGCCGCTCTTAAGCTGCGGAAAAATATAATCCGTCACCTCTTTTTCGTTGCTTTGATCGCCCAGCCGACGGGCGTGGCTAAGCATCGTCAGATGCAGCAGGTTGCCGGAGAAGGACATGGTATAATTCACGCTGCGCTGTACGGGTGAAGCTTGCCCTACGCGTTTTCCGTCCTGAAAATGGCGGATGTTACCGATATAGGTCGTGTGTCCCTCATGAAGTCCATCGCGGTATGAGCGATAAATTCCTCGCGCCAGCGTCACGTTGTTTTCATCCTTGATAGTGTAAAACGAGGCTGGGGCAAAGCACGTCTGTCTCAGCGGCGACGTGGCGATCGTGTACCCGATTGTTAACGCTAAACCTGTCATCAGACCGCCAGCAAAGAGGATCTGCGGGCGTTTAATAAAGATGAAAATAGAACGATTCACAGTCATTCTTTTGCTCCTGAATGGGTTTTTGACAGGCAATAACTGCCTGATATTTATCTATCTTTCCCGTACCGGTAGTGATGTATAAAATTTTACCCGGTCTGTAATGGACGCGTCTTTCCAGCACATATTCGCTATAGGTGTGCAGCGTTGCCTGGATAAGTTCTGTTTGGCTTATTCGGTTTTTTTGCACCATCACGATATGGCCGGGGGGGATCCCTTCTCCCTGCCAGAGGATAAACTCGATGCTCTGCGGGCTGGGGACAAACGCATTTTTGACGGACAAGGCAATAAGAATACCGATCAGCATGCCGCAGACCGCGAACGCAGCGCTTCGCAAAAGCCTTTTTCGACGCGGTGCTGGCGTAGCGGAGGGGGGAGAAGGCGTAGCCTCCACCAGCATTTCAGGCGGCAGTGGTGGGGGGAGGATCTCAACGCTTTCAGCCGAGGGTTCCGGCGGGCTCTCTTCACGAATAATCAGGCGATAGCCGCTTCGCGTTACGGCAACCAGCGCAATAGCATCCTGCATCTCTAGCGAGGCCAGCGCTCGTCGAAGCTTGTTCACCATAACGCGCACGCTATTATCCGTGACCTCAACGCCAGCGCTACGCCAGCCGATATCCATTAACTGTTCCTGAGACAAAATTTGTCCCTGCGCTTCCACCAGGGCGGCAAGGCAGAGGCAGGCGCTGGCAGGCAGCGTCACGCACTCGCCGTCGCGCGTTCGTGTTAGTAACCTCGTGTGTAAATCCAGCGTCACTAACGATCCAATCGCAATGTAATTGACCATAATATCTTGATACTTCGTAATGAAAGATAAGGTGAATTGAATGGGTATTTATGTTAATTGGGTAAAGTCTTTTCGTTAACAATGCGCAACAATTTCGGGCTACCTAAGGCTTATATCGCAACTATTCGCGGATCGCTAAAGGTAAATTTCAACGATATTAATGTTATTAATGCCGATGTTAAAAATGGCCAGGCCTCGGTTGGCGTATTTGTGTGATAAATAAAGTAAATGCCCTCCCATTTTGATGCGCATGCGGTGATTCCTCTCGCTGAACCTGGCGGCACGATAGCAGTGGGGTGACGCTTATATTCCTATTTTTCTGAGGCTTAGTACGTGAAGGGCAATGACTGACGGGCATTTGCTGACTGCTCAAGTTAGATAAGCTAAACGCTTAAAAATGTATAAGTAACAGGAGGGAATTTCTCCTTTTGCACGCTGTGCAGCGAAAACGATTTTAACATTAAATATCGGCAGTCGCTATAAATGAGTTGGTTAATTTTATCTCACTGGTCATATCATTTAAACAATGTTGAGATGAGCTGTTTAGCGGAAGGTTGCGTTCATAATAAATAAACGAGATGCGTTCGTTCTTTCATTTCGTATTCAATGGCCCTTTACGCATGCTATTTATGGTCGATTACCGATTGTCTCCAAATAGGATAAACGCGTTTTTATATTGTTTTGCGAGACCTTTTTAACCATATTATTTGTAATGTTTTTGGTTGGTTGTGACTTGCCTGACAGACGGTCAGGGCAGGGGAGAAGGATTGAGGACGATTAGCGAGGTTCAAAACGAAAAAAGCCCTCCGACAGGGAGGGCTAACGCGCAATAAATACGCGTAAAATGTTGAGGCTTTTCGGGATTAGCGCAGCAGGCTCAGAACGTTCTGAGGTACCTGGTTAGCCTGGCTCAGAACGGATACGCCGGCCTGTTGCAGGATGTTAGAACGGCTCATTGCGGACACTTCCACGGAGAAGTCAGCATCCTGGATACGGGAGCGGGCTTCGGTGGTGTTGATAACAGTGGTGTTCAGGTTCGCGATGATAGAGCTGAAACGGTTCTGAATCGCACCCAGGTCAGCCTGGAAGTTAGTCACTTCAGTCAGGGCTGCATCCAGGTTACCCAGCAGGTCGTCGGCTGCGGCAGCGTTAGCGGCGGTGTTGATGAACGCGGAGTTCGCTGCGCCTGCATCCGCAACGGTAGGGGCAGTTGCGTTATCTGCGAAGGTCAGCTCTTTCACCACGGTGTTACCGCTTGCGTCGGTGCTCTGCGCGAAGTATTTGGTGTTTGCACCGTCTTTCACGGAGAACAGCTGCATGTTGCTGTCAGCAGCGTCAGCGCCAAAGGCCGCGTTGGAGATATCGTCCAGTTTAGCCTGATCCAGCGTCACTTCAGAGCCATCCTGAGCTTTGAAGGTCGCGCCTTCTTTCAGCTTGGTGGCATCGCTCAGTGTTGATGGACCGTTTACCAGGATATCGGCATCCAGCGCGCTGACTTCCGTTACGTTAGCGGCAGTGACGGCGTCGATTTGAGCAGTAGTACCGGAACCATCATCCTTGAAGGTCATTGCGGCTGTATCAAGTTTAAACATCTTTTCGTTCACGGTGTCGTAGGCGAACACTTCACCGCCAGTGCTGTAAACTTCAACATCCGCAGCAGCACCTGCGCCAATTGCGGTTGCCAGCGCAGCGCCATCATCAGCTTCGTTGTATTTCCACATACCGGTAGCACCGGTATCGATACCCATGTCATCACCATCAGCCTTAAGGTCAGCTTTCTTGGTGTACTGACTGGTGGCGCCCGCAGAGCCGGCAATTTTATCGAATGCAGCAGTGAAGCCGTCCAGACCCAGAGAGTCGATGTCCAGTTTCTTCAGATCGATGTCGATGGTCTGGCCATCTTTGTCGCCAATCTGGATGGTCAGTTTATCTTTGGAGCCATCGAGAACGTTAACGCCATTGAAGTTGGTGGTTTCAGAAATACGTTTGATTTCGTCCAGACGTGCAGAGATCTCTTTTTTAATGGAGTCACGGTCGTCAGAGGAGTTGGTACCGTTTTTTGCCTGAACGGTCAGTTCACGGATACGCTGTAAGTTCTCGGTTACTTCTTCCAGCGCGCCCTCGGTGGTCTGCGCCAGGGAGATACCATCGTTGGCGTTACGTGCTGCCTGGGTCAGGCCGCGGATAGAAGAGGTGAAGCGGTTAGAGATCGCCATACCTGCTGCATCGTCTTTCGCACTGTTGATACGCAGACCGGAAGAGAGACGCTGAATTGCAGTACCCAGAGAAGTCTGAGATTTGTTCAGGTTGTTCTGAGCCATCAAGCTCAATGCGTTAGTATTAATGACCTGGGCCATATCAATATCCTTTTAAATAAAGTAACGACGGCATTCGCCAGTTAAATATGCGATGTCTGTTGCGCATACTGAATTAATCGGATGAAAAGGAAATGACTAAATTATTTTTTCATAATTTTTTATATTCCAGAAAAAGCATTCACAAGTGACGGCAATTCTCCCGATTACCTCAGTCAATAGCCTGATAAGCGTGTAAGAGTGTATTAATGTGGTGGTTTCGTTGTCGCCTGAACTGTAAAAAATTAAACTTTATGGCCGAAACCCCGATGATATCGCTATATCTATCTTCACTGTAACAGGAATACAAATCATGGCTTCGTTCTCTATGTCAGGCCTCGGCGGCTCCGGGTTAGATATTGAAAGTATGATTTCGCAGCTCCAGGTAGCTGAGAATAAAAAATTAAACCCCTATTTGCAGAAGCAGAGCAATTATGAAGGACAAACTTCCTCCTGGGGTAAAATCTCCAGCAGTCTGGATGCGGTGAAAACGGCGCTGAAAAAACTGGAGGATGAAGGGTTCAACGGGGTCAGCATTGGCACCAACAAGGCATTTAACGCAACGGCAGGTAAGGGAGCGATTCCGAATAGTTACTCGGTCCAGGTTGAGCAGCTAGCAAAAGCCAATAAAGTGGGGACGGCACCGCAAAATGCGAACGACACCCAGCTGGGTGACGGCGCCGGTCCGCGTACGGTGACCATCACCGCAGGCAAAGGCAAGCCGATGGAGGTGGAGCTGAAAGATGATGAAACCTCTCTGGTACAGATTGCTAAAAAAATTAATGCTAAAAATGGCGATGTTACCGCGACGGTAATGCCTGCCGAAGATGGCAAATATCAGCTGGTCGTGACGTCGAAAAAGACCGGCGAAGATGGCGAAATTAGCATCAGCGTAAGCGGCGACAGTAAGCTGGCAAAAGTGCTGGATTACGACCCGGCAGTCACGCCGGGGGCAGATAATGCCCGGGAGATTACGCCGGCGCAGAATGCCATTGTCTACGTTGATGGTACGAAGATTGAACGCAGCTCCAATACCATTTCTGACGCCATTGACGGGATCACCCTCGATCTGCGCGAGGTCTCAGAAAAAGATCCTGACGACGCATCAAAACTGAAATCAGAAACACTGTCGATCACCGCCGATACCTCTAAGGTTAAAAGCCTGATTGAAGAGTTTGTGAATGTCTATAACGCCTATCTTAGCGCGGCATCCAGCGCCAGTGCATACAACGAACCGGAAAAGACGACCGGCGATGAACTGCCGCAGGCCAATGCGTCAAACGGCGCGCTTTTCGGTGACGGTACCCTGCGCCGTTTGACCAGCCAGATGAAGTCCGCTGTCGCCGGGAGCTATGGCGATGCCGACGATCTGTACAAATCTCTGGGTGCGCTCGGTATCGAGGTGAAGTTCAACGAAACCAAACCCGGCGAGGAGCGTACCGGGACCCTGGGCATACTCACCATCGACAATAAAAAGCTCGACGAAGCGCTGAAGAAAAATCCAAAGGAAGTGGAAGCTCTGTTTTTAGGCACCGGCTCAACGGGCGGGATCAAGGATCGCATGGAGGAGGTGTTCACCACCTATCTGGGCGATAACGATTCGATCCCGAAGGTTGAAGGGGCGATCTCTACCGCTCTCAAGGGGGTAAAGGAACAAAATACCCGCGTTGAAAAACAGATTGCCCGCATGCAGGAACGCATTCAGGACAGCCTTGACCGCAGCCGTAAGGAATTCCAGCGTCTCGACCAGGCCCTGACGCAAATGAACAGTACGAGCCAGCAGCTTCAGTCCGCGCTGCTTGGGATCATGGGTTAAACTTAACGCATCCGGGCAGGCCAACTGCCCGGCAGGAACCGAAGATGTACACCAAAACGGGCAACAGCGCCTATTCCTCCGTCTCTCTGGACAGCCAGATTGCTGGCGCCACCCCGCACCAGCTCATCGTTTTGCTCTACGACGGAGCAATCAATGCCATGCGTCGCGCCGAGATCTACTTCCAGTCTGGAAACATCGCTCGCCGGGGTGAGATGATCTCCCGTGCAATCAACATTATTGATAATGGCCTGCGCGCCGGGCTTAACCATGAGGTTGGGGGACAGATTGCCGCCGATCTGGAGCGACTGTACGAGTATATTTCGCGCTCTCTGCTGGAAGCGAACCTTAATAAGTCCGGGGAAATGCTCCCGCATCTTATCTCACTGATGGTGGATATGGCCGAGACGTGGAAAGCCATCGACCCACAGGCGCGTCAGGTGAAGCATGGCTGATAAACTCACGCGGCAAATCGCCCTGATGTTGCAGAGTAACGAACGTCTACAGCAGTTAGCAGACGAGGAGGCGTGGGAGTACTTTAACGAAGAGGTTGCAGCCTACGCCCGGGGTATGCAGGCGCTCTGTGAGTTCAATCTCTCGCCGCTTGCTGAAGACGCCCGCGCACAGCTTGCGCAGCTTCTTGCCCAGGACGAACGTCTGCGCCAGCGGATGTCTGTCCGGCTAGGTCATCTCAGCAATAACATTTCTGCTCTACTTAAATCAAACGCGTCTGCCCAGGCATACCACACTGTCTGACGCTCCCGCCCCTGAAGGCGGGAGCATGTCCCGCCTCAATCCCTCTGCAAGATGACGTTAGCGCGTAAAAAAAGCCCGCCATGGGCGAGCTCGGTTACGGGTAAGCAAGAGGCGAATCAGATGCTGATATTGTATTTACGACCCGCAGGTGCCTGGCTGGATTCCCCGGCGGGGCCGTAGAGCGTGTTGGCGTGACCCACGCGGTCTACCACCTTCTGCATATATTGATTCTTCTTCATATGGTTTTGCAGAAGCGTTTCGACCTGCGCGTTCAGCGTTTTGGTGCTTTGCACCCGTTCTCTGATCAGCTTCCAGCTGGTGAACAGCCTGCTGTGATGGTGATAGGGCGCCTGAAGGGCGGAAAGCTGTTCCTGCTGGAGACGCATTTCATCATAGTACTGAATCGACGAAAGCAATTGGCTTTTATTATCCGATAATACCTGTAGCGAAACGGGATTTATTTGTACGCGGCTGAGCTGATTGACCTCTTCAATCATGATGGCTTCCAGCTCGTCCAGGGACGTTTTCATTTGCGTCAGTATCGGGTACAGCTTATCCATAATGTTAAAAAATCCTGCCGTTATTAATACTCAAAAATATGTCGCACCAGCGCCTGAGCAATTTTCTCTGGCTCGATAGTGAGTTCCCCGGAGGCCATTGCGGCACGGATCTTATCCACCCGTGCATAATCCACGTCACGGCTGTCATCGGTCTGAATTTTTTTTGTCAGCGCGCTCAGGGTCACTTCGGTTTTGTTTCCGCGCGCTTCGCCCGTCGCGACACTATTTTCCTGAGTAGTGCCGCGTGTACGCAGTTCCTGTCCGCCAGCCAGATTGCCAATCGGTGCGGTGGGTTGGGTGCTTTCGATGCTCATGTTTATCCTCGCCAGTAATCGTTACTGCTCTTGCCTATACACTAGTCTTCGGAAATACACGAAAAAACTAAAATTATTGTTCTAAAAAAATTGTCACGGCTCCGTCACGACCCACTTTTCCCGTAACGTTACGTCCACCCGTGGTTTTCACGCGCAGCGTATCGTCAACCGCAGCGTTGTTTAGCGCTTTGCCCTGGCTGCGGATAAAGAAACCCGGTCCCGACATGACCAGTTCTACCGTCTGCCCGGCGCGAAGACGCCACTGCTGGCGCAGCTGGTTTTGCAGCACCGGTTTGCCCGCGGAAAGGGGGCGCAAAAGGCGTTGGCCGACAATGTCCCTCGCCTCAAACATTAGCCCAACGGGCAAATCGTCTATGCTGCCGGTCATGGGAGTAATATCGCCCTGCTGCACAATTTCCCCGCCCTTCAGACTATGACTGGCGACCCAGAAGGTTCCCTGGGCGCTAATGCTAAACGGCAGATAGAACTTACGCATGCCGCAGCGCGCCACTGCGGTGCGTTTGCCGGTGAGGCGGTCATCATGCCCGGCCAGGCTCAGGTCAGGATTTTCGCACACCGCTGATAGCTGTCCGGGCGAGGCCAGCAGCGTAACGGTACGAACGATATTGCCTGGATTTTCCGTGAGCTTAACCAGCGCCTCCAGTTTCTGCACTAATCGAAGTTTCGCCGTTGTCGCGGATGGCACGCTGGCATACAGCGGGCTCGCGAAAAGGAGCGTTACCAGCGTTACGCGTAATAATGGAAGCTTCATCTTGTTGCCTTATTGTAAAACCAGTAAAGTAAACGGGTATGCTTATTCTGACTAAATTATATACGTGATAGAAACGCTTTTATTGCGTTAAATAATGACACTTCTGCTGCCGTTTTCATGAATCAGTGCCGCATGTTTTAAATATCTATCTTAATTTCGCTAATAGCGCCTATTTCTGTCAGGTCTTTGCAGTGTGATATTTCATCAGCGCTGTCTACACTATCGCGGTTTATATAAAGCAAGGCAGAGGCCAGAGTGCATGATGAATAAACTTGACGATGCGTTTCGCTTCCAACAGCAAGCGTTAGGTCTGCTCTCGCGTCGGCAGGAAGTCCTGGCATCGAATATTGCGAATGCCGATACGCCAGGCTATCAGGCGCGAGATATTGATTTTTCTCAGCAACTTAAAAATGCGTTAGGGAATAAACCTGCATCAGGGCCTGTCACAATGGCTTTAACGTCCAGCAAGCATATGCAGGGTAAAAAAATGCCTTTTGATGATGCTCAGTTGCTATATCGCGTACCGGATCAACCAAGTGCTGATGGTAACACCGTGGATATGGACCGCGAGCGAGTTAATTTCGCGGATAACGCCATGAAATATCAATCGAGCCTGACATTCCTCGGTGCAGATATTAAGAAAATGATGACGGTAGTCAGTCAGGGGTAAATAAATGTCGTTATTTAGCGTATTTGATATTTCAGGCTCGGCGATGGCCGCGCAGTCAAAACGTCTCAACGTGAGTGCCAGCAATATGGCGAACGCAGACAGCGTTGCCGGACCGGACGGACAGCCTTACCGCGCCCGTCAGGTCATGTTTGAAGCGGACACCTCTGCCGGCCAGGGCATCGGCGGCGTCAGAGTCAGCGACGTAGTGGAAAGTACAGCGCCCGATCGCCTGGTCTATGAGCCCGGTAATCCGCTGGCGGACGAACAGGGATATGTACGCATGCCTAACGTCAACGTGGTCAATGAGATGGTCAATACCATTTCCGCCTCACGCAGTTATCAGGCAAATGTGGAGGTGATGAACTCCGCCAGGGCCCTGATGCAGAAAACCTTAACCCTTGGTCAGTAAGGCAGGATATGACAGTTTCAACGGTAAACGACACCAGCGGCAATACCAGCACCTACGGCACGGGCAGCAGTGCAGCCGACCTCTCCGAGCAGTTTATGAAGCTGCTGGTTGCACAGATGCAAAACCAGGACCCGACTAACCCGATGGATAACAACCAGCTGACCTCCCAGCTGGCACAGTTCAATACCGCCGCGGGAGTGGAAAAACTCAACGCATCTGTCGGCAACGTTCAGGCGCTTATGGCGCAGTTGGGCAGTATGAGCGCCGCCTCCTGGGTTGGCCGTGGGGTACTGATCGAGGGCGATCCGAAAGTCGCCTTTGGTGACGCCACGCAGCCACTGGACGGGGAGGAGAAGCCATCAGACAGCTTTAGTTTCCTGTTATCGGGCGATGCAGAAACGGTCACCGTCACGCTGACGGATGATGAAGGCAATGCCTATACGGCGCAGCTGAAGGACGTGAAATCCGGTGTGAAGACTTACACCCTCGACGATCTGGAAAACTTCCAGCCGGAGCCAGGGCCGCCTCAGGACAGGGAATACACGCTCTCCTTTGAGGCGAAAAATCCGGAAGGCGATAACCCGGAAATATCCGGCCTGATTCAGGAGCAGGTGTCTGGCGTCACGATGACGGCCAACGGCGCGGTACTGCACCTGCTCAATCATGACCCCATCACCATGGGCGACGTGGTTGTTATCCAAAAATAGCGAATAATTTACTCTCTGGAACTTCAATATGAGCTTTTCACAAGGTCTTAGCGGCCTCAATGCAGCCGCCAAAGCGCTGGACGTGGTTGGAAACAATATCGCCAACTCCCAGACAGCAGGTTTTAAAGCAGGCTCCGTGGCCTTCGCCGACATCTTCGCCGGAACGACGGGTCTCGGGGTTCAGGTTGCGGGCGTGACCCAGAACTTCGGCGACGGTGGCCTCACGGCGGGCAATAGCTCGCTGGATATGGGCTTACAGGGAAAAGGATTTTTCCGCATGGTAAGCGAAGGTGGCGCCGTCTATTACGGACGTAACGGCCAGTTTAAGCAGGATCAGAACGGCAATATCATCAACAGCACCAATGGATTGTACCTGACCGGCTACCAGGCGACCGGTACGCCGCCGACAATCGCCCCTGGCGCACCGGTAGGACCCATTCGTATACCGACGGAAGACATGCCCCC
Source organism: Enterobacter sp. BIDMC93 (assembly GCF_001037805.1). Taxonomy (NCBI): domain Bacteria; kingdom Pseudomonadati; phylum Pseudomonadota; class Gammaproteobacteria; order Enterobacterales; family Enterobacteriaceae; genus Enterobacter; species Enterobacter sp. BIDMC93. The sequence continues at coordinate 1,579,956 of NZ_KQ089962.1, forward strand.
CGCGGCGTCCACCGCCGGATCCCTTACGGGTAACCTGAAGTCAGATGACACCACCATCATCACCGACTCGTTCGATTATAGCGATCCGAAAACCTACAACTACCAGAGCCAGATTGAGGCGACCGACACGCTGGGCAATAAACACACCGTAAAGGTCTACTTCGTGCAGACCGCGGCAGGCGAGTGGAAAGCTTACGCGCGCGATGAAACCGCGCCCGGCACGCCTGATGTGACCTCCCTGGATTTAAAGTTCGATAGCAACGGCAATATGGACACGGCGGCGATGGCCAGTACCAAAATGACCATTAACGGGGCCGCGTTTAATGGCTCCGCGCCGCTGAGTATCGACATGGATCTTTCCAGCTTGACCCGCCGGGCCACCGATAGCCTCGTGAAAGTTGACACCATCGACGGTCAGGCCCCGGGTAAATATCAGAGCTTTGTTATTGGCGACAGCGGAGAAGTGGTCGCGACCTACAGTAACGGTCAGCGTCAGACCGTGGCACAAATCGTACTGGCTGATTTCGCCAACAGCGGTGGGCTGGCGGCTGAAGGTAATAACGTCTGGAGCGAAACGCCGCAGTCCGGCCAGCCTTTCCTTGGTACTTCCGGCTCCGGCAGCTTCGGTACGATTAACGGGAATATGCTTGAGCAGTCTAACGTCGATCTGGGTCAGGAGATGGTCAATATGATTGTCTACCAGCGTAACTACCAGTCGAATTCGCAAACCATCAAAACCCAGTCTGAGCTACTCCAGACGCTGGTTAACCTGCGATAAGGGCGGCGGATGGATCGCGCAATATATACCGCATTGAGTGCTGCCAACGCGGCGCTCAACCGCCAGGCCGTGACGTCGAACAATATGGCTAACAGCGCCACGGCGGGCTTTCGTGCTCAACTGGCCGCGTTTCGCGCTGTGCCGGTTGAGGGGCAGACACTGAAAACTCGCGCGCTGGTAGCGGAATCGACGCCGTATAACGACGACACCATGGGACCGATTACCCACACCGGACGCAGTCTCGATGTTGCACTTCCGCAGAACGGCTGGCTGGCGGTAGCCTTGCCAGACGGTAGTGAAGGGTACACCCGTAACGGCGGCATTGAGATCGATCGGGACGGCGCATTGCAGGTTGGCGGGAAGCCGCTGATGGGCGATGGCGCACCGCTGGTGGTTCCTCCCCATTCGCAGATCACCATTGCGGAGGACGGTACCGTCTCTGCACTTGGCGCGGGTGATGAGCCAACGGCCGTCGTGCCGGTCGGAAGACTGAAAATGGTTAATGCTCCCATGAGCACCCTGATCCACGGCGACGATGGGCTGTTTCGCCCGGCGGCGGGCAATGCGTTGCCCCAGGATGACGCCATGCGTCTGAGTCCTGAATCCCTTGAGGGAAGTAACGTGAGCCCGGTGAAGGCCATGACGGAGATGATCGCCACCGCACGCAGCTTCGAGATGAACATGAAGGTGATCCGCACCGCGGATGAAAACGCGCAAAAGGCCAACCAGCTATTAAGCGTGGGCTAACCCGCGCAAGGAGTACAGATGATTCGGTCATTATGGATCGCAAAAACCGGTCTGGAAGCACAGCAGACCAATATGGACGTGATTTCAAACAACCTGGCGAACGTCAATACCAACGGCTTTAAGCGCCAGCGAGCGGTGTTCCAGGATTTGCTTTATCAAACCATGCGCCAGCCCGGTGCACAGGCTTCCGAACAGACAACGCTGCCAAGCGGCCTCCAGCTGGGTACCGGCGTGCGTCCGGTCTCTACCCAGCGCGTGCATACTCAGGGCGGCCTGAACATGACCGGCAACGATACCGATGTCGCTATCGAAGGCAAAGGCTTCTTTCAGGTGCAGTTGCCCGACGGCAGCACCGCGTACACCCGTGACGGACATTTCGATAAAAATGAAAACGGTCAGTTGGTAAACGCAGAAGGCCATCCCATTCTGCCGGGCGTCGTAGTACCGCAGGACGCCAAAGAGATGCAGATAAGCCCTGATGGTATCGTCAGCGTGACGCTCCCGGGTCAGGCTCAGCCGCAGCAGGTGGGGCAGTTGACCCTGGCGACCTTTGTCAACGATGCCGGTCTCGAAAGCATTGGCGGCAACCTCTATCGTGAAACGCAATCCTCCGGCGCACCGAATGAACTGAATCCGGGCCTTGAAGATGCGGGTACGCTCAAGCAGAAGTACATTGAGACGTCTAACGTCAACGTGGCTGAGGAGCTGGTCAATATGATCCAGGTCCAGCGCGCCTACGAGATCAACAGTAAGGCCGTTTCTGCATCCGATCAGATGTTGCAGAGGCTTACCCAGCTTTAATTTCCTCTCTCTTACCGCTCCGGGCGCAGGCTCGGGCGGATAGATGGTTTATCGACACGTAAATGAAAACACTTTTTACATACAGTCCAACAGGGCTATCGCGTCCTGCACTGCTGGCGGGCGTGCTGCTGCTAAGCGGCTGCGCGCATATTTTGCAAAAACCGCTCGTGGACGGACCAACGTCGGCAGAACCATTACCGATGGCACCGGTCACAACCGGCGGCTCGCTGTTCCAGGCAGGACAGGCCATGAACTATGGCTATCAGCCGATGTTTGAAGACCGCAGGCCGCGCAGCGTGGGCGACACGTTGACGATCCTGCTTCAGGAAAACGTTAGCGCCAGCAAGAGCTCCTCCGCCAGTGCCAACCGTAATGGATCGGCCGGAATGGGATTACTGGCCATGCCGGGCAGCTCGAACAGCTGGCTGGGTAACGGCAAAGCTGACTTTAACGCGGAGGGCAAAAGCGACTTCTCCGGCAAGGGCGGGGCGGCGGCGCGCAACACCTTTACCGGCACCATCACGGTGACGGTAAATAAACTCCTGCCGAACGGCAATTTACAGGTGGTCGGTGAGAAGCAGATAGCCATAAACCAGGGGACCGAGTTTATACGCTTCTCGGGTGTGGTGAACCCTCGCACCATCAGCGGGGCCAACACCGTGCCCTCAACTCAGGTGGCGGATGCGCGCATTGAGTATGTCGGCAACGGCTACATCAACGAAGCGCAGACGATGGGCTGGCTGCAACGCCTGTTCCTGAACCTTTCTCCTTTTTGATACGACGATGAATACAAAATCCATTCTGTTATTTCTCGGCCTGCTGCTCAGCATTCCGATGCTGTACACGCCGGCGCAGGCCGAGCGAATTCGCGATCTGGCCACGGTGCAGGGGGTACGCTCCAACTCGCTAATGGGCTACGGGCTGGTGGTGGGGCTTGATGGCACGGGCGACCAGACGATGCAGGCGCCGTTTACGGGCCAGAGCCTCAATAATATGTTGTCCCAGCTTGGGATCACCGTACCGGCGGGCACCAACATGCAGCTGAAAAATATTGCCGCGGTGATGGTGACGGCCGAACTGCCGCCGTTCGCCCGCTCAGGGGATAAGATCGACATCGTGGTCTCTTCTCTGGGGAATGCGAAGAGCCTGCGTGGCGGTACGCTGCTGATGACGCCACTTAAAGGGGCGGACAACCAGATCTACGCGATGGCGCAGGGCAATGTGCTGATCTCCGGGGCTGGCGCGCAGGCTGGCGGCAGTCGCGTGCAGGTTAACCAGCTTAACGGCGGTCGCATTAGCGGTGGGGCGACGGTTGAACGCGAAGTCCCAAATGACTTCGCCACGCAAAACACGCTGCGCCTACAGCTTAACGAGTCAGATTTCTCGCTGGCGCAGCAGATCAGCGACGAGATTAATCGTCGCTATAGCGGTGGGGCGGCAATCCCTGAAGATGCCCGTACTGTACGTTTGTTTGCACCGCCGGATGGTCCTTCCCGGGTGCGTTTCCTCGCCAATATCCAGGATATTCCGCTGCGGGTGGGGATACAGGATGCGAAGGTCATTGTTAACTCTCGTACCGGCGCCGTGGTGATGAACCGCCATGTTTCCCTCGATGCCTGTGCCGTAGCTTATGGATCGCTGACGGTAGAGGTTACACAGAATAATGTTGTGAGCCAGCCGGATACTCCCCTCGGAGGAGGGCAGACCGTCGTGGTGCCACAAACCGATATCTCAGTACGCGACCGCGGCGGCTCGCTGCAAAGCGTGCGCAGCAGCACGGATCTGAACGCGGTGATCAGGGCACTCAATACGCTTGGCGCGACGCCAAATGAGCTGATGTCCATTTTGCAGTCAATGAAAAATGCAGGCTGCCTGCGTGCGAAGCTGGAGGTGGAGTGATGAATGCTTTCGATCGTCTGGATAAGCCAGCCTTTGACGTTCGCTCTCTCGACGCGCTAAAGCGCGATGCACGCCGCGCTGAACCCGGGGCGCTCAGGGCGGCGGCGCAGCAGATGGAGGGGATCTTCGTGCAGATGATGATGAAGAGCATGCGCGATGCCACCATCAAAGATGACCTCATGCACAGCCAGTCCACCGATATGTTTACCGCGATGCACGACCAGCAGGTGGCGCAAAATATTGCCGGGAGCGGACAGCTTGGGTTTGCGGATATGATTGTGCGCCAGTCAGGCGGGGAGATCGATAGCCCATCGGTGTCGACGCCCGGCAGCGGTCCGCTTAATTTGCCGGGACTTTCCTCCTCCGTCAGATCCGCCACCGGGCCGCTGGCGCCGTCTGCGTCGGTCTCCTTCGGCAAAGTAGCGCAGGGGGCTCAATCCTTTATTTCTCGTCTGCTGCGTCCAGCACAGATCGCTGCCAGGCAGAGCGGGGTTCATCCGCAACTGATCCTCGCGCAGGCGGCGCTGGAGTCAGGATGGGGGCAGCGTGAAATCCCCACCGCTGACGGCCGCCCCAGCCATAACCTGTTCGGCATTAAGGCCGGAGGTGACTGGCAAGGCAAGACCACAGAGGTGATGACCACCGAATACATCAACGGCGTAAAGCAAAAGATAAAGGCCTCGTTTCGCGTTTACGATTCCTATGAACATGCGCTCGCCGATTATACGAAGCTACTCACTAAGAACCCGCGCTATGCGGGCGTTGCGCATTCCCGTTCGCCGGAGCAGGCGGCCAAAGCGCTTCAGGCGGGGGGATACGCAACCGATCCTGCCTATGCGAAAAAACTGATCACCATTATTCAGAAAGTAAAAGGTGATATTAAGCAGGGTGTAGAAGCCTATAAAAACGACCTCGCGAAAATATTTTAAAAAAGTTTTTAGATAAATTCGCAATCACCGATGAATAAAGCAGAGCAATAATTTTGACCCTGCCCGAATATCGGGCTGGAAATAACGGAATATCCAGGTGCCTTATGAACAACCTCTTTAGTCTCGCGAAAAGTGGCCTTAGCGTAGCGCAATCCGCTCTTAGTGTGGTAGGCAGCAACCTGACCAATGGCATGAGCGATACCTATAGCCGCCGCAGCCTTGTGATTGGTGAGCTCGGTGGCATGACCACGGGAAACGGATTTTATGGCTACGGTGCGACGGTAACTGGCGTCGATCGCGCTTACGATGCTTTTGCCAACAAGCAGCTACGCGGCTCCGTCTCAAACTGGGCCTCGCTTAACGGCCGCATGGAGCAATTGAGCGACATTGATAATATGTTGGGCGATGAATCCGACAACGTCTCTGTCTCCATCAATAACCTGTTCAAGTCGATGGCGACGCTGAGCGCAACCCCAGATGACGGCCCGGCCCGTTCCGCAGTATTCAGCTCACTCGGCGTATTGACCCAGCGCTTCAATGACAGCGGCAAGCGCCTCACCGCGCTGGAAAAGAGCACCAACACCAATATCGAAACCAGCGTTAAAGAAATTAATAGCATCAGCGACCAGCTGGCAGAAGTGAATAAACAGCTGGAACGCGTACAGGCGCAGAACGGTACGCCGCCTGCGGACCTGCTGGATCAACGTGATGCATTACTGGAAAAACTGAGTGAGCAGATCGGTATAGATGTAACCGAGAATAGCGTATCTGGCCGCGTCGACGTAACGCTTCAGGATGGTCGCCCCCTTGTCTTTGGCGAAAACGCCAGCAAGCTACAGGCCACAGCGTCTGAAAGCGATCCTGACAGAATCGTTGTCTCTTACGTTGATAGCAACGGTACTACCACGCCAGTTAACGAAGCGAGCATTACCAAAGGCCGCCTGGCCGGGTTGTTTAAGTTCCGCAGCGAAGATCTTGAGCTCGCTAAAAACGAGCTAAACCAGATCGCCTTTATGATGGCGAGCCGCATGAACGAGCAGCACCGTTTGGGTGAGACGCCAGCGGGTGTGCCGGGGGGCGATCTTTTCTCTCTGCCACCTATGAAGGCGGTGGCAAATGCAGGCAATGCCGGTGGGGGAACGCTCGACGCTATCAGCGTGACGGACTACACCAACGTAAAATCTGAAAATTACAGCATCGACTTTGATGGAACAAACTGGAACGTAATGGGGGAGGACGGACGCCTGGTGAAGCAGGTGCCGGCCGGTTCCGCCACGCTTGAGTTTGACGGCATTGAGATTGATCTCTCCGGTGTGACCGCAAGCGCCGGCGACAGTTTTTCCTTTAATCCTATGGCTGGGGCTGCGGAGGGTATTGGCCGCGCGATCAACAGCGCACAGGATTTTGCCGCAGCGGATGCCTCCGGGGGCGGGGTGGGAAATAATCTCAATCTGGAAGAGATGCTTAAGATCCAGAATGAGAAACTGATTGGCGGCAGCACGCTGACGGAGGCTTATTCAAGCCTGGTGGGGACCATTGGTTCTAACGCGCGGGCGGTAAAATCGGGCATTTCCTCGGCTGAGATCGACCTGCAAACTAAATATGATGCGAAGCAGGCGCTTTCAGGTGTGGATATGAACGAAGAAACCGTCAATATGCAGATGTTTATTCAATATTACCAGGCCAATGCGCAAATTCTACAGACCGCAACCACCATGTTTGATTCGCTGCTTTCGATTAAATAAGGAGCTATCCGATGCGATTAAGTACGCTGTATATGTTTAAACAGAGCGCCGAGAGCATGTCAAAGCGCGTGAGTGATAATAATAATATTTATCTTCAACTCTCTGCTGGAAAATCGTTGCTGCGAGCCTCGGATGATCCAAAGTCCGCTACCGATGCGGTAAATTATCAGGACGCACTGGCGAAGCTTGAGCTTTACAGCAACGTACGTTCAACGGTGCGGAGTTCACTTGAGCATGAAGATAATATCCTGAACGGTGTGGGCAATTTGCTGACCACCACCCTCACCGAAAAAATCGTAGCGGCGAAAACGGAAAGCTACTCTGATGAAGATCGTCGGGCGCTGGGTGCAGAGATTAAAGGTATTCGCGGCAATCTGATGGATCTCGCGAATAATCGCGACGGGAGCGGGCGCTATATTTTTGGCGGATTTAAAAGCGATACGGCGCCGTTTGACGATGCGGGTAACTATGTCGGCGGTGATACCGCTCGTCGACAAACCGTTGCCGATGGTACGGATATGCAGACGGGCCACCTGGGCAGCGATGTTTTCGGGGATATATTCTCTGTTCTTGATAAAGCGGTAGAAGAACTTTCTCGCGATCCCATCGACCGTGATGCGCTGAATGCTGCGTTGAGCGCCGCCAGCGAAGCGGTTTCCGGCGGCATCGATCGTCTGGGTAAGGCGCAGGCGGAACTGGGGACCAACCTTCAGCAACTGGACGCGCTTGATATGAGTGGCGACGTCATGATCAACGACACCATAACCAAGGTTCAGACGGCCATTGGCGCTGACTATAGCACGATGACCTCGCTCATTATGGATTCTAAAATGTCAGAATTTGCGCTGAACGCATCCATGATGGTATTTCAGTCAATGCAAAAAATGAATTTATTTAATAAATAACATTATCTTTCCATCTTATTTCTGAAAGTTTTAGCCGCATATTTATGTGCGGCTTATGAGGATCTATGTTAAATAAACTTAAAATCTATACCGTAATCAGCCTGATTATCGGCATGATCTCTTGCATGCTGTTTGGCGTTACGGCTTTTTCCGTTTATAACTCGGTGACGATTAATAAAAATTTTAAACGCGTTGTGGACGTTAATGACAGCAACGCCTACATGACTAACGCCGCATATAACATTAACTCGGTGGTGGCGAATACGAACGGGATGATGCTTCAGACGTCGCTGCATAAACCGCTGTCGCCAGAGATGATCAAACATACCCACAACCTGCTGAAAGAGGCGCGCAAGGAGATGGATGCTTTCGCGCAGGTGAAATTCAACAGCCTGGCAGAGACAAGGGCTGCTGAGGAGCTTCGCGCCAAATTTGACCTGGTTTATAACACCGTCCAAACCAAGCTCGGCTATCTTGAGCGACCGGAAGGATACCCGGGCTCGATGAACGGTGATATGGAACTGCGTACCGAGCTGCGTCAAAAAATTGAGAAGTATTCAGAAATCTCATCTGACCGGGGGTACGAATATGTGTCAGTAGCTGAAAGCAGCTACAAGATGATGATTTGGGTCAGCGTGGTGATGATGGCCATCGCGATTTGCGTATTGTTAGCCGTTCGCTACTGGTTGCGTATTGCGCTGGTGCGCCGGATGGAAACTACCGTTGAGATGCTTCAGCGCGTAGCGGCAGGCGATCTGAGTCATGCCATAGAGACTGGCGCTGATAACGAAATTGGCAAAATGCTCAGGGAGCTTGAGAAGATGCGTGTCTCCCTGACCAACACCATTACCGGTATCCGTGAAGGGGTAGTGAATATCCATTCTAACGCCCAGGAGATTGCTCAGGGCAACAGCGACCTTTCCTCCCGTACCGAAGAACAGGCTGCGGCCCTTCAGGAGACGGCTGCCAGCATGGAGCAAATTAAAACCACCGTACGCCAGAATGCGGATAACGCACATGCGGCGCGCAGTCTGGCAGAAGGGGCAAGCATGAATGCCCAAAATGGCGGTGAGGTGATGGTAAACCTGGAAGCTATCATGGCGCAGATTACCGAAAGCTCCCGTCAGATTGCTGATATTAACGGCGTCATCGACAGTATCGCCAATCAGACCAACATTCTGGCCTTGAACGCAGCGGTTGAAGCCGCTCGAGCGGGAGAGCAGGGGCGTGGCTTTGCGGTAGTTGCGGAAGAAGTGCGTAACCTCGCCAAGCGCAGCGCCGATGCAGCGAAAGAGATTAATCAGCTGATTAATACCAGCGTTAACAATATTGATACAGGTTCGCGCCAGGTAAGCCAGGCGAGCGGCGTCATGCAGGACATCGTGACTTCGGTTGCTGAGGTGACGCAGATTATGGGCGAAATCAGTTCGGCCTCTGACGAGCAAAGTGCGGGTATCAATCAGATTTCGCAGGCCGTGAACGAGATGGATCTGGTGACTCAGCAGAACGCGGCGATGGTGGAAGAAGCGGCCATGGCGGCAGGCAAACTGGAATCTCAGTCGGACGAGCTTGAGCAGCTTGTTGCCCAGTTTACCCTGCGAGATGAAAAAGTTGAAAAACGCCATACGCCCGCGCCGGAAAAAATGACGTTGCGTCACGTTGAAAATGATAATGCGCAGTGGGAAACGTTCTGACAACTGCGGAAAGAGAATAATTGGCGTCAATAGTGCCGCCAATTATTCCTGTCAGGCAGCGCGATGATTAAATTAACAGAATGCGCATTTTTATAAAAGCTTATCGCACTTTTTGATTATGTGGTTTCAACTGATAATTGAGAATGTGAAGATTAGGTGGAAGAAATGCGTGGACGGTATATACACAGCTGAAGGGCTGGAGAATAAAACGGCATTGTGGTCAAAATACCATTTTATCGTCAGGCAAGAAGCGCTGCGTTTGCATAAGAGACTGCCTGCCAATGTCGAATTAGACGATCTCATTCAGGCGGGCTCCATGGGTTTTTTGAGTGCCATTGATAGCTTTGACCCTAAAAAAGGGGTGGCCCTTAATGCCTGGATCTCACAGCGTGTGAAATGGGCATTAATGGATGAGCTTCGGGAAAGTGATTGGGTTCCACGGCGCGTGCGATCGCATTCGCGGGAAATTGTGTCACTTATTCAGCAGATCGAACAGGAAAAGGGGGGAGAAGCGACCGAAGCTGATATTGCTGAACGGATGGGCGTTTCGCTAAAGGAATTTCAGCAAATGCTGGCTGATAATAATAGCAGCCAGATGTACTCTATTGATGAGCTTCAGGAAAACTATTCAGACAGTTGGGAGAGTAATGACGGCGAAAATGCACAGCTTAATCCGTTAAATGAGGCCATTCAGGAAAACTTGATAGCCAACATTGCTGAGCATATCCGAATGATCCCCAAGCGTGAACAGCAGATATTGCAGTTTTATTATCAGCAGGATCTGAACATGAAAGAGATTGGATTAATTTTGGGCGTTACCGAAACGCGCGTTAGCCAGTTGCACAGTTTAGCGATAAAACGCTTACGAAGCAGAATGGATCGGTTAAGGAAAGAATAACATAGCGATAACATTAACAAGATTAACAATATTTCCTAAGTAAAGTTAATTACGTTGCGTGATAATTAAGAATGTTTAACAATGTGTATTTTTATAGGTAAATCATTTGGTTATGATAGTTTTCTGGTGCGCGTTGTTTTCTTAAAGCTTGCTAGGAAAATTCTTAATGAATATGATTTCGTCAGATTTGTGATGTAGCCATCCTTTGGCATTGAAAAGTTTTTCGATAATTTATTGAATCAGCTTGACTGAATTCAGCGATTATCAATGCCAAAAGACTCTCTGCATCGACCGGGTAAACATTTTGCCTTAACTATTTAGCCTTGTTTGTGGTTGAAAAACAGTGGGAGCTTTTTGTGTCCAATTTTGACGAGTATCTGCAAAACATTCACGATATTAATCTTTCTTATTTATTACTGGCGCAGCAGCTGATCAGACAGGACAAGTTTGCTGCCAGTTTTCGTCTCGGCTTATCCGAAGGCACGATTGATAATTTAAAAGAGTTGTCTTTACCACAGTTGATGAAACTGGCTGCGACCAATCAGTTGATTTGTCGTTTACGCGTCGATGACGAAGTGGTCATCGAAAATTTGACGAAAGATTCGCGTATTGAAGCTCTTCAGCAAATTCATACCGGCATCATTTTATCGACAAACTTACTTAATTCATTAAGCGAGTCCGATGCTGCTGTGACGGGAGAAGCATAAAATGTGCGAGAAAAGTTTATTGCAAGAAATTGAAGAGGTAAATATTGCCATGGGGTTAATTAACCTTGGGGCAAGAATGCAGGTTCTGGAATCTGAAACTTCTTTAAGTCGTCGGCGTTTACTGCGCTTGTATAAAGAGTTACGCGGCTGTCCGCCTCCAAAAGGGATGCTCCCTTTTTCTGAAGACTGGTTCATGTCATGGGAGCAGAATATTCACTCTTCCATGTTCTATAACATTTACCTTTATCTTCAGAAAACTGGGGGCGGGCGTCCTATTGAAATATTGATGAAAACCTACCGTCTTTATCTGGAGCAGTGTGGTTCTTGCTGCGACGATAAACCTGTCCTGGGGCTAACGCGTGCCTGGACATTATTACGCTTTATCGACTGCGGTATTATTTCCCGTAAGGCCTGTAGCGTTTGTTCCGGTGGTTTTGTGGTCACGACGGAATTCATCAAAAACCCGTTCACCTGTAGTTTGTGTAGCCCTCCTTCGCGGGCATTTAAGAAATCGCAGGTCAACCTCAGCGGAATCGCAGGCAATTATGCCACGCCGGAAATTATGACAGCCTGACGGATGTTCGATGGCAATGCACAGGATGGCGTTTTATTCGATGCCACGGCACTCGACATCGGTCAGCGAGTAAAAAGGAGAGAGTGTGTTAGTTATCTTTGGCTATCTTGTTGTTATTGCTACCGTATTTGGTGGGTTCGTACTGTCTGGTGGTAATCTGCTCGCGCTGTTCCAGCCTTTGGAATTGTTAATTATCGGCGGTGCCGGGGTCGGCGCTTTTATTGTTGGTAATAACATGAAATCCCTTAAGGCGACAGGTAAAGCTATCGTGAAGCTGTTCGTGGGGAAACGCTACAACAAAACGGTTTATATGGACCTGATGGCGCTTATGTTTTTGCTGCTGTCAAAAAGTCGTGTTCAGGGACTCATGTCACTTGAGAAAGACATTGAAGATCCGGCGGGCAGCGAAATTTTCAGCGCTTATCCTCGTCTGATGAGCGATCCGATGTTAAGCAACTTTATCCTCGATTACTTCCGCCTGATGATTGGCGGAAGTATGAACTCGCATGAAATCGAAGCGTTAATGGATGAGGAAATTGAAACCTGCGAAGAGGAGCTTGAGGTTCCGGCCCACAGTCTGAATACCGTCGGCGATGCCTTTCCGGCCTTTGGTATTGTGGCTGCCGTCATGGGGGTAGTGAACGCGCTCGGTGCCGCGGACCGACCCGCAGCCGAGCTCGGAATGTTGATTGGCCACGCGCTGGTGGGCACGTTCCTCGGAATTTTGATTGCCTACGGGTTTGTATTACCGCTCGCAACCCTGCTGCGTCAGATGAGTTCCGATCAGGTCAAAATCCTTCAGTGTATAAAAGTCACGCTGCTCTCCAGTCTAAACGGCTATGCGCCACAAATTGCCGTGGAGTTTGGCCGAAAAACCATTTTTACCAGCGAACGGCCTTCCTTTGAGGAGCTTGAAGAGCATGTGCGGGAAGTGAAATCCAGCGCCAGCCTTAAGTCTAAGTCTGCGGATGCCACGGCATGAAAAACGATTCCCCGATAATCATTTCGCGCAAGCGAAAGAAGAAAAAGCATGCTCATCACGGTGGTACGTGGAAAATCGCCTACGCCGATTTTATGACCGCGATGATGGCGTTCTTCCTGGTAATGTGGCTGATTTCTCAGTCCAGCACGGTGCAGCGGGAGATGATCGCCGATTACTTCCGCATGCCGCTTAAGCCATCTATGGCCAATGGCGACAAAACCAGCCTGAGCGACAGCATCATCCCCGGCGGCGGTGACGATCTGATGAAGCAGGACGGAGAAGTGGCGAATCATAAGCGGGTACAGAGCGAGCGGCAGCGCTGGATGGAGAGCCTGAAACAGGCCAGAGATAAATTGCAGCAGATGATCGAAACCGATCCCCGGCTCAATAACTTTAAATCCAACATTATGCTGCGTCTTACCAACGACGGCCTGCTCATTCAGATCACCGACAGCCAGGATCGCCCGATGTTTAGAGTAGGCAGCGAGCTGCCGGAATCCTATATGAACGGCATTTTGCAGGCGCTTGTGCCGCTGTTGCAGGAGTTGCCCAATAAAATCAGTCTCACCGGCCATACCGACTCGCTTCCCTATGCGGGCGGCACCTCCGGATACAGTAACTGGGAACTTTCTTCCGGACGCGCCAACGCCGCGCGCCGCGTGCTGGTTAAAGCAGGTCTTGACGATGAGCGTTTTCTTCGCGTGATCGGCACGGGAAGCCGTATGCCTTTAGAAAACAGTGATCCCTCAAGTCCGGCGAATCGCCGTATTAGCATTTTGGTATTAAGTAAAACCAAAGAACAGGATATCCGTCTGGAAGACACGCGCATGCATCGCCCAGAAAACGTCCTGAACAACACTACGCAGCAGGAGGTAAGGGGGTATAGCGATGGACATGAATGATTTCACCGAGATCTTTTTTACCGAAGCGGAAGAGCTGCTGGCCGAGATGGAGAAGCATTTGCTGGAGATTGATGCCGCATCGCCGAATCCTGAACAGGTAAATGCCATTTTTCGCGCAGCGCATTCTTTGAAAGGCGGGGCAGGGACTTTTGGCTTTAATGCCCTGCAAGAGACCACGCATCTACTTGAGAACCTGTTTGACCAGGTGCGAGCCGGAGAACGCTCGCTTAACCGAACGACCGTTAATCTATTTCTGGAATGTAAAGACATTATGCAAGCGCAACTGGAAGCCTATCAGTCTTCGCAGGAACCTGATGAAGCGAGTTATCGCTATATTTGTGAAGCCCTGCGCAAGATTGCTCTGGAAGACAAACATGCCCAGACGGCAGTCGAGTTGCAAGACAAAGCCGCGACGCAGCAGGGGGCAGCTGATGGTGAGCCTTTACTCTGCGTGACGTTGAAGAAAATTCCTGAAAGCGAGCGGGCAATGCTTCAGGAAGAGTTATCCCACATGGGAGAGATTGTCGCTACGGAGAAGGCTGATGATGGCATGGTGGTTCAGCTGCGCACGAGCGCCTCTGCCGATGATATCTCCGCGGTGCTGTGTTTTGTGCTTGAAGAGTCGCAAATCCTTATCGAGCATGTCGTTCAACCAGCGTCGGTTGAAGTGACTTCTCCTGTTACGGACAAGGCTTCTGTAGTCGCGGACCATTCAGAACCGCCTTCACGACCTGCCGCGCCGGTGCCAGCCCGCAGTAATAGTCAGGAATCGGGCAGCATCCGCGTGGCGGTCAGTAAAGTCGATCAGATCATTAACCAGGTGGGTGAGCTCATCATCACCCAGGCGATGCTATCTCAGCTTTCCAAAAAACTTGATCCAGCGAGCTACGACATGCTCTCCAGCTGCGTGGCGCAAATGGAGCGTAATACACGCGAGCTTCAGTCATCAGTCATGTCAATTCGAATGATGCCAATGGATTATGTGTTTAGCCGCTTCCCGCGGCTGGTGCACGATCTGGGTTCTCGCCTGAACAAAGAGGTAGAGCTAACTCTTCGTGGCGGCTCGGCCGAGCTGGATAAGAGCCTGATCGAACGCATTATCGACCCACTGACTCATCTGGTGCGTAACAGTCTCGATCACGGCATTGAGCAGAAAGAAGAACGTGCCCGTAAGGGGAAGTCGGTAGTGGGCAATCTTATCCTCTCGGCGGAACATCATGGCGGCAATATCATCATTGAGGTGACTGATGATGGTGCCGGACTGAACCGGGAGAAAATCCTCGCGAAAGCCCGCTCCCAGGGAATGAATATCAGCGACACCCTCAGCGATGAGGACGTATGGATGCTGATTTTCGCCGCGGGATTTTCCACCGCAGAAAGCGTGACGGATGTTTCCGGGCGCGGCGTGGGTATGGACGTGGTCCGTCGTAACATTATGGCCATGGGCGGCCATGTCGAAGTCCTTTCAAAGCCGGGAGAAGGCACGACGATACGCATTATTCTGCCTCTGACGCTGGCAATCCTTGATGGCATGCTGGTGAAAGTTGGACAGGAGATCTATGTTCTGCCGCTCGGCGCGGTAATGGAATCGCTGAGGCCCGGCGAGGATATGCTCTGCCGCTTCGTCGGGGAGGAACGCCTGCTGCAAATTCGTGGCGAGTATCTTCCGCTGGTGATGCTGCGTCAGCGCCTATCGGTGCCCGGCGAGACCGCACCTGAAGATGGCATTGTGGTGATCGTCCAAAGCGCTGGATGCCGCTACGCCCTGTGGGTCGATCAGCTCATTGGTCAGCAACAGGTTGTGGTAAAAAACCTCGAACAGAACTATCGCAAAGTACCGGGCGTTTCAGCCGCGACCATTCTCGGTGATGGCAGCGTTGCGCTAATCCTCGACGTGGTTGAACTGTCGACGATGAACGGACAAAAGGAAAACCATGTCAGGCCGACGTTCGGCAAGCAAGGAGTAAAAGCATGACCCAAACAACGACAAAGCCTGCGGGCGCGGACGCCATTGCGCAGGAGTATCTGGTTTTTCGTCTCGGTAACGAAGAATATGGGATCGACATTCTGAAGGTACAAGAGATACGTGGATGCGATAGCGTTACTCGTATCCCGAACGCGCCAGGTTTTATCACCGGCGTGACCAACCTGCGCGGTGTGATAGTGCCAATAGTTGACCTTCGCGTGCGCTTCAGTCTTCCTGACGTTCAGCAGGATGACAGTACGGTAGTGATCATCCTTAACCTTAATAATCGCGTTGTAGGAATCGTGGTAGACGGTGTGGTTGACGTGCTGTCGATGGACATGGATCAGATTAAACCGACGCCGGACTTCGCGTCCATGCTATCAAGCCGCTATCTTCTTGGGCTTGGCGTGATGGAAAACAGAATGATCATCCTGGTCAATATCGAAATGCTGCTCAGCCGTGAAGAGATGGATATGGTGGATTCGATGCTGGAAACTAGCCTGGCCTAGCCTGATTTATACCCACCGCCATTATGAAATCCCCCTGCGATTGCAGGAGGGATTGATTAAGCATTCTATGACCGCAGGCGCTTACCGGTCTGGGCATCAAACAAGAACATTTTTTCCGCGTCTACGGTGAGGAAGACCTTCTGACCCACGTTGATATCCAGCTTTTCATGGGACACCACGATCAGCTCCTGATCGTTGATACGCACCCGGATCTCCTGTCCTTCCCCGGTCATTTCTATCAGCACGATTTCCGCTGGCATCCCTGACTCGCCGAGCCGGATATAGTGCGGTCGGGTGGCGCAGATGATCTCCATCCCTTCAATATGTGAGCGGAGGGGGCAGGGGAAGCGGTAGCCGTTGTTGAGCACAATCTCGCCGTGCTGAATCACGCCTTTAAGGGTGTTAATTTCCGGCGTGCCGATAAAGCCCGCGACAAACAGGTTATCCGGGTTACGGTACAGCTCTTCCGGGGTGCCGACCTGCTCAATATGTCCGGCATTCAGCACCACAATCCTGTCCGCCATGGTCATCGCTTCCGTCTGATCGTGCGTCACGTAGATGGTGGTGCGACCCATCCGCTGGTGGATCTTACGAATTTCTCCGCGCATTTTATGGCGCAGTTTGGCGTCCAGGTTGGAGAGCGGTTCATCAAACAAAAAGGCCTTCGGGTCACGCACCAGCGCGCGTCCCATCGCCACGCGCTGACGCTGGCCGCCGGAAAGATCCCGCGGGAGGCGATCGAGCAGATGCGTCAGGCCGAGGATTTCCGCTGCCTCTTCCACGCGCGCCATCCGTTCCGCTTTTGAGACGCTGGCAAGCTTCAGGGCAAAACTCATGTTGTCCCGCACCTTCATGTGTGGATAGAGCGCATAGCTCTGGAACACCATGGCGATATCGCGTTTTTTGGCGGGCAGAGTGTTGACCACCTCGCCGTGCATCAGCAGTTCACCGGAGGTGATGTCTTCCAGACCCGCAATCATGCGCAGCAGGGTGGATTTCCCACACCCGGACGGGCCGACCAGCACAATAAATTCGCCTTCGTGAATGCTCAGCGAGATCCCTTTAATGATGCTGACGTTGCCGTAGGATTTGCCGAGATTATTTAAAACGATTTGGCTCATGTTACTCTCCTCGCCCGGCGGTGTGGCCTGGCTGCAATAATGGCATGACGTGCTGGCGGTAAAGCGCCGCCGCAGCGAGATCCTGCTGGATAATGCTTTGTGCTGATTCGCTGAAGCGCAGCGCGGCCGTACGCAGATCCAGGCGGTTGGCGCTATCAATACCCGCCAGCACCTCAGGTTCGACAATGGCTTCCCCGTGCAGCGCGCCTAAAATCGCGCCGCTCATCACCCCGATAGAGTCGGTATCACGGCCTGAATTGATGGCGTCTTCCACCGCGCCGCGAAACTCGCCTTCGCGCAGCAGGCAGAAGGCCAGCGCCATTGGCAGTTCCTCAATCGACATCAGACGCGAGGGCTGGTAGGCCATGGTCGGGACGCCCGCTTTTTCCGGGCCGTGCATCAGGTCATCACCCATCGGTGAGAAGGGCAAAAGCGCATCGTGCAGGGCGTCAACGACCTGTTGATAATCCCATGCGGTTCCACGGTAGCGACGCGCGACCTCAAGCGTTGCCGCAATGGCCTGGCGGGTGCCGTCTTTAGCCAGTTTCAATGCGATGTTGGTGATAGCCTCAATGGTGATGCCAGGAATAAATGCCGCTGCAACGCAGGCGGCGAAGACCCCGGCGGCCTCCAGCCCATAGCTCTGCTGATGCCCCTGGGTGAAATTAATGGCTTCCTGGTAAGCTGCCTCAGGGTTGCAGGCATTAATAGCTCCGATGGGGGCGGCATACATGGCTGCGCCGCAGTTCACCATATTGCCCACGCCGCCCTGGCGCGGATCGCAGGCGGCCAGTTGCAGACGATGGAAGATCCATTTTTCCGGATAAAACAGGCGCTCAATAACCAGCGCTTCCCGATCCAGTTCCGGCACCCAGCGCGGTTCCCAGGCAATCTTCCGCACAAAAGACTCCCCCATATCCCACGCATCAACGTGACGGCCCAGCTCGCTGTAAACCTCCATCAGGCAGAGCGTCATCAGCGTATCGTCGGTGATGATACCGTTGCCGCGTACGCGGTTGTTGCGCCGTGCGGACGGCTCGTTCATCCGGTGCCAGCGCTGGTGGATGGAGGTGACGCGGCCATATTTCTCCGCGATTTGCCGGGCGGAGAGTTTCTCAACCGGTCCGCCTAAGGCATCACCGAACGCCACGCCATACAGCATGCCCAGAATGCGGGACGTGAACGATAAATCAGCGGCTTGAGTAACGGTCATTTTAATTTTTCCTCTGCATATTCGGTCATGGCGTTTCCACCTGCGGCTTTCCAGGCGCTGACATACTGATCCCACTGATCAAATGACGCTTTGCCAGAGACAAACTGGTACGCCCACTGGTTATAAATACTGCTGGTTGAGTCGATGGCGGCGGCAAACGACGCCGGGAAGATAAAGGCGTTATCCGCCGTAAAATAACGTTGTGAATTGTCGATATAGCGCAGCATCGCGGGCGTCCGCCACTCCACCGGCGGCTTCCAGTTGGCGGCCTGGATAAACCGCGGATACCAGGCATTAATTTTTGGCGTCACGTTTATCGTGTTGCCCTTACGAACGTAGTGCGTGTTCTCGAAGCCCATCTGCTCCATCATTTGCCCTTCCGGGCTTGCCAGAAAATCGAGCAGGATCATCACTTCCTTTTTATGTTTCGAGAGCGAGGACATGGCAAAGCCGCGCGTTTCCATGGAAACATCTGTCGCCGCCAGCCCTTTACCTGCCGGGCCTTCGGGTGGGTCGAGCAGGGTGAGGGTGGCGTCAGGATGGATCTGGCGCATCTTTTCCTGGTACACGCCGACGTTGCCCGGCGATGAGACGGATACCACGCCAACCTTGCCGGTATAAAACTCATCCTCTTTTAGCTCCCAGTTGGTGGTGATGTACTGGGAGGAGAGCAATCCTTTCTGATACAGCGAATGATAGAACTCCAGCTTGCTCCGCTCCTGCGGGCTTATCTGGGCGTTGATCAGCTTGCCCTGATCGTCCTTGAGCCAGGTGGCGTGAATGCCAAACGCCGGGTTCATAAAACCGTCGAGATCGCGCAGGTCTTTCTCGGAGGTGATCCCCCAGCTATCCGTTTTACCGTCGCCGTTGTAGTCACCGGCGTGGATCGCATTGAACAGCGTGACGTACTCCGTCAGCGTTTTGGGTGATGCGCTGAATCCGCTCTTCTGTAACCAGTCCTCACGGATCACCGGCTGGCGCGCGCGCAGGGGAAAGACATACAGCAGGGTCGGATGGTTTTGCAGGCGAAGCTGGTTGTGCGGCCACAGCGCCTCTTTCAGATAGCGGGTTTGCGCAATCCACGGACGCCAGTCTTCAAGAATGCCCTGTTCGACCATCTTCTGGTCGCTGCCGTTGAAATAGATCAGATCAGGGATGGTGCCGGAGAGGAGCATCACGTTCAGCACGTCGGAGTAGCCGGAAGACGACAGGTTGACGATCTCAATGTGGATATCGTGTCCCTGGCGTGCCAGCGCCTGCTCGATTCGCTGAATATGCGCGACATCTTCGCGGTTGGTGGTCAGCAGATCTTTTTCCACAATCCGGATAGTGACCGGCTCGGCCCAGACGGCCTGGCATAACAGCAGGCCGCAGGCGATTGCTGTGAATAATTTCATCGTCATCGCTCCTGTTAACCCTTCACCGCGCCGGACATGGTCCCTTTGGTGAAGAAGCGCAAAATAATCGGGTAGATGGCAATCAGCGGGGCGATGGTTAAGGTGATCATCCCGGCTTTCAGCGCCTTGATGCTGATCTGGCTGGCATCGGTGTAGTTCGACATGCTTTCGACGCCTACCATCGCCAGCTTATCGCCCTCGACGACAAACTGACGCAGCACCACCTGCAACGGCCATTTGTCCGGGTCGTTGAGGTACACCATGGCGCGGAAAAACTCGTTCCAGTGCAGCACCATGTAAAATAACGTGATCATGGCAATGGACGATTTGGCGACCGGCATAATGACGTACCACAGCGTCTGGAACGGGTTCGCGCCATCGAGTTCCGCGGCTTCCAGCAGCTCCTCCGGGATCTCTTCGAACAGGCGAACCAGAATAATCAGGTACCAGGCGAAGACGGCGCGATACAGGATGACGGACCAGTAGCTGTTCAGTAGCCCCAGCTTTTTCATCACCAGAAAATCGGGGATGATGCCCGGCTCAAAGACGATGGTGAACAGGACAAACATAAACAGCCAGCGGCGTCCCGGCAGGCGTTTTTGCGCCAGCGCCCAGGCCAGCAGCACGGTGAAAACTACGTTGATGATGGTGCCCACCACGGTAATCAGCATCGCATTGCCAAACCCGCGCAGCACGGCTTCGTTGGTCAGCAGCAGCTTCCATACGTCCAGCGAAAAGCCCTGCGGAATAATCTCCAGGCCGCTCATACCGGGCACGTTTGCCGGGCTGGAGAAGGATATCGCCACCAGGTTGAGGATCGGTTGTAGCGTCACGACAACCAGCAGCATCAGTACCGAGAGAATGAGCACGTATTCGATGCGCTCAAAAGGGGTGCTTCGTGATGAGATGCGCATTACCAGACTCCTTTACCCGTCAGGCGTTTTGAAACGTTATGTGCCAGCACGATAAGGATCATGCCGATCACGCCTTTGAATAACCCTGCGGCGGTCGCCAGCGAGAACTCCCCGGTGCGCAGGCCCATGCGGTAGACGTAGGTGTCGATGATGTCTATCTGACCGTTCACCACGTCGTTGGTCATGTTGAAGACCTGATCAAAACCCTGGCTCAGGAACAGCCCGACGTTGAGGATAAACAGCGTGGCGATGGTCGGGGTGATAGCGGGCAGGGTGATGTGCCAGATTTTGCGCCAGCGCCCGGCACCATCCATTTCCGCCGCTTCATACAGCTGTGGATCGATGGCGAGGATCGCCGCGATGTAAAGTAATGAGTCCCAGCCCGCGCTGCGCCACATTTCAGTGAACACCAGTACCCAGCGGATAGAGCCGCTGTCGGTCATAAAGGGGATCGGATCGTAGCCCATCGATTTAATGATGTCGTTAACCGCGCCATCAACCGGCGAGAGCGTGGCAATCGCGATACTGGCGATCACCACCCAGGAAAGATAATGCGGCAGATAAATCACCGACTGGACAAATTTACGGTAACCGGATGAGCGCACTTCATTGAGCAAGAGCGCCACGATAATGGGAACCGGAAAAATAAAAATCAGCTTCATTGCGCCGATAATCACGGTGTTCTGTATCACCTGCCAGAAAACAGGGGATGACATCAGCGTGGCAAAATACTGCATCCCGACCCAGATATTCGGCGGGATAATACGGTACTGCTCAAACGCAATTTTTGTTTCCCAAATGGGTAAATAGTGCCAGATAAAAAAATAGATAACCCCAGGCAGGGCCATCACGTAGAACGGCCACCACCGGCGTAACGTCTGGCGGCAACGTGCCATGCGGGATAGTGTTTGCTGGTGAGGCATGTTATTTACCTGCGGTATCGCGCCGCCGGGTTTAGATTCTGTCAGGGCTTTCATCGGACATACTCCCATTACTGAAATGGTTGTCGTGAATATAATCTGTGTTTGCAGAAATATGCGTGCGTTAAATTTTCTCGGTGAGAATTTTTTTATCGTTATATTGCGCGAGGCGGGTCAGGACATCTTTATATTCAGGCATATTTGATGCGCCTTCTTTTTCGACGGCCAAAGAGGCGAAAGCACAGGCAAATTTTGCTGCCTGAATAATGGATTCCCCTTTCGCCATCGCGGCGGCGAATGCGCCGTTGAAGGCATCGCCAGCACCGGTGGTATCCACACATACGGCTTTCAGCGCCGGGATATGAATGAATTGCTCACCGTCATAAATAAGCGCGCCTTTCGCTCCCATGGTGATGATGACGTGACCTACCCCTTTCGCTTTAATGGCTCTGGCGGCTTCCTTCGCGCTGGCAAGATCCACAATATGAATGCCGGACAGCAATGAGGCCTCAGTCTCGTTTGGGGTCAGAAAGTCCACGTTCTTCAGGCAGCTAACCACATCAGATGACCAGGGGGCAGGGTTCAAAACCACCTTAATCCCGTTACGGCGGGCAATTTCAATGGCCCGAAAGGTAGCGGGTAGATTATTTTCCAGCTGGGTTAAAAAAATATCTGCGTTTTTCACTTCAGGGGTAATCGCTTCAACTTCATCGGCTGTAATGGACCGATTGGCCCCAGGGCTGATGGCAATCATATTTTCACCATCACTTTGACAAACATAAATAAGCGCGGTGCCGGTTTTCTGATCTTTATCCTGATAAAGCGTGAAGCTGTCGATAGCAGAAGATGAAAGATGTTCAAAGGCCAACTGACTAAACTGATCGTTACCCACCTTACCGACAAAATGGGTTTTAACATTGCATTTGCTTACGGCCAGCGCCTGATTGGCGCCTTTGCCGCCGGGTCCAATAATGGTATTTTCGGAAAAAATAGATTCTCCGCTTTGCGGGAAACGATCGACATTAGCAATAATATCAACGTTGAATGAACCCAGAATACAGACTTTACCTTTCATCTTTCGCCCTTTATGTCGGGATTTGATCGTTTTTCTTGACTGCGCGGAGTCAAAAAAATGAATGATATTGCTATCTAAATTATTGACTGATTGGGTATGAAAAATACGGCGTTTGATAATTGCCCCACCGTGGCATCGCTCAATGCCGCCTTCCTGCGCTAATAAGTTCAGGTCGCTGCGAATCGTTTCCCTGGTGACGTTAAATACTTTCGCAAGCTGATTCACCGTCGCCCGTTCGTACCTGTTAAGCCAGGTCAAAATTGCATAATGCCGTTCTTTATTGAGCATAAGGTCACCTCTGTAGTTATATTATTGTTTCCTTGTTGTTAATGTTTTGGTGTTGTTCACAGATCGTTCGATAAAACAAAAGGAAACGGAAATATATGAGGTGATAACTATTTAATATCAATTGGTTATGTTGATTGCGTCAAGGGGGGTTGGGCTTTGATTTGCAGTGCGGGGATTTCAACGATGGCATGGGCCATGACGCAACGTTAGATTTTTCTCGGGCGCTTTAGCACGCAGAACATTGGTGTAGGTCTGGGGGGCTGTGGCTGATCCGGCATGAACCGGAATACCTGAACGTATAGCGATAATCGCCGGACTAAGTCGAATGGCTCGGAAAACGACAGACACAGAAAAGCCCGCAGGGCTTGCGCCGTGCGGGCTTTCAGGACTTCATCGGATGACTCTGGTAATCACCGATGGAGAAT
Source organism: Enterobacter sp. BIDMC93 (assembly GCF_001037805.1). NCBI lineage: Bacteria > Pseudomonadati > Pseudomonadota > Gammaproteobacteria > Enterobacterales > Enterobacteriaceae > Enterobacter > Enterobacter sp. BIDMC93. The sequence continues at coordinate 1,603,345 of NZ_KQ089962.1, forward strand.
TTTGGTGGAGCTGGCTGAGAGCGACACCAAATACTAACTGTCTGATTCCTTGAGCAATGTAGCGGGAATCAATGTCACAGCAGTATGGCACATTTATAAAAGGCTCTTCAAGTGGTTCACACTAGCTTGTTCATATCAATGTCAAATCCAGCTTGTTTCATTTCTTTAGCCAACTGAAAGTGCCATGCGTTTGCCTCATCCATCTTTATGTAGACGACCCCACTAATATCGTTTGGAAGCTCTATTGCTCCATCAACCAAAGCCACTACACGATCTCTTCCTAACTTACTTATTAAAAAGCCATGTTCGAAAACAACATTTTGACGAGCACGTAGCTGTAGGTTGTCTGCATTGCCTTTGGAATTACCTATATCATCCGGTGTGTAGAGGACAACAGCAAATCCAACATCAGTATATTGCTCGATTTTCTCGATTATTGTTCTACCTGAGCTTGCTTGTTCATGCAGAATGATAGCTTTGTAATCCAATTGTTCTACAAATCGAGCTGTCTTGGTCTTCGCAGCATCATCATGCCCATGGACGATGAAAACCTTGTTAGAGTTCGAATTAGCTATTGATTTAGACGGTTTCTGGGACGAAGTCGATTTTTTGCTACCTGCGGGACCCGTGATGAACTCATCTGTTACATCAGTGGCTCGATATATTGCACGTTCTAAGTAAGATGGTCCCCCGATCATAAACACGCTGGAGTTTTGATCTTCTGCCTCTATTGCAGGTATTAAGGATTCAATGCTGGATTCAGTAGCCTTAACAGTTAATCTGTTAATTTCTGATGTTTGAATAGTCGTACCGTTTACTGTAATTGGATTGCCCTGCTCGTAAGGTTCTATGAAGCGAGCTATTAGCTGTTCTTTCGTGAGATCGGTTTTGTTTTCTTCAACGCCGGCTTTCCCGGTTTTTGCTGGTTTCTTTTCAATAACAACGTGATACAACATTTCATTTTCCTTGTATGGCACGATGATTATTTTAATCTCGCTGCGGTTTTTTAAGTACCTTGCTCTGATAGCTTTTTCGCGGTTTTAAGCTGCTGTGTGAAAAAACGAGCTTTATCTTTCTGTCTGGAGTCAACTTGACCAGCTGCATGCAGCTTACCTGCTAGCTTTTCTAGATGGATTATTTTTGCAGCGTTGTCTTTTGCTTCAGCCAAAATAGCAAATTCTTTTCCGATTGAATCATTGTGTGCCCAGCGTACCTTGAGTTCTCCATCCTGAATCACTATCCCTGTAAGTAGCTTTCCCTCTGATGACGAATAAAATCGCTCTTTCTTGTCTTTAGAGGTGAGACCATGAGAACGAATACATTTTTTAGCTTGGGCGGCAAATCCTTTTGGGATTTTCGAACCAGAGAACGCTACATCGTCAACATATGCCGTAAATACCAAGCTGTTTGAGGCTGCAAGGTTGCTAAGCTCGTCAAACATATCCTTATTGCCCCAAAACGCTATAGCCATGCTTATCGGGCTGCCTGTGGGCACTTTTCCTGCAAAGGTTGCGAGATTGGTCATTACATAAGCCACATCAGGTGACATCTCAAATTTATCAACAAATGCCTTATAGACCTTCGCTGCCCTAGTCGAGGGGAAAAACTTGTGAATGTCGAGCTTCAGAAGTTCAGTTGCTTGCTTATGTGATTCTGCATTAGTCAGGGTTGAATGCTTCTTCCGACCCGAGTGAAGATATGGAGGTAATTCGATTCTGCTCAATAAAAAGCCGATCTTCCTGTGAACTGCTTTGAGTTGGGCAATTGGTTCCTGAATCTTCCTCCCAGCGTCGTTTTCGAATTCTTTGAAAGCTGAATCAAGCATTAACTTATCTGCTTGTTTCTTTGATAAGCCAATGACTTGTAGGAGTTTTTTCTTGTTTTTAAGCTTGAATAGAGGAGATTGATTTAGGGGGTAGAGTTTGAGGGATTTTTGAAGACTAGGGGTACGTTTTGTGCTTTTCATTGTTGTTTATCCTATCTATTACGGCCTCCATTACAGGAATCCCTTGATGGAAGCTAAGATGAAGGCAACAGTATCAGAGTGAATAATCGCTGTGAAAGCCTCGTTGGCAACACAGCTCAAGAAAAACATGCCTAAGCCTTTAAGGTTTTTCTTTAACTCATCACTCACACAAAACGTTTGCTGAATACTAGCCTGGCATTTTTTACGTGTCTTTCGACCCATAATACATCTCCTTCTCAGTTCCCGGTTACCACTATGGTTACCGGCCTCGCCTGAACTGACAGGAATAAGAGATGTTCAGCAATTAACCCCAGTTTTCGACGTCACTTAGTGACGTCCCCTCGCCACAATCCCGGCAATACCAACTGTCACAGCAAGTACCAGAGCGTTGGTGATGCGTTAGCATCGTAACGTTGGAACATTGAGAACGTGTGGCATGCGTCGTGTGGGGAGAGAATAGAGGCCGAAGCCTCCACGATGGCTGACAAGCAGACCATCAAGCTTTTGCGAGGAGCTCTCTCCTAGGTACTAGCAGGATCATTTTATGATCAGATTCATGTGGTTAGCAATAGCGAAGAGGGGGTATGTTTCGAAATGTGAGTGAAAATGATTATGGGTTTTAGGGTGCGAATTCTACTCCCTAACAGGAAGCTGAATTCGTTGATTGAACAACTCTACTTATAACTACAAGGATGCCAGTTGCCCTTATCCCACAGGAAGAACTGGATTAAGTTGTTCTGCACTTTAGGAAGAATTTTGGCTCTGACATTGCCGTTACTGAATATGAGGATACCGCCCAAAATAATTGCTCTGGTATCCTGCAAGGATTTGACCTTGGCTTGTGCCACCATGCGAGCAATGACCTGGTAATCGTATTCACTGAGAGTAGCTTTGAGGTGTGGTAGTTCGTCCAGAACTGTACTTGCTTCGGCCCGGTGCAGAGATGGTTTATCATCGTAAGCGATGCGTTCTTTCAAATCAGAGACAGCCATATCTAATGTCTCAAGATAATCGTTCAGATCACCTTCATTACGTGCAGAGCCGCAGAACCAATGTTCTGTTTCCTCGGCGGTCCATTCGGCAATTTTTGCTCGAAGTTTTGCTCTGATTTGCTCTTGTGCTGATTTTTCCATCACGCCATTCTTCAGTTTCTTGGGGGCCCCCAAAGAAGCAACCATCTGTTGGCAAAGTGTCTGTAAACGAAGGGCAAGAAGACGAGCACGCTGAAAGCTTGCTGTTTGCAGGCTCAGTCTGTATTCGATGGCATTGCCGTCAGATACGAAACGCTTCCTGAACCACCAGGTGTGGTTACGCTTATAGAGGTAATGGGGGATGCTATTTGATGGCATATGGTACACTCCTGAGTCACAGTTGTGCCACACGCCCAAAGAAAAACGGCCTGAAACTCTAAGAGAATCAGGCCGTTATATTTGGTGGAGCTGGCGGGAGTTGAACCCGCGTCCGAAATTTCTACATCCTCGGTACTACATGCTTAGTTTGTCTTTACATTCGCACGCCAGCTGCGGACAAACACGCCACTGACGAACTAGCCTGATTAGTTTTAACGCTTCAACCCCAGGCAGGGTTTCCACGCGATCTCTTTTGGGTTTGACCTCTCTTTGATCCCCGTCTTAAGAGCGGAAGCTAGGGAGAGAGGGCTCTTAGCAGGTTATTAAGCTGCTAAAGCGTAGTTTTCGTCGTTTGCGACTATTTTTTTGCGGCTTTTAACGAGGCAAACCGCCCCTCGGCATGCACCTTGGGTTTCGCAAATCCCGTCGAATCCAGAATCAGCCCCAATAGTGTTGAACTCAGTATACCAGATTTTACTTCCTCGACACCAGCCCGAAACGCTAACTTATTGAATAGTACAATAAGTGCGCAGAATCAACGTCCTGCGTTTTTCATGATACGTGCTTTGTCGAGCTGCCACTCGCGTGCTTTCAGGTCAGTACGTTTGTCGTGCTGTTTCTTACCTTTCGCCACGCCGATTTTCACTTTGCACCAGGCGTTTTTCCAGTACAAAGAGAGCGCCACCACGGTGAAGCCTTCGCGGTTGATGCGTCCGTAGAGGGATTCCAGTTCGCGCTTGTTCAGCAGCAGCTTACGGGTGCGGGTAGGATCGCAGACGTAATGTGAAGAGGCGACGGTCAGCGGCGTAAAGTTCGCGCCGAACAGGAAGGCCTCACCGTCTTTCAGGATCACGTAGCTGTCGCCGATATTGGCTTTCCCGGCACGCAGCGATTTTACTTCCCAGCCCTGCAACGCAAGGCCTGCCTCGAATTCTTCTTCGATGAAATACTCGTGGCGAGCACGCTTGTTAAGCGCAATGGTCGCCGAACCAGGTTTATGTGCTTTTTTCTTCGTCATAAGTGTCGTAAAGCCGTCGGTAATCTGATTTTAAAAAGTCACCTCATTGCGTCCTGTGAGGTCTAACGCGCTATCTTAGCACGAGATAAGGCTTAGCGTTTTTTTAACAGGTGATAAATGTTATTATTTGTCTGTTGTGTGACCATGGAAAATGCTATGCCTCAGATTAGCCGTACCGCGCTTGTTCCTTACAGCGCGGAACAAATGTATCAGTTAGTGAACGACGTTCAGTCCTATCCGGAATTTATTCCGGGATGCACCGGTAGCCGGGTGCTGGAATCCGGCCCGACGCAGATGACTGCGGCCGTGGATGTCTCCAAAGCGGGGATCAGCAAAACGTTCACCACGCGCAATACCCTGACGAGCAATCAGAGTATTTTGATGCATCTGGTGGATGGTCCGTTTAAAAAACTGATGGGGGGGTGGAAGTTTACGCCGCTGAGCGCTGACGCCTGCCGCATTGAGTTTCATCTGGATTTTGAATTTACCAATAAGCTGATCGAACTGGCGTTTGGCCGTATCTTTAAAGAGCTGGCCTCGAATATGGTTCAGGCGTTCACCACGCGCGCCAAAGAGGTTTACAGTGTCGCATAAGATTGCTGTTGAGGTGGTGTATGCGCTGCCGGAGAAGCAGTATTTGCAGCGCGTGATGCTTGAAGAGGGTGCCACCGTTGAGGCGGCTATCCGGGCCTCCGGCATCCTTGAACTTCGCCGTGATATTGACCTGGCGAAGAATAAAGTCGGCATTTATAGCCGTCCGGTAAAGCTTGCTGATGCGCTGAAGGATGGCGATCGGGTTGAGATTTATCGCCCGCTGATTGCTGACCCGAAAGAGCTGCGCCGTCAGCGAGCGGAGAAATCGGGTAAGTAACGCTTTCTCCCCCGGTGGCGCTTCGCTTACCGGGACTACGATTCTGCGTAAGAATTCAGATACAAAAAAGGTGCTCATTGAGCACCTTTTTGCGTTGCTGACGCCTGATTATTTGGTCAGGGCAGGCTTGTTGTCGATGTTGGTCAGCACGCCGGCACTGCTGAAGGTCAGCGTCAGGGTTTGCTGGGTCACATCTTCATGACCAGGCTGCTGGCGGAATACATAGAACCAGGTGTTTGTGCCGAACGGATCGGACATCATCGGGGTTCCCAGGGCATAAGCGACCTGCTGTTGTGTCATACCCACGCGGATTTTGGACACATCGTTAGGGGTAAGGTAGTTCCCCTGGTTGATGTCAGGACGGTAAACCACTTTCTCCAGAGTGGAACAGCCTGCGGTCAACATCAGAAGAACCGCTGCGGCAGCGGTCAGCGTTTTACAGCGCATAGTGATTTGATTCCTTTTCGGGCCCGAGCAGTACGCGGCTCATATGTAATATGCCGATGATAATAGACCTTGCCCCACTTTGAAACCGGTCTGGCGGCGTTTTTGTTGTTCTGTATGACCCTGAGATCCCGAAAAAGTTTATGCCGCCAGCAGTTCTTTCGCATTCGCAAGCGTATTGCGGGTGACTTCACTGCCGCCGAGCAGGCGTGCCAGCTCTTGCAAGCGTGAGCGTTTATCCAGCGGCTTCATGTGCGTTTCCGTCATTTCGCCATCGGTTTCCTTGCTGACGATAAAGTGGTGATGACCACAACCGGCGACCTGCGGCAGGTGAGTCACACACATGACCTGCGTCGATTCACCTAACTGACGCAGCAGTTTGCCGACAACGGCCGCGGTCGGGCCGCTGATACCCACATCCACTTCATCGAAAATCAACGCCGGGGTTTCCATTTTACGGGCGGTAATCACCTGAATGGCCAGGGCGATACGCGACAGTTCACCGCCGGAAGCCACTTTCGAAATCGCCTGCAAAGGCTGGCCCGGGTTGGTGGTGACGCGGAATTCTACGCGATCTGCGCCTTCCGCCGTCAGGTGATTCTCTTCAAAGCGAACATCTATGGTGAACACCCCATGCGGCATCGCCAGCGTATGCATGCTGTCGGTAATGTGCTGGCTAAGCTCCAGCGCATAGTGTTGCCGCACGTCATGCAGCCGTTTCGCCGTTTCCAGCGCCTGCTGATGATGCAGATTAACCGCCAGAGACAAGGTTTCAAGGGAATCGGCCTGATCGTCCAGCTGCTGCTGTTCCTCCAGCAGAGACTGATAGTAATTCGGCAGCTCTTCCGGGGTTACGTGATGCTTACGCGCCAGTGAAATCTGCCGGGAGATGCGTTGCTCAAGCTCGAACAGACGGTTCGGGTCGAGATCCAGACGTTCACAGTAGTGGCGCAGTTCATCCCCGGCTTCTGAAATCTGAATCGCGGCCTCTTCCAGCATTTCCAGTACGCCAGAAAGCTTATTGTCCATGCCGGTCAGTTCGGTCACAAGCTGACGCACGTTATACAGCTGGCTCTGCAAATTCACGTCTTCGCCATCCGCCAGCATATTAAGGGCAGTCTGGCTGGTGGAAAGCAGCTGACCGCTGTTGGCCAGACGCTTGTACTCTTCGTCGATTTGCTCAAATTCACCCGCCTGCGGGTTAAATTCGTTCAGCTCTTTCAGCTGATATTCCAGCAGCTCGGCGCGCGCGGTACGCTCCTGGCTTTGCTGCTGATGCTGCGCAAGTTCGCGGCAGCTTTGATGCCACTGACGATAGTGCTCCGCCATGAGTTGAGTAAGCGCGTACTCACCTGCGTAGCCATCAAGCAGGACTTTCTGTTGTTCGGGTTTGATTAACTGCTGGTGCGCATGCTGACCATGGATCTGGATGAGCAGCTGGCCCAGCTCGCGAAGCTGGGAAAGGGGAACCGCTGTACCATTGATAAAACCGCGGGAGCGGCCATCGCTGCTGATGACGCGGCGAAGTAAACACTCACGTCCGTCTTCGAGCTGGTTCGCTTCCAGCCAGCGCAGGGCGGCAGGTGTGTCTTTCAACGAGAAGCGGGCGCAGAGATCGGCACGGGCGGCGCCTGTGCGCACCATATCCCCCTCAGCACGACCGCCGAGGCACAAGCCGAGGGCATCAATGGCAATGGATTTACCTGCACCGGTTTCACCGGTAATCGCCGTCATTCCGCTATGGAAGTCGATCTCAAGCTCACGAACAATGGCAAAGTTGCTGATGGTCAGTTGTGCCAGCATAATTGTTTTCCTGTATGAAAAACCATAACTGTGTTTGTATACAGTATAAACTGGTTTTATATACAGTAAAGTGCTGGATGCAAAATCAGAACAATTTTTTTGACCAGCCGAGCTTGGAGCTTAATGTGTTGAAATAGCTGTAATCTTTCGGGTGAATCAGGTTCAGATGGTAATCGCAGCGGCGAATGAGGACATCTTCACCTTCCTGAATGGGGAGCGCAATCTGACTGTCGCAGCTGATCTCCAGGTCGTTACGGCGATGGGAAAAACGCAGGCGGATGGTGCTGTCGCCGTTGATCACCAGCGGACGCGCCGAGAGCGTATGCGGGAACATCGGCACCAGGGTAATGGCATCCAGCGATGGCGTCAGGATTGGGCCTCCGGCTGAAAGTGAGTAGGCGGTTGACCCCGTCGGGGTTGAAATAATCAGCCCGTCAGAACGCTGCGAGAAAGCGAAGATTTCGTCGATATAGACTTCGAACTCGATCATGTGCGCCACTTTACCGGGATGGAGAACCACCTCGTTTATGGCGGTGCTGATGCGCTTCTGGCAGTCCTGCTGACACACCTGGGCTTCCAGTAAAAACCGTTTTTCACTGATATAGTGGCCTTCCAGCACGTCCGCCAGCTGCTGCTGCGCATTGTCCGGGTCGAGGTCGGTCAGGAAACCGAGATTGCCACGGTTTATACCTATAACCTTAATATCATAGCGAGCCAGCGTTCGCGCTGCGCCCAGCATATTGCCGTCGCCACCGACCACCACGGCGAGATCCGCCTGCTGGCCAATTTCCGCCAGCGTGCCGGTTCTGACGCTTTTAAGCTGCAACTCCTGGGCGATCTGCTGCTCGACCATCACTTCATAGCCTTTACCACACAGCCAGCGATACAACATTTCATGTGTCGTCAATGCGGTAGGGTGACGCGGATGGCCGACGATCCCAATACACCTGAAATGATTATTCATTTTCTGGAGGTCCTTGTGCCTGATGAATGATGACAATCTGCCTTGTTCCCTTGAATCCAGGAAACTGATCCCCATAATAAGCGAAGTTAGCGAGATGAATGCAGAAAAACGCGGAGAAATTCATGAGTAGTAAAGAACAGAAAACGCCTGAGGGGCAAGCCCCTGAAGAAATTATCACGGAACAGCACGATGAAGTTGAGGCAGTAGAGCCAGACACGTCTGCTGAGCAGGTGGACCCGCGCGATGAAAAAATTGCCAACCTGGAAGCTCAGTTGGTAGAAGCGCAGAATCGCGAACGCGATGGCGTACTGCGTATCAAAGCGGAAATGGAAAACCTGCGCCGTCGTACCGAGCTGGACGTTGAAAAGGCGCACAAATTTGCGCTGGAGAAATTCGTCAACGAACTGCTTCCGGTGATCGACAGCCTGGATCGCGCGCTGGAAGTGGCGGATAAAGCTAACCCGGATAACGCGGCGATGATTGAAGGCATTGAGCTGACGCTGAAATCCATGCTGGATGTGGTGCGTAAGTTCGGTGTTGAAGTGATTGCCGATACGGATGTACCGCTGGATCCAAACGTTCACCAGGCCATTGCGATGGTGGAATCCGAAGACGTTGCCGCGGGTAACGTGCTGGGCGTGATGCAGAAAGGGTATACCCTGAACGGTCGTACTATTCGCGCTGCGATGGTGACCGTGGCGAAAGCGAAAGCATAACGTGCTGCCTGTAGTGCCGGGTGGCGGCGTTCGCCTTACCCGGCCTACATTTTATTCGGCAATACTTTCGCGTAGAGGCTTAACGGGCAGGACCTTCACCTGCTTAATCATGTTGTCCTGAACGTCCAGAATATCAATATCATACTGTTCAATGCGCACGCGCGTGCCTGCCGCCGGGATCTCTTCCAGCGCTTCCAGGATCATACCGTTCATCGTCCGCGCTTCGTCTTCCGGCAAATGCCAGTTGAACGCTTTATTGATTTCACGAATGTTGGCGCTGCCGTCGATAAGCACTGACCCGTCGTTTTGCGGGGTGACCTCTTCCGCAAGGGAAGGCGACATTGACGTGGTAAAGTCCCCGACAATCTCTTCCAGAATATCTTCGACCGTCACCAGCCCCTGTATGTCGCCGTATTCATCCACCACCAGGCCGACTTTCTTCTTGTTTCGCTGGAACTTCACCAGCTGCGTGCTGAGTGGGGTGCCTTCCGGCACGTAGTAAATTTCGTCGGCGGCGCGCAGCATCACCTCTTTGGTGAACTCGTTTTTCTCAGTCATCAGACGATAGGCCTCGCGCACGCGCAGCATGCTGATGGCATCGTCGAGGGAATCGCGATAGAGGACGATACGCCCGTGCGGGGAGTGCGTCAGCTGGCGGACAATGGCCTTCCAGTCGTCGTTGATATCAATCCCGACGATTTCATTGCGCGGCACCATGATGTCGTCAACGCTGACCTTTTCCAGATCCAGCACCGACAGGAGCATGTCCTGATTGCGGCGGGAGATCTGCGAGCGGGATTCATTCACGATGGTACGCAGTTCGTCTTTGCTGAGCGCGCTACTAATGGTGACGTCTGCCTTTATACCGACCATGCGCATCAGCACCCGTGTCACCATATTCAGCAGCCAGACCAGCGGCATCATCAGAATAAGCAGCGGTGCTAACAGGAAGCTGCTCGGGTAGGCGACTTTTTCCGGGTAAAGCGCGGCGATGGTTTTGGGCAGCACTTCCGCAAACACCAGCACCACAAACGTGAGCACACCTGTGGCAATCGCCACGCCTGCGTTGCCGTATAGACGCATCCCGACGATGGTGCCCAGTGCAGAGGCGAGAATATTGACCAGGTTGTTACCGATAAGCACCAGGCTAATCAGCCGGTCCGGCTTACGCAGAAGCTTTTCGACACGACGCGCGGCACGGTTACCCTGCTTGGCGCGATGGCGTAACCGGTAGCGGTTCAGCGTCATCATGCCGGTTTCAGAGCCAGAGAAATAAGCGGAGATGACCACCATGATGACCAGAATGACGATCAGCGTGGTGGTAGAGATGTGTTCCAGGGGGAACTCCTTTTGTTACTTAGCCAGCAAATTGCTGTATGAAGCGGCTACCAAAATAGGCAAGCGTGAGAATGCCCGCACCCGCTACGTTGAACCAGACCACGCGACGACCGCGCCAGCCTTCATGATAATGGCCCCATAACAGGACAATATAGACAAACCACGCGATGATGGAGAGGACCGCTTTATCGATATTCTCCACGCTGAACAGGTTCTTCATATAAAACAAGCCCGTGCACAGCGTCAGCGTCAGCAGAACCACACCGACCTGGGTGATGTGGAACATCTTACGCTCAATCACCATCAGCGGCGGCATTTCGTGGTTAAACGCCAGCTTTTTATTTTTCAGCTGGTAGTCAATCCAGGCGAGTTGCATGGCGTAAAGGGCGGCGATGATCAGCGTCGCGTAGGAGAACAGCGACAGGCCAATATGCACCAGCATCCCCGGCGTGGCTTCCAGGTGAGTAATAAACTCATTGGGCATGAACGTGGCTAACGCCAGGTTGATCAGCGCAAAGGCGTAGACTATCGGCAGCAGCAGCCAGCCACGGTTTTTAGACGCGACAATGGTCATGACCGTACAGATCATCAGGCTGACCAGCGAGCCGACGTTCAGTACGCTCAGATTCTGCACGCTGCCGTCGCCGGGAATGATGCGTGATTCCAGCGCAAACGCATGGCTAATCAGTGCGATCACTGCCGAAAGAATAGCCATGCGCCGCCAGCCGCTGTTTTTTTGCAGCAGGCCAGGAATGATCAGCGCGAGGCTGACAGAGTAGGCAACAAGGGCGATCAGTGCGAAAACAGGCATATAGGCGTCGACAGTTGTCTTAATAAGAAAGAGAAGCAGTATAACGTTACGTGACGCCTGCTCCAACCGTTGCATAACAACAAAGGCGCCTTCATGTTATACTCCGGCAAAATTCTGTGTATGTGTCGCCCAGGCGACCTAACGTTTCTACCCCAGGCGAGAGACAATGTTTGATAATTTAACCGATCGTTTGTCGCGCACGCTGCGCAACATCAGCGGCCGTGGACGCCTCACCGAAGAGAACATCAAGGAAACGCTGCGCGAAGTGCGCATGGCGCTGCTGGAAGCAGACGTCGCGTTGCCGGTCGTGCGTGATTTTATCAACCGCGTGAAAGAGAAAGCGGTTGGCCATGAAGTGAACAAGAGCCTGACTCCGGGTCAGGAGTTCGTCAAAATCGTCCGTAACGAGCTGGTTTCGGCGATGGGCGAAGAGAACCAGGTGCTAAACCTGGCGGCTCAGCCGCCGGCCGTCGTGCTGATGGCGGGTCTGCAAGGTGCGGGTAAAACCACCAGTGTCGGTAAGCTGGGGAAATTCCTGCGCGAAAAGCACAAGAAAAAGGTGCTGGTGGTGTCGGCGGACGTGTATCGCCCGGCGGCGATCAAACAGCTGGAAACGCTGGCCGAGCAGGTTGGCGTAGACTTCTTCCCGTCCGACGTGGCGCAGAAGCCTGTCGATATCGTTAACGCGGCGCTGAAAGAGGCGAAGCTGAAATTCTACGACGTGCTGCTGGTGGATACCGCCGGTCGTCTGCACGTTGACGAAGCGATGATGGACGAAATCAAGCAGGTGCATGCTTCTATCAATCCGGTAGAGACCCTGTTTGTTGTTGACGCCATGACCGGTCAGGATGCAGCGAACACCGCAAAAGCGTTTAACGAAGCCCTGCCGTTAACCGGCGTGGTGCTGACCAAAGTCGACGGCGATGCCCGCGGCGGTGCGGCGCTCTCTATTCGTCATATCACCGGTAAGCCAATCAAGTTCCTCGGCGTGGGCGAGAAAACCGAAGCGCTGGAGCCGTTCCATCCGGATCGTATTGCCTCCCGTATCCTCGGCATGGGCGACGTGCTGTCGCTGATCGAAGATATTGAAAGCAAGGTTGACCGCGCGCAGGCGGAAAAACTCGCCAGCAAGCTGAAAAAGGGCGACGGTTTCGATCTGACCGACTTCCTTGAGCAGCTGCGTCAGATGAAAAACATGGGCGGCATGGCAAGCCTGATGGGCAAACTGCCAGGCATGGGCCAGATCCCGGACAACGTCAAATCCCAGATGGATGACAAAGTGCTGGTGCGTATGGAGGCCATCATCAACTCGATGACGCTGAAAGAGCGCGCGAAGCCAGAAATCATCAAAGGTTCCCGTAAACGCCGTATCGCAGCCGGTTGCGGCATGCAGGTGCAGGACGTTAACCGCCTTCTGAAACAGTTCGACGACATGCAGCGCATGATGAAGAAAATGAAGAAAGGCGGCATGGCGAAGATGATGCGCGGCATGAAAGGCATGATGCCTCCCGGTTTTCCTGGGCGTTAATCGCTTTTGAGATTGCTTTTTGCCCGAAAATGAGTAAAATTTTCGGGCTTTTAATATGACACCCGGGCTCCGTTCCTCGATGGGGCCCGGTTGTTTTATTCACACAAGAGGATGTTATGGTAACTATTCGTTTAGCTCGTCACGGCGCTAAAAAGCGTCCGTTCTACCAGGTTGTTGTGACTGACAGCCGTAATGCACGCAACGGTCGCTTCATCGAGCGCGTTGGTTTCTTCAACCCACTGGCCGCTGGCGCAGAAGAAGAAACCCGTCTGGATCTGGATCGTATCGCTCACTGGGTTGGCCAGGGCGCTACTGTTTCCGATCGCGTTGCTACGCTGATCAAAGCAGCAAACAAAGCAGCTTAATCTGTCACGGTGGTCATGATGAGCAATAAAGCACCTGTTGAACCGATCGTATTGGGAAAAATGGGTTCTTGCTACGGTATCCGTGGTTGGCTCAGAGTGTTTTCCTCCACTGAAGACGCTGATAGCATTTTTAATTACCAGCCCTGGTTTATCCAGAAAGGCGGTAAGTGGGAAGAGGTCGAGCTGGAAAGCTGGCGTCACCACAATCAGGACATCATCATCAAGCTGAAAGGCATTGACGATCGTGATGCCGCGAATGCGCTGACTAATTGTGAAATTGTCGTGGATTCGTCGCAGTTGCCACAGCTGGAAGAGGGTGACTACTACTGGAAAGACCTTATGGGTTGCCAGGTAGTGACCACTGAAGGCTACAGCCTGGGGAAAGTCATCGACATGATGGAAACCGGGTCAAATGACGTTCTCGTCATTAAGGCAAACCTGAAAGATGCATTTGGCATCAAGGAGCGGTTGGTTCCGTTCCTCGATGGACAGGTTATCAAGAAAGTCGATCTCACTACTCAAACCATTGAAGTAGATTGGGATCCTGGTTTTTAAATTCTCCGGATAAACGGTAAAAGACGGCGCTATGTGGATTGGCATAATTAGCCTGTTTCCTGAAATGTTCCGCGCGATTACCGATTACGGGGTAACTGGCCGGGCAGTAAAGAATGGCCTGCTGAGCATCCAGAGCTGGAGTCCTCGTGACTTCACGCACGACCGGCACCGTACCGTGGACGATCGTCCTTACGGCGGCGGACCGGGGATGTTGATGATGGTGCAACCCTTACGGGACGCCATTCACACAGCAAAAGCCGCGGCAGGTGAAGGCGCGAAGGTGATTTATCTTTCACCTCAGGGACGCAAGCTTGATCAAGCGGGCGTGAGCGAACTGGCGACGAATCAAAAGCTGATTCTGGTCTGTGGTCGCTACGAAGGGATAGATGAGCGTGTAATTCAAACCGAGATTGACGAAGAATGGTCTATCGGCGATTACGTTCTCAGCGGTGGTGAGTTACCAGCAATGACGCTGATTGACTCCGTTGCCCGGTTCATTCCGGGTGTACTGGGCCATGAAGCTTCGGCAACGGAAGATTCGTTTGCCGATGGATTGCTGGACTGTCCACACTATACTCGTCCTGAAGTGTTAGAAGGGATGGAAGTCCCGGCAGTATTACTGTCTGGAAACCATGCCGAGATACGTCGCTGGCGTTTGAAGCAGTCGCTGGGCCGAACCTGGCTTAGAAGACCTGAACTTCTGGAAAACCTGGCTCTGACTGAAGAGCAAGCAAAGTTGCTGGCCGAGTTCAAAACTGAACACGCGCACCAGCAGCATGAACATGATGGGAATGCGTAATACGCTCCCGAATATCAGTTTACCCAGGATAAGAGATTAAATTATGAGCAACATTATTAAGCAACTTGAACAAGAGCAGATGAAGCAGGACGTACCTTCCTTCCGTCCAGGTGACACCGTGGAAGTGAAAGTATGGGTTGTTGAAGGTTCCAAAAAACGTCTGCAGGCATTCGAGGGCGTGGTTATCGCTATTCGTAACCGCGGTCTGCACTCTGCATTCACTGTTCGTAAAATTTCCAACGGCGAAGGCGTTGAGCGTGTCTTCCAGACTCACTCTCCGGTAGTTGACAGCATTGCTGTTAAACGTCGTGGTGCTGTACGTAAAGCTAAACTGTACTACCTGCGTGAGCGTACTGGTAAGTCTGCTCGTATTAAAGAGCGTCTGAACTAAGATTCGCTTAAGCGACATCCTGTTAGAAAGGGCTGGCCGAAAGGCTGGCCCTTTTTTTATCCCATCGCACCTCTCGCGTTAACCCTTCCGTCATAAATCATTTACAATGTTCGCCTCTTGGGTGGAGGGTAAGTGGATAACGTACTGCATCAGCATAGCTGGAAACGCGCAGCGGCATTGACCGCGCTGTTTGCGATCCTGCTGATCGTCGTGGCGCCGCTGATCTCCGTCTCGCTGCAAAAAGATCCCATGAGCGCCATGCCGGGCATGCACCACGACATGAGCATGATGTCGATGGACGAGCATCATGGTGATATGCCGCATTCTATGCCAGTTGACCATGCGGAGGCGTGCGGCTACTGCGTGCTGTTAGCGCATGTTCCGGGCGTGATGCTGGCGCTTATCGTTCTGCTCAGCGTGGTGTTGCAGCGGCTGCGCGTGAAGCCGCCTCGTCAGGCGGTCAGCCACTGGCACTTTTTCCCCTGGCTTTACCCCAATACCCGCGCGCCGCCGCGTCGGTCTGCTTTCTCCCTTTAAAACAAAATCACTCACTTTTTGCCTTAAAAAGGAAAAGTATGACTACCTGCACTCCGCGCGCGGCATGGAGAAACCTGCTGCGTCGCCTCCATTTCTATATCGGGCTGTTTGTCGGTCCGTTTATCTTCTTCGCAGCGCTGACCGGAACGCTGTACGTCGCCACGCCGCAGCTTGAAAAGGCGCTGTACCATCATGCACTCCACACGGATGCCGTGGGTGAGGCGCAGCCTCTTGCTGAACAAATTGCCGTGGCGGAAAAGGCCGTGGGTTCAGCGCTGCGTTTACATGCTGTACGTCCGGGGCTGGAAGGGGGCGAAACGACCCGCGTGATGTTTGCCGACCCGGCGCTGGGTCCCTCCGAGCATCGGGCTATTTTTATTGATCCCACCAGCCTTGAGATTCGAGGGGATATGACCGTGTACGGCACCAGCGGGATTTTACCGCTGCGTCAGACTATCGATTATCTGCATACCTCGCTGATGCTGGGCAACATCGGGCGCCTCTATAGCGAGTTAGCCGCCTCGTGGATGTGGGTTGCTGCCCTGGGCGGGATCGCGCTGTGGTTCTACACCCGACCGAAGCGCCGTATTAACAATCGTTTCCAGAATCGTCGTCGCCTGCATGTGATCTTAGGCTGGACGTTACTGGCGGGAATGCTGCTGTTCTCAGTCACCGGGTTAACCTGGTCACAATGGGCCGGTGGCAACGTCGATAAGCTGCGTGCAGAGATGAACTGGCTGACGCCGCAGGTAAATACCACCCTTTCCGGTGCGCCGGAAATGAGGGATGAACACGCCGAACATCGTGGTCATCACGGGGAAATGACGATGCCTGAAATGCCAGTCAAACTGTCGCTTTTTGACAACGTATTGCAGGTCGCCCGCCAGTCAGGGATTGATGCGAACAACGTTGAGATCCGTCCGGCAAGCAGGGTCGACCAGGCCTGGACGGTGACGGAAATCGATCGCCGCTGGCCAACGCAGGTTGATGCCGTTGCCGTGGATCCCCACTCACTGAAGGTGCTGGACAGCACTCGCTTCGGGGATTTCCCGCTGATGGCTAAACTCACCCGCTGGGGCGTGGATTTCCATATGGGGATCCTGTTTGGTCTGGCAAATCAGCTGCTGCTCATCGCGTTTGGCGTTGCGCTGTGTGTGTTAATTATCTGGGGATACCGGATGTGGTGGATGCGTCGCCCTGCAACGTCAGCCGCGAATCCGGTACAGACGCTCTGCCAAAGCTGGCTGGCATTGCCGCTGTGGGGAAGGGGAATGACGTTCCTGATAAGCCTCCTGCTGGGGCTGGCGTTGCCGGTAATGGGCGTCAGTCTGGCGGTCTTTATTGTGATTGACTGGCTGCGCTGGCGAGCAGGTTCAGGCGTGTCGCTCGCCGGAACAGCCGTTAAATAGCCTTAAGGCGTGCTGATGACTACCGCAACCCGGCGGTTTTCAGCGCGCCCCTGCGCAGTGCGGTTGCTGCTGACAGGGTATTTTTTGCCTAAGCCCCGCGTAGTGAGATTGCTGCGCGGGATGTTCGCGCCCTTCGCCCAGGCATCCGCCACAACATTGGCACGTTTTAACGAAAGCGCTTCGTTGTAGCTCTCTTCGCCATAGTTATCCGTATGGCCATCCATCCTGGCGTGGTTCAGACCGGTTGCCGCCAGGCGTGAGGCCATAGTCTGGATCTGCGTTTCACTTTCCGGGCGCAGCCTGGCGTCATTTTTATCAAACAGGATCTTATCCGACAGGCCCAGAGACCAGTCGCCATTCAGTTCGTTAAAGCCGTAGGATTTCATGGCCGCAATTTGCTCTGGCGTGAATTTTCCTTCAGGGGATGACTGGCATCCGGACATTACCAGTGATGCCAGTATTAACGGCGCAAAGTATCGCTTTAACATATCGTCTTCCTTTCAGGATATTGTTTTCGAACGCTGGTTTTTGACCAGATACATATTGCGATCGGCTTGCTCCAGTAATGCTTCAACGGAGGCATTTTCCCACGCCAGAGCAAAGCCAATGCTGAGGGACATTGATGCTGTGTGCCCGTTATGCAGATCAAACGGACGGATAAATTGCTGCGACAGCGCAGCGCAAATAAATTCGACCTCACGTGCGGTGTGGACGCCGTAAAGGATCATGGCAAATTCATCGCCGCCAAGACGGTAAGACTGATGACGTTTTTCGCCAAACTCGACCATCCTTTTGGCGGCTTCGATCAGTACGCAGTCACCCGCGGCATGACCCCAGGTGTCATTGATAACCTTGAAGTTATCACCGTCCAGGAAGAGCAGGGCAGAATTGGTTTTTGCTGAAGCGTCGTTCATTAATGCCGCAATGTTGTTGCGAAACGCGGCGCGGTTTGCAAGCCCCGTGAGCGGATCGTGCATAGCGGTACGCAACAGTTGAGCGTTTTTCGCCTGTAGCTTGAGCTGCCACTCTTCCATTTCATCCAGCAGGCTGTTGAAGTCTTCACCAAACTGGTGGAACTCTTCAATGCGGCCTTCCGTTACCCGGCGAGAGAAGTTGCGGTTAGTGCGAACGTCATGCACAACGTCAGTGATGTTTTGCATTTCAACAACCATGCCATGATGTAGCGAGCGGGTGATGGTCAATGCGACGGCAGAGGCAAAAAGAATGCAGCCGGTGAGGACCGCAAATGAGAGCCAGATAAAGTGGCTAATCAGGCTGTCTCGCGCGGTCAGACGAATTTCGCCAATCACATTGCCATTATGTATGATGGGCTGTGCAACAGGAACAGGGAACAACCACCGGTTGACCAGCGCGCCCAGCGTGTCGGTATTATCCGCCGGGTTCCATGACCACCAGGCAAACCGTTTATGATGTGCGTTAAGCACTTCCGCCACGGCGAACTGCCCCTGCTTGCCGAGGGTCGCCAGCGTTTCATTTGCCGCCACGGCATCGTTGAACACCAGAGAGGCTTCAAGGCTGTGGCTCATGGTGGCGCCGGTAAGTTCGAGGTTTTTTTGCGCGTATTGCTTTAATGTCACCACGGAAGCGAAACACAGCAGCAACCATATAAACGTCATCGTTATAATGACGCTTATCATGCTGATTCGTCGCAACGTTCTTTTAAACGTCGGACGCGGTGTTGGTGCGACTTCCTTATTCATGCTTCTTATTCCGTGCGAGCATTAATACATCCGGATTGACTCTTACGCCACTGCGCGCCAGCGCATCCAGATTTACGGAAAACCTGACGAGGTTGTGCTCTATTATCAGACAAAATGCGCTGCCAATAACGCATTCAGGATTTTGTTCTGACATTAATAGCAACGCCTGGCCCTGATATTGATTTATTATTTCCTGTTGTTTTGCCGGCGACTCGCTCCCGAAATAGAGGGCATCACACCTTGCTGCGAGTGCTTCCCGATCGCTGTGCACAATGACAGGACTATAGGGCAACGGGTTGTGTTCATCTTCACTGCTGAGCGCCTGTCTGTAATGGGAAGAGGCATAAATACAGAGCTTAGGCTGGCCGGACAGTGCTGGCCATCGGGTGTAGCTCACAATGCCAGAAACAATCGAACGTACTGATTTATCCGTTTCCGTGAACGAGCCTGCCGTTGCAGGGGCTACTAAAATGAACAGTATTAGCGCCAGGGGGAGTCGGAGCAAAGCGATCAAGATTGCATTTCTCATCAGAATCCGCCAAACCGCCCCGGAAATAGATGTCCTTAAGAATTGTCGGCAGAATACCATTGTTTATCAAAGCCGTCATTATGTCAGAAATATCCCTGTTTTGACCTAAGCTAAATCTTACAGTGAGCTATATTCAGAGGAATTAAGGCAGGCTCAATTAAGCCTGCTGGAACGCATACTTTCATCCAATCCTTGTTGCCAGGATTCATGCAGTTTTACTGCATTTTCAGTTGCATCGCAGCTGGCAGGAAATGATTTGCCCGCTAATCCCCAGGCGTGAATAAAGCCCTCTTCGCATATTTTTTTCTGTCCGTCAGCGTAGCCACGAAGATATTCCGCTCGATCAACCTGAGGGTCATTAAAACTATCGGCCAGAGCCTGGTTATCTTTAACCGGAACACCATTCATAGCGTCTTCTTTACCGGCCGTGAACCAGTCCGGTCTGGTCCAGTCAGGCTGAAAAGTATAAGGATTGATCTGGCAACCCGACAAAATCAGCGACAACAACATAAAAGCAATTGAACGCATGGCTATTCTCCTTTTTGTGAGCATAGCCTGGCTTACAGGCGTGCGTGTGTAATTTTAACTTTACGATTTTAGGCCATTATTTTTGCAATTAAAGGGTCGGTGTAAAGTAATGTGTACGTATTTTGGATTGAAATCTTTACTTAATGTGATATCGTTGTGTCACCTCTTCGAGGAAAACCACTATCGCAAACGAGTTTGACAGGATCGCAATCATGCAAAAAGACGCGCTGAACAACGTACATATCACTGACGAACAGGTGTTAATCACCCCGGATCAACTGAAGGCGGAATTCCCGCTGAGCGTCGCGCAGGAAGCTCAGATTGAGCACTCGCGCCAGACCATTTCTGACATTATCGCTGGCCGCGATCCGCGCCTGCTGGTGGTATGTGGTCCTTGCTCTATTCACGATCCTGAAACCGCCATTGAGTACGCTCGTCGATTTAAAGCATTAGCGGAGGAGGTCAGCGATAGCCTCTATCTGGTGATGCGCGTCTATTTTGAGAAGCCACGTACGACCGTTGGCTGGAAAGGGTTGATCAACGATCCGCACATGGATGGCTCGTTTGATGTGGAAGCAGGACTGAAAATTGCGCGTCGCCTGCTGGTGGAACTGGTGAGCATGGGGCTGCCGCTGGCTACCGAAGCGCTGGATCCGAACAGCCCGCAGTACCTGGGCGATCTCTTCAGCTGGTCTGCGATTGGGGCGCGCACCACCGAGTCACAAACCCACCGCGAGATGGCGTCTGGCCTGTCTATGCCGGTTGGTTTTAAAAACGGTACCGACGGCAGCCTGGCCACGGCGATTAACGCCATGCGCGCCGCCGCCATGCCCCATCGTTTTGTCGGGATCAACCAGGCGGGCCAGGTATGCCTGCTGCAAACGCAGGGCAACCCGGACGGGCATGTGATCCTGCGCGGTGGTAAAGCGCCAAATTACAGCCCGGCGGATGTCGCGCAGTGTGAAAAAGAGATGGAACAGGCGGGACTGCGTCCGGCGCTGATGGTAGATTGCAGTCATGGTAATTCGAATAAAGATTACCGTCGCCAGCCTGCGGTTGCAGAATCTGTGATTGCTCAGATTAAAGATGGCAACCGTTCAATTATCGGCCTGATGATTGAAAGTAATATTCATGAAGGCAATCAGTCATCGGAACAGCCGCGTAGCGCGATGAAGCCCGGCGTCTCGGTCACCGATGCCTGCATTAGCTGGGAAACCACCGATGCGCTGCTGCGTGAGATCCACAAAGATTTGAACGGCCAGCTGGCGACGCGTCTGGCATAAGAGGGTAGTTATGGTTGCTGAATTGACCGCATTACGCGATCAAATTGATGAAGTGGATAAGGCGTTGCTGGATCTTCTGGCGCGCCGCATGGCACTGGTTGCTGAGGTCGGCGAGGTTAAAAGTAAATACGGACTGCCGATTTACGTTCCGGAGCGTGAGGCCTCTATGCTCGCCTCCCGCCGTAAAGAGGCGCAGGCCCTGGGCGTATCACCTGATTTGATTGAGGACGTCCTGCGTCGCGTGATGCGGGAGTCCTATTCCAGCGAAAACGACAAGGGCTTCAAAAGCCTCTGTCCGTCGCTGCGCCCGGTGGTTATCGTCGGTGGTGGCGGGCAGATGGGGCGTCTGTTTGAGAAAATGCTGACGCTTTCTGGCTATCAGGTGCGTATTCTGGAGAAAGAGGACTGGTCGCACGCGCCGGAGCTGATGAAAGACGCCGGAATGGTTATCGTCAGCGTGCCGATCCATGTGACGGAGCAAATAATCGCGAAACTTCCTCCGCTGCCGCAAGATTGCATACTGGTGGACCTGGCCTCCGTTAAAAATGGTCCGCTACAGGCAATGCTGGCGGCGCACACTGGCCCCGTGCTTGGGTTACACCCGATGTTTGGCCCGGACAGCGGAAGCCTGGCGAAGCAGGTAGTGGTTTACTGTGACGGACGGCAGCCGGAAGCCTACCAGTGGTTCCTGGAACAGATCCAGGTCTGGGGAGCACGTTTGCACCGCATTAGCGCGGTAGAGCATGACCAGAACATGGCGTTTATTCAGGCGCTGCGCCACTTTGCAACCTTCGCCTATGGGCTGCACCTGGCGGAAGAGAACGTTCAGCTTGAACAATTGCTGGCGCTTTCCTCGCCAATCTATCGTCTGGAGCTGGCGATGGTCGGGCGACTGTTTGCCCAGGATCCGCAGCTTTACGCCGACATCATCATGTCGTCTGAAAATAATCTGGCGCTGATCAAGCGCTATTATCAGCGTTTTGGCGAAGCGATCACCTTGCTGGAACACGGCGATAAACAAGCCTTTATCGACAGTTTCCGTAAAGTGGAGCACTGGTTCGGTGATTACGCCACGCGATTCCAGAGTGAAAGCCGCACGCTGTTGCGCCAGGCAAATGACAGTCGCCAGTAATGCGATGATGTATATACTGAAAGCCAGCATTGCTGGCTTTTTTCATTTTGGGGAACTGTCATGGCTGAACCGCAGCTGCTGTTGAACTATACCGGGCATCTGCCCGAATGCCCGACGTGGAGTGCAGAAGAGAAGGCGCTCTACTGGGCGGATATCCTGGAAGGGGAGATCCATCGGTACCATCTGCCCACCGCAGAGCACTCGGTGCTCTCATTCCATGAAGAAGTTGGGTGTTTTGCCCTGCGTGAACGCGGCGGATTTATCGTCGCGATGCGAAACGCCATCTGGCTGACCGATAAACACGGCCTGCTCCAGCGTAAGGTTTGCGATAACCCGTCCAACCCGCAGCTTGCACGCTTTAACGATGGCGGTACCGATCATCAGGGACGGTTTTATGCGGGCACGTTCTGGGGGCCGGGAGATTATAACGGCGCCATGCTGATGCGTATCGACAACGACCTGACGCCGCAAGTGATCCAGTGCGATATTCACGGGCATAACGGTTTAGCGTTTAGTCCTGATAAACGGTGGATGTTTACTTCTGATACGCCGAACGGCGTGATCTACCGTACGCCGCTTGATGAGCAGGGAGAACCCGGTAAGCGCGAAGAGTTTCGCCGGTTTAGCGAGGGAGAAGGTATACCCGACGGTGCGGCAATGGATGAGGAAGGCTGCTACTGGAGCGCACTGTTTGACGGCTGGCGTATCGCACGGTTTTCACCGCAAGGCGAACAGCTGGAAGAGTATCGGCTGCCGGTACGCTGCCCGACAATGGTCTGCTTTGGCGGCGACGATATGAAAACGCTGTTTATCACCACCACGCGGGAAAATATGGAGGCGGAGGAGCTGGCGAAATATCCGCTTTCCGGTGCCATCTTCACCCTGCCTGTAAATGTGGCAGGGATGAAGAAAAGCCGCTTTATCGAACGTTAAGCCGGATCGACCGGGACCACGTTTTCGCTCGGATAGCAGCCCAGCACTTTCATGGAGCGTGTGATCTCGCCCAGTTCGCGCAGGGCTTTCTGCATGGACGCAGACTCCAGGTTGGCCTGAACGTCGAGATAAAACATTTCTTCCCACGGGTTGCCATGTATTGGGCGGGATTCCAGCTTCGTCATGATCAGGTTGTGATTACGCAGCACCAGCAGCGCTTCAACCAGCGCACCCGCCTGCTGGCCGGTCGCCATCAGCAGGGTGGTTTTCGCCGGGACCTGGTCCGACACGTTGATGGCCTTGCGGGCCAGAACCACGAAACGGGTGATATTCTGCGTCTGGTTGGCCAGATTGCGTTCCAGCACCTGTAAGCCATACAGCGCGCCGCCCGCTTCGCTACCGAGAGCCGCGACGGCAGAAGAGTTTGCCTGCGCCACTTTTTCCATCGCCGCCGAGGTGCTTTCGGTGTATTCAATTTTCCAGTGCGGATAACGGTTCAGGAACTGGCTGCACTGCTGGAACGGCTGCGGGTGGCTGTACACCGTTTCGATCTGACTCAGATCGGTTGAGCCAGAGACCAGCACGCAGTGATCGATAGGGATAGTCAACTCGCCGACTAACGACAGGCTGGTGTGCTGGAGCAGATCGTAAACATCGTTGATGGCACCGGAACTGGTGTTCTCAATAGGCACTACGGCGTAATCTGCCTGGCCGGTTTCGACCTGGTTGAAAATGTCTGCAAATTTCGCGCAGCCGCTCTCAATAAACTCTTCGAAATGGCGGGCTGCGTACTGGCGAGCTGCCAGGTGAGAATAGGACCCTTTCGGGCCGAGGAAAGCGATACGAGCAGAGTGCGGGTTGGTTTTGTTCAGATGCTGCTGGAGCAGGGCTTGTTGCGTCAGAACGGAGTCTTCGATGATGAGCTGGAACAGGCGGGTGATGTAGTGCGCATCCAGATGATGCGCTTTGCCGAGTTGAATCAACCGTTCCAGTAAATCACGTTCGCGATCGATATCGCGCACCGGCCGATGGGACTCGAGCTTGGCTTTGCCCACTTCAACGGCGAGCGCGCGGCGTTCTGCCAGCAGGGCCAGTAATTTTTCGTCGAGTGCACTGATTTTTACGCGTAAATCCAGGAGCGGGTTTTCCGGTGTCATAGTGTTGTCTGTCTCATTTTATCGTTATCAATAAAAAAGGCCTCCCGGTGTGGGAGGCCTTGTTGTTCGTCTTCGCATTCTTTATCACACGACGAAACGCCTCCCGGTCAGGGGAAGGTAAAAAAGAATGCGAAGAAAAACGGCGTCTGTTTCATAAAGTCATCCTGAAATTGATAGGGTTAAAGTACCTGCACTGTTTTGATCCTGTCAATAAAAAACGCGCCCGAAGGCGCGTTGTCGGTACACTCAATTTTAGAGGATTACTCTTCTTCAACTTCTTCCGCGAAGCTGGCGTCTTTCACCGAGGTTGCGGCGCGACGTGCTTCACCTTTGTGTTGCACTTTATTGAGCTGCCGTTCCAGCTTGTTGATCAAATCGTTAATTGCGGTGTACATATCCTCGTGTTTTGCGCTGGCGACCAGATGGCCGTTTGGAGTATTGATAGTTGCATCAGCGATGAAACCCTGCGGCTCCTTGGACAGGATGATATGTGGATTAATCAAATGTGTTTGCCATTTATCCAGTTTGGCGAGACGGTCTGCGACATGCTGGCGGATTGCCGGAGTAATTTCCATTTGTTTACTGGTAATGTTCATTGTCATAAATTTTACCTCTTGTCTTTCCGTCTTGGTGATTCCAGCATACCCGACCTAATGTCAAAATGTGTGATTTAGATCACGTTATTTTGTCGGTTTTTGTCAGGGAATCTTTTTTGTGAGGCAGGGCAGGAAGAGGTGAGATTTACCTTGTCGAAGCCAACAATTGCGGTCATAGTTGAATGGATGTGTTGAAGCTAAACCGCTTCAGCGTAAGTGTGAAAGAATAAAAAAACGGCAGCCCGCGGGCTGCCGTTATGCGTTGTAGCGGTATCAGGTGTTGCTGCTGTTCGCGGCGATGATTTTCGCCACTTTGTCAGCCTGAGCCGTCATCTGCATCTGGCGATACGCATTTTCCATCAGCTTCAGGCCATCACGCGTGGCCTGGGTATCCGGATAATCACGCAGCATGCCTTCTACACGGTTAACCACGGCAACCCATGCGCCACGGCGGGTGTAGTATTCCGCAACGGAGTACTCATATTTCGCCAGACGATCTTTCAGGAATACCAGACGCTTAGTGGCATCGGTAATGTACTGGCTGTTCGGGTAGCTACGCACCAGTTTGGAGAAGTCATTGAAAGCATCACGCGCATGTTGCGGGTCACGGTCGGAACGATCCACCCCGAAGAAGCCCTGCAATGCACTGTCATCCAGCGCCATGTTAGTCAGGCCGCGCATGTACATCACGTAATCGATGTTAGGATGGGTAGGGTTCAGACGCATGAAACGATCGATAGTTGCCTGAGCCAGCGGCAGATCGGCATTTTTGTAGTAGGCGTAGATAAGATCTAACTGTACCTGCTGCGAATACGGACCAAACGGATAGCGATTATCCAACGCTTCCAGTTGCGTTATCGCCTGTTTCCAGTTACCGTCCTGCAACTTTTGTTGTGCAGTCGCATAGATTTCATTCGGCGGATTGTCAGGGACCTGTTCATTCGAACCGGAGCAGCCCACCAAAGCCAGGCTCAACGTGGCCGCTGCCACCAGATATTTCATGCGCGTCATGACGTTTTGACTTTCCTCAAATGTTTGTCCGGGAGAAACTCAGTTCCTGCTCCCGATTAAGACCAGCTACAATAGCACACTATATTAAACGGCAAAGCCGTAAAACCCAACGTTAAACGAAGAAGCAGTTTATGGCACAACGAGTAGAACTCACCGCAACAGTCTCCGAAAATCAGCTCGGTCAACGCTTAGATCAGGCTTTGGCCGAATTGTTCCCTGATTATTCGCGTTCACGCATAAAAGAATGGATCCTTGACCAGCGCGTGCTGGTAAACGGCAAGATCTGGGACAAACCAAAAGAGAAAGTGTTTGGTGGGGAAGCTGTCGCCATCAATGCTGAAATCGAAGAGGAAGTCCGCTTCGAGCCGCAGGATATCCCGCTGGATATCGTCTACGAAGATGACGATATTCTGGTCATCAACAAGCCGCGCGACTTTGTTGTTCATCCGGGCGCGGGCAATCCTGACGGTACGGTACTTAACGCTCTCCTTCATTATTATCCGCCGATTGCCGACGTACCGCGTGCCGGTATCGTTCACCGTCTGGATAAAGACACCACGGGTCTGATGGTGGTGGCGAAGACGGTCCCAGCTCAGACTCGCCTGGTGGAATCTTTGCAATTGCGCGAAATTACCCGTGAGTATGAAGCGGTGGCGATCGGGCATATGACCTCTGGTGGCACAGTTGAAGAGCCTATCAGCCGTCACCCAACCAAGCGTACGCATATGTCCGTACACCCGATGGGTAAACCGGCGGTAACCCACTACCGCATCATGGAACATTTCCGTATTCATACGCGCCTGCGTCTGCGTCTGGAAACCGGGCGTACTCACCAGATCCGCGTGCACATGGCGCATATTACCCATCCGCTGGTGGGTGACCCGGTTTACGGCGGTCGTCCGCGTCCACCAAAGGGCGCATCGGATGAATTCATCTCCGTGCTGCGTAAATTCGATCGCCAGGCGCTGCATGCGACGATGCTGCGTCTTTATCACCCAATTACTGGAATTCAGATGGAATGGCATGCGCCGATCCCACAGGATATGGTGGAACTTATCGACGCGATGCGCGCAGATTTCGAAGAACATAAGGATCACGTGGACTGGTTATGACCAAACTGATTGTCCCGGCGTGGCCACTGCCTGAAGGCGTGGCCGCCTGTAGTTCAACCCGTATCGGTGGCGTGAGCCAGGGCGCGTGGGAGTCTCTGAACCTCGGTGCGCACTGTGGCGATAACCTGGAGCACGTTGAAGAGAACCGTAAACGCCTCTTTGCTGCGGGAAACCTTCCTTCAAAACCGGTCTGGCTTGAGCAGGTGCACGGTAAAGCGGTGCTGAAGCTGACGGGGGAGCCCTATGCGTCTAAGCGCGCCGATGCTTCGTACAGCAATACGCCGGGAACGGTTTGCGCGGTGATGACTGCTGATTGCCTGCCGGTGTTGTTCTGCAATAAGGCAGGAACTGAAGTGGCTGCTGCCCACGCCGGATGGCGAGGCCTGTGCGAAGGCGTGCTGGAAGAGACCGTTGCCTGCTTCCATGACGATTCTGCAAATCTCATCGCCTGGCTTGGCCCGGCGATTGGCCCGCAGGCGTTTGAGGTCGGGCCCGAAGTGCGCGATGCCTTTATGGAAAAAGATCCGCAAGCGGTCGAAGCGTTTGTGGCTTCCGGAGATAAATATCTGGCCGATATTTATCAGCTTGCCCGCCAGCGCCTGAATAACGTCGGCGTGACCCAAATCTTCGGCGGAGATCGCTGTACCTTCACCGAAAAGGGTGATTTTTTCTCCTATCGCCGCGACAAGACGACAGGTCGTATGGCAAGTTTCATTTGGCTGATATAACCTAAAGAATCAAGACGATCCGGTACGCGCCGTTTTCTTTTCACATAATTCAGGTTATTAACCTTGAATAATTGAGGGATGACCTCATTTAATCTCCAGTAGCAAATTTGACCTGTTATGGGAGGAGTTATGCGTCTGGATCGTCTTACTAATAAATTCCAGCTTGCTCTCGCCGATGCCCAGTCCCTCGCACTGGGGCACGACAACCAATTTATCGAACCTCTTCATTTAATGAGCGCCTTGCTGAATCAGGAAGGGGGATCGGTACGTCCTTTATTAACGTCCGCTGGCATTAATGCCGGCCAGTTACGCACCGCCATCGATCAGGCGCTGAGCCGTTTACCGCAGGTAGAAGGTACCGGCGGCGACGTGCAGCCGTCGCAGGATCTGGTGCGCGTGCTGAACCTTTGCGACAAGCTGGCGCAAAAACGTGGGGACAACTTTATTTCGTCAGAGCTGTTTGTTCTGGCGGCGCTTGAATCACGCGGTACCTTAACCGACCTGCTGAAATCCGCCGGTGCAACCACCGCTAATGTGACCCAGGCGATTGAGAAAATGCGCGGAGGTGAAAGCGTGAACGACCAGGGAGCCGAAGACCAACGTCAGGCTTTGAAGAAATTTACGGTCGACCTGACCGAACGTGCCGAGCAGGGCAAACTTGACCCGGTAATCGGCCGTGACGAAGAAATTCGTCGGACTATCCAGGTACTGCAACGCCGTACCAAAAACAACCCGGTGCTGATTGGTGAGCCAGGCGTCGGTAAGACCGCCATCGTTGAAGGGCTGGCGCAGCGTATCGTTAATGGCGAAGTGCCCGAAGGGCTGAAAGGCCGTCGCGTACTGGCGCTGGATATGGGCGCGCTGGTGGCCGGGGCGAAATACCGTGGTGAATTTGAAGAGCGTCTGAAAGGCGTGCTGAACGATCTGGCGAAACAGGAAGGTAACGTCATCCTGTTTATCGACGAACTGCACACCATGGTGGGGGCGGGTAAAGCTGACGGCGCAATGGATGCCGGGAACATGCTGAAACCTGCGCTGGCACGTGGTGAACTTCACTGCGTCGGCGCCACTACGCTGGACGAGTACCGTCAGTACATTGAAAAAGATGCCGCGCTGGAGCGTCGTTTCCAGAAGGTGTTTGTCGCTGAACCAAGCGTAGAAGATACCATCGCCATTTTGCGTGGTCTGAAAGAGCGTTATGAGCTGCACCATCACGTGCAGATCACCGACCCGGCCATCGTTGCGGCGGCGACGCTTTCGCATCGTTACATTGCCGACCGTCAGTTGCCGGATAAAGCCATCGACCTTATCGATGAAGCGGCGTCCAGCATCCGTATG
The DNA here is from genome assembly GCF_001037805.1 of Enterobacter sp. BIDMC93. Classification (NCBI taxonomy): domain Bacteria; kingdom Pseudomonadati; phylum Pseudomonadota; class Gammaproteobacteria; order Enterobacterales; family Enterobacteriaceae; genus Enterobacter; species Enterobacter sp. BIDMC93. Next base: position 1,632,277 of record NZ_KQ089962.1, read on the forward strand.
CAGATTGACTCGAAACCGGAAGAGCTGGACCGACTCGATCGCCGCATTATCCAGCTCAAGCTGGAACAGCAGGCGCTGAACAAAGAGTCTGACGAAGCGAGTAAGAAACGCCTCGATATGCTTAACGAAGAACTGGACGAGAAAGAGCGTCAGTATTCTGAGCTGGAAGAAGAGTGGAAAGCTGAGAAAGCCTCCCTCTCTGGCACCCAGACAATCAAGGCGGAGCTGGAGCAGGCGAAAATTGCCATTGAGCAGGCCCGTCGCGTAGGAGATCTGGCGCGGATGTCCGAGCTACAGTACGGCAAGATCCCTGAGCTGGAAAAACAGCTTGAGATCGCCACGCAGTCGGAAGGCAAAACCATGCGTCTGTTACGTAATAAAGTGACGGATGCCGAGATTGCCGAAGTGCTGGCGCGCTGGACGGGTATTCCTGTGGCTCGCATGATGGAAAGCGAACGTGAGAAACTGCTGCGTATGGAGCAGGATCTGCATCAGCGCGTCATTGGACAGAACGAAGCGGTCGAAGCGGTATCTAACGCCATTCGTCGTAGCCGTGCGGGGCTGTCCGATCCGAATCGTCCAATCGGCTCGTTCCTGTTCCTGGGGCCAACCGGTGTCGGTAAAACCGAGCTGTGTAAAGCGCTGGCTAACTTTATGTTCGACAGCGATGACGCGATGGTGCGTATCGATATGTCCGAGTTTATGGAGAAACACTCCGTCTCGCGTCTGGTCGGTGCGCCTCCGGGATATGTCGGTTATGAAGAGGGCGGTTACCTGACGGAAGCGGTTCGTCGTCGTCCTTATTCCGTCATCCTGCTGGATGAAGTGGAAAAGGCTCATCCTGACGTGTTTAACATTCTGTTGCAGGTGCTGGATGATGGGCGTCTGACGGACGGGCAGGGAAGAACGGTCGACTTCCGTAACACGGTGGTGATCATGACCTCGAACCTGGGTTCCGATTTGATTCAGGAACGCTTCGGTGAGCTGGATTACAGCCATATGAAAGATCTTGTGCTGGGTGTGGTCAGTCAAAACTTCCGTCCGGAGTTCATCAACCGTATTGATGAAGTGGTCGTGTTCCATCCGCTGGGCGAGAAACACATCGCGTCGATTGCGCAGATCCAGTTGCAGCGTCTGTACAAACGTCTGGAAGAGCGTGGGTATGAAATCCACATTTCCGACGATGCGCTGAAACTGCTGAGCGAGAATGGTTACGATCCTGTTTATGGTGCGCGTCCGTTAAAACGTGCTATCCAGCAGCAGATCGAAAACCCGCTGGCACAGCAAATCCTCTCTGGGGAGCTGGTTCCGGGCAAAGTTATTCGTCTGGAAGCCAACGACGATCGCATTGTGGCAGTGCAGTAAGTCACAAAACGCAAAAACGGGCCGCTTGCGGCTCGTTTTTGTTTAAAAACCAGGCGAAAATTGAGGTCTGGGATGTGATTTGCCTGGAAAGTGAGCGGTCAGTAAATAATTTTCACTTTATCCTTGCAGGTTCGGAATTACTCCCTATAATGCGCCTCCACTGACACGGAACAACGGCACGCAAGCCGCCGGGTCAGCAGAGAAAAGCAAAACAAACGCTTGACTCTGAAGCGGGAAAGCGTAATATGCACACCCCGCGCCGCAGCGAAAACGAAGCGGCACTGCTCTTTAACAATTTATCAGACAATCTGTGTGGGCACTCAAAGTGACATGGATTCTTAATGTCTTCGGACACTAAATGAATACCAAGTCTCAACGAGTGAACACGTAATTCATTACGAAGTTTAATTCATTGAGCATCAAACTTTTAAATTGAAGAGTTTGATCATGGCTCAGATTGAACGCTGGCGGCAGGCCTAACACATGCAAGTCGAACGGTAACAGGAAGCAGCTTGCTGCTTCGCTGACGAGTGGCGGACGGGTGAGTAATGTCTGGGAAACTGCCTGATGGAGGGGGATAACTACTGGAAACGGTAGCTAATACCGCATAACGTCGCAAGACCAAAGAGGGGGACCTTCGGGCCTCTTGCCATCGGATGTGCCCAGATGGGATTAGCTAGTAGGTGGGGTAACGGCTCACCTAGGCGACGATCCCTAGCTGGTCTGAGAGGATGACCAGCCACACTGGAACTGAGACACGGTCCAGACTCCTACGGGAGGCAGCAGTGGGGAATATTGCACAATGGGCGCAAGCCTGATGCAGCCATGCCGCGTGTATGAAGAAGGCCTTCGGGTTGTAAAGTACTTTCAGCGGGGAGGAAGGCGATAAGGTTAATAACCTTGTCGATTGACGTTACCCGCAGAAGAAGCACCGGCTAACTCCGTGCCAGCAGCCGCGGTAATACGGAGGGTGCAAGCGTTAATCGGAATTACTGGGCGTAAAGCGCACGCAGGCGGTCTGTCAAGTCGGATGTGAAATCCCCGGGCTCAACCTGGGAACTGCATTCGAAACTGGCAGGCTAGAGTCTTGTAGAGGGGGGTAGAATTCCAGGTGTAGCGGTGAAATGCGTAGAGATCTGGAGGAATACCGGTGGCGAAGGCGGCCCCCTGGACAAAGACTGACGCTCAGGTGCGAAAGCGTGGGGAGCAAACAGGATTAGATACCCTGGTAGTCCACGCCGTAAACGATGTCGACTTGGAGGTTGTGCCCTTGAGGCGTGGCTTCCGGAGCTAACGCGTTAAGTCGACCGCCTGGGGAGTACGGCCGCAAGGTTAAAACTCAAATGAATTGACGGGGGCCCGCACAAGCGGTGGAGCATGTGGTTTAATTCGATGCAACGCGAAGAACCTTACCTACTCTTGACATCCAGAGAACTTTCCAGAGATGGATTGGTGCCTTCGGGAACTCTGAGACAGGTGCTGCATGGCTGTCGTCAGCTCGTGTTGTGAAATGTTGGGTTAAGTCCCGCAACGAGCGCAACCCTTATCCTTTGTTGCCAGCGGTCCGGCCGGGAACTCAAAGGAGACTGCCAGTGATAAACTGGAGGAAGGTGGGGATGACGTCAAGTCATCATGGCCCTTACGAGTAGGGCTACACACGTGCTACAATGGCGCATACAAAGAGAAGCGACCTCGCGAGAGCAAGCGGACCTCATAAAGTGCGTCGTAGTCCGGATTGGAGTCTGCAACTCGACTCCATGAAGTCGGAATCGCTAGTAATCGTGGATCAGAATGCCACGGTGAATACGTTCCCGGGCCTTGTACACACCGCCCGTCACACCATGGGAGTGGGTTGCAAAAGAAGTAGGTAGCTTAACCTTCGGGAGGGCGCTTACCACTTTGTGATTCATGACTGGGGTGAAGTCGTAACAAGGTAACCGTAGGGGAACCTGCGGTTGGATCACCTCCTTACCTTAAAGAACCTGCCTTTGTAGTGCTCACACAGATTGTCTGATGAAAAGTAAATAGCAAGGCGTCTTGCGATTGAGACTGTACGTCCCCTTCGTCTAGAGGCCCAGGACACCGCCCTTTCACGGCGGTAACAGGGGTTCGAATCCCCTAGGGGACGCCACTTGCTGGTTCGTGAGTGAAAGTCACCTGCCGTCATATCTCAAAACTGACTTGCGAGTCATGTTTGAGATATTTGCTCTTTAAAAATCTGGATCAAGCTGAAAATTGAAACGACACACAGCTCATGTGTGTTCGAGTCTCTCAAATTTTCGCAATCAGAAGTGAAACATCTTCGGGTTGTGAGGTTAAGCGACTAAGCGTACACGGTGGATGCCCTGGCAGTCAGAGGCGATGAAGGACGTGCTAATCTGCGAAAAGCGCCGGCGAGGTGATATGAACCCTTGACCCGGCGATGTCCGAATGGGGAAACCCAGTGCAATCCGTTGCACTATCGTTAACTGAATACATAGGTTAACGAGGCGAACCGGGGGAACTGAAACATCTAAGTACCCCGAGGAAAAGAAATCAACCGAGATTCCCCCAGTAGCGGCGAGCGAACGGGGAGCAGCCCGGAGTCTGAATCAGCTTGTGTGTTAGTGGAACGGTCTGGAAAGTCCGACGGTACAGGGTGATAGTCCCGTACACGAAAGCACACATGCTGTGAACTCGAAGAGTAGGGCGGGACACGTGGTATCCTGTCTGAATATGGGGGGACCATCCTCCAAGGCTAAATACTCCTGACTGACCGATAGTGAACCAGTACCGTGAGGGAAAGGCGAAAAGAACCCCGGCGAGGGGAGTGAAAAAGAACCTGAAACCGTGTACGTACAAGCAGTGGGAGCCTCTTTTATGGGGTGACTGCGTACCTTTTGTATAATGGGTCAGCGACTTATATTCTGTAGCAAGGTTAACCGTATAGGGGAGCCGAAGGGAAACCGAGTCTTAACTGGGCGTTAAGTTGCAGGGTATAGACCCGAAACCCGGTGATCTAGCCATGGGCAGGTTGAAGGTTGGGTAACACTAACTGGAGGACCGAACCGACTAATGTTGAAAAATTAGCGGATGACCTGTGGCTGGGGGTGAAAGGCCAATCAAACCGGGAGATAGCTGGTTCTCCCCGAAAGCTATTTAGGTAGCGCCTCGTGAATTCATCTTCGGGGGTAGAGCACTGTTTCGGCTAGGGGGCCATCCCGGCTTACCAACCCGATGCAAACTACGAATACCGAAGAATGTTATCACGGGAGACACACGGCGGGTGCTAACGTCCGTCGTGAAGAGGGAAACAACCCAGACCGCCAGCTAAGGTCCCAAAGTCATGGTTAAGTGGGAAACGATGTGGGAAGGCACAGACAGCCAGGATGTTGGCTTAGAAGCAGCCATCATTTAAAGAAAGCGTAATAGCTCACTGGTCGAGTCGGCCTGCGCGGAAGATGTAACGGGGCTAAACCATGCACCGAAGCTGCGGCAGCGACACTATGTGTTGTTGGGTAGGGGAGCGTTCTGTAAGCCGTTGAAGGTGTGCTGTGAGGCATGCTGGAGGTATCAGAAGTGCGAATGCTGACATAAGTAACGATAAAGCGGGTGAAAAGCCCGCTCGCCGGAAGACCAAGGGTTCCTGTCCAACGTTAATCGGGGCAGGGTGAGTCGACCCCTAAGGCGAGGCCGAAAGGCGTAGTCGATGGGAAACAGGTTAATATTCCTGTACTTGGTGTTACTGCGAAGGGGGGACGGAGAAGGCTATGTCAGCCGGGCGACGGTTGTCCCGGTTTAAGCATGTAGGCGGAGGTTCCAGGTAAATCCGGTACCTTATTAACGCTGAGGTGTGATGACGAGGCACTACGGTGCTGAAGTGATAAATGCCCTGCTTCCAGGAAAAGCCTCTAAGCATCAGGTAACACGAAATCGTACCCCAAACCGACACAGGTGGTCAGGTAGAGAATACCAAGGCGCTTGAGAGAACTCGGGTGAAGGAACTAGGCAAAATGGTGCCGTAACTTCGGGAGAAGGCACGCTGATGTGTAGGTGAAGCCCCTGCGGGTGGAGCTGAAATCAGTCGAAGATACCAGCTGGCTGCAACTGTTTATTAAAAACACAGCACTGTGCAAACACGAAAGTGGACGTATACGGTGTGACGCCTGCCCGGTGCCGGAAGGTTAATTGATGGGGTTAGCGGCAACGCGAAGCTCTTGATCGAAGCCCCGGTAAACGGCGGCCGTAACTATAACGGTCCTAAGGTAGCGAAATTCCTTGTCGGGTAAGTTCCGACCTGCACGAATGGCGTAATGATGGCCAGGCTGTCTCCACCCGAGACTCAGTGAAATTGAACTCGCTGTGAAGATGCAGTGTACCCGCGGCAAGACGGAAAGACCCCGTGAACCTTTACTATAGCTTGACACTGAACACTGGTCCTTGATGTGTAGGATAGGTGGGAGGCTTTGAAGCGTGGACGCCAGTCTGCGTGGAGCCAACCTTGAAATACCACCCTTTAATGGCTGGTGTTCTAACGTGGACCCGTTACCCGGGTTGCGGACAGTGTCTGGTGGGTAGTTTGACTGGGGCGGTCTCCTCCCAAAGAGTAACGGAGGAGCACGAAGGTTGGCTAATCCTGGTCGGACATCAGGAGGTTAGTGCAATGGCATAAGCCAGCTTGACTGCGAGCGTGACGGCGCGAGCAGGTGCGAAAGCAGGTCATAGTGATCCGGTGGTTCTGAATGGAAGGGCCATCGCTCAACGGATAAAAGGTACTCCGGGGATAACAGGCTGATACCGCCCAAGAGTTCATATCGACGGCGGTGTTTGGCACCTCGATGTCGGCTCATCACATCCTGGGGCTGAAGTAGGTCCCAAGGGTATGGCTGTTCGCCATTTAAAGTGGTACGCGAGCTGGGTTTAGAACGTCGTGAGACAGTTCGGTCCCTATCTGCCGTGGGCGCTGGAGAATTGAGGGGGGCTGCTCCTAGTACGAGAGGACCGGAGTGGACGCATCACTGGTGTTCGGGTTGTCATGCCAATGGCACTGCCCGGTAGCTAAATGCGGAAGAGATAAGTGCTGAAAGCATCTAAGCACGAAACTTGCCCCGAGATGAGTTCTCCCTGAGACTTTAAGTCTCCTGAAGGAACGTTGAAGACGACGACGTTGATAGGTCGGGTGTGTAAGCGCAGCGATGCGTTGAGCTAACCGATACTAATGAACCGTGAGGCTTAACCTTACAACACCGAAGGTGTTTTGGCGAAGAGACGAAATTTTCAGCCTGATACAGATTAACAGAATTTGCCTGGCGGCTTTAGCGCGGTGGTCCCACCTGACCCCATGCCGAACTCAGAAGTGAAACGCCGTAGCGCCGATGGTAGTGTGGGGTCTCCCCATGTGAGAGTAGGGAACTGCCAGGCATCAATCAAGAAGAACCCCGTACCGTAAGGTGCGGGGTTTTTTGCTTTGTACGTGGAAAACATGCCGGATGGCGGCTTCCCCTTATCCGGCCTACAATTGTTAAAACAATTTTAACAATGGTGCCGCTTTGACTCGTCCCTTTGATTATCAACAAGATTTTGCCAATATTAATTTTCGCGAACATCCCGAACGGTATCAGGTGGGCCGGGGTGAGCAGGGCGTATTGATGGTCGAGCCTTATAAAAGCGAAATCCTGCCGCACTGGCGTTATAAAAATGCTGAAGTCGCAGCGCGTTCGGCAGAAGAGATCTACGCCCTTTTTGAAGAATACCGCAGGAAAAACGATTTTGTCGGCATGGATATGGCGCGTAAATTCATACAGATGGGATACACCCGTGCCCGGCGATACGCCAATCATAAAGGCGGTAAAAAGTATGATGAGAAGCGCCAGGTCAAACCCCTCGATCACGATCCAGTAAAAGCAGAAGCCGCTGCGGTGTTCAAAACGTGGTGGGATAAAATTCGTGCTGATGAAGATTATTTGCAGCGAAAAAAGGCTCACCAGCAAGCGTGGGGATAATTACTACGTCCGCTAATAATTCGATACCTGATCGAGTTCACAAAATCCAATGAAACATATTGGAAACATTTTATTTACCTAACGATTCGTTTTAAATCCGGTTTTACTGTTTGTGGGCAATGGCCCGCAATGTGAGACAGGGGATTTTAAAATGACAGAAACCGTAGCCAGTGCAGATACGGATAACACAAGTTTAGCAGGCAAGGATACTCGCCGTCGGGTTTGGGCAATCGTTGGAGCTTCATCGGGGAACCTTGTAGAGTGGTTTGATTTTTACGTCTATTCATTTTGTTCACTCTACTTTGCACATATCTTCTTCCCGTCAGGGAACACCACAACGCAGCTTCTGCAAACCGCAGGCGTTTTTGCCGCCGGGTTCCTGATGCGTCCCATTGGCGGATGGCTGTTCGGCAGGATCGCGGACAGGAAAGGGCGCAAGACATCCATGCTCATCTCCGTATGCATGATGTGCGTCGGCTCGCTGGTGATTGCCTGCCTTCCCGGATATGACACTATCGGAACATGGGCACCGGCGTTGTTGCTGCTGGCACGTCTGTTCCAGGGACTGTCAGTGGGTGGCGAATACGGCACCAGCGCGACATACATGAGCGAAGTAGCTGTTGAAGGGCGCAAAGGTTTCTATGCATCATTCCAGTATGTAACCCTCATTGGCGGTCAGCTGCTGGCGTTACTGGTTGTGGTGATCCTTCAACAAATCCTTAGCGATGAAGATTTACGCGCCTGGGGCTGGCGCATCCCGTTTGCCCTGGGGGCTGCCCTGGCGGTTGTGGCGCTGTGGTTACGCCGTCAGCTTGATGAAACCTCCCAGCAGGAGGTCAGGGCGCTGAAAGAAGCCGGTTCGATGAAAGGGCTGTGGCGAAACCGCAAAGCGTTTTTGATGGTATTAGGCTTTACCGCCGCAGGCTCGCTAAGCTTCTATACCTTCACCACCTATATGCAAAAATATCTGGTCAACACCACGGGCATGCATGCTAACGTTGCGAGTGTCGTCATGACGGTGGCGTTACTGGTCTTTATGCTCATCCAGCCGATTGTTGGCGCGCTGTCGGACAAAATAGGTCGCCGCACCTCCATGCTGATCTTTGGTGGCATGCTCACCCTGGGGACTGTTCCGCTTTTGACGGCGCTACAGCATACAACCTCTCCGTATGCCGCTTTCGCTTTGATTATGGTGGCACTTATTATTATTAGTTTTTACACGGCAATCAGTGGCATTTTGAAAGCAGAAATGTTTCCCGCACAGGTGAGGGCGCTGGGCGTAGGCCTCTCTTATGCGGTCGCTAACGCCCTGTTCGGCGGTTCGGCAGAGTATGTCGCGCTATCCCTTAAGTCATGGGGCAGTGAATCGACCTTTTTCTGGTATGTCACCATCATGGGGGCGCTGGCGTTTATTGTCTCCCTGATGCTGCATCGTAAAGGAAAAGGGATCCGCCTTTAATAATGCGCCATCTGCCAGACGGCGTAGCCGGTTGTTGCCCCGGCTACGTCCCAGGCAAAATCTTTCCAGCTCCAGCCGCTTCCCGAGGGGCGGCTATCCCAAAGTTCTTTTGATGCCCCCAGGCTGATGGAGAACATCAGCCCCATTGTGGCACTTCGATCCCGGCTATAACCCTGGTGCAGCGCATATTCATTACCCGCAGCGGACAACATTGCAGACGCCAGAAAGTGTTGAGCTTTATCCTGACCCGACCAGTTATCATTAGCCATATGGCTGCAACCGGTCAGGAAAAGAGGGATTATCAGGAAAGGCGTACGCATTAACAGACTCCATAGAAAAGCCCCGTCGATGACAGGGCTCGTGTATTACAGAATGCGGCTGATGAGGCGGTCGATACGGATCCGACGTAGACGGCGAATCAGCTTGCGAACTTTCACCGGATAATCAGCGATGCTTTGCAGATCGCGATAATGACGAACCACTGTAGTATGCGTGCGTATAAGCTCCAGCTCACGATCGCGTTTCGCGGCTAACGCATGCTGAGGATCGTGAATAAGGATGGCGTTTTCCAGATCCAGACGCCAGGCGCGTGGGTTGAGATTATTACCGGTCAGCAGCATCCACTCATCATCCACCCACATTCCTTTGAGGTGATAGCTGTTGTCTTCATCTTTCCAGAGACGCACAACCAGCTGGTCCGTGTTCACATAGTACTGTAAACGGCTCAGGAAGCGGCGCAGGTTAATCTCATAGAGATAAGGCAGTGCGCCGATGATCTTGAAAGGTTGATCTTCCGGAATGAAAAAGTCATTTGCCGTTTTATCCCCGACAATAATTTCCACCTTTTTACCATCACGCAGCAGCTGAATGATATTACGCACCAGAACGGCTGGAAGGTTGAAGTACGGGGTGCAGATGGTGAGCTTATGCTCCGCGCACGGCATCAAATGGAAGATGGTCTTGTTCAGCAGGCTGGATTTTCCCAGGCCTACCAGAGGCGTAACGGACAGTTCTTCATTACTGGCATCCCCCTGAAAACGATAAACCGCATCGCGCAGTTCCTGGCGGAAGGAGCGAACGTCGTTTTTGATTTCCGGGCTTTTCGGACGATGAGGATCGTCAAGACGGTGCACACCCCGGCCATGAACCAGGTTTTTATCAACCCAGTTGAACATGATGTCGGCCATCTGCGGATTGCGGATCAGATGGTAGCGATCGTAACGGTATTTATCGAGCTGATGGAGATACACATCATTCAGGCTGGCGCCGCTATAAAGGACGCTGTCATCAATGATAAATCCTTTAAAATGAAGAACGCCAAGCGCTTCACGGGTATTCACCGGTACGCCATATACCGGGATATCAATACCCGGATTTTCCTGGGCCGTGCGGCAATACCAGTCAGCATTGGTATTCGAGGCAGCCGCACCAATACGGCCGCGCTGAGCACGGTGCCAGTCAACCAGCACGCGAACATCCAGTTCTGGACGCTGACGTTTCGCTTCATAGAGCGCGTTCAGGATCGCACGCCCACCTTCATCTTGTTCAAGATAGAGCGCCACAATACAAATACGTCGCGTAGCGCTGGCAATCTTTTCAAGAAGCGTCTCCCGGAAATGAGCGGGAGCATAAAAGAACTCTACATCATCAACTGACTGAGAAATCTTCGGTAGTTGAGCAAGGTGTTGTTGATGTTTATTACGCTTAAATTTTGACAACATCACAGTGCGTTTCTTCTCTGTTCATTGAAGGGTTGTCTGTACCAGGCAAACAACATAAGCGGACAATGATACCCCAGTGCCGCGAAAAGTGGGTAACATTTCCAGCAGCTTACTCTTGTTTATCCGTCGAAATCAGGCTGAGGGACAGAGAGACAATGCCTTCATCCAGCTGGATATCAACGTCAAAACCGAGCTTCCGCGCCAGGGTCACCATACCCCGATTGTTTGGCATAGTAATGCCATTCAGGCGTGACAATCCGTGATCGCGCGTATAACCAATGAGTTTTTCGAGCAGCCGTCTGCCCAACCCCAAACCCTTAAGATCGGAACGCACCAGTACGGCAAACTCCGCATCCACGTTATCCGGGTCGGAAATGGCACGCGTCACGCCGAGGATCTCCTCTCCCGCTCCGGAACGGCGGACCGCCACAATCGCCATTTCTCGATCGTAGTCGATCTGGGTCATATTGGCTAAATCGTCGTGGGTAAATTCATTGATTTCGCTGAAATAGCGATAGTACAAATCTTCCTTCGTCACCTGCGAGATGAACGCCCGCAGCAGCGGCTCGTCTTCCGGCAGGATAGGGCGAAACAGCGCCCGCTCCCCATTTTTCATCTCCACCCACTCTTCCAGATGAAGAGGATAAGGACGAATGGCGAGACGGCTTTCCCGATCACCGATAAAGGGCGCAATATCCAGCGTCACGTCCAGCGCGGTAAATTCATTTCCGGAGGCAAGAAGGGGGTGGATATCCAGGCGCTGGATCTCCGCACAGTCAACAATGAGGTTGGAGACCTTCACCAGAAACTGGCTTAACCCGGCGATATCAAGCGGCCGCAGAGCGCTTCTCCCGCGGATTTTTTTGCTTTTGATGGCCTGAATAATCAAATAACGCGCCAGGTTCATGTTTAGAGGAGGAAGCGCGACAACCGCCTGTTCTTCTGGCCGCCACTCAACGCCGCCTTCACCCAGCATAATGAGCGGACCAAAAACCGGATCGTGTTCGACAACCACGCGTAGCTCCTGCGCACCTGCACGGTTGGCCATGCTCTGCACCAGCAGGCCGTGGATCCGGGCCTGTGGCCACGTCATTTTTACGCGATCGATAATGGCATCCGCGGCCTGTTGTACTTCTGTCGCGGTGCGCAGATACAGCATGACGCCCTGCACATCCGATTTGTGCGGAATATCGGGAGAGCGCAGCTTCAGCGCGACCGGATAACCAATCTGCTCAGCGATATGTACCGCCTCAGCGCTGTCGCCGGCAATCCAGGTGGGCAGGGTTTGCATCCCATAGCTGCCAAGAATGGGTTGCACCTCATGTGTGTCGAGAGAAGTGGCGCCCTCTTCGATGGCCTGCTGCAAAAGCCTGTGCACATCCACCGAATTTGCGGTGAGATTGCCCGACAGGGCAGGCGTTTCACGCAGCTGCTTCTGGTTGCGGCGGTATTCAACCATATGCATAAACGCGGTAATGGTGCCCTCCGGGGTACGGTAGGTTGGCAACCCGGCTTCACTAAACAGACGCCGTGCCTCCTGCGAGGAGAACTCGCCGCACCAGTTGGTCAGCAGGGTAACGTATTTGCCGCGGGGATGGTTTCGGACTACCTCAATCAGCGCACGCGCACTTTCGCTGCCTGGCGCAACCGCGCTGGGCGAATGGATAATCATCAGCGCATCAAAGTCCTGGCTATCGAGCAAAATCGTGATCGCCTTAATGTAACGATCGCTGCTGGCATCATCGCGCAAATCGAGGGGATTATCGGGAACAACGCTTCCCGGTAACGCGTCCCACAGGCGCTGTAGCGTCTCTTCACCCAGCGTGGCCAGCTTGCCGTTGCGTAGCCAGAGCTCGTCCAGCGCCAGGGCGGCGGGAGCGGCACCGTTGCTGACAATCATCAGCTTTTCACCGCGCAGGGGGCGCATGTGGCTTAACGTTTCGACGGCGGAAAAAAGCTCGTGCGTATCCTGTACCCGCAGTAAACCGGCGCGCTGGATCGCTGCATCCCATGCGGGATCCATCCCGGAACGGGAATGTAGCAGGCGCTGAGCCGCGGGGCTGCGCCCGCTTTTGATGACCAGTATCGGTTTATTACGCGATGCGCTACGCGACGCCGACACAAAACGACGGGCGTCGCTCAGGTGTTCAAGGTAGAGCAGGATAGCGCTGGTTTTGCTGTCACGCGCCAGGAAATCCAGCAGCTCATCGACGTCAATGTCCAGGCTGTCGCCCAAAGCGATGAAGTAGGAAAAACCCATCTCACGCTGCTGCGCCCAGTCGAGGATGGTATTGGATACCGCAGCCGACTGCGAAATAAAGGCCAGTTTGCCTTTGCGGATCGGAACCGGGGAAAAACTGGCATTCAGCCCTTGCCAGGGCGCAAGCAGACCGAGGCTGTTTGGACCAAGAATGCGCATCTGGTAGCGGCTGGCGCAGGCCAGCAGTTCGGGCTGCTGTTCAGGAGGCGAGGAAAGAATAATGCAGGTTTTACAGCCTTTCTGACCGAGCGACTCAAGCAGTTCGAGGTTTCGTTTCGCATGTGTACAGAGCACGGCGAGGTCGGGAACGAAAGGCAGGCTCTGCACATCCGGCCACGCCAGTACCCCCTGTACCGCCTTATAAGCGGGCGTAACGGGCATGACCGGGCCGTTAAACCCGCCAGCCAGCAGGTTACGCATCATCAGATACCCTGCGCGGTCCGGTTTCATCGAGGCGCCAATAACGGCAATGGATTTAGGACGGAGTAGCGCTTCTAACCCTCTCTGGCTCATGCAGGCCTCCCGTGAATGCAAGCGACCTGATGATTTTAAACGCTTTCTGCCTCTGTTGCTGTGACGCTACCCTTATGAACGGTTTTTCCCGCAAGATAACGTTCACGGAAGCAGGAGAAGTGGGAGCCCAGCGCGCCGGCCGCCTGGGTATCGCCCGCCAGATCCAGTAGCGCAATAGCGACTTCAGCGGTGCAATATTGACCGTCGGCATGCGCTTCACGCAAGCGATAGGCCGAAACGCGCGACAGATCGACGGAAATCACCGGCAGCGCATCAAGGTAAGGGCTTTTGCGAAACATCTTTCTCGCTTCGGTCCAGGTGCCGTCGAGCATAATAAACAGCGGCGGCTTACCGGATGGTGGCGCCGTAAGCACCTGACGTTGTTCGCCTGCATATGATGCCGGGAAAACGACCATGGGCTGATAGTCCGGGCTTGCCACCAGGTCGAGCAGAGCCTGAGGTGGCTCAGTGCGCGACCACTGAAACGCTGCGGTGTTGGGCAGAATATCGGCGATCAAACGCCCCGTGTTGCTGGGCTTCATCGGTTCGGTATCGAACATGACCAGACAAAAGCGGCTTTTCGCCTCGCTCGGTGCAAGCGTTTCGCACAGACACACTTTCAGCGGTAAAAGGCAGCGCTGGCAGCGGCGAATACGATTGCCTCGGGCCAGAAAAGGGCGGGTGGCGCGCGCAAGGCGCTCGGCGCGTAATTGAAGTACAGCGTTATCAGTCATGGGCGAAAAGGCAGGAAAAACCCCATTTTCGCAGAGGAGAGAACGGGGCACAAGATATGCCCCGTGAATGTTACAGGGATTCGTTTAACCAGCTGTCGAAAGGCGCTTTCGGTACTGCACCATTGAGCATGTCGATCACTTCACCATTTTTGAAAATCATAATGGTTGGAATGCTGCGAATGCGAAAACGGGCGCTGAGTTCACGTTCCGCTTCGGTATTCACTTTGACAAAACGCATTTTCCCGCTGCGCTCTTCAGCCACGTCTTCGAAGATGGGCGCAAAGTTACGGCAGGGGCCGCACCACGGTGCCCAGAAATCGACCACAACAGGCAGATCGTCCTTGAGGAGTTTGTCCAGCGTAGCACCCGTCGCGTTAATGACATCGCCATCAAATAATTCGTGGCCACAACGCCCGCATTTCGCACCGTCATCCACCCGGTCGTCCGGAATGCGGTTTACAGCCTGACAGTTGGCACATACGGTATTCATAACTAACCTCTGATAGAGCCGTGGAACAACGGCAGAACGCCGATAATGTTTCTGATATGTTACATATTATCAGTGAGCTTGTATGAAACGACAATGCGTTTTATTCAATGGGAACAATAGTCACAGGCTTTTGTACGAAATTATGGCTATGAGCTTGCACATCGGGTAATCTGCGCGCTTCGCGCAGCGCTGGTGGAGAAAAGCATGAACGACGAAATGAAAAACAAAAGCGGCAAGGTCAAAGTGATGTATGTCCGCAGTGATGATGACTCTGATAAACGCACCCAAAATCCGCGTACCGGAAAAGGTGGCGGGCGTCCGGCGTCTTCTCGTGCAGACGGTGGCCGTCGCCCCGCCCGCGATGACAGAAATAACCGCGGCGATGACCGCAAACGTGATGACCGTAAGCGTGACGATCGCAAACGCGATGATGTTGTCCGTGACGGTGGATCGCCATGGCGTACCGTTTCTCGCGCGCCCGGTGAAGAGGCGACCGAAAAAGCCGATCACGGCGGTATCAGCGGAAAAAGCTTTATCGATCCGGAAGTGTTGCGTCGTCAGCGTGCGGAAGAGACCCGTGTCTACGGTGAGAACGCCTGTCAGGCCCTGTTCCAGAGCCGCCCGGAGTGTATCGTTCGTGCATGGTTTATTCAGAGCGTGACCCCGCGCTTCAAAGAAGCGCTGCGCTGGATGGCGGCGAACCGCAAAGCCTACCACGTGGTTGACGATGCCGAGCTGACAAAAGCGTCCGGTACAGAACACCACGGCGGCGTCTGCTTCCTGATCAAAAAACGTAACGGCACTACCGTGCAGCAGTGGGTTAGCCAGGCGGATGCCGATGACTGCGTGCTGGCGCTGGAAGATGTGGGTAACCCGCATAACCTGGGCGCTATGATGCGTAGCTGCGCGCACTTTGGCGTGAAAGGCGTTCTGTTGCAGGATGCCGCGCTGCTGGAATCCGGTGCGGCGATTCGTACCGCGGAAGGCGGTGCAGAGCACGTTCAGCCGATCACCGGCGACAGCGTGCTGGAAGCCCTGGAGCAATTCCGTAAAGCGGGCTACACCATTGTCACCACCTCAAGCCGTGCCGCTACGCCGCTGTTTAAAGCGACGCTGCCGCGCAAAATGGTGCTGGTGTTAGGTCAGGAGCGTGATGGTCTGTCTGATGCGGCACTCTCCAGCGCTGACCTGAGCGTCTCTATCGACGGCACTGGCAACGTTGAAAGCCTGAACGTATCCGTTGCGACCGGCGTGCTGCTGGCGGAATGGTGGCGTCAGAACAAGGCATAAGCCTTTTATGTGCCGGGCCTGACCCGGCACATTCAAACCCTACTCGCTCTCTGCCGGTAACACAGGCATCCAGTCAATCGGCTTTTCGCCACGCTTTTCCAGCCACTCATTCGTCAGAACAAAATGATTACTGCCAAAGAAACCGCGATGCGCAGACAGCGGCGACGGGTGCGGTGCCTTCAGCACGTGATGACGCTGACGATCGATAATCGCCCCTTTCTTTTGTGCGTGCGATCCCCAGAGTAAAAACACGACGCCTTCACGATGCTCATTGATCAGGCTGATAACCTTATCGGTAAAGGTTTCCCATCCCAGACTGGCGTGGGAGTGTGCCTGACCCGCCCGGACGGTTAATACGGTATTCAGCAACAGCACGCCCTGGCGCGCCCAGCTTTCCAGATAACCGTGATTAGGGCGGGTAAAACCCGGAATCGTTCCTTCCAGCTCTTTATACATATTCAGCAGAGAAGGGGGGATGGCTACGCCCGGACGCACGGAAAATGCCAGTCCGTGAGCCTGCCCGGGGCCGTGGTATGGATCCTGCCCCAGGATAACCACCTTTACATCGCTCAGTTCGGTGTAGCGGAAGGCGTTAAACACATCTTTCTGCGGCGGATAAATTGTCTGGCCGGCCTGCCGTTCAGCCGCAACGGTACTGAGGGTGTTAATAAAATAGGGCTGCTGCTTCTCTTCTGCCAGCACGTCATGCCAGGTTAAAGGTGTTGTCATCTCGCTCTCCTGCGAATCTCATTCTGTGTCTAGCTTACCTGTTAAACCCCAATGAGCAAAATTACCCGCGGAAAACCAGGCTAAGTGACTCAATTTATGTTGAAAACCAGGCAGGATAAGTCGAATTGGTAAACCTTTAAAATTGATCTAAAACAAAAAATACAGACCACACTCTTTGTGTGGTTGGTGGTTTTGTTGATTTAAATCAATAAATCACCCGGGTCTGAATGTTATATATACACACAACAAACAATGGTTTTACCAATTGGCCGCAAAAGGCCAGCATCAGTTAATGTAGCCTAAGGGAGGCAACACATGATTACAGGTATCCAGATTACTAAAGCTGCAAATGACGATCTGCTGAACTCTTTCTGGCTGCTGGACAGCGAGAAAAACGAAGCGCGCTGTGTAGTAGCGAAAGCAGGTTTTGCGGAAGACGAAATCGTTCCGGTGAGCAAACTGGGCGAAATTGAATACCGTGAAATTCCAATGCAAGTGCAACCAGAAGTACGCGTGGAAGGCGGTCAGCACCTGAACGTTAACGTCCTGCGTCGCGAAACGCTGATGGATGCCGTTGAGCACCCGGAAAAATACCCGCAGCTGACCATCCGTGTGTCTGGCTATGCGGTGCGTTTCAACTCTCTGACCCCGGAACAGCAGCGCGACGTTATCGCGCGTACCTTTACTGAAAGCCTGTAAAGTTCAGCTTCGGGGGTGGAATAAAAAAGCCGGGAATGTCCCGGCTTTTTTTTTACTCTTCAGTTTTTGTCTCTGGCGCAGCAGAACTTGGCTTACGGCGCTTACCAATATTTTTGGTATCGCGGTGGCGCTGTTTAACGCGCGGCTTCTCTTTTTCTTTCTCTTTTCTCTCAGCACGTTTCGCGAGCGCTTTCTTGGACGGTTTACCCGTCATTTTTTCACTCGGCGCACGTGTGGTCGGACGAAGCCCGTCAATCACGCGAGCTTTCAGCGGCTCCTCAACGTAGCGGCCAATTTTCTGTAGCAGCAGATGGTCGTGCGCTTCTACCAGAGAGATAGCAATACCTTTGCGGCCCGCACGGCCGGTACGACCAATACGGTGCAGGTAAGTATCACCGCTGCGCGGCATATCAAAGTTGATTACGTGGCTCACGTCCGGGATGTCGATCCCACGCGCGGCAACATCGGTGGCAACCAGCACATTCACGCGGCCATCGGTCAGGCGCTTAATCCCTTCGGTTCGCTTAACCTGCGCCATTTCACCTTCGAGATAGCAGTTGTTAATGCCGGCGTTGCGCAGCATTTCTGCCAGCTCATGCACGCGCTCACGTTTGCGTACGAAGACGATGGTACGGGTTGCCTCTTCCTGCTTCAGCAGGTGTTTCAACAACTCAACCTTATGCTCAAGGTTATCTGCGCGGTAGTACCACTGGTGGATCTTCTTACGCTCACGGGTCGATGGCGTAGCGGACACTTCCACCGGATCTTCCAGCAGACGTTCGGCGAAATCTTTAATGGCATCCCCTTCAAGGGTTGCCGAGAACAGCATTGTCTGATTACGCCAGCGCGTTTCACCCGCGATGTGTTCGATATCCTGGGCAAAGCCCATGTCCAGCATGCGGTCAGCTTCATCGAGAATCAGCGTTTCCACCGCGCGGCAGTCGAAGTTCTCTTCTTTTATGTATTGCAGCAGACGGCCTGTCGTCGCGACAACGATATCCTGGTTTTCGCTGAACACTTCGGCGTGGTTCATATACGCTACGCCACCGGTGATGGTCGCGATATCCAGATGGGTGTTCGCCGCCAGCTCACGCGCGTGTTCGGCAACCTGCATCGCCAGTTCACGGGTCGGGGTCAGGATCAAAATGCGCGGCGGGCCTGATTTTTTACGCGGAAAGTCGAGCAAATGCTGCAACACAGGCAGCAAGTAGGCTGCTGTCTTCCCCGTGCCGGTTGGCGCAGAACCGAGCACATCGCGGCCCTCAAGCGCAGGCGGAATGGCCGCGGCCTGAATGGCGGTCGGGCGTGTAAAGCCTTTGCTCTCAAGGGCATTGAGCAGGCTTTCATCGAGTTCAAGTTCGGAAAAAGTCGTTACAGTCATGTTCTACCTCTGTGTGGGGCGCTGATTATAGACGTTACGGCTGTAATCTTCATCTGTTTGTATGGATATCGCTTTTCGACCACTTCGCTTTCCCCTATGCTACTCCAGTTTCACTCAGAAGGTTGCCCTGACATGTCTCAACTCAAAGCGCAGTTGCGCCGCGATGGTTTTACGTTTAAACAGTTTTTTGTGGCGCACGATCGTTGTGCGATGAAAGTCGGTACAGACGGTATTTTACTGGGTGCATGGGCGCCTGTCGCAGGTGTAAAACGCATTCTGGATATTGGTACGGGCAGCGGACTTCAGGCGCTGATGCTGGCGCAGCGAACGGAAGAACACGTCACGATCGACGCCGTTGAGCTTGATCCTCAGGCGTCCCGGCAGGCAAGTGAAAACGCTGCCGACTCTCCGTGGGCAGATCGCATCAGGGTAGAATGCGCCGATGTCCTGACCTGGGCGTCGGAGCAAACCGCGCGTTACGATTTGATTGTCAGCAATCCGCCGTATTTCACGCCAGGCGTGGAATGTGGAACGCCAGAACGCGAGCAGGCACGTTACACCGGCTCGCTCGATCACAAGGCGCTACTGACCAGTGCGGCGGAGCTCATCTCGGAAGAGGGATTTTTCTGCGTGGTCTTGCCTGAAAGCACGGGTAATACCTTCATTGAGATCGCACGGGGGATCGGCTGGAATCTGCGTCTTC
Source organism: Enterobacter sp. BIDMC93 (assembly GCF_001037805.1). NCBI lineage: Bacteria > Pseudomonadati > Pseudomonadota > Gammaproteobacteria > Enterobacterales > Enterobacteriaceae > Enterobacter > Enterobacter sp. BIDMC93. Next base: position 1,651,602 of record NZ_KQ089962.1, read on the forward strand.
GTACCGATATTTCGGATACGGAAGGACGCTTACCGCACCGCGTGTTGCTGGCGCTCTCGCCGAAAGAGGGGGAATGCTTTATCGACAGGTTGGTCATTCGTGGGCCAGACCAGCGTTATTCCGAAGATTACACTGCCCTGACCCAGGCCTTTTATCTGTTTATGTGAACCTGCGGCGTCAACACCGACGGGCCGGACATTTCAAGCGGTTCGGGATAGTCCAGCGTATAATGCAGGCCACGGCTCTCTTTGCGCATCATCGCACAGCGCACAATCAGCTCGGCAACCTGCACAAGGTTGCGCAGCTCCAGCAGATTATTAGAAACGCGGAAGTTGGCGTAATATTCATCAATTTCCTGCTGCAACATCATGATGCGGCGTAACGCGCGTTCCAGACGCTTCGTTGTGCGTACAATCCCGACATAATCCCACATGAAAAGCCGCAGCTCGTGCCAGTTATGCTGGATAACCACCAGTTCGTCCGGGTTTTCTACCCGACTTTCATCCCATGCCGGCAAGTGTGTTGTCGGACGTGCATAGGGCATGCGTTTGGTAATATCTTCCGCAGCCGACCACCCATACACCAGACACTCCAGCAGCGAGTTTGAGGCCATGCGATTCGCACCATGCAGGCCGGTGTAGCTGACCTCGCCGATCGCATACAAACCATCCACGTCGGTACGACCATGATCGTCAACCATCACCCCGCCACAGGTATAGTGTGCGGCAGGTACAATCGGCACCGGATCGCGGGTTAAATCAATACCCAGACTCAGCAGCTTTTCATAAATCATCGGGAAGTGCTGGCGAATAAAGTCTTCCGGTTTATGGCTAATGTCCAGATACATACAGTCGACGCCAAGCCGCTTCATCTCGTGGTCAATGGCGCGGGCCACGATATCCCGCGGGGCAAGTTCACCTCGGGGGTCGAAGTCCGGAATAAACCGGGAACCGTCCGGACGCTTCAGATACGCGCCTTCGCCGCGCAACGCTTCAGTTAACAGGAAGTTACGTGCCTGCGGGTGGAACAGGGCGGTAGGATGGAATTGATTAAACTCCATATTCGCCACGCGGCAGCCTGCGCGCCAGGCCATGGCGATACCGTCTCCGGAGGCGATATCCGGGTTAGTCGTGTACTGGTAAACCTTGGAGGCGCCGCCAGTCGCCAGCACAACGGCTTTTGCCTGGCAGGTTTCCACCTTCTCTTTATTCCGATTCCACACCCATGCGCCGACAACACGGCGCGTGCCGGGCAGGCCAATCTTATCGGAAATAATCAGGTCGACGGCGTTGCTGCGCTCCAGCACCCGAATATTAGGATGGCTGAGGGCTTTGCTGACCAGCGTGGTTTCAACCGCTTTTCCGGTTGCATCAGCAGCGTGCAGAATACGGCGGTGGCTGTGCCCGCCTTCACGGGTCAGGTGATAGCTCTCTTCACCATTAGGCTGAACATGCGTATCAAACAGCACGCCCTGATCGATAAGCCATTGCACGCAGTGGCGGGCATTGCTGGCGACAAACTCTGCCGCATGCTCATCCACGATCCCGGCGCCGGCAATCAGGGTGTCTTCTACGTGCGAGGCTATACTATCCGTTTCATCAAACACGGCGGCAATACCGCCTTGTGCATAGAAGGTGGAACCTTCGCTCATCGGCCCTTTACTCAGCACGATTACGTTCTGATGTTCCGCCAGGCGCAGTGCGAGGGATAGGCCGGCAGCACCGCTGCCGATGATCAGTACATCACAATGAAGTTCAGGCGTCGTGTTCATGATGTTTGTTTAATTTACTAAACATGGTGTGGGGAGAATAGCATTGTGATGCGAGATATCGCACGTTTTTTTTGTTGTGTGTTGCAATGACTAAACGGAAGGCCAGAAGTTAAATCTGCGCTAAATGGCCGGAAATATTTTGCGAAGCAGATCGTTAGCTTCAGATTTTGTGGTGAAATAAAGCCTGTGTTGCGTTACTCTTCTGACGATAAAGTTGATGATTCTTGTCAGAAAGCGGGTGCGTATCGTGAACAGACTTATAATGAGAGAAAATGAACGGTCTGCGGCGCGATGAACAAAAACAAAGGCGTTACGGAACTTATTGAAGAACAGACACTCTAATTCGGTGCTTGCTCAAAGTGCAATGTTGTTAGAGTGGCGTTTCGATAACGCGTGGAATTTGGTTTGGGGAGACATTACCTCGGATGAGCGAGCAGTTAACGGACCAGGTCCTGGTTGAACGGGTCCAGAAGGGAGATCAGAAAGCTTTTAACCTACTGGTGGTGCGCTACCAGCATAAGGTAGCGAGTCTGGTTTCCCGCTATGTACCGTCAGGCGATGTTCCTGATGTGGTGCAAGAGTCTTTTATTAAGGCCTATCGCGCGCTGGATTCATTCCGGGGGGATAGTGCTTTTTATACCTGGCTGTATCGTATTGCAGTCAATACGGCTAAGAATTATTTGGTTGCTCAGGGCCGTCGTCCGCCTTCTAGTGACGTTGACGCTATCGACGCAGAAAACTTCGAAAGTGGTGGCGCGCTGAAAGAAATTTCGAACCCTGAGAACTTAATGTTGTCAGAAGAACTGAGACAAATCGTTTTTCGCACGATCGAGTCGCTCCCGGAAGATTTACGCATGGCAATTACGTTACGGGAGCTGGATGGCCTAAGCTATGAAGAGATAGCCGCCATCATGGATTGTCCGGTCGGCACGGTTCGTTCACGAATTTTCCGTGCGCGAGAAGCCATTGATAATAAAGTTCAACCGCTTATCAGGCGTTGACGATAGCGGGATACTGGAAAAGGTATTAGGCATGCAGAAAGAAAAACTTTCCGCTTTAATGGATGGTGAAACGCTGGATAATGAGCTGCTCGATGAGTTGTCTCATTCTCCCGAAATGCAACAGACCTGGGAGAGCTATCATCTTATCCGCGACTCTCTGCGCGGTGATACCAGCGAGGTTCTCCATTTCGATATCTCAGCACGCGTTATGGCGGCCATTGAGAACGAACCTGTTCATCAGACCACGCCGCTGATTCCTGAAGCGCAGCCTGCACCTCACCAATGGCAGAAAATGCCGTTCTGGCACAAGGTGCGTCCATGGGCCAGCCAGCTCACCCAAATGGGGGTCGCTGCGTGCGTATCGCTTGCAGTTATCGTTGGGGTCCAGCACTATAATACTCAGTCTGAAGCCAATCAGCAGCCTGAAGCGCCAGTGTTCAATACGCTGCCGATGATGGGTAAAGCCAGCCCGGTTAGCCTGGGCGTACCGGCAGATGCCTCCGCAAGCGGCGGACAACAACAGCAGGTACAGGAGCAGCGCCGTCGCATTAATGCGATGTTGCAGGATTACGAGTTGCAGCGCCGTCTGCACTCCGAGCAGCTTCAGTTTGAGCAGGCCCAAACCCAGCAGGCTGCTGTGCAGGTGCCAGGAAACCAAACTTTAGGAACGCAATCGCAGTAATGAAGCAACTTTGGTTCGCCATGTCTTTGATGGCGGGTAGCCTGTTCTTCTCTGCTAACGCCTCGGCTGATGTTTCATCCGGGGCGTTGTTGCAGCAAATGAACCTGGCCAGCCAGTCACTCAATTACGAGTTGGCATTTATCAGCATCAATAAGCAGGGTGTCGAATCGTTACGCTATCGCCACGCCCGCCTTGATAACCAGCCGCTCGCCCAGCTTTTACAGATGGATGGCCCGCGTCGGGAAGTGGTCCAGCGTGGGAACGAAATCAGCTATTTCGAGCCTGGCCTTGAGCCGTTTACGCTCAATGGTGACTACATCGTTGACTCCCTGCCGTCGCTCATTTACACCGATTTTAAACGTCTCGCCCCCTACTATGATTTTATCTCGGTGGGGCGAACGCGTATTGCCGACAGGCTGTGCGAAGTGATCCGCGTTGTCGCGCGGGATGGGACACGTTACAGCTATATCGTCTGGATTGACGCAGAGACGAAGCTGCCGATGCGCGTTGATCTGCTCGATCGCGACGGTGAGACGCTGGAGCAGTTCCGCGTGATCTCCTTCGATGTGAACAGTCAGGTTGGCAACAGCATGCAGAATCTGGCCAAAGCCAGCCTGCCGCCTTTGCTTTCCGTGCCTGCCGGCGATTCTGTCAATTTTAACTGGGTACCATCCTGGATCCCGCAAGGGTTCAGCGAAGTTTCCAGCAGCCGTCGCCAGCTCCCAACCATCGAAACACCGGTTGAGTCGCGACTCTATTCCGATGGGCTGTTTAGCTTCTCGGTGAATATCAATCGCGCTACGGCGAACAGTTCCGAACAGATGCTCCGTACCGGTCGCCGGACGGTCAGCACGACGGTGCGCGATAATGCGGAAATTACCATTGTCGGTGAATTACCGCCGCCAACGGCAAAACGTATTTCAGACAGCATTAAATTCAGGGCTGCGCAATGATTAAAGAGTGGGCCACGGTCGTATCCTGGCAGGATGGCGTAGCGCTTGTCAGCTGTGACGTTAAAGCATCATGCAGCAGCTGCGCTTCGCGAGCCGGTTGCGGCAGCCGCGTGTTGAATAAGCTGGGGCCGCAAACGTCGCACACTATTGCTGTGCCGAGCGATCAGCCGCTGGTGGCAGGGCAAAAAGTGGAGCTGGGCATCGCTGAAGGTAGCCTGCTCACTTCCGCCATGCTGGTTTACCTTTCTCCGCTGGCAGGTCTGTTCGTGATGGGCGGGGTTTTCCAGATGCTGTTCGGCACAGATTTGGCCGCCATGTGCGGGGCCGCTTTGGGCGGCGTGGGCGGGTTCTGGCTTGCTAAAGGCGTTTCCCCAAGGCTTGCCGCCCGGGAAGCGTGGCAGCCTGTTATCCTCAGCGTTGCACTGGCACCCGACCAACTTCGTGTTGAGACGCTCTCTTCTGAGGCCCGGTAATCTGCCGGGCTTTATTATTATTTACATCGCAATAAAGAAAACGCCGTCTCTTCGCGCTATACCTGGCTCTAAGTGCATTTCCAGCTGACGAGGATGTAGTGTAGAATGCTGCGTTTTCGCACTGAAAAACGTCAGGCTAAGAACAGCGGCCTCCAGGAATTCGTAAGGCATAATTATTTAACTATATGAAGAACATACGTAACTTTTCGATCATTGCTCACATCGATAATTGATACCCCGCCAGCCTCCGCAAACCTCCGACAAAAACGCCTCAAGATCCCCATCAAATCAGCCTTTCCAAAAATTATACTGTTTGCATGTACAGTCAACCTACGACATCATAAGTCATGGTTTTTGTGTCCACCAGTGCGTCCATATTCTATGATGGACACATAACCTCCCGTTCTGATGGACACACGCAGGGACAAATCATGGCTATTTCAGATAGTTATCTAAAGTCGTGCCTTGGGCGCGAACGAGACAAAGTTGAAGAAAAGGCAGACCGTGATGGTCTGTGGGTACGCATCTCCAAAAAGGGGGCCGTTACTTTTTTCTACCGATTCCGCTTCCTGGGCAAACAGGACAAGATGACGATCGGCAGCTATCCGGAGTTCGGATTAAAAGCCGCGCGCGATGAAGTCGCAAAGTGGGCAGCTATTCTTGCCCGTGGCGAAAACCCTCGGATCAGGCAAAGCCTCGATAAAGCCAAGATTAACAGCCAGTACACCTTCGAAGAGCTGTTCCGTGAATGGCACTCAATGGTCTGCATTCAGAAAGAATCAGCCGGGCAGGTCCTCCGCTCGTTTGAACTGCACGTTTTCCCCAAGCTCGGGAAATACCCTGCGCATCAGCTCACGCTACACAACTGGCTCACTGTCCTGGACAGATTGGCCCAGGGTTACAGCGAGATCACCCGGCGCGTGATCAGCAACGGCCGACAGTGTTATTCCTGGGCAGTGAAACGGCAACTGCTGGAAGTTAACCCGCTGTCAGAAATGTCTGGGCGTGATTTCGGCATCCAGAAACAAATGGGTGAGCGAACCCTGGACCGTAAAGAACTGGCGATTGTCTGGCGAGCCATTGAGGATTCCCGCCTCATTGAGCGAAACAAGATCCTCTATAAATTGTCTCTGATATGGGCGTGCAGGGTTGGCGAACTCCGGCAGGCTGAAGTCGCACACTTTGATTTTGAAGAAGGGATCTGGACTGTTCCATGGGAAAACCACAAGACAGGGCGGAAGACAAAGAAACCGATAATTCGACCTATCATCCCGGAAATGCTCCCGCTGATAAAACGGGCCATTGAGCTGGCGCCAGGACGCTTTGTTTTTTCAAAATATGAAGACAAGCCGATGAGTGAAGGCTTCCATATGAGCATCAGCAGTAACCTGGTTAAGTTCATGCTCAAGGCCTATAACGAGCAGGTCCCACACTTTACTATTCATGATCTGCGCAGGACTGCGCGAACGAATTTCTCAGAGCTAACCGAGCCGCATATCGCCGAAATAATGCTTGGCCACAAACTGCCTGGTGTGTGGTCAGTGTACGACAAGCACACCTATGTTGAGGAAATGAGAGTGGCATATGGTAAGTGGTGGGCCCGACTTATGAGCATCGTCGAGCCCGACATTCTGGAGTTCACGCCGCGTCAGGTCGGGTGAGACGGCCTTTATCATCACGGGTTAGGTTCAGGTGAGACATCGGCTTACGGGTTGATCGTGACATCTCTTTAATCTGCCAGGCGGTGACTTTGGTTCTGAGCCATTTATTGGGTCCACCCATGTAAGCGCAATCTGGCTCAGGGAAAGGGTTCTCGTTTGGGGCTCTTTTCCTGTAGCGTTCGAGCGTACGTGAGGAAATACACAGCTGCCCGCAGATGTCTTTAGTGCTCATCAGCTCAAATTTATTCGTTGCTTTGCTCATCTTCGTTCTCCAAGGGCCCCAACCGGGGCCGTTTGATAATTCTTTATCAGGACGCCTGGCCGGGAAGGGCACGCAAGCGGCGCATGCCTGTCATTGCCGTGGCCACATAGCTCGCCTTGCGGTTCACCACCTCCACCCAGACCTTCACGCCTTCAACCTTCACCGTATACGTCTCTTTCATCTTGCTGCGCCCATAGTCGCCGTATCTTTGCTGGTGGGCTGCCAGCGCGATGTCGCATGCCTGACGCGCTAACGGGGATTGCTGGTTACCTCGGTTAATCAGTCGCATGGCCATCTCCTTCGATACGCTTAAACTTGATCACATAGACCCATGGGTTAGCGCGCCAGCTGTCAGAACCGTAGATAGACCGCCATAACGCTGCGTAAGCCTCTTTAACGTCACGTGCCGAGGAGCCAGAAATTCCCTCCGAACGTGCGTCTTCCTCACTGATATCGTTCAGCTGCTCGACCCGTACATCGGTGATCTCCAGCAGAATACGGCTGGCCCAGCGCGGCATGTGGATGCTGGGTGTCCAGCGGACATCCTCTGCCGGCGGCACGTTCTCGTAATGAGTTGGAACATGCGCAGGGTAATTCGCGCGATAAAGTTTCAGATCCGGCGCGCTTGCTCCAGCCTCTGCCCACGTCTCCCGCACCCAGATGCGATCACCGACGACACCGAACGGGCAATGGATTGCGATATCTTCAATTTTCGGCAACAACAGTCCGTTAAGAGGCCTGCTTAACCACATACCGGATAAACTTCCGCTTAATGTTCCCTCTGGCTGCGGCTTGATGATCCGCCGCGTCTGCGTCTTCCGTCCATCGAGGATCGCCCGCACCATCTCACCGTTAAAAATCATTCCGCGTTCGATAATTTTCGTCATATCGTTACCGGGAGGGCGAACCCTCCCGCCTCCCTTAGGCCACATATTCCGGTTTCATATCATCGAGGGTGATGCGGTACTTATCGTGCAATTCATCACCCAAGTGCCGTTTAGCCGCCAAGAGCATCTTTTCAACTTCCTCGAAGCGTTCTCCCGCACCTTCCACTCCCGGTTTTGGAAGTGCTTTGATAGCTGTATCAACTTTGTTTTTCGCATTCACAAAGTGGTACCGGCGCGTAGCTTTGTTTTTCAGTTCGGTGTGCAATGCTGCACCCAGTACGGATTTAGAAGCATTGATGTCGTTTCCGACGGTAGTGGCATCGTCCAGAGTTTCAGCAGAATCAATCCGTTTACGGTATTCATCAGCCAAAGTGTCGATATTTACTGAGGACTGCTGCGCGTTCTGTGTGGTAGATAAGTTGTCATCAGTAATTTCAGTCAAACTTATGTGCTGCACAGGGGCAGGGTTTACCTCCCGTTCTTCACGCCGATCATCCAGCTCGTCCGGGGTATAAACGCCCAGAATCACATCCGGGCAGAACAGGCGGGCCCAGCGCTTCACTGCGAGATATGCAAGCTGCTGGCGCGGGTCGTCAGCCCAGAGCGTTGAGTTACGGGTGCGAGCCTGAGCCAGCAGTAAATCGAGTTCTCTCGGCTGATCTTCACCCTTCAGGGTTGCGCGGATAATAATGCCGATCCCGGCTTCGTCAGCCAGGGTCCAGCCAGGGACCCGGTACTCGCCTTTTTCGCCTTTACGAATATGGAATTTTCCAACAACTTTTTCCCATGGCCCGTACCACTCATATTCAAAGCGGCTGGCAAGCACGCCGCTACGCGAAATGACGGCATTGACCAACTGCGCTTCGTACCCGAGCACACCATTAATCAGGTGCGTCTTCTGTGCTACAGCAAAGGGATTCATCTGCCATTGTGCTGCCTGCATCGCTACGGCCATGCAATCGGCCTGATTGCCCTGAAGATGCTTAGGAACTGTCGCGGTGCCCTGAGCCATAATCTGCGCAAAAGTGCTGATGGCGTTAAGGTATTGAGAATCGAACAGTGCCACGTTGGAATTAATAACGGTGTTCTGATCAGCAACGGTAACGTTGGTATTTTGCATATATCCCCCTTATGCCTGAGTACGCAGCGCTTCGAGGCGGCGCAGGTCGAAGTCGTTCAGTTCGTCGGTGTAGTCGGCAGTGATTGGTGCTGGCCATTCACCTGTGTCGAATCCGGTTGCGATAGCGCGCATCGCTTTGCGGTACTCGAGCATGCCCAGCTCCAGCAGTTCAGCGGATGCCTCGATGATGGCGATCCAGTGGTAGTTCTCGTCTTTGTTGACGAAAATCCAGAAGAACTGGTCCAGCGCCGCGGTTTCGCAGTACATGGCTGCGCTCAGGTGATAGTCGCGGTCAATGATTTCCCGGTGCAGTCTGGCGCGCAGGCTTTCCTGCTTTACGTTCCACATGCTGATAGTTTTCAGGTCTGCGCCGATACGCACACCGTCCAGGTCGATCTCGAGGTCCGGGCGCACACGAACTTCCAGGCCCGTCTCCTCGTCAAAGCCGAAGTAACTCACCTCGACGGCACGGCTCGGGTGGGTCAGCAGCATGCTGGCGGTCGGGTGAGCCAGAAGCGCTTTATGAATATTCAGTGCGGTGCCCAGCTGCTGGCGGGTAACCAGCACTTTCCCCTCCGGGTTATCGCGCCAGGCATCCAGCAGCTCGTCGGCAAACACGGCATCTGGTTTGACTGTCTTCACGGCCTGAATCAGATCGGCCTTAGTGCCAGATACTTTCAGCGGCTGTGGCTTCTGCGCTTCCTGCGCCACCATGTCAGGGTTGATGATCGCTAACTGCTCGAGCAGCGCGTCACGGCTGCCGCTAGTTTTAACCGGCGTCGGCAGGGTGGCGTTGTACTCTTTGATGCAGGCTTTCATTGCCGTTGCCGTCTGCTTCTGGTCTGCATCGATACGCTGGAAGTTAGCTGGCAGCGTCATATAGTTCTGCGCTGTTTCTTCCAGGCTAGCGCCCAGCGGCACCTGAGCGGGCAGCGTGGCGTTATGCTCTTCAAGAAATCTTTTGATATCGTCTGCGCTCAGCAGTACAGGCAGGCCGTTGTTGTACTCATCGATAAAGGTGCGCAGTGTCGCCGTGGTGGTGAATGCGCCTTCTGGGATAACCGGTTCAATGCTGAACTCTGCATCCAGCTGTTCAGGCTGCAACGCCAGCGCATGCACTAAGTTGCCCATGTCCAGAACTGCGGAGCGCTCTTTGACGATGGTTTTTTCAACGTGGCGCGCATTGAAGTACATCAGCGACACGCGCGCATCTTTTACCTGGGTAGAGCTGATGCCGTTAGCGGCGTGATAAACCTCGTTCGGAAGACCTTCATAGCGGCCTGGCTCGAAATAAGCAGGATATTCAACAGCTGGTTCTTCCTGATGCACTTCTGGTTCGTTTTGTGCCGATTCTGGTTCGTTCTGGTCTACTGAATCAGGAATTTGGGTTGCATCATCCCTGTCCTGGCTGGCGAGACTCGGCGCGCTGGTGGCCAGAATCTCAGCGGCAGACGGCTCTACGGTAGCTGGTTCCTCACCAGTGTCAGCACTGCTTTCACCTGGCTGCAATACGACTTTGCCCGGTGACAGCGCATCACAAGTCGGTTCTTCATTACTGTTATTCTCTTGAACCTGCACATTGCTGGTGGTCTCCACTTCCGTTTTTTCTGCTTCATTTGAGGCGCTCTGGTTGAGCAGGCCTTCAATGGAAAACATGCCGTTGCCCATACTTGTGATTTCCGGCTGCTCTTTCATTTCCTCAGCGCGGCGCGCACCTTCTTCACGAATCCGTTGTAAATTCTCTTCGTGAGTAGTGGTGGTCATACGGTGGGTTATTTCCCATTTCGGATCTGTTGGGTCGCTAATACCCTCGACAAATTCTCCACGTTCGGCTGCCAGCTGCTTGTCCACGCCTTCACGTGAAATAACTGGGGCGGCAGAAGGCAGCGGCATTAACTCGGTCGTGGAGTTGAAATTTGTGGTCATTGTTCGATTAACAAATTCCAGATGAGCAGCAGGGGTCTTGTGGATGTTCTCAGGAGCGATACGCACGAGATTGAAGATTGCTGTGCGGTTCACTGCCAGCACCCCCGGTTGATTACGCAGGATGTTGCTCCACGATTTCCACGGTTCCTCTTTTTTAGCGACGATCTCCTTCGCGCGGCGCAGCACGCTGCCTGGTATTTCGTGTGGGTTGAAATCCATGGGTAGCAGGGCGCAGGCAATTTCAAGATCAAGAGAATCAAGCGTATGGTGCGCCCCTTCGCCGCGGTCCGTTTTATAGCCCCCGTCGGCATTAGTACCGGAGTCAGTACGCTGCACGGCGCTGATGCGGTTACCTTTGGCCCATTCTTTTGTCAAAATTCCACGATCGAGGTGTGATGTTTCTGCCCATACTTGCGTAAACTTTAAAATCAGAGAGAGTTCGTGACGTTTCTCCATATCAAAAACGTCTCTGACGGCTCTGGTGTATTTCCACAGAAATGGCATATCCAGAGTCTGGATCTTTTCTACGCTTGCGGCTGCCAGCAGCAGGTTCTGGACGTATCCGTTATCAGTGTCCATTTCCAGCGTGCTTATTTCCTGATACTCCGCCTGCGTGAGGTGATAGCGAAGTTCATCCGACGTAAGCTGCGACAACAGCTGCTTGCGGAACGACATTTGCACGATCGGGTAGCGCGTGTTTTCGTCGTCGCCTTCGTCAATCTTCAGATCAGAATTGGTCGGAGGAACTGCATCAGCCTCGTTAAAAGCCTGTTCGTCGACGATTTCACCAGTAGACGTGTCAACGCCATTAACGACCGTGGCTTCGGCCATTTCCGCTTTTTGTGTTGCAGGATGCTCGGGCAGAGAAACCCCAGGGATCTGCTCCCAGTTCATTTTGCCTTTATCGAGCTGATAATAATCACAGAAGGTAAAACTGATTTCGCCTTCCGGTGGAAGTTCGTTTACAACAGGGAAATTAGTTGCGACCGCTTTGTAATAGTCTTTAAATTTGCGACCGGACTTAAGCAGTAAATAATCCAGGGTGGCATTAGCGGTTTCAAAGTCCTCGCTGCACCATAAAACTGCATCAGGCTGACCAGATTGTTTTTTTGCTCTTCGAACAAGAAATACAGGGTTCGTGTTAGTCATGACACATAATCCTCTTATCGTGTAGACTGGAGGTGCCTGAAAGACACCTCGTATTTACCTGGGGATGTCCGGTTCGCTTTGGTCGGTGAGACCGGACAGGCAGGCCCACTTCGGTGGGCTTTTTAATGGACAGTGATGAATGCACGCTCCATGAAGTTGCGCTTGTGCTGGCGATAGCTGCCGTGCCCGCTCTTTTCACCATCTTTAATTTTCACGGCCAGCAGGCTGATAGCCTCGATAGCGCAGTGCGGACAGTCGAACGAGTCAAGAACATAACCCCCATCAAGTACGACGGTGGTTTCGCCGTTTTCAGTGGTATGAATCAGGCCAGATACTTTCTTGTCGCAGTTGAATAAAGCGATGCTTTTGTTAATTGCTTTCAGATTTAATTCGACTTTTACGATTTCCATAGAATGTTCCTTTTGGTTTATTCAGGGTGTAAGAATCCACGCCAAATAAATGGCGAATTTTTTTCAAATTACAGGGCTGCTAATTACGCTTCGTGTGCCATCTGGTCTTTTTCAGCACACTGTTTTGAGCAATACTCTTTTTCTTTACGGGCAAGATTATTGCCACAAAAATAAAGCAAGGTGCGTTTAACTTCTTTCCCCGCTTCAAAAGGCTTGCGGCAGTATCCGCATTCTTTCTTCATTTCCGCTCCTTACAGGCTTGCCGGGATCTCGCCGTTACGAATAATTCCCTCTACAGGCCAGCACTCACCATTCACGTTTTGCTCAACAGCAGCTGCTTGGCACTGTTGCTGGTTGTCATAGACATCGATAACGACATCCTGCGATTCACCGTTAAGGGAGATAACAGTCAGAACCAGTGCGAATAAAGTGTTCATTACGGAGTACCCTTTTGAGCCAGTAAGTAACAAAGCTGGCGGATTCTGACTGTAATCCAGTTGAGGCGAACGGCCTGCTGCTGTGCTGGTTTGCGTGCAAAATCAATCATGCTTCCCCCTTACCAGACCTTTGGCCAGCCTGCTATTACGGCAGCGACGCCAATTTCATACTCCGGCTCATCCGGTTCTTTGCTCCGATGGAGATTAATGGCGATCTGGTCCGCCTCTTTCCAGTCATTCGCTTTAACTTGATATGTTCGATACCCATTACTGCCGGAGATCACTACGGTAAACCTCTTAGCCATGTCTTCCTCGTTTGCCTTGTCGCCGGCCAGCGGAACGTTTATCACCTGACAACGATGCGCTTGTTGTCGATGAACTGAAGAGTACAACCAAAGGTTCGATAAGTAAAGCTAAAATGGAACTCAAAGTTCTATTTGAGGGTAAAAAAAGACACCGTAGAGGTGTCATGTTTTTGTACTAGGCGGGAATGGGGCTATTTCTTGAGATCGTTCATGATGTCGTAAACATCATTCTTGAGTAAGTCCATTTCTTTCACCACACCCCTGGTGTGGATGATCAAACGGAGCTTTTCAGCTTCAGGCAACTGATTAAAGAGAGATAACAGGGTTTGTTCCTGTTCATCAAGAACGCGAGGTAATGTCGGAAGCTCTTCTCCATTCTCCCCTTCTGTGCCCGGTTCCATAAAGAACCAGTACTCAGGCCTACCAGTTACGGCTGACAGCCTTTTAAGGCGATCGCCGCTTGCAGCTGCTGCACCATTCGCCCATTTACGCACTGAGGTATGTGAAAGCATCACGCGCCTGGCTAAATCAGCCATGCTCCAGCCGTTTTCCTCCATCACTTGATGGATTCTTTTGGCAAACACAGGGTGAGGAGTTTTATTCATATTTTCATTTTACAACCAATGGTTTTATAGTTCATCAGAACTATTGGTTTGATTTTTGTTGGAACCAAAAGTTTTAAATGTTATTCTCCTGCCACCATAAACGAACACGCAGGTCAACAAATGGATAACCAACTTAAAAACAAAATCAGTAGCCATATGACGCAAGTAGGCATTGGAGAATGCTTTGGCATTTCTTCACAGGCCGTCGGTAAGTGGCTTCGGAAAGGAAAGATACCTCACGGTCGTATTTTGCCACTCTGTCGGATTCTTGAGTGGCAGGTTACACCTCATGAAATCGACCCTGTGGCATATCCAAACCCTACTGACGGCCTTCCACATCAGGAGTCCTGACCATGCACTCCATTTCATATCAACAAAATACCGGATTACATCCGGGGGCGATGATAAATCGCAATCAGCCAGGCGCGGCAGATAAGCACGAACAGATCCGCGATGCCGTTCGTGCCTGGGCTGCGTCACTGGATAACCAGGATGTCGTTGCCGGGATCATCGTTGAGGAGTGGGAACGACAGGGCGGCGCCGGGCTGGAATTTCCCGAAGACCTGAGCCGTAAGCGTCAGAAACTCTTCCGCTGGCTCGATGGTGATACGGAGTATGCGCGCAAAAACATCAGCCAGCTGTCGCCCGCGATCATCGCCGTTCTACCGCTTGAGTTCCGTGGACGTCTGGTACCTCAGGACTGCTTTATGACGCGCTATGCAGCGATGGAGAAGGAGATCGGCGAAGCGAAACGCGCGGTGATTCTGAGGGCGCCGCAGCACCAGCTGGTGAAAGAGGTGAGGGAGGGCATTGAACACCTGCTGGCGCTTCTGCCTGGGGAGGCTGTTGTTCAGGTTCTGAGTGGTCTCGCAGTCATGGGCCCGGGCGTCATGTGAGGTGTGCAGTGAATCATGTCGAATTTATTGAAAAGCACGTTCGCGAAGAACTTATCCGGCAGGGCTTCACCGCAGCTGTGGCGCAGGGGGGGCATTTCAGGCCGTCGATATGTACAAGCGAATGTCTCAGGCAAGTCGTAAGGGGAGAATTTTCGATGATGTTTTGCGTCACGCGAAGTTATGGGCAGAAAAACAGACAGTGCCGGCAGATCGGTTTGAGTCGAAGCGCATCAAGCGCGGTAAGCAGCAGGGGCTGTTCTAAAAGGGTGAAAGCCGCGGTGAGGGGGCACCAACGGCTTTCGGGTGCAAAAACGGGACGTAATTGCGAGGTCATTATGACAAACGCATGTACTAAACACCAGGCTAAAGGGGCATAGCATGTCAAATGTCGCTTATGCCGATTTTGCGGCACGTAGTGCCATCAGGAGCAACCGGATGGAGAACCAGAAGACCGGATTCATCCCGTTGTACCGGAGCGTACTGAAGAAGCCCTGGGCGAAAGATGTGTTCCTGCGCACGTTGTGGGAGAACCTTCTTTTGGGTGCTGCACGTCAGCCCTACACGGCGAACTTTAAAGGCCGTCAATGGCCCTTACAAACCGGACAACTGGTAACCACAACGGCCGATTTGGGGCTGAAATTATGCGACCGGGAAGGGAAGCCGAGTAGTCGTCACGCCGTGGACAGGATGCTTGATGTTTTCGAACGCGAAGGAATGATTTCTCGTTCTGGAGAGAAGCGAAAAGGCACTGTGATAACCATCACAAATTATGAGCAATATGCTCAAAAAATAGACGATTTACCCGCGCAATTCCCCGCGCATAACGGCGAGCATATCACCGCGCATGACGAAGCCAGTAGTGGCGCGGCTTGCGAGGGTCATGCCGCGCATTTACCCGCGCATAAGACCGCGCAATTTCCCGCGCATCATGAACAACAATATAATAACAACAATATAAATAATAAGATCTCTTCGTCTCGGAATTCTGAAGAATCCCGAAACGAGGCGACTCAAAAATTCCTCTCTCGTCACCCTGAAGCTGCCGACGGAATCTACACCCCGGCAGGAAAATCATGGGGTACTGCTGACGATCTCAAAGCCGCTCGCTGGATACACTCCCTGCGCCTGACGGTCAATGCCAGCCTGAGCGAACCGAAATGGGTCGAATGGGCTAACACAATCCGCCTGATGCGCGTCCAGGACAAACGTACGCACTTCGAGATTTGCGATCTGTTCAAGTGGGCCAACAAGGATGATTTCTGGAAAGACAACATCCTGAGCCCGTCAAGTCTGCGCAGGAAGTGGGACGACCTAACTACCAAGCGCCTGCGTAGCGGTGGACAGACAACGAAGACCACTGCCAAGGGCAAGGTCGATTTCAACAACACAGACTGGATCAACGGGGTGTTCGATGAAAAGTCTTTCTGAGCAGATGGTCAGCATAGACCGTGAAAATTTTGCGCGCATAGCACGCGGCATGCCTGAATTGCCGGATGCGCAGGACACGCCCGCTGAGCAGACCGCTGAAATCTTCAACGCGCTGTTTAGCGCCTTGCGTGCAACATTCCCGGCCAGCGTGCATAGCTTCAGCGACCAGTCTGAGTTTGACGAACTGCGCCGCCAGTGGGCTCAGGCATTTCGTGAAAACGGGATCACCACCATGGAACAGGTAAACGCCGGGCTGCGCATTGCACGTCGCCAGGAACGCCCGTTCCTGCCGTCGCCTGGTCAGTTCATCGCATGGTGTCGGGAAGGTCATGGCGCTCTCGGTATCACGGTTGACGATGTCATGTCCGAATACTGGCGCTGGCGAAAGCTGGTTTTTCGCTACCCGACCAGTGAGCAATACCCGTGGAGCCAGCCCGCGCTCTATCACATTTGCCTTGAACTGCGCAGACGCGGTACTGACGGCCAGCTCAGCGAGAAAGAACTTGTTCGCGTTGCTGGTGATCTACTCCACGACTGGGAAATGCGTGTTCTTGATGGAAAGCCTGTTCCACCAGTACGCCGGGCACTAACCGCACCAGCTCAGGAGCGAGGCCCGACTCCGGCGCAGATGCTGATGGCGAAATACAAACAGCGAAAAGATGCTGGACTGATTTGAGAGGAAATCACATGGAAACCGTAATTCAGGTACTGGAAAAAATGGGGCGGGCGACATACCGCGAAGTTGCTGACCGTCTTGAAATCGACCCGGTTGATGCGCTCACCATGTTACGTGAGCGGCGTGATCAGGGGTTATGCGATTTTGGAGACGGCGGCTGGTTCCTCGGTACCGTGAAAGGTCAGTCTCAGCAGTCAACGCCAAAGGCACCTGTTCATCCGGCGCCGCGTCTGAAAGGTGAGGAGCCGGAACCCGTTGATCCTGATATCGTCCGACAGCAGCTGCGTGAGCAGGGGGCAATGACGACAGTTTCGCTTGCTGCGGCCGTCAATCGCAATGCCCGCGGAATGGTCTCTGTTCTTCGCGCGCTGGAGCGCCAGGGCGTTGTGGTGAAGAACGGGAAGGGCAAAGGCGTTACCTGGTCCCTTGCTGTTGTTACAGAACCCCTTAAGCAAGAACCGGTACCGGAGGCACCTGCCGCGCCGGAAGAAGCAAAACCAGTCGAACAGATCGTGAGTGAAATCCCCTCGTTCACCGAAGGGCGCGCCGCAGTCGAAGCGGTACCAGCGGTGCGGGACATTTCTCGCGAAATCCGCCGCACCAGAAACAAGCTGGAGCAACTGACCAAACTGCGTGACGCGGTTCGTGTTATTGGTCGCCATAGAAATCTCGTGCAGCAGCTGACAGGGAGGGAATAACCGATGGCCAGAAAGAAAACGGACAAAGAACGCGCCCTGATCATCAATCGGATTATCGAACTGGTGAATGATCAGGGGCGCATCACCACGAATGACGTCGTTGCGATGTTCGGCCTGCACCGGACCACAGCAGAGAAATATCTCCGCGTAGCAGTGGAGCAGGGTGGTCTGGTTCGCCACGGGCGCTGCGGAATTTTCCGTGACCAGCGGGCAACTATCGACTTTGACCTGAAACGTTTTTCACACACCAAGGCGGCAGCATGAGCAAGTTTAAAACCCATACAGGAACGGATATCACCAAAGACGGAAAAAATGGGTGGGAATTGCGAAACTTGTTGGGTTGGTCGTATTGAAACCTAGCGAAGAGAAAGCGACTGAAAGATAGAGCAAACCCGGCTAATCGCCGGGTGAGGGGATACGTTTAAAGGGCAAATAGCTCACGCTTCAGGTTGTTGTCCATCAGGTTGTTGAATTGGTATGGCTCCAACTGGCGCTTGATCGCGTTTAGGTTTTGCTCTGCTTCTCTTGCCAGATCTTGACTTTCCTGGATCTGGTTTTCCAACATCTTGTTGAGTATTTCCATTTCCGGTTGCAGATTCTTTGGCATCGGTATCTTCCCCTTTATCATCTGGATCATGGGTAAAATCTACTACTCTTGGCTTACCGTAAGTAGCTATGTCACCATCATGAATTTTATCGCAAAATAATTCGTAGAGCATTTCGGTTAAACCGCTAGGACTCTCTACGCATTTGAATAGTTCCTTTGCTTCTTTACGATCGATCACAAAACCATGTGATGGGTAAGAAGCTATCAATTTGACCAATGCACCCTCTTTGAGGCTGTTTGACTTAGCTGTAAGTCGTTGCCCATAGGTGATGGCAATACTCATGGCCCTTTGGTGCTCACCCAACTTGATTGGATCAATCTGAGCAGCCATAGGCGATACAAGAGCTTCAGTAAGTCTAGTCGCAATATCAGCAGACATCTTAGTACTTATCTGATTTTCGTATCTTATCTTAACTAGATGCGAGTTAAACGCTGAAATAGAGCGATCTTTTAGCGCATCCAAAGCTGTCATGATCGCTAAGCCTGAGCTCATCTCCCCAATCTCATCATTTTTTTTGAGCTGTATGTCAAGCGGGCCGAGCTCACCCATGTCCCCAATAACAAGCTTATCGGCAGCTATAGCAATCAATGTTCCAGCGCTTTTACAAGGTCCAACCACTAACAAGGTTACCTTATCATAGTTGTGTTGCAATGCTCTGCCTATACGGTAACCCGCATTAGGGTCCCCCCCATACGTAGCGACGCAGAAGATAACATTTTTTCGAAGGCCGTGTTTAGTTTTTCGTTTCTTTATTCCATTAGTAAGGTCTTGGTAACCATCCCGATGAATATCGCCGGTATAAATATAAACGTCATGATTTTCCATTTTATCTCCTTTTCGGGTTGTCAGGGCTACCGAAAAAACCTATGAACAGGGGGGCACGAAATAAGATATCGGAAATTATCTGAAAAACTGTATGATTTTTCAAAATGCTTAACATATCTTGAACATAGATCACTTGAACATGGATACCCAGCCTAAATTCATCCTCGTTTCAACCAATGCATCTTTGAAGGCCTTTAAACAACGAGCAACCCTCTGTTGCTAACAAGGGTTGAGCGTTTTATGAACATTCAGACTCAAAGGTTTAAAGTTTTGTCTATTCATGATAAAAAAATTTACCAAAAAGGTTGATTTTTTTTCATGCGATCGCTAACCTTCGCATTATTGCAATGAAGTAACCTACAGGTTATGACCTGTCATCCATACATACTGAGGAATTAACTATGGCACTCACTGAATTCGGTAAGGCCGTCAGAAAAGCGAGGATAGATACTGGTAGCACGCTGTTAACCATGTCTCAGGAGTTGGAAACCACACCTGCTTTTTTGAGTGGTTTAGAAACCGGCAGTAAAAAAATCCCACAGAAGTGGGTAAAAAAAATTGACTCCTATTTCAGTTCAAAAGGGGTTCAACTTGAAGGTTTAGAAGAGCTTGCAGCTGTTGCTAATGAAGTCGTTCCAATTGATGGGCTTTCCCAACAGCAGCAGATGCTTGTGGCTGGATTTGCCAAGTCGCAATTCACACCAGAGCAACTTAAGAGCTTCGCTGAACTGTTACAAAAGATAAACAACAATGAGGTTTAATTATGTATCAGATGAGAGGCAACCGTGTTTCCCCTATGCAGGAAGAAGAAATTGCCTATAAGGCGATTAACTTTTGTAACGCATTTGGGATATCGGCCACCAAGCGTAAACGAAAGCGATACGATGACCTTTTCGAAAAACTGTCAAGTTACGGAATCACCCTTAGCGTTATGGACGACAAGCAGTGGGAATCTTTAACCTATGATCTCACTATCGGCCATTGTGACCCTGCTTCTCTAACAATCACGGTACCAAACAAGATTTACGAAAATGCTTGTTTGGGGGAAGAGCATGCTCTTGCGGTAATTTTTCATGAACTTGGACATTTACTACTTGGGCATAAACCAGTACTTCATTTTTCCAGCAAGGAACCGACTCGTGCAGAAGATGCTGAATGGCAAGCCGATACTTTCGCTGAGATTGTGCTGGAAACCATTGGGGTCCGAACGAGTCAGATGTCTCTCGATTTTTATATGTAAAAAGCCCTGCGCTAACAGGGCTTTTCGGGGCGGAAGTGCGCTAACACATTCCGTAGTGTATGGAGGCAATCCAATAACTACACATACCTTTGACGAGCGAAGTGTAGTTGTTCTCCTGGCCAATTGCAATCTGTATGGGTTTACAGGTATGCAGGGAAAACATTGCTATGGCTATGGGAACCTGTCGCAAATGTGGTAATTCATGCGAAATCATCTTCCGCTACACTGTATGTGTAGATGGAGTGGTGCGTCATGCAAAGAAGGGAAGACCTTTTCCTATTCCACTATGCAACTGCTCTTCTAAGAAAGCAGCGTAAAAAACCATAATACAAAACCCGCTACGGCGGGTTTAATTTTTTCCTACTGACATGAAATTAGCATTTTGTGCTCTTGTTGCGTTGACCATTTTTCCAGGTAGGTGTACTGTATAAAAACACAGTAAATGCAAAGGAGGCCACCATGAAAGTTGAATTAACCATTGATCGCACAAAGAAACTTCCAGATGGAGCAATGCCAGCGCTGGAAAAAGAACTGCTAAAACGGCTCCGGAATCAGTTCGAGGATTGCAGTCTGGTTGTTCGTCGTGCTGGTTCGAATGGGTTAAGCGTTTATGGTGGGGCAAAGGAAGCGAAGAAGACGGTTGAAGGGATCCTTCAGGAAACCTGGGAAAGTGCAGACGACTGGTTCTATTAAGGGTGTACTCAGGGGTAGCGCGCATTTTCAGAATACCGCAATTTGCGAATCCCTTTGATGCTGCTGCCGACAATTTCTATTCGCGTCTGTATGTCGCTCAGGGGGATTTCGTGGAGGATGTAGTTCAGTCAGATCTGCGAGTGACCATAACCGATGGGAAAGGAAGGGAGCTGCTGTCCTTCAAGTTGGGAGCGGAAGAGCGCTATATAATTTCCACCAAAGATAGCTCCATAACTCACAGAAAACTAAGCAGGGACGATCGTTACTGGTCCAAAGAAACCATTATGGAAGTTGTAAGGGAAATGGCTTCTAAAAATTGACTTGTCACTACGTACGCAATCATAATTCTTGAGCTGGCCTGAACAACCAGCAACCTGACCGCGATGCGCCACGGAGTGAACACCATGGCGCAGTTACAACTCATTAAGCAGTCCTCAGGGATCCTGATCCCGGCTACGCCGGAGACCAGCGATTTGCTGCAATCAAAAATCAAGCTCGGCGCCGTGCTGGTGGCCGACTTCAAACAGGTACGCAATCCTGCGTTTCATCGCCGCTTCTTCGCTTTGCTGAATCTGGGCTTCGAATACTGGGAGCCTACCGGCGGGGCAATCTCCTCCAATGAGCGCAAGCTGGTTACCGGCTACGCTAAATTCCTGGCTTCCTATGGCGGAAACGAAGGCGCCCTGCTCGATGCCGCTGAGCACTATCTTGAGCAGGTTGCGAGCCGCCGAGTAACAAACGGGATCAGCCTCTGTAAATCCTTCGATGCATACCGCGCCTGGGTGACTATTCAGGCCGGGCATTACGACGCTATCAAACTTCCGGATGGCACACTTCAGAAGCACCCACGCAGTATTTCATTCGCCAACATGGACGAAATTGAGTTCCAGCAGCTGTACAAGGCCGCGCTTGATGTCCTCTGGCGCTGGATATTATCCAAAGCATTCAGGGACCAGCGCGAGGCGGAGAACGCCGCTGCGCAACTCATGAGCTTCGCGGGGTGACGGGAATGAAGAAGACCTGGTTCCATCATACCGATTGCACAACCCAGCAGGCCGAAGAACTCATGGCGGAATACCAGCGCCGCGGCGTGAAGGTAGAGCGCAACCTGAACTCCGATTATCTCACCTGGACTGTCAGCGCCCGGCTGCCTGAAGGCAATAAACCACCGCGTATAAATCGCCGGTGGCAAAACCGGATATGGGGGTGAGCGTGGCTATTTATCGCAGCAAAAAATGGCTCGCCGCCGTCGGGCAGATCGAGCGTTGTGTTCTTTGTGGAGCATGGGGGACGCAGGTGGCACACCGGAACGAAGGGAAGGGCATGGGATTAAAAACCGATGATTGTGCGACAGCTGCGCTCTGCATTTGCTGTCATGACAGCATTGATAACGGGAATAAGCTGAACAGGGAGGAGCGTCGGCAGCTTATGGACCGCGCGATTGTTCTGACAGTGATTGAAGTTGCCCGCCGCGGGCTGGTGGTGCCCGCATGAAAATTTACGAAATTACGCCGATTGGCAAGCCCCGAATGACTCAGCGTGATCGATGGCATAAACGGCCAGCAACAGCAGCGTACTGGGCATACAAAGAACAGGTCCGGTTGCTTGGCATCCGTCTGCCTGAGTCCGGATATCACATCACGTTCGTCATCCCCATGCCGAAGAGCTGGAGTAAGACAAAGCGGGCGCAATATGTCGGCCAGCCTCACCAACAAAAGCCTGACAAAGACAATCTGGAAAAAGCTCTGCTGGATGCAGTGTTTGACGAAGATAGCCATGTCTGGGACGGACGGGTTACCAAAATCTGGGGAGAAACCGGGCAAATCATCATCGAGGAGGCCAGATGAAGCCAGAAACGCTTGAAATACTCCGCGCGCGCTGGCAGCGCCTTCGGATTTACCGCTACCGGGGATCGGTGCTGGTGGATTACCGCATCTTCCGTAATTACATCAGAATTGAATCAAAGCAGAGGGGCACATGAAACTGGAAGCAGCACTTAAACATTTTAGTCCTCAGGGAATGCATATCAGCGAAGATGTAAAGGGAACCTCTCCGGATCGTCTCACCGGCACTGATGTTATGGCGGCTATTGGCACCACCAGCAGCCGTGCGCGCTTCGGCCTGGCTGCTTTCTTCGGCAAAGCCGGCATTAGCAAAACAGATGAACAACTCGCAGTTCAGGCGCTGGCGCAGTTTGCCATTAAAAACGCCCCTAAAAATGTCCGCAAAGCCGCTGGCGATAAGCTCGGAGCCTGCATGTTGACGCTGGCGCAGTTTGCTTTCGCGGAGTATTCCTGTTCGGCGGCTACCAGCGTGATGTGTCACAGCTGTTGTGGTACCGGCCGGACCACTAAAGAGCAGGTCACCCGCAAGGTTTCGTACCCTTGGGGTAAAGCGCCATACTGGGCCAGCCGCTCCCGTGCCGTTCGTCCGTCTGACTGGGAGCTGTGGACAGAGGTAACAGAGGTTGTACCGGCGGTCTGTGATGTTTGCGAAGGCAAGGGAACGATAAGCGCCCGTTGTCGTTGCGGCGGCATAGGTGAAGTGGTGGACCGTAAAGCAACGAAGGAACGTGGCGTACCAGTTTTCAAAACGTGTGAACGTTGCTCTGGTATTGGCTTCTCTGCTATCTCCTCGGCGACGGTATATCGCGTCATTCTGAAGCGACTCCCTGACCTTCATCAGTCATCATGGTCGCGTAACTGGAAACCACTCTTTGAAATGCTTGTGGACACGCTGCGCAAGTGGGAATGTCAAGCGGCTGTCGAATTCGAGAAGGCAACAACTTAATAATATGATCGAAGCAAATGACGATGCATTTTTGCATGTTAGGGTTGACTTTGCATAAAAATGTCCTGTATGATTTCCACAGTTGATTATTGCGACCAAATGAAATTAAACCCGCTTTAGTGCGGGTTTTTGTAGCTAATTCATTAATTTCCACAGACAAGATCAGCTATGTAAGCGGCTGCACTTGAGCCACCTTTAACATAATCATATTTTCCAGCAACTTTTCCGCTCATTTCATACATTGTTATTTCACCAAACTCATTTTTGCATGCTTTAGAAGGAATGGTGAAATGAGAGTAGAGAATTTTCGCACTGGAGTTCTTGGAAATTGGAACTTCTTGTATGATTATTGACCGAATACCTTTGTTTTCAGTCAATGAACGTTCCTTACCATAGAAGTTGAAATTGTTTGTATTTGTCAGAAAGATCCAGCCGTCAATTTTGTCAGCTGTGTATGCAGGAAGAGAAGAAATAGCTAATAAAAATGCTCCTGCTAACTTCAATTTTTTATGCATTAATGGTTTTCCTCGTTATCCATTTTTGACTGGTACGCTTAAAGATGACACATCATCATTTGGTGATCAGGTTATCGGCACCATTCGCAAGCTATTTAATTAAAATTTCTGGTCGTGATCCGGCGTGCCTTTGCCATATCCGCGTCATGAGTTACACGATGGGTCACAGAACCTTCCGAGTGTGAGCCATAGGAATATGGCAAAGCGATTTTTTACCGCGATGCTATAGTTAAAGTGGCATTCGATAATGCTCTCGATACTGAAAATACTGGGTGGGGAGACACCCGCTTCGCAGAGACAACTGCATGACCCATGACCAGCAACCCAATGCTGGTCTTTTTTTTCCACTGGTCAGTGCACGGAGCTTCTACCTCTGTGGTTCAAGGTTCGAATCCTCGATGGTGGACCATTAAGCACTACAACATTCGTTTACTGAAGGCTACCATCCGTCGGCCTTTTATATGCTCTTGACTATGCAAGCATAAAATAGTGAAAAATGCTTGCTATGTGTTTTGGTTGCTGTTTATTATGCAAGCATGTTTTACAGAAAGGTGCTTGCATATGTCAGGCGATAAGAAAGATCCAAAGGGTAAAGCTAAGGGCGGGGTTGCCAGGGCGAAGTCTCTTACTAAAGAGCAGCGTTCTGACATTGCCAAAAAGGCTGCTGCTGCAAGGTGGAGGGATAAAATTCACAAAGCCACCCATATGGGTAATTTCAAAGATGAATTTGGAATAGATGCTGAGTGTTATGTCTTAAGTGATGAATCGAAAACCGCAGTAGTTACTAAGGCTGGACTTGCTCGACTTTTAGGTATCGGCAACTTCGCAAGGGATGTCGATAAACTACTAAGCGCTGGTTACATGAAGGAGTTTGGTGGTCCAAGTTTAATAGCGAAAATTGAAAATCCTATTAATTTTCAATATAGTGGGCAGTCCAAAAACATCAATAACGCTCATGGGTTTGATATTGATGTGATCGTTGATATCGGAAAGGCGCTGATAGATGCAAAAAGTGCCGATGCTCTGCCACCGTCTAGAATTCCTGCTGCCGATACAGCTCAAAAACTAATAAATGCTTCCGCTAAATCAGGTATAAAAGGCGTAGCCTATGCATTGGCCGGTTATCGACCTGAAGTTCAAGAGGTAATCGATGCTTTTAAGGCATTTGTACGAGAGGAAGCCCGCCAATATGAGAAAGAGTTTCCCGACGAGTTGTATGAAGAATGGTATCGGTTATATGGACTTAATCGTCCGGAAAAAGGCAGGCCGATCCGCTTTGGACAGTTGACTAATATGCAAATTTACGTCCCACTGGCTAAGAGTAAGGGGAAGATATTAGAGCAAATTCGCGCCAGTAGGGATGAGAATGGAAAGCAATCAGATAAGTTACACCTCTTCCTTTCTGAAATTGGCGTCAAGGCCTTACGACAACACATCGGCAAACTTCTTGGCGTTGCAGCAATGAGCGACAACAAAGAGGAGTATGAGGCCGGCATTGAAAAAGTTTTTGGCCGTATGAAGCCAGAATTATAAACTTTCTGCCCGGCCACCGCGCCGGGTTTTTATTGTCTAAAGTCTTTCCCAATACTGCCGATAATCTTCGTTCTGAAATTGAAAAAAATAAATATCTGCATTCGTTGCCCGCTCCCGTGCGGGCTTTTTTTATTCCCCTCATTACTGAGAGGATACACAGCTATATGAGGGGAGACCTATGTCCGATCCATTTTCCGGCACAGGGCTGGCCGGTTTAGCTTTGACTGGAGCAAGTGTTTACGGTCTATTGACCGGAACTGATTACGGTGTTGTTTTTGGAGCATTTGCAGGCGCAGTATTCTACATAGCGACAGCAGCTGACCTGAGTGTGTTACGTCGCCTGGCCTACTTCTTCGTGTCGTATATCGTCGGCATTCTTTGTTCGGGGTTGTTGGGGTCAAAACTCACATTTTGGACGGGGTACACCGAGAAGCCTCTGGATGCTATTGGTGCCGTAATAGCTTCTGCGTTAGCCGTTCAAATCCTTACGTTCCTGAACAAGCAGGACATCGGCTCGCTGGTGGCGCTGATAACGCGCCGGGGAGGTTCAGGTGGTACTAAATGACCCAACAGCAACTATCAACGCGCTGCTCTGCGCCGGAGTTGTAATTACTCTGATGTTTTACCGCCGTGGTGATTCGCGGCATCGGCCATGGATTTCGCGTTTAGCCTGGCTGATTACCGTCACTTACAGCGCTGTACCGCTGGCGTACCTGTGTGGGATCTACCCGCATTCATCATGGGCCACCATTGCGGCCAATATCATATTCCTTTCCGTGCTGGTGGCCGTCAAAGGCAACGTTGCACGTCTGGTTGATCATCTGAGGCACTAATGAACCAATCACAATTTCAGAAGGCGGCTGGTATCAGCGCCGGATTAGCTGCGCGCTGGTTTCCGCATATCGACGCCGCCATGAAGGAATACGGCATCACCGCACCGCTTGATCAGGCCATGTTTATTGCCCAGATGGGGCATGAAAGCACCAGATTTACCCGACTGGTGGAGAACCTGAATTACGCGGTTGAAAACCTGGTACCGACGTTCGGCAGCCACCGCATCACTCAACAGCAATCCGCCGCACTTGGCAGAACGGCAACGCAACCGGCAAACCAGAAAGCGATCGCCAATCTGGTATACGGTGGTGAGTGGGGAAAAGAACACCTTGGCAATCAGGTCGCTGGTGATGGCTGGAAATATCGCGGTCGTGGGCTGAAACAGATTACCGGCCTGAGCAACTATCGCAGTTGTGGCCAGGCGTTGAAACTGGACCTTGTTACTCATCCGGAGCTGCTTGAAAAGGATGAATACGCCGCGCGCTCTGCCGCATGGTTCTATGCCTCCCGCGGTTGCCTTCTTCATTCCGGCGACATTGAGCGCGTGACACTGTTAATCAATGGCGGCCGCAACGGGCTGGATAAACGCCGTGCGCTGTTTAATCTGGCGAAATCAGTTTTGGTGTGAGGTGAGAGTGGGTATCGAAACGATAATCGGGCTGGCCGCACTGGTGATTTCCGCCATTGCAGGCGCTTTTGGCCTGGGCCATATTCGCGGCACCAGCAAAGCTGAAGCGAAAGCCGACCAGCAGCGCACCAAAGATAACGCAGCGGCAACGGTCGCAGCAGCCGAACGCCGGGTAGAAGCAACGAAAGAGGCCAGCAATGTACAGCAGACTGTTAACCATATGTCTGACGACGATGTTGATCGCGAGCTGCGGGACAACTGGACCCGTAAGGGTTGAGGTAGCCGATACGTCTTGCGACTGGGTTAAACCCATCTACTGCA
This sequence comes from Enterobacter sp. BIDMC93, assembly GCF_001037805.1. NCBI lineage: Bacteria > Pseudomonadati > Pseudomonadota > Gammaproteobacteria > Enterobacterales > Enterobacteriaceae > Enterobacter > Enterobacter sp. BIDMC93. The sequence goes on from NZ_KQ089962.1 coordinate 1,678,929, forward strand.
CAGCGCACGACTGGGATGTACTGGACAGGCAGACGAAGCGCGACATCCTGGCGCATAACAAAGCGTGGCAGGCGAACTGCAAGTAGGCCTTAATTGAAAGATAACTAAATAAATTTTCCAAATGGTCGTTATATAGAGAGTGTGTTTAATTAAGGGGGCAAACAATGCCTTTTCTCATGGTGTTCTTTGTTGTCATTATGGTGTTACTCCTCTGGAAGGCAGGAATACCCCAGGCTATCATTATGTTAATCATACCCATCATGTTTAGTACTTTGGGAGGTATGGTTGCCGCCGTGGGAGTAAGCGCGTTCGCTACACCTATTGTTGGAGTGCCTGTTGGAATCGTTGTATTTTTAATGTTGATGGGTAAGTTTTTATCCAGAAGGTAACCTAAATCCAATACTGAGGACAGGCATGTCACATGAATAGCTATGGCTTTCTTATGCGCATTCTTCATCTATTACAAAGCTCATCTGCTGGTTGCTAATGATGATAAAATGCAGAGTCCCATGGATTTTGGGGTAGGAAAAGCCTGGATATGATGCTAGAAATCATAACATTAAAAAGACCGTGAGATGCAGTATGAAAATCTTAGGATTGGATGAGTACAGAACCCTTCGTGAGGGAGGGACAATGAAGTATTTTGAACTGGAACGCATGCCTAACAGCACTTGGGTTGCCATTTTCGAAAGTTTGTTTGCCGAAAAGGATGAAAAGGCGTGGGTAGAGGGTTACTGCATTGTGACGAACTGCTCAAACAGTGAAGTATCCACCCGGTTCATATACTTGAAAGAAAAGTGCGAAGAAGCGAACTCTATATACAGGGTTAAGCATTCTGCACTATAACTAATTAAATAAACTTAAACTCCTGGTGATTTGTTTGCTGCCATTTTCACTTCTTTCAGAATTGAATTCAGGTGTATGAGTTAAAAAAGACTTTTGGGATATTAAAGGTAACGTAAATCACAGGCAAAAGATTCGTCAATGTGATTGAGTGTTCATGGGACTAACAATCTTCTCTTGTAAGGAATTATGTGTAGAAGGAGATTTTATGGCACAGCTATTGATTTTTGCTGATGATGAGCCTGCTAAGTTGCTGAAAATTCGAAGTTATCGGAGCAAGATTCTTTATCTGTATGCTAATGATGAGGTGAGGTGTTTGGATGTGGTGATTTTTTTTTCAACTTTTCTGAAAGGCGAAAGTGGAGCCATATTGGTAGCAGCCGACAGATACGTGAGCAGGAAAGAAATTATCGAGGCTTATGATGCTCTGATTGGTTGAAAGCAGCGAGACTGGCGCGTAGCAGTAGGATGGGGCATGCTTGGTTCTATACGTCAGTAGAGTGATACAGGAGTTCATATCGGCCAGACGAAGCGTGATGCTACTTTAATCCAGCGGGTGAGCGCTTAATATTGTTTGTCCCAACGGTTCGAACCCATTTCTGATTACCACATTCAAGCCACTGGCACTCGCTGGTGGCTTTTTTTATTGGAGTGAATAATGGCAAAACCGGACTGGGGAGAGCTTCAGCAACGGTTCCTGTCCGAACATGCCGCAACCGGCGTATCACCAAAGGAATGGTGTGAAGCGCAGGGACTGAACTACGCTACCGCCCGTCGATATATCAAAAAAACTTCTGCGCAAACTGCGCAAAAATCTGCGCAGAAAAAAGTGCGCATTGCGCAGAAAGAACAAAGCGCAAATGAGCTGATGGATGATGATGGACTTACTGCTCAGCAACGCTTATTTGTTGCGGAATACCTAAAGGATGGTAACGCCACACAAGCAGCTATCAGGGCGGGTTACAGCAAAAAATCCGCTGAACAAATTGGTTATCAACTCCTTCAGAAAACTTCAGTTGCCCAGGCTATTGCACAACAGCAGAAAGCCTCCATTGCGCGCACGCTTGGCGGTGCCGATGAAGTCCTCGCGCAGATGTGGCAGCTTGCCACCTTCGATGCAAACCAGCTATCGCAGTATCGCCGCGGCGCGTGTCGTTACTGCTGGGGATTCGGTCACCAGTACCAGTGGCGCGATATGGTGGAGTTCGAAGAGAAACGACTCGAAGCGCTTGAGCGGAAAAGTCGCGAGCCCGCTGATGTTGGTGGCTATGGCTATGACCATAATCGTGAGCCTAACCCTGCCTGCCCACGCTGTAACGGCGATGGTATCGGCCAGCCTTACTTCGCTGATACGCGTAAACTCTCGCCAGTCTCGCGACTCGCTTACTCCGGCGTAAAGGTCGGAAAGAACGGCGTCGAGATAACCGCTATCAGCCGTGAGCGTATGTTCGAAGCCGTAATGAAACGGCTTGGCCTGGCGGATAGCGAGTTCGCTCAGCGTCTCCAGCAGATCGAAATCGACCGCCGGCAGCTGGAGGTTGAGAAACTCCGCAAAGAGCTGGCCGGTGATGGTGATGGTGACGAACCGACCCCAGTTCAGATCAATATCAACGTAGTGGACGCGAGGGCGGAAGATGGGGATCAGCCCGACACTTAACATTCCTCAGGCGCGTTTCCTCGCGATGCAGCACAAATTCAAAGCCTACGTTGCCGGGTTCGGTTCCGGTAAGACGTGGGTGGGTTGTGGCGGCATCTGTAAGGGGATGTGGGAGCACCCTAAAATCAACCAGGGTTATTTCGCGCCGACGTACCCGCAGATCCGTGACATCTTCTACCCGACGATTGAGGAAGTGGCCTTTGACTGGGGGCTGAGCGTCATAATCAATGAGGGGAACAAAGAGGTTCACTTCTACGAGGGGCGACGATACCGCGGAACCACAATCTGCCGCTCAATGGAGAAGCCAGGCTCGATAGTTGGTTTCAAAATCGGTAATGCGATGGTGGATGAACTGGACGTCATGGCGGCTGCCAAAGCGCAGCAGGCCTGGCGAAAAATCATCGCCCGTATGCGTTACAAAGTCGACGGGTTGCGTAACGGCATCGATGTAACGACTACGCCGGAGGGCTTCAAGTTCGTCTACCAGCAGTTCGTGAAGGCGGTCCGCGAAAAGCCTGAGCTTTCTGCTCTGTATGGGCTGATTCAGGCCAGCACGTTCGACAACGCGAAGAACCTGCCCCCGGATTACATTTCCTCGCTGCTGAGTTCTTATCCTGATGAACTGATTCAGGCATACCTGCGCGGGAAGTTCACCAACCTCAACAGTGGGACCATTTACCACACCTTTAACCGTAAACTGAACAACTGTTCTGACGAGATTCAGGATGGGGATCCGTTGTTTATCGGTATGGACTTCAACGTAGGGAAAATGGCCGCGATTGTTCACGTAAAGCGTAACGGGCTACCGCGCGCGGTTCGCGAACTGGTGAAAGTCTACGACACGCCGGCGATGATTAAGCGTATCCAGGAAGAGTTCTGGCGATATGAGGATGGGCGTTATGTGAAGAGCCGGGAGATTTACATCTACCCGGATGCGTCAGGCGACTCCCGCAAATCGCAGAACGCCAGCAAGACGGATATTGCCCAGCTTAACGATGCCGGCTTCAGTGTCATCGTTGATGATGCCAACCCGCCGGTTAAAGACCGCATTAACTCAATGAACGCCATGTTCTGCAACGCCAACGGTGAGCGCCGCTATCTGGTCAACGTCCAGAATTGCCCGGTCTACACCGAGAGCCTCGAGCAGCAAATCTGGGCGGCTAATGGCGAACCGGATAAATCAGCGGATAACGATCACCCCAATGATGCTGGTGGGTACTTCATTGTGAAGGATTACCCCATCGTGAAACCGGCATACTCAATCACCATGGACACCACTTTCTGATATGGCAAACGACGACATCACCTGGGTTCGACCAGAACACCGGGCGGCTTCTGCTGCCTGGCGGAAATACAGAGACTTTTGCAAAGGCGCTGAGGCCGTAAAAGCGGCGGGCAATAAGTACTTGCCTTATCTCGATCCAACCGATAAATCCACGCGCAACCGTAAGCGCAACGAGGACTATCTGCGCCGCGCTGTATTTTACGCCATTGCCGGCAATACGAAGATCGGCATGCTTGGCATGGCGTATCGCAAAGACCCAACGTTTAACGGCCCGGAGAAGCTGAAATACCTGCTGGATAATGCTGACGGGGCGGGTACCAGCATTTATCAGCAGTCGCAGCTGGTGGTTGAGAACGTGCTGGAGGTGGCGCGTGATGGGCTTTACGTTGACTATGCAGAGGCATCAGACGAAGCGATCATTCTCCGCTATCCGGCAGAGAACATCATCAACTGGCGAACAAAGCGAATTAACGGACGCGATCAGCTGGTACTGGTGGTCCTGCGCGAATGCGTAGAAGAGCCGGATGGTTACGCTTACAAGGACGAAATTCAGTACCGCGAGCTGGCGCTGGAAGAAGGGAAGTTTATCTGCCGTGTATGGCGCCGGGCAGGTGGCACCGCAAGCGGAACCTACAGCGTTGACAGTGAATACCACCCTAAGCCGAAAGGGAAGGACTACTGGGACGAAATCCCGTTCACCTTTGTCGGTGCTCAGAACAACGATCCCACTATCGATGATTCACCGCTGGCCGCGCTGGTGGAGATAAACCATGGCCATTATCGAAACAGCGCTGACTATGAGGACAGCGTGTGGTTCTGTGGTCAGGTGCAGCCGTATATGACTGGGCTTGATACCAACTGGCGAGATCACCTTGAGAAGACCGGAGTAAAAATTGGTTCCCGTTCACCGCTAATGCTTCCCAAAGATGGCTCGTTTGGCTATGCCCAGGCGCAGCCGAACATGCTGGCTAAAGAGGCCATGGACAGCAAACGCGATTACATGGTGCAGTTGGGCGCCAGGTTAATTGAGCAGAACGCCACGGCGAAGACTGCAACGCAGGCAAGCGGTGAACAGAGCGCATCAACATCAGTGCTGGGTATCTGCGTTTCAAACGTTTCCGAGGCTTACACGCTGGCGCTGGGCTGGTGTGCGAAGTACCTCGGAATTAAGGACGAATCGACGAGCTACACCATCAACCAGGAATTTATCGCGAAGGTTGCCGAATCCGGGATGGTTACCGCGATTGTTCATGCATGGCAGTCCGGCGCACTGCGCGATACTGACATGATTCGGGCGCTTCAGAAACTCGACCTCATCAACCCGGCAGACAGCCCGGATGATGTGATTGATGCGCTCCGCAATCAGGCGCCCTCATTGACCGGGGGCTGAGATGGCAACAGTCAACGAAAGTTTGCGGGATGAGGCCATTGCCCATTCCGTCTGGATTAGCCGCTATGCGACGGGTGTCGCTAACCGGATGGTGAAGCTGCTCAACGAGACGGACGCAGAACTGTCTGCCCGTCTGCTGGATGCACTGGATCGGCTCCCGGCTGATAGCTTCACGGTTACACGTCTGGAAAGCTTGCTCGGCAGCGTACGCGAACTTAACCATCAGGCTGTCGCTTCGATGCAGTCCGGGCTGGAAGGGGAACTGCTTGCGCTTTCCAGGAATGAGGTCAGTTATCAGCTGAGCCTGTTCGATTCCCTTCTTCCCTCACAGGTGCTGGCACGCTACCCGTTACAGGGAATCACCGCCGATATGGTTTATGCCGCGGCGATGGCTCAGCCATTTCAGGGGCGCCTGCTGAGTGAGTGGACGGAGAATCTGGAATCGGACAGGCTGGCGCGGATCGTAAACGCTGTACGCCGTGGCTATCTTGCTGGCGACACGGTTGAAACCATCGCCCGAAGCGTGCGCGGTCATGCCAATAAAGACTATCGCGACGGCGCGCTTCAGATGAGCAGGGCAAACGCCGCAAGCATCGCTAAAACAGCCGTTAATCATCTGGCTGCCACCGCGCGCAACAGCTTCACCAGCGCCAACAGTGACATCGTGAAGGGTAAGCAGTGGCTGTCTACGCTGGACAATAAAACCAGCCACGACTGCATTATTCGCGACCTGCTGCGATACACGCTGGATAATAAACCGATCGGGCATAAAGTACCTTACCTGCAAGGGCCCGGGAAAATTCATTTCTGCTGCCGTTCTACCGAAACCCTGATTCTTAAGTCGTGGCGCGAACTCGGTATCGATATCGATGAAATGGACGATGGTACCCGCGCCAGCATGGACGGACAGGTATCGGCGAAAACCACGTATCTGGAATGGCTGAGGCGACAATCGGCGCAGCGACAGGATCAGGTTCTGGGTGCCGAGCGTGGCCGTCTGTTCCGCGCGGGTGAAATCGACCTGGCTGATATGTTCACTGACAAAGGCGAGTGGATCAGCATGGAGCGTCTTAAGCAGCTATCAGGCGCTTGAACCTGACAACCATCACTTTCTACACGCCCTGGCATCCGCCGGGGCTTTTTTATGGGCGAGGCCCGACAAAATCCCGAGGGGAAATTATGTTAATTCGAAACATGCTTCTGAAATATTACGCACCTGAAAGCGGCGGTGAGGGCAGTGGTGGTGGCGGTATCGAAATCACCCCCGAAATCCAGAAGCTGATTGATGAGCGTGTGACCAGTGAAGTTACAGGCCTGAAATCAAAAAACTCTGAGTTGCTGGGCACCATCAAGCAGCAAAAAGAAAACCTGTCACGTTTTGACGGTATCGACCCAGACGCTGTACGCGGCATTCTCCAGCGTTTTTCTGACGATGAAGAGGCGAAGCTTATCGCCGCCGGAAAAATTGACGAGGTGCTGGATAAGCGTACCGAGCGCATGCGTGCTGACGTTGATAAGCAGATCAAAGCGGCGAACGAGCGCGCGGAAAAAGCTGAAGCGTTCTCCAACAAATTTCGGGATCGGGTCCTCGGGGATGCAATCCGTGCAGCAGCCTCTAAAGCGGGCGCGCTGCCGGAAGCTTCTGACGATCTGATTCTACGTGCCAAAGGCACATTCCAGCTCAACGACGAGGGCGAGGCCGTAGCAGTTGATGCAAATGGCGATGTTCTGTTCGGTAAAGACGGCAAAACTCCACTAAGCCCGCTTGAGTGGGCGGAGTCACTCAAGGAGACGGCTCCGCATCTGTTCCCTCGCGCAGAAGGCACGGGCGCGGGCGGACACAAGCCAAACGGTGGTGGAAGCCTGAAACGTTCCGAAATGAGCGCCAGCGACAAAGCGGACTACATCCGCAAACACGGCCAGCAGGCCTTCCTCAAACTTCCGAAATAAGGGATTCAAACCATGGCAACGACTGTTAATACCGACCTGGTTATTTATGACGATCTGGCGCAGACCGCGTTTCTTGAGCGTCGCCAGGACAATCTGGAAGTGTTCAACGCTTCCTCCAACGGTGCGATTTTGCTGGATAACGAACTGATTGAAGGTGATTTCCGTAAACGCGCCTTCTACAAAGTTGGTGGTTCCATCGAATCGCGCAATGTGAACTCTGTCGATAAAGTCACAGGTAAAAAAATCGGTGCCGGTGAAGCGGTATCCGTTAAAGCACCGTGGAAATACGGTCCGTATGAAACCACGGAAGAGGCCTTTAAACGCCGTGGCCGCTCCGTTGATGAGTTCTCCGAAGTGATCGGCGTTGATGTCGCAGATGCCACGCTGGAAGGCTATGTGAAATATGGCCTGAAAGCGCTGACTGCGGCGATTGGTGCTAACGCCGACATGGTCGTAACCGCCGACATTGAGACCGACGGTAAAAAGACCCTGACGCGTGGCCTGCGCAAATATGGCGACAAGTTTAACCGAGTGGTTCTGTTCGTGATGCACTCCGCGACCTACTTCGACATTGTGGATGAGGCGATTGCCAACAAAATTTACGAAGAAGCGGGCGTGGTGGTTTACGGCGGGCAGCCGGGCACGCTGGGTAAACCTGTGCTGGTGACCGACACCATGGATGCTGATGCGATCCTTGGGCTGGTGGCCGGCGCAGTGACCGTTACCGAGTCTCAGGCGCCGGGCTTCCGTTCCTACGATATCAACGATCAGGAAAACCTTGCGGTTGGCTATCGCGCTGAAGGTGTGGTGAACGTCGATCTGCTGGGCTACAGCTGGGATACCGCCAAAGGTGATAACCCTGACCTGACCGCCATCGGCACTGCTGGCAACTGGAAGAAGCACTTCACCAGCAACAAATCAACGGCAGGCGTGCTGATCAAACTGGAATCCGCAGTGGGGGAGTAACGCTGTCAGCGGATAAAACCTCCGCAACCGCTGACAGCACAGATGCGGTAACTGTTTCTCTGAAGTACACGCTGAACGGCTCCGGTGTATCCGGTAAAACCGTCGTGTGGACGTCTACAGGCGGCACGCTTAGCACGGCCAGTTCTCAAACCGGCTCTGCTGGTGGTGCAACGGTGAAACTCACATCAGACGTTGCTGGCACCTTCACGGTAACCGGCACGATTGAAGGAGTGGCGAAAACCACTGATGAGATCACCTACACTGCGCCTGCCGGAGAATAACGAATGGGGTGAAAGCCCCATAAACAGGATGATTAGATGATCAATACCGATATCACCTCTCCTGATGCCAACAGCTACGCCAGTGAAGAGGAACTTTCCTCGTTTGCGGAAATACGCGGCATTAAACTGCCTGACAAGCTCGCACCTTTGCTGATTAAGGCAATGGATTACCTGGAGGGGCTGGACTGGGTAGGCTCAAAAGCTGACCCGAGACAGGCTCTGGCATGGCCACGCGTGAATGTCGTTCTGGATGAACATGATTTCCCGCCGGATGAAGTTCCACGGCAGGTTTTAACCGCGCAGTGCATGCTGGCGGTAGAGGCAATCGACGGAGATTTACTCTCCAGCGTGCGCGAAGCCGCTGTGAAAACTGAACGTGTGGAAGGTGCTGTCACCATGACCTATGCGGTCGCAGATGGTGAAGTTTTCACTCCGTCCTATCCTGCTGTCATGGCGCTGCTGGGCGATCTTGCTGGTGGTCGTGGCTACGCAATCAATGCATTTGCAGAGAGGGCATGACATGCCGGACTTGAAAGTTATTAACCTGGCTAGCAGAAAAGATGCTGATCTGGAACATAACCGAACAGAGGTTATTAGGCTTCTGGAAGAGGCGCTTCATGCTGCTCGCGAAGGCAATTATCGTAGCATGGCTATTTTGCTTATTGATGAAAGCGGTGCGGTTATGGATGCCTGGCATAGCGGTGGTTTTCCGTACGTTATGGTTGGCGCCATCGAATCACTCAAAACTGATTTTATCAATCTGCAAATCGAGAGGCGCTGACGAATGCCCATTGATTACCTACGTATGCAGGCCAGAACAACGCGCATGCTCAGGCAGAACGGAGCGTTATACAACGTCACCCGTAAAGGCTCGGTAACGGTTATCGGCGGCGTTGAACATAAAACTGAAGAGGTCCGTTTTACTGCTGTGGGCGTGAAGACTGAATACGCGCCAGGCGAAATAGATGGAACGGTCATCGTTAACGGCGACGTGCAGATTGTTTTTACGTCAGAGCAGGAAATTAAAATCGGCGATGTGGTTGATATAGACGGCACAGCCTACCGCATTGTGAACCCCAACCCTGCAAAACCTGCCTCGCTGGTTCTCTGCTACAAAGCGCAACTGAGGGCTTAACATGGGCGAGAACACGGCATTCCTCGCTGAAATCACAGCCTTCGTCAATAAGGCCAAAGCGAATCAAGAAGCTGTGGTGCGCACGGTTGGTATTAAAATACTTAACCAACTGGTGATGATGTCCCCAGTGGGCAACCCGGAGTTGTGGGAAGTTAACCAGACAGCCGTTTCCTATAATCGCGCTGTTTACGACCATAACGAGGCGCAGCGGGCAAATCCCGACAACCTGACCAAAACCGGGCGACTGAAGAAAAAAGCCCGGGTGGTGGATGGGATGGATATCAAAGCACCGCCGGGGTATACGGGCGGACGCTTTCGCGGTAACTGGCAGGTATCGTTTGATGCTCCGACAGCTGATGAAACAGGGCGAATAGACAAGACCGGCGACCTGACAAAAGCAGCCGGGAACTACACGCTGTCACTGTTCAAAGTCGGGATGAAGGCCATTTATTTCTGCAACAACGTCCCGTATGCATACCCGCTTGAAATGGGGCATTCCACACAGGCACCGGGCGGAATGGTCCGTATAACCGCTGCTGAGTTTCAACGCTTCTTTGAGGAAGCTGTCAAGGAGGTGTCCAGGTGATTCCTGATATTGCATCTGCACTGGCCGCCAGACTGGGTACCTGGGCCGATGCCGAGGGCATTTCGGTTGCATGGGAGAACGTGCCGTTTACACCTCCTGCTAACGAGATGTACCTGGCCGTTCACGATATGCCTGTTACGCCGAGAACAATCGATCTCGGATTGCGCTGCCGGACTTATTCAGGCGTGTACCAGATTAATGTCGTGGCGCCAGCCGGCTCCGGCCGTACCTCAGTCGTTTCTCTGGCGGGCAGAGTAGTGCAATTGTTCCCTGAGGGGCTGGAAATTGCAGGAAGTGACTTCACCTGCTGGATCACCAGCACGCCAGCAGTTTTTCGCGGTATCCCGACCGCTGTTTCCTACACCATTCCCATCAGCCTGAACTACCGGGCCGACATCATTAACTGACCCCGTCAAAATCATCGGCAATTGTGCCGGTTTTCTAATTTCACAGGAGTAAACATTATGGGCTTTGCATTGCCTAACGGCGCTCATGTTTATCTGGCGTCGGGCTACGGCCCGGCCATTACTTTCACCGGCGCGACGAATGCTGAGCACGCGGTGATCACCGTCAGCGCCGCGGACGATATTGCGGTCGGCGATATCGTTCACGTGAACTGCAACTGGTCGGGTATTGATAACGTTATCGCGAAAATCGACGCGATTGCGGAGAATGCTGTCACTCTTCGCAACATCAATACCACCAACAAAAACAAATACGCGGCTGGCGGCGGTTCCGGCTCTATTCGCAAAATTGAAGAATGGACCGAACTGCCACAAATCACTGAGGTATCGAAATCCGGTGGTGATCAGAACACCACGCAGATTCAGTTCCTCAGCGATGACCGTCAGCGCAACCTGAATACCTATAAATCTGCCGTCTCTCAGACTTACTCGATCGCTCACGATTCAAGTCTCCCGGTATATCCGTTGCTGCGCCAGCTGGATGAAGACGAAGAGACTGTGGCGGCTTATATGTACGTTCCGAAGGCGAAGGAGAATCGTTACTGGGCGGCCACGGCATCTTTTGACGACACGCCGACCACGGCGGTGAACGAAGTCGAAACGGTAAGCGTCGTGCTGAACCTGCAATCGCCAGCAATGACGTTCTACAAAATCACAGGCGCCGCGGCATAAGCCAGGCATAACGATAGTCTAAGCCTCCTCCATGGAGGCTTTCTTTCACTAAGAGGCAACGATGGCGACTAAATTCACCCTTCAGCCCAAACCAACTTTTAAGGCCAACGTCTCGATCCCGCGCGCTGGCGATGAGGATGGCGTGCTGACATTCACATTCAATCACAAGCCACTCAAAGAACTGGCGGATCTGGAGAAAATGGAAGGCAAAACCGCCACTGATTTTCTGATGGAAATCATTGCTGGCTGGGCACTTCCCGATGCATTCAACGCGGAAAACCTGTCGGTGCTGCTGGAAAACTATCCGGCGGCAATGAAGGCAATCCCGGAAACCTACTACCGAGAGTTGATGGGGCAGCGCGAAAAAAACTGATAGCGGTTGCCTCTGCATTCTATACGCCTGAACCCACAGCGGCAGACCTGGCACCCTATGGGCTTACGCCGGATGACTATGACGATCAATACATCGACGTCTGGCCAGATGTATGGCCTTCATTCCTGGTGTTTCAGGCTGTCAGCACGCAGTGGCGCACGGGCATGGGAGGCGCATCAGGTCTTGATTACAACGTGCTGCCCTGGGTGATGCGCCTGCACAACGTCGACGACGAGGCAACCGCGCTTTCGGACATCCGAATCATGGAGTGCGCCGCACTAAAAGTTATGCATAAAGAGAGGGCGGAATGAGTAACGACATCGCCACGATTTCCCTGCGCGTAAATACCACTGAGCTGGAGCGTGGTAACCAGGCACTGGATCGCTTTCAGGAGACTGCGTCCGCCGCGGCAGGTAAAGCGGATGACCTGAACAGTACGTTCCGCACCGGGATCGACAACCAGAAAAAAAACAGCGAAAGCCTGAAACAGCAACGGCAGGAACTGCAAAACCTGCTGAATAAAATCAGCCCTGTTAACAAGGCGCTGGACGAGCTGGATACCATTCAGGAAAGCCTGTCTAAATTCCGGAACAAAGGTTTGGTGGGTGACGAGGATTTTACTCGTTACAACAGCGTGCTTGAGACAACCCGCGCGAAACTGGCGCAGGTCATGGAATCTGAAACAGCAGAGGGCCGTGCTCGCATTGAGCAGGCACAGGCAGCGCAACGGGCAGCTGCCGCAGGCAAAAATTTTATCGACTCACTCGAGGACCAGGTTGCAGCTATCGGAAAAACCCGTGCAGAGTTGCTCGAACTGAAGGCGGCCCAGCTTGGCGTGTCGGACCGCGCTGCGCCAATGATTGCCCGACTAAAAGAGCAGGAAGAGTCCTGGAAATCTGGAGCTATCAGTGCGGGGCAGTACCGTAATGCCATGCGTTACCTGCCAATGCAAATGACGGATATTGTGACTTCACTGGCCTCCGGTATGCCGGTTTATATGGTCGCTATCCAACAGGGTGGTCAGCTGCGTGATTCCTTTGGCGGAGTGGGTAACGCGCTAAAAGCGATGTTATCCATGGTAACCCCGGCACGTGTTGCGATTGGTGGTCTGGCTGGCGCTGTACTGATTGCGGCAAAAGCGGGATCGGACTACTTCACAGCCTATGACGGAATCAATAAAGCTATCATCCGCACCGGAAACATTGCCGGTACGTCAGCGCTACAGATTATGGCATCCTCCCAGTCAATCTCTGCTTCAACTGGGGCTACGGTGGGCACTGTCCAGAGTCTGATGACAGAGCTGGTTGGTATGGGCTCAATGACCCAGCAACAGCTTGAGAAAGCTACCAAAGCGACAGCGCTGGCAGTTGAAACTGGTATTGTTTCGGCTCAGGACATTACCAAGGCTTATAAGGATATTGATAAGGATCCGGTTAAGGCTCTTCAGAACCTTAATGAGCAATTCAACTTTCTCACCGTTTCACAGCTTAAGCACATTGACGAGTTAGTTAAGCAGAAAGACCAGACCGCTGCCGTTACTCAAGCTATGGATTTGTTTGGCGACACGATGGCAGAGCGTGGAGAGCAGGCTTACGACTCGCTGACACCATTTGGCCGCCTGTGGCTTGATATCAAGGGATGGGCGTCTGAGGCTATGCAGAGCATCGGTCAGTGGGTGGCTGAACTGGCATCAAACACGCTAAAGGAATTTAACGCAATTTATTACAGCGTCGCGATAGTTTTCCAGAAGCTGAACCAGATTATTTCTTCTTCTATCGCGGCTGCGATTAATCTCGTTCCTGACTGGGCGAAAACTGATACTTTGCAAGGATGGCAGGACTATAACGAACAAATGGCCGGCGCTTATGGTAACAGCGTATCTCAGCTGAAAAAGGACTGGGACGCAGCTGACATTAGCGCAGGCAAGTACCTCGATACATCCCGCAAGATAAGCTCCGCGACCACTGAGAAGGATCGGCAGGCAGTCGCTTCGTTTGGCAAAAAAACGAAAACAGGAAAACAAGGCACTGTGTCGGCTGGCGACCGCAGTACTGACACTGCTCAGGCCGAATTGCTGGCGCTTCAGGCGCAGTTGCGTGCTCTTCAGCAGTATAAAGGGCTGAACGACACTATCAGCCAGCAGCGCAAAGATCTGTGGACCACTGAGGCGAAATTTCAGGTGCTGGAAGAAGCCTCGCGTTCACGTTCACTGACGAAGCAGGAACAATCCCTGCTGGCGAGTAAAGACCAGGTGCTTCAGTTGGCACGGCAGAAAGCCCTGTTGGGTGATCAGATTACCGCACAGGAACAGCTGAACAAGCGAATGGATACCTCTCAGAAATATGTTACGCAGATGGCTGAGAAACAGGCTGCTTTGGTTGGTGGAGCTGGAATGAGCGAGCGGTTAGCTCAGCGTGAACTCGCGAAAAGTCAGCTTGCCGCTGGCTGGAAGAATGCTGGTGGCTCTCTGGAGGACGAGGGGTATCAGAAGCAACTCAAAGCAGCGAATGATTACTATGCCGCAGAGGACAGGTTGCGTGGCGACTGGTTGACCGGCGCGAAAAAGGGCTGGGCTGAATTTGAGGACTCCGCAACCAATGTTTACTCACAAGTGCAGACACTTACCAGCAATACATTCACCGGTATGGCCAGCACTCTTACAGACTTTTTTACCACTGGAAAAGCTAACTTCTCAGATTTCCTGACAACCTTTTTGAAAGGAACAGCCCAGATGCTGACACAGTTGGCGCTGGTTAACGGAATGAAGTCTGCGTTTGGGGGGACATCATTTGGTTCATTTTTCGGATTTTCTAGTGGCGGCGCAGTTCCGGAATTCGATACTGGCGGCTACACAGGGGATGGAGGAAAGTATCAGCCAAAAGGCGTGGTGCATGGTGGCGAATTCGTCTTCACCAAAGAGGCAACAAGTGCGCTGGGGGTTGGAAACCTCTATTCACTTATGCGAAGCGCACAGGGTTATGCAAATGGCGGTTATGTTGGCCACGCTCCGATGTATGGGCTTCAGTCATCATCGGCCGGTGGGGTAAGTATTCAAACGTCCGTAGTTGTTCAAAACCAGAACTCTCAGCAGCAGACTTCTGCAAATAACGATGCTGTTTCTCGCGCTTACAAGCAGACTATTGATCAATCTGTTCGGGCAGGTATTGCGAAACAACTTCAGCCTGGTGGGCTCATCTGGAATGCAACAAAATCAAGATAAGAGACATGGTGTTTGTTTTATCACATTATTCATCATGTTAAGATGTTTCCGATTGCAATCAAAGGAAACTTAAAATGAAGAAGGTAGTGGCTTTAGCTCTTGGGGCTTTAATGTTGTCTGGCTGTACTGTTCGTGTTGCTGATATGACCGTTGGTAGTACTAAAAATTACAACCTGAATGCAGCGAAGTTTGAAAAAGGTCAACGTGTGACTGGTGAAGACAAAGCTCCAATTGTTATTTTCCCGCTGGGCATTCCAAGCGTTAAAACTGCAATGGATCGGGCTATTGAAAAAGATAAGTGTTCCGTAGGCTTAAGCGATGTTGTTATTTATCAATTAAACCACGCATTTCTGTTCGGCACATATGGTTACCGTGTTGAAGGCACGCAGATTATCGACAAGTCTCAGCTTGGTTGTGAAACCCGCTAATTTCCTTCTCATATTGTCACAAGCCACCTTCGGGTGGCTTTTTTTATGGAGCAAACATGGCACTGGAAACGTTCACCTGGCGAACGCAGATACAGGCGGGAATGGAAGGAACGTTTAGCCATAAAACCCGCTCTGCAACCTTTGGCGATGGCTATGAGCAGATTGCAGGGGAAGGCATCAACCCTGAAAAGCAGTCATGGCCTGTAACCCTAACGGGCAAAAAAACGGACATGCTCCAGGCCCTTAAATTCTTTCGTTCTCACGTTATAAAGTCATTCATCTGGACATCGCCAGTTGGCGAAACTGGGCTCTACCGGATTGAGGCCGAATCAATCAAGTCACAGCCCTTATCCAGCAACGTTCTGACCATTTCCGCAACATTCAAACAGGCGTACGCACCATGATCACAGCAGACTATCAAAGCCTTGAGCCCGGTAATAAAGTCCGGCTTATCGAAGTTGATGGCTCTACGTTCGGCGTGGATGATGTACTGCGATTTCACGCATACAACCTCCCGCACACAGAAGAAGAAATCGCTGCCGCTGGTGGCGATGAATCAAAGCTGAAGGCGAAAAGTATCTGGTGGCAGGGGGAGGAATATGCCGCCTGGCCGTATCAAATAGAAGGGCTTGAAGCCTCCACAGACGGCAACAGTGCCCAGCCAACACTCACGGTTGCAGATATCGATAGCAAGATTACAGCGCTGTGCCTTGCTTATGACGATATGCTACAGGCGAAAGTCACTATCCATGACACTTATTCGCATTATCTCGATGCGAAAAACTTCCCAGCAGGTAACGCAACAGCTGATCCGCAACAGGTCAGAAAACGAGTTTTGTACATTGATGGTAAAAGCAGCGAAATTCCGGGCGAAAGTATCGAATTCGTACTCGATAGCCCGATGTCGTTGCAGGGTAAGATGATCCCCACGCGCCAGCTTCATTCCCTGTGTACCTGGTGCATGCGCAATAAGTACCGAACCGGTGACGGTTGCGATTATGCCGGAACCAGATACTTCGATAACAATAATAATCCTGTCGATGATCCCTCGCTTGATGTCTGTAACGGCACGCTCACGGCGTGCAAACTTCGCTTCGGAGAGAAGGAAGAACTGCCGTTTGGTGGTTTCCCGGGAACGTCTTTAATCAGGAGCTGATATGCGTCAGAAAACCATTGATGCGATTATGGCGCATGCCGCCGCTGAATATCCTCGTGAGTGCTGTGGTGTGATGGCGCAGAAAAGCCGCGTTGAACGTTATTTTCCTTGCCGGAATCTTGCCGTGGCGCCGGAGGACAATTTTGTCCTTTGCCCGGAAGATTACGCAGCTGCTGAAGACTGGGGTACGGTGATCGCCATCGTTCACAGCCACCCTGACGCCACTACGCAGCCGAGCGAACTGGATAAAGCGCAATGCGACGCAACGCTTTTACCCTGGCATATCGTGAGCTGGCCCGAGGGGGATTTACGCACCATTCAGCCGCGCGGAGAGCTGCCACTGCTGGAGCGTCCGTTTGTGCTTGGTCACTTTGACTGCTGGGGGCTGGTAATGAGCTATTTCCGGCAAAAGCATGGTATCGAACTCCACGATTACCGGGTTGATTATCCCTGGTGGGAAAACGACTATCCGGACAACTTCTATCAGGATTGCTGGTACGAGTGCGGATTCCGTGAATTCGACGGGCCGCCGAAACCTAGCGATATGGTGATCATGCAGGTTCAGGCTGATAAGTGGAATCATGCGGGGATTCTGCTGGAAGGCAACATGCTACTGCATCACCTTTATGGGCATCTGAGCCAGCGCGTACCTTATGGCGGTTACTGGCGTGAGCGCACAATGAAAATATTGCGGTTTAAAGACTGTTTCTGATAACCGCCTGTGACAGTTTTTTATGGGGAAAAAATGGCTGCATTACTCAATGTTGAGCCTGTCCGCACAATTCGATTGTACGGCGTGCTAGGTGCCACCTTCGGGCGTGAATATCGTTTATCAGTAGCTTCACCAAAAGAGGCCATCCGCGCCCTGAGCGTTATCGTGCCGGGTTTTGAGCGTTTCCTTAACACCAGCAAACAACGGGGTTTAACTTATGCGGTATTCAGCGGGAAACGAAACCTCGTAAACGATGAACTCAGTATGGACAGGAGCACAGAGGAAATCCGTATCGCGCCGGTGATCATCGGCAGTAAGCGAGCCGGGGTTTTTCAGACAATCCTCGGGGTTGCCCTTGTCGCTGTTGCTGCGTTCGTCACGGGAGGGGCCGCGATCGGGATTGGTGGGACTGCTTTTGCTGGTGGATGGGGAGCTGTGGCGGGGATTGGGGCATCAATGGCGATCGGCGGCGTAGTCCAGATGCTTTCTCCACAGACTACCGGGCTAGCCAGCAAGCAATCAGCAGATAACCGCGCCAGCTATGCATTTGGTGGCGTGACGAACACAACCTCTCAGGGAAACCCTGTCCCCATTCTCTATGGTAAACGGCGAATCGGCGGCGCTGTTGCCTCTGCCGGGATTTACGTAGAAGATCAGCAATAACAAATATTTGTCAATCAGGCCACCTTCGGGTGGCTTTTTTTATGGGCGCGATATGGTTAAAACAATTACCGGACGTAAAGGCGGCAGCTCGAGTTCTCGCACCCCTGTCGAGCAGCCCGATGATCTCCAGTCCGTTGCGAAAGCGAAAATCCTGATGGTTCTCGGTGAAGGGGAGTTTGCTGGTGGGCTGACTGCGAGGGATATCTATCTTGACGGCACACCTTTACAAAACGCTGATGGTTCCGAGAACTTCAGCGGTGTCGTGTGGGAGTTTCGCCCAGGGACACAGGCTCAGGATTACATTCAGGGGATACCTGGCACAGAAAATGAAATCAGCGTCGGTACCGAAATATCCAGCGAAACAGCCTGGACGCATACCTTCACCAATACGCAGCTTTCGGCGGTTCGCCTGCGCCTGAAGTGGCCATCTCTTTTCAAACAGCAGGATAACGGGGATTTAGTAGGGTACTCCATCAACTATGTGGTGGAGCTTCAGATGGACGGTGGTAGCTGGCAACAGGTCCTTGATACTAATGTGACCGGGAAAACCACATCAGGTTATGAACGCAGCCATCGTATCGATTTACCGAAAGCTGGCAGCACCTGGACCATCAGACTGCGCAAGATTACCGCTGACGCAAATAGTGCCAAAATCGGCGACACGATGACGCTTCAAAGTTATACAGAGGTCATCGATGCCAAACTGCGCTATCCAAACACAGCTCTATTGTACATCGAGTTTGATTCCAGCCAGTTCAATGGCTCTATTCCACAAATCGCCTGTGAACCACGTGGACGTGTCATCCGCGTACCGGATACTTACGATCCGGAAACAAGAACTTATAGCGGTACGTGGCTTGGGACATTCAAATGGGCCTGGACTGATAACCCCGCGTGGATATTCTACGACCTGGTGGTTAGCGACCGTTTCGGGCTTGGGGATCGTCTCACAACAGCGAACATAGACAAATGGACACTTTACCAGGTTGCACAGTATTGCGATCAGATGGTGCCGGATGGCAAAGGCGGAAGTGGCACCGAACCACGTTATACCTGCAACGTCTACATTCAGGAACGCAACGACGCTTATACGGTCCTGCGTGATTTTGCTGCTATCTTCCGCGGGATGACCTACTGGGGCGACGACCAGATTGTGGCGCTGGCGGACATGCCGAGGGATGTTGATTTTACATACACGCATGCGAACGTTATCGATGGCCGGTTTACCTATTCCAGCAGCACCACAAAGAACCGTTATACCAATGCGCTCGTATCCTGGTCTGATCCCGATAACGCCTATTCTGATGCGATGGAACCTGTTTTTGAACAGGCGCTGGTTTCGCGTTATGGTTTTAATCAACTTGAGATAACAGCTATTGGTTGTACCCGGCAATCGGAGGCGAACCGAAAAGGGCGATGGGGGATCCTGACCAACAACAAAGATCGCGTTGTTACTTTCAATGTAGGGGAAGATGGCAACATTCCACAGCCTGGCTATGTAATCGCCGTAGCGGACCGAAATCTCTCCGGGCGCGACCTGGGCGGCCGTATCTCTGCGGTGAATGGTCGCGTGCTAACGCTGGACAGGGCGCCGGATGCTTCGCCAGCCGACAGGATGATTGTCAATCTTCCATCGGGTGTTTCACAGTCACGCACCATTCAGTCGATAACGGGCAATAAAGTGACCGTTACGACCGCTTACAGTGAAACGCCTGTGGCTGAGGCCGTATGGGTCATTGAGTCTGATGAGCTCTACGCACAGCAGTATCGCGTTATTACGGTAACTGATAATAATGACGGCACGTTCACAATCGTCGGTGCAAATCACGATCCGGATAAATTTGATCGCATTGATACCGGAGCCATCATTGACCAGCGGCCGGTGAGCGTGATCCCGCCGGGCAACCAGTCGCCGCCTGCGAACATCGTGATCAGCTCGTTTTCCGTGGTGCAGCAGAACATTAGCGTCGAAACCATGCGCGTGAGCTGGGACCAGGCGCAGAACGCTATCGCCTATGAAGCGCAATGGCGCCGCAACGAAGGGAACTGGGTTAACGTGCCGCGCAGCTCCACCACGTCATTCGACGTTCCTGGGATTTATGCCGGGCGTTATCTGGTACGGGTGCGCGCCATCAATGCCGCAGAAATTTCATCCGGGTGGGGCTATTCAGAAGAGAAAACGCTGACCGGTAAAGTGGGCAATCCCCCGAAACCGGTCGGCTTCATCGCTTCTGATAATGTGGTTTTCGGTATCGAGCTGAGCTGGGGATTCCCGGCGAACACCGACGACACGCTGAAGACGGAAATTCAGTACAGCCTGACAGGGACGGAAGACGATGCGATGCTGCTGGCAGACGTACCCTATCCGCAGCGCAAGTATCAGCAGATGGGCCTTAAGGCAGGGCAAATTTTCTGGTACCGCGCGCAGCTGGTGGACCGCAGCGGAAACGAGTCAGGGTATACAGACTTTGTGCGCGGGCAGGCCAGCATCGATGTATCCGATATCACAGATGCAATCCTGGAGGACATGAAAGGCTCCGATACGTTCAAAGACCTGATCGAGAACGCGGTGGACAGCAATGAAAAAATTGCTGGCATGGCTGACGACATCAAACAGGCCAACGACGAACTGGCGCAACAGGCGCAGGAAATAGCAAAAAACGCTCAGGAAATCGGTAAGGTTCAGACCAGCGTTACTAACCTGTCGAGCACGGTCGGAGATGTGTCATCCTCTCTTTCAGAGCTTGAGCAGACCGTCGCAACGGCTGATACGGCGCTGGGCCAGCGCATCGATAACATCAGCGTGTCTGTGGACGGCATGGCGGGGGGAGTGAAGAACTCCGCCATCGCGATTATTCAGGGCAACCTGGCGCAGGTGGCCGCGCGCAAAACACTGTCGGCATCGGTCGCCGGTAACAGCGCGCAGCTGGACCGCATTGATGAGGTGATCGTCAACGAGAGGGAGGCAACGGCGCGTTCGCTGCTGAGTTTGCAGACTGACGTGAACGGCAACAAGGCATCCATCAACAGCCTGAACCAGACCTTCTCCGATTACCAGCAGGCCACCGCCACGCAGATAAACGGCATCACGGCGACCGTCAACGGACACACATCAGCCATCACAACCAACGCTCAGGCCATAGCGAACGTTAATGGTGATCTGAAAGCGATGTATAACATCAAGGTTGGCGTCTCCAGTAATGGACAGTATTACGCCGCAGGGATGGGGATCGGCGTCGAGAACACGCCATCCGGCATGCAGTCACAGGTCATCTTCCTGGCTGACCGCTTCGCCGTAACGCACCAGGCCGGAGCCACAGTGACCTTACCGTTCGTTATCCAGAACGGGCAGGTGTTCATCAGAGACGCGCTGATAGGTGATGGCACCATCAGCAACGCCAAGATCGGCAACTACATCCAGTCCAATAACTATGTTGCTGGCTCAGTCGGGTGGAGGCTGGATAAGGGCGGTACGTTTGAGAACTACGGTTCGACAGCTGGTGAGGGGTCCATGAAACAGACAAACCAGACAATCAGCGTGCGGGACTCCAGGAATGTGTTGAGGGTGCAGATCGGGAGAATCACGGGAACATGGTAACGGGAGGCCTCTTACGGGGCCTCTTTTTTTTCAGGAGGACTGGATGGCGGAATATGGTGTTCAGACATGGGACGCCTCAGGCAATGTAAATAACTATGGTGTTAAGCCTGTCAGCGTTTGTGGCTATCTCCAGCTGGCTCAGAACCAGAAAACAGGCTCTTACACCGTAGCGCTTCCACCGGGTTGCAGGCTGACCTATTTTCAGAGCATGAACGGCGATCAGTTTGGAACGAGTCGGAGGAAGATCACCATTTCGGGGGGAACAGCAACAGTGTCAGCAGTAGGCGATACCGACTACTCAGCAGGGACTGAGCCTGCGGCAGCGGCTTATCTCATTTTCCAGATCGAGAGGGCATAAATGGCGGAGTATGGCGTTTTACTGACGACCACGAGCGGGGAAGTATGGGTGACCGCGAACAGCTCGCCAATCGCTCTTCAGGCGCGAAAGACAGCGGCACTTCAGGGAACATCGGGGTTCAATACCAAAGTGACGCACACATTCCCCGCAGGTCAGCCTGTTGTCGCCTTCGTTCATTGCACGGTTGAGGTCGAAATCATCCAGACGATAAGCGGGAACACCATCACGATTGATTTTCTCAGACCGAATGCAACCGGCACAGCGTACGTTTATTTTTTCTCTATTTTCCCGCAGACAAAGCCAGACTACGGGCTGGCTGTGTGGGATGCATCAGGGACGCTGATTTTAACAAACGAAACGCGCACGCTGAGCGATGTTGTCACCCTCGGTACCGCCGGGGTGGATGCCAGCTCAGGATACAACATCAATACAACTCTGGCGGGGAAGTGGGCCTGTATGCCTGCCATGCTGGGGCTAATTACCGGGGTTATATCGGCTGGCGGTCAGCCGCAGCCATACATGGCCATATACAAGAGCATGGCAAAACTTGAGGGAAGCAATACGCGGATATTCGCCAGACCGCAGACAACCCCCGGCGGCAACCTTCAAAACGTCGCGTATTCGAATCTGAGGAACGTGATTATGGCCATTAACTGCGCCAACTATGATTGATCGTTTTGAACGATCAATTTCGAATAATTGATCTACCAAATCAATTATATCCCGTTAATTCATATTGTTATTGTGTAGCTTCATGAATGCCCTGGGATATAACAACTATGAAAAATATGATTCTTTGCCTGGCGGTAGCGGTATTGCTCTCCGGTTGCGCTGGCGTTATTGAGAAGCAGCAACCTGTATGCACCGGAACAGCCCTGGTTGGCGGACAGGAAAGCAGCGTCCAGATCTACGGAGTCCGCAAGCAAAATAATCAGACGCAGTACCGCGCCGGTTATCCCTTTAACTGGTCATGGGTGAGCGCCAACACGTTCACCAGCACCACCTGCCACTAACCCATTCAGTTTTGAACAAACCCCGCTCCGGCGGGGTTTTTTATTGCCTGGAGAAAATATGCTTTATAACACTGGCACCATCGCCATTAACGGAAATACAGCCACCGGCACCGGCACGAACTGGACGGCACCGGCCAGCCAGATTCGGGTTGGCCAGACGTTGTTTGTTCTTTCTAACCCGGTACAGATGTTTCAGATCACGGCCATCAACAGTGCGACGTCACTGACGGTTACACCCGCAGCGTCTCCGGCGCTCAGCGGCCAGAAGTACGGCATTCTTGTTACTGATAGTCTCTCGGTCGATGGCCTGGCGCAGAGCATGTCTCAGCTCATCAACGAGTATGACGAGAACATCGGCGCGTGGGAGACGTTCGCCACCACCTCAGCAAACCAGAACATCACCGTTACCATCAACGGCACTCGTGTAACTATTCCGGCGATCGGTAAGCTGGCGCAGAAGGGGAGTAATGGAGCTATCCCGATTGGGCAGGGCGGGACCGGGGCAACGAATGTCGCTGACGCTCGCACAAACCTCGGTTTAGGAACATCAGCCATACTTAATGCGCGGTCCAACGAGACTTACCCTGCTGATGGTGTGCTAACTGTAGGGCAGTTTGGGATAGGCGCGGATTGGTTGCCCCTGACTACTGATTTTAAGACCATTGAAAAAGGTGGCATTTACGCTGGCGGTGGCGCTACGGGAGTTAATTTCTTTAACCCGTACGCGCCTGTTCTCGTCATGTGTAGATATGCCACCTCCGCAATGCAAGCTCTTCAGGCTGATAACACTACCCTTGCATTCAACGTGAAGGATGCAAATGGCTGGAGGGGTTGGGTTAAGCTTTATAGCGAATACAACACGACCCGCGCCAGCGACGGTACATTGAAAGCTGCATCGCCAGTGGTGGCAATATTTTCCGATGGCTCATACCGGACGAATGACGAATCGGAGGGCTGCACTGTAACCCGTCTGGTCACAGGCCAATATCTGGTGGAAGGGTGTCAGGGGCTGAACTCAGACGCAGCATGGGGCGGCATCGATGGAGGTTTTGACATCCCTACCGATCGCAACAAGCAACCGCTTATCTGGCTGGATTATGAGGTTAACGCCGATGGTTCGGTACTGGTAAAAACCTATCATCGTACTCACCCTGATGCGCCTGCATTCGCCAGAAACGAACTGGAAGGCGTGGGTGACGGTGATCCTGTCGACATTCCTAGCGACCAGTTCGTGTCCGTGCGCGTCGAAATGCCTGCCGATTCTTTATACAACCAAAAAATCAGAGCAGCAGAGCTGGCCATGACTGCTGATGCGGGTGAATAAAGGTCGGTTTGGTAGACAGCAATGGTTACGTGCCTGTGTCACTGGGAGGTACGGGTAGCAACAGGGGGGCCGCAATTGGTGTCAACATCGATGGAACCTTATCTTCTACTGGCTGGTTTAATGATATTTCAACCAACCCTTCCACAATAGGTTCTGCCCGAATAACTGATGATAATGTATGGCGGAGCTATATTTCTGTTCGCCATCGGAACGGTTCTAATGCGGCCTCAGGAGGAGATAGTGCGAATTACGGATTTATGCTGGTCGATGAAGCAATGTCAGCTCAGTCAGCCGCAAATATCACAATTCGTAAACAGGCAGGCGGTACGTGGCTTTCACCTGTCAAATTATATTCAACGGGTAATACGACTAAAGCAAGTGATGGCACCCTAAAGGCGGCCTCACCTGTTGCTCGCATTGTTAATTCTCAGGAACAGAACCAGCGCACGGATATATCCGAGGATGGTTTTGCATGGTGCGGCTGCGGTACTGCGAACACCGAAGCTGAAGGAATCAAAATTTCCCGGGTCGATGTTGGTGTTTATGTGCTGAGAGGTTCGGCAGGCCTGGCGTCAGAGGGATGGCAGTTACTGCCGCCAATGGACCCAGGCGGCATGGGAGAGCTTGGGATTGTTGAAGCAGAGCAGGCAGAAAGCGGTGGGCTGACTATCCGCCTGTTTAAGCGAAAATACATGCTGAGCGATGAAGGGGAGATCGTCAAAACAAAAGGGGAACCGATGGACGTGCCGGTGAACAGCTGGATCGATGTTCGCTTGGATATGCCTGATGATTCTGCCTTTAATCAGATGATCAATCAGAAACTTCAGCCATAGCTGCACGCTGATTCCAGATACTGTTTTGCGGCATCTCTACACGGACACTGACAAACTGATCGGCCGGAATATCGGCCGGTTCGCCATCCACGAAACCTTCCCGTGAGTTCCTCGCAAATATCGGTGCTGACGGGTATTCCCGGTGGAATGTTTTCACGAGCACTGATCCGTCGGCATTAACCTCATAGTCAAGCCAGATTAGGGCCTGCCCATTACGATCTTTAGGGATATCGAAGCCACCATCAATCCCACCCCACGCCGCATCTGAATTCATACCCATGCAGCCCTCGATCAGATACTCTCCGGCTTTCATGCGAGTTACGGTACAGCCCTCTGATTCGTTATTAGTTTCAAACGAACCGTCTGCATACAGTTTAACTACTGGGGAAGCTGCTTTTAACGTGCCGTCACTAGCTCTGGTAGTGTTACCAGTGTCATAAACTCGTAACCATGGAAGGAATGAGGCGCTTTCTCTTGCCCTCCACCACATACCCTGGTTTCCTCGTCCCCCAAGCTGAAAGCAGTAGGATGAATCGGAACTATGAGCACAGTTTATCCCCATAAACACAGCAGTAGCTGAGGGACCGTCATAAGGGCTACTTAAAAATCGGCCATCGATAGCTATATCCCAGCCAGCACTACTATTACCCGGCCCGCCCAAGCCAAAATCTCCCCGGGATAACATCTGTCCTGTCGAGCTGTAAGCATCCCGTGTCGCGCTACTTCCTAAACCGACGTTTTATAGATTGCCCTGCGGCATCCATGCCGATAACTTCACCTGATTTTTTGCAGAAAATATTGGGTGAAAAACATGCTAATTGGCTACGTAAGGGTGTCAACAAATGACCAAAACACAGATCTTCAGCGACAAGCTCTCGAACGCGCAGGATGTGAACAGGTTTTTGAGGAAAAAATGAGCGGGACGGTAGCGAACCGGCCAGCGCTTAAAAAGCTTCTTCGAACGCTGAGTGAGGGCGATACGCTGGTAGTGTGGAAGCTGGATCGCCTCGGGCGAAGCATGCGAAATCTGGTACTGCTGGTCGACGAACTCCGGCAGCGCGGCATCCACTTCAAAAGCCTTACGGACAGCATCGACACTTCCAGCCCAATGGGGCGTTTCATATTCCACATCATGTCAGCCCTGGCCGAGATGGAGAGGGAGTTAATCGTGGAACGCACCCGGGCAGGACTGGCGGCAGCCCGGGAGAAAGGGCGCATAGGCGGCAGAAGGCCGAAGTTAACCCCTGAGCAATGGGCGCAGGCTGGCAGGCTGATCGCAAACGGAATGGACAGAAAGCAGGTGGCGATTATTTACGACGTTGCGGTGTGCACCTTGTATAAAAAATTTCCGGCGCGGTAGGGGTAGAGGAAAAAAATATTGAACATTTAATCCAATTTTCGTAATAAAGTATTGAAATAATGTAATAAAGTTGTTGAAATTTTGGTAAGCGGTTGGGTTGAGCATTGGGGGTATTCATGGCAAAAACAGATTCTATTACACCTGAAGAGTTTAGGGCTATTCACTTTGAATTGTCTAAAATCTCATCAACATGGGCAGACTTATGGTTAACATTGTTTTCTATCCGTGCTGAAGGCAGCAGGGTGATTACTATTAGATATTCCGATATCGAAGATGACATGCTGCACTTGGCTGGAACTCCAAAATTTGAGCCACGAACAATTAGATTAAATTTATTGCTTTCTAAGTTAATTGCGTACAGAAAGGATTGCTATCCTTCTGATATTTATGTTTTCCAGAGTAGATCAAATCGAGTTAAAGGGTTAGCTAGGCCTGTGACTGTAATAGCAATGAATAATGCCTTAAAACAAGCATCCAAATATGTAACAAGGAAAAACATCACCATGAAAAGTGCTTTAAGGGTAATCGGAAGGAACTAGTTGGACGAGGGTTCATACACTAAATACCCACCTGTTTATGGAAAGTTAGGACGATGGTCAATGATCACGTCCTTTATCAAGTCATTATTCTCCCTGATGATTTTCGATTTACTACTCGATTGGATGTAAGATATGTACATGCATGAATCTTAGGAGGGATTTCGAGTAAGTAAAATGAGATCCTGATCAGAATAAATCAAACCTGGCATTGAGTAGAGTAAATAATAAAGCAGCGCATGCAAGATTTAATAGTATAACAAAACGGGCAGAAACATTCACTGAACAAATCTCCTGATCATGTATTAGACAGAGAATGACTGTAATGTAAAACCATCTTACATACACCTACTAAAAAAGACAGATAAAACAAGGTGCCATCCGATGAGATAGCTAAGCATTTGCGCCTTGGATAGGTCTTACCATCGGAGCATCGGGTTATGCTCGCTTGTTGAGTGCTGAGAAATGAAGAGATTAGAGGTTTATAAGAGGGAGCCAGTTTGTCAAACGAGATAGTTTATTTACGATGCTCAACTTATTGAATTATATGGCTTTATTATGGTGGGTTGAAGGGCGTTAAGACGAACTTATCACAAGCATACAGTTCTGTTTCGCTTGGGGCCTGAAAGCAGATGGGGACGGTTTTCACTTTTTCTTCTAAAGGTCCAGAATACTTTGCCGATAGTGAACATAGCGGCGCAGGAGCCAAATGGTGGAAGCCGTAAACTTAATTTAAGTTCAGTCAAATAGGAATTACTATCATGGCACAAGTCATCAATACCAACAGCCTCTCGCTGATCACTCAGAACAACATCAACAAGAACCAGTCTGCGATGTCAACAGCCATTGAGCGTCTGTCATCCGGCCTGCGTATCAATAGTGCAAAAGATGACGCTGCTGGCCAGGCGATTGCCAACCGCTTCACCTCTAACATTAAAGGTCTGACTCAGGCTGCGCGTAACGCCAACGACGGTATCTCCGTTGCGCAGACCACTGAAGGCGCACTGTCTGAAATCAACAACAACTTACAGCGTATCCGTGAACTTACCGTTCAGTCTTCTACAGGTACTAACTCCCAGTCTGATCTGGACTCCATCCAGGACGAAATCAAATCCCGTCTGGACGAAATTGACCGCGTTTCCGGACAGACTCAGTTCAACGGTGTGAACGTGCTGGCTAAAGACGGCTCTATGAAAATTCAGGTTGGTGCAAACGATGGTCAGACCATCAGTATTGACCTTAAAAAAATCGATTCGGATACTTTGAATCTGAAAGGGTTTAATGTAAATGGTAAAGGTGCTGTTGATAATGCTAAACTGACCGAAGCAGACCTGACCGGCTTTACTAAGACTCCAGGAGCAAACGGTAACAACACCTGGACTAAAAATGATGTTACTACTTATCAGTCAGCGACTACAGCTGACTTGCTGAATAGCGTTGCAAACGGCAGTAAAATCAGCCAGACAGCACCAACCATCTCTAACGGTTTAGGCGTTGATGCTGACGCTGATTACACCTTTGATACAGCCAGCAAGTCCTACAAATTTGATGCAACAGATGTAACATCAGCAAATGCCCTCAACTATCTGACCAAGGGTGGTTCCGCTACTGCTACAGTTAAAATTGGTACAACCACTCAAGATGTTATCATTGATAGCGCAGGAAATATCACTGCGGCTGATGATAATGCACAACTGTATCTTGATACTACTGGTAACTTGACCAAGAACAGTGCAGGCACGCCTCCAGCAGCTACGCTTGCAGGATTGATGTCTGGCGCTTCTGCTGTTGCAAGCGAAATTACCACGGCTGATAAAGGTACGTTAACAACTACTGGTTCAGGTGCAACAGGATTTAAAATTACAGGTGCATCGATCTCTGCTGACGATATGGCAACAGCATTATCTGGTAAAGTTTATACTGTTACTAACGGTGCTGCTTCTTACGACGCTGATGCAGGTGGAGCGGTAACTGCTGGCGGTAAAGCTGTTAACCTGGATTTAGATGGAAAGCTAACTACTGATACAGAAAAAACGGTAACTACTACTTATCAAGAATTTGCTAACGGAAGCTTTATTGATGATAAAGGAGCTGCTCTGTATAAGGCAGCCGATGGTTCAATAACCACAGAAGCGCAAGGTGCTTCGGCAGCTACTTCTGACCCGTTGAAAGCGCTGGACGATGCTATCGCCTCTATCGATAAGTTCCGTTCTTCTCTGGGTGCAGTACAGAACCGTCTGAGCTCTGCGGTAACTAACTTGAATAACACCACTACCAACCTGTCTGAAGCGCAGTCCCGTATTCAGGATGCCGACTATGCGACTGAAGTGTCGAATATGTCCAAAGCGCAGATCATTCAGCAGGCAGGTAACTCCGTGCTGTCCAAAGCTAACCAAGTTCCTCAGCAGGTTCTGTCTCTGCTGCAAGGCTAATTTCATATTAAGTGTCAAAGCCCCATATATGTGGGGCTTTTTTATTGGCTGAATAAGCTCGTTAAAAGTAGTCAAATCCTCTAATCAAAGCTCGCACGATGATTTAGAATTTCACCAGTTTTGCTCCGTTTACACAGGTCCAGTTGTGATTAAAAAACAGGCATTCAAATTTTTGCTTGAACCAAACAAAGGTCAGTTATCTGACTTTTTGGCCTTTGCTGGTTCCTGTCGTTTTGTTTACAACAAAGGCCTTGCTCTTCTTAACGAGAATTACCGTTCGGGTAAAAAATTCATAGGCTACAATCAGCTGGCTTCTGAATTAGTGGAATGGAAGAATGAAGAGAGCCTTTCTTGGTTGAAAGAAGCTCCATCTCAGTGTTTACAGCAATCGTTAAGAGATTTAGACAGAGCATTCAGAAACTTTTTCACCGGCAAATCACAATATCCAAAGTTTAAAAAGAAAGGTCGGCATGATTCTTTCCGTATACCATGCCAAAGGGTTAGAGTAGATCAAGAAAAAAAACTGGTATCTCTCCCTAAAGTCGGCTGGGTAAAGTATCGCAAGAGCCGTGAAATCATTGGTGATTTAAAAAATGCAACTATTTCCCTTAATCAGGGAAAATGGTATATCAGTTTTAATACAGAGCAAACAGTTCCTGATCCAATACACCCCTCTGATATCAAAACTACAATTGTACTTAATAATGTGAATAGCGTTCATCTGTCATCTGGGGTTGGCGGTGATAACACTTACCAAGCGGAAGAAAAGAAAAAGTTAATCCGTCTCAATAAAACACTGGCGAGAAGAAAGAAATACAGCAAAAATTGGCTAAAAACCAAAGGTAAAATTGATAGAGTAAGATCAAAGGCATCAAGGATAAGACTTGATAATATCCATAAAGCAACCACGGCAATTTGTAAAAATCACGCAGTTGTTGAGGTTGTGAACTTGATGGATTCTGTATCTGCCAAGAACGATAACACTCCGAGTACGAGATACGAATTTGTCAGGCAGTTGATATACAAACAAGAGTGGCTGGGTGGTGAAATTATTCGCCGGGAGAGTAAACTCTTGTAACGGTTTTTTCCGTGATGATGTTGTACTATGTGACGAATTTTAAGCGGCAGGGCATGTCGTTTCTGCTTGTGGAGGAAGGTTAATTCAACTTCCGTTGAAGCAAGAATCTCTTGATTGTTATTGAGAATGTCAACGTCTGGTCCAATACTTTACAAGTAGAAGTATATAAGTATGTTGAAATGGATTTGCGAGTTTTCAGTTGTGAAAGTTAAAAGCTAACTCAAAACGTAATTTATAAACCACTCGGTATCTCAACTAGTACCGCCCCTCAATGATTCTTGAAAATAGGCTTAAAACTTACTGGGTCTGCGACAGACTCAGGTTACCAAGCTTGTTTACAAAATAGGATTACTTGACTGCTCTATTGGCTGTCTACGGAACAATGAGTGGAAATTGAAGTATAAGAGCAATTTACGAGGCAGAAAAAGAAGATAAAAAAAGCTGAGTAATACACGCATTATTCTCAATAGAACGAGTAAAGTAAACTGCCGCCTGTCGTATGCAAAACGGGCGGCGACTGGCCGGTGATGGGGCGATAGTAAGAGTTGCAGAGCGAGCTTCGAAACTGATACAGGCTTTGCGGTAATCGAACCTGTAATGAAGAAGACGCCAGGTGATGTGTTGTTGATTCTGTGCGACTGCCACACACAGTTTGCCAATCTGATGGGGCTGTCACTCATGACAGATGATGGCGAAGCGATCGAAGGTGCTGCTCTGGAAGGGGGGAGGTGCTTGGTAGAGTGACGTTCTTCATCAACCGCGCGCTGGGTGATGATGACTGCCCAACAATTTAATTTACATTGCTTAACTGTAGGCACTCGTTATCACTCAATGAACAGGAGATCGTATGCTGACGATTTGGGCGCTACAGTGTAATATGCATGCCAGTCGTTGATGGGGTAGTTACTGTGGAGTGTCCACCGCTGTGTCCATCAAGAAGATTTAATCCGCATAGCGAGTAAATAAATCCATACATATGAAAAACATAAGAAATTTCTCCATCATTGCTCACATTGACCACGGTAAGTCGACGCTGTCTGACCGTATTATCCAGATTTGCGGTGGCCTGTCTGATCGTGAAATGGCAGCCCAGGTTCTGGACTCCATGGACCTGGAACGCGAACGCGGTATTACCATCAAAGCGCAGAGCGTGACGCTCGACTATAAAGCTTCCGATGGTGAAACCTATCAGCTGAACTTTATCGACACCCCAGGGCACGTTGACTTCTCTTATGAAGTGTCACGCTCGCTGGCGGCCTGCGAAGGCGCGCTGCTGGTGGTGGATGCCGGGCAGGGCGTAGAGGCCCAGACGCTGGCAAACTGCTACACCGCCATGGAAATGGATCTTGAAGTGGTGCCGGTTCTGAATAAAATCGACCTGCCAGCCGCCGATCCTGAGCGCGTAGCGGAAGAGATTGAAGACATCGTCGGTATTGATGCGACCGATGCAGTGCGCTGCTCGGCGAAAACCGGTGTCGGTGTTCCGGACGTACTGGAACGTCTGGTGCGTGATATTCCGCCGCCGGAAGGCGACCCGGATGCGCCGCTACAGGCGCTGATCATCGACTCCTGGTTTGATAACTACCTCGGCGTTGTCTCGCTGGTGCGTATTAAAAACGGCACCATGCGTAAAGGCGACAAAATCAAGGTCATGAGCACCGGCCAGGTCTACAACGCTGACCGTCTGGGCATCTTCACGCCAAAACAGGTTGACCGTACCGAACTGAAATGCGGCGAAGTGGGCTGGCTGGTCTGTGCAATTAAAGACATCCTCGGCGCGCCGGTGGGCGATACCCTGACCGGTGCACGTAACCCGGCAGATAAAGCGCTGCCAGGCTTCAAAAAGGTGAAACCGCAGGTTTATGCGGGTCTGTTCCCGGTCAGCTCTGACGATTACGAAAACTTCCGCGATGCGCTCGGAAAGCTGAGCCTCAACGATGCCTCCCTGTTCTACGAGCCAGAAAGCTCAACGGCGCTGGGCTTTGGCTTCCGCTGTGGCTTCCTCGGTCTGCTGCACATGGAGATCATTCAGGAACGTCTGGAGCGTGAATACGATCTGGATCTGATCACCACCGCCCCGACGGTTGTCTACGAAGTAGAAACCACGTCGAAAGAGGTGATCTACGTTGACAGCCCGTCCAAGCTCCCGCCGCTGAACAATATTCAGGAACTGCGCGAGCCAATCGCAGAGTGTCACATGCTGCTGCCGCAGGAGTTCCTCGGTAACGTGATCACCCTGTGTATTGAGAAGCGTGGCGTTCAGACCAACATGGTTTACCACGGTAACCAGGTGGCGCTGACCTATGAAATTCCGATGGCGGAAGTGGTGCTCGACTTCTTCGACCGTCTGAAGTCTACCTCCCGTGGCTATGCGTCGCTGGACTACAACTTCAAACGCTTCCAGGCCTCGAACATGGTTCGTGTGGACGTGCTGATCAACGGCGAGCGTGTGGATGCGCTGGCGCTGATCACCCACAACGATAACGCCCCGTACCGTGGTCGTGAGCTGGTTGAGAAGATGAAAGATCTGATCCCGCGTCAGCAGTTTGACATTGCGATTCAGGCGGCCATTGGCAACCACATCATTGCCCGTTCAACCGTGAAGCAGCTGCGTAAAAACGTTCTGGCTAAGTGCTACGGCGGCGACGTCAGCCGTAAGAAAAAGCTGTTGCAGAAGCAGAAAGAAGGTAAGAAGCGTATGAAGCAGGTCGGTAACGTTGAGCTGCCGCAGGAAGCATTCCTTGCCATCCTTCATGTTGGTAAAGACGGTAACGGTAAATAACCTTAAGGAGTTGGCATGGCGAACATGTTTGCCCTGATCCTGGTCATCGCTACCCTGGTGACAGGTCTGTTGTGGTGCCTGGATAAGTTTATCTTCGCCCCAAAACGCCGTGAACGTCAGGCTGCCGCGCAGGCAGCCACGGGCGATGCGCTGGACGCGAAAACCCTGAAAAAAGTCGGCCCAAAACCGGGCTGGCTGGAAACAGGGGCATCGGTATTCCCGGTGCTGGCGATTGTGCTGGTGGTGCGTTCATTTATCTATGAACCGTTCCAGATCCCGTCAGGATCGATGATGCCAACGCTGCTGATCGGTGATTTCATTCTGGTTGAGAAGTTTGCCTATGGCATCAAAGATCCGATCTATCAGAAAACGCTGATCGAAACGGGTCATCCGAAACGTGGCGACATCGTGGTGTTTAAATATCCGGAAGATCCGCGGCTGGATTATATTAAACGCGCGGTAGGTCTGCCGGGCGATAAAGTGACCTACGATCCGGTGGCGAAAGAGGTGACCATTCAGCCAGGCTGTAGCTCTGGCACCGCATGTGAAAATGCGCTGCCAGTCACTTACTCCAACGTTGAGCCAGCTGATTTTGTGCAGACCTTCGCCCGCCGTAACGGCGGTGAAGCGACCAGCGGATTCTTCCAGGTGCCAAAAGGTGAAACCAAAGAGAATGGCATTCGTCTGGTTGAACGCAAAGAGACGCTGGGCGATGTTACTCACCGCATTCTGACCGTGCCCATCGCACAGGATCAGCTGGCAATGTACTACCAGCAGCCAGGCCAACAGCTGGCGACCTGGATTGTGCCGCCGGGACACTACTTCATGATGGGTGACAACCGCGATAACTCTGCGGACAGCCGTTACTGGGGCTTTGTGCCGGAAGCGAATCTGGTCGGTAAAGCAACCGCTATCTGGATGAGTTTTGAGAAGCAGGAAGGCGAGTGGCCGACCGGCGTTCGCCTGAATCGTATTGGCGGAATTCATTAATTTTCGCCAAAAATAACACGTAGCGGCTTTTATTCGCCGCTACGTGAATTATTTCAGCGATAAATCTCTTTGAACTAACGACATCCCCTGTCGTTGTGTATAGAATATTCCCCCGAAGTTTAAGGTTGGCCCTGCAAGGGTGCCACGGCACACGAAACCGCGTTGGTTTTCTCAGGTCGGTTTCGTGTGCTGCATTTTTGACGCATTCATTTATTGGTATCGCATGAACCCCATCGTAATTAATCGGCTTCAACGGAAGCTGGGCTACACTTTTCATCATCAGGAGTTGTTGCAACAGGCATTAACCCATCGCAGTGCCAGCAGCAAACATAATGAGCGTCTCGAGTTTTTAGGCGACTCTATTTTAAGTTTCGTGATTGCAAATGCGCTTTATCATCGTTTTCCGCGTGTGGACGAAGGTGATATGAGCCGCATGCGCGCCACGCTGGTGCGCGGCAATACCCTCGCTGAAATCGCACGCGAATTTGAGCTGGGTGAATGCCTGCGTCTGGGGCCAGGTGAGCTGAAAAGTGGTGGTTTCCGTCGTGAATCCATCCTTGCCGATACGGTCGAGGCATTGATCGGTGGCGTGTTCCTGGACAGCGATATCCAGACCGTAGAAAAGCTGATCCTTAACTGGTATCAGACCCGCCTGGACGAAATCAGCCCGGGCGATAAACAAAAAGATCCTAAAACGCGTCTGCAAGAATATTTGCAGGGTCGTCATCTGCCGCTGCCATCCTATCTGGTGGTGCAGGTGCGTGGCGAAGCCCACGATCAGGAATTTACCATCCATTGCCAGGTCAGTGGCCTGAGTGAACCGGTGGTCGGCACGGGTTCAAGCCGTCGTAAGGCTGAACAGGCTGCCGCCGAACAGGCGTTAAAAATGCTGGAGCTGGAATGAGCATCGACAAAACCTATTGCGGATTTATTGCCATCGTCGGACGTCCGAACGTTGGCAAATCCACCCTGCTGAATAATCTGCTTGGGCAGAAGATTTCTATCACCTCGCGTAAGGCGCAGACCACGCGTCACCGCATTGTCGGCATCCATACTGAAGGCGCGTATCAGGCGATCTACGTCGATACCCCGGGCCTGCACATGGAAGAGAAGCGCGCCATCAACCGTCTGATGAACAAGGCGGCGAGCAGCTCCATCGGCGACGTAGAGCTGGTGATTTTCGTTGTGGAAGGCACCCGCTGGACGCCTGACGACGAAATGGTCCTGAACAAGCTGCGCGACGGCAAAACGCCGGTGATCCTCGCAGTCAATAAAGTGGACAACGTGCAGGAAAAAGCCGATCTGCTGCCGCACCTGCAATGGCTGGGCAGCCAGATGAACTTCCTGGACATCGTCCCGCTGTCTGCGGAAACGGGTCTGAACGTTGATACCATCGCGGGTATCGTGCGCAAGCATCTGCCGGAAGCGACTCATCACTTCCCGGAAGACTACATCACCGATCGCTCTCAGCGTTTTATGGCGTCTGAAATCATCCGTGAGAAGCTGATGCGTTTCCTGGGCGCTGAACTGCCGTACTCTGTGACGGTGGAGATCGAGCGTTTCCAGAGCAACGAGCGTGGCGGCTACGATATTAACGGTCTGATCCTCGTTGAGCGTGAAGGGCAGAAGAAGATGGTGATCGGCAATAAAGGCGCCAAGATCAAAACTATCGGAATCGAAGCCCGTAAAGACATGCAGGACATGTTTGAAGCACCGGTTCACCTGGAACTGTGGGTGAAAGTGAAATCTGGCTGGGCCGATGATGAGCGTGCGCTGCGCAGCCTCGGTTACGGCGAAGATCAGTAACCTAAGACGACGAGCATATGGATGGATGGCAGCGCGCCTTTGTCCTGCATAGTCGTCCCTGGAGCGAAACCAGCCTGATGCTGGACGTCTTCACGGAAGAGTCCGGTCGCGTGCGCCTTGTTGCCAAAGGCGCACGTTCCAGACGTTCTAATCTGAAAGGTGCCTTGCAGCCTTTCACCCCGCTGCTGGTCCGCTTTGGCGGGCGAGGGGAAGTCAAAACCCTGCGCAGTGCTGAAGCCGTCTCCCTGGCGCTTCCTCTTTCTGGTATCACGCTCTACAGCGGTTTGTATGTTAACGAACTCATCTCACGGGTTCTTGAACATGAGACCCGCTTCTCTGAACTTTTCTTTGATTACCTGCACTGTATTCAGGCACTTGCTGGCGCAACCGGCACCCCTGAGCCTGTGCTGCGTCGTTTCGAACTGGCGCTGCTCGGACACCTTGGTTACGGCGTTGATTTTCTGCACTGTGCGGGAAGCGGAGACGAGGTAGAAGACACCATGACCTATCGCTATCGTGAGGAAAAGGGCTTTATTGCCAGTGTCGTCGTCGATAACAGCACCTTTACCGGGCGCCAGCTCAGAGCACTGTATGAACGCGAGTTCCCGGACGCCGATACTCTGCGTGCGGCAAAACGCTTTACCCGAATTGCGCTCAAGCCGTATCTTGGGGGCAAACCTTTAAAGAGCCGCGAATTATTCAGGCAGTTTATGCCGAAACGCTAATGTTTTACCCCTCACCCCAGCCCTCTCCCGGAGGGGGAGGGAGAAGGTAAATGAACAAAAATACCGAGGATTGTCATGGCTGAATTACTGTTAGGCGTCAACATCGATCACATCGCCACGTTACGTAATGCACGCGGTACCGCGTATCCCGATCCGGTTCAGGCGGCGTTTATCGCTGAGCAGGCTGGCGCCGACGGCATTACCGTTCACCTGCGTGAAGATCGTCGCCACATCACCGACCGGGACGTGCGCATCCTGCGTCAGACGCTGGACACCCGCATGAATCTGGAGATGGCGGTCACCGAAGAGATGCTGGCGATTGCCTGCGAGACCAAACCGCATTTTTGCTGCCTGGTGCCGGAAAAGCGTCAGGAAGTGACCACCGAAGGCGGTCTGGATGTGGCCGGGCAGCTCGACAAAATGCGCGATGCCTGCAAACGCCTGGCGGATGCCGGTATCCTGGTTTCTCTGTTTATCGACGCCGATTTCACCCAGATTAAAGCCGCTGCCGACGTGGGTGCGCCGTATATTGAAATTCACACCGGCTGCTATGCCGATGCCGAAAACGATGCAGCGCAGGCGAAAGAGCTGGAGCGAATCGCCAAAGCGGCAACCTACGCCGCGAGCCTGGGACTGAAGGTTAACGCCGGTCACGGCCTGACCTATCACAACGTAAAAGCCATCGCTGCCCTGCCGGAAATGCACGAGCTGAACATCGGCCACGCCATCATTGGCCGCGCGGTGATGAGCGGTCTTAAAGAAGCGGTTTCCGAGATGAAGCGCCTGATGCTGGAAGCGCGTCAGTAATGGCTATTCTGGGCTTAGGCACCGACATCGTTGAAATAGCCCGCATTGAAGCGGTGATCGCCCGGAGCGGCGATCGCCTCGCAAGACGCGTGCTGAGCGATAACGAATGGGCTATCTGGGAGGCGCATCAACAGCCGGTGCGCTTTCTGGCAAAGCGTTTCGCGGTAAAAGAGGCGGCGGCGAAAGCGTTCGGCACGGGCATTCGTAACGGCCTGGCGTTTAACCAGTTTGAAGTGTTTAACGATGAGCTGGGTAAGCCACGTCTGCGTTTATGGGGCGAGGCGCTTAAGCTGGCGGAAAAGCTGGGCGTGGCGCACATGCACGTAACGCTTGCCGATGAACGCCACTACGCCTGTGCGACGGTGATTATCGAAAGTTAAATTTTGTCCGCATGGTGCATCAGGACAAACTTATCCCACAGCTGTTCTTCGTTCTCGACGTGTGCCGGATCTTTTAAGATCGTATTGGGAATGGGGCACACCTTCTGGCAGGTCGGCGTCTCATAGTGGCCGATGCATTCGGTGCAGCGGTCGCTGTTAATCTCATAAATGCTGTCGCCCATCGAAATCGCCTCGTTCGGGCATTCGGGTTCGCACATATCGCAGTTGATGCATTTTTTGGTGATTAACAGCGCCATCAGGAAATTCTCAGAAACATCACAAACAGGGCGGGCATTATACGCTCATTCGTTGTTCAGACCAGTTTTTTTACCAGCTCTTCGCTGTGACGAATACGCTCTGGCGCACGCTCCAGATCCTGCTGAACCAGCGCCATAAACAGCAGGTCCGTCAGCATCATCTGCGCACTCGTCGACGAAATCGCCGCACTGCGAGTGGCCTGTTCCTCGGCGATGGTATACAGACAGCGGGTGGCCCGCTGCTGGAGCGCATTCGGGCTGAAGCCAGTAATCGCCAGAATTTTTCCTCCTACGCGCAGGGCTTCGTCGGTAGCCATATTAATTTCACGGCGCTCGCCGGAATAGGAGATGGCCAGCAGTAAATCGTCAGGATCCATGGCCTGCACGGTCGCCAGCAGCGCGTGCATATCCTGTTCAACGATGGCGTTATAGCCGATTTTTGTCAGCTTCCAGCCAAAGTTACGCGCAACCAGTCCGGAGGCGCCGATCCCGGTCAATACAATACGCCGCGCGTCGCGAAGCATGGCTACACTTTCCAGCAGCTTCTCTTCCGTGTTCACATCCAGCGTGGCATGCATTGCCGCCACGTTCTCTTTGATCAGCTTTTCGCCGACCAGACGCATCGGATCGTCGCCGCGGATCTGGTTATGCACCGGCATTGACTGCGGATTAGGGTTGCTTACCAGTGCTTCACTGATCGCCAGTTTTAGCGCCGGAAAGCCTTTATAGCCTATCTTCTGGGCAAATTTCACCACGCTCGACTGGCTCACCCCGGCTTCGCCTGCCAGCTGCTGGGAGCTGAGGTGTCGCGCGCGATCGGGCTGGGAAAGTAAATAATCCGCCAGCTTTTTGTCACTCTGGGCAAACCCTGCGTAGCGCTGGCGAATACGAATTAAACAGTTCATACGGTCTCCTGGCGAAAATGTGATTACCCGCGCAAATACGAATTTTGCTCGCCTGAATGAATTTTATATTCCATTATAGTGCGTTTATTATGAATTAAAAATTCCAGAGGTAAATAACATGAATCTAGGCTCTCTTGTTTCTGAAACGCGTAACCCGCAAACCATGGATCTTGATGCACTGTCCACGCTGGAGCTGGTAAACCGCTTTAATCAACAGGATACCCTCGTCGCGCTGG
The DNA here is from genome assembly GCF_001037805.1 of Enterobacter sp. BIDMC93. Lineage (NCBI taxonomy): Bacteria > Pseudomonadati > Pseudomonadota > Gammaproteobacteria > Enterobacterales > Enterobacteriaceae > Enterobacter > Enterobacter sp. BIDMC93. The sequence goes on from NZ_KQ089962.1 coordinate 1,718,130, forward strand.
CAGTCAAAGAGACATTGCCCGAGGTGGCGAAAGCCGTAGACGCCGCTGCCGACGCTCTGAAAGCAGGAGGACGCATTATTTACATGGGGGCGGGTACCAGTGGGCGCCTCGGTGTGCTGGATGCCTCAGAGTGTCCCCCGACCTTTGGCGTTCCGCATGGTCTGGTCGTTGGCCTGATTGCCGGTGGCCCCGGCGCGCTGCTGAAAGCGGTGGAAGGGGCAGAAGACAATAAACAGCTTGGGGAAGACGATCTCAGGGCGCTGAACCTGACCGCGCAGGATCTGGTCGTCGGGCTGGCGACTTCTGGTCGTACGCCGTACGTCATTGGTGGGCTGGAATACGCAAGACAGACGGGATGTACCACGGTGGCCATCTCCTGTAACCCGGGTTCGCCGATTGCGCAGGTGGCTGCCATTGCCATCTCTCCGGTCGTCGGGCCGGAAGCGCTCACCGGCTCCACGCGCCTGAAATCGGGAACCGCGCAGAAGCTGGTGCTCAATATGATCTCCACCGGCGCGATGGTGAAATTCGGCAAGGTCTACCAAAACCTGATGGTGGATATGCAGGCCACCAACGTCAAGCTGGTGGACAGAGCCTGCCGCATGGTGATAGAGGCGACAGGGGCAGGTCGGGAAGAGGCGGAAGCGGTACTCAAACAGACCGATTACGACGTTAAACCCGCCATTCTGATGATATTAACCGGGCTGGATGCAGCCGCGGCCAGAGCCAGGCTCGAAGCCCATCACGGGTTTTTACGGGCGGCATTAGAACACCAATAAGAGGCGTGTATGGACAAAACAGCAGCGCTCGCCAGCGACATCCTGCTTGGGATCGGTGGGGAAAAAAATATTCAGCGTCTGGAAAACTGCATGACGCGTGTACGCGTCGAGGTGCACAACGACGAAAAGCTTGATTTAACGCGCCTGAAGCAGCTCCCCGGCGTGAGCGGGTACGTTAAACAGGGGCAACAGCACCAGCTGATTGTCGGTCCGGGCAAAGCGGCGCAGGTGGTTGATGCCATGCGCGCCCTGATGACGGGCAGTGAAACGGCTCCCGCCTTTGACGACGCGGAACGCACCAAAGCGCAGGCGAAAGCCAAATACAAAGCCCCCATGAGCGATGCGCTGCGCCAGCTGGCAAACGTCTTTATTCCTCTGATCCCGGCGTTTATCGCATCGGGGCTGATCACTGGGATTATCAATATCCTCAAGCGTCCGGATATTGTCGGGAATTTCGCCACCCAGTATCCGAACCTGCTGGGTATTCTGGCGATTTTCGGCAGCGCGGTGTTTGCCATCATGAACATTCTGGTGGGGGTAAACACGGCCAAAGTGTTCGGCGGCTCGCTGGCGATGGGCGGCGTAATGGCGGGTATCCTCTCCAGCCCGCAGCTGGCGCAGATTACGCTGTTTGGCGAGGCGCTTCAGCCTGGCCGAGGTGGGGTGATTGCCGTGCTGCTGGTGGTCATTCTGATGTGCTGGATCGAGAAAAAGCTGCGCGCGTTGCTGCCAGGCTCGATTGAGCTGATCCTCAACCCGCTGCTGACCACATTGATTACCGGGAGCGTGGCGATTGTGGCGCTACAACCGTTAGGCGGCGCGATCTCTGAAGCCATCGCCCACGGCGCGTCTCTGGCGATCGATCGCGGCGGGCTGCTGGTGGGGGCCGTGCTGTCCGGGACCTTCCTGCCGTTAGTGCTGACCGGTCTGCATCAGGGGCTGGTGCCGATCCACGTCGAACTGGTACAGGCGCACGGCTATAACGCACTGCTGCCGATCCTGTCGATGGCGGGCGTTGGGCAGGTCGGCGCGGCCATCGCGGTGCTGATGAAAACCCGCAACGCGCGTCTGAAAAAGGTCATTAAAGGGGCGCTGCCGGTCGGGTTACTCGGTATCGGCGAACCGTTGATTTTCGGCGTGACCTTGCCGCTGGGTAAGCCGTTCCTGGCCGCCTGCCTCGGTGGCGCGGTGGGCGGGGCGTTAATCAGCTACTGGAAAGTGGCGACCGTCATTACCTTCGGGATCTCCGGTTTACCGCTGGCATTAACCATCGTGACCGGAAAAGTGATGCTCTATCTGTTAGGCTATCTGGTAGCGGTGATCGCCGGGTTCCTGTTTACCTGGCTGTTAGGATTCAACGACCCAGAGGAGTAAGGTTTGGCCAGTCACGAGCGTCGCGTTGTCTTTTTTGATCTGGATGGAACGCTGCATCAGCAGGATATGTTCGGCACCTTTATGCGCTACCTGCTGCGGCGCCAGCCCCTTAACGCGTTGCTGGTATTACCCCTGTTACCCGTTATTGGTATCGCGCTGCTGGTGAAAGGCCGTGCAGCGCGCTGGCCGATGAGCCTGCTGCTCTGGGGATGCACGTTTGGTCATAGCGAAGCGCGCCTTAAGCAGCTCGAACAGGATTTTGCGCACTGGTTTCGCGGGCACGTCGCCGCGTTTCCCGTGGTACAGGCGCGCCTGACCAGCTATCTCGACGCCAACGATGCCGATATCTGGCTGATTACCGGCTCCCCGCAGACGCTGGTGGAGCATGTCTATTTTGATACGCCCTGGCTGCCGCGCGTGAATCTTATCGCGACACAAATCGCGCGCGGCTACGGCGGCTGGGTGCTGACTATGCGCTGCCTCGGACATGAAAAAGTGGTGCAGCTGGAGAAACGCATCGGTACGCCGCTGCGTCTGTACAGCGGCTACAGCGACAGCAAGCAGGACAACCCGCTGCTCTATTTTTGCCAGCACCGCTGGCGCGTCACGCCTCTGGGCGAACTTCAGCAACTCGAATAGTCTTATCTGTACCGGCTGTGTATAATGCCGCCCGCTTTTCGACTGGAGTATCAGCCCTTGTCCAACCCTGAACACAATCATGAATACTGGATGCGCCATGCGCTGGCGCTGGCTCAGCGCGCCTGGGACGAGGGCGAAGTGCCCGTGGGCGCGGTACTGGTCCATAACAATCAGGTGATTGGGGAAGGGTGGAACCGTCCGATTGGCCGTCACGATCCTACCGCGCATGCTGAAATTATGGCGCTGCGTCAGGGCGGACTGGTGCTGCAAAACTATCGTCTGCTTGATACCACCCTGTATGTCACCCTTGAGCCGTGCGTAATGTGCTCCGGGGCGATGGTGCACAGCCGAATCGGTACGCTGGTGTTTGGCGCGCGGGATGAAAAGACGGGCGCTGCTGGTTCACTGATGGACGTATTTGGGCATCCGGGGATGAACCACCAGGTGAAAACTATCGGCGGGGTACTTGCACCAGAATGTTCGGGTCTGTTAAGTGACTTTTTTCGAATGCGTCGGCAGCAGAAAAAGCAACAAAAGGCAGAATTGAAACCGCAGGATGATTAAGCTCGTCCGGTGCGACCACCGGATAGCTTTCAGCCAGCTGTTGCGCCTCGGCCGCCTCTTTTTCTTTCTCCAGCAGATATCCCACCAGGCTTATCTGGTACTTACGAATATTTTCCACGTAGGCATACGCTTCATGCCCGCGCGCATAGCCGTACGTCAGCTTCTGGTACCACTGTTTCTGGCTAAGCAGCGGCAGGCGCTGTTTTACATCTGACCAGCTGTCCGGGTTACCTTTGGTTTTCGCCGTCAGCGCCCGCGCGTCGAGCATGTGCGCATAACCCATGTTATAGGCGGCCAGCGCAAACCAGATCCGCTCCCCTTCCGGGACCGTCTCCGGCACTTTCGCCATCATATCCTGTAAATACTGCGCGCCGCCGCTGATGCTCTGTTCCGCATCGGTCCGGTCGCTGATGCCGAGGCTCTGGGCGGTATTTTTGGTCAGCATCATCAACCCGCGCACGCCCGTGGGGGAGGTGGCCTGAGCATCCCAGTGCGATTCCTGGTAGGAAATCGCCGCCAGTAGCTTCCAGTCAATCTCCTCGGCGTACTTCTCAAACAGCGGTTGCAGGTCCGGCAGCACGCTGTCCACCGCGCGCAGGAAAGTGCGGGTGTCAACGTAATCAAAATCGTCCCCGTGACCGAGATATTTCTCTTCCAGGCGCGCCAGGGTGCCGTCTTCATTGATGGAATTAAAGAAATCGAGCATAGCCGCAGAGACGGTTTGATCGTCATCCAGCTGGGTAAACCAGGTCACCGGCTGTTCGTCGGTCACATCCAGCGCCACGGCGATTTCAGGATGAACGCGCTGGAAAAGGCTGATCGCCACCGAATCAGCAATAGTATAGGCCAGTTTTTTATCTTTTACCTGCTCCAGTAATTCGGTCGTGCCGAGTTTAGGATCGACCGTCCAGCTGAGGTTCGGGTATTTTTTCTCTTTCAACGCCCGCAGATCGTCAATCACCACATGGCCTGGCGCAATGGTCAATTGCTGGTCGGTGATGTCGGCCAGTGAGCGTGGGCGCAGGCTACCCACACGATAAACCACCTGCTGCGACACGGAGTAATAGGTCGGGCCCGGTTGATAGTTTTTGCTGCGTTCGCTGTTGTACACCAGACCTGCGGCGAGAATATCGGCACGGTCATGGTCCAAATCATCAAACAGCTGGTTGATGTTCTGCCGCACGGTAACTTTCAGCTTCACGCCCAGATAGTCCGCAAACAGCTGTGCCAGTTCGTAATCAAGACCGATGGTTTTACCGTTGATATCGTCGTAAATAAGCGGGGAGGAGAGGGTACTGACGCGCAACTCCCCCCGCTCCTGAATGGCGGCGATACGGTTTTCGGCCTTGCCGAACCAGGGGATAGACGGCCAGAGGGCCACTGCCAGCAGCAACGTAACAATGCCGATGAGCAGATAATTAATCTTTAATTTTTTCAATTAGTTAATTCTCTGCGACGCCGGTTGCCTCAGTGTGCTGTAGTCATGTTAAGAGTAGAGTTTGCCATTGATTGAGCGGCATTTTGCGCAAAGTAGCGCCAGTTGGCAACCAATTAGAGAGACAGGTCACATCTATTGTTAAACATAAAGGATGATTTTATTTCGACGCAAACGGTTTCGTCGGCGCTCAGGATTCTCTATAATGACGCCCGTTTTCCCCCCTTGCGCACACTGTAAGCGCCCCGGCGCTTCGAAGACGAGAGACTTATGATGGAAATTCTGCGTGGTTCGCCTGCACTGTCTGCCTTCCGTATTAACAAACTGCTGGCACGTTTTCAGGCGGCCGACCTTCCGGTAAGCAATATTTACGCTGAGTATGTCCATTTTGCTGACCTGAACGCCCCCCTGAATGCAGAGGAGCGCGTACAGCTGGAACGCCTGCTTAAATATGGCCCAAGCCTGAGCAGCCATACGCCGACCGGCAAATTAATCCTCGCCACGCCACGCCCTGGCACCATCTCCCCCTGGTCTTCCAAAGCCACCGACATCGCTCACAACTGCGGCCTGAGCCAGATTAACCGTCTGGAGCGCGGTGTGGCGTACTATGTGGAAGCGTCAACCCTGAGCGACGCGCAGTGGCAGGTGGTTGCCGCAGAGCTGCACGACCGCATGATGGAGAGCGTGTTTGATTCTCTGGATGATGCGCAGAAACTGTTCTCCCACCATCAGCCTGCGCCGGTACAGAGCGTGGATTTGCTGGGGCAGGGGCGTCAGGCGCTGATCGACGCAAACCTGCGTCTTGGTCTGGCGCTCGCAGAAGATGAAATCGACTACCTTCAGGATGCATTCGTTAAGCTGAATCGCAACCCGAACGACATCGAACTGTATATGTTCGCGCAGGCCAACTCCGAGCACTGCCGCCACAAGATTTTCAACGCCGACTGGATTATCGACGGCGAACAGCAGCCGAAGTCGCTGTTCAAAATGATCAAAAACACCATGGAGCAAACCCCTGACCACGTGCTGTCTGCCTATAAAGACAACGCCGCGGTGATGGAAGGTTCCGAGGTGGGCCGCTTCTTCGCCGACCGCGAAGCGGGGCGCTATGACTTCCACCAGGAGCCTGCGCATATCCTGATGAAAGTGGAAACCCACAACCACCCGACGGCGATCTCCCCGTGGCCGGGTGCAGCGACCGGCTCCGGCGGTGAAATCCGTGACGAAGGTGCGACCGGTCGCGGCGCGAAACCAAAAGCGGGTCTGGTCGGTTTCTCCGTTTCCAACCTGCGTATTCCGGGCTTTGAGCAGCCGTGGGAAGAAGACTTCGGCAAGCCAGAGCGCATTGTCACCGCGCTGGATATCATGACCGAAGGCCCGCTGGGCGGCGCGGCGTTCAACAACGAATTTGGTCGTCCGGCGCTGAACGGTTACTTCCGTACCTACGAAGAGAAAGTGGACAGCCACAACGGCGAAGAGCTGCGCGGCTACCACAAACCGATCATGCTGGCGGGCGGGATCGGCAACATTCGCGCCGATCATGTGCAGAAAGGCGAGATCGTCGTCGGCGCGAAGCTGATCGTGCTCGGCGGCCCGGCAATGAACATCGGTCTGGGCGGCGGGGCAGCCTCGTCTATGGCTTCCGGTCAGTCTGATGCGGATCTCGACTTCGCGTCCGTGCAGCGCGACAATCCGGAAATGGAGCGCCGTTGTCAGGAAGTGATCGACCGCTGCTGGCAGCTCGGCGATGCCAACCCGATTCTGTTCATCCACGACGTGGGCGCGGGTGGACTCTCTAACGCCATGCCTGAGCTGGTGAGCGACGGCGGTCGCGGCGGACGCTTCAACCTGCGCGATATCCTGAGCGATGAGCCGGGCATGAGCCCGCTGGAAATCTGGTGTAACGAATCCCAGGAGCGCTACGTGCTGGCGGTTGCCGCCGATCAGCTGCCGCTGTTTGACGAGCTGTGCCGCCGCGAGCGCGCGCCGTATGCGGTCATCGGTGAAGCGACCGAAGAGCAGCACCTTTCCTTAAGCGACACCCACTTTGACAACCAGCCGATCGATCTGCCGCTGGACGTGCTGCTCGGCAAAACGCCGAAGATGACCCGCGACGTGCAGACTCGCAAAGCGGCGGGCAAAGCGCTGGATCGCCAGGGCATCACCGTGGCAGAAGCGGTTAACCGCGTGCTGCACCTGCCTGCCGTGGCAGAGAAAACCTTCCTGGTGACCATCGGCGACCGTACCGTGACCGGTATGGTGTCGCGCGATCAGATGGTCGGCCCGTGGCAGATCCCGGTCGCTAACTGCGCTGTGACCACCGCGAGCCTCGACAGCTACTACGGCGAAGCGATGGCGCTGGGCGAACGCACACCAGTGGCGCTGCTGGACTTCGCCGCTTCTGCCCGTCTGGCGGTCGGTGAAGCGCTGACCAACATCGCCGCGACGCAGATTGGCGATATCAAACGCATCAAACTTTCCGCGAACTGGATGGCCGCTGCCGGTCACCCGGGCGAAGATGCCGGCCTGTACGAAGCGGTGAAAGCGGTGGGTGAAGAGCTGTGTCCTGCGCTCGGCCTGACCATTCCGGTGGGTAAAGACTCCATGTCGATGAAAACCCGCTGGCAGGAAGGTAACGAGCAGCGCGAGATGACCTCTCCGCTGTCGCTGGTGATCACCGCGTTTGCGCGCGTGGAAGACGTGCGTCATACCGTTACGCCGCAGCTTTCCACTGAAGATAACGCCCTGCTGTTGATTGACCTCGGCAAAGGCCATAACGCACTGGGCGCCACCGCGCTGGCGCAGGTTTACCGCCAGCTCGGCGATAAGCCAGCCGACGTGCGCGACGTCGCCCAGTTGAAAGGCTTCTACGACGCAATTCAGGCGCTGGTGGCGCAGCGTAAGCTGCTGGCCTACCACGACCGTTCCGATGGTGGCCTGCTGGTGACGCTGGCAGAGATGGCCTTCACCGGTCACTGCGGCGTTGAAGCAAACATTGCCACGCTTGGCGAAGACCGCCTGGCGGCGCTGTTTAACGAAGAGCTGGGTGCCGTCATTCAGGTACGCGCCGCAGATCGCGACGCGGTGGAAGCGATTCTGGCGCAGCACGGTCTGGCAGACTGCGTACACTATCTCGGTAAAGCGGTGCAGGGCGACCGTTTCGTGATTGAAGCCGACGGCCACGCGGTGTTCAGCGAAAGCCGCACCACGCTGCGTATGTGGTGGGCGGAAACCACGTGGCAGATGCAACGCCTGCGTGACAACCCGGAATGCGCCGATCAGGAACACAACGCGAAGGCGAACGACAACGATCCTGGCCTGAACGTGAAGCTCTCCTTCGACATTAACGAAGACATTGCCGCGCCGTACATTGCGACCGGCGCGCGTCCGAAAGTAGCCGTGCTGCGCGAGCAGGGCGTTAACTCCCACGTTGAGATGGCGGCGGCCTTCCACCGGGCGGGCTTTGACGCCATCGACGTCCACATGAGCGACCTGCTGGCCGGGCGTACCGGGCTGGATGATTTCCAGGCGCTGGTCGCCTGCGGGGGGTTCTCCTACGGTGACGTGCTGGGCGCGGGCGAAGGCTGGGCGAAGTCTATTCTGTTCAACAGCCGCGTGCGTGACGAGTTCGAAACCTTCTTCCATCGTCCGCAGACGCTGGCGCTGGGCGTGTGTAACGGCTGTCAGATGATGTCTAACCTGCGCGAGCTGATCCCGGGCAGCGAAGCCTGGCCGCGCTTTGTGCGTAACCAGTCTGACCGCTTCGAAGCGCGCTTCAGCCTGGTAGAAGTGACCCAAAGCCCGTCTCTGCTGTTGCAGGGAATGGTCGGTTCACAGATGCCAATCGCGGTTTCGCACGGTGAAGGTCAGGTTGAAGTGCGTGATGCGGCGCACCTGGCTCAGCTTGAAAGCAAAGGACTTGTAGCGCTGCGCTTTGTTGATAACTTCGGCAAGGTCACCGAAACCTATCCGGCTAACCCGAACGGTTCGGCAAATGGCATTACCGCCGTCACCAGCGAAAGCGGTCGGGTGACGATCATGATGCCGCACCCGGAACGTGTCTTCCGTACCGTGAGCAACTCCTGGCACCCGGAAAACTGGGGCGAGGACAGCCCGTGGATGCGCATTTTCCGCAACGCGCGTAAACAACTGGGTTAAGTTTCAACGCCCTGACTGTAGGCCCGGTAAGCGCGAGCGCCACCGGGCTTTTTTGTACCTGTCGCAAAATCGCGACAATCCTCTGGGTTGAGTGTCTCCAATAAGAGACATTTAACTTATTGATTTATATATGTCAGGACGGGTTCCCGTTAAGGTGTTGCTTAATAGCGACACTTAGCCTGGAAATCATTCACCTGACAATCAATGCATTTTAATAATAAAATGATTATTAATCATAAGGATAGTATCAATTTTTGCAATCTGGCACGCGCGTTGCATAATAGTAACCAGTGGCTCATTCACCTTCTTATGTCAGCCCCTTCGGGACGTGCTACATAAACTTCGAATGACGCACAAAAAGGTGCCTGCCGTCCAACTACTGATTATTGCAATGCTTTATCAGGCCAGGGCGAAACGTCGAGTTAGGCACCGCCTTATTCCATGACAAAGCCGGGTTTTTACCCGGCTTTGTTGTATCTGAAGGGCAGACTCAGTTACGCTCTCCTCAAACCCGGATGATGAGAGTAATGTGTTGAAACGCTGGCCCGCTTTCCCTCGCTCCCTGCGACAGCTCGTTATGATGGCCTTCCTGCTGATCCTGCTACCTTTGCTGGTTCTGGCGTGGCAGGCATGGCAAAGCCTGAATGCGTTAAGTGCCCAGGCGGCCCTGACTAACCGCACCACGCTTATTGATGCCCGCCGTAGCGAGGCAATGACCAACGCCGCGCTGGAGATGGAGCGTAGCTATCGCCAGTATTGCGTGCTGGACGACCGCACGCTGGAGAGGGTTTATCAGAACCAGCGTAAACGCTACAGCGAAATGCTGGATGCCCATGCCGGGGTCTTGCCGGATGACAAACTCTATCAGGCGCTGCGTCAGGATCTGAACGATCTGGCGCAGCTCCAGTGCAAAAACAGCGGTCCTGATGCCGCCGCCGCCGCCCGACTTGAAGCCTTCGCGAACGCCAATACGGAGATGGTGCAGTCCACCCGTACGGTTATCTTTTCCCGTGGCCAGCAACTCCAGCAGGAGATTGCCGAGCGCGGCCAGTTCTTCGGCTGGCAGGCGCTGGTGCTGTTCCTCGTCAGCCTTGGGCTGGTACTGCTCTTTACCCGCATGATTATCGGCCCCGTAAAGGGGATCCAGCGGATGATTAACCGCCTGGGGGAGGGCAAATCTCTCGGGGATACGGTTGTTTTTAAAGGCCCGCGCGAGCTGCGCTCGGTCGGTCAGCGTATCATCTGGCTTTCTGAACGCCTGGCGTGGCTGGAATCGCAGCGTCATCAGTTCCTGCGCCATATCTCACACGAACTCAAAACACCGCTGGCCAGTATGCGTGAAGGCACGGAGCTGCTGGCAGACGAAGTAGCGGGGCCGTTAACCCCTGAGCAAAAAGAGATCGTGGCGATTCTGGATGCCAGTAGCCGCAATTTACAAAAACTTATTGAACAACTGCTGGACTATAACCGCAAGCTGGCGGATGGTGCTGTGGTGCTTGAAAGCGTTGAGATTGAACCGTTGGTGGACATGGTGATCTCCGCCCATAGCCTGCCAGCAAGAGCTAAAATGATGCATACCCAGGTGGATCTCAATGCGCCTTCCTGCCTGGCAGAGCCGATGCTGTTGATGAGCGTACTGGATAATCTTTATTCCAATGCGGTGCACTATGGTACTGAATCCGGTACCATTTATATCAGAAGCAATAACAACGGTTCGCGGGTATTTATTGACGTAGCGAATACGGGAAGCCCGATTCCGGATGATGAAAAAACGATGATCTTTGAGCCCTTCTTCCAGGGGAGTCATCAGCGAAAAGGTGCGGTAAAAGGAAGTGGTCTGGGGCTGAGTATTGCCCGCGACTGCATACGACGCATGCAGGGTGAGCTTAACATCGTGAGTGATGAACGCGCCGATGTCTGTTTTCGTATCGAACTGCCTCTTGAGCCGGAAAAATCAATGAAATGAATAACAACCTGGTGAGTATGTCACACGTCTTTTACCGCGCACTGCGCGCGGTGTTTTCCAGCAAAAATGTGCGCCTGAGCCTGCCCTGCTTACTGCTGGCCGGCTGTGTAACCCATGCGCCGAAAAGTGCAATTAGCCACAAACAGGAAGATAAATGGCCGCAAAAACAGCTGGCCGATTTCCTTTCAACACGTTGCGATGATATCTGGAACCTGTCGGGGCGTGATGTTGAATCCAATCCGCTGTTCTGGCTGCGCGGAATAGACTGCGCCCAGCGGCTGGCGCCCGCCGAGGCCCGTGCCCAGGCGGCGATGCTGGTGGACGATACCTGGCAGGACGCGTTTAAACGTGGGATCGTGATGGCGGATGCCAGAATCACGCCTGTCGAACGCCGCGCCAACGTGACGCGGCTGGATACTTACGTGATCAATATTCCCCCGCAGGTGCGCCCGGTCTATCAGCTCTGGCGGGATGGACAAACCCTGCAATTACAACTGTCTGAAGAGCGTTTCCGCTACAGCAAATTGCAGCAGTCGAGCGACAGCGAGCTTGATGCGCTTCGCCAGCAGCAGGAGTCGCTGCGCGAGCAGCTGGAAACCACCACCCGCAAGCTCGAAAATCTGACCGATATCGAAAGACAGCTCTCGACGCGTAAGCCGGCAGGCAGCTATCTGCCCGATGGGTCGAAAGGCAACTCTGCCACGACGCCAGACAGTGAGACGCCGAAACAAGAGGATGTGAAGCCATGACAAGCCGTAAACCTGCCCATCTGTTACTGGTGGATGACGATCCCGGGCTGTTAAAGCTGCTGGGAATGCGTCTGGTCAGCGAAGGCTACAGCGTGGTCACCGCTGAAAGCGGGCAGGAGGGGCTGAAAGTGCTCAGCCGCGAGAAAATCGATCTGGTGATCAGTGATTTGCGCATGGATGAAATGGATGGCCTGCAACTGTTCACGGAGATCCAGAAGCAGCAGCCCGGGATGCCGGTGATTATCCTCACCGCTCACGGATCTATTCCTGATGCGGTGGCCGCGACGCAGCAGGGGGTATTCAGCTTCCTCACCAAACCAGTGGATAAAGACGCCCTCTATAAAGCAATCGACAGCGCCCTTGAGCATGCGGCGCCATCCGGCGACGACGCCTGGCGTGAATCCATCGTGACGCGTAGCCCTGTGATGCTGCGCCTGCTGGAACAGGCGCGGATGGTGGCGCAATCCGACGTTAGCGTGCTGATCAACGGCCAGAGCGGGACCGGGAAAGAGATCCTGGCCCAGGCTATCCACAACGCCAGCCCGCGCAGTAAAAATGCCTTTATTGCCATCAACTGTGGCGCGCTGCCGGAACAGCTGCTTGAGTCTGAGCTCTTCGGCCATGCCCGCGGCGCCTTTACCGGCGCGGTGAGCAGCCGTGAAGGGCTGTTCCAGGCGGCTGAGGGGGGCACGCTGTTTCTTGATGAAATTGGCGATATGCCCGCGCCGTTGCAGGTCAAACTGCTGCGCGTGTTGCAGGAGCGAAAAGTGCGTCCGCTTGGCAGCAACCGCGATATCGATATCAACGTGCGTATTATTTCCGCTACCCATCGCGATTTACCCAAGGTGATGGCGCGCAACGAGTTCCGTGAAGATCTTTACTATCGACTGAATGTCGTCAACCTTAAAATCCCGGCGCTGGCCGAGCGTGCGGAAGATATCCCGCTGCTGGCAAATCACCTTTTGCGCCAGGCCGCTGACCGCCACAAACCATTTGTGCGCGCGTTCTCCACCGATGCGATGAAACGCCTGATGACCGCAAGCTGGCCGGGCAACGTACGCCAGCTGGTGAACGTGATTGAGCAGTGCGTGGCGCTGACGTCATCGCCGGTGATCAGCGATGCGCTGGTGGAGCAGGCGCTCGAGGGGGAAAACACGGCCTTACCGACGTTTGCGGAAGCGCGAAACCAGTTCGAGCTGAACTATCTGCGTAAGCTGCTGCAAATCACCAAAGGCAACGTGACCCACGCGGCGCGCATGGCCGGGCGTAACCGTACCGAGTTTTATAAATTGCTCTCACGCCACGAGCTGGAAGCGAACGATTTTAAAGAGTAATACCGCAAAATTCGCCTGAATATGATACTGTGAGCAACCGATTACGAGGCTGCTTACTGGCAAGAGTTTAAGGACCCACCATGAAAAAGATTGATGCGATTATTAAACCTTTCAAACTGGATGATGTACGTGAAGCGCTGGCAGAAGTAGGCATCACCGGGATGACCGTAACTGAAGTGAAAGGTTTTGGTCGTCAGAAGGGCCACACCGAGCTATACCGTGGCGCAGAGTACATGGTGGACTTTCTGCCGAAAGTGAAAATCGAGATCGTGGTGAGCGATGATATCGTCGATACCTGTGTGGATACCATCATCCGCACGGCGCAGACCGGTAAAATTGGCGACGGGAAAATCTTCGTCTTTGACGTGGCGCGCGTGATCCGTATCCGTACCGGCGAAGAAGACGACGCGGCGATTTAACATTCTTGCCGGGTGGCGCTGCGCGTACCCGGCCTAAAAAACCCTTCGTAGGCCCGTGCAAGCGCAGCGCCGCCGGGCGATTACAGCACTTTATGCGGGCCGAAACATTCGTAATGAATGTTGTCTTTATTCACGCCCAGGTCTACCAGCTGCTTCGCGGCATACTGCATAAACGCTCCTGGCCCACAAACGTAGAACTGCATCCCCGGTGCGCTGAACGCCCCTTCATGCTGCCCTAAATTCATCAGGCCTTCGCTGTCGAAACGAGCCGCTGCGCGGTCTGCCTCCGTCGGCAGGCGATACCAGGTATGCGCGGTGAAACGCGGCAGGGTCGCTCCAAGCGCTTTGACTTCATCCGCAAAGGCGTGCACATCACCGTTCTCCGCCGCGTGGAACCAGTTAACCTGCGCGCTGTGGTTTGCTTTCGCCAGCGTATCCAGCATCGCCAGCATTGGCGTCTGACCTACGCCTGCGGAGATCAGCGTCACCGGGGTATTCGTTTCAACGGCCATAAAGAAATCGCCCGCCGGTGCCGCCAGATGGACCACGTCGCCCACGCTGGCTTCGTTATGCAGCCAGTTGGATACCTGACCGCCTTCCTCACGTTTAACCGCAATGCGATAGCCTTTGCCGTCTGGCTTGCGGGTCAGGGAGTACTGGCGAATCTCCTGGTGCGGGAAGCCTTCAGGCTTCAGCCAGACGCCCAGATACTGGCCCGGCTGGTAATAGGCAACCGGCTGACCGTCCACTGGCTCAAACTCAAAACTGGTGATCAGTGCGCTGCGCGGGGTTTTCTCGACGATGCGGAAGGCGCGCGTGCCTTCCCAGCCGCCATTCTTGCTGGCGTTTTCGCTGTAGATCTGCGCTTCACGGTTGATGAATACGTTTGCCAGCACGCCATAGGCCTTACCCCAGGCATCCAGCACTTCCTGGCCCGGGCTGAACATTTCGTCCAGTGTTGCCAGCAGGTGACTGCCGACGATGTTGTACTGCTCAGGTTTGATCTGGAAGCTGGTGTGCTTCTGGGCGATTTTTTCCACCGCAGGCAGCAGAGCCGGCAGGTTTTCGATGTTGCTGGCATAGGCGGCAATAGCGTTAAACAGCGCTTCGCGCTGATCGCCGTTACGCTGGTTGCTCATGTTGAAAATCTCTTTGAGCTCCGGGTTATGCGCGAACATGCGATCGTAGAAATGGGCGGTCAGTTTAGGACCCGTTTCAACCAGCAGGGGGATTGTGGCTTTCACGGTAGCGATGGTTTGGGCGTCGAGCATAGCAGCTTCCTTCTGATGTTACTTTAATGATGTATTTTAGATGCATCTTATAAAAATACCCCTGCAATGTAAATGGTTCTTTGCATCGTGAAAAATATGCATCACAAAGCTGAAAAGAAATCCGTTGAAAATGGCGAGAGCTTTATTGCTCAAACCCTTGCGTGGCGTGGAGGTAAACGTTTGCGTAAAATCGTTTGTCAAGACCTGTTATCGCAGAACTATTCAGTTATACTGTTGCCCGTCGTCCAACAGGACTGCCTTTTCAGGCCAAAAATTTACTTGTTAGCTGAGTCAGGAGATGCGGATGTTAAAGCGTGAAATGAACATTGCCGATTATGATGCCGAACTGTGGCAGGCTATGGAGCAGGAAAAAGTACGTCAGGAAGAGCACATCGAACTGATCGCCTCCGAAAACTACACCAGCCCGCGCGTAATGCAGGCGCAGGGTTCTCAGCTGACCAACAAATATGCTGAAGGTTATCCGGGCAAGCGCTACTACGGCGGTTGCGAATACGTTGATATCGTTGAGCAGCTGGCGATTGACCGTGCGAAAGAACTCTTTGGCGCTGACTACGCGAACGTCCAGCCGCACTCTGGCTCTCAGGCTAACTTCGCTGTTTACACCGCGCTGTTGCAGCCGGGCGATACCGTTCTGGGTATGAACCTGGCGCAGGGCGGCCACCTGACTCACGGCTCCCCGGTTAACTTCTCTGGCAAACTGTACAACATCATCCCTTACGGTATTGATGAGTCCGGTAAAATTGACTATGAAGACATGGCGAAGCAGGCCAAAGAGCACAAGCCGAAGATGATCATCGGTGGCTTCTCTGCTTACTCCGGCATCGTTGACTGGGCAAAAATGCGTGAAATCGCTGACAGCATCGGTGCGTACCTGTTCGTCGACATGGCGCACGTTGCCGGTCTGATTGCGGCAGGCGTTTACCCGAACCCGGTTCCACATGCGCACGTTGTGACCACCACTACCCACAAAACCCTGGCGGGTCCACGCGGTGGTCTGATCCTGGCGAAAGGCGGTGACGAAGAGCTGTACAAAAAGCTGAACTCCGCCGTGTTCCCAAGCGCCCAGGGCGGCCCGCTGATGCACGTTATTGCCGCGAAAGCCGTCGCGCTGAAAGAAGCGATGGAGCCAGAGTTCAAGGTTTATCAGCAGCAGGTTGCTAAAAACGCCAAAGCGATGGTGGAAGTGTTCCTGAACCGTGGCTACAAAGTGGTCTCTGGCGGGACTGAAAACCACCTGTTCCTGCTGGACCTGGTTGATAAGAACCTGACCGGTAAAGAAGCTGACGCAGCCCTCGGTCGCGCCAACATTACCGTCAACAAAAACAGCGTGCCAAACGATCCGAAGAGCCCGTTCGTGACTTCCGGTATCCGTATCGGTTCTCCGGCCGTAACTCGCCGTGGCTTTAAAGAAGCGGAAGTGAAAGAGCTGGCGGGCTGGATGTGTGACGTTCTGGACAACATCAATGACGACGCGGTTATCGAGCGCGTTAAAGGTAAAGTTCTGGACATCTGCGCACGCTTCCCGGTGTACGCATAATTCTCTGCGTCGCAGAACTGAAAAAGGCCGCTCATGCGGCCTTTTTTTATGGGCTAACGTCGGTCGAGGGAGATGGCCCCCGGCCCGGTAATCGCCAGCAAAATAAAGCCGCCAGCGATACTTACATTTTTGTAGAAGTTAATCATATTTGGCAGAACCGCATCGCCCGTCATATCCCAGTAGTGG
The DNA here is from genome assembly GCF_001037805.1 of Enterobacter sp. BIDMC93. Taxonomy (NCBI): domain Bacteria; kingdom Pseudomonadati; phylum Pseudomonadota; class Gammaproteobacteria; order Enterobacterales; family Enterobacteriaceae; genus Enterobacter; species Enterobacter sp. BIDMC93. The sequence goes on from NZ_KQ089962.1 coordinate 1,734,562, forward strand.
TGACCAATCACCGCCGTTCCCAGCGTATAGAAGACAAAGATCACCGCGAGGGGGCGGGTGAAAAAGCCCAGCACGATCAGAATCGCGGCGGGGACTTCCATCACCACCGCAACAATGGCGGCCAACATGGGCATGGGGGCGCCGAGCGACGTCATATACTGAACGGTGCCGCTAAACCCCGTCAGCTTGGGATAACCGAAAATAATAAACAGGACCACAATAGCAATGCGGGCAATTAAAAGCAGGAAAGAACGAGAGGAGCCGAAATCGAAATAACGTAAGTTGTTCATGGCAAACGACCTCTTCAGGCGATGTTCTTTAAACGTAATACAATTTTGCCGCTCTCGCCATACGCCGACCGGCTGTCCATGATGTTAATTTATCGTTAATTTATAGCGCGCTAACGACTTGCTAAAGTCAGGGATTAACGCCAGACTATCGCCTCCATTTCGGGAGGGATTCATGGTCTTGCATTCCACGCGCTGGCTGGCGCTCAGCTATTTCACCTATTTCTTTAGTTACGGTATTTTTTTGCCTTTCTGGAGCGTCTGGCTCAAGGGAATTGGTCTGACGCCTGAGACCATTGGCATCCTGCTGGGCGCGGGGCTGGTGGCACGTTTCCTGGGTAGCCTGCTGATTGCGCCCCGCGTCAGCGATCCCTCCTTACTGATTAAAGCGGTGCGAATTCTGGCCCTGCTGACGCTGGTCTTTGCGGCCTGCTTCTGGGTCAGCCATCAGTTTGCCTGGCTGATGGTGGTAATGGTTGGCTTTAATCTGTTCTTCTCCCCGCTGGTGCCGCTGACGGATGCCCTGGCGAACACCTGGCAAAAGCAGATCATCATGGACTATGGCCGGGTGCGCCTGTGGGGATCGATTGCCTTCGTGATCGGCTCTGCGCTGGTCGGGAAACTGGTCAGCCTCTATGACTATCGTGCCATTCTGGCGCTGTTAACGCTCGGCATCGCCTCGATGCTGCTCGGTATGTTGCTGCGTCCGTCGGTAATGCCGCAGGGCGAAAGCCGCCATCAGGAGAGCGCCGGCTGGCCCGCCTGGCGCTCGCTGGTGGCGCAAAGCTGGCGTTTCCTGGCCTGCGTCTGTCTGCTCCAGGGGGCACATGCGGCCTATTACGGCTTCAGCGCCATCTACTGGCAGGGGGCGGGCTACTCGGCTTCTGCGGTAGGCTACCTGTGGTCGCTCGGCGTGGTGGCGGAGGTCATTATCTTCGCGCTGAGCCAAAAACTTTTCCGTCGTTTCGGGGCGCGTGACCTGCTGCTGCTTTCCGCCGTTTGCGGCGTGGTGCGCTGGGGCATCATGGGCTGGACGACTGAGCTGCCGTGGCTGATTGTGGCGCAAATTCTGCACTGCGGAACCTTCACCGTGTGCCATCTGGCGGCGATGCGCTACATCGCGGCGCGAGAGGGTGGGGACGTTATTCGTCTTCAGGCGGTCTATTCAGCGGTGGCGATGGGCGGCAGTATTGCGGTGATGACCGTATTTGCCGGTTTCCTCTATCAGCACCTGGGGCACGGTGTGTTCTGGGTGATGGCGCTGGTCGCTTTACCTGCCATCGTCATCCGCCCAAAGGTGGCTGCTCGCTCGTAACTATGATTCGAGCATAACGCGAATATGTTCCTGCTGCTGCGTGTTCAGGGCCTCAACGGCATGAATGAGCGGCGGCGAGAACAGCGGCAGGGCGGTTGGATAAGGCGTAATGACCAGCGCTGCCTCGCGGGGGGCGCCCTCCTTCTTAAACGCCTCCAGGCTAAGATAACGAATATTGAGCGGCAGCAGCGTCAGCTCGCGAAGCTGCTGCTCAATTAACGCTTCACAGGCTTTATCTTCCCCCGTTAACAGGACCACCTGTTTTTCATGCAGGTCGGTCTCCTGCATCAGCCAGGCACCAAAAATCACCGCCACCAGAGCCATCTCTTCACCGGAGAATCGCAGACCAAATTCGGCTTCCAGCTCAAACAGTGCCTCTTTAGTGGTGCGCAGCAGCCGGGGGTATAAACGGTGGATCTCTTCCGGCAGGCTGTTGTCGATGCCGATGTCAAATAAGGAGCGGTCCAGCGCCTGAGCCAGATGAATATAAAGCTGATCGGTCAGCCCTTGCTCATCGCTGAAGTTCATCCCGGTTTGCGCCCGGAAACGGGCAATCATACGCACGATGGCGCGACGCAGGCGCTGATCCTGCTGGTGTTTATCCATCACCGGGTCGGGTGTGCGAAGCATCATAAACAGCAGCGCCAGGAACAGCTGTTCATCGCTGTGCGTTCCCTGCGGGACGCGCCGTTTCCAGTGGCGGACAATTTCCTGCGCCGTAAAGTATTCCCCTCGGGACTGCGTCCAGCTGCGCTGAACGGGCGAAAACTCTGGCGTATTGCCCAGATGATGCTGAATCAGACAATATTGCAGATAAAGCTGTAAAAACTGTACGTCGCGGGACTCAAACTGGCGCTGAAGCTTGCGCGCGCAAAAGTTGATAAGCGCCCGAAGGTTCGCATCGTCATAAAGCGGGCGGGCAATGCCGTGCTGTTTAAGCGCGGTTTTTAAGGCAGGGGTAAACTGTTGGGCGACAAAATGTGGACAGAGCCGAAGTGCCCTGCGCAGCCAGTGCAGCAGGCACAAACGTTGATTAAGGGCGGAACCCTCAATTCGGTAGCAGCCATCATGGTGCGTGACGATATCAAGCCGATGATAGCGCTGGATTTCATCGCGCGTCTCGGCTATATCTTGCCGTGCCATGACGTCGTCCACGCCGTTGGCAGCGATTATGCTCTGTGCGGTGATGGCAGCATCGGGCAGGTAAAGCATCAAAAGCACCTGGCAGCGGCGCTGCGAACTGGAAAGCACAGATGGAATTTCAAGCGTCGTCATCATCTGTCGGGTATCCAGTGTGAATGTTTGATAAGAATAGCTAAAGGATGGGCGCTGAAAAGCGCACCGGCAGGCCTTTCACTCAGGATTGCTGGCGAACATCACAGAATTTTTGACGTGAGGAACAGATGCAAATAGTTAAACAAAGCGCGGTAGCGTTATTTTTGGCGGTTTTCACTTGTGCCGCCGGCGCACATCCTCACAGTTTTATCAGCCTGAAAACCGAACTGGTGACGGACGGCACGCAGCTCAGCGGCCTGAAAATGCGCTGGACGATGGATGAAATCACCTCCGCCGATCTGCTGTACGATGCCGGAAACGCCAGGCCTGGCGATGAGATCTGGAAAAAGCTGGCGGCGGAAGTCATGGCCAACGTACTCGGCCAGCACTATTTCACCGAGTTCTGGCACAACGGACAAAAGGTGAAGTTTCTCAACCGTCCCACGGTGTACGGTATGACCCGCGACGGACATCAGGCGGTGCTGACCTTTATCCTTCCGCTGGCGCACCCTCAACCGTTGGCCGGGCAGAAGTACACGTTTTCCACGTTTGACCCAACCTACTATGTCGACATGCGCTATGACAATGACAGCGACGTACGGCTGCCGGACGCGCTGCAAAAAAGCTGCAAAATTGCCGTGCACACCCCGAAACCCAGCGAAGAGATGCTGAACTTTGCCGTTTCTCTTGATAAAGAGGATGCGCCCCCCGAAGACATGGAGTTAGGTAAACAGTTTGCGCAGGAGGTGACGTTACAATGTCAGTGATCTCCTCTTCCGTCAGTAAGCCGCGTCGCTGGCTGCACCTCTGGCCTCTGGCGCTCTTTTTGTTGTTTGCGGTTGGCGGCGCGCTCTGGCTGTGGCAGGCATGGCCGCAGGTGATGATGAAAAGCATCCTCTGGCAGCGGGAAGTTAATCAGCAGATGAGCGGTCTACTGAAAGCCGTGGCGGAAAATCCGAACAAAGCGGGCGGCGCTCTTCTGGCGTTCAGCTTTATCTATGGCGTGCTGCATGCCCTGGGACCGGGGCACGGCAAAATCGTCATCACGACCTGGCTTGCCACGCATCCGTCGAAGCTGAAATCGAGTATCGGCCTGACGCTGGCTTCTTCTTTACTTCAGGGCGGTGTGGCGATTGCGCTGGTCGTGGTCGTCCTTTCGCTGCTACAGCTGCCGGCCCGCCAGCTGCATATGAGCAGCTTCTGGCTGGAGAAGGGGAGTTACGCGCTGGTAGGCGTGCTGGGGCTGATCCTCTGCTGGCGGGCGCTGAAAAAATTGCGCGCGTTGCTGCGAAAACCAAAATTCAAATCCTTTACACCGCATCACGTTCACCATGAAAACTGCGGGTGCGGGCATCAGCATCTGCCGACGCAGGAACAATTACAGAACAGTGAGGACTGGCGTGCGCGCCTGATGATTGTTCTCTCAATGGGGATGCGTCCGTGCTCGGGCGCAATCATGGTGCTGTTGTTCAGCAAAGTGACAGGCGTATTTGGCTGGGGCATGCTCTCGGCGCTGGCGATGGCGGCGGGAACGTCTCTGACGATCTCTTCGTTAGCCCTGCTGGTGCACAGCTTCCGTCAGCTGGCGGTAAAACTCAGCGGCAATAAAACGCCGGTATTGTGGCGACAGGTTGGCTGGACGACGCTGGCGCTGGCGGGCGGGGTGATTCTGCTGGTAGCGGCGGTGACAATGTGGATGAGTGCGGTGCCGGTGGGTAGGGGGTTGCGGCCTTTCTAGCCGTATCTGAGGCGTGTTGTAGGCCCGGTAAGCGTGGCGCCACCGGGCTTAACAGACTGAATTAACGCTTCAGCGCATCGCTCAGTTCATCACGCATGTTTGCCAGCATGGCTTTAACAACGCGCGGGTTACCTGCAACGATGTTGCCGGTAGACATATAGTTATGGCCGCCGGTGAAGTCGCAAACAATCGCGCCTGCTTCACGAGCGATCAGCTCGCCCGCCGCGAAGTCCCACGGCTTCAGAGACAGCTCAAAGTAACCGTCAACGCGGCCGGTCGCGACGTAGGCCAGATCCAGTGCAGCAGAGCCGGTGCGACGGAAGTCCGCGCATTCGGTGAACAGCTTGCCCAGGATATTCATATAAGTGGTTGCGTGCTGCTTCGCCTTGAACGGGAAGCCGGTCGCCAGAATCGTGCCGTCCAGATCGCGTGCATTGCTGCAACGCAGACGGTAGCCGTTCAGCTGCGCGCCCTGACCGCGGGTCGCGGTGAACAGTTCGTTACGCATTGGATCGTAAACAACGGCGACTTCAGTACGGCCTTTGATGCGTACTGCGATAGACACAGAGAAGTGTGGCAGGCGTTTGACGAAGTTGGTGGTGCCATCCAGTGGATCGATAACCCATTGAACATCCTGATCGGTACCTTCATGTTCACCGCTTTCTTCGGTGATGATGGTGTGCTGCGGGTAAGATTTGCGGATCGTTTCGATAATAATCGCTTCTGCGGCTTTATCTACGTTCGTCACGAAATCATTGCTGCCTTTCTGGCTGGTTTCTACGGAGTCTGGGGTTTCGTAGTGTTTGGCAATTACATTACCCGCCTTGCGCGCTGCGCGCACGGCGATGGTCAGCATCGGATGCATCGGTCTCTCTCACTGGATGTTAAAGAACAGGAAAATCGGCGCAGAGTATAGCAGCGGGATCGGATTATGTCTCTCGTTTATGATAATATGCCCGAATATTCTTCAGACACTGAATCCAGACATTTAAAAATTATGCTGCAAAACATTCGAATCGTGCTGGTCGAAACATCGCACACCGGCAACATGGGCTCTGTGGCCCGCGCTATGAAAACCATGGGCTTAACGAACCTGTGGCTGGTGAATCCGCTGGTGAAACCAGACTCTCAGGCTATTGCTCTGGCGGCCGGCGCCAGCGACGTGATCGGGAATGCGCAGATCGTGGACACCCTGGATGAAGCCCTGGCCGGTTGCAGCCTGGTGGTGGGGACCAGCGCGCGCTCCCGTACGCTGCCCTGGCCGATGCTGGACCCGCGCGAATGCGGCCTGAAAAGCATCTCAGAAGCGGAACAGGCGCCGGTTGCGCTGGTGTTTGGCCGTGAACGCGTTGGCCTGACCAACGAGGAATTACAGAAGTGTCACTATCATGTGGCGATTGCCGCCAACCCGGAATACAGCTCGCTGAATCTGGCGATGGCGGTGCAGGTGATCGCCTACGAAGTGCGCATGGCATGGCTGGCGACGCAGGAGAAACCGGTGGAACCTAAAGAAGAGACGGCCTACCCGCTGGTGGACGACCTCGAGCGCTTCTACGGTCATCTGGAGCAGACGCTGCTCTCAACCGGCTTTATCCGTGAAGGCCACCCGGGTCAGGTGATGAACAAGCTGCGCCGTATGTTCACCCGCGCGCGTCCGGAAAGCCAGGAGCTGAACATCCTGCGCGGGATTCTGGCGTCGATTGAGCAGAAGAATAAGGAATAGTGTCGTCTGTTCGCCGGGTGGCGCTTCGCTTACCCGGCCTACAAAGCCCGTAGGCCCGTGCAAGCGCAGCGCCGCCGGGCAAAAAATACGGCACAGAAGGTTAAATACCTGACTAAAACAGTCAAGTAAATAGTTGACCAATTTAGTCAGGAATGTCAGACTTGGCCCTGCTATGCAATACCCCCATTTTACAATAAAAAACCCCGGGCAGGGGCGAGTTTGAGGTTAAGTAAGACATGAGACTGACATCTAAAGGGCGTTATGCCGTGACCGCGATGCTGGACGTTGCGCTCAACTCCGAAGCGGGCCCGGTTCCGTTGGCTGATATTTCTGAACGACAAGGGATCTCCCTCTCTTACCTGGAACAGCTGTTCTCCAGACTGCGTAAAAATGGACTGGTGTCCAGCGTTCGTGGCCCGGGCGGCGGTTATCTGCTGGGTAAAGACGCAGGCAGTATTGCGGTTGGCGAAGTGATTAGCGCCGTTGACGAATCCGTCGACGCGACCCGTTGCCAGGGTAAAGGCGGCTGCCAGGGCGGCGATAAGTGCCTGACCCACGCGCTGTGGCGCGATCTGAGCGACCGTCTGACCGGCTTCCTGAACAACATCACCCTGGGTGAACTGGTGAATAACCAGGAAGTTCTGGACGTGTCGGGTCGTCAGCAAAGCCATGAATCACAGCGCAGCACCCGTTCGCAGGACGCCATCGACGTTAAACTGCGCGCGTAATAAAAAGATAAGTATTTCAGAATCAGGCCGGGGCGTTAGCTCGCCCCGTGTACTCGGTCGTACATCCAGCCGGTTGCCTGATTCCTTGCATTGAAGCGATGTACGGAGTTTATAGAGCAATGAAATTACCGATTTATCTCGATTACTCCGCAACCACGCCGGTGGACCCGCGTGTTGCCGAGAAAATGATGCAGTGTCTGACCCTGGACGGAAACTTTGGTAACCCAGCTTCCCGTTCTCACCGTTTTGGCTGGCATGCTGAAGAGGCGGTTGATATCGCCCGTAATCAGATTGCTGACCTGGTTGGTGCCGATCCGCGTGAAATTGTTTTCACCTCCGGCGCGACCGAATCCGACAACCTGGCGATCAAAGGTGCTGCCAACTTTTATCAGAAAAAAGGCAAGCACATTATCACCAGCAAAACCGAACACAAAGCCGTGCTGGACACCTGCCGTCAGCTGGAGCGTGAAGGGTTCGAAGTGACTTACCTGGCGCCGCAGAGCAACGGGATCATCGACCTGAAAGAGCTCGAAGCGGCCATGCGTGATGACACCATTCTGGTTTCCATCATGCACGTTAACAACGAAATCGGCGTTGTGCAGGACATCGCAACCATCGGCGAAATGTGCCGTGCGCGCGGCATCATCTACCACGTGGATGCGACCCAGAGCGTGGGCAAACTGCCTATCGACCTGAGCCAGCTGAAAGTGGACCTGATGTCCTTCTCCGGTCACAAAATCTATGGTCCGAAAGGTATCGGCGCGCTGTACGTTCGTCGTAAGCCACGTATCCGCATCGAAGCACAGATGCACGGCGGTGGTCACGAGCGCGGCATGCGTTCCGGTACGCTGCCTGTTCACCAGATCGTGGGCATGGGCGAAGCGTATCGCATCGCGAAAGAAGAGATGGAAACCGAGATGGCACGCCTGCGTACGCTGCGTAACCGTCTATGGGACGGCGTGAAAGATATGGAAGAAGTGTATCTGAACGGCGATCTCGAGCAGGGCGCGCCAAACATCCTCAACGTCAGCTTCAACTATGTTGAAGGTGAATCGCTGATCATGGCGCTGAAAGACCTGGCGGTTTCTTCCGGTTCTGCCTGTACGTCTGCAAGCCTCGAGCCATCCTACGTGCTGCGCGCGCTGGGTATGACTGACGAACTGGCACACAGCTCTATCCGTTTCTCTTTAGGTCGTTTTACTACCGAAGAAGAGATTGACTACACCATCAAACTGGTTCGTAACTCCATTGGCCGTCTGCGCGACCTTTCTCCACTGTGGGAAATGTTCAAGCAGGGCGTGGATCTGAACAGCATTGAATGGTCACATCACTAATCGGTACATAAGGAGAATTCAATCATGGCATACAGCGAAAAAGTTATCGATCATTACGAGAACCCGCGCAACGTTGGCTCTTTTGACAACAGCGATGAATCTGTCGGTAGCGGTATGGTTGGCGCGCCAGCGTGTGGCGACGTAATGAAGTTGCAGATTAAAGTCAACAATGAAGGTATCATTGAAGACGCGCGCTTCAAGACCTACGGCTGCGGTTCTGCTATCGCTTCCAGCTCCCTGGTCACCGAATGGGTGAAGGGCAAGTCTCTGGACGAAGCACAGGCAATCAAGAACACGGATATTGCTGAAGAACTCGAACTGCCGCCGGTGAAAATTCACTGCTCAATTCTGGCAGAAGACGCGATCAAAGCCGCCATTGCGGATTACAAAAGCAAACGTGAAGCAAAATAATTGAGGTTTGAGTATGTCGATTACCCTTAGCGACAGCGCTGCCGCGCGAGTAAGCTCTTTTCTGGCGAACCGTGGTAAAGGCTTTGGCCTGCGACTGGGCGTACGTACCTCCGGCTGTTCTGGTATGGCTTACGTACTGGAGTTTGTTGACGAACCGGCGTCTGATGACACCGTGTTTGAAGACAAGGGCGTGAAGGTGGTGGTCGATGGCAAAAGCCTGCAATTCCTCAACGGCACTCAGCTGGACTTCGTAAAAGAAGGCCTGAACGAAGGGTTCAAATTCACGAACCCGAACGTCAAAGACGAGTGTGGTTGCGGCGAAAGCTTCCACGTTTAACCGCGCGTCATCCGAAACCCCACCGTGGCTTTGCTACGCGTGGGGTTTGTTCTAACAGGCTACCCCTGAGATTGTTATGGATTACTTCACTCTCTTCGGACTACCCGCTCAATACCCGATCGATCTCCAGGCGCTGACGGTCCGTTTTCAGGATCTCCAACGTCAGTACCATCCGGATAAATTCGCCAGCGGGACGCAGGCAGAGCAGCTGGCTGCGGTGTCACACTCCGCAACCATCAACCAGGCCTGGCAAACGCTGCGTCATCCGCTGGCGCGTGCAGAATATCTGCTCTCGCTCCATGGTTTCGATCTGGCGAGCGAACAGCATACCGTGCGCGACACCGCCTTTCTGATGGAACAGCTGGAGCTGCGCGAAGAGCTGGATGAAATTGAACAGGCTAAAGACGAAGCGCGCCTGGAAAGCTTTATCACGCGCGTAAAGGGCATGTTCGATACCCGCCATCAGCAGATGGTGGAGCAACTGAACAACGAGACCTGGGACGTGGCGGCAGACACTGTGCGCAAACTCCGTTTTCTCGATAAACTGCGAAGCAGTGCTGAACAACTCGAAGAAAAGCTGCTCGATTTTTAATTTCGGAAGCAATTATGGCCTTATTACAAATTAGTGAGCCTGGCTTAAGCGCCGCACCGCACCAGCGTCGTCTGGCGGTCGGTATTGATCTGGGCACCACCAATTCTCTCGTGGCGACCGTGCGTAGCGGCCAGGCGGAAACGCTGGCTGACGAGCAGGGGCGCCATCTGCTGCCTTCCGTGGTCCACTACCAGCAGCAGGGTCACGCGGTCGGGTTTGATGCCCGCACCAACGCCGCGCGCGATCCGGCCAATACCATCAGTTCGGTTAAGCGCATGATGGGCCGCTCGCTGGCTGATATCCAGACCCGTTACCCGCATCTGCCGTATCAGCTACAGGCCAGCGAAAACGGCCTGCCGATGATCGCGACGTCTGCCGGTCTGCTGAACCCGATTCGCGTTTCTGCTGACATCCTCAAAGCGCTGGCGGCGCGCGCCACGGCGACACTCGGCGGCGATCTCGACGGCGTGGTAATCACCGTTCCGGCCTACTTCGACGATGCACAGCGTCAGGGCACCAAAGACGCTGCGCGTCTGGCGGGCCTGCATGTGCTGCGTCTGCTGAACGAACCGACGGCGGCGGCCATTGCCTACGGCCTCGATTCCGGTCAGGAAGGGGTGATTGCGGTTTACGATCTCGGCGGCGGGACGTTTGATATCTCAATCCTGCGCCTGAGCCGCGGCGTGTTCGAAGTGCTGGCGACCGGCGGGGATTCCGCGCTCGGCGGCGATGACTTCGACCATCTGCTGGCAGACTACATCCGCGAGCAGGCGGGCATCAGCGATCGCAGCGATGCGCGCGTACAGCGTGAACTGCTGGATGCGGCCATCGACGCCAAAATTGCCCTGAGCGACGCGCAATCGGTCACGGTTAACGTTGCGGGCTGGCAGGGTGAGATCACCCGCAATCAGTTCAGCGAACTGATCGCGCCTCTGGTTAAGCGTACCCTGCTGGCCTGCCGTCGCGCATTGAAAGATGCGGGCGTGGAGGCCAGCGAGGTGCTGGAAGTGGTCATGGTGGGCGGCTCAACCCGCGTGCCGCTGGTGCGCGAGCGCGTGGGCGAATTCTTTGGCCGCACGCCGCTGACCTCTATCGACCCGGACAAAGTAGTTGCCGTGGGCGCCGCTATCCAGGCCGATATCCTGGTCGGCAACAAGCCGGACAGCGAAATGCTGCTGCTGGACGTCATCCCGCTGTCTCTGGGTTTAGAAACCATGGGCGGCCTGGTGGAGAAAGTCATTCCGCGTAACACCACCATTCCGGTGGCGCGCGCGCAGGAGTTTACTACCTTCAAAGACGGCCAGACTGCGATGTCCATCCACGTGATGCAGGGCGAGCGCGAGCTGGTGCAGGACTGCCGCTCTCTGGCGCGCTTTGCGCTGCGCGGAATTCCGGCGCTGCCGGCGGGCGGGGCGCATATTCGCGTCACTTTCCAGGTGGATGCGGACGGCCTGCTGAGCGTCACGGCGATGGAAAAATCCACCGGCGTGGAATCGTCCATCCAGGTGAAGCCGTCCTACGGCCTGACCGATGGCGAAATCGCCTCCATGATTCAGGACTCAATGAGCTACGCCGAGCAGGATGTGAAGGCGCGTATGCTGGCCGAACAAAAAGTGGAAGCCGCACGCGTGCTGGAAAGCCTGAACGGCGCGCTCGCTGCCGATGCCGCGCTGTTAAGCGCCGCTGAGCGCCAGGTGATTGACGACGCTGCCGCGCGCTTAAGCGCAGTCGCCGAAGGCAATGACGCTGACGCAATAGAAGAAGCCATTAAAAACGTTGATAAACAAACCCAGGACTTCGCTGCTCGCCGCATGGACAAATCTGTCCGCGTCGCGCTGAAAGGCCAGTCCGTGGACGAGGTTTAATATGCCAAAGATTGTAATTTTGCCTCATGCGGACCTCTGTCCGGATGGCGCTGTTCTGGAAGCGAAGACCGGTGAAACCATTCTCGATGTAGCCCTGCGTGCAGGTATCGAAGTGGAACACGCCTGTGAAAAATCCTGTGCCTGCACAACGTGCCACTGCATCGTGCGTGAAGGTTTCGACTCTCTTGCAGAGAGCACCGAAGACGAAGACGACATGCTGGACAAAGCATGGGGTCTGGAGCCCGACAGCCGCTTAAGCTGCCAGGCCGCGGTGACCGATGAAGATCTGGTCGTGGAGTTCCCACGTTACACCATCAACCACGCACGCGAGCATTGATATGGGACTGAAGTGGACAGACAGCCGTGAAATCGGCGAGGCGCTCTACGACGCGAACCCGGATCTCGATCCGAAGACCGTACGATTCACCGATATGCATCAGTGGATTTGCGATCTGGAAGATTTTGACGACGATCCAAACGCATCCAATGAAAAAATTCTGGAGGCGATTCTGTTAGTCTGGTTAGATGAAGCAGAATAGATAACATAAACGGGCTGCCTTCAGGCGGCCCGTTTGCTAGTTGCTAATAAGGATAAATAAAATGACCGAAGCGATGAAGATTACGCTCTCCACGCAGCCAGCCGACGCACGCTGGGGCGAAAAAGCCAACTACAGCATCAACAACGACGGTATTACCGTGCATCTGACGGGCAATGATGATTTGGGCCTGATCCAGCGCGCCGCGCGTAAAATTGACGGCCTTGGCATTAAGCATGTGTCGCTGGAAGGCGAAGGCTGGGACACCGACCGCAGCTGGGCGTTCTGGGCAGGCTACAAAGGGCCGAAAGGCACCCGCAAAATCGAGTGGGCGAACCTCGACGAAGCCGGTCAGAAAGAGCTGGAAAGCCGCCTGCAAATCATCGACTGGGTGCGCGACACCATCAACGCCCCGGCGGAAGAGTTAGGCCCTGAGCAGCTGGCGCAGCGCGCGGTTGACCTGCTGTGCGGCGTGGCGGGCGACAAGATGTCTTACCGCATCACCAAAGGTGAAGACCTGCGCGAGCAGAACTACATGGGCATCCACACCGTGGGCCGTGGCTCCGAGCGTCCTCCGGTCCTGCTGGCGCTGGATTACAACCCAACCGGCGATAAAGAAGCGCCGGTCTTTGCCTGTCTGGTCGGAAAAGGCATCACTTTCGACACCGGCGGCTACAGCCTGAAGCAGAGCGCGTTCATGGACTCCATGAAGTCCGACATGGGCGGTGCGGCCACCATCACCGGCGCGCTGGCGTTCGCCATCACCCGTGGCCTGAACAAGCGCGTGAAGCTCTACCTGTGCTGCGCGGACAACATGGTGAGCGGCAACGCCTTCAAGCTGGGCGACATCATTCGCTACCGCAACGGTAAAAACGTTGAGGTGATGAACACCGACGCCGAAGGCCGTCTGGTGCTGGCCGATGGCCTGATCGACGCCTCTGCGCAGAAGCCGGAGCTGATTATCGACATGGCAACCCTGACCGGCGCGGCGAAAACGGCGCTGGGTAACGACTATCACGCCCTGTTCAGCTTCGACGACAAGCTGGCCGCTCGCCTGCTGGCCAGCGCGGCGGCGGAAAACGAACCGTTCTGGCGTCTGCCGCTGGCCGAGTTCCACCGCAGCCAGCTGCCGTCCAACTTCGCCGAGCTGAACAACACCGCGAGCGCGGCGTACCCGGCGGGGGCAAGCACCGCAGCAGGCTTCCTGTCTCACTTCGTTGAGAACTACCATGAAGGCTGGCTGCACATTGACTGCTCCGCAACCTACCGTAAAGCGGTGGTTGAGCAGTGGTCTGCGGGCGCGACCGGTCTGGGCGTGCGTACCGTGGCGAACCTGCTGACGGCTGAGTGATCTTTTTTGCCGGGTAGCGCTACGCTTACGCGCGCCTTCGGAGTCATCGTATTGCCCGGCGGCGCTGCGCTTGCACGGGCCTACGTTTTGTAGGCCGGGTCAGCGAAGCGCCACCCGGCGTTTTTTGAAGTAGCCAAACTATGTCAGAAACCAAAAACGAATTAGAAACCCTGCTGGAGCAGGCGGCGACCGAACCCGCCCACCGTCCGGCATTTTTCCGCACTCTGCTGGAATCCACCGTCTGGGTGCCGGGCACCGCGGCGGAAGGGGAGCAGGTTGTCGAAGACAGCGCGCTGGATCTGCTGCACTGGGAGAAAGACGACGGCACCTCGGTGATCCCGTTCTTTACTTCGCTCGAGGCCTTGCAGGAAGCGGTAGAAGACGAACAGGCGTTCGTGGTGATGCCGGTGCGCACGTTGTTCGAAATGACCCTGGGGCAGACGCTGTTCCTCAACGCCAAACTGCCGACCGGGAAAGAGTTTACTCCGCGCGAAATCAGCCACCTGATTGGTGACGAGGGCAACCCGCTCAGCACTCAGGAGGTGCTGGAAGGGGGCGAAACGCTGCTGCTGTCTGAAGTGGCCGAGCCGCCCGCGCAGATGATTGACTCCCTGACCACGCTGTTTAAAACCATCAAGCCGGTAAAACGCGCGTTTCTCTGCTCCATCAAAGAGAGCGCTGACGAAAAGCCTGTTCTGCTGATAGGGATTGAGGCCGACGGCGATATCGACGAGATCATCCAGGCAGCGGGAAGCGTGGCAACCGACACCCTGCCGGGCGATGAGCCGATTGATATCTGTCAGGTGAAGAAAGGTGAGAAGGGGATCAGCCACTTTATTACCGAGCACATCACCCCGTTCTACGAGCGTCGCTGGGGCGGCTTCCTGCGCGATCTCAAGACCAACCGCATTATCTGATTACGGCGGGGTGACCTTCACCCCGTTGCTTCCAGCAGCAGTAAATCCATCAGCAGCACCAGATTCGACTCAAACGACGTTACCCCTGCGGCTTCGGCGGCGAAATGTACCGCTTCGTCATAGAGGGCAAAATGCACGTCCGCCATACCCGCCAGCGTATTGGCCGACGCGCGGGTAAACGCGACGATGGTCATGCCGACGTTTTTGGCGATCCGCGCTTTATCCAGTACCTGCTCCGTTTCGCCGCTGCGTGAAACGGCAATAAACACCTGATAGCGCGCGGCGTTGCTGAGAAAAATATTCCGGCTGTCTCCCGGCCCGGAGATGAACGCCGTTTTTCCCAGCACCTGCAACTTCTTGGTCAGGTACTCGGCAAAAAGGTACGAAAACCCGGCGCCGTAGAGAAAGAAGCTCTCTTTCTGGCGCAGCAGGCTGGCAAACTGCTGGCGTTTGTCCTGAGTGACCCACTGGAAGGTCTGCTGATAGTTGGCAACGAACCGGGTAAAAAGCCCGGGCATTTCCGCATGTTGCTCAGGCTGTACGGTGATATGCGGCGTGTCAGAAAGCAGCTGCTTGCAGTGCCAGATAAACTCGCTAAAGCCGCTAAACCCCAGCTTCTGACACAGCCGCATAATCGTCGCGGTAGAGACAAATGTCGCCTGCGCCAGCTCGCGCACCGTGATGTTGCCCACCAGCAATGGATGCTCAGTGAGGTGGGCGAGGACGCGATACTCCGCGCGGGTCAGCGACGATCCGCGCGTTAACAGCGTTGCCAGGCGGTTATCCATTATTTCGCCGGTTCAACCGGCAGATCGTCCCGTGCACCCCATTCACTCCAGGCGCCGTCGTACAGAGTCACGTCATTCGCGCCAAGGGTTGCCAGCGCCAGGATCACCACGCAGGCCGTCACGCCGGAGCCGCAGCTGGCAATAACCGGACGATGCAAATCCACGCCCTGACGTTCAAAAATGGCACGCAATTCATCGGTGGTTTTCAGCTCGCCTTCAAACACCAGATCGCCCCACGGTACGTTCAGCGCCCCCGGGATATGTCCGCGTTTCAGTCCCGGACGCGGCTCGTCCGCTTCTGCGTTGAAACGTGGAGCGGGACGCGCATCGACGATTTGCGCCGTGTTTTCGTGGCTCACGACCAGCACGTCGGTCAGGCGCTTGACCACGTTAGCGTCAAACGTGGCATCAAATTCCCCTTCCGGCAGCGTGACGTCACCCCGCTGAAGCGGTAGTTCGTCGCGCTTCCAGCCTGCAAGTCCGCCCGCCAGAATCGATACCTTTTCCACGCCGAAGTTTTTCAGCATCCACCACGCTCGCGGCGCGGAAAACAGATTACCTTCATCGTAAACAACAAGATGTTTATCTTTGCTGATGCCCAGCTCGCGCATCGCCACGGAAAACGCTTCCGGGCGAGGCAGCATGTGCGGCAGGGGAGAGGTGTGATCGGAGAGGGCTTCGATATCAAAAAATACCGCGCCAGGCAGGTGCCCTGCACGGTATTCAGCGGGAACGTCACGATGCTCCTGGCCCGGAGGGGCCATGCGCGCGTCGATAATCTGAACTTCCGGGTCGTCGCCGTGCTCAATCAGCCAGTCGGCAGCGACAAAATATGAGGTGGACATGGTTGCCTCCATTCTTTTCCGTAAAAAAGGATTGTCGGTGTTTTTTCTGACACCGACAAGCTAACCACGTTCAACTCGCGAGCAAGCCCCTATTTTTTCACCGCTTCACCGTCCTGCCAGGCCTTTTGCAGCGCAGGCCAGTAGTCGCGGTTGGCTTCGATCATCTCATCCAGAATCGCTTTCGCGTGCTCCATGGTCGGCACGGTGCGGTTCAGAGTAAACGCCTGCAACGCTTTCTCGTAGCTGCCTTCGATGGTTGCCTCAACCAGCAGCTGTTCAGAGGCCAGCTGCTGTTGCAGGAGCGTCTGGTGGAACAGCGGTACCTGACCCACGCGGACAGGCTCCGGCCCTTCGGAGGTGATATAGGCAGGCACTTCCACCACCGCATCGTACGGCAGGTTGGTAATCGCCCCGCGGTTTTCCACCATCACCAGATGGCGTTGGCGCAGGTTGAACGCCAGTGAGCAGGCGACATCGACGATAAATTCGCCGTGAACACCTACGTGGAAGGCGTCCGGTAAAATTCCGGTGCGCTGGTACTCTTCGGCGGCGGCAAACAGCTTTTTCTCACGCCCGTTCATCACTTCGTTGGCGCGGGTATAGTCAGGGTTCTGATGCTCCACAATCTGGTTTGGCATCAGGTAGTACTGTAGATACGGGTTCGGCAGGTACTCCGGGAAGTTATCCATAATCGGCTTGATGTTGCGCCAGGTTTTCACCCACGACGGATCCGAGTGCTGCGGGTCGGTTTTCGCGGCATCTTCCGTCAGCAGGCCAAACTTCGCGATATGTTTACGCAGCTCCGGCAGCTTGTCCTCGCCGTCCACCCGCACGCGGGTAAACCAGCCGAAATGGTTGAGGCCAAAATAGTCCACCTCCAGTTTATGGCGATCCACGCCCAGAATGGCACCCATATTGCGCATCGCGGCAACCGGCATATCGCAGATGTTCAGCACGCGTGCGTTGGGGCGCAGGCGACGCACGCCCTCAGCGACAATCGCCGCCGGGTTGGAGTAGTTCACGATCCACGCCTTTTCGTGCGCGTAGCGTTCCACCCGATCGATCAGCTCTACCATCGGCAGGATCGTACGCAGGCCATATGCCAGCCCGCCGGGTCCGCAGGTTTCCTGGCCGACCACCCCGTGGCGCAGCGGGATCTTTTCATCCTGCTCGCGCATTTTGTACTGTCCGACGCGCATCTGGGCAAAAACAAAATGCGCGCCGCTGAAGGCCACTTCCGGATCGCTGGTGACGATGAATTTGATGCTCTGGCTGTGGTCGCGAATAACCTTCTCCACCACGGGCGCAATGGTGTTCTGGCGCGCCTCGTCAATGTCATACAGGCGGATCTCTGCCAGAGGGAAATCATGCAGACGTACCATCAGGCTTTTCACAATACCTGGCGTGTAGGTGCTACCGCCGCCGGCAATCGACAGAATAAATGGGGATGTAAACATCTTTAGCTCCTTTCAGAGAAACGTCTCAACGGCTTCTCGCATTTTTTTGACATGCAGCCCGTAGACCACCTGAACGTTGTTACCTTGTTTGATAACCCCTTTCGCGCCGGTCGCTTTCAGGCGCGGTTCGTCGATGATGTCGACGTCCTTCACCGTGACGCGTAAGCGGGTGTAGCAGTTATCCACTACCTCTATATTTTCCCGACCGCCCAGACCCACCACGATGGATTCGCCCAGCTCGTCGTTATTGCCCTTCGCCTGGTACTCCTGCTTGCTGTAAAGGCGTGTCTCCTGGTCCTCATCTTCACGCCCCGGCGTTTTCATGTTGAAGCGCAGGATCAGGAAGCGGAATACCACGAAGTAGAGGGCAAACATGATCAGCCCCACCACGATGTACATGGGCCAGTTGGACTTCTCCGTGCCGAGCGGCAGGTTGTAGAGGATGAAATCGATAATCCCGTTGGCGCCGATGGCGTGAACGCCAAACAGCGAGAACAGCATCATGCCGATGCCGGTCAGCACCGCATGCACCACGAACAGCAGCGGGGCGACGAACAGGAAGGAGAATTCAATCGGCTCGGTTACGCCGACCAGCAGCGAGGTCAGCGCCGCCGGGATCAGAATCGCTTTCGCAATCGCTTTACGCTCTGGCTTCGCGGTCATGTACATCGCCAGCGCGGCGGCAGGAAGGCCGAACATCTTGCTGATGCCGCGCGCATCCCACACCACGGTACTGCTGAGCTGCTTCACGTCCGGGCAGGCCATCTCGGCGAAGTAGATATTGCGCGCGCCCTGATAGGTTGCGCCACACACCTCCTGCGTACCGCCCAGTTCGGTATACAGGAACGGCGTATAGACCAGATGATGCAGGCCCGTCGGCACCAGAATGCGTTCAAGGAAACCGTAGATCGCCACGCCAAACGGACCGGACCCTTTGATCGCCAGCGCCAGAGCGCTTATTCCATGCTGTGCGTACGGCCAGAGTTCGCTCATGACCACGCCGAGCAACATAGAGACAGGCAGCATCACAATCGCGACAAAGCAGTGGCCGGAGTAAATCGCCATCGCGCCGTTAAACTGGACACCGGAATATTTGTTGTACAGATAACCGGAGAGCGCCCCGGTCAGGATCCCGGCGAAAACGCCCATCTCCAGCACCTGAACGCCCAGCACCATGCTTTGTCCGGCGGCTTTCATCTGGTCCGCAGGCGCCAGTTCCCCCTGAAGCTGTAACGTCACGTTCATCGCGTTAATGAATACGATAAAGGTCACCAGCCCAATCAGCGCCGCGTAGCCTTTGTCTCGTGTTGCCAGTCCAATGGGGATCCCGACGGCAAACACCAGCGCCAGGTTGACCAGCACCGACACGGCAGATTTGGCGATCAGCTGGCCGACACTCTGGATCAGCGGGTGGCCGAGAAACGGCAGGTACTCGGCCAGATTGCCGTTACCCAGTACATTCCCGAAGGCGATAAACAGGCCGACGATGGGTAAGATAAGTACAGGTCCGTACAATGATTTTCCGAAATTTTGTAGGGCGTTCACGGCTCGTTTCATGGCTTTCTCTCTTATTGAACCGCGCACTCGGGGTGCGTCATGGTCATAAAACTAGCAGGCCTGATGCGAGCTTATCCAGCTATCTTCTTGTTTTAAAAACAAATGACGCGAAAGGTAACATGTTACGTTATGCGCTGTGATCGCCGTTCCATCACGGTTTGGCTGCGTGATGCCATTCTGCGAGGTGCTTTCCAGATTATAAAATTGGACTTTTTGTATTAACGAAACTTGCGGATAATACTTATCCGGACGATGACCAACAGGCCCCTCAGGCCAGGGACACAGGATGAAACCGTTTCGCTTAGCTGCGATCTCTCTCGCGCTGCTCACCACCTTTACGCTTGTCGGCTGTGATAACAGCGACGACAAACCTCAGGCCGCTGCCCCCGCAGCGTCTACTGCATCAGAACAGAAAACCCCGGCAAAACCGGATCCTGAAAAGCTGGCTAAGCTGGCCGCGCAGAGTCAGGGCAAGGCGTTGACGCTGCTGGATGCCTCTGAAGTGCAACTCGACGGCGCTGCGACGCTGGTTCTGACCTTCTCTGTACCGCTGGAGCCCAGCCAGGATTTTGCGAAAACGGTGCATGTGGTGGATAAAAAAAGCGGCAAAGTGGACGGCGCCTGGGAACTGGCCCCCAATCTGAAAGAGCTGCGCCTGCGCCATCTGGAGCCGAATCGTAATCTGGTCGTCACCGTCGAACGTAATTTGCTGGCGCTGAACAAAGCGACATTCGGCATCGACTATGAAAAAGCGATCACCACCCGGGATGTTGAACCGACGGTCGGATTCGCCAGCCGCGGATCGCTGCTGCCGGGTAAGGTGGTGGAAGGATTGCCGGTGATGGCGCTCAACGTCAACAATGTGGATGTGAACTTCTATCGCGTGAAGCCGGAGTCGCTGGCCTCGTTTGTCAGCCAGTGGGAGTACCGTAACTCGCTGACCAACTGGGAATCTGACAACCTGCTGAAGATGGCGGAACTGGTCTACACCGGCCGTTTCGACCTCAACCCGGCGCGCAATACGCGTGAAAAACTGCTCCTGCCGCTCAAAGATATTAAGCCGCTCCAGCAGTCTGGCGTCTATATCGCCGTGATGAATCAGGCTGGTCACTATAACTACAGTAACGCCGCGACGCTCTTTACCTTAAGTGATATTGGGCTGTCCGCTCACCGTTATCATAACCGCCTGGACATCTTCACCCAGAGTCTTGAAAACGGTGCGGCGCAGTCAGGTGTGGCCATTACCCTTCTGAACGATAAAGGGCAGACCCTGGCCGAGGCGAACAGCGACGCCGATGGTCATGCGAAACTGGAAACCGATAAAGAAGCCGCGCTGATCTTGGCCAGTAAAGATGGCCAGACGACGCTTCTCGACCTCAAACTTCCGGCGCTCGATCTGGCGGAGTTTGATATCGCCGGTAACCCGGGTTACAGCAAACAGTTCTTTATGTTTGGCCCGCGCGATCTCTATCGTCCGGGTGAAACGGTGATCCTGAACGGCCTGCTTCGCGACAGCGATGGCAAACCGCTTCCCGATCAGCCGGTAAAACTTGACGTGCTGCGCCCGGACGGACAGGTGGCGCGTACGGTCGTTGTGCAACCTGAGAACGGCCTTTATCGCTTCAACTATCCGCTCGATAGCGGCGCCCAGACCGGCATGTGGCATATTCGCGCGAGTACGGGCGATAACCAGCAGCGCATGTGGGATTTCCACGTCGAAGATTTTATGCCTGAGCGTATGGCGCTGAATCTGACCGGGCAAAAAACGCCAGTTTCCCCGCAGGATAATGTCGACTTTAACGTTGTGGGCTATTACCTGTATGGCGCGCCGGCTAACG
Source organism: Enterobacter sp. BIDMC93 (assembly GCF_001037805.1). Classification (NCBI taxonomy): domain Bacteria; kingdom Pseudomonadati; phylum Pseudomonadota; class Gammaproteobacteria; order Enterobacterales; family Enterobacteriaceae; genus Enterobacter; species Enterobacter sp. BIDMC93. The sequence goes on from NZ_KQ089962.1 coordinate 1,755,456, forward strand.
GCAATTCTCTGCAAGGCCAGCTTTTCCTGCGTCCGCTACGTGACGCGGTGCCTGCGCTGCCTGGCTTCCAGTTCGGTGATATTGCCGAGGAGAACCTGAGCCGTAGTCTGGATGAAGTGCAGCTTACGCTGGACGAACAGGGGCGTGGGCAGGTTACCACCGAAAGCCAGTGGAAAGAGGTGCACTCGCCGCTGCAACTGATTTTGCAGGCCAGCCTGCTGGAATCAGGTGGGCGTCCGGTAACGCGACGCGCCGAGCAGGCTATCTGGCCTGCGGCTGAACTTCCAGGGATCCGCCCACAGTTCGCCAGCAAGGCCGTTTACGACTACCGTACCGATACCACCGTCAATCAGCCGATTGTCGATGAAAACGGCAACGCCAGCTTTGACATCGTCTATGCCGATGCCAGCGGGACGAAAAAAGCGGTATCTGGTTTGCAGGTGCGTCTGATCCGTGAGCGTCGCGACTACTTCTGGAACTGGTCCGAGAGTGAGGGCTGGCAGTCTCAGTTTGATCAAAAAGATCTGGTTGAGGGCGAGCAGGAGCTAAACCTCAAGGCCGATGAAACCGGTAAAGTCACCTTCCCGGTGGAGTGGGGCTCATACCGTCTGGAAGTGAAAGCCCCTGATGACATGGTCAGCAGCGTGCGCTTCTGGGCGGGGTACAGCTGGCAGGATAACAGCGATGGCACGGGCGCTGCTCGCCCGGATCGTGTGACGCTGAAACTGGACAAGCCATCCTATCAGCCAGGCGATACCATCAACCTGCATATTGCAGCGCCGGCCGCAGGCAAGGGCTATGCAATGATCGAATCCAGCGAAGGACCGCTGTGGTGGAAAGAGATCGACGTGCCAGCAAACGGTCTGGATCTCGCCATTCCGGTGGATAAGGACTGGAAACGTCACGATCTCTATCTCAGCACGCTGGTGGTTCGTCCTGGCGATAAATCCAAATCCGCCACGCCAAAACGGGCGGTTGGCCTGCTGCATCTGCCAATGGGGGACGAAAATCGTCGCCTGAACATCGCACTGGATAACCCGCAAAAAATGCGTCCGAACCAGACGCTTTCTGTGAAAGTGAAAGCCAGCGTAAAAGAGGGGACTGTGCCACAGAAGGTGAACGTACTGGTCTCGGCTGTCGATAGCGGCGTGCTGAACATTACCGACTACGTCACGCCGGATCCGTGGGAAGCTTTCTTCGGTCAGAAGCGCTATGGCGCGGACATCTATGATGTTTACGGCCAGGTGATTGAAGGTCAGGGACGTCTGGCCGCACTGCGCTTTGGCGGAGACGGCGATGAACTGAAACGCGGCGGTAAGCCACCGGTGAACCATGTCACCATAATTGCACAGCAGGCGCAGCCGGTTACGCTTGATGCCAACGGCGAAGGCACCATCACGCTGCCGATTGGCGATTTCAACGGCGAACTGCGTCTGATGGCGCAGGCCTGGACGGAAGACGATTTCGGCAGCAGCGAAAGCAAAATCATTGTGGCGGCTCCGATTATCACCGAGCTTAACACGCCGCGATTCCTCGCCAGTGGCGATACCTCCCGCCTGACGCTGGACCTGACTAACCTGACGGACCAGCCGCAAACGCTGAACATTGCGTTAACCGCAACCGGTAAGTTGTCGCTCGAAGGCGCTCAGCCAGAGCCGGTTAAGCTGCCGCCTGGCGCACGTAGCACCCTGTTTATTCCGGTGCGCGCCCTGGAAGGCTATGGTGATGGTGAAGTGACTGCTCAGGTGTCGGGGCTTCAGCTCCCTGGTGAGACGTTTGCGCCGCAGCAGAAGAGCTGGAAAATTGGCGTGCGTCCCGCATTCCCGGCGCAAACGGTGAATACGGGCACGATGCTGAACCCTGGCGAATCCTGGAGTGCACCAGCACAGCATATCAACGGTTTCTCGCCTGCCACGCTACAGGGGCAGCTGTTGCTCAGCGGTAAACCACCTTTAAATCTGGCGCGCTACATTCGTGAACTTCAGGCCTATCCATACGGATGTCTTGAGCAGACCACCAGCGGCCTGTTCCCGTCGCTTTACACCAACGCGGCACAACTTAAGGCACTGGGTATTAAAGGCGATACCGACGATAAACGCCGTGCGGCCATTGATATCGGGATCTCCCGTCTGCTGCAAATGCAGCGTGACGATGGCGGTTTTGCCTTGTGGGATAAAAACGGCCCGGAAGAGTACTGGCTGACCGCCTATGTCACGGACTTCCTGGTGCGGGCAGGGGAGCAGGGTTACAGCGTGCCTGCCGAGGCAGTGAATAACGCCAACAGCCGACTGCTGCGCTATTTACAGGATCCGGGGATGATGTCCATCCGCTACAGCGACGACACCCAGGCCAGCAAATTTGCTGTTCAGGCGTACGCTTCGCTGGTGCTGTCTCGTCAGCAAAAAGCGCCGCTCGGTGCGCTGCGTGAAATCTGGGAGCGCCACGCTCAGGCTGCTTCCGGGCTTCCGTTGATGCAGCTGGGCATGGCACTCAAACTGATGGGGGATGCACCGCGCAGCCAGCAGGCGCTGGATCTGGCTCTCAAAACTCCCCGTAACGACAGCCGAAACTGGATGGCGGATTACGGCAGCCAGCTGCGTGATAATGCCCTGATGCTCTCCCTGCTGGAAGAGTACAAGCTGCTGCCGGATGCGCAAAACAGGCTGCTGAACGCGTTATCTGAAGACGCGTTCAGCCAGCGCTGGCTGTCTACCCAGGAGAGCAATGCGCTGTTCATGGCCGGACGTTCACTGCAAACCTTGTCAGGCGCGTGGACGGCAACGACCAGCCTCTCTGAACAGACCCAGAGCAGTGATAAAGCGCAGGTAGAAAACCTGAACGGCGACCAGCTTGATGCCTTGCAGGTGACGAATACCGGCACTACGCCGCTGTGGGTACGACTGGACACGACTGGCTATCCGGAGTACGCGCCTCAGCCATCCTCTAATGTCTTGCAGATTGAACGTCATATCCTGGCGACAGACGGCAGCAGCAAGTCGCTCTCTTCTCTGAAGAGCGGTGAGCTGGTTCTGGTGTGGCTGGAGGTGAAGGCCAGCCAGAACGTGCCGGATGCGCTGGTGGTGGATCTGCTCCCGGCAGGTCTGGAGCTGGAAAACCAGAATCTGGCGAGCAGCAGCGCCAGCTTGCAGGACAGCGGCAGTGAAGTGCAAAACCTGCTGAATCAGATGCAACAGTCTGATATTCAGCACATGGAATTCCGCGACGATCGCTTTGTGGCCGCGGTGCCGGTCAATGAAGGTCAGCCGGTCACGCTGGTTTACCTGGCCCGTGCCGTTACGCCGGGAACCTACCAGGTGCCTGTTCCGATGGTCGAGTCCATGTACGTTCCGCAGTGGCGGGCAACGGGGGCGGCCAGTGGCCCGCTGATCGTTGTTCCGTAAGATGCGGATAGCACGCCTGATTCGCTCCCGCTGGCTGTGGCTGGCGGGAGCGCTTCTCGTTTCAGGGGGGCTGATTGTCGTCGCTGACCGCGTGTGGCCGTTGCCCCTGAAAGAGGTCAACCCAGCGCGAGTGGTGGTGGATGAGCAGGGTGTTCCGCTGTGGCGTTTTGCCGACAGCGAAGGCATCTGGCGCTATCCGGTTACCATTGAAGAGGTTTCCCCACGCTATCTTGAGGCGCTGATCCAGTATGAAGATCGCTGGTTCTGGGATCACCCGGGCGTCAATCCGCTTTCTGTACTGCGTGCCGCCTGGCAGGATCTCACCTCCGGGAGAGTGGTTTCCGGCGGGAGCACGCTTACCATGCAGGTGGCGCGCCTGCTGGATCCGCATCCGCGTACCTTTGGCGGTAAAATTCGTCAGCTGTGGCGGGCGATGCAGCTGGAGTGGCATCTCTCCAAGCGTGAAATCCTGACGCTGTATCTTAACCGTGCCCCGTTTGGCGGCACGTTGCAGGGCGTGGGCGCGGCAAGCTGGACTTACCTGGGCAAACCGCCGTCTCAGCTGAGCTATTCCGACGCGGCGCTGCTGGCAGTGCTGCCGCAGGCACCCAGCCGTCTGCGCCCGGATCGCTGGCCGGAACGTGCCGAAGCGGCGCGGAACAAAGTGCTCGACCGCATGCTGACTCAGGGCGTCTGGTCTGAGAAGCAGGTGAAAGAGTCCCGTGAAGAGCCGGTCTGGCTGGCTCCCCGGCAGATGCCGCAGCTGGCGCCGCTCTTTTCCCGCATGATGCTGAGTAAAAGTCGTGACACAAAAATAGTCACCACGCTGGATGCAGCTTTGCAACGACAGCTTGAAGAGCTGGCAATGAACTGGAAATCACGCCTGCCTGCCCGCAGTTCGCTGGCGATGATCGTCGTGGATCATACATCCATGAAAGTGCGTGGCTGGGTAGGCTCGGTAGATATCAATGATGACAGCCGTTTCAGCCACGTGGATATGGTCAATGCGATCCGATCGCCGGGATCGGTCCTCAAGCCATTCATCTATGGCATGGCGCTGGACGATGGTCTGATCCATCCCGCTTCGTTATTGCAGGATGTGCCAAGAAAAACGGGGGATTATCGTCCGGGCAACTTTGACAGCGGCTTCCATGGGCCGGTCAGTATGAGCGAAGCCCTGGTGCGTTCCCTCAACCTGCCTGCGGTGCAGGTTCTGGAAGCGTACGGCCCAAAACGTTTTGCCGGAATGCTGAGCAACGCGGGATTACCGCTCATTCTGCCTGCGGGGGCACAGCCCAACCTTTCTCTGATCCTGGGGGGCGCAGGCGCACGCCTGGCTGATATCGCTGCCACCTATAGCGCCTTTGCGCGTCAGGGTAAGGCGGGCCGGCTGCGTTTACAGCCGGGCGATCCGCTGATCGAACGTCCGCTGCTGTCGCAGGGGGCGGCGTGGATCATTCGTCGCATTCTCGCTAATGAAGCACAGCCCCTGCCGGACAGTGCGCTGCCCCAGGTTGCGCCGCTGGCGTGGAAAACGGGCACCAGCTATGGCTACCGGGATGCCTGGGCCATCGGGCTGAACGCCCGGTATGTCATTGGAATCTGGACCGGACGCCCGGACGGCACGCCCGTTGCCGGGCAGTTTGGTTTCGCCAGCGCGGTACCGCTCCTGAATCAGGTCAATAACATGCTTCAGTCCCGCTCGATGGTGGATGAAGTGCGTCTGCCGCGCGATCCGCGTCCCGCAAGCGTAGGACGGGGCGTAATTTGCTGGCCGGGGGGCCAGTCCCTGCCTGAAGGGAGCGAAAACTGTCGGCGTCGGCTGTCAACCTGGCTGCTGGAAGGCAGTGAACCGCCTACGCTACTGCTGCCGGAACAGGAAGGTATTCGCGGGATCCGTTTCCCGGTCTGGCTGGATAAAGAAGGCAAACGCGTTGCGGCGGATTGCCCTGATGCGACAGAGAAAGTGCTGGATGTCTGGCCGCTGCCGCTGGAGCCCTGGCTGCCTGCTGCCGAAAAACGGGCTGCTCGTCTCCCCGCCCGTTCAGCGGTTTGCCCTCCGCTGGATAACCATAATGCGGCGCCGCTGATGTTGTCAGGCGTCAGAGAAGGGGCGGTAATTAAACGTCTTCCAGGTGAGAAAAATATGACCCTCAACGTTTCAACCAGCGGCGGAGAGGGGCAACGATGGTGGTTTTTGAATGGCGAACCGCTGGACGGGCATCAGAAGAATTATTCACTGCAATTATATTTGCCGGGTAAATATCAATTAATTGTATTAGATGAAACAGGACAAACGGCGACAGTGAATTTTGAATTAGATCGCTAAGTATTACCCCTCAAGAGTTAGCTTGATAATTATCAATATTCGTTCCTGAAAAAAAACGAGAATGCGTTTTTATTTGAAGGAACGAGCAATGAAAAAAAATAAACATCAGGGAGTGGGGTTTATTCCCGCCATATCCCGGCGTCAGTTTATTCAGGCAGGGTCAGCGCTCGCCGCCCTGCCGTTTGTCGTCAAAACCGGCAAAGCACAGGCACAGGGCACGGCGGTTTCAGACGCTACGCCTGAAGAAAAAGTGGTGCAAACCTGTAGTACGTTTGACTGCGGCGGGAAGTGTGATATTCGTGCTCACGTCAGTGATGGCGTTGTGACCCGAATTTCAACGCGTCCGGATAACGCGCTGGATCCGCAGATGCCAGTAATGCGCGCCTGCGTTCGTGGTCGGGCTTATCGGAAATTTGTTTATCACCCCGATCGACTGAAATATCCAATGAAACGCGTAGGTAAACGTGGCGAAGGAAAATTCGAGCGTATTACCTGGGATGAAGCCACCACCCTCATTGCGAATCAATTAAAAACTATTACGCAAAAATACGGTGCTGCGTCACGCTATGTTCATGTGGGCACCGCGGTGTCCGGCGGGACCTTTTCCGGCGATAAAATGGTTCGTCGTCTGCTCAACTTAACCGGCGGCTATCTCGAAAGCTATCACTCGGTCAGTATGGGTAACACGGCGGCGGCAACGCCGTATACCTATGGCACCGCCGCCAGCGGCAGCTCTCTGGACACGCTGCTGGACACCAAACTGGTCATTCTCTGGGGGCATAACCCGACGGAAACCATCTTCGGGCACAGCAACCACTTCTACCAGAAGATGAAGCAAAACGGCACGCGCTTCATTGTTGTCGACCCACGCTATTCCGATACGGTTTCCTCCCTTGCCGATCAGTGGATCCCGCTGCTTCCCACAACAGACAACGCCCTGATGGACGCGATGATGTATGTGATCGTCACGGAGAATCTGCACGATCGCGACTTTATTCAACGCTACACCCTGGGCTTTGACGAAGACGCCATGCCAGAGGGCGTTCCGGCCAATGAATCCCTGATGGCTTACCTGAGCGGTGCAAAGGATGGCGTGGCGAAAACGCCTGAGTGGGCAGAGAAAATCACCCACGTGCCTGCACAAACTATTCGTCAGCTGGCGCGTGACTACGCAACCACCAAACCCGCCGCGCTGATCCAGGGCTGGGGACCGCAGCGTCACAACTGCGGCGAGCGCACCGCGCGCGGCTCGACGATACTGGCCACGCTAACGGGTAACGTCGGGGTGAAAGGCGGCTGGGCAGCAGGCTATGGCGGCTGCGCAAACCGCAAATTTGCGGCCGGGCCAGAGATGCCGGACAACCCGGTCAACGCCAAAATTTCGGTCATGAACTGGGTCCAGGCCGCGGATGATGCTTCTAAGGTAACCGCGGAAGATGGCCTGAAGGATGCTGAGAAGCTGGACAGCAATATCCGCATCCTGTTCTCGCTGGCGGGCAATTATCTGGCTAACCAGAACCCGGATCTTCATCATGCAACCCGTGTCCTGGAAGACGAGTCGAAAATCGAGTTTATCGTCGCAAGCGATCTGTTTATGACGCCGAGCGCCAGATACGCCGACCTGCTTTTGCCGGAAACCAGCTTCATGGAACGCTGGAATATCGGCGAAACCTGGGGCACGGCAAGCTATCTGATCCTGTCAGAAAAGCTGATTGAACCTGAATTTGAACGCCGTTCAGACTACGACTGGCTACGGGAGGTCGCTGCTAAGCTTGGCGTCGAGCCAGCGTTCAGCGAGGGCCGTGACGAAAAAGCGTGGATTGAGCACATCTGGGAGCAGACGCGGCTGTCCATGCCGGATGAAAACCTGCCGGACTTCGCGACGCTACAGAAGACGCGTCAGCATCTTTTCAAAAGCGCGCCGTACGTTGCCTTTGAAGACAACATTCGCGATCCGCAGAATCATCCGTTCCCGACGCCGTCCGGAAAAATTGAGATCTTCTCGAAGCGTCTGTACGACATGCAGCACCCGGAAATCCCGGCGCTGTCGCACTACGTGCCTGCCCATGAAGGGCCGGAAGACGAGCTGGTCAAAACCTTCCCGCTCCAGCTGATCACCTGGAAAGGGAAAAACCGCGCTAACTCCACCCAGTACGCCAACCCGTGGTTAATTGAGGCGCAGCAGCAAAAGCTGTGGATCAACCCGCAGGATGCGCAAAAGCGCGGCATTGCGCAGGGGGATACCGTGCGTATTCATAACGCGCGCGGCATTTGTGAGATCCCGGCGGAGGTCACGCCGCGCATCATTCCAGGCGTGGTGGCCATGCAGGCAGGCGCCTGGTGGCAGCCGGACGCGCAGGGTATCGATAAAGGCGGCTGCGCGAACGTGCTCAGTTCCGCCCGTATTACCGCGCTTGCGAAAGGGAATTCCCATCAAACCATGCTGGTGGAGGTAGCTAAAGCATGAGTCAGTTTAAACATTACGCACCGGTGAGCGACAAACAGCTGGGTTTTTATATCGACTCTTCTCGCTGCTCGGGCTGCAAGGCATGTCAGGTGGCGTGCAAAGATAAAAACAACCTTGAGGTCGGACGTCGTTTCCGTCGCGTTTATGAAGTCAACGGCGGGAGTTTTATCCCGACCGGGCAGGGCGGCGTCAGCAACAACGTTTTTGCCTACACGCTCTCTATTTCCTGTAACCACTGCGCAGACCCTGTCTGCACCAAAAACTGTCCAACCACCGCGATGCATAAGCGTCCGGGGGACGGCATTGTGCGCGTTGATACTGATAAGTGTGTCGGCTGCGGCTACTGCGCATGGTCTTGCCCTTACGGCGCGCCACAGCTCAACGAGCAGACTGGGCAGATGTCCAAATGTGATTTCTGCGTGGATCTCCAGGCGAAGGGAGAGCAGCCCGTCTGTGTGGCAACCTGTCCACTCGAAGCGATTAAATTCGGGCCGATTGATGAACTGCGGGCGAAGTATGGTGCGGTCTGTGATGTGAAAGGCCTGCCTGATTCCTCCATCACCAAACCAAACCTGGTGATCAAAGCGCATCAGGGCGCAGAGAAAGAGGGGAAACGTCATGCATGAGTTACCACTGCTGATTTTTACGTTGTTCCTGCAAGGATCGGTTGGCGTTACGCTGTGGCTGGCGTTCGGAAGCACGCAACGCAGCGCGCTGCTGCCGGCAGCCGGAGCGTTTGTGCTGGCGAGTCTGGGGCTGCTCGCCTCCGCGCTGCACATGGGCTATCCGCTTAATGCTCTTAACGCGCTGCGCCACGTATCCAGCTCCTGGCTGAGCCGTGAGATTATCTTTGCCAGTCTTTATCTTGCGGCGCTTGGCTTCGCAACGCTGCTTATGTTTGTCAAAAAGCCAGGCTGGAAGCCACTGTTGGTTGTGGCAGGTCTGGTTGGTTTAGTCGACGTGTTCTGCATGGCGCAGATCTACATGCACGCATCCGTGGTGACATGGCAGCACGTTAACACGCTGGTGCTGTTTATCGGCTCGGTAGGAATAATCGGCTCAGCCTGCATGGCCTGTGCGCCGCATGCCCGCATCAACGTGCGTGCGGCGGTTGTCATTATTACGCTGCTGGTGCTTGTGCGTCTGGTGATGCAGCCCGTCTGGCTGGCAGATATTACGGCTATGGACAACACCGTGGTGACGTTCCCTCACGCACCGCTACAGATGCTGGAGCAACTTCGAACCGTGCATCTGCTGAGCTGGTGCGTATCCGTTGCGGGTATGCTGTGCTTTGCTGCGGGCGGTCTGAAAGCGGCGCGATCTCCCATGCTGCTGGGAAGCGCATTGCTGATTGTCGGTGAGCTGATGCTGCGCTTCGTTTTCTTCAGTATTGGCTGATGGGCGGATTGACCTTTGCCCCGGCGATGGACGTGACGCATGCGTGCGTCCGTCGCCGTTTTCGCCACGCTTCCTGCCTCGCCTGCGCGGACGTCTGTCCTGTGCAGGCTTTTTCTTTTACCGACTCAGGCGTCTCGGTTGATGACAGCCGCTGTATTGAATGCGGTGACTGCCTGTTCGTCTGCCCCGCTGAGGCCATCACCGGCATCACGCCGCGAAAACGCTTTCTGTGTGGCGATACGCTTGTTGGGCCGTTTACTGACCGTGCGCCAGGGGTGAATGAGCTTCTGCTGTGGCACGCGCAGTACCACGTTCGTTTTATCAGTATCGACGCGGAGCAGAATCCTGACTGGTTGCTGGCGATTGCCCGGTTGAATCTGGCGCTTCGTCGGCGCGGTGAAGCGGCGTGGGCGTTTAAACATATACCCGTCAACGAGGTTAATACCGCCCGGCGTGCGCTGATGCACGTTCCCCGTGAGGATGTCCGGGCCTGTAGCGTCGTGCCCGGTCAGCGTAAACTGCGCAGGGCGTTTTCTGCGTTTAGCGAGGCAGAGATAACTCTCGATGCCAAATCCTGCATACTGTGCGGCGCGTGCTGGCGAAGTTGTATGGAAAACGCGATTCGGTTTAAGAACGCTGAACTGGTCGTGGAAACCGGACGCTGTACGGGGTGCGGCGGCTGCGAAGCGGTATGCCAGCATGCGGCGATAAACGTGACGCAAACAGACGGGGTAGGGAAAAGCGTGACCATACCGGCATATGAAGCCGTTTGCCTGACGTGCCACCGTCATTTCTGGTCATTTACGTCTGATGAAAAGCAGTGTCCGCTCTGTTTTCATCATCAACACGGTATGCGAAATACGAGCTGTTGCTAATCTTCGTCTCATTTTAAAAAAATGTTATGCATAACCATAGGCAATGGCGCTATTGCTCTTTATAATCCGCGCCACACCATACTCAGGTATGCAAAAACAACAGAACATTTTACAGAGGTTATCAATGGCTATTGAACGTACTTTTTCCATCATCAAACCAAACGCGGTGGCAAAAAACGTTATTGGCAGCATCTTCGCTCGCTTTGAATCAGCAGGGTTTAAGATCGTTGGCACCAAAATGCTGCACCTGACCGTTGAGCAGGCTCGCGGTTTTTACGCTGAGCACGAAGGTCGCCCATTCTTTGATGGTCTGGTCGAGTTCATGACCTCTGGCCCAATCGTGGTATCCGTACTGGAAGGCGAAAACGCGGTACAGCGTCACCGCGATCTGCTGGGTGCAACCAACCCGGACAACGCGCTGGCAGGTACTCTGCGCGCCGACTATGCAGACAGCTTCACCGAGAACGGCACCCACGGTTCCGACTCTGTTGAATCTGCTGCGCGCGAAATCGCGTTCTTCTTCGCTGAAGGCGAAGTGTGCCCGCGCACTCGCTAATAATTTCGTAAATGCCGCGTGCAAACGTGGCATCCCTGCGCCAGACTTTGTACAATGCAACGCCCCGGACGAGCAGACTGCTTACCGGGGCGTTTCTTTTCAACCCACCAAGGGCCACAACGTGTAACAACGAGGCCGGAAAAAATTATGTCTGAATTAGTGAATACCTCCGAAGTCGCCATTCCTGCGGTTCCCAATAAAAATGGAAAAATTAACCTGCTGGACCTGAACCGTCAGCAGATGCGCGAGTTCTTTAAAGAGATGGGCGAGAAGCCATTTCGTGCCGATCAGGTCATGAAATGGATGTACCACTATTGCAGCGACAACTTTGATGACATGACGGACATCAACAAAGTGCTGCGCAATAAGCTTAAAGAAGTGGCGGAAATCCGCGCACCGGAAGTGGTGGAAGAGCAGCGCTCTTCAGATGGCACCATCAAGTGGGCCATTGCCGTTGGCGATCAGCGCGTTGAAACCGTGTATATCCCGGAAGACGATCGCGCTACGCTGTGCGTCTCTTCTCAGGTGGGCTGTGCGCTGGAGTGCAAATTCTGCTCTACGGCGCAGCAGGGCTTTAACCGTAACCTGCGCGTGTCGGAAATTATCGGCCAGGTCTGGCGTGCCGCGAAAATTGTGGGCGCGGCGAAAGTCACCGGTACACGTCCAATCACCAACGTGGTGATGATGGGGATGGGTGAACCGCTGCTCAACCTGACCAACGTCGTTCCGGCGATGGAAATCATGCTCGACGATTTCGGCTTTGGTCTGTCCAAGCGCCGCGTTACGCTCTCTACTTCCGGCGTTGTGCCTGCGCTGGACAAACTGGGCGACATGATTGACGTTGCGCTGGCCATCTCCCTTCACGCGCCAAACGACGCCATCCGTGACGAAATTGTGCCGATCAACAAAAAGTACAATATCGAAACCTTCCTGGCTGGCGTGCGCCGTTACCTGGAGAAATCCAACGCGAACCAGGGCCGCGTGACCATTGAATACGTGATGCTGGATCATGTTAACGACGGTACCGAACATGCACACGAGCTGGCTGAACTGCTGAAAGATACGCCATGTAAGATCAACCTGATCCCATGGAACCCGTTCCCGGGCGCGCCGTATGGCCGTAGCTCGAACAGCCGTATCGATCGCTTCTCAAAAGTGCTGATGGAGTATGGTTTCACCACCATCGTTCGTAAAACGCGTGGCGATGATATCGACGCAGCCTGTGGTCAGCTGGCGGGTGACGTTATTGACCGTACCAAACGTACGCTGCGTAAGCGCATGCAGGGTGAGTCAATCGCGGTCAAAACCGTTTGATTATTATGCATACACGGCGCGTTTTTTGCGCCGTGAAGCATTAATTTACTGAATATTCAGTCACAATCATTATGACTGATTAATAATTACGGTGCGTTTCATACGACTTTCGGGCAGTATGTAACGACGTAACAACAGTTTAGCGTGAAGGCCTGCCAGCGCTGTCATCTGCGGCCCGACAGTCTTATACTGTTTGTTCCAGGTTAACTGACCTAAAGTTTCGCGGTGCGGGTGGCATTGTGACTCACCGGCACCTGAACCCTTATTTTCACGTACCAGTAGTTGTAGCGAATGAATACTGAAGCCACTCACGATCAAAATGCAGCACTCTCCACTGGCGTTCGTCTTCGCAACGCCCGTGAACAACTCGGACTCAGCCAGCAAGCCGTTGCAGAACGCCTGTGCCTGAAGGTTTCCACCGTTCGCGATATTGAAGAAGATAAGGCACCCGCCGATCTGGCTTCAACGTTTCTGCGCGGTTATATCCGTTCTTACGCCAAACTGGTTCATATCCCTGAAGACGAATTACTGCCGATGATGGAGAAGCAGGCGCCTGTGCGTGCGGCAAAAGTTGCGCCGATGCAGAGCTTCTCTCTGGGTAAACGTCGTAAAAAACGCGATGGCTGGCTGATGAGCTTTACCTGGCTGGTCCTGTTCGTGGTTGTCGGCCTGACGGGCGCATGGTGGTGGCAAAACCACAAAGCGCAGCAGGAAGAGATCACGACGATGGCCGATCAGTCCTCCGCTGAGCTCAATCAGTCTGGTAATAACGGCGCGCAAAGCGTGCCGCTGAGCACCGAAGGAGCTGCGACCTCCAGCGAACCTCAGGCGGCAGCAAGCAGCACGCCTGCAACCGAGCCAGCGACGACGCCAGAAGCGACGGCGAATAACGCACCAGCCACCCAGGCCCAGGATCAGAACGCGGTCGTATCACCTTCACAGGCCAATGTTGATACCGCCCCTGCGGCAACGGCACCGGCAGATAACACCGCGGCGTCACTGCCAACTGACCCGGCGGGTACGGCGGCACCTGCCGTTGACCCGAATGCGCTGGTGATGAATTTCACGGCGGATTGCTGGCTGGAAGTGACTGATGCGACAGGTAAAAAGCTGTTCAGCGGCCTGCAACGTAAAGATGGCACGTTAAATCTAACGGGCCAGGCACCTTACAAGCTTAAAATCGGCGCACCGGCAGCGGTACAGATCCAGTATCAAGGAAAACCTGTCGATCTGAGCCGCTTTATCAGAACTAACCAGGTTGCGCGTCTTACCGTTAATGCCGAACAATCAGCAGCACAGTAACAGACGGGCAATGCGGGAGATTTTACATGCATAACCAGGCTCCTATTCAACGTAGAAAATCGAAACGGATTTACGTTGGGAACGTGCCAGTCGGCGATGGGGCGCCTATCGCCGTCCAGTCGATGACCAATACGCGTACTACGGATGTAGAAGCGACGGTCAATCAAATCAAAGCATTAGAACGCGTAGGCGCGGACATTGTTCGCGTCTCTGTACCGACCATGGATGCCGCCGAGGCGTTCAAACTGATCAAGCAGCAGGTGAGCGTTCCGCTGGTTGCCGATATTCACTTCGATTACCGTATCGCGCTGAAAGTCGCTGAATATGGTGTCGATTGCCTGCGTATTAACCCAGGCAACATCGGCAACGAAGAGCGCATTCGCATGGTTGTTGACTGCGCCCGCGACAAAAACATTCCAATCCGTATCGGCGTGAACGCTGGCTCACTGGAAAAAGATCTCCAGGAAAAGTACGGTGAGCCGACGCCGCAGGCGCTGCTCGAATCCGCAATGCGTCACGTCGATCATCTGGATCGCCTTAACTTCGATCAGTTTAAAGTGAGCGTGAAAGCGTCTGACGTCTTCCTGGCCGTTGAATCGTATCGTCTGCTGGCAAAACAGATCGATCAGCCGCTCCACCTTGGGATCACCGAGGCGGGCGGTCTGCGAAGCGGTTCGGTAAAATCGGCGATTGGTCTCGGCCTGCTGCTCTCTGAAGGCATCGGCGACACGTTACGCGTCTCCCTGGCCGCCGATCCGGTGGAAGAGATCAAAGTCGGTTTCGACATCCTGAAATCACTGCGTATCCGCGCGCGTGGGATCAACTTCATTGCCTGCCCAACCTGTTCACGTCAGGAGTTTGACGTGATCGGCACCGTGAATGCTCTGGAGCAGCGCCTGGAAGACATCATCACCCCGATGGACGTTTCCATCATCGGCTGCGTGGTGAACGGTCCGGGTGAAGCGCTGGTGTCCACGCTGGGCGTTACCGGCGGTAACAAGAAAAGTGGTCTCTATGAAGATGGCGTTCGTAAAGATCGTCTGGATAATAGTGATATGATCGACCAGCTCGAAGCCCGGATTCGCGCGAAAGCGACGATGATGGACGAAGCGAAGCGCATCAGCGTTCAGCAGGTTGAAAAATAACGTGATGGGAAGCAGGCTGCTTCCCATGTATGATTGAACCCATTCTTTGGGTTCTTTTTTGTATATAGAAAGAGAATAAACGTGGCAAAAAACATTCAAGCCATCCGCGGCATGAACGATTATCTGCCTGGCGAAACCGCCATCTGGCAGCGCATTGAAGGCACACTGAAGCAGGTGCTCGGCAGCTACGGTTACAGCGAAATTCGTTTGCCGATTGTAGAGCAGACCCCGTTATTCAAACGCGCGATCGGCGAAGTAACCGACGTGGTTGAAAAAGAGATGTACACCTTTGAGGATCGCAACGGCGACAGCCTGACCCTGCGTCCTGAGGGGACGGCGGGTTGCGTACGCGCCGGCATCGAACATGGTCTCCTGTACAATCAGGAGCAGCGCCTGTGGTATATCGGCCCGATGTTCCGCCACGAACGTCCGCAAAAAGGCCGCTACCGTCAGTTCAACCAGCTTGGCGTGGAAGTGTTTGGTCTGCAAGGACCAGATATCGATGCTGAGCTGATTATGCTTACTGCCCGCTGGTGGCGTGCGCTCGGTATTTCTGAGCACGTTTCCCTGGAGCTGAACTCTATCGGTTCTCTGGAAGCGCGTGCGAACTATCGCGATGCGCTGGTGGCGTTCCTGGAACAGCACAAAGAGAAGCTCGACGAAGACTGTAAGCGTCGAATGTACAGCAACCCGCTGCGCGTACTTGATTCCAAAAATCCTGACGTACAGGCGCTGCTGAACGATGCGCCAGCGCTGGGTGACTACCTGGATGAGGACTCCCGCGAACACTTTGCCGGCCTGTGCAAGCTGCTTGAAGCGGCGGGCATTGCTTATACCGTTAACCAGCGTCTGGTGCGCGGTCTGGACTACTACAACCGCACCGTATTTGAGTGGGTCACCACCAGCCTCGGTTCGCAGGGCACCGTCTGTGCCGGCGGTCGTTATGACGGACTGGTCGAGCAACTGGGTGGTCGTGCAGCACCGGCTGTAGGCTTCGCGATGGGCCTTGAGCGACTTGTTTTGCTGGTTCAGGCAGTTAATCCGGAATTTAAAGCCGATCCTGTTGTCGATATATACCTGGTGGCTTCAGGTGCGGATACGCAGTCTGCGGCGATGCAGCTTGCCGAACGCGTGCGCGATGCGCTGCCGGACGTTAAGCTGATGACCAACCACGGCGGCGGCAACTTTAAAAAACAGTTTGCTCGTGCCGATAAGTGGGGCGCAAGTATCGCACTGGTGCTGGGTGAGTCCGAAGTGGCCAACGGCGAAGTGGTAGTCAAAGACCTGCGCTCTGGTGAGCAAACTACGGTAACGCAGGATGGCGTTGCGGCGCACTTGCGCACTCTATTGGGCTAAGGAGAAGGACTGCGTGGAAATTTACGAGAACGAACACGACCAGGTTGATGCGGTTAAGCGCTTCTTTGCTGAAAACGGCAAGGCACTGGTTGTAGGGGTTATTTTAGGTGTTGGTGCGCTGGTAGGCTGGCGTTACTGGAACAATCATCAGGCTGACTCTGCTCGCGGTTCGTCCCTGAACTACGAAAATACCGTTAGCGCAATCCGTGCCGATCAGCCGCAAACGTTGACGGCTGCGGAGAAATTTGCCGCTGACAACAAAAACACCTACGGCGCGCTGGCTGCGCTGGAAGTGGCTCAGCAGTATGTTGATAAAAACGAACTGGACAAAGCCGCTGCGCAACTGTCTCAGGGGCTTGCTGCTGCCAGTGACGAAAATCTGAAAGCGGTGATCAATCTGCGTCTGGCGCGTATCCAGGTTCAGCAGAAAAAAGCCGACGACGCGCTGAAAACGCTTGATACCATCAAAGGCGAAGGCTTTGCCGCTATTGTTGCCGATCTTCGCGGTGAAGCACTGCTGAGTAAAGGTGATAAAGCGGGCGCGCGTAAAGCGTGGCAAGCTGGCGTGGATAGTAAAGCTTCACCTGCGCTGAGCGAAATGATGCAGATGAAAATAAATAATTTGTCCGTCTGAGAGGGACCCAATGCAATTGCGTAAATTACTTCTGCCAGGACTGCTTTCTGTTACGTTATTGAGTGGTTGTTCACTGTTCAGTGGCGAAGAAGACGTTGTTAAAATGTCCCCGCTGCCGACGGTTGAAAACCAGTTCACCCCATCCACCGCCTGGGACACCTCCGTGGGTGATGGTATTGGCGATTTTTATTCCAACCTGCACCCGGCATTTGCTGACGGCGTTGTCTATGCGGCCGATCGCAAAGGCACCGTTAAAGCGCTGAACGCTGATGACGGAAAAGAAGTGTGGTCCATTAACCTGGCGGAAAAAGACGGCTGGTTCTCCCGTAAACCTGCACTGCTTTCTGGCGGCCTGACCGTTGCTGGCGGTCACGTGTATGTGGGCAGCGAAAAAGCGCAGGTTTACGCGCTGAATGCCAGCGACGGTTCGGTTGCATGGCAGACCACCGTTGCCGGTGAATCCTTGTCGCGTCCGGTTGTCAGCGACGGCCTGGTGCTGATCCATACCAGCAACGGCCAGTTGCAGGCGCTGAACGAAGCCGATGGTCTGGTAAAATGGACGGTTAACCTGGATATGCCAGCGCTGTCTCTGCGTGGCGAATCTGCTCCGGCGACCGCCTTTGGCGCCGCCATTGTGGGCGGTGACAACGGCCGTGTCAGCGCGGTACTGATGCAGCAGGGCCAGATGATCTGGCAGCAGCGTATTTCCCAGGCGACCGGTTCAACTGAAATTGACCGTCTGAGTGACGTGGACACCACGCCAGTTATCGTCGACGGTGTGGTTTACGCGCTGGCATACAACGGCAACCTGACGGCGCTGGACCTGCGTAGCGGCCAGATCATGTGGAAACGTGAGCTGGGTTCCGTGAACGATTTCATCGTCGACGGCAACCGTATTTATATGGTGGATCAGAACGACCGTCTGCTGGCGCTGAGCACCGAAGGTGGCGTGACGCTGTGGACGCAGAGCGATCTGCTGCACCGTCTGCTGACCGCACCGGCACTGTATAACGGCAGCCTGGTGGTGGGCGACAGCGAAGGCTATATGCACTGGATCGATCCAGAGAATGGTCGCTTCGTGGCACAGCAGAAAGTGGATAGCTCAGGCTTCCTGACGGAGCCCGTTGTGGCTGACGGCAAACTGCTGATTCAGGCAAAAGACGGCACGCTGTACGCGATCACGCGTTAATTACACGGCGGTTGTAGTATACTAAACGGCTCCTGTTCACTCAGGAGCCGTTTTGACATTTTTAAAAACGCTGCGAAAGCGACGTTATTTTGAATTTTATGAGGCTTCAAACATGGTACCTGTGGTCGCGCTTGTCGGGCGCCCTAACGTTGGAAAATCCACTCTTTTTAACCGTTTAACACGCACCCGTGATGCGCTGGTTGCGGATTTCCCGGGGCTGACGCGTGACCGTAAGTACGGTCGTGCAGAGGTGGAAGGACGCGAGTTCATCTGTATCGATACCGGGGGTATTGACGGTACGGAAGACGGCGTAGAAACCCGCATGGCAGAGCAATCTCTGCTGGCTATCGAAGAAGCGGATGTGGTTCTGTTTATGGTGGATGCTCGCGCTGGCCTGATGCCCGCGGATTCTGCTATCGCTAAACATCTGCGTTCACGCGAAAAGCCAACCTTCCTGGTGGCGAACAAAACTGACGGCATCGATGCCGATCAGGCTGTTGCGGATTTCTGGTCTTTAGGCCTGGGCGATATTTATCCTATCGCGGCCTCGCATGGTCGTGGCGTTACCAGCCTGCTGGAAACCGTTCTGCTGCCGTGGGTAGATGAAGTGAACCCGCCGGAAGAGGTGGACGAGGACGCTGAATACTGGGCGCAGTTTGAAGCCGGAGAGGAAGGCGAGGAAGAGCCGGAAGACGACTTCAACCCGCAGGATCTGCCTATCAAGCTGGCTATCGTGGGTCGCCCAAACGTAGGTAAGTCTACGCTTACTAACCGTATTCTCGGTGAAGAGCGCGTGGTGGTTTACGACATGCCAGGCACAACGCGTGACAGCATTTACATTCCAATGCAGCGCGATGAACGTGAGTACGTACTTATCGACACCGCAGGGGTGCGTAAGCGCGGGAAAATCACCGATGTGGTAGAAAAATTCTCGGTGATCAAAACCCTTCAGGCGATTGAAGACGCCAACGTGGTGCTGCTGGTCATCGACGCACGTGAAGGTATCTCCGATCAGGATCTCTCTCTGCTCGGCTTTATCCTCAATAGTGGGCGCTCGCTGGTTATCGTCGTCAACAAGTGGGACGGGCTGAGCAATGAAGTGCGCGAGCAGGTGAAAGAGACGCTGGACTTCCGTCTGGGCTTTATCGACTTTGCCCGCGTTCACTTCATCTCTGCCCTGCACGGGAGTGGTGTTGGCAACTTGTTCGAATCCGTTCGTGAAGCCTATGACAGCTCTACCCGCCGTCAGAGCACGGCGATGCTGACCCGTATCATGAACATGGCTGCTGAAGACCACCAGCCGCCGCTGGTGCGCGGTCGTCGCGTGAAGCTGAAATATGCTCACGCCGGGGGGTATAACCCGCCTATCGTGGTGATCCACGGTAACCAGGTGAAGGATCTGCCGGACTCCTACAAACGCTACCTGATGAACTACTTCCGCAAGTCGCTGGACGTGATGGGTACGCCTATCCGTATTCAGTTCAAGGAAGGGGAGAACCCGTTTGCGAATAAACGCAACACCCTGACGCCGAACCAGATGCGTAAGCGTAAGCGTTTGATTAAGCACATTAAGAAAAGCAAATAATTCTTACCGAACTCACTAAAACCCGCGCCTGTCGCGGGTTTTTTTCGCCCATTCAAAAGGCCTGCCTTCCCTGTGTGATGTCAATCACTATTCGCTTTTAACCATGTTTATATCTAAGAAAGTAGACAATCATCGAATTTTCGTCTTAAAGTCCAGGGTTCGGTACTAGACAAAACTAGCGCCTGGTTATCAAATGGTTAACCAACATTTCGCCGCATGTAAAAAATCGATCGGATACGTAACCGTTCGGCGTACATGCTGGTGTTTACAAGCACGACACATACCTTTTCGGGAGAATTATGCAATCCTCTGTTAATCAAAAAGAGAGCCGAACCTTCTTCGGCCATCCTTATCCGCTCGGTTCGCTGTTCTTCACCGAGATGTGGGAGCGTTTTTCGTTTTACGGTATTCGCCCGCTACTGATTCTGTTTATGGCCGCCACCGTGTATGACGGCGGAATGGGCCTGGCGCGTGAAAACGCCTCGGCGATTGTCGGCATCTTTGCCGGCACCATGTACCTCGCTGCGCTGCCGGGCGGCTGGCTGGCGGATAACTGGCTCGGCCAGCAGCGGGCCGTCTGGTACGGTTCGATTTTGATTGCGCTCGGGCACCTGTCGATCGCCCTGTCGGCCATCATGGGCGACAACCTGTTCTTCATCGGCCTGATGTTTATCGTGCTCGGCTCCGGCCTGTTCAAGACCTGTATCTCGGTCATGGTCGGCACCCTGTATAAAAAAGGCGATGCGCGTCGTGACGGCGGTTTCTCGCTGTTCTATATGGGCATCAACATGGGCTCGTTCATTGCCCCTCTGATTTCCGGCTGGCTGATTAAAACCCACGGCTGGCACTGGGGCTTTGGTATCGGTGGTATCGGGATGCTGGTCGCCCTGATTATCTTCCGCGTGTTTGCCGTTCCGGCCATGAAGCGCTACGACAGTGAAGTCGGTCTGGACTCCACCTGGAACAGTCCGGTAGTGAAACGTAACGGCGTGGGTGCCTGGCTGCTGGCGCTGGCTGTGGGTGTTGCAATCATCGTAACGTTGATTGCCCAGGGCGTGATTGTGATTAATCCGGTCGCGGTCGCCAGCGTGCTGGTGTATGTGATTGCCGCCTCCGTCGCGCTCTACTTCATCTATCTGTTCATCTTCGCCGGGCTGAATCGCAAAGAGCGCGCAAGGCTGCTGGTGTGCTTTATTCTGCTGGTCTCCGCCGCGTTCTTCTGGTCCGCGTTCGAGCAGAAGCCAACCTCCTTCAACCTGTTCGCCAACGACTACACTAACCGCATGATCGGTGATTTTGAGATCCCGGCGGTGTGGTTCCAGTCGATCAATGCCCTGTTCATCATTCTGCTGGCCCCGGTATTTAGCTGGGCATGGCCGAAGCTGGCGAGCAAAAACATTCGTCCGAGCAGCATCACCAAGTTCGTGATCGGCATTCTGTGCGCGGCGGCGGGCTTTGGCCTGATGATGCTGGCGGCGCAGAACGTGCTGAGCAACGGTGGGGCAGGGGTTTCTCCGTTCTGGCTGGTGGGCAGTATCCTGATGCTGACGCTCGGGGAACTGTGCCTGAGTCCGATTGGTCTTGCGACCATGACCCTGCTGGCGCCGGAGAGAATGCGCGGCCAGATGATGGGCCTGTGGTTCTGCGCCAGTGCGCTGGGTAACCTGGCTGCGGGGCTGATTGGTGGTCACGTGAAGGCCGACCAGCTGGATATGCTGCCAGACCTCTTTGCCCGTTGCTCCATTGCGCTGCTGATTTGTGCTGCGGTGCTGATCGTCCTCATTGTTCCGGTGCGCCGCATGCTGGAAAATGCGCAGACTAAACCGGCCGCTAACGCCTGATAAACCTCGACCTTGCCGGGGTGGCGTTATGCCCCGGCAATTGACTTAACGAGGTAAGAACATGCTGTTAGGGTTTGTTGGGCTTGGTGCAGTGGTTGAAACGGCTTACTTACCGGCAATACGAAATCTTTTTCCTGATACTCCGCGCTGTTTAGGTTTTGATATTCATCCCGAGAAGCAGCCTGAAGGGGTCACACGTTGCGCGTCGCTCGGTGAACTTCTTTCCCACCCGCTGGATACCCTGTTTATCACCACTTCCTCCCTGTACCATCTCGAGGTACTTGAGCAGGCGCTGGCCTCACCCGCGTCGCGTATTGTGGTAGAAAAACCGATTGTCGCCACGCTGCCCCAAATTGAAAAACTGAAAGCGCTGCTGGCTCAACCGGGAGCCGCCGACCGCGTGCTGGCGCTCGATCACTGGATGGCGCGTCTCGATAGCGTAAAGCAATCACTGGTCGCTCATGTTTCTGACATCGTCAAAATCGAAGGCTTTTTGCAGGAGCCAAGCGGGTATAACGCTGAAGGAGAGCCCATTGCGCTCAACTTCGCCACCGGCGAGCCAGACGCGCGAACGCTTCGCCATCCAGATGGTGTGATTCTGGATATCGGTACGCACGTGCTGGCGATGCTGCGTGAAACGGTGCGTTACCTGGGCGGCAGTGACGATATGACGTTGCAGGTGGTGACAGCAAAAGACCGCCTGGGCCGCGAAATCGCAACGGGCGATCTGACCACGGCGGAAGGCGAGGCGCATTTGCAGGGAAGCATCAGCGGCGTGCCGGTGGACATCTGGCTTAACAAATACGCGGGGCCTGCGGGCGGGCAAAAGGGATTACGCTTCTATTTGCGCGACGGGCGCATCGTCAGCCACGACCGACGCGGCGCAGAAGATGTGCTGGAGCTGATTAAGGGTAAAGAAATTCAGCGCTGGCATATTCCCGGTACGATCTACGGGCATTGCCTTGCGGAGCATATTCTGGGGGCAAAAAGTCTCTTTGAACGGGATCCGCACGAGGTGAGCCGCACGACGCGCCGCAGGGTCGAGGAGGTGACGCTGCTGCTGACCTTACAGCAACAGTTGCGTGGCCCGCACTGAACACGACGTGGTAAAATTATCGCAGACCTGAACGCTTTGAAGGAGTCACCATGACGATTACCTGCCCGGATTGCCAGACACCGCTGGAGCCCCTGAACGGGGTAGCGCACTGCGAAAGTTGTAATAAAGATATCGCGCTCGAAGCCCGCTGCCCGGAGTGTCATCAGCCACTCCAGGTACTAAAAGCCTGCGGTGCGGTGGACTATTTTTGCCAGAACGGCCACGGTCTTATCTCTAAAAAACGCGTGGAGTTTGTTCGGGCCGAAGGTTAATCGCACACGCAGCCTTCACCTTTCTGCCACAGTTCCACCAGCGACTCGGGTGCTTCCTGCTCGGGTACCAGCACGATGATATCGGCGTAGTGCGCCTGATTTTGGCCGGTCCAGATAATCTGGATGCGGAAATAGCGCTGGTCACCGCTGCCGGGGGAAGAGGCTTGCCCGGGCGGCTGGCCGCGCGGGAAAGCCTGCTCAAGAATGCTCACCAGGCGCTGGCGCTGGGCCTCATTAAGCGAGGAGAGCGCAATGGTGCGCTGGCCGCTCAGCTTAGGGATAAAGGCGACGCCGCCTTCCCGGGCCAGCTCAACCACGGCGTCATCCGTCAGTTCCGGAACCTGCATTTACAGTACTCCCACCTGTTCCCAAGCTTGTTTAATGGCCGCCCCAACGTCGCTACCGGATCGTTTCTCGCCGTGCGCTATCGTCAGTTTTGCGAAAGCGTCAAAATCCGCATCCTGCGCCAGGTTGCGATCGCAAACCGTGTCGTACCAGGCATAACCCGCTTTTCCCAGGCGTAGCCACCGATCGCCGTTGCGGCCAGGTAAAACGCGCGGTTGGGGATGCCGGAGTTAAGATGCACGCCGCCGTTATCCTCGCGCGTTTTGATGAAATCTTTCATGTGCGCGGGCTGCGGGTCTTTGCCGAGCAGCGGATCGTCGTAGGCGGTACCGGGTTCAGACATTGAGCGCAGCCCTTTGCCGTTAATCCCCGCTGCCAGCAGCCCTTCACCAATCAGCCAGTCTGCCCGATCGGCGGTTTGCTTAAGATGGTATTGCTTCACCAGCGAGCCGAACACGTCTGATAAGGACTCGTTCAGCGCGCCCGACTGCTCAAAATAGATCAGTCCGGCTTCGGTCTCGGTCACGCCGTGGCTCAGCTCATGCGCCACCACGTCGATGGCAATGGTGAAGCGGTTGAAGATTTCTCCGTCACCGTCGCCAAAGACCATCTGCTGGCCGTTCCAGAAGGCGTTCTGATATTCCCGGCCATAGTGCACGGTGCCGGTGAGGATCAGCCCTTTGTTATCGAGCGAATCGCGCTGATATTCTTTCCAGAAGAAATCATGGGTGATACCCAGATAATCGTACGCTTCATCCACCGCCACATCGCCGTTGGAGGGCTGGCCTTCATAGCGCACCTGGGTACCCGGCAGCTCCTGGGTCTGTTTCGCATCGTAGATGTCACGCTCAAGCTGACCGGCTTTATTAACATGCGGGGCGGCGGGTTTGCCCGGCATATGGGCCATCAGCGTCTGGACGTGGGTTAAGGTCTGACGGGCGCAGCGCTGCTGCGGCTCAGAACCGCTTTCGATAATACGGCGAAGAATATACGGAGGGATGACGCTATGAAAATGGGGCATGCTGCTCTCCTTATTAAAAAAGGCAATAGCAGCAGTATAGTTTGTAACCGGCGAAGATTTATCCGCTTTTACGCTGGCGCGTTTTTTTCACCGGTTTGATCTCTTTCACCTCACTCTCGACCCAGCCGTCAGAAAGCCGGGTGGTGAGCACATCCCCGGCTTTAACCTGTTTCGTTTGTTTCAGCACTTTGCCGTCCGTCGCAGTGGTCACACTATAGCCGCGAGCCAGCGTGGAGAGCGGGCTGACGGCTTCCAGATGGGTGACCGCATTGCCAAAACGCTCGCGCGTGGTGCTCAGGCGTGAGCGGATATTTTCCGCGAGGCGGAACTCAAGCTGCTGGATACGCGTTTGTGCGCGATAAATCTTCGGCTGCGGGTTTTGCTGGTTCAGACGCTGCGTGACGCGCTGCTGGCGAGATACCGCCCGCTTAAGCTGGTTATCCAGCGCGAAGTTCATCCGCTGACGCAGACGTTCCAGCACGGTTTGCTGACGCGCCAGACGCAATTGCGGATGCTGCTGTTGCAGACGATGGTGAAGCTGGGTAAAGCGGCGGGTACGGTTGGCGAGGAAGTAGTCCATCGCCATCTCCAGGCGCTGCTGCCCGTTCTGGATCTGACGCAGCAGCTCCAGCTGGTTACGGCTGACTACCTCTGCCGCCGCGGACGGCGTGGGCGCGCGTAAATCCGCGACAAAATCCGCAATCGTTACATCCGTTTCGTGACCGACGGCGCTTACCACCGGGATAAGGCTGGCAAAGATTGCCCGCGCCACGCGCTCGTCGTTAAAGCTCCAAAGGTCTTCCAGCGAGCCGCCGCCGCGCCCAACGATTAATACATCACACTCCTGACGGGCATTTGCCAGTTCAATCGCGCGCACGATCTGCCCCGGCGCATCGTCACCCTGAACGGCAGTTGGGTAAATAATGACGGGCAGGGAAGGGTCACGGCGCTTCAGAACGTGCAAAATATCGTGCAGGGCCGCACCTGTTTTCGAGGTAATGACCCCAACGCAGTGAGCGGGTGAGGGCAGGGGCTTTTTAAACTGCTGGTCGAACAATCCCTCAGCCGAAAGCATGGCTTTGAGCTGCTCGTACTTCTGTTGCAGCAAGCCTTCGCCCGCGGGCTGCATGCTCTCGACGATAATCTGATAATCGCCGCGCGGCTCATACAGGGTAATGTTGGCGCGAACCAGAACCTGCTGGCCATGCTGAGGACGGAACGTCACGCGACGGTTGCTGTTGCGGAACATCGCGCAGCGCACCTGAGCGGTGTCGTCTTTCAGCGTAAAGTACCAGTGACCGGAAGCAGGCTGCGTGAAGTTAGAGATTTCACCGCTGATCCAGACCTGTCCCATTTCCTGCTCAAGCAGCAAACGTACCGTCTGATTAAGGCGGCTGACAGTATAAATTGAGGGGGATTGAGAGGATAACATGTGAGCGGGATCAAATTCTAAATCAGCAAGTTATTCAGTCGATAGTAACCTGCTGAGAGGTGAGCGCAAGCATTTTTTTCAAAAAAGTGTGGATGCAATCGGTTACGCTCTGTATAATGCCACGGCAATATTTAACCACCCAGGTCAGAGATATTGCCCATGCTACGTATCGCTAAAGAAGCACTGACGTTTGACGACGTCCTCCTCGTTCCCGCTCACTCCACCGTTCTGCCGAATACTGCCGACCTCAGCACGCAGTTGACGAAAACCATTCGTCTGAACATTCCTATGCTCTCCGCAGCAATGGACACCGTGACTGAAGCGCGTCTGGCTATCGCCCTGGCACAGGAAGGCGGCATTGGCTTTATCCACAAAAACATGTCTATCGAGCGTCAGGCGGAAGAAGTTCGCCGCGTGAAGAAGCATGAATCCGGTATCGTGTCCGATCCTCAGACCGTTCTGCCAACCACCACGCTGCACGAAGTGAAAGCCCTGACCGAACGTAACGGCTTCGCAGGCTATCCGGTAGTCACTGAAGACAACGAACTGGTGGGTATCATTACCGGTCGTGACGTGCGTTTCGTGACTGACCTGAACCAGCCTGTCAGCGTCTACATGACGCCAAAAGAGCGTCTGGTGACCGTGCGTGAAGGCGAAACCCGCGACGTGGTGCTGGCGAAAATGCACGAAAAACGCGTTGAGAAAGCGCTGGTAGTGGACGCGAACTTCCACCTGCGCGGCATGATCACCGTTAAAGATTTCCAGAAAGCAGAACGTAAACCGAACGCCTGTAAAGACGAGCATGGCCGTCTGCGCGTCGGCGCTGCGGTTGGCGCAGGTGCGGGTAACGAAGAGCGCGTTGACGCGCTGGTTGCTGCGGGCGTTGACGTGCTGCTGATTGACTCCTCCCACGGCCACTCCGAAGGCGTTCTGCAACGTATTCGTGAAACCCGTGCTAAATACCCGGATCTCCAGATCATCGGCGGTAACGTAGCAACCGGCGCAGGCGCTCGCGCGCTGGCGGAAGCGGGTTGCAGCGCGGTGAAAGTGGGTATCGGCCCTGGCTCTATCTGTACCACTCGTATCGTCACCGGCGTAGGCGTGCCGCAGATCACGGCGGTTTCTGACGCGGTTGAAGCGCTGGAAGGTACCGGTATTCCGGTCATCGCGGACGGCGGTATCCGTTTCTCTGGCGACATCGCCAAAGCGATCGCCGCAGGTGCCGCAGCCGTGATGGTGGGCTCCATGCTGGCCGGTACCGAAGAATCCCCGGGTGAAATCGAACTCTACCAGGGGCGTTCTTATAAATCCTACCGCGGTATGGGCTCCCTGGGCGCGATGTCTAAAGGTTCCTCTGACCGTTACTTCCAGACCGATAACGCCGCAGACAAACTGGTGCCGGAAGGTATTGAAGGCCGTGTGGCGTATAAAGGCCGACTGAAAGAGATCATTCACCAGCAGATGGGCGGCCTGCGCTCCTGTATGGGTCTGACCGGCTGTGGTACCATTGACCTGCTGCGTACCAAAGCGGAATTCGTACGCATCAGCGGTGCGGGTATCCAGGAGAGCCACGTTCACGACGTGACGATCACCAAAGAGTCCCCGAACTACCGTCTGGGCTCCTGATAAATTTCCGCGCCCGGCTCAATGCCGGGCGCTTTGTTTTGTTTCACTTGCCTCGGAATTAGCGTCAATGACGGAAAACATTCATAAACATCGCATTCTCATCCTGGACTTTGGTTCTCAGTACACTCAGCTGGTGGCGCGCCGCGTGCGTGAGCTGGGCGTTTACTGTGAGCTGTGGGCGTGGGATGTCACGGAAGCACAGATTCGCGAGTTCAATCCAAGCGGCATCATCCTGTCCGGCGGCCCGGAAAGCACCACCGAAGAGAACAGCCCGCGTGCGCCGCAGTACGTGTTCGAAGCGGGCGTACCGGTGTTCGGCGTTTGCTACGGCATGCAGACCATGGCGATGCAGCTGGGCGGCCACGTAGAAGGCTCTAACGAGCGTGAGTTCGGCTACGCACAGGTTGAAGTCGTCACCGACAGCGCGCTGGTTCGCGGTATCGAAGACTCCCTGACCGCAGACGGCAAACCGTTGCTGGACGTGTGGATGAGCCACGGCGACAAAGTCACCGCTATCCCGTCTGACTTCGTGACCGTTGCCAGCACTGAAAGCTGCCCGTTCGCCATCATGGCGAACGAAGAAAAACGTTTCTACGGCGTGCAGTTCCACCCGGAAGTGACCCACACCCGTCAGGGTATGCGCATGCTGGAGCGCTTCGTGCGTGACATCTGCCAGTGTGAAGCCCTGTGGACCCCGGCAAAAATCATCGACGATGCCGTGGAGCGTATCCGCCAGCAGGTTGGTGATGACAAAGTGATCCTCGGCCTCTCCGGCGGCGTGGACTCCTCCGTAACCGCGATGCTGCTGCACCGCGCCATCGGTAAAAACCTGACCTGCGTCTTCGTGGACAACGGTCTGCTGCGTCTGAACGAAGCCCAGCAGGTTATGGACATGTTTGGCGACCACTTCGGTCTGAACATCGTTCACGTGGAAGGCGAGCAGCGCTTCCTGGACGCGCTGAAAGGCGAGAACGATCCGGAAGCGAAACGTAAAATCATCGGTCGCGTGTTCGTGGAAGTGTTCGACGAAGAAGCACTGAAGCTGGAAGATGTGAAATGGCTGGCGCAGGGCACCATCTACCCTGACGTGATCGAGTCAGCGGCCTCCGCTACCGGTAAAGCACACGTCATCAAATCTCACCACAACGTGGGCGGCCTGCCGAAAGAGATGAAGATGGGCCTGGTTGAGCCGCTGCGTGAGCTGTTCAAAGACGAAGTGCGTAAGATCGGCCTGGAGCTGGGTCTGCCGTACGACATGCTCTACCGTCATCCGTTCCCGGGCCCGGGTCTCGGCGTACGCGTGCTGGGCGAAGTGAAGAAAGAGTACTGCGACCTGCTGCGTCGCGCGGACGCTATCTTCATCGAAGAGCTGCACAAAGCTGACCTGTACAACAAAGTGAGCCAGGCGTTCACCGTGTTCCTGCCGGTTCGCTCGGTCGGCGTGATGGGCGATGGCCGTAAGTACGACTGGGTAGTCTCCCTGCGTGCGGTGGAAACCATCGACTTCATGACCGCGCACTGGGCGCACCTGCCGTATGACTTCTTAGGCCGCGTGTCTAACCGCATCATCAACGAAGTGAACGGCATTTCCCGCGTGGTGTATGACATCAGCGGCAAGCCACCGGCGACGATCGAGTGGGAGTGAGTCCGCTCCCGGCACTGTCTGGCACGATCTAGCAAGAAATACCTTGGAGCCCGCTTAATTGCGGGCTTTCGGCTTTTAGGTGCTGGCAGTTTTTGGCAGCTTTGTGCATCTATGTGGCATAGGATGGGGCATTCACTTAGCCAAGTGCTATGCTTGGCGTTCGATAACATATCGCCTCTGCCGAGGGGAGCATAGTATCAAATCCCACCATTCGCCCGATTTCATTCGTTTTTCCTACTTTTTTGATGTGTTTCTGAGCATGGTATTTTTTGAACGGAATCCGCGAACCCCAAGCCAAACCTAAAGAAAAACTCTACAAGGTGAATGACCGGGATAGGCTCTACGTGGTCGTCACGGCAGTGGGCTCGGTCTCCTTTCGCTACAACTACTCGATGAGTCGCTTGTGTCGGACTCGACCGACAAGCTGGCTAGCTCCCACTGGCAGAAGTCGGCCTCAACCTGGTGGGCACCGTGGCTCAAATAAAGATGATCAAGCTGGGCTACTTATCAAACCGCGCTACCAATCTCAATCTAGTGAGATATAAGTTTGTATGTATTTCTCATCATGGTGGAGTTTCTTATCCTTTAAAATTTCAATGGCCGGAACTGAAGTAGTGGTGTAACTATAAATCAAACTACCGCTACAAGCATGACCGATCAGCAACGATGTTTTCTCTATATTTATATCGCTGCGTTTAAAATTATTTTTGGTCATAATTTAACCCTCCAGTCAGAGTTGGCATGTAGGTGGTGATTTCTGGATATAACACGGTCGTGCTTGATGCTGCCAAAAACATATAACTGCAAAAAAGATGAAAGTGCAGATTTTTATTATCAACTGGCGTCAGGAAACGATTCTTTGCTGGGGATTTTTTGGTGGGAGGATACATCCATGATTTACCATTTGGATGCATATAGAGAGCGATTCCGTCTTCGACACTTAAAATCATATTATGCTTGTGATGATTCTTTACATCGGATTCGTACCAATCATCAATCTCATTAGCAAATGTTTTGGGATCAAAGTCAAAGGCCTCACATATAAGTATAGATAAAATTTGATCATATTCGATTTCTTCTCTATTGAAAGGATATGAAATTATTGAGGCATCTCTAAAAATCGGAGTCGCTGGGAGTGAAATGTCTGCCGTAGCTTTTACTCGCGCTAATTTGTTCAAAGCATCTCGCAGTCCTGCTTTGGACAGGCGACTCTTGACTTCTCCAATAGCGCAAACTCCTTCAATAGGAAAAAAACGCTGATGCTCATTCGATTCTATTCGCGGCACTGCCGACGGGGCATAAATCACGATGTCCGCTTGGGTAGAAATTTCCCCAGCTGAGTTCATTAGAAAACCTGTACCGATTTCAAGTCTTGCGGGCACGCACAACTTTAAGAATCCTCGAATAATTTCTTCCCTGTAGGTGCCAAATTCACCAGAGTGTATTAGTTTTCCCGTTTTTGGAGATACAAATGTTTGGCGTGAGGCAGCTGAAAAAGAATGCCTAAAGAGTTCGATTTTCTCATTCAAAAGCGCGCTAAATGCTGGGTTCATTAGTTGGCTCTATTCTATTTAAAACGATCTGGTTAACGGCGAAAACTGTCGAATTTTGCTCGACAGTAGCCCAATCATAGCGAAGCGCGCGCAAGTTCATCCACCAAAGAGATTAGATTTCTGCATCGAACTTCAAAGCTAGTCACATTCTGCGTTTAAATCTATTGTAAGTATACCGGTTTAGTTCCCTCCAATTTTTGAGATTTCCGATTTTCCCTCATCAGCTGGTGCGCTTTCGGCGTCAGGTTGTTAAGGGGGACGTGTGGGCGTTCGCTGTTGTATTCGTTCAGCAAGTTCTCTGTGACTTCCCTTGCCTCTTTCAGCGTTCTGAACAGATAAAAATCCAGGATTCCCGTCCGGTAGATCCTGTTAAAACGTTCGATAAACGCATTCTGCATGAGCTTGCCTAGACTGATAAGTTCCTGGCAACAGCATGCTCTTCTGCCCACCGCCCAAGAGCCAGAGAGGTAAATTCCGAGCCGTTGTCCATGTGCATTTGAAGCGAAACCGTGTTTAACCTCTCTCACGCCCATTCATAATTTACCGATCATCAGTCTTCAAAGGAGGGGGAGGCTACCAATCCTTACACAACGGTGTCTATCCGGACGAAACAACCCATGACTTGGGGTAGATCACATCAGTGGCTGGTTGTGCTCGAATCAGACTTTTTATAAAAGATGGTATTTTTCATGGTACTGCCACATCATAACAATATAATATACTGATATAATTGTATTTTAATTTTCAATCAATAATTGAGTGTGAATAAGCCAGTAACCCAACCTGTTTTCTCATAAACAGGTAAAAGTATTAAAACCCTCTGTTAAACAGAGGGTTTTTTTGCCCGACCGGAACGTGAACTACTGGCTCATCTGCCGCGATTCACGGCAGCCGATACTGCGTCGCCATGCGCCGGGTGCCTGACCATACTGACGCTTAAAGCTGCGGTTGAAGGACTGCTGAGAGTCAAAGCCCAGCGCGATCGCCACGTTCAGAATCGGTTCATCGCTGTGGGCCAGGCGCTCAACCGATTTTTGCAGCTTTTGCGCGCGAATATATTCGGCGAGAGGGGAGCCGGTATGCTCTTTGAAAAGCCGCTGGAGGTGCCATTTCGAATAGCCGGCTCGCCTGGAGACGGTTTCAATGTCCAGACGGCTATCGAGGTTATTGTCGATCCAGTCGAGTAAATCGTGAATGAATGCACCCGTGTTCATTTTGCTTCCCCCTACGCCGCGCATTAAAAAGCATCTTTGTTTGTTGCACTTAAAGGTGACCCGTTTTTACATTAATTGCAAGTTTTATTGTTGCATTTAAATCCCTTCTCAAAACGCGTGATTTATCTTCGCCGCAAATAGCACATAAAGTGCAACAATTATTCTTGCACTTAATTAAGCGCCTTCCTACAATCGCCGCGATAGTGTATTCGCAACTGTTACAGTTTTGTGGCGATGAACGACACAAATGGCCTTCAGCCAGCTACCGGACAAAGGAAGTGGCGCGGCGCCTCCCGCTGCGTCTTGCCCGGCGGCTACAATAACCGGAATAAAAATAATGAGCCTGCAAAAAACCTGGGGTAACTTTCATCTGAGCGCGATGGGGGTGGTTTTACTCTCCGCGCTTCTCGTCGGGTGCGATGACAGCGTCGCGCAAAATGCCGCGCCGCAAGCGCCCGTTGTCAGCGCTGCTGACGTGGTGGTGAAATCCATTAGCCAGTGGGACAGCTTTAACGGTCGCATTGAAGCGGTGGAAAGCGTTCAGCTGCGTCCGCGCGTCTCCGGCTACATTGAGAAAGTGAATTACACCGACGGCCAGGAGGTGAAAAAGGGCGAGGTGCTGTTCACGATTGATGACCGAACCTATCGCGCCGCGCTGGAACAGGCGCAGGCGAACCTGGCGAGAGCCAAAACGCAGGCCAGTCTGGCGCGAAGCGAGGCTAACCGTACCGATAAATTAGTCAATACCAACGTGGTGTCCCGCGAAGAGTGGGAGCAGCGCCGTTCCGCCGCTACCCAGGCGCAGGCCGATATTCGCGCCGCGCAGGCGGCGGTAGACGCCGCGCAACTTAACCTCGACTTCACCAAAGTGACCGCGCCTATCGACGGTCGCGCCAGCCGGGCGCTGATCACCAGCGGTAACCTGGTGACGGCGGGCGACAGCGCCAGCGTGCTCACCACCCTGGTCTCGCAGAAAACGGTTTATGTCTACTTCGACGTGGACGAGTCAACCTACCTTCACTATCAGAACCTGGCCCGCAGCGGGCAGCGGGTGTCCGGCGATCATGCGGCGCTGCCGGTGGAGATTGGCCTGACGGGCGAGGAGGGCTATCCCCATCAGGGCAAAGTGGATTTCCTGGATAACCAGCTCACGCCGGGTACCGGAACGATCCGCATGCGCGCGCTGCTGGATAACTCACAGCGTCAGTTCACGCCTGGACTCTTTGCCCGCGTGCGTCTGCCGGGCAGTGCGGAATTTAAAGCCACGCTTGTTGATGATAAGGCGGTGCTGACCGATCAGGATCGTAAATATGTCTATATCGTGGATAAAGACGGGAAAGCGCAGCGCCGCGACATTACGCCCGGGCGTCTGGCCGACGGTTTACGTATCGTACAGCAGGGGCTGAATCCCGGGGATAAAGTCATCGTCGATGGTTTACAAAAAGTGTTTATGCCGGGTATGCCGGTTAACGCGAAAACCGTTGCCATGACCGCCAGCGCCGCCCTCAACTGATCCCTTACCTGAGAATCCAATCCATGGACTTTTCCCGTTTTTTCATCGACAGGCCGATTTTTGCCGCCGTACTGTCGATTCTGATTTTTATCACAGGATTAATCGCCATCCCGCTGCTGCCGGTGAGCGAATACCCTGACGTCGTGCCGCCAAGCGTGCAGGTGCGCGCCGAGTACCCGGGCGCCAACCCGAAAGTGATTGCCGAGACCGTGGCAACGCCGCTGGAAGAGGCGATCAACGGCGTTGAGAACATGATGTACATGAAATCCGTCGCGGGCTCCGACGGCGTGCTGGTGACTACCGTCACCTTCCGTCCGGGCACCGACCCGGATCAGGCGCAGGTTCAGGTGCAAAACCGCGTCGCGCAGGCCGAAGCGCGTCTGCCGGAAGACGTGCGGCGTCTGGGCATCACGACTCAGAAACAGTCGCCAACGCTGACGCTGGTGGTGCATCTGTTTTCGCCTGGCGGTAAGTACGATTCACTGTATATGCGTAACTACGCCACGCTGAAGGTGAAGGACGAGCTGGCGCGTCTGCCTGGTGTGGGGCAGATTCAGATTTTCGGCTCGGGTGAATACGCGATGCGCGTCTGGCTGGACCCGAACAAGGTCGCGGCCCGCGGGCTGACCGCTTCGGACGTGGTCACGGCGATGCAGGAGCAGAACGTGCAGGTGTCCGCCGGGCAGCTTGGCGCCGAGCCGCTGCCGAAAGAGAGCGATTTCCTGATCTCCATTAACGCCCAGGGCCGCCTGCATACCGAAGACGAGTTCGGCAACATTGTCCTGAAAACCACGCAGGATGGTACGGTCGTCCGACTGCGCGACGTTGCGCGTGTCGAGATGGGGTCCGGCAGCTACGCGCTGCGCTCCCAGTTGAACAATAAAGACGCGGTCGGGATTGGTATCTTCCAGTCGCCGGGGGCAAACGCCATCGATCTGTCTAACGCGGTACGCGCCAAAATGGACGAACTGTCCACACGATTCCCGGACGATATGAAATGGGCGGCGCCTTACGACCC
Organism: Enterobacter sp. BIDMC93; assembly: GCF_001037805.1. Taxonomy (NCBI): domain Bacteria; kingdom Pseudomonadati; phylum Pseudomonadota; class Gammaproteobacteria; order Enterobacterales; family Enterobacteriaceae; genus Enterobacter; species Enterobacter sp. BIDMC93. The sequence continues at coordinate 1,789,583 of NZ_KQ089962.1, forward strand.
GACGGTGTTTGTACGCGACTCGATCCGCGCTGTGGTGCAAACGCTGCTGGAAGCGGTGGTGCTGGTCGTGCTGGTGGTGATCCTGTTCCTGCAAACCTGGCGCGCGTCGATAATCCCGCTGATTGCGGTGCCGGTATCGGTAGTGGGCACGTTCAGTATTCTCTACCTGCTGGGCTTTTCGCTGAATACCCTGAGCCTGTTCGGGCTGGTGCTGGCGATTGGTATCGTGGTGGACGATGCCATCGTGGTGGTGGAAAACGTCGAACGAAATATCGAAGAGGGGCTCGCCCCACTTGCGGCAGCGCATCAGGCGATGCGTGAAGTGTCCGGACCGATTATTGCCATTGCGCTGGTGCTGTGTGCGGTATTCGTTCCGATGGCGTTCCTCTCCGGCGTGACCGGTCAGTTCTACAAGCAGTTTGCGGTAACGATAGCCATTTCCACGGTGATCTCCGCGATCAACTCGCTGACGCTCTCGCCAGCGCTGGCCGCGCTGCTGTTGAAGCCGCATGGCGCCCCGAAAGATTTCCCGACCCGGCTTATCGATCGTCTGTTCGGCTGGATTTTCCGTCCGTTTAACCGCTTTTTCCACCGCAGCTCGACTGGCTATCAGGGGCTGGTGGGCAAAACGCTCGGCCGACGCGGGGCGGTGTTTGTGGTTTATTTGCTGCTGCTTTGCGCTGCGGGCGTGATGTTTAAAGCCGTTCCCGGCGGGTTTATTCCGACGCAGGATAAGCTGTACCTGATCGGCGGCGTGAAAATGCCGGAAGGCTCGTCGCTGGCGCGCACCGATGCGGTGATCCGCAAAATGAGCGAAATCGGGATGAATACCGAAGGCGTGGATTATGCGGTCGCGTTTCCTGGCCTGAATGCGCTCCAGTTCACCAATACGCCGAACACCGGGACGGTCTTCTTTGGCCTGAAGCCTTTCGACCAGCGTAAACATACTGCGGCGGAAATAAACGCGGAGATCAACGCGAAAATCGCGCAAATCCAGCAGGGCTTTGGCTTCTCGATTCTGCCGCCGCCGATTTTAGGTCTGGGCCAGGGATCGGGCTATTCGCTGTACATTCAGGATCGTGCTGGTCTGGGCTATGGCGCGCTGCAAAACGCGGTGAACACCATGTCCGGGGCGATTATGCAGACGCCGGGGATGCATTTCCCTATCTCAACCTACCAGGCAAACGTTCCGCAGCTGGATGTACAGGTTGACCGTGATAAGGCGAAAGCGCAGGGCGTGTCGCTCACCGATCTCTTCGGGACGCTGCAAACCTATCTGGGCTCGTCTTATGTGAATGACTTCAACCAGTTCGGTCGCACCTGGCGCGTAATGGCACAGGCCGACGGGCAGTTCCGCGACAGCGTGGAAGATATCGCGAATTTACGCACCCGTAATAGCCAGGGTGAAATGGTGCCGATTGGCAGTATGGTGAAAATCACGACCACCTACGGTCCGGACCCGGTGATCCGCTACAACGGCTACCCGGCGGCGGATCTGATTGGCGATGCCGACCCGCGCGTGCTCTCTTCCGCGCAGGCGATGACGCAGCTGGACGGTATGTCTAAGCAGATCCTGCCGAACGGGATGAATATTGAATGGACGGACCTGAGCTTCCAGCAGGCCACCCAGGGCAACACGGCGCTGATCGTCTTCCCGGTCGCGGTGCTGCTGGCGTTCCTGGTGCTGGCGGCGCTGTATGAAAGCTGGACGCTGCCCCTGGCGGTGATCCTCATCGTGCCGATGACGATGCTCTCCGCGCTGTTCGGCGTCTGGCTGACCGGGGGCGATAACAACGTCTTCGTGCAGGTAGGGCTGGTGGTACTGATGGGGCTGGCCTGTAAAAACGCGATTCTTATCGTGGAGTTTGCCCGCGAGCTGGAAATTCAGGGCAAAGGCATTATGGAGGCCGCGCTGGAAGCGTGCCGCCTGCGTCTACGCCCGATTGTAATGACCTCTATCGCCTTTATTGCCGGGACCATTCCACTGATCCTTGGTCACGGGGCAGGGGCAGAAGTGCGCGGCGTCACCGGGATCACCGTGTTCGCCGGGATGCTGGGTGTGACGCTGTTTGGTCTGTTCCTGACGCCGGTCTTTTACGTGACGCTGCGTAAGTTCGTGACGCGCGGTAAAGCGGAAAGAGAGGTGTTGCCTGCGTAGGACGTAGCAGATAGCAAAAAGCCGCCTTCACAATGAAGGCGGCTTTTTTTTCGCAGTCTGTCAGGATTAGGGCGCTTTTTTATGCTGTGTGCAGAGTTCCGGCACCGGATCGCACCCGCTGGTATCGGCTTTTTTCACCTCTTCCAGCGCGCTGGCGACGGTATGGCGCGCTAAAACCGCTAACGAAGCCTGCTCCGCTTCATCAGCGATTGATTTGAAGTACCAGCAGGCGTTGGCGCTGACCACGCAGCGGGCCGGGACGTCAGGACGGGACGCCCACAGCTTTTTATCTTCAGTGACGGAGAGGTAGATATCACGCAGGGTAATCTCTTCCGCCGGGCGGCCAAGGTGAATAGAGCCGTTGCGGCCAAGCGTGGAGACGATAATGCCGTCGCGGGCGAGAGGAACCATTAATTTGCGGATAAAGCTCGGATTCGCTTCCAGGCCGTAAGCCAGAATTGCACTCGTCGAACGTTCACCCGATTGCTCCGCCATCGCTACGCTGAGAACCATCTGCAAAGCTGTCGGGAAGCGGTAATCTAACATTTTTCTGTCCTGGGTTGCGGTGAATCTTGTTCTTTTTGGCACCGCAGAGGTGAATAATCAGTAAGTAACAATATAACAAATACGGTAATTTTATTGAAGCAATCTGCGGCATACGTGAAGTAACGCTACGCTGACACATGTCAGGACGTGTAGCGCCGCGTTTACGTTCATGCGAACGCCGGATTCGGGAAATCAACGATCACCATAAGACCACCTTCGGCTGACGTACTCAGATTGACCCTGCCGTTGTGTTGCTGCGTAACGGCTTTAACGATAGCAAGCCCCAGTCCACTCCCGCTTTGGGTCTGATTAGGATCGCGGAAGAACCTGTCGAACACACGCTCCCGCAATTCAACCGGAATGCCGGGACCCGCGTCTGAGACGCGCAGCTGAGCGGACTTATCACGCGATTGCAGTTGTACCTCAATGCGTCCACCCTCAGGGCTGTACTTCACGGCATTCTCAATTAAATTGTCGATCAGCGATACCAGACGTTCCCGAATGCCTGTGATATGGATTTCATCATCGGCGATGAATTCAAACTCAATTCTGCGCCCGGACGCCAGCGGTTCCAGGGCAGCCATTCGCTCCTGAATAAGCGTCGTCAGCGGCACAGGCGACATCACCGTGCTGATGTGCGCTTCGCTGTGCATCATCAGCAGAAGCTGATTGACGAGACGCGCAGCACGGCTATTGCTGCGAACAATGCCCGCAAGCAGCTCCTGCTGGCTTTCGCTGATGACCCAGGACTGCAACGCCTCGACGTTGATCCGCATCGCGGCCAGAGGCGTACGCAGTTCGTGTGCGGCATCGGCAATAAACATTCTTTCCCTTTCGGCGCTTTCCCGCACCCTGGCCAGAAAGTCATTAATCGCGTCGACTGTCTGGCGAAGCTCCCTGTGTCTGGGGACGGCTTTTAAAGGCGAGAGATCGTCCGGCGTGCGCAATGAAATTTCATTCACCACCTTGTTCCAGGGGCGCATCGCGATGCGGATGGACAGCCACGCGGGGAACAGAAGAAAAGGGATGCATATCATCAGCGGCATGACGTAGTAGCCGCGCGAGTTCAGATAGATAAAGAAATTCCAGCTACCGGCAGGGGTAAAAAGGGTGACTTCCACGTCGGAGTGCGCGGATTTGAGGGTACGGCTCGTCCATGTATGGTCCTCACTCTGGACATGCTGCATGACCCCCAGACGGCTATTTTTTACCCCCGTTGGCGCACCATCCGAAGAAAAAATAATCTCGTTATTCTTGCGAACAATGAGGTTGATGGACAGCTCCGGATCTTCGCCGCCGCCATAGCCCTCCCGCAGCGCCTTGCTGAACGCTGCCAGCACAGCATCACGCGCCTGCGGACGATCGTCCATGCTCTCTACCAGGGAAAACAGGGTTTCATAAGTCTCACTGCCCGTCAGTATGGGAGGGCTACGCAGGTCTTCCAGCAAAATGAAGGTTAAAAAGAGACACCAGAGCAACGTAAGCAGCAGCATCTGGGCGACCAGCATTCGCCTGACCAGCGTGGGAAGCCGGAGGTGGTGCCAAAAATTACGCATCAACCTGCTGCCTTCTGAACGGGTACGGTATCGATGACATACCCAACGCCTCTTACCGTTCGCACAAAGCCATCGCCAATTTTTCGCCGCAGGTTACCCATATGCACGTCAAGCGCGTTGCTGAGGTTTTCTTTCGTGCCAAATATCCTTTCTTCCAGATACCGTCGCGTAAGCACGCGATCGGCGCGCAGCATTAACGTTTCAAGCAGCGCATATTCGCTTGCCGTCAGCTCAACGTGGCGTGCGCTCACCGTTACGCGACGCGTCGGAATATGAAGCGACAAACCGCGAATTTCTATTGCCTCATTTTCAAAACCGTAACTGCGCCGCGCAAGGGCTCTCACGCGCGCCAGCAGTTCGGCGAGAACAAAAGGTTTGACCAGATAATCGTCTGCACCTGCATCCAGCCCGCACAGGCGGTCCTGTAGCGTGCCTCGCGCCGTCAGGATGATGACAGGGACGCCCTTAAGCTGTTGACGCAGGCGCGTCATCAGGCTCATGCCATCGCCATCGGGCAGCCCCAGGTCGAGCAAAATAAGTTCCGGCACGCAGATCCCAAGCTGATGCAGCGCATCCTCTTTGCGGCGTACCCATATGACATCAAATCCTTGATCTGCAAGGGCGATACGCACGCCATTGCCGAGATCCAGGTCGTCTTCAATTAGTAGAATTTTCACATTGGTAACTGTATCAACAGTGCATGAAGAACAACTGAAGAAAAAACGGTAACAGGAATTCTTCAGGGTTTACAGAACCTTCACGTGCTTCAGCATTTCTTCATTTACGGCTCATAAGAACCTTAGGGTGAGTATTCAGAATGAGCGCTCTGGCGTTTAACACCGCTTGTATCGCAATCATCTGAATCCAAAGGGCTTCTTTAATGAGAAACATCACACTGCGTAATAGTTTCCCCCGTTCACGCATCGGTCGCAGCATGAAAAGCATCTTGCCGGGGGCCGTCCTGGCGTTACTGGCCACCCCGACCCTGGCGGCAGATCAGCCTCAGGGCAACGTGTTAACCCTGGGAGGCGGCGTGGATGTTGCGCCACGCTATTCCGGTTCGGACAAGAGCCGGGTCTCTGCGGCTCAGGTGGTTGATTACGCGATGGCCAATGGTTTTTTTGTCAGCACCACGCGGGGGATCGGCTACGGCAACAGCTTTGGTAACCTGGACTACAACGCAGCGCTGAGCTATCGCGCAGGACGTAAGGATCGCGACGTAAGCAGCGATTCGATCGCCTCCGGCAGCGACGACCTGCGAGGAATGGGTGACATTAAAGGCTCAGCTATCGTTGTGCCAGGGCTGGGATACAGGGTGACTGACTGGCTGACCGTGCAGTTGCAGGCAGAGGTCCCGGTTTCTGAGAGAGACAATGGTGAAGCTGTGCATTTCGGCATTGCCAGCCCGCTCTATACATCTCCGAAAAATGCGTTAACGCTGGCGCTGACCGGTAGCTGGGGATCCAGTAAGTATGTGCAAACCTACTACGGGGTGAATGCCGCCCAGTCGGCCGCATCGGGTTTTGCCCGACACGATGCCGGATCGGGAATATATGCGTATTCGCTGAGCCTGGACTGGACCCATAAGCTTACCTCCAGCTGGAGCCTGCTTGCCGCAGCTGGCGTTACGCAGCTGACGGGGGAGGCCGGCGATAGCCCCATTGTTCAGCGAAAAACGTCTCCTGTGGGAAGTTTGAAGGTGACGTACAGCTTCTGATGGTTCAGCGAGGGGGAAGGCGCGTTTGTGACAAAACCGCACATAACCCCGTTGCAGGAGCCGGAAGTGCATAAAGCCCGCAGGATGGCGTGGCCCGAAGTCGGACCGTTCATCATGCGGGCTTTTTTATCACTGTTGACCCGATAACGCCTGTTCAATCGTACGGGTAATGACGTCCGGCTGGCTGACCATCGATACATGGCTTGCCGCTACCTCCGTGGTGTTGGCGTTGATTTTCTTCGCCATTGCGCGCTCTAGCTCAGGATTGATCATCCGGTCATTTTTGCTGACCACATACCAGCTCGGTTTGTCATGCCAGGCGGCATGCGCGATTTTCTCCCCAAACGCATCGGCCTTAATGGGGCTCTGCGTCGCGGCAATCACGCTGCGCTCAACGTCCTTCACGTCAGGGGCGAAATTCTCGCTGACCGCTTTTATCGGCAGATATAAATACCCCTCTGTGGTTTTAGCGAGGCTGGCGCTCCCTGGCGGAGCAGGGAAGCTATTTGCCAGAGCTGCCGTCGACTGGCCGGAATCCGGCGCAAAAGCGGCAACGTAAACCAGTGACTTCACGCGGGCATTGTTTCCCGCCTCGCTGATTACCGTCCCGCCCCAGGAGTGACCGACCAGCACCACATCCCCATGAGCCCGGGCGATAGCACGCTGCGTGGCGGCGACATCATCTTTCAGAGACGTGAGCGGAAGTTGTACCGCAATGACCTCGGTATGGTGTTTTTGCAGCCGGGTAATCACCTTATTCCAGCTGCTGCCGTCGGCAAACGCCCCGTGCACCAGCACCACGCTGGCTTTCGTCTCTGCCAGCGCGCTGGTGGAAACCGCCAGCACCATCGCTGTTAATACAGACAATGCTTTCATAACAGGCTCCTTAAAAGTGATGAACCGCGGCGTGTGGCGGCACGGTGAATTCAACAGTTTTATGGTCGATGGGTTTATGCGTCGGGTCGGCAACGACGATCGTCACCTTGTGCTTTCCTGCGGGCAGCCCGACCAGGATCACCGGCTCGCCGCTGGTATCAGCCCAGTGCCAGGGCGCGTCATCCACCACAACGTGAATATGGCCGATACGCGGAGTGACTTTCAGCGCGTCGGGTCCAAATACAGGTTCAATGCGCAGGTTTTCGACACGGTACTGAATAAAGACCGCACCTTTACTTAGCGGTCCCGCCAGCGGCGGATCGACAATCAGTTTTGCTGGCGGCTGGGGGTATTCAGGCGGGGCAACGGCGGCTGGACCGTTGACATCAGCGGCGCTCAGGCCATCCAACGGTGCGGCCAGTGCGCCAGCAAAGGACGTCAGCGCAAATACAGGAAGCAGGAAATATCGACGAATCATCTGTGTCTCTCCTCATCAGTTTATTATGGCGAGGGATACAGAAGACCATTTTTATGTATCGGGGATGTTTGCTTTTGCGGGCGTTTTGTACCGGTTTGTCAGCGTAGCGCTCGGGATACAGTGCGATACAGTTTGTCTGCCGGGAGCGAACACGCTTTAGCGCTCGGGCGAATCCACCACAAGACCTGATTGCTGTGACTGAATTTTGTCCTGATGGTGATACCAGGCGCCAATGGAGGAATAAACAAAGCGGCCAAAGAAAAACAGGAAACTGATGAGCAGTATGATGCGGGTCATCCGGGTGTTAAATCGATGTCGTTTTCGCATACGCGTAGCCTGACTCACTTTCTTTTCCTGAGTATACCCTTTTGGGCGATACGGCTATTAAGGCACAGCCGCAAGTCAGGGTCAATTCGGCGAAATGTAAAATAGCGTCAATGCTTACATTAATTTATGTTATTAAAAACAACGCTTTTATTTATCGCATTGATAATTACAGGAAAAATATTCAAAAAAAACGTAAGAAAGGTTTATTCAGATAAATTAATTTGATTTAGGTCAACCGCATCCCGTCGTTGATATTTAAAATCCCTCCTCCACTGTGCTTGCCAGGAATTTTCCAGGCAACGTGTACGTCAGGTTGGATGCCTGTCTTCATTTACCCTCTGGAGCGCAAGGGTTGTAAACGAGCATCTATGAATATTCACCACATCCTGAAGCAAAATAAAGACCGCTGGTGGGCACTTCCTCTTATTTTACCCGTCGTGTTACTCCCGGTGCTTAGTGTGGCTAATACCTTAACGCAGTTGGGCGACGGTATCGTTGCGCTCTATTATCTCCCGCTCTCCTTTTTGCTAACGCTGATGTTATTCTTTGGCCTGGAAGCCCTCCCCGGGGTGGTGGTGTCGCTGTTTTTACGTTATTACCCCTCCGTTGGGTTATTTGAAGCCATGGCCGGCATTCTGCATTTTATCGTTCCTCTGGTGCTCAGCTGGGGCGGTTATCGCGTGTTTGCGCCCCGGCGCAATATGACCGCTTACGGTGACATACGCCTGATGGGGCAGCGTATTTTCTGGCAGGTGTTTTGCCCGGCAACGCTATTTCTGCTGCTGTTTCAGTTTGCGGTCTATCTCGGCGTCTATGAGAGCCGCCAGAGCCTCGCAGGACTGAATCCCCTCAATATTCGGACCCTTATTAACTATCAGGGGCTGCTGGTGAGCGGGCTGACGGGCGTGCCGCTAAGCTACCTGCTGATCCGCCTGATACGTCATCCGCGCTATATCAAGGGACTGATGTCCCAGCTCCGCGCGCAAATAGACAAAAAGGTGACGGCCTTTGAGTTTGTGGTGTGGTTTTTAGCCCTGGGCGGGTTGCTGGTCATGCTGCTGCTGCCCATGAATGCAAACAGTTCCATTTTCAGTACCAACTACACCTTGTCCCTGCTGATGCCCGTGATGCTCTGGGGGGCGATGCGCTTTGGCTACAAGCTGATGTCACTCATCTGGACGCCGGTCCTGCTGGTGTCGATTCACTTTTTTTATCACTACATTCCGGTGCAAGAGGGGTATGGCATTCAGCTGGCGATCACCTCATCCAGCTATCTGGTCTTTTCCTTCGTTGTGACGTACATGTCGATGCTGGCGACACGCCAGCGGGCCATCAATATTCGCTCCCGCAGTCAGGCTTTTCTCGATCCGGTGGTGCATATGCCCAACCTGCGGGCGCTGTCGCGCGAGCTGGCCAGTCATCCGTGGTCAGCGCTCTGTTTACTGCGCGTGCCCGAGCTGGAGGTGCTGGGACGCAATTACGGCGTGATGCTGCGGATCCAGTATAAACAGCAGCTGGCGCAATGGATAAACGGTACCCTTCAGCCCAATGAGCGAGTCTATCACCTCACGGGGTATGACATGGCGGTGCGTCTGGAGGCGGAGTCGCATCAACAGCGCATTGAAACGCTGGACGAGCATATCAAGCAGTTTGTTTTTATCTGGGATGGTATGCCGGTACAGCCTCAGGTCGGCGTGAGCTATTGCTATGTACGCTCACCCGTCAATCATCTCTATCTGGTGCTGGGGGAACTGGGCATCGTGGCCGATCTCTCCCTTTCTACCAACCACCCGGAAAATCTTCAGCAGCGCGGGGCTGTTCATTTGCAGCGTAGCCTGAAAGATAAGGTCGCGATGATGAGTCGTTTGCAGGCCGCGCTGGAGCAGGACGCTTTTACCCTGCTGGTTCAGCCCGTTCGCGGGCTGCGCGGTGATTGTTATCACGAGGTGCTGCTGCGAATGCGTGATGATAACGGGGCGCTGATCTTTCCCGAGCAGTTCCTGCCCATTGCACAGGAGTTTGGGTTATCGTCGCGTGTTGATTTATGGGTACTGGAGCGTACGTTGAGTTTTCTGGCACAGCACCGCCAGCGTTTGCCGGGCCAGCGCTTTGCGATCAACCTCGCACCTTCTACCGCCTACCGGGCGCAGTTCCCGCTTGAAGTGAGCCGCCTGTTAGCCAAATACGCCGTTGAAGCGTGGCAGCTGATCTTTGAAGTGACCGAAAGCAGCGCCTTTGGTCATGCGGATCTGGCGGCGTCGACCCTCAGGAAATTACAAAAAATGGGCATCCGGATCGCCATTGATGATTTTGGCACGGGCTACGCCAGCTATGCGCGGTTAAAAAGCGTGGACGCAGACATTCTCAAAATCGACGGCGGTTTTATTCGCAATATTGTCAGCAACAGCCTGGATTACCAGATTGTGGCTTCCATTTGCCATCTGGCCCGGATGAAGAAAATGCTGGTGGTGGCGGAATATGTGGAAACGGAAGAGATACGTAGCGCGGTGCACGCGCTAGGTATCGATTATGTGCAGGGCTATTTGATTGGGTTGCCGACTGAGCTTGATACGTTGCTCAACACGCAGCCTTCTCAGGAGAGCGCCTGAGCCGTTACGCTGCCGCCTCAGAACTCTCTTCTTCAATCTTCAACAGCCAGCCGGTGACCGCTTCCCAGTACTGCTGCTCTTTTTCCAGATCCAGCAGCACCAGCGCGTTCTGGCTAAACCAGTCGTGCGGGAAGCTCAGCGTCCAGTGATAGTCATCCGTTTTTAGCTTCAGCGTCGGCGGCGTGGTGGTCGCCTGTCGCTGATTATTGAGCAACACGCCCAGGCGCAACAGCTGAATGAGCGGCAGGAACTGCTTTTTCTTAAATAACGTAAAGCGCGGCAGATCGTCGAGCTTGATGGCTTTGCGGTGATAGCGCACCAGCGTCGCCATCATGGTTTGCTGCTCCTGGTTGAAGCCAGGCAGGTCGCTGTTTTGCAGAATATAGGCTGAATGGCGATGCATGCCGCTGTGGTTAATGTTCAGCCCCACCTCGTGCAACATGGCGGCCCATTTCAACAGCGCGGCCAGCTGCGGATGCGCCAGCTTCGGATTCTGCTCCTCCCACTGCTCGTACATCTGCACCGTGGTTTCGAGAACGCGCTTCGCCTGTTCGCGGTCGATGTTGTACTGGTTGGCCAGGCTCTGCGCGGTGCGGCTGCGAATATCCTGATGACGGAAACGGCCTTCCATCTCATACAGCACGCCTTCACGCAGGGCGCCGTCAGAGAGACGTAGCTCTTTGATCGCCAGCGCGTCAAACACGCCGCAGAGGATCGCCAGCCCCGGCACGAACACGGCTTTACGTTCGTCGGACAGACCCGGCAGACTCAGGGCGTCGAAGCTCTTATGCTTAAGCACCTCTTCGGTGAGTTTCACCAGGCGCTCAGGCGTAATAAACCCGTCTTTTTCACCCATTGCCAGCAGCACTTCATGGGCCGCTTTAATTGACCCCGATGCGCCCAGCGCCACGTTCCAGCCCTGAATACGGTATTGCCAGGCCAGATTTTCCAGTTTTTGTACGGCGGCCATGCGCGCGCGCTGGAAGTTTTCACGGGTGATGACGCCGCCAGGGAAATACATCTGCGCGAAGCTGACGCAGCCCATACGGCGGCTTTCCACCAGACGCGGCTCGAAGTCTTCGCCAATGACCAGTTCCGTGGAGCCACCGCCGATATCAATCACCAGCTTGCGGCCTTTTTCCGGCTGCGTATGCTCCACGCCCATAAAAATCAGGCGCGCTTCTTCGTTACCGGAGATGATCTCAATCGGGTAGGGGATAACCTTTTCCGCGCGCTTAAGAAACTCCGGCGCGTTCAGCGCCTGGCGTAGCGTATGCGTCCCGACGATGCAGACGCTGGACGGCGAAAAGCCTTGCAGACGCTCTGCGAACAGCGACAGGCAGTTCAGCCCGCGCTCCATGGCCTCTTCGCTCAGCATGTTACGCGCGTCGAGACCATCGGCCAGATGCACACGCTGCTTCAGACGACCGATGATCTGCATTGCGCCATCCACCTCGCGGGCGATGACCATATGGAAACTGTTTGAGCCAAGATCGACCGCAGCGAACTCCTGCGGGCGTGGGGTATTATCATTTATTGGCATAGGTTAATCGGGTTGCTCAAGTGATTTGATGTAATCGTAAATCGCCAGCTGCGAGCGCACTTTACGGCGATTGCCGCGCGGTACATAGCGATTACTGAGTTCTTTGTCGATATAACGTGCTTTCACCGTATCGCTGAACAGGATCTCGATAATGTCCAGGATACGCTGCTTCAGGCGAGGATCCAGCAGCGGTGCCGCCACTTCAATACGGTAATCAATGTTACGCGTCATCCAGTCGGCGGACGAGAGGTATACGCGCTTATCACCGGCGTTATCGAAAATATAGACGCGATCGTGTTCAAGATAGCGGTCCACAATGCTGATCACACGGATATTGTCGCTGATGCCTTCCAGTTCCGGAATGAGCGAGCACATGCCGCGAATGAGCAGATTTACCGGAACGCCGGAGCTGGAGGCCGCGTACAGGCGGTCCACCAGCCCTTTGTCCACCAGATTGTTGAGCTTCAGCGTGATGCCGGACGACAAGCCGTTCTGCGCATTGGCAATCTCTTTATCGATCATATCGTACAGCAGGCGCCGTGAGTTCTGCGGTGACACCAGCAGATAATCGAAGCTCACCGGGCGGTACGGGTTCTCAATGAAGTTGAACACCCGACGCACTTCGTTGGTGATGCGGGCATCGGCAGTCAGCAGCGAATAGTCGGTGTAGATTCTCGCGGTTTTCTCGTTAAAGTTCCCGGTACCGATATGGGCGTAGCGCACCACGTCGTCGCCCTCTTTACGGGAGATCAGGAACAGCTTGGCGTGAATTTTCAGCCCTGGCGCGGAGAAGATGACGTGTACGCCCGCTTCCGTCAGTCGGCGCGCCCAGTGGATGTTGGCCTCCTCGTCGAAGCGAGCCTGGAGCTCAACCACCACGGTCACTTTCTTGCCGTTGTGCGCCGCGTGGATCATCGCATCGATGATACGGGAATCTTTCGCCACGCGATAAATGTTGATTTTGATCGCCAGCACGTTCGGATCGAACGAGGCCTGACGCAGCAATTCCAGCACGTGTTCAAAGGTGTGATACGGATAGTAGAGCAGCACATCCCGTTCGCGGATGGCGTCGAACCCGTTGCGGAACTTATCGAACCAGATATGGCGCAGGCGCGGCAGCGGTTTGTTCACCAGATTGGCCTTGCCGACGTTCGGGAAGCCAATGAAATCTTTAAAGTTGTGGTAACGCCCACCGGGGATAATGGAGTCGTAGCGGGAGATGGTCAGCTTATCGCGCAGCATCTCCACCATCGCGTCCGGCATATCGCGTTGATAGACAAACCGCACCGGCTCCGCCGTCAGGCGCTGCTTGAGGCTGGAAGACATCAGCTCCATCAGGCTGGCCTCCATCTCATGCACCAGATCGTACTCGGCGTCACGGGTCATCTTCATCGAGTAGGCGTTGAGCGCGTCGTAATCGAAGAAGCCTTTGAAGATATCGTCCAGGCAGTAGCGCAGGATGTTATCCAGCAGGATCATCGGCTTACGCCGGCGCGGGGTTTCCGGCGGCAGGTTTACAAAGCGTGGGACTTTATCAGACGGTATTTCCAGCAACGCGTAGTTAATGGTCTCACCACGAATGATTTCTACCGCCAGATAGGTGTAATCATCTTTCAGGAACTGCACCAGATCGGTTTCACGGTTGATCAGAATCGGGGTAATGTGCTGGCGCAGATAATGTTTGAAATAGTGGCGCAGCCAGTTTTGCTGATTCGCGGAGAGCTGGCGTTCGTTGATCAGGAAGATTTGGTTGCGTGCCATTTCCAGCAGCAGCTCGTTATAGAGGCCATCAAATTCCTGATCGGCTTTCATGACGCGAGACTGGATTTTTCCAAGCAGATGCCGCGAGTGGGAGTTTAAGCCCTGTTCTTCGCTGATGATGATTCGGCGTTTCAGTTCGGCGAAGCGAACCTTGTAGAACTCATCCAGATTGTTGGAATAGATGCCTAAAAAACGCATACGTTCAATCAGCGGGTTGCTTTTATCGGCCGCTTCCTGAAGTACACGTTCGTTGAATGCTAACCAGCTTAGCTCTTTCTCGATGTATAACTTTTCCTGACCCATTACAGCTCACACTCCAGTTCAATCACAGGACGTGGTAAATCCGTCTCGTCCTTATTATGGCGAGCATTTCCACGATATGTCCAACAGTGCCAGAAAAGTATGACAGTTATTTTTTTGTTGGGGAATTTAGAGGGTTGGGGGAGGGGGGGCGGGTGGCGCTGCGCTTACCACGACCTACGGGACCGTAGGCCCGTGCAAGCGAAGCGCCGCCGGGCAATTCAAACAGACTACTCTTCAGCCGCATAACCCTGCGGGGGCAACTTCACGCCGTCCAGCCAGGCTGCGCCGTTGCGCATCTCCAGACGTCCATCGACAAACCAGCTTACCACCAGCGGATAAATGGCGTGTTCCTGCGTCTGCACTCGTTCGGTCACGTCGTCTTCGTTGTCGCCGTCAAAGACCGGTACTTTTGCCTGCAAAATCACCGGACCACCGTCCAGCTCGTCGGTGACGAAATGCACGGAGGTACCATGCTCCCCATCGCCGTTCTCCAGCACCTGACGATGGGTGTGCAGACCGGGGTATTTTGGCAGCAGGGAAGGGTGAATATTGAGCAGTCGTCCGGCGTAGTGTGCAACAAAAGCCGGGCTCAGGATGCGCATGTAGCCTGCCAGCACCACCACGTCAGGTGCGTAGGCGTCAATCTCCTGCACCAGCTCACGGTCAAAGGCTTCACGCCCGGCGAACTGGCTGGCTTCCAGCGCGTGCGCAGGAATGTTCGCTACCCGCGCGCGCTCAAGGCCGAATGCATCGGCCTTGTTGCTGAATACTGCCCGAATGGTGCCATTGATTTTCTTCTGTTTGCAGGCGTCTATGATTGCCTGCAAATTGCTTCCGTTGCCGGAAATGAGCACCACGATGTTTTTCATTCAATGACCACACGCTGTTCGGAATCGGAAGCTTTAATCGTACCGATTTTCCACGCGTTTTCACCTTTTTCTGTCAGCAGCTTAACCGCTTTATCCGCTTCGCTGGCGGGCAGGGCGATAACCATGCCCACGCCGCAGTTAAAGGTGCGGTACATTTCGTGAGAGCTCACGTTGCCTGCGGTTTGCAGCCAGTTGAAGACGGACGGCCACTGCCATGAGGATGCGTCGATCACCGCCTGGGTATTGTCCGGCAGCACGCGCGGAATGTTTTCCCAGAAGCCGCCGCCAGTGAGGTGAGCGATGGCGTGCACGTCAACGTTCTCAATCAGCTCCAGCACGTTTTTCACGTAGATGCGCGTCGGGGCCAGCAGGTGATCGGCCAGCGGTTTGCCGTCCAGCTCGGTGGTCAGCGGGTCGCAACCGCTCACTTCGAGGATTTTACGCACCAGAGAGTAGCCGTTGGAGTGCGGACCGCTGGAGGCCAGCGCAACCAGCACATCGCCGTCAGCCACTTTGCTGCCGTCGATAATTTCTGATTTTTCTACCACGCCGACGCAGAAGCCTGCGACGTCATAATCTTCCCCGTGATACATGCCAGGCATTTCCGCGGTTTCACCGCCGACCAGCGCACAGCCGGATTGCAGGCAGCCTTCGGCGATACCGTTAATGACGCTGGCTGCGGTATCCACGTCCAGCTTGCCGGTCGCGTAGTAATCGAGGAAGAACAGCGGCTCGGCGCCCTGTACCACCAGGTCGTTGACGCACATCGCCACCAGATCGATACCAATCGTATCGTGACGCTTAAGATCCATCGCCAGGCGCAGTTTTGTACCGACACCATCCGTACCCGAGACCAGCACAGGTTCACGATATTTTTGCGGCAGCGCGCACAGTGCGCCGAATCCACCCAGGCCACCCATCACTTCCGGGCGGCGGGTTTTTTTCACCACACCTTTGATTCGGTCAACCAGCGCATTACCTGCGTCAATATCAACACCGGCATCTTTGTAGCTGAGAGAAGTTTTGTTGGTCACGGCTTAAATCCCCACGCAATTGCATAGCTAGTAAGAAAAATCGGCGCAATTCTAACAGTCCAGGCAAACGTTTGCGAGTCTATTCTCGGCGCGGGGATCTTTTTTTCTGTGCGGGCTGTCCAGGGCAACAAACTTGACTCTGTTCACGAAAATGAAACCGGTTTCGGCGATCTGCTTGCAACGGCTATCCCCTTTGCACATCATCAAACTGAAACCGGTTTCTGTAACTGTTTTTGCAGAAAATAACGCAGAATGAGGGATAGCGAATGTCAGGATTTAAAGCAGGTTTTCTGTGGGGTGGGGCCGTTGCGGCGCACCAGCTTGAAGGCGGCTGGAAAGAGGGCGGCAAGGGCGTGAGCGTTGCCGATGTCATGACGGCAGGCGCCCACGGGGTACCGCGTGAAATCACCAACGGCGTGCTGGAGGGGAAAAATTACCCAAACCACGAAGCCATCGACTTCTATCACCGCTATAAAGAAGACATCAAACTCTTTGCCGAGATGGGGTTCAAATGCTTCCGCACCTCCATCGCCTGGACGCGTATCTTCCCGAAAGGCGACGAGCTGGAGCCGAACGAAGCGGGACTCAAATTCTATGACGATCTTTTTGACGAGTGCCTGAAGCACGGCATCGAGCCGGTGATCACGCTTTCCCACTTCGAGATGCCTTTCCACCTGGTGACGGAATACGGCGGCTGGCGCAACCGTAAGCTGATCGACTTCTTTGTTCGCTTCGCGAAGGTCGTTTTTGAGCGCTACCAGCATAAAGTGAAGTACTGGATGACCTTTAACGAGATCAATAACCAGGCCAACTTCCACGAAGACTTTGCGCCGTTTACCAACTCCGGGCTGAAATATGCGCCGGGAGAAGATCGCGAGCCGGTGATGTTCCAGGCGGCGCACTATGAGCTGGTGGCCAGTGCCCTGGCGGTGAAGGCGGGGCGCGAGATCAACCCGTCACTGCAAATCGGCTGCATGATTGCCATGTGCCCCATCTATCCGCTGACCTGTGCCCCGGACGATATGATGATGGCGATGAACGCCATGCATCGTCGCTACTGGTTCACCGACGTTCACGTGCGCGGCAAGTATCCGCAGCATCTGCTCAACTACTTTGAACGTCGCGGCTTCGCGCTGGATATCACCGAAGAAGATAAAGTGGCGCTGACGCAGGGCTGCGTGGATTACATCGGGTTCAGCTACTACATGTCTTTCGCCACCAAAGCGACGGCGGACAACCCGCAGCTGGACTACGACGAGAGCAAGAGCCTGGTCTCTAACCCGTACGTGCAGAAATCGGACTGGGGCTGGCAGATTGACCCGGTGGGGCTTCGCTACTCCCTCAACTGGTTCTGGGATCACTACCAGCTGCCGCTGTTTATCGTTGAGAACGGCTTTGGCGCGATCGACGTGCAGGAGAGCGACGGCACGGTGAACGACCAGTACCGCATCGACTACCTTTCCGCGCATATCCGCGAGATGAAAAAAGCGGTGGTGGAGGATGGCGTAGATCTGATGGGCTATACCCCGTGGGGCTGTATCGACCTGGTCTCTGCCGGCACCGGCGAGATGAAAAAACGCTACGGCTTTATCTTTGTCGATAAAGATAACGAAGGTAACGGCACGCTGAACCGCAGCAAGAAGAAATCGTTCGACTGGTATAAGCAGGTGATTGCCAGCAACGGAGAGCAGCTATAATTGCCCGGTGGCGCTGCGCTTACCGGGCCTACGGGATGTGTAGGCCGGGTAAGCGTTAGCGCCACCCGGCATAATCCCGCCCCCAAGCCGGAGCCCAGCCTCCGGCTTTTTTGTTTTTGATTGATATACGTCAAGCAAGATGGGTATGGCGCAATCCGAAAAAAGCGGTATAATCCCGCGATTTTTTTGCGGATGCCACCTCAGAGGAGAAAGAGAATGAAGATTGTGGAAGTGAAACACCCACTCGTTAAACACAAGTTGGGCCTGATGCGTGAGCATGACATCAGCACGAAGCGTTTTCGCGAACTGGCTTCTGAAGTGGGTAGCCTGCTGACCTACGAAGCGACCTCTGATCTGGAAACGGAAAAAGTGACCATCGAAGGCTGGAACGGTCCGGTACAGGTTGAGCAGATCAAAGGTAAAAAAATTACCGTGGTGCCAATCCTGCGTGCGGGTCTGGGCATGATGGAAGGCGTACTGGAGCACGTCCCAAGCGCGCGTATCAGCGTGGTGGGTATCTACCGTAACGAAGAGACGCTTGAGCCGGTCCCGTACTTCCAGAAGCTGGTCTCTAACATCGACGAGCGTATGGCGCTGGTGGTTGACCCGATGCTGGCGACCGGCGGTTCGATGATCGCCACCATCGACCTGCTGAAAAAAGCGGGATGCAGCAGCATCAAAGTGCTGGTGCTGGTTGCGGCGCCGGAAGGTATCGCGGCGCTGGAAAAAGCGCACCCGGACGTTGAACTCTATACCGCGTCTGTCGACCAGGGACTGAACGAGCACGGGTACATCATCCCGGGGCTCGGCGATGCCGGCGATAAGATTTTTGGTACTAAATAATCGAATAACGATAAAGAAGCCGACTTTGATAGTCGGCTTTTTTTTGAATAAAAACCAACAATGACACTCAGAGGAAAACACTATGACGCGCCGTGCTATCGGGGTGAGTGAAAGACCGCCGCTTTTACAGACAATCCCGCTTAGTTTGCAGCACCTGTTCGCCATGTTTGGCGCAACCGTGCTGGTGCCAATCCTGTTTCACATTAACCCGGCTACCGTGCTGCTGTTTAACGGCATCGGTACGCTACTTTACCTCTTCATCTGTAAAGGCAAAATCCCGGCCTATCTCGGGTCGAGCTTCGCGTTTATCTCCCCGGTTCTGCTGTTGCTGCCGCTGGGTTATGAGGTCGCGCTGGGCGGCTTTATCATGTGCGGCGTGCTGTTCTGCCTGGTCTCCTTCATCGTGAAGAAAGCCGGTACCGGCTGGCTGGACGTGATGTTCCCGCCTGCGGCAATGGGGGCCATCGTTGCCGTCATCGGCCTGGAGCTGGCGGGCGTGGCGGCGAACATGGCCGGGCTGCTGCCTGCGGACGGTCAGTCACCGGATTCTACAACCATTATTATTTCGCTGGTGACGCTGGGCGTGACGGTTTTCGGTTCCGTCCTCTTCCGCGGCTTTATGGCGATTATCCCGATCCTGATCGGCGTGCTGGCGGGTTACGCGCTCTCCTTCGTGATGGGCGTTGTGGATACCACCCCGATTGCCGAGGCGCACTGGTTCGCGCTGCCAACCTTCTACACCCCGCGCTTTGAATGGTTCGCCATTTTCACTATTCTGCCTGCCGCGCTGGTGGTGATTGCTGAGCACGTCGGCCACCTGGTGGTGACGGCGAACATCGTGAAGCGCGACCTGATCCGCGACCCGGGCCTGCATCGCTCCATGTTTGCCAACGGTTTCTCCACCATCATCTCTGGTTTCTTCGGCTCCACGCCAAACACGACTTACGGTGAGAATATCGGCGTAATGGCGATCACCCGCGTCTACAGCACCTGGGTTATCGGCGGCGCGGCGATCATCGCCATTCTGCTCTCCTGCGTTGGTAAACTGGCGGCGGCGATCCAGATTATCCCGGTTCCGGTGATGGGCGGCGTTTCCCTGCTGCTGTACGGGGTGATCGGTGCCTCCGGTATTCGCGTGCTGATTGAATCCAAAGTGGATTACAGCAAGGCGCAGAACCTGATCCTGACCTCCGTTATCCTGATTATCGGCGTGAGCGGCGCGAAGGTGCACATCGGCGCGGCAGAGCTGAAGGGTATGGCGCTGGCGACCATCGTCGGCGTCGGCCTGAGCCTGATTTTCAAGCTGATCTCGGTGATCCGCCCGGAAGAGGTGGTGCTGGACGCAGACGAAAGCGAAAAAGCGCCACATTGATCGTCATGCCGGGCGAAGGATCGCCCGGTTCTCTCCTTGCAGGTTCCGTGTTAAACTCCATTCCGATTTTATGTAAGATCTCTGGTTGAGGTATTTCTGAACGGACCGGCACAGCTCTCTCTGCCACTTTATCTCCCTGACGACGAAACTTTCGCGAGTTTCTGGCCGGGTGATAACCCCTCTTTACTGGCTGCACTGCAAAACGTGCTGCGCCAGGAACACAGCGGATACATCTATATCTGGTCACGCGAAGGCGCGGGACGCAGCCACCTGCTGCATGCCGCCTGTGCGGAGCTTTCGGCGCGCGGTGACGCGGTAGGCTATGTGCCGCTGGATAAACGCACCTGGTTTGTGCCTGAGGTGCTGGAGGGCATGGAACATCTTTCCCTGGTCTGCATCGATAATATCGAATGCGTGGCGGGGGACGAACCGTGGGAAATGGCGATCTTTAACCTCTACAACCGCATTCTGGAGTCGGGCAAAACCCGGCTGCTGATCACCGGCGATCGTCCGCCGCGCCAGCTCAATCTGGGGCTGCCGGATCTGGCGTCTCGTCTGGACTGGGGGCAAATCTACAAGCTGCAACCGCTGTCGGATGAAGACAAACTCCAGGCGCTTCAGCTGCGCGCTAAGCAGCGTGGGTTTGAGCTGCCGGAGGACGTGGGTCGGTTCCTGCTTAAACGCCTGGACAGGGAAATGCGCACGCTGTTTGACACGCTCGATCAGCTCGATCGCGCGTCTATTACCGCGCAGCGCAAGCTAACCATTCCGTTTGTGAAAGATATTCTTAAGCTTTGAGTTTTTTGCCCGGTGGCGCTGCGCTTACCGGGCCTACGAAAACCCGTCATACCTTGTAGGCAGGGTAAGGCGCAGCCGCCACCCGGCTAAAGATCCCCCAACAAGTGCTCCACCAGCAGCGGAATCGGCCTTCCCGACGCCACGCTTCGTCCGCTTTCACGCCACAGTGCCGTACCGCTGATGTCCAGATGGGCCCACGGAATGGTCGGCGGGCAGAAGTGATGCAGCAACCACGCCGCCGAGGCGCTGATTGCCGCATTGTTGGTCGGCGTGTTGCACAGGTCGGCGATGGCGCTGTCGGTCTGTTTTTTCAGCCGGGCGTCCAGCGGCAGGGACCACACTTCGTCACCACTGCGCTTACCCGCCAGCGTCAGCGCCGCGCGCAGCGGTTCATCTTGCGTCATTAATCCGCTCAATTCATAGCCCAGCGCTTTCACCACCGCTCCGGTTAAGGTCGCCATATCAATGATATAGTGCGCCTGCGGATGGCGCTGACTCGCCCAGGCGATAGCGTCTGCCAGCACCAGCCGGCCTTCGGCATCGGTATTGTTGATTTCAACGGTGGTGCCGTTGCAGGCCATCGCCACCGTGCCGGGCTGCATGGCGTCGGGGCCGATGGCGTTTTCCGCCAGCGCCAGCACGCCCATGATGCGCACGGGTAATTTCAGCTCCGCAACGGTCAGCATCAGCCCGAGCACGTTAGCCGCGCCGCACATGTCATATTTCATGGTGTACATGCCCGCGCCTTCCTTCAGCCACAGGCCGCCGGTGTCGAAGGTAATGCCTTTTCCCACGTAGCAGCGCACCGGGCCATCAGACACGCCGTTATAGTGAATAGCGAGCAGACGCGGTGGGCAGGTCGCCCCTTTGCCAACGGCGTGCAGTAGCCCCAGCCCCTGCTTAACAATTTGCTTTTCATCCAACACCTCGCAGCGCAGGGCAGGGCTGGCGGCACACAGTTTTTGCGCCTCTTCCACCACAAACTGCGGCGTGCAGCGGTCGGACGGCATATCCGCCAGACGTCGCGCCGCAACCATGCCGAGCGCAATGGTCTGCTGCTGGCGGAAGGTCGTCTCCAGCTTCGCCTGCTGTTCCGGCAGGCAAAGGGCAGTGATGCAGGTAAGACGCAGCGCTTCGTCCGTCTTCTTCAGCTTCAGGTCACTGAGCCTGTGCGCCTGATTAAAGAGAAAACGCAGTACCTGCGCCAGCACCACATCGTCAATATCCGTCACGTCCAGCACGAGTTCGGCGCTGGCGGGGGCGGCAAGCAGCGGTCGCAGGGCGGTGAGCAACCCTTCGGTCAGGGCGTCATGCCAGAGCGCATCCGGAAACAGGGTGATGCGGGCAAACGGCGCGCAGCCAAAGCGCGCATCCGCGACGGTGCTCTGCTGGCGCATTTCAGCGACAAGAGCGCTTTCCGGTATCAGGGAACTGTCAGCGCGCGCAATCAAATGGCTTTGCGGCTTCGCGTCTGAAAGCGCGTTGATAAACTGGTATGTGATCATCATGACTCCTCAATCGGTGCGCGGATCCGCGCGGCATAGGCCTGCATCCACTCCTCATCTACCGCGTGATAGTGCGTTTTCTCCCGCAGGCGTTCAGTACGGAAAACGGTGAGGGGCTGGCGAGCCGTCGCCACCACAAACGAGAAGGTTTTGATGTTGGTTGCGGCGCCAAATTCTCCTTTGCTGTTCATGCACACCACGGAGAGATCGCCCGCGCGACCGAAGCGCGACATCAGCTTGTCTTCCAGTTCGAACACCACCGAATCCGCCGCCTGCTGCGGCGTCATCCCTTGCGCCATCCGGCGAACGATTTCGTAGCTGGTACAGCCCTTCATCAGATCTTCACCGACGCCCGTGGCGGTGGCCGCGCCGGTTTCGCTGTCGCAGTAAAAGCCGGAGCCGATGATGGGTGAGTCACCGAGGCGACCGCGTTTTTTCATAAACAGGCCGCTGGTGGAAGTGGCGACGCTCATCGATCCCTGTTTATCGAGGCCAATGATGCCGACGGTGTCATGTCCGTCGTAGGGGCTTAACCCCTTGTCCAGCGTTTCGCGGCAGCGCTTACGGTAGTGTTGCATGGCCCGATCCGTGAGCATGGTTTTGTCGGCAAAGCCCTGGCTCAGCGCCCATTCGCGCGCGCCCTGGCCGACCAGCAGGCTGTTATAGCGCTGGCGGCTGAGCGCGTGCGCCACGCGTACCGGGTTGGCGATATCCACCAGATTGCCCACGGCGCCGAACGCCAGCGTGTCGCCGTCCATATAGGCCGCGTCCAGCTCTACCTCGCCGTTCTCGGTCGGCAGCCCGCCGTAGCCGACGGATTTATAAAACGGAAAGTCCTCCACGGCGGCGACGGCATCGACTACCGCCGCAGCGACCGGTTTCCCGGCCGCCAGGGCAGACGCAGATTCCGTTACCCCTTCAAGCGCCATTCGCCAGGTTGCGATAATTCCCCACATGCTTTACTCCTGTTTTGCAAGGGTGGTGTCGGTTTGCGTAGCGGTAGTCAGCTCCGCGGCGCGGTACTGTTTATCCACGATACGGATGAAAGGCAGGTACAGCATGGCGCCAATCAGCAGGTTGATCAGCTGCATCACGCTGCCGCTCAGGTGCCCGGTGACGATAAAGCCGCTGATAACCGGCGGCAGCGTCCAGGGGATAAACACCCCGGTGGTGACGGCGACCGCACCAATTTTCATCGCCGCATACTGCACGGTGACCAGCACCAGCGGCACCAGATTGAACGGGATGAGCATGATCGGGTTCATGATCACCGGCAGGCCAAAGAGAATCGGTTCGTTGATGTTAAACACCGACGCGCCCGCACCGAGGCGTGCTACTTCGCGCATGTTTTTGCTGCGGGCGAAAATCAGCATCGCAATCACCAGCGACAGCGTGGCGCCCGCGCCGCCCATCCAGATCATGTCAAAAAACTGTTCGGTGATGATGTGCGGCGGCGTCGTTCCCGCCTGGATCGCGGCGATGTTGTCGGTCTGGTTCTCCATCCACAGCGGGCGAATAATCCCGTTGATCATCGAACCGGAGTTAATGCCCACTGACCACAGAATGGTGATGCTGAATACGGTCATCAGCGCCCCGAAATAAGAGGTGCCGTAGTGGCGCACCGGGGTGGCAACCACTTCATAAATAAACTGGTGGATGGTGTGATAGTGGGTGTTTTCAAAGATGATGCGGATAAGCAGCACCAGAATCATCACCAGCAGGGCCGGGATCAGGGCCGCGAACGACTCCTGCACCGCCGGAGGCACGCCGTCCGGCATTTTGATGACCAGCTTTTTGCGCTTCAGCCAGCAGAACAGTTCCGTCCACAGCAGGGAACCGATCATCGCCACGAACAGCCCTTTGCTGCCAATCCACTCTACCGGCATCACGGTAATGCCGCCGTTTTCCGCCACTTTGATAAAAGGCGTCAGGATCAGAAACGCGACCAGCGCCAGGATGCCGCAGGAGATGCGGTCTTCACCATAATGCTCAGCCAGGCGGTAGGCCACCAGGAAGCTGATAAACAGCGACATGGTTGAGAACACCGCGTTAAACGGGATCTCTATAATTGCACTCCAGCTCTCACCAAAGGCCTGAGACATAAACTGCTGATAGGCCTGATTCGGGAAGGAGGAGATCACCAGCAGAATAGAGCCGACGATGATAAACGGCATGAATGACACGTAGGCGCCGCGAATGGCCCCAAGATGACGCTGCTGGGCCGTTTTCGCCGCCAGCGGCATCAGTTTTGCTTCAAGAAATCCCAGAACATTGTTCATTGTGAACTCCGTACAAGATTGAGGGGTGTTGTTTATGTTATGTCTGTGGATTATCAGTGAAGCGCGGCGAGCGAAAGGTGAAATTGGTCACAAAGCATTCGCTGCTCTGATATAAATCTCATAAGATTAGTTCCGGAGAGACGCGATGGAAATCAAACTGCATGCCAACGCCACCACCACGCCGCGTATCCGTCGTTATCTTCAGCAGTCAGATAAAAGCGACAGGGAACTTGCCGTTGAGCTGGGGATCTCGGTCACCACCGTCAGGCGCTGGCGCAACCGCGACCAGGTTTCGGATAACCACACCACGCCAAAAGTGATACACAAAGCGCTGAGACAAGAGCAGGCGACACTGATAAATGCCCTGCGGGATATCACCGGGGCACCGCTGGACGATCTGCTGCTGCTGGTGAATGACGGACTCGGGATCGCCGTTTCCCGCGCGACCCTGAACCGCTACCTCAAACCAGCTTCAGTAAAACAAAAGGGGGCGTCGTTGCAGGGCAAAAAGGCGCTGAAGGCCGGTATCATGCCGCAGAAGCTGTTTCTGCATCATCAGCCGCTGTCGCTGCATATGGACGACGGTGGCGAGCAACACCTGCTCTGGGCGCGTGAACCCGTCAGCGGCTGGTGTTACGCCCGGCTTTATGCTGGCGTATCGCCGCAGTTGCTGACCCGCTGGACGAACGAGGTGCTGGCTGCCTGTCCGGCTGATATTCAATCTGTTGAGACTTTTGGGCTAGAAGTGAACTTGCCGGAGCATAACGTCACCGTAAAAGTGCATTCACAGTATTATCTCGCCCTTCAGGTCACCGTGCCGTTACGCGAAATCATTCCGCGGGTGAACAGTGAACCGATGGGAGAGCTGTTGATCCAATTGTGTGAGTTTTACAACCGGGGAAAAGCGCAGAAAAAGCTGGGAGAGCGTACGCCGCAGGCGTTTCTGGAAGCGCTGCGGCGTAACGATTAGACGATCTCGAGCACGTCTTCCGGCGGACGGCCGATACGCGCCTTGCCATTTGCCACTACAATCGGGCGCTCAATCAGCTTTGGATTGTCGACCATCGCCTGAATCAGCCGATCTTCAGTGAGACTGGTATCGTTCAGATTGAGCGACTTATACAGATCTTCTTTCTGACGCATCAGGTCGCGTGCGCTGCCCATGTTCAGCATCTTCAGCAGCTGGCGGATAGTCTGCGCGTCCGGCGGCGTCTCCAGGTACAGCACCACTTCCGGTTCGATGCCGTTAGACTTCAGCAGGCTGAGGGTGTCTCGGCTCTTGGAGCAGCGAGGGTTATGGTAAATTTTTACCGCGTCTGTCATGACTTCTCCTTTATTACATCTTCTCGTACGGCTTAAAGCGTTGTTGCAGGCCGCGCAGCTGGTCGATTCGCGCATCGTAGCGGGCCTGTTGCAGGCTGCCAAGCTTCACCTGCGAGCTGGCGCTGCTCAGCAGGGAAATGGCCTGATCGAGACGACCCGCCAGCGCCAGACCTTCCGCACGCGCGGCCAGCTCCTGATCGCGGTTACCCAGTTGCCCCTGGGCCTGGGCGAGCAGCTCCCAGCCGTTCTGGTCATCTTTATTGTTAAAGGTGTAGCGGTTCAGAATGGTCACCGCCTCGCCGGGCTGGCCGCCCTGTAGGTAGGCGTTCGCCAGGTTAAGCTGCAATACTGGATTATTACGAAGATCTTTCGCCCCTTTCAGGCGATTAATCGCATCGGTCGCTTTTTTCTGCCCCAGATCGATATCGGTGGCGAGGTCGAGATACCACGGATTGTCAGGCGCCGCCGCCAGCAGCGGCTGTAGCGCTTTTCGCGCTTCATCGTATTTGCTGGCCTCCATCGCCTGGAGCGCCTGACCATACTGCGCCGCGTTTTTCTCGCGCACGTTGCCTTTCGCCAGCCCGTCCAGCAGATCGCTGGTGAGCTGATTACGTCCGGAGTTGTACATGCCAAGCGTTCTCACTTTGGCCATGTAGAAATCCTGCGAAGACTGCACCACGACCGGACGCATCTGGTTGGCTCGGTTACGCGCATCCGAGAGGCGGCTTTCCGGCAGCGGGTGGGTCAACAGAATTTCAGGCGGGCGCGACGAGTAGCGTGCCTGGTCGAGCAGCTTTTCCAGGAAGCTCGGCATGGCCTGCGGGTCAAAGCCGGAACGCTGTAAAACCTGAATGCCGATGCGGTCTGCTTCCTGCTCGTTCTGCTGGGTAAAGCTGATCATCCCCTGACGCGTCCCCGCCAGCGTCCCGGTAAGTGCCGCCATCCCGGCCTGCGGGCTGGCCATCGCCAGCAGAATAGAGCCCAGCGCGCCCACCCAGGTTAGCGGGGCGTTACGCTTCTGATCTTCCATCGCACGCGCCAGATGGCGCTGGGTGACGTGCGAAATTTCGTGCGCCATGACGGACGCCAGCTGGCTTTCGTTATCGGAATAACGGAACAACGCCGAATGCAGTACCACGTTCCCGCCAAAGAAAGCGAAGGCGTTGATTTCGTCGTTATTGATTAAATAGAAGTGGAAGGGCGTTTTTACCGAGTCGGCGTGCGCCACCAGACGCATCCCCAGGCCGTTAATGTATTGCACCAGCAAAGGGTCGTTAATCAGCGGAGCACTGCCGCGCAGCTGGCGTACGTAATAATCACCCATCTGCATCTCCTGCCCGATGGAGAGCGTGCTTCCTGCCGTGGTGCCCATGTCCGGCAATGAATCGGACGAGTCAGCGAAAGCGGGCAACACCTGACCCACCGTCACGGCGGCAATCAGTGTCGCAACCAGTGTTTTTCTCAACTGCCTGAACATAACCACTGTCCTGTATGTTGGATGTGCTAATTTGACCGATGAACCCGCATAACGTTCATCTCCGCTGCTCTGCGAGTGTAGCCGTGTTAAGAGATGAAGAAAATCCCATTCATCAGGGTTTTGCGAAACCTGACAGTGAAACAAAAAGGAAAGTCTTTTTTGTGACAGTTAGATACAATTCACCGTCTCACTCCCGCCATTCGATTCAGGGAAGGGTTGTATGCTCGAAATGTTAATGCAGTGGTATCGGCGTCGGTTTAGCGACCCGGAAGCCATTGCTTTGCTGGTCATTCTGGTTGCCGGATTCGGTATCCTGTTCTTCTTTAGTGGCCTGCTGGCGCCGCTACTGGTAGCGATTGTGCTGGCGTATCTGCTGGAGTGGCCCACCGCGCGTCTGGAACATATCGGCTGTTCCCGGCGCTGGGCGACCAGCATTGTTCTGGTGCTGTTTGTCGGCATTCTGCTGCTGATGTCCTTCGTGGTGATGCCCATCGCCTGGCAACAGGGGATCTACCTGATCCGCGATATGCCCGGCATGCTGAATAAACTGTCTGATTTTGCCGCCACGCTGCCGCGCCGCTATCCTGCGCTGATGGACGCCGGGATCATCGATGCGATGGCCGAAAACATGCGCGCCCGCATCATGACCATGGGTGACTCGGTGGTGAAATACTCTCTGGCCTCGCTGGTAGGCCTGCTGACGCTGGCGGTTTACCTTGTTCTCGTGCCGCTAATGGTGTTCTTCCTGGTCAAAGATAAAGAGCAGATGCTGAACGCGGTGCGCCGCGTGCTGCCGCGCAATCGCGGTCTCGCCGGTCAGGTCTGGCAGGAGATGAACCAGCAGATCACCAACTACATTCGCGGCAAAGTGCTGGAGATGATTGTGGTGGGCGTGGCGACCTGGATTGGCTTCGTGATCTTCGGACTGAACTACTCGCTGCTGCTGGCGGTGCTGGTCGGATTCTCGGTTCTGATCCCGTATATCGGCGCGTTTGTGGTGACCATTCCGGTAGTCGGTGTGGCGCTGTTCCAGTTTGGTCTGGGTACGGAGTTCTGGAGCTGTTTCGCCGTATACCTGATTATTCAGGGACTGGACGGGAACCTGCTGGTGCCGGTGCTGTTCTCAGAAGCAGTTAACCTGCATCCGCTGGTCATTATCCTGTCAGTGGTGATTTTCGGCGGGCTGTGGGGATTCTGGGGGGTATTCTTCGCCATTCCGCTGGCGACGCTGATTAAGGCCGTGGTCCACGCGTGGCCGGATGTGCCAGCGGTGGAAGAGAAGTAGATTTATTGCGGGCTGATGCCCTCACCCCAACCCTCTCCCGCGGGGAGAGGGGGCAAACACTAAAAACGGTAGCGCATGCTACCGTTTTGCATTTACCTTGTAGGCCGGGTAAGCGCAGCGCCACCCGGCACTAAAATTATCACGCGTTCTCTTTCAGCCACTTCAACACCACGTCGTGGTGGTTGCTGGTTTTGAAATCATCAAACACGTGCTCAACTTTACCGTCAGCGTCAATCAGGAAACTGATGCGGTGAATACCGTCGTACGTTTTGCCCATAAAGGACTTCTCACCCCAGACGCCAAACTGCTCGCAAACCTGGTGGTCTTCATCGGAAAGCAGCGTGAAGTTCAGCAGCTCTTTTTCCGCAAAGCGTGACAGCTTCTCTGGCTTATCGGTGCTGATGCCCAGCACTTCCACACCGACCTTTTTCAACTCATCCATGTTGTCGCGTAGACCGCAGGCCTGTACGGTACAGCCCGGGGTCATGGCTTTCGGGTAGAAATAGACCAGAACACGCTGTCCCTGGAAGTCGGTCAAATTTACTTGCTCGCCGTCTTGATCCGGTAAGCTAAATTTCGGTGCGATATCACCGGCTTTCAGTGGGTTCATTACTCAACTCCATCCTGTTCGTGCTGCGAATAATCGACGACGCTTATACTGCCTTGCGCATGTAATTCTGTACAGAGGGCTTTGAACGCTTGCTCGATATTTGACGCATCCTGCGAGGCAGGGCTGTGTGCGGTAATTTGAATAAACAGCGTCGGGATTGCGTTTTCATCGCCCGGCTGCGTGCGGGAAACCAGTTCGGCAATGTTCATCTGATGGCTGTCAAACAGCGCCGTGAAACGTTCAATCAGATGAGGTGAATCAGGCACTTCAACCTGTACCCAGACCGTGGCAGGCAGAGCCGGACGCGGGCGCGCGGTGGTGCGCTTCATCACAATCAGTAAATCCAGCTCTGCGCCTTTCAGCGGCAAGGTAGATTCGATGAGGGTAATGGCATTCCATGTTCCGGAAAGCAGCATGATGAACGTGAACTCTTCGCCAAGCATAGCCAGCCGGCTATCTTCGATGTTGCAGCCGCAGCTGCTCACGTGGCGAGTGATGGTATTCACGATACCCGGCCTGTCAGCACCCAGCGCAGTGATAACCAGGTAATGTTGTGATGAGGTTGTCAAACCTGTTCTTCCTTTGCGTGGTTAAGTCTTCCTAAGGAAAGCATAAAAAAAACATGCATACAACCGCCTGAGAGCCTCAGGTCGCTTGCTTTTATTACAGTTCCAAACGTAACATTGAGGCTCTTGTTCGCACAGAGGATGGCTCATGTTCACGGGAAGTATTGTCGCGCTTGTTACACCGATGGATGAAAAAGGTAATGTCTGCCGGTCAAGCATGAAGAAGCTCATTGATTACCATGTCGCCAATGGAACCTCGGCGATCGTTTCGGTAGGGACTACCGGTGAATCCGCTACGCTGAGCCACGAAGAGCACGGCGACGTTGTGATGCTGACCCTGGAACTGGCGGACGGGCGTATTCCGGTCATCGCGGGGACGGGCGCAAACGCAACGGCAGAAGCGATTAGCCTGACTCAGCGTTTTAACGACAGCGGCATTGTCGGCTGCCTGACGGTGACCCCTTATTACAACCGTCCTACTCAGGAAGGTTTGTTCCAGCATTTCAAAGCCATCGCTGAACATACTGACTTGCCACAAATTCTGTATAATGTGCCGTCCCGTACCGGTTGCGATATGC
This sequence comes from Enterobacter sp. BIDMC93, assembly GCF_001037805.1. Lineage (NCBI taxonomy): Bacteria > Pseudomonadati > Pseudomonadota > Gammaproteobacteria > Enterobacterales > Enterobacteriaceae > Enterobacter > Enterobacter sp. BIDMC93. The sequence continues at coordinate 1,819,693 of NZ_KQ089962.1, forward strand.
TGCCGGAAACCGTTGGCCGTCTCTCGAAAGTAAAAAATATTATCGGGATTAAAGAGGCGACAGGGAACTTAAGCCGCGTTCATCAGATCAAAGAGCTGGTTTCAGACGACTTTATCCTGTTGAGCGGTGATGATGCGACCGCGCTGGACTTTATGCAGCTCGGTGGTAATGGCGTGATTTCCGTTACGGCGAACGTGGCGGCGCGTGATATGGCTGACATGTGCAAACTGGCCGCAGCCGGTCACTTTGATGAAGCTCGCGTGATTAATCAGCGTCTGATGCCGTTGCACAATAAATTATTTGTCGAACCCAATCCGATCCCAGTGAAATGGGCATGTAAGGAGTTGGGGCTTGTAGCAACCGACACGCTGCGTCTGCCAATGACACCGATTACCGACCACGGTCGTGAAATTGTCGCTGGCGCGCTGAAGCATGCCGGTTTGCTGTAAAGTTTAGGGAGATTTGATGGCTTATTCAGTACAGAAGTCGCGCCTGGCGAAGGTTGCGGGTGTTTCGCTTGTTATGCTCCTCGCTGCCTGTAGTTCAGACTCGCGCTACAAGCGCCAGGTGAGCGGTGATGAATCCTATCTGGATGCGCCGCCGCTTGCTGAACTTCACGCGCCTGCCGGCATGATCCTGCCGATCCAGAACGGTGATTATAATATTCCGGTTACCAACGGCAGTGGCCTGGTGGGTAAAGCGCTTGATATTCGTCCGCCGGCTCAGCCTCTGGCGCTGGTGAGTGGCGCGCGCACGCAGTTTACCGGTGATACGGCCTCTCTGCTGGTGGAAAGCGCACGCGGTGCCACGCTGTGGCCGCAGGTTGTGAGCGTTATTCAGTCGAAAAACTATACGATTGATAAACGCGACGACGCCAGCCAGACCTTAACCACCGACTGGATTGAGTGGAACCGTCTCGATGAAGACCAGCAGTATCGTGGTCGTTATCAAGTCTCCGTTAAGCCGCAGGGTTATCAGCAGGCGGTTACCGTTAAGCTGTTGAATCTTGAGCAGGCAGGTAAACCGGTTGCCGATCCGGCCGCCATGCAGCGCTACAGCACTGAAATGCTGAACGTGATTGCCGCTGGTCTGGATAAGAACGCTACCGATGCCGCAAACGCCGCGCAGAACCGTAACGGTTCAACGTTTGATGTGCAGAGCGGTGCAGACGATACCGGCCTGCCAATGCTGGTGGTGCGTGCGCCGTTTAATCAGACCTGGCAGCGTCTGCCAGCAACGCTTGAAAAAGTGGGCATGAAGGTGACCGACAGCACCCGTTCAACGGGCAGCATCACAGCGACCTATAAGCCGCTGTCTGATAGCGCCTGGCAGGAGCTGGGGGCAAGCGATCCACAGCTGCCTTCCGGTGACTACAAAATCCAGGTTGGCGACCTCGATAACCGCAGCAGCCTGCAATTTATCGATCCGAAAGGACACACGCTGACCCAGGCGCAGAACGATGCGCTGGTCGCTGCCTTCCAGGCCGCATTCAGCAAATAATAGTGAGGGCTGGTTAATCCAGCCCTTTTTATTTTCGTGCTACGCAAACGTGTGCGTGGCATAATATGGCCAGTTTTGAATACAAATCATCACACCAGGAGTAATGAAGATGCAGAAGCAAGCTGAGTTGTATCGTGGCAAAGCGAAAACCGTATACAGCACGGAAAACCCGGATCTGTTGGTGCTCGAATTCCGCAATGATACGTCAGCAGGAGACGGCGCACGCATTGAGCAGTTCGATCGTAAGGGCATGGTGAACAACAAGTTCAACCACTTCATTATGACCAAACTGGCCGAAGCCGGTATCCCGACTCAGATGGAAGCGTTGCTGTCCGATACGGAATGTCTGGTAAAAAAACTGGATATGGTGCCGGTTGAGTGCGTGATCCGTAACCGTGCCGCAGGCTCCCTGGTGAAGCGTCTGGGCATTGAAGAGGGTATCGAACTGAATCCACCGCTGTTCGATCTGTTCCTGAAAAACGACGCCATGCACGACCCGATGGTCAACGAATCCTACTGCGAAACCTTCGGCTGGGTAAGCAAAGAGAACCTGGCGCGCATGCAGGAACTGACCTACAAAGCCAACGACGTGCTGAAAAAGCTGTTTGATGACGCGGGCCTGATCCTGGTCGACTTCAAGCTGGAGTTCGGTCTGTACAAGGGCGAAGTGGTGCTGGGCGACGAATTCTCGCCGGACGGCAGCCGCCTGTGGGACAAAGAGACGCTGGATAAAATGGACAAAGACCGTTTCCGCCAGAGTCTGGGTGGCGTGGTCGAAGCGTACGAAGCGGTTGCTCACCGTTTAGGCGTTAAGCTCGACTAAACTGCGCATTTGCCAAAGGATGTTGGCATCCTTTGGCGTCTTATCCTTGTTTACTATGGTAATCCTTTCATTAACCGCCTACGATCATAGCTATTATAAATGGAATAGTTCGAGGTGTTTATGCGCTGGCAAGGGCGTCGTGAAAGTGACAACGTAGAAGACAGACGCAGCAGTGGTGGCGGTGGTCCGTCTATGGGCGGGCCAGGTTTCCGGTTACCCAGCGGCAAGGGCGGCATTATTCTGCTGGTCGTCGTGCTGGTGGCGGGCTACTACGGCGTCGACCTGACCGGTTTGATGACCGGTGAAACCGGGCAACAGCAGCAGTATTCTCAGCGCTCCATCAGCCCGAATGAAGATGAAGCGGCGAAATTTACTTCCGTTATTCTCGCGACGACCGAAGATACCTGGGGTCAGCAGTTCGAGAAAATGGGGCGGACTTATCAGCCGCCAAAACTGGTGATGTACCGGGGCGCAACCCGCACCGGCTGCGGCACCGGGCAGTCCGTTATGGGGCCGTTCTACTGCCCGGCGGACAGCACCGTCTATATCGATCTCTCCTTCTATGACGACATGAAAAGCAAGCTGGGCGCCGACGGCGATTTTGCCCAGGGCTACGTGATCGCGCATGAAGTCGGCCACCACGTGCAGAAGCTCCTCGGCATTGAGCCTAAAGTGCGTCAGATGCAGCAGAATGCTTCTCAGGCGGAGGTGAATCGTCTGTCCGTACGCATGGAGCTTCAGGCCGACTGCTTCGCTGGCGTCTGGGGACACAGCATGCAGCAGCAGGGCGTGCTGGAAACAGGCGATCTGGAAGAGGCCCTGAATGCCGCACAGGCGATTGGTGACGATCGCTTGCAGCAGCAGAGCCAGGGGCGCGTTGTGCCGGACAGCTTTACCCATGGCACCTCAGAGCAGCGCTACAGTTGGTTTAAGCGTGGCTTCGACAGCGGCAACCCGTCGCAGTGTAATACCTTCGGCAAAGCTATGTGATGTTGGGGTTTGAACAGCTGGTCAACCAGCTTCAGCGTACCGGGCACCGCCGGCTGGTGGTGCTCAGCGGCGATGAAGCGTGGACGTTGAGCCAGGCGACCATTCTGCGCGATACGTTACCAGGAGACTGGCTGTGGCTGGAGGAAAACCCCTCTAAGACCATCAGCGGCCTGCTGGGACGTGAATACCTGCACGCCGTTTTTGACGCGCGTCGCGGGTTTGACGTCTCGGCCTTCGCCGCCCTCAGCGGGACCCTGCGCGCCGGAAGCCTTCTGATGCTGCTGGTGCCGCCGTTCTCCGTCTGGGCTAACAGGCCCGACGCGGATTCTCTACGCTGGAGCGACAGCGCCGAGCCGATCGCCACCCCGCACTTTGTTCACCACTTTTGCCGGACGCTTGCCGCCGATTCAGATGCCATCGTCTGGCATCAACATCGTCCTCTGTGCCTTCCCGTTACGTCAGATTTACCCGCCTGGCAGCCTGCCAGCGGTGAACCGCAGCGCGAGCAAGCTGAGATCCTCGACGCTCTTCTGACCATGCCTGCGGGCGTGGCCGCCGTGACGGCACCGCGCGGACGCGGAAAGTCCGCCCTGGCGGGCATGTTGCTCAACGGCATTCAGGGGAGTGCAGTCGTGACGGCACCGGCAAAAGGGGCGACGGATGTCATCGCGCGTTTCGCCGGGGAACATTTTCACTTTATGGCCCCGGATGCGCTGCTGGCCTCCACAACAGAAGCTGACTGGCTGATTGTCGATGAGGCGGCCGCCATCCCCGGCCCGCTGCTGGAGAAGCTGGCGTCGCGCTTTCCCCGCGTGTTGCTGACCACCACGGTGCAGGGTTATGAAGGCACGGGCAGGGGATTCCTGCTGAAGTTCTGCGCCCGGTTTAGCGGGCTGCGGCGTTATACCTTATCCACGCCTGTTCGCTGGGCTGCCGGATGTCCCCTTGAGCGGATAGTGGCGAACGCGCTGCTGTTCGACGATGCGCTTATCGATCGCAAACCGGAAGGCGAGGTACGTTTAACGTCGCTGGAGCCCGGGATGTGGGAGAGCGATCCGACGCGCGGGGCAGGCGTGTATGAACTGCTTTGCGCCGCGCACTACCGGACGTCACCCCTCGATTTACGCCGGATGATGGACGCCCCCGGCCAGCACTTTGCTGTTGCTCAGGCGGGCGCGGAGATCGCGGGCGCGCTCTGGCTGGTGGAGGAGGGGGGATTACCCCCTGAACTTAGCCGCGCAGTCTGGGCGGGCTTTCGTCGGCCGCGTGGAAATCTGGTGGCGCAGTCGCTGGCAGCGCACGGCGGCTCGCCGCTCGCGGCGACGCTGAAAGGCCGACGCGTCAGCCGCATTGCGGTTCATCCCCATCGCCAGCGGGAAGGCATCGGCCAGCGGCTGATCCGCAGTGCCAGCGGAGAAGATTATCTCTCGGTCAGCTTTGGCTATACCGACGAGCTGTGGCGTTTCTGGCGGCAGTGCGGGTTTGTGCTGGTGCGAATGGGCAGCCACCGGGAAGCCAGCAGCGGGTGCTATACGGCGATGGCGTTGCTGCCGCTGAGCGAGGCGGGGCATCAGCTCTGCGAACAGGCGCATCAGCGGTTATGTCGTGATATGCGCGTCCTGTCGGCCTGGAATGGCGAAAAGATCCCGGTGACGGATGCATGGGAAGCTACCCTTAATAGTGACGACTGGCTGGAGCTGGCGGGGTTTGCCTTTGCTCACCGGGCGTTTTCAACTTCGGTTGCGGCGCTGACGCGGTTGTTGTTAGCCGTGGACATGCCGCTCCCGGCACTGCGGGGGAAAATGGAAGGGAATATGCACGATTTCGGGCGCAAAGCGTTGCTGGCGAAGCTACGCGAGGAAACCGCTCACGCGCTTGAAAGGCTTGATTACTCCCGTAGCCAGCAGCTGAAAGCCGACATTTTGCAATGGCAATTTTTTCAATGAGTTCTTCAGTAAAGTGGCATGGTCATTACCCCGCGGAGGCGTAAAATCCTGCTTATCAATTAAGGAGATCGCCATGAAACATGACCATTTTGTTGTGCAAAGCCCGGATACACCTGCTAAACAGCTCCTGCTTCTGTTTCATGGCGTGGGCGACAATGCCGTCAATATGGGACAAATTGGCAGCTGGTTTGCACCCGTTTTCCCACACGCGCTGATCGTCAGCATCGGCGGCGTGGAGCCGTGCGGTCCGGACGGGCGGCAGTGGTTTTCCGTCGAGGGCGTGACGGAGGAGAATCGTCAGGCGCGTATTGATGCCGCTATGCCAGCCTTTATCGATACCGTGCGTTACTGGCAGCAGCAGAGCGGCGTAGGCGCCGACGCAACGGCGCTGATTGGCTTCTCTCAGGGCTCAATCATGTCGCTGGAAAGCGTAAAAGCGCAGCCCGGACTGGTGTCCCGCGTGATTGCCTTTAACGGGCGTTTTGCGACGTTACCGCAAAGCGCGACCACGCAGACCACGATCCATCTCATTCATGGGGGGGAAGACCGGGTAATTGAGCTTTCGCATGCGGTTGCTGCCCAGGAGACGCTGATGCGCGAGGGCGGAGATGTGACGCTGGATATCGTAGACGATCTGGGGCATGCCATTGACGATCGCAGCATGCAGTTCGCGCTCGATCATCTGCGTTATACCGTACCGAAGCACTACTTTGATGAAGCGCTCAGCGGCGGTAAGCCGAATGACGATGATATCGTCGAGTTTATGTGAGGTGTCCCCCTCTCTTTAGGGAGAGGGGAAACAGAGCGATTACTTCTTCTGGTCCTTCTTCGGCCAGTCGTCTTCATCGTCCCACTTGTCGTTAAAATCACGGTGCGGCGGAAGATCCGGTTTGTTGGCAAGGAACTTTTTGTGGTCAACGCGCTTGAGATCTTTAATCACGTTAAGCAGCACGCCTACCAGAAATACCAACACCAGAATCCACCAGTACTTTGAAAGCCAGTCCATTCGCTAATCCTCTTTAAGCACCCGTCAGGCGACGAGCTGCTCCATAATACGTTGATACATGCGGGCCAGCAGTTGTAAATCGGCAGCGTTCACGCATTCATTGATTTTGTGAATCGTCGCGTTAACCGGACCCAGTTCGACAACCTGTGCGCCCATGCGGGCGATAAAGCGTCCGTCAGACGTGCCGCCCGTTGTCAGCAGTTGTGGCTTAATTTCATTATAGTGCGCAATGGCGTTCACCACCGCATCCACCAGTTTACCGCGCTGCGTCAGGAACGGCTGGCCAGACAGCCACCAGTCGAGGGTATAGCGCAGCTGATATTTCTCGAGCAGCGCAATCACGCGCGCTTTGATCATCTCGTCGGTCAGTTCGGTGCTGAAGCGGAAGTTAAACTGGACGAAGAGATCGCCGGGAATGACGTTGTTGCTGCCGGTGCCAGCCTTGATGTTGGCTATCTGCATGCTGGTTGGCGGGAAAAATTCGTTGCCTTTATCCCATTCAATGCCTACCAGTTCGTTCAGCATCGGCGCGGCGCGGTGTACCGGGTTATCCGCCAGGTGCGGATAGGCAACGTGGCCCTGCACGCCATGAATAGTCAAATTACAGGTCAGGGATCCACGGCGGCCATTTTTCACCACATCGCCCACCACTTCGGTGCTGGACGGTTCGCCCACCAGACAGTAGTCCAGACGTTCATTGCGCGCCATCAGCGCCTCAACGACCTTCACGGTGCCGTTGTGGGCGCTGGCTTCTTCATCGGAGGTAATCAAAAACGCAAGACGGTTTTTATGGTTCGGATGCTGGGCGACGAAACGCTCTGCCGCCACGACCATCGCAGCCAGAGAACCTTTCATGTCCGCAGCGCCGCGTCCGAAAAGCATGCCGTCGCGGATGGTCGGCTCAAAAGGCGGGTTGATCCAGCGGTCTGCGTCGCCTGCGGGAACTACGTCAGTATGTCCGGCAAATGCCAGCGTCTCTCCCTGACCGCGCCATGCCCAGAAGTTCTGCGTATCGCCAAAATCCATGTGCTCCACGGTAAAACCGATGGCACGCAGGCGCTCAATCATTAATGCCTGACAACCTGCGTCGTCCGGGCTAAGGGAAGGACGGCGAATAAGCTGCTGAGTCAGCTCAATGACCGGGCATGACATAGACTACACCTCAACGAATAAATCTGAATAAAGGGTTTCACTGAAACCCAGCAGCATAGGCTGACCTGGCTTGCAGAGCAATGGGCGTTTGATGATTGCCGGCATTTCAAGCATCAGTTCGGCTGCGCTGTCGGCGTCGTTGATCGTGGCCCGGAGAGATTCATCCAGTTTTCGCCAGGTGGTCCCGCGGGTATTCAGTAGCGCTTCCCACCCCAGTTCGTTGATGGCGGAATGGAGAAACGCGGGGTCAAGCCCGTCGGCACGGTAATCGTGGAAGCGATAGTCGATGTTGTGTGCTTCCAGCCAGCGGCGGGCTTTTTTAATCGTGTCGCAATTCTTAATACCGTACATCACAACCATAGTGAATCCTTTTGTTCTTTTGTGGATTAAATGTTCAATATTTTCGAAGATATATCCTTAAGTGGAATATAACACATTCGGAATTTTTCAGGATTTACAATTCTCCATAATTCAACGAACAGCTGTAAGCTGAATAGTCTTTCATCTTTTAAGCATAGTTGTCCACCCTGTTTAAATTGCCAATAAACTCAGGGGGAAATTAAAAATACTGTCATTTTTCCGACTATTTCAAAATATTGCTGTAGGTCACATAAAATTTACCCGACAACGCTCATAGTGATCCTAAACCTACCAGCACAGCGGGGCTCAATCACAGCAATCGGTTAAAGTGGCTTCACAATGATGATACGTTTTCGTAGAATGCACATAATAATAAGAGAGGTTGTTATGATTGAACGTGAACTGGGGAACTGGAAAGATTTTATCGAAGGCATGCTTCGTAAATGAATTTCCGGTAAGAAATGCAAGAGCACTTAATTAACTAAAATAACCATAGTGTGAAAGAATCACACAATAAAAAGGCGGCCTGTAAAGCCGCCTTTTTTATTTCAACGTGTTATTCCGGCTTATCCTTCAGCGGGAAACGACGGCGTACCAGCACAAAGAACAGCGGTACGAAATAGATAGCCAGAATCGTCGCCGAAATCATTCCCCCCATAACGCCCGTTCCCACCGCGTGCTGGCTGCTGGAGCCTGCGCCGGAGCTGGTGGCCATCGGCAGGACGCCAAACACAAACGCCAGAGAAGTCATCAGGATCGGGCGCAGGCGCTGACGACAGGCGTGCAGCGTGGCGGCCATCAGTTCGTGACCTTTGGCATTCATCTCATTGGCAAATTCGACGATCAGAATGGCGTTTTTCGCCGACAATCCGATTACGGTGAGGAGTCCGACCTGGAAATAGACATCATTTTCCAGGCCGCGCATCCAGGTTGCCAGCAGCGCTCCGATGACCCCGAGAGGTACCACCAGCATCACCGAGAACGGCACTGACCAGCTTTCATACAGCGCCGCCAGACAGAGGAACACTACCAGCAGCGAAAGGGCATACAGGGCAGGCGCCTGAGCGCCGGAAAGCCGTTCCTGGTAGGACATCGCTGTCCACTCCAGGCCAAAGCCGGTCGGTAACTGCTGAACCAGTTTTTCCATAATGTCCATTGCGGTACCGGTACTGACGCCCGGCGCGGCTTCACCAACAATCTCCAGCGCCGAATAGCCGTTGTAACGCTCCAGACGCGGTGAACCGGTCTCCCAGCGTGACGTCGCAAATGCCGAGAACGGCACCATGCCGCCGGTGTTATTGCGCACATACCAGCGGTTGATATCGTCCGGCAGCATGCGGTATTTGGCGGCAGACTGAACGTAGACCTTCTTCACGCGGCCGCGATCCATAAAGTCATTCACGTAGCTTGAGCCCCATGCCGTTTGCAGGGTGTCGTTAATGTCGTCGATGGAGACGCCCAGCGCCTGCGCTTTACGCTGGTCAATATCCACCTGTAGCTGAGGACTGTCATCCAGACCGTTATGACGAACGCGGGTAAGCTGCGGATCTTTCCCGGCCAGCTCCAGCAGCTTGTCGCGAGCAGCCATCAACGCGTCATGCCCGGCACCCGCGTGATCCTGAAGCTCCATATCAAACCCGGCTGAGCTGCCCAGGCCGCTGATGGCGGGCGGGCTGCTGGCGAAAACGCGCGCTTCCTTGATTTTGCTGAACGCTTTGGTTGCACGTTCAATGATGGCAAAGGAGGAGCCGGTATCGCTGTCGCGCTGGTCCCAGTCTTTCAGGCGCACAAACATACGCGCCACGTTCTGCCCGTTACCGCCAGGGCCAGAGCCGACGGTGGAGAAGACGGAGACCACGTTGTCTTTCTCCTGAGTATGGAAGTAGTTCTCAACCTTCTGCACCACTTTCAGGGTCTGCTGCTGGGTCGAGCCGCTGGGTAACTGTACGGAGGTGATAAACATGCCGCGATCTTCCAGCGGCAGGAACGAGGTTGGCAGCCGCAGGAACAGGAAGACCATGCCGCCGAGCAGCAGGACATAAACCACCATCCAGCGCACGCTGCGGTGCAGTACTTTACCCACGCCCGCTTCATAGCGCGCCGCATTGCGGTTAAACATGCGGTTAAACCAGCCGAAGAAGCCTTTTTGACCGTGGTGTTCGCCCTTATGCAGCGGTTTCAGCAGCGTCGCGCACAGGGCAGGGGTAAGGATCATCGCCACCAGTACGGAGAGCACCATTGCAGAGACGATGGTGATCGAGAACTGGCGATAAATCGCGCCCGTGGTGCCGCTAAAAAACGCCATCGGGATAAATACCGCCGACAGCACCATGGCGATACCGACCAGCGCGCCCTGAATTTGTCCCATCGATTTGCGCGTGGCCTCGCGGGGCGAAAGCCCTTCCTCGCTCATGATGCGCTCAACGTTTTCCACCACCACGATGGCATCATCCACCAGCAGACCGATGGCCAGCACCATGGCGAACATGGTCAGGGTGTTGATGCTGTAACCGAAGGCATACAGCACCGCAAAGGTACCCAGCAGCACCACCGGCACCGCAATAGTGGGGATCAGCGTAGCGCGGAAGTTTTGCAGGAACAGGTACATCACGAGGAACACCAGCGCGATAGCTTCGAGCAGGGTTTTCACCACATCTTCGATGGAGGCTTTTACGAACGAGGTGGTTTCGTAGGCGACTTTGTACTCCAGTCCGTGCGGGAAGAAATGCGACAGCTCATCCAGACGCTCTAGCACCCGCTGCGCGGTCGCCATTTCGTTGGCGCCGGAGGCCAGTTTCACCCCCAGCCCGGACGCGGCATTGCCGTTGAAGCGGCTCAGGTAGTCATATTTTTCCGCCCCCATTTCCACGGTGGCGACATCCCCCAGACGCACTTCCGAACCGTCCTGATTCACGCGTAGCGTGATATTGCGGAACTGTTCAGGTGTCTGGAGCAGCGACTGGGAGTTGATGGTGGCGTTAAGCGCCTGGTTGTCCACGGACGGCGTACCGCCGAGCTGCCCCACGGCAATCTGGGCGTTCTGCGATTCGATAGCGTCGGTGACATCTTTGGCGGTCATCTGCACGCTGTTCAGCTTGTTGGGATCCAGCCAGATACGCATGGAGTACTGCGAGCCGTAGGCGTCGATATCACCCACGCCGTTGATACGGCTGAGCGGGTCCTGAATATTACTGGCGACGTAGTCCGCGATGTCCTGCTTATCCATTGAGCCATCGGTTGAAACAAACGCGATGGTCAAAATATTGGTGTCACCGGTTTTACGCACGGTCACCCCCTGGTTCTGCACCGCCTGAGGCAGTTTACGCAGGGCCGATTGCAGCTGATTTTGCACCTGCTGCACCGCTTCATCCGGATCCGTGCCCGCCGTAAAGCTCAGGGTTACCGTCGCCTGGCCCGTGGCGCTGCTCTGTGAGGACATGTACATCAGGTTATCGAGACCCGTCATGTTCTGCTCGATAACCTGGGTGACGGTATTTTCCAGCGTCTGTGCCGAGGCGCCAGGGTAGTTCGCCGTGATACGCACGTTGGGGGGCGCGAGGTCAGGGTATTGCTCAACAGGAAGGGACGTAATCGCCAGGACACCCGTCAGACACAACAGGATTGCAAGCACCCAGGCAAAAATGGGGCGATCGATGAAAAAATTCGCCATTAAAGTGTGACCTCGTTTTGCTGCACGTCATTATTGTTTATTGCCCGCCTAACTTTAGCGGTAAGGCCCAGGTCAAACGTGGAGAAATAAAGGAGATAATGTAAATTATCATGCGCTTTTTTCAGCGCGCCTTCTTTCTCGCTATTTTTCAGCCTGGGCCGCAGGCGTCCGGAACGTTACGCTGACCTGTGTCCCGCCCTGTGGCGGCTGAGAAAAGTGTAATGTCCCGCCGAGCCGTCCCGCGCGTTCGCGCATGATATTCAGCCCGTAATGCCCCGGCGGTTCACTGGCGTCGCCGATACCAATGCCGTTGTCGCGGATCGTGACCGTGTGAGTGCCGTCCGCGGTGGTGACGCAGCTGACCACAATCTCGCTGGCGTCGGCATGTTTAATCGCATTCAGCACTGCCTCACGCACAATCTGTAAGAGGTGCACCTGTTTTTGTGCGTCCAGCGCCAGCGATGAGAGACGGCAGTCGAGCACCAGCTTCGCGCGGGTCTGGCTTTGCAACCCGTCGAGAGACTCCTGTAGCGCGGCAGGAAGATTGGCGTGATTGAGCGTCAGGCGGAAGGTGGTAAGCAGCTCGCGTAGCTGATGCCAGGCATTATTCAGCTCGCGGGAGAAGTCCGTAATGATGGTCTGCGCCGGAGCATTGTCGCCCGGCACGGCATGCTTCAGCAGCGTAAGCTGAATACGCAAATAGGAGAGCACCTGCGCCAGCGAATCATGCAGCTCGCGCGCGATGGTGGCGCGCTCCTCCATCAGCAGCAGCTGCTGATAATGTTTCTGCGCCTGATTGAAATAGAGCCCCCGGCCCAGCATCGTCGCCACGCTTTCCATGAGCGGCAGCGGAACATCCCCGGTCGCGCTTTGCCAGCGCAGTTCGCCGTACAGGGTGTCCTGCATTAACACCGGTAAATTGTGCATTTTCTCGCCCGGGGACTCCTGTCCTTCGTAAAGCTGCCAGTCGTCACTGGTGCGCAATTGCAGGTAATTCATCTGCGTATAGTCATGCACAATCTGCAAAATATGCCGGAAGCAGTGGCTGTCTATCTGCCCGGTATTCAACGCCTGTGAGCATTTGAACAGCATTTCGAGCTGCTGATGCGCTTCATTCAGGTGGCGGGTTTTTTCAGCAACGGAGTGCTCAAGGGAAAGGTACAGGGTGTGTAATTCCGCCGACATATGGTTGAAGGCGCGGGAAAGCTGGCCCAGCTCGTTGGGAAGCGTAGTATCCGGCGCGGGAGTGTCGAATTGCCCCTGTTCGATACGCTCGCTCGCCGCCACCAGATTATTCAGCGGCAGCACAACCTGACGGCGGATGCGCCGCAGGGTCACCACCGCCAGCAGCAGGATGCCCAGGCCACCCGTCAGCGACATGAAAATCACCAGCTGAATTTTATGTTCGGTGTAGTGCTGTAGCGCCAGCACAAAGGCATCTATCCGGCCCACGAAATCCTCTATGTGGTTCTGATACCATCCGGTATCGCCGCTGGCGATGCGCGTGTCCATCTCCTGCCAGCCAAGGTGCAACTGCTGGTAACGCTGTTTGACGTCCTCTGGCACATACCAGCGGTTTAGCTTCTGCAACGCAGGCGCGCTCAGCGTTTTTTGCCAGACCGCGCGGTGCTCTGCCAGCGATGGGCCGGCGCGCTGCATTTCGTAGCCCAGGCGGTAGCTCTGCATACGCAGCGAGCCGGCGATGTTAATCGCCTCGGCGTCGCGCTGGCTGCTGGCGAGTGTGACCAGCGCAATGGCGCTGATCAGAACGGACAAGACAATCATCGAAAAGAAAGCCCGAGCCAGGCTTCCCGATACGGGGCGTTTAACGGTCACTCATCAGCTTCCTGAATTAAATTGATCTGCCACAGGTTCACTGGAAATAGTTCGGCTTCCTGGGCATTTGAACATTGCGTCGCCATGCCGCTGTGGGTAAATACGATAACAATAGAAAGAATAAGGTTATTGAACCAAAAACAGGTGTTGTTATGAATCGTTTTATTATGGCCAACGCTCAACAGTGTATCGGTTGTCGCGCCTGCGAAGTTGCCTGTGTGATGGCGCACAACGGGGAGCAGCACGCGCTGAGCGAGCGCCATTTTCATCCCCGCATTACGGTCCTTACCTCAGGCTTGCGAAAAAGCCCCGTGACCTGCCACCACTGTGAAAACGCGCCCTGCGCGCAAAGCTGCCCGAACGGAGCCATCACGCAACACAGCGACAGCGTACAGGTCAATCAACAAAAATGCATTGGCTGTAAAGCCTGCGTGGTGGCCTGTCCGTTTGGCACGATGGACATGCTGATCGCCCCGCTGGAAAACGACAGCGTAAAGGCCTCGGCGCACAAATGCGACCTCTGCCTGGAAAGGCCGCAAGGCCCGGCCTGCGTGGAAAACTGCCCGGCGGAGGTGCTTACGCTCGCCACCCCAGCCGTACTGGATAAGCTGGTTAAGCAGCGCCGACAGCGCAGCGCAAGGCTGAACGCGCTGCCGTGGCACAGCGAGGCGGTTCAGTCAGCCCCTCCGCAAACCAAACGGCAACAGATGCAAAACACCCCGGCGCGCGGTGAGCCGGATAAGCTCAGCCCCGAAGCACGCGCATACCATTTTAACGAGATCTACCTGCCGTTTCGCCCGGAACAGGCGCAGCGTGAGGCATCCCGGTGCCTGAAATGTGGCGAGCATAGCATTTGCGAGTGGACCTGCCCGCTGCATAACCACATTCCCCAGTGGATTGAGCGGATCGGGGCGGGGGATATCGTCGGTGCGGCTGAGCTTTCTCACCAGACTAACTGTTTACCGGAAATTACCGGCCGCGTCTGCCCACAGGATCGATTATGTGAAGGCGCCTGCACCCTGCGGGATGCGTCAGGGGCAGTAACCATCGGTAATATCGAACGGTATATCTCGGATCGGGCGCTGGCGATGGGCTGGACGCCGGACGTCAGCCACGTTAAGCCGGTCGGTAAGCGCGTCGCCATCATCGGCGCCGGTCCGGCAGGGCTGGCCTGCGCCGACGTGCTGGTGCGCAGCGGCGTCGGCGTGACGGTCTACGACCGCCATCCGGAAATCGGCGGATTGCTGACCTTTGGTATTCCGGCCTTCAAGCTGGATAAATCCCTGTTAGCGCGGCGCAGAGAGATATTCAGCGCGATGGGCATCCGCTTCGAGCTGAACTGCGAGGTGGGAAAAGACGTGTCGATGGCCCAACTGCAAAACGACTACGATGCCCTGTTCATCGGCGTAGGGACCTATCGTTCCATGAAAGCGGGTATCCCTCACGAAGACGCGCCGGGCGTGTACGACGCGCTGCCGTTTTTAGTGGCAAACACGCGGAACGTGATGGGCCTTGATCCTGCCGCAGACGAACCGTTTATCGACACGCAGGGTTTAAACGTGGTGGTGCTCGGCGGGGGCGATACGGCGATGGACTGCGTGCGCACCGCGCTGCGGCATGGCGCGGCGAAAGTCACCTGCGCCTATCGGCGGGACGAGGCCAACATGCCGGGCTCAAAGAAAGAGGTTAAAAACGCGAAAGAAGAGGGCGCAGCGTTTGAATTTAATGTCCAGCCGGTTGAGCTCGCGCTGGATACCGACGGGAAGGTTAACGGTATCCGGATGCTGCGCACCAGGCTGGGCGAGCCGGATGCGCAGGGGCGGCGGCGTCCTGTCCCGGTGGCGGGCAGTGAGTTTGTCATGCCAGCGGATGCGGTGATCATGGCGTTTGGTTTTAATCCGCACGCCATGCCGTGGCTTCAGGCGCAGGGCGTCGACACCGACGACTGGGGGCGCATCAGGGCCTCCGTGGAGAGCCGTTATCGCTACCAGACCTCGAATCCGCAGATTTTTGCTGGCGGTGATGCGGTACGCGGTGCGGATCTGGTGGTCACCGCGATGGCGGAAGGGCGTCATGCCGCGCAGGGGATCATGGACTGGCTTGGCGTGCCGCCGCGCAACATGCATTAATGCAGACGGGCGACAAAGCGGGCTTCACGGCGTAGTATAAACAGACTCATTTTGCCGTGGAGCCCGTATGTCCCTGAACATTACCGTTATTAAAGACAAAATCCTTTCTGAAAATTACTTTGTCCTGCGTAACATCACTTACGATCTCACCCGTAAGAACGGGGACGTCATTCGCCATAAACGCGAAGTCTACGACCGGGGCAATGGTGCAACCATCCTGCTGTATAACCGTGAAAAGCAAAGCGTGATGCTGATCCGCCAGTTTCGCATCGCGACATGGGTCAATGGCAACGCGGACGGACGTCTGATTGAAACCTGTGCAGGTCTGCTTGATGACGATGAGCCGGAAGTGTGTATCCGCAAAGAAGCCATTGAGGAGACGGGTTTTGAAGTGGGTGCGGTGCAGAAAGTCTTTGAGCTGTTTATGTCCCCTGGCGGGGTTACCGAGCTGGTTCACTTCTTCATTGCGGAATATACCGATGCTCAGCGCACGCACCGGGGCGGTGGTGTGGACGATGAAGACATTGAAGTGCTGGAAATGCCTTTCGCTCAGGCTGTCGACATGGTGAAACGCGGCGAGATCCGCGACGGTAAAGCGGTGATCCTGTTGCAGTATCTGCAAACCAGCGGGCTGATGAATGCGGCGGCGGAAGCGCGATAAGTTGTATTTCAGATAAATCTATCCGATAAATCCGATTGAGCCAGCCCGCCCAGGGCACGAAGATACGCCCCAGATTGACCTATTCGTTTCCGGGGCTGTGCCGTTCATGCGCTACTGCGTTTATCTTCTCTTCTTCATTTGCATGCTTCCCGCGCCTTTGGTGTGG
Source organism: Enterobacter sp. BIDMC93 (assembly GCF_001037805.1). Lineage (NCBI taxonomy): Bacteria > Pseudomonadati > Pseudomonadota > Gammaproteobacteria > Enterobacterales > Enterobacteriaceae > Enterobacter > Enterobacter sp. BIDMC93. Next base: position 1,835,932 of record NZ_KQ089962.1, read on the forward strand.
GCTGCGCCTGCGCAGCAGTCTTTTTCAGACTGGCAGGTGACCTGCAATAACCAGAACTTCTGCGTAGCGCGCAATACCGGCGAGCATCGCGGTCTGGTCATGACGCTGAGCCGCAGTGCGGGGGCAAAAACGGACGCCAGCCTGCGCATCGATCTCGGCGGGCTTTCGGCGCCTCCGGTGAAAGAGCCTGACATCGCCCCGCGCCTGCTGCTCGACAATGTGCCGCTTAAACTCACGTCGCAACACTGGCAGTTAGCCCCCTGGCATCTTAAAACAGACGATACGGCCACCATCACCACGTTTCTGAAAACCATTCAGGAAGGGCAGGCGCTGACCCTGCGCGGGGGGAAGCAGACAATTTCTCTGGCCGGTCTGAAAGCGGCGCTGCTGTTTATCGATGCCCAACAAAAACGCGTCGGAAGTGAAACGGCGTGGATTAAAAAAGGGGATAGTCCACCGCTGAGCGTGCCGCCTGCGCCGGCATTAAAAAAGGTGGCGGTGGTGAACCCCACGCCAACGCCGCTGACGCATAACGAACTCAACGATCTGCTGGATTACGGTACCTGGCGCATGAACCACAGCCAGTGCTCTCTCGATCCGAACCGGCGTGAAGTGCGCGTGACCGCGCTGACCGATGACAAAGCGCTGATGATCATCAGCTGTGAGGCGGGGGCGTACAACACCGTCGACCTGGCGTGGCTGGTGTCGCGTAAAAAACCATTTTCGGCCAGGAGCGTGAGATTGCGCCTGCCGTTTACCCCTTCCAGCCAGAGTAGCGACATGGAGCTGATGAATGCCAGCTTCGACGAAAAAACGCGCGAGCTGACCACGCTGGCGCTGGGACGCGGGATTGGCGACTGTGGGATCCAGACCCGCTGGCGTTTTAACGGCCAGCGCTTCCGCCTGGTACGCTACGCGGAAGAGCCAAGCTGTGATAACTGGAATGGGCCAGATGCCTGGCCCACGCTGTGGATCACAAGGTAGGGTTTTGCCGGGTGGCGCTGTCGCTTACCCGGCCTACTTTTTAGAACCGTAGGCCCGGTAAGGCGTAGCCGCCACCGGGCACGAGGGCATCACCGATCGCTCTTACGGAAAAAGTCGTTATACAGCATATACAAATGCGCCGCGCTCCAGGAGAAGTTAGGTGCGCCCTGCTGTGCTCCGGTCAGGGGGTTATAGTTCTCCTGAATCGGGCCGTCCGAGGTTAACCCTTTCGCATGCTTAAAGAAGGTTTCGGCGAGGGTTTGCGCCTGCTCACGATAGCCGTAACGTTCCATGCCTTTTAGTCCAAACCAGAACTGATCGACCCAGACCCGGCCGCGCCAGTATATGTCTGCGCCGAACGCCGGGTTTGTCAGCGCGGCGGTGCCGAGCGGTACCCAGGTATTGAACTCCTTCGGATCCAGCATCACCTTGACCACGGCATCCGCATGTTCCTGCGTCGCGGCACCGTTAAACAGCGGAGACCAGCCTTCCGGCCCTTTACCGCGATCGACGATAGGTTTGCCCGCACAGCCGTTCGCCAGCGACTTATCCTCGATACGAATGTCATAGTAAAACCCGCTTTTCGCATCGAACATGCAGGTATTGATATAGGTTGCGAGCTTATCTGCCAACTGGCGATAGTGGCTGGCCTCCTGCTCTTTACCCAGCAGGCTCGCCATCTGCGCCAGATAGTGATTGTCGCTGTACATATAGCTTGCCTGGTCAACGGACTCCTGTAATAAGGAATACCCTAACAGATCGCCTTTTTTACTCCTGTTTTCGGCAAATTTAACCGTCCAGTCGCTGCGTTTCCCGCCGTTTTCAACGTACTTATCCAGCTGCGCTTTATCGATAAATCCGAATACGGCGGCATCATCGCGCCCGGACTCCCACGAGGCGGCCACCTGCGCGGGGATCTCCAGGCCGTCGTACTGGCCGTTATCGATTATCCGTGCGTAGTTATTCAGGCCGGAAAGCGACTCTTCTTTATCACCTTTTTTCACCGTGAACAGCATCTCGCCGGTAGCGGTGTTATGGGCCTTATCACGCGTCGCACCGTACTCCGGCACGCCGTTGCCGTTATGATCGCGGTTACGCAGCCACCAGTCGTGATAGGCAACCAGTTTTGGATACATCTCGGCAAGCCAGGCTTTATCCTGCGTGGTGTTATACACCTCCATCACCGACCATGCCGCCAGGCTCGGCTTGGTGTTACGCTCGTTCCAGTTACCGCCGTCGCCGCCTCGTTCCGGGCTCAGGTTCCAGGCGATTAAATCCGGCACAAATCCGGTATCCTGCGGGCGCACCGGATCGTCGGGTTTGATCTGCCAGGAGAAGACCGCGCGGATGTTCTCTTTAGCGATCTCCGGGTTGAAATGCGCCATGGCAAATGCCTGTTTCCAGGTGTCCCACGGCCAGGTCTGGTTGCCGGAGAACCAGCGTCCGGTTACGGAGGGCGTCACCGTGTTAAAACGCACCGCGCCGCCTGGCGAACGCCAGTTACCGTTCAACGTCTCGATGGCTTTCACCGCCACGCGCGTTTGTTCTGGAGTCGCGTGCGGGTTGGTTAACCCTTTTTGTAAATACCTCTCCCAGCGCGCTTGCGAGGCGGCCATAAAGTAGGCCGGACGCGCCAGAATGTCGCGGATCTGCGGCTGTTCACGCGCGACGTCATCGGCGTTCAGCAGATGAGAGTAGGTAGTGTACAGCGTGGTGCTGCCGGAAATCTGTGCCCGGCTGGTAAAGCGATGTCCGTCAACGGTGGTCTCGGCAGGAAGAGAGCGGTGTAACTGATATTCGGAACTGCCGGAGGTGAGCAGATCCCAGGTGGAGCGTACCTTGCCGAAGGTCACCTTCAGGCCGTCGCGCGTGGCTACAATTTTACGCTGATAATCAGGATATGCGCTGTCGATGGTTTTATCCGAACGCGGCTTGCCCTCTTTGGCCTCCAGTTTTTCCAGCAGCTCGCCGTCCCACACCAGCTCCAGCGGCGTTTTGCTGGTAATACGGGTTTCAAGCAGCGAAGTACGCGCAGAAGCAAAGCGCAGCGTCATCACGATCTGAACATCCCTGGCGCTCAGTTTTTGCACCAACGCGCCAGGGAGGCTGTAGGCTTCAAGGGTGAAATCCACTTTTTTACCGTTCTGGTAAACGGACAGGCGATCAAAATTCGTCGCCATAAAGTTGATGTACTCTTCGGTGAGCAGCGCTACGCCGGGAAATCCGCCCTGGGTCTGCGGCCCGTCCGGCAGCAAATGCCCATGCCAGGCACCCATATCAAAAAAGGGATTAAACCGCTGGTGGTCGTCGTAGTCGAAATCCTGCATGAAGAGCGGCGCGCCGGTACGGTTGATGACGTTTTTGAAGTCAGTTGCGGTGGCGGCGTGAGCCGAAAAACTGAGCGCCAGCGCGCAGGCCAGCGGCGTGAGGACGTATTTCATGGTGGTAGATCCTTTTTACCAGTAGAAGTATTGCATCAGGAAGACCTGATCGCTCGGGTCGCCGGAGGCATTTTTCATATAGAAGCGGCTGTCGGCAGCGGTGGCAAAACGCCCGCCGCCGTACTCGTACCAGATCCCGAACTGCATAAACGAGGTAGTTTCTTCAGCCGCATCGTCCGGACGATGTTTCGCGTAGCTGTAAGCAGTGGAGAGATAAACGCCTTTCAGGGCTTCCACCATGGCGCTGACCATAAATCCGCTCTCCGTGCCGGAGACGTTCTGTCCATCTGCCCGTCCGGTATGATGCCACGCGCGTGCCGCCAGGTTGGGTGTCAAAACGCCTGTTAAAAAGAGCTGGCCTGTACCGTCGGTAATTTCAAGACCGTTCATCCAGGTGACATCTTTCATGATGTCGTACTGAATATAGCCATTCGCCATTGCCGGATAGGTATATTTGTCGTCATAACGATCGTATTTGCCGAAGTGCAGCCAGGCCTTGCTTTCGTCATGGTGACCCGCTGGCGTGGCGGTGACGCTATAGCGCAGGTTGCCGGAGAGGTTTTGCACCTTTAGTGCGTACAAGATGTCGCGGGTGTTGGGGATCACATAACCCAGATCCGGCGTAAAATCGCCCCACCATTGCAGGTCATCGAGAGACGAGTCCTGGCGCAGGCTGAGCATGATCTCGGTGCTGTTATCGGTTTTGTAACCGCCGTAGAAGCGGTTAATCCCACCTTCAAACCCGCCCCAGCTGTGATCGGGCACCCAGGCGTTGCCCTGATGATCCGCCTGTACGGTCCAGCCTTCGCCGTAAATCAGGCCGAACCAGTTCCCCTGTTTTATCTCCAGACCGCCCTCAATATAAGTGCCGTCGCTGTATTTATGTTTATCCTGACCTTCTAAATCCATATACCCACCGACGCCCATCTCGCCATAAAAACGAAATGACGGGGAGGTTATTGCCGGTGTTTTGGTATCGTCATGTTCAGCGGGCCGGGCATCTTCTGCGGCAATAGCAGGGCAGCAGAAAGAGAGGGCAGCGAGTGCCCAAAATGTTTTTTGTTTAATTTTCATAAACTCATCCCAATGAGATAAAATCCATGCCTTTTATTTCAGTTAATATTCGAGGCAGGTGATGCTTCAGTTTTTTGTTGTTCTTTTGATAATCCGTTTACGTATTTGCTGTATTTCCACCAGGCAAATCCGAGGAATAAAACAATGCCACCGACGTTATAGAAAATAATCGTCAGAATATTGGCACCGGTAGGGAAAGTGGATGCCACAAAACCAATGGCGAAAATAACAATCAGCATCGACACTATGGTTATACCCGTGGTTCGTGAACCCATCCTGAAATCGCGCGGCAGGTGATCGAGCTTACGACGCAGGTTGAGGTAGGCCAGCATAATAAACAGCGGCGGTAACATTGAGGCTGCGGCGGTCATATTGATGACGGTGTTCATCAGCTCCTGCGCGGTACTGGAGCCCATGGTCGGGATAATCATCAGTGGGATCACAATCAAATACTGGATCCAGGCCGCGCGCGCCGGTACGCCGTTTTCGTTCAGCGCCACGGTTTTCGGACCAAAAATGCCGGTCGGGATCTCCGAGAAAAAGATTTTGACCGGCGTCGCCGTCCACATCAGCAGGGAGCCGAACATGGCGGTAAAGGAAACCAGACCGACGAAACGGTTCATCAACACTTCCGGCAGGCCAAACCACACCGCCAGACCGTGGAACACCTGCACCGAACCCCCGGTAAACTTCAACGCTTTGCTGCTGATAAAGACGTTGATCAGTACCGAGGAGATGGAGTACAGCACGCCGATAAAGATCCCCGCCAGGATGATCACTTTAACGAAAGATTTCGAACCGCCTTTCACATCGTTTACGTACACCGCGACGGATTCCGCGCCCCCGGCAGCCATAAATATCCAGGTGGTAATGCCGAGGAATGCCCAGTTAAAATGCGGGATCATCGCGTCGACGGTAATCGGATCAGCGGGCTGCACCCCACCCATTAGCGCCGCGCCCGCCAGCAGAATGTAAGAGAGCGTCAGCAGCAGCATCAGCGTGGAGGTTACAGACGTAATTGGCCCCAGCATCTTCGCCCCGTTGGTGGAGACCCACGTTGAGAAGGCGAACAGCACCATACTTAGCACCGTTGTGGCAAATGGTGTGAGAATGTACTCATAGCCAAGAAAGGCATAAGAGGCATAGGCAATGACGCGCGGTAATAACGAGGTGAAGAAGAATAAATTCACGAACCAGTATGTATAAGCGGTAATAAATGCCCAGCGCCCGCCGAGTGAACTTTTTACCCAGGCATAAACTCCAGCTTCTGAGTTTTTATTCAACGAGACAAACTCAGCGATAATTAAGCAGAACGGGATAAAATAGAACAGGGTTGCTAAAAAGAACATCGGCGCGGAGGCAAGTCCGAGTTCGATATTATTATTGATCACGTTGTTAAAACTAAACACGGCGGCAAAGGTCAGCGACAGCAGGCCGAATTTGCCGATGGTATTGCGTTTGGTGGTTTCAGACATAACGTTTCTCCGGGTAAGAGGCTAGCGGTGCTTCATTAGCACCGCTCGTTTTTTTATTTGTTATGGAAATAACCGTCTTCGATGGTCACATTGAGAATGACTTTTTTGACCGGCTCCTCGCTGATAAAGCGATACGCCTCATGGTTCTCACAAATTACGATCTGCCCCTCGCGCACCTGTTCGGTGGTACCCACGCCTTTCAGGTATTCTCGATCGGTCTCATCGCGGTAACACTCCACTGTCTGAAGCGCATCTTTGGCGGCATATTCAATTTTCTGCGCGCCCTGAAGGTAGTAATGCACCTCGAAATAGCGGCGATGCCCGACAAACAGCGCGTCGGTGCTGGCATCATTGGTCACACGGTAGGCCAGCGAATCGCCAATCGAATGGGCTACGCCGGGCGAGATATTATCGATATTGTTAATGGCTTCTGAGCAGCGCTGCCATTTGCGACCCGTGCGGTAATGCTGTTGAAACTGTTCCAGGCTCTCAAGAACGATCATTTGTCTGCCTCGCTGTGCAAATCCATGGAGAAGAAACCGGTGCCGAATTGCTGGCGTGCCAGCGCCATCGAGGCGATGCGGCCGCCATTGAGCGGGAGCAATGTGAAGCCGTAGCGGAACGGACGGAACCAGACGCGCCAGCTCTCCAGTACCTCACTTCCCCAGGAATTGGAGCCTAAGCCCAGCACCTGGTGGTCAAGATTAAGCGTAATGTCATCGCAGCGGCGCAGTTCGTTGCAGTGCTGTGCGGCGTGAATATTCTCAGCCGTGTAGTGCCAGGCGCTGAAGTGGAGAGGCTGTTGCGGTACGACCAGCACGCCGCTGCCATGACGATCCGCGAGGGAGGCCCAGCGCACCTGCTGACGGTTGCCATTGTTTTGCGGGAACGGATAATTTTCAAACATCTTATCAACCGTGGTGTGCCACAGGTCGATGGTGCTGGCCTGCTGGCTGTCCGGATAGTTTTCACCCGGCCCTCGCCCGTAGTAGCTCACCTGATCGAAACCGCCGTTGATGCCAAGCGTAAAGCCGATGCACGGAATAATGTGTGGGTACTCGCCGTAGCGCTCACCGCATAGCTCAACGTTGATCTGCCCGTCGGCGGCGATGCGCCAGCGATAGGTACAGCGCATGCCAAAATCAAACACTGGCGGGGCAATCAGGGTACGGGTGGTGACGATGACCGCATCGTTATGCTGCTCAACCTCGAAACCGCGCAGATGCTCCTGCATGATCTGGAAATGATACGGCTGCCACAGCCCTTCATACTCCTGCTTATGGTTATCAATCATGGGCTTGAAGAAGTTAATCTTCGGCTCACGGGTAAGGTATTCCTCACCGTTCACCTGCCAGGCGCTGAGTTTTCCCGATACTTTAGAGAAGCTCGCGCGGAAGTTATGCCCGGTCACGGTGCAGCTCAGGCGATCTTCCTCCAGACGCAGCGGAGTGGCACTGGTGTTGATAAACGATGTCTGGCGTGCCGTGCGGTCTTTTAACGGGAACTGATACACCGCGATCTCGTGCCCGGCCTCGCTGTAGCGCGTGGGACTGTTTTTGATAATACGTACAGTCAGGAACGCTTCGCGCTCGTCCAGTTCCGGCACGTGCAGACTGACGCTGCGGGAGCTGTTGGGGGCCAACCCGGTGATGTTCAGTGGCTCACTGTGCAGCGTTTCACCTTCCGCACGCACCTCCGTGAGGAGGGTGTAATCATCCAGGCTGGTGAACCATAAGCGGTTATCAACGTGCAGCTCACCGTTTTGCCAGCGCAGTTTGACCGGGGCGATCACCTGCTTGTACTCACGCAAACCTTGCCCGGGCGTTTGATCGGAGTAGATCAGCCCGTCGAGGCAGAAGTTGTAATTATTGGGGTAATCACCGAAGTCGCCGCCATAGGCGTACCAGATGTTGCCGCTGGCGTCTGTTTTCTGAATACCGTGGTCGCACCACTCCCAGACATAATGCCCCTGAATGCAGTCGTGGCGATCGAACACGTTCTGATACTCGGTCAACCCGCCGGGACCGTTGCCCATCGCATGGGCGTATTCGCAGATAATGCGCGGTTTGGCGTGCGGGTATTCGCCAAACAGATTCATCAGCGGTACGCGGGTATACATGGTGGAGATAATGTCCACCACCTCGGCGTCGCGATCTTCTTCGTAGTGAAGCAGGCGAGTATCATCCAGCGCTTTTGCCGCACGGGCCATCGCGCGGATGTTACAGCCGTAGCCGGACTCGTTTCCGAGCGACCAGATGATGATCGACGGATGATTTTTCTGCGCGTGAATATGGCGTTCGATACGCTCAACGTAGACCGGCTCCCACACCGGATCGTCCGTAATGCGGCTCAGGTCGCCGACGTTGGCGAAGCCGTGAGACTCCACATCCGTTTCAGCCATTACAAACAGGCCGTACAGGTCGCAAAGCTCGTAAAAGCGCGGGTCGTTCGGGTAGTGGGCGGTACGTACCGAGTTGATATTGTGCTGCTTCATCAGGATCAGGTCGCGCTCCACGCGATCCATCCCCACCGCGCGGCCCTTCAGATGATCGTTGTCATGACGATTGACGCCGTGCAGCTTCAGATAACGGTTGTTAACGTAGAACAGGCCGTCTTTCACCTTGATATCCCGAAACCCGATGCGCTGCGGGATGATTTCCAGCGTCTGGCCATGGTTATCTTTTAAAGTCATGACCAGATGATAAAGATCCGGCGATTCAGCGGACCACTGGCGGGGTTGCCTCACCTCAATGCTGAAGGCGGTTTCCGCACGCTCGCTGACGGTCAGGTTGTCGGTTGTTCCCTTGTGCAGCACTGTCTCGCCGTCGTACAGGGTATAATCCAGTTGAACACAGCCAGGGCGTGCAGCAAGGTTTTCCAGCTCAAGCTGACAGAAGAGGGTGGCATCCCGGTATGCCTCGTCGAAGGTGGTTTTAACCGTGAAATCGCGGACATGCGTGAGTGATTTTCCCAGCAGGTAGACGTCGCGGAATATCCCCGCCGTCCACCACATGTCCTGATCCTCAATGTAGGTGGAATCTGCCCACTGCATAACCCGCACGCACAACAGGTTTTGCCCGCTGTGTACCGCATCGCTGATATCAAACTCGGCAGACAGTCGGCTGCCTTTGCTAAAGCCTATATAGCGGCCATTCACGTAGACTTCGAAATAGGTTTCGACGCCGTCAAACTTGATAAGAGTCTGTTTCTCTTGCCAGCTTTCAGAAAGCGTAAACCAGCGCTGGTATGCCCCGGTCGGGTTGTCTGACGGCACCCATGGTACGTCCACCGGGAAAGGAAAGCCTTCGTCGGTGTACTGCAACTGACCGTGACCTTCCATCTGCCACATGCCCGGCACGGTAATATCGCCCCAGTCGGCCATGTATTCTGAGGTAAAGTTTTCCGGGACAAGCAGCGGGTTCGTGAAGAAGCGAAAGTTCCACTTTCCGCTTAGCGACAGAAAGTGGCTGCTGGCTCCACGCGCAAACGTGCGTGCCCGGGAAACGGTGTCATAAGAGAAGAAGTACGCACGTGGCGGGAGCCGGTTTTCATGCGTGAGTTGAATATTTTCCCAGCGATTCATGTGATCTCCCTGTAGGGGTAAAACATCATTGCTGGAGATTTTAGTAAATATTTTACTAAATAAAATCAGTAAAACCGATTTGCTTTAACTCGATCACGAAATTAAAAAAGCCGGGCGTGCCCGGCGGGAGAGTTAACAGGTGGAAATCAGCGGGTGGTGCCGCGCAGCTTCAGTACGCTCGGGACAAAGACCTGAAGCGGTAGCGCGCGGCCATCGCGGGCCTTTTCCAGCAGCAGATTAACGCCCTGGCTGCCCATCATTTCAGAGTGAATGCGCACGGTGGAAAGAGGCGGGAAGGTAAAGCGGGCGGTTGGAATGTCGTTCACGCTGATCAGTGAAATATCTTCCGGGATCGCCAGCCCTTTTTCGTGGATGGCGCGTAACACCCCGATGGCGATGGAATCGGAGGCCACGAACAAGGCGGAAGGCCAGCACTGTTGTGCCAGCATGATTTTTGCCAGTTCATAACCGGACGAGCTGGAAAAACCGCCGCGCCAGATGTCCTGTTCCGATACCACCCCTTTCAGGAGCCCGTACTCCACGAAGGCGGCTTCCCGAATATCAGCCTTGCCTGGCTCATCTTCGCCGCCGATAAAGCCAATCCGCTTAACTCCCTGAGCAATAAAGAAATCCACGATCTGCTTGCTGATGCGCGAAAGGTCAATATCGACAGAATCGTACTCGCTACCTGGCTCGTGAAAGTCGATAAAACAGACGTTGTCGGTCAACGACATTGCCGCACGTCGAAGCGCAGGGGAGGGTTTGCCTACAATCAACACCCCGGTGAGCTTTTTCAGCTCCGGCAGGGTGGCATTAGCGTAGCAGTTACTCAGTTCGACCCCCAGTTTTTCGCACTGCGTCTCAATGCCGTGGCGAATGGCAAGATAGTAAGGGTCGTTGATCTCCAGTTCCTGCTGGTAGCTGTAGAGCGCCAGAATATGTTGCTGACCGGCAGCGACAGACTGCATTTTACGGGAGGTCGTGCTTTTGTATTCCAGCTTCTCGGCAATCTCCAGAATGCGGTGTTTCGTCTCTTCTTTCACATTCAGCGTCGGGTCATCGTTTAAAACCCGGGATACCGTTGCCAGCGAGACGCCAGCTTCCGTCGCGATGTCTTTCAGCGTTGCCATGTTTGTCCTTATTCCCCACGAGATAGCTTATTGTAAAGGATGCGTTCGGACATGCATTAATTTTTAGTAAATAACATCCCTGTTGCCCTCGCCAGTTATCGTGCTAGTATTTAGTAAAATTTTACCAAGGAGGCAAAAGTGGAAACGGTAGCGTACGATGATTTTGCAAAGCTCGAGATCCGCGTGGGAAAGATTGTTGACGTTAAACGTCACGCCAATGCGGACAAGCTCTATATTGCGCAGATAGAGGTGGGAGGCAGAACGTTGCAAACCGTCACCAGCCTGGTGCCGTATTACCGGGAAGAGGAGCTGATGGGCAAAACGGTGGTGGTGTTGTGTAACCTGGCAAAGGCTAAAATGCGCGGTGAAACATCTGAATGCATGTTGCTCTGCGCGGAAACCGATGACGCCCGAGAAAGTGTGTTATTAACGCCGGAGCGGGTGATGGCGGCAGGGGTAAGAGTGGTGTGAAAAAGCCGGGTGGCGGCTACGCCTTACCCGGCCTACAAAGCCTCGAACCGCAGGCCGGGTAAACGACAGCGTCACCCGGCAAAAGCACTACAGCACGCTTAGCGCCTTCTCCACCACGTTCTCAACGGTAAAGCCGAAATATGGGAACAGCTTGTCGGCCGGGGCGGATTCACCGTAACCATGCATCCCGACAATTGCCCCTTTCAGGCCCACGTATTTGTACCAGTAGTCGGCAATGCCAGCTTCAACCGCCACGCGCGCCGCGACGTTTGAAGGCAGCACCGATTCGCGGTACGCCTCATCCTGAGCATCAAAGATATCCGTTGAAGGGAGGGAAACCACGCGCACCGCGTGACCCTCGGCGGTCAGTTTCTCCGCCGCTTTTATAGTGATTTCCACCTCGGAACCGGAGGCGATCAGGATCACGTCTGGCTTGCCGCCGCTGTCTTTCAGGATGTACCCGCCGCGGGCGATATTTTTCACCTGCTCCGGCGTGCGCTCGATCTGCGCCAGGTTCTGGCGCGACAGGATCAGCGCCGTGGGTCCGTTATGACGCTCTACGGCCAGCTTCCAGCCCACTGCCGCTTCCACCTGATCGCAAGGACGCCAGGTGCTGAAGTTTGGCGTTAAGCGCAGGCTCGCCAGCTGCTCTACCGCCTGGTGCGTCGGCCCATCTTCACCCAGCCCGATAGAGTCGTGGGTGTACACCATGATTTGCCGCGCCTTCATCAGGGCCGCCATACGCGCCGCGTTACGGGCATATTCGACAAACATCAGGAAGGTGGCGGTGTACGGCACGAAGCCGCCATGGTGGGCGATGCCGTTGGCAATGGCGGTCATCCCAAACTCGCGCACGCCGTAGTGGATGTAGTTCCCGGCAATGTCCTCCTTCAGGGATTTAGAGCCGGACCAGATGGTAAGGTTACTTGGCGCCAGATCCGCCGAGCCGCCCAGCAGTTCGGGCAGGATTGGGCCAATCGCGTTAAGGGTGTTTTGTGATGCCTTACGGGTGGCAATTTTCGCCGGGTTGGATTGCAGGTTTTCAATCAGCGCCTGGGTTTTCTCTTCCCAGTCTTCCGGCAGGCCGCCGCTCATGCGGCGGGTAAACTCAGCCGCCAGCTCCGGATACGCTTTTTTGTAGGCGGCAAACTTCTCGTTCCAGGCCTGCTGCGCTTTTTCACCTGTTTCGCGAGCATCCCAGGCCTTGTAGATCTCTTTTGGGATCTCAAAGGCCGGGTGTTTCCAGCCCAGTTTCTGGCGGGTCAGCGCCACTTCCTCTTCACCCAGCGCCGCGCCGTGCGCCTCCTCTTTGCCCGCTTTGTTCGGCGAGCCGAAGCCGATGGTGGTGCGGCAGATGATCAGGGACGGTTTGTCCTTCACGCTCTGCGCTTCCTGAATCGCTTTTTTCACCGCCTCTGGATCGTGACCGTCGATCTCGTGCACCACGTGCCAGTGATAGGCTTCAAAGCGTTTCGCCGTATCGTCGGTAAACCAGCCCTCGGTTTCCCCGTCAATGGAGATACCGTTGTGATCGTAGAAGCCAATCAGCTTGCCCAGCCCCAGGGTGCCCGCCAGAGAACAGACCTCGTGAGAGATCCCCTCCATCAGACAGCCGTCGCCCATAAAGACATAGGTATAGTGATCGACAATCTCGTGGTCGGGCTGGTTGAACTGCGCGGCCAGCGTACGTTCGGCAATCGCCAGGCCAACCGCATTCGCCAGCCCCTGGCCCAGCGGGCCGGTAGTGGTTTCAACGCCCGGCGTATAGCCGATCTCCGGGTGGCCCGGCGTTTTGGAGTGCAGCTGGCGGAAGTTTTTTAATTCCTCAAGCGGCAGATCGTAGCCGGAAAGGTGCAGCAGGCTGTAGAGCAGCATCGAGGCGTGCCCGTTGGAAAGAATAAAACGGTCGCGGTCGTACCAGGTCGGATCGGTAGGGTTGTGCTTCAGGAAGTCGTTCCACAGCACTTCGGCGATATCAGCCATCCCCATGGGGGCGCCAGGGTGGCCGGAATTGGCTTTTTGTACGGCATCCATGCTGAGGGCGCGAATGGCGTTGGCGAGCTCTTTACGGGACATAGTTCACTCCGTGGCAAGGTTAAAGTTTGGCGGCGAGAAGATCTTCGAGTTTGCGCTGGTCGACGGCGAACTGACGGATGCCGTCCGCCAGTTTTTCCACGGCCATTGGATCCTGATTGTGCTCCCAGCGGAATTCCGCTTCGGTCATGGGTTTTGGTTTTGGCAGAACGGTGGAGGTTGGCACAAGCTTGCGGATCACCGTCTCTTCACTCTCCTGAAGCTTTTTCAGCAGGTCAGGGGAGATGGTCAGCCGGTCGCAGCCCGCGAGCGCGAGGATCTGCTCGGTGCGGCGGAAGCTGGCCCCCATCACGATGGTCTCGTAGCGGTGCTGCTTGTAATAATCGTAGATATTACGCACCGATTTCACGCCGGGATCTTCGTCCACCACATACGGATCCATCGGCTGTTTCGCCTGATACCAGTCGTAGATACGTCCGACAAACGGTGAAATCAGGAACACGCCCGCTTCGGCGCAGGCACGAGCCTGGGCAAAGGAGAACAGCAGCGTCAGGTTACAGTTGATCCCCTCTTTCTCCAGCACTTCCGCCGCGCGGATGCCTTCCCAGGTGGAGGCAAGCTTGATCAGGATGCGTGATTTATCGATCCCCTGCTCCTGGTAGAGTTCCACCAGGCGGCGAGCCTTGCTAATGCTCTTTTCCTGGTCGAATGAGAGGCGGGCATCCACTTCGGTGGAGACGCGTCCCGGTATGCTTTTAAGAATTTCCGCACCGATATTGACCGCCAGCTTGTCACTGGCCTCGGCGACCTGCTGCTCCTGCGTTTTACCGCGCTGTTTGCCGTAGGCAAGGGCGTCATCAATCAGATGACTAAAGTGCGCAAGACCGGCCGCCTTGAGCAGCAGCGAGGGGTTGGTGGTCGCGTCTTCCGGCTGGTAGTGACGAATCGATTCGATGTCGCCGCTGTCTGCAACCACGGTGGTAAATTGTTTGATGCCGTCTAGCTGGTTCATAATTACTCCTTGGAAATAAAAGAGTTAGTCGAGTGCGTCAGGTCACACTTCTGAGAAAATCATGATGGACTTAACAAAAAAGCATAGCAGACGGGGGAGGCATTGCTGTCTGAGACGGGTAACATGGCTGTTATAAATTGATAACAATTTTTATTCTGCAATGGTGAGAGTTTGGCAGCCTTCAAAGTTTAGGAGCCTGCCTGCGGCGATACTATGCGGCACACCAGGGTGTGCATAGGAACGTCAACATCACCCTTTTTGACCGAAACGTGAAAGGAATAACAAGATGGATGATCAGTTAAAACAAAGCGCTCTCGATTTTCACGAGTTTCCTGTTCCGGGTAAAATCCAGGTATCCCCGACCAAACCGCTGGCGACCCAGCGCGATCTGGCGCTGGCCTACTCGCCGGGCGTAGCTGCCCCGTGCCTTGAAATCGAAAAAGATCCGCTGGCAGCGTACAAATACACCGCCCGTGGCAACCTGGTGGCCGTTATCTCTAACGGTACGGCGGTACTGGGGTTAGGGAACATTGGCGCGCTGGCCGGTAAGCCGGTGATGGAAGGGAAGGGCGTTCTGTTTAAGAAATTTGCCGGTATCGACGTCTTCGATATCGAAGTGGACGAACTGGACCCGGATAAATTCATCAACGTGGTGGCGGCGCTGGAGCCGACCTTCGGCGGCATCAACCTGGAAGACATCAAAGCGCCGGAATGTTTCTATATCGAGCAGAAGCTGCGCGAGCGTATGAACATTCCCGTGTTCCATGACGACCAGCACGGCACGGCGATTATCAGTACCGCCGCCATTCTGAACGGTCTGCGTGTGGTGGAGAAAAACCTCTCCGACGTGCGCATGGTGGTCTCCGGCGCTGGCGCCGCGGCCATCGCCTGTATGAACCTGCTGGTGGCGCTGGGCATGCAGAAACACAACATCGTGGTCTGCGACTCCAAAGGCGTGATTTACAAAGACCGCGAGCCAAACATGGCGGAAACCAAGGCGGCCTATGCGGTGGAAGACGACGGCAAGCGCACGCTAGAAGACGTCATTGAAGGTGCCGACATTTTCCTCGGCTGTTCAGGCCCGAAAGTACTGACCCAGGAGATGGTGCAGAAGATGGCGCGCGCGCCAATGATCCTGGCCCTGGCGAACCCGGAGCCGGAAATTCTGCCGCCGCTGGCGAAGGCAGTGCGTGAAGACGCGATCATCTGTACCGGACGTTCGGACTACCCGAACCAGGTGAACAACGTGCTCTGCTTCCCGTTCATCTTCCGCGGTGCGCTGGACGTTGGCGCTACGGCAATCAACGAAGAGATGAAGCTTGCCGCCGTTCATGCTATCGCAGAGCTGGCGCACGCCGAGCAGAGCGAAGTGGTGGCCTCCGCCTACGGCGATCAGGATCTGAGCTTCGGCCCGGACTACATTATCCCTAAACCATTTGACCCGCGTCTGATCGTGAAGATCGCGCCAGCGGTGGCCAAAGCGGCGATGGACTCTGGCGTGGCGACGCGGCCGATTGAAGATTTCGATGCCTACGTCGATAAACTCACCGAGTTCGTCTACAAAACCAACCTGTTTATGAAGCCGATCTTCTCCCAGGCGCGCGCTGACGCGAAGCGCGTGGTGCTGGCGGAAGGGGAAGAGGCGCGCGTGCTGCATGCCACGCAGGAGCTGATCACCTTAGGGCTGGCGAAACCGATCCTGATTGGTCGTCCGAGCGTGATCGAGATGCGTATCCAGAAGCTGGGCCTGCAAATTAAGCCGGGCGTCGACTTTGAGATCGTCAATAACGAATCCGATCCGCGCTTCAAAGAGTACTGGAACGAATACTATTCGATCATGAAGCGTCGTGGGATCACCCAGGAGCAGGCGCAGCGGGCGGTGATCAGCAACACCACGGTGATCGGCGCGATCATGGTTCATCGCGGTGAGGCGGATGCGCTGATCTGCGGCACCATCGGCGAGTATCATGAGCATTTCAGCGTGGTGCAGGAGATCTTCGGCTATCGCGAGGGGGTCCATACTGCCGGCGCAATGAACGCGCTGCTGCTGCCAAGCGGTAACACCTTTATCGCCGATACCTACGTTAACGACGATCCAACCCCGGACGAACTGGCGGAAATCACCGTGATGGCGGCGGAAACCGTGCGCCGCTTTGGTATCGAGCCGAAAGTGGCGCTGCTGTCGCACTCTAACTTCGGGTCATCCAAATCCGCGGCGGCGTGCAAAATGCGCCAGACGCTTGGCCTGGTGCGCGAGCGTGCGCCGGAGCTGATGATCGACGGCGAGATGCACGGCGACGCCGCGCTGGTGGAGAGCATTCGTAATGAACGTATGCCGGACAGCCCGCTGAAAGGCTCGGCGAACGTGCTGATTATGCCGAACGTAGAAGCGGCGCGTATCAGCTATAACCTGCTGCGCGTGTCGAGTTCTGAAGGGGTGACCGTAGGACCAGTGCTGATGGGGGTGTCAAAACCGGTACATGTGTTAACGCCGATTGCCTCCGTGCGTCGTATCGTCAACATGGTGGCGCTGGCGGTGGTTGAGGCGCAGACGCAGCCGCTGTAATTTTTACCCTCACCCTAACCCTCTCCCAAAGGGAGAGGGAATTTATACTCCCTCTCCCTTTGGGAGAGGGCAGGGGTGAGGGGGTTACACCCAGTCCCGAACCCGAATAAACTCACGCAAGGCAGCCTCCGGGCTGCCTTCTTTGGGTTCAAAGCTGTATTCCCAGCGCACCAGCGGCGGCATCGACATCAGAATGGACTCCGTACGCCCACCGGTTTGCAGGCCAAACAGCGTCCCGCGATCCCATACCAGATTAAACTCCACGTAGCGCCCGCGGCGGTACAGCTGGAACTCACGCTCGCGAACGCCGTAGTCGGTGTTTTTGCGGCGTTCGACAATCGGCAGATAGGCATCGGTAAAGCCTTCACCCACCGCGCGCATAAAGCTGAACGCGGTATCAAAATCCGGCGTGTTGAGATCGTCAAAGAACAGCCCGCCGATGCCGCGTTGCTCGTCGCGATGCTTCAGATAGAAATAATCATCGCACCACTTTTTGTATTTTGGGTAAACGTCTTCGCCAAACGGCAGGCAGAGGTCGCGCGCGGTGGTGTGCCAGTGCACGGCGTCCTCTTCGAAGCCATAGTAAGGCGTTAAGTCGAAACCGCCGCCAAACCACCAGACGGGATCGGCTCCCGGTTTTTCCGCGATGAAAAAGCGCACGTTGGCGTGGCTGGTTGGCACAAACGGGTTATGCGGATGCACCACCAGCGAGACGCCCATCGCCTCGAAGCTGCGGCCCGCCAGTTCAGGCCGATGCGCCGTGGCGGATGCTGGCATTGCATCACCGTGGACGTGGGAGAAGTTAACCCCGGCCTGTTCAAAAATACCGCCGTTACGCAGCACGCGGCTGCGCCCGCCGCCGCCCGCGTCGCGCTGCCAGGCGTCTTCATGGAATTCACCGCCGTCTGCGGCGGCCAGTTTCTGGCAAATCGCGTCCTGTAGCTGCATCAGGAACGTTTTGACCAGCTGTGCATTCGGTTTCATCAACGTTTCCTGGAGTGTGCTTTTTGATTATCGAACCAGTTGAAATAACTGATAACCCCGGAGGCGATGGCGTTCGCGATCTTCTGACGAAACGCCGTGGTGCCGAGTAAACGCTCTTCTTCCGGGTTGGTAATGAACGAGGTTTCAACCAGCACGGACGGAATGGACGGGGACTTCAGCACCACAAACGCGGCCTGCTCGGTGCTTTTACTGTGCAGACGGTGCACGGGCTTAATCCGTTTGAGGATATGCGAGCCGAGCGTCAGGCTGTTTTTGATGGTATCGGTCTGCACGAGATCAAACAGAACCTGCTGCAACAGATGGTCTTTGTCGGTGGCTTTTTTCCCGGCCACTTCATCCGCCCGGTTTTCGCGATCGGAGAGGTATTTCGCCATGGCGCTACTGGCGCCACGGTTGGAGAGGGCGAACACCGATGCGCCTGCGGCGGAAGGGTTTGTGAAGCCATCCGCGTGAATGGACATAAACAGGTCGGCGCCGTGCTTATGGGCAATTTCCACGCGATCGTACAGCGGGATAAACGTGTCGCCCGTGCGCGTCAGGCGGGCGTCAATGCCGTTGCTGCGTAAAATTGCGCGCACATTTTTTGCAATTGCCAGCACGACGTGTTTTTCTTTCGACCCGTTTCGGCCAATGGCGCCGGTGTCGATCCCGCCGTGGCCCGGATCGAGCATGACCAGACGCTTTGCCCCGGCTTTTTTGGTTTTCGGCTTGCTGTGTCCGTTACTGGTTTTAAGCGAGCTCTCTTCTTTTGCCTGAGCCTGCTTTGCGATGCCTGTTAACGTTAAGGCCGCCAGCCCCGCTTTGAGAACCTGACGACGCGATGTGAGTGCTTTTAATGGTTTGAATGTGCTCATGCGGCCTGAATTGTAAAAATTGGGGTCCTGGTGTTATATCGTATCGCGTTTTGCGTGACGACATTCCTTATTGAGAATTGTTTTACTTTTCATTTCAATACGTGACAAAGTGACATTATGCCAAATTTTGGCGAGTTTTTCCCCGGTTATTGGCTAAATGCCCTGTTCACGCCATAATCACTGTTTTTAAACCCGAAAAGGCGGTTAATACCATGGAGATACGCGTTTTTCGCCAGGAAGATTTCGAAGAGGTGATCACCCTTTGGGAGCGCTGCGATCTGCTGCGTCCGTGGAACGATCCGGAAATGGACATCGAACGGAAGGTGAACCACGACGTCAGTCTGTTTCTGGTCGCTGAGGTCAACGGCGAGGTGGTCGGGACGGTAATGGGCGGGTACGACGGCCACCGCGGGTCGGCCTACTATCTGGGCGTGCACCCGGAATATCGCGCGCGCGGCATCGCCAACGCGCTGCTTAACCGTCTGGAAAAGAAACTGATCGCCCGTGGCTGCCCGAAAATCCAGATTATGGTGCGGGAAGATAACGACGTGGTGCTGGGCATGTATGAACGTCTGGGCTACGAGCACGCGGATGTACTGACGCTGGGTAAGCGCCTGATCGAAGATGAAGAGTACTGAGTTCCACCCTGGCGACTATGATGTTCACGGTCGTCTGCGTCTGCCTTTTTTATTCTGGTGCGTTCTGCTGTTGCAGGCCCGCACCTGGGTGCTGTTCGTGATGGCTGGCGCGTCACGCGGGCAGGGCGATACGCTACTGAATCTCTTTTATCCCGATCACGATGCGTTCTGGCTGGGGTTACTGCCCGGTGTACCGGCGGTGCTGGCGTTCCTGTGCAGCGGTCGGCGGCAGTTCCTCCCGCGCATCTGGCGCGCACTTCGCTGGCTGTTGATTCTGGCGCAGGTTGTGCTCCTGGTCTGGCAGCCCGTGCTCTGGCTGTACGGCGAGCCGCTTTCCGGTATCGGGATTGCGCTGGTGGTGGCGGATATTGTCGCGCTGCTGTGGCTGGTCACGAACCCCCGTTTACGCGCCTGTTTTACGCAAGAGTCAGATTAAAACGGCACTTTTTGCCGATACTGCACTCCAACAAGCGTTGATTTACTACGTAAGGACGTCTCAATGAAATCGCTGCGTTTACTTTTATGCGCTCTCCCGCTGGCGTTAACCGGCTGTTCCACGCTCTCATCCATCAACTGGTCTGCGGCCTATCCGTGGAACTGGTTTGGCTCCTCAACGGAAGTGACCGAGCAGGGCGTGGGCAAAATCACCGCCTCGACGGCGCTGGATCAGGATGCCATTCAGGAGGCCATCGGCAGTGATTATCGCCTGCGCAGCGGCATGAAAACCGAGAACGGCAACATCGTGCGCTATTTCGAAGCGTTGAAAGACGACAAGGTGGCGATGGTCATCAACGGCGATAAAGGTACGGTCAACCGCATTGCGGTGATGGATGAAGAGATTCCGACCTCAGGTGGCGTGAAGGTAGGTACGCCGTTTGGCGAGCTCTACCAGAAAGCGTTTGGCCACTGCGCCAGCGTGCCGTCGGATGACAGCGTGGCGGTCGAGTGTAAGGCCGACGGCAGCCAGCACATTAGCTATGTATTCAGCGGCGCCTGGAACGGTCCGGAAGGGTTAATGCCGTCTGACGACACCCTGAAAAAGTGGAAAGTGAGCAAAATTATCTGGAAGCAGTAATTTGCGCCTGAGCAAGCCGCCTCGCTGAAATCCAGGTATAATAGCCGCCATCAATGCCACGCTGTCGTGGCATCTTTTTTTCAGGAGGAGCGATGTCTCAGGTTCAGAGTGGCATTTTGCCAGAACATTGCCGCGCGGCGATTTGGATTGAAGCCAATGTCAAAGGGGACGTGGATGCCCTGCGCGCGGCCAGCAAAATTTTCGTTGATAAACTGGCCACCTTTCAGGCCAAATTCCCCGAAGCCCATCTGGGCGCGGTGGTTGCCTTTGGCAATACCGTCTGGCGTCAGCTGAGCGGCGGCGAAGGCGCAGAAGAGCTGAAAGACTTTATTCCTTATGGCAAAGGTCTTGCGCCCGCCACCCAGTATGACGTCCTGATTCATATCCTCTCCCTGCGCCATGACGTGAATTTCTCCGTCGCTCAGGCAGCGATTGAGGCCTTTGGTGACAGCATCGACGTGCAGGAAGAGATCCACGGTTTCCGCTGGGTGGAAGAGCGCGATTTGAGCGGCTTCGTCGACGGCACCGAAAACCCGGCCGGGGAAGAGACGCGTCGCGAGGTGGCTGTAATCAAGGATGGCGTGGACGCGGGCGGCAGCTACGTGTTCGTCCAGCGCTGGGAGCATAACCTCAGGCAGCTCAACCGCATGAGCGTGCATGATCAGGAGATGATGATTGGCCGCACCAAAGACGCCAATGAAGAGATTGACGGCGATGCGCGTCCGGTCACGTCCCACCTGACCCGCGTTGACCTTAAAGAAGACGGTAAGGGGCTGAAGATTGTTCGCCAGAGCCTGCCGTACGGCACCGCGAGCGGTACGCACGGCCTGTACTTCTGCGCTTACTGTGCACGCCTCTACAACATCGAACAACAGCTGCTGAGCATGTTTGGCGATACCGACGGCAAGCGTGACGCCATGCTGCGCTTCACCCGTCCGGTGACCGGTGGCTACTACTTTGCGCCGTCCGTTGAGCGCCTGCTGGCGCTGTAAATCGCTCTCCATTCGTAGGCCGGGTTAGCGTTAGCGCCACCCGGCAATTTCTCCCGCACCCCTTATTCCCTTTTCTGCTTCTAAATCACCAAACGGTATATAAAACCGTTACTCCTTTAGACTCCGTTATAAATATTATGACTATAAGATAGTCATCACATTTATAAGGGTGCGCAATGGCCGTTACTGTACTGAAAAAAGGATCGCTGGCACTGGCAGGTTTACTGCTGGTGGCGCAGGCGCAGGCAACCGAGTTGCTGAACAGTTCTTATGATGTTTCACGCGAGCTGTTTGCCGCCCTTAATCCCGCATTTGAACAGCAGTGGGCGAAAGATAACAACGGCGACAAGCTGACCATCAAACAGTCGCACGCTGGTTCATCCAAGCAGGCGTTGGCCATTTTGCAGGGGCTGAAAGCGGATGTGGTGACCTACAACCAGGTCACGGACGTGCAGATCCTGCACGACAAAGGCAAGCTGATCCCGGCGGACTGGCAAAGCCGCCTGCCGAACAACAGTTCGCCGTTCTACTCCACCATGGGCTTCCTGGTGCGCAAGGGCAACCCGAAAAACATTCACGACTGGAACGACCTGGTGCGTTCTGACGTCAAGCTGATTTTCCCGAATCCGAAAACCTCCGGCAACGCGCGTTATACCTATCTGGCGGCGTGGGGCGCGGCGGACAAAGCTGACGGTAACGATAAAGCGAAAACCGAACAGTTTATGACCCAGTTCCTGAAAAATGTCGAAGTGTTTGACACCGGCGGCCGGGGCGCAACCACCACTTTCGCCGAGCGCGGGCTGGGCGATGTGCTGATCAGCTTTGAATCCGAAGTGAACAATATTCGTAAACAGTACGAAGCGCAGGGCTTCGAAGTGGTTATCCCGAAAACTAACGTTCTGGCCGAGTTCCCGGTGGCGTGGGTGGATAAAAACGTCAAAGCCAACGGCACTGAGAAAGCGGCAAAAGCCTATCTCAACTATCTGTACAGCCCGCAGGCGCAGACGGTGATTACTGACTATTACTACCGCGTTAATAATCCGGACGTGATGAACAAGCTGAAAGACAAATTCCCGCAGACCGAGCTGTTCCGCGTGGAAGATCATTTCGGCGCCTGGCCTGAGGTGATGAAAACGCATTTTGCCAGCGGCGGTGAGTTAGACAAATTGCTGGCGGCGGGGCGTAAGTAATGTTTGCAGGATCAACAAGACGTGTGCTGCCGGGTTTTACCTTAAGCCTCGGGACCAGCCTGCTGTTCGTCTGTCTGATTTTATTGTTACCGCTCAGCGCTCTGGTGATGCAGCTCGCTGAGATGAGCTGGTCCCAGTACTGGGAAGTGGTCACCAACCCGCAGGTGGTGGCGGCTTACAAGGTCACGCTGCTGTCTGCGTTCGTGGCCTCGATTTTTAACGGCGTGTTTGGCCTGCTGATGGCATGGATCTTAACCCGCTATCGCTTCCCGGGCCGCACGCTGCTCGACGCCCTGATGGATCTGCCGTTTGCCCTGCCGACGGCGGTGGCCGGTTTGACGCTGGCGTCGCTGTTCTCCGTGAACGGCTTTTACGGCGAATGGCTGGCGAAGTTTGATATTAAAGTGACCTATACCTGGATCGGTATCGCGGTGGCGATGGCCTTTACCAGCATCCCGTTTGTGGTGCGTACCGTGCAGCCGGTGCTGGAAGAGTTAGGCCCCGAATACGAAGAGGCCGCGGAAACTCTGGGCGCCACGCGCTGGCAGAGTTTCCGTAAGGTTGTGCTGCCGGAACTTTCTCCGGCCTTGCTGGCGGGGGTGGCGCTTTCCTTTACCCGCAGCCTCGGTGAATTTGGCGCGGTCATTTTTATCGCCGGGAACATCGCGTGGAAAACCGAAGTGACCTCGCTGATGATTTTTGTCCGTTTGCAGGAGTTTGATTATCCGGCGGCGAGCGCGATTGCCTCGGTGATCCTTGCCGCGTCGCTGCTGCTACTGTTTTCGATTAACACTCTGCAAAGTCGCTTTGGTCGACGTGTGGTAGGTCACTGATGGCGGAAGTTACGCAATTGAAGCGCTATGACGCGCCCCGCATCAACTGGGGCAAATGGTTTCTGATTGGTACCGGCGTGCTGGTCTCCGCATTCATTCTCGTCGTGCCGATGGTGTACATCTTCGTGCAGGCCTTCAGCAAAGGGATTATGCCCGCGCTGCAAAACCTGGCCGATCCGGACATGCTCCACGCCATCTGGCTGACGGTGATGATTGCCCTGATCACCGTCCCGGTGAATCTGGTGTTTGGCGTATTGCTGGCCTGGCTGGTAACGCGCTTTAACTTCCCGGGGCGTCAGCTGCTGCTGACCCTGCTGGATATCCCGTTTGCGGTGTCTCCGGTGGTGGCGGGTCTGGTTTATCTGCTCTTCTACGGCTCCAATGGCCCGCTGGGCGGCTGGCTGGATGAACACGACCTGCAAATCATGTTCGCCTGGCCGGGAATGGTGCTGGTGACCGTCTTTGTCACCTGTCCGTTCGTGGTGCGCGAGCTGGTGCCGGTGATGCTCAGCCAGGGCAGCCATGAAGATGAAGCCGCGGTGCTGCTCGGCGCTTCCGGCTGGCAGATGTTCCGCCGCGTCACGCTGCCTAATATCCGCTGGGCACTGCTTTACGGCGTGGTGCTGACCAACGCCCGTGCGATCGGTGAGTTTGGCGCGGTGTCGGTGGTATCCGGCTCGATTCGCGGCGAAACCCTGTCGCTGCCGTTACAGATTGAATTACTGGAACAGGACTACAACACCGTCGGTTCCTTTACTGCCGCAGCGTTGCTGACGCTGATGGCGATTTTGACCCTGTTTTTGAAGAGTGTGGTGCAGTGGCGTTTAGAGAATCAGGAAAAACGTCAGCATCAGGAGGGAAATCATGAGCATTGAGATTGCCAATATTAAGAAGTCTTTTGGTCGCACCCAGGTGCTGAATGATATCTCGCTGGATATCCCTTCCGGACAAATGGTGGCGCTGCTGGGGCCGTCTGGCTCCGGTAAAACCACGCTGTTGCGCATTATCGCCGGGCTTGAACACCAGACCAGCGGACATATTCGCTTCCACGGTACGGACGTTAGCCGCCTGCACGCCCGCGACCGTAAAGTGGGCTTTGTATTTCAGCATTACGCGCTGTTCCGCCACATGACGGTATTCGACAACATCGCGTTTGGCCTGACCGTGCTGCCGCGTCGTGAACGTCCAGATGCCGCCGCCATCAAAGCGAAAGTGACCAAACTGCTGGAGATGGTGCAGCTTGCGCATCTGGCGGACCGCTTCCCGGCTCAACTTTCCGGCGGGCAGAAGCAGCGCGTGGCGCTGGCGCGTGCGTTAGCCGTTGAACCGCAAATCCTGCTGCTGGACGAACCGTTTGGCGCGCTGGATGCGCAGGTGCGAAAAGAGCTGCGCCGCTGGCTGCGTCAGCTGCATGAGGAACTCCAGTTCACCAGCGTTTTCGTGACCCACGATCAGGAAGAGGCGATGGAAGTGGCCGATCGCGTGGTGGTGATGAGTCAGGGCAACATTGAGCAGGTTGACGAGCCAGAGCAGCTCTGGCGTGAACCGGCGACCCGCTTTGTGCTGGAGTTTATGGGGGAAGTAAACCGCCTTCAGGGCACCATTCGCGGCGGTCAGTTCCACGTTGGCGCGCACCGCTGGCCGCTGGGGTATACCTCCGCGCATCAGGGGCCGGTGGATCTGTTCCTGCGTCCGTGGGAAGTGGACGTCAGCCGTCGTACCAGCCTGGATTCGCCGCTTCCGGTGCAGGTGCTGGAAGCTAGCCCTAAAGGGCACTACACCCAATTAGTGGTACAGCCCCTGGGCTGGTACACCGAGCCGTTGACCGTGGTTATGCGTGACGACGTGCCGCCGTACCGGGGGGAGCGCCTGTTTGTCGGGCTGCAACACGCGCGCATTTATCATGGCAACGAGCGCATTGAGACGCGCGAGGATATTGCTCTGGCGGAGTCAGCCTGATAGGTTATTA
Source organism: Enterobacter sp. BIDMC93 (assembly GCF_001037805.1). NCBI lineage: Bacteria > Pseudomonadati > Pseudomonadota > Gammaproteobacteria > Enterobacterales > Enterobacteriaceae > Enterobacter > Enterobacter sp. BIDMC93. Next base: position 1,861,258 of record NZ_KQ089962.1, read on the forward strand.
GTATGTTTATCGCCCGGTGGCGCTGCGCTGACCGGGCCTACAGTTATCACTGCGTCTTGTAGGCCGGGTAAGCTAAGCGCCACCCGGCTTTTTTATTGAGTAAAAATCGTGAATACACTCGAACACACCATCGGCAACACCCCTCTGGTCAAACTTCAGCGCATGGGGCCTGATAACGGCAGCGAAATCTGGGTCAAGCTCGAAGGCAATAACCCGGCGGGGTCGGTGAAAGACCGGGCGGCACTGTCGATGATTGTCCAGGCCGAGAAGCGCGGTGAAATTAAGCCAGGCGACGTGCTCATTGAGGCCACCAGCGGAAATACCGGAATTGCGCTGGCGATGATTGCCGCCCTGAAAGGCTACCGCATGAAGCTGCTGATGCCGGATAACATGAGCCAGGAGCGCCGGGCCGCCATGCGCGCCTATGGAGCCGAGCTGATTCTGGTGAGCAAAGAGCAGGGGATGGAAGGGGCGCGAGATTTAGCGTTAGCGATGGCGGAGCGCGGGGAAGGCAAGCTTCTCGACCAGTTCAACAACCCGGACAACCCGTACGCGCACTACACCACCACCGGCCCGGAAATCTGGCAGCAAGCCGACGGGCGCATCACCCACTTTGTCTCCAGCATGGGGACCACGGGCACGATCACCGGTGTGTCACGCTTTCTGCGCGAACAGGAGAAGCCGGTGACGATTGTCGGCCTGCAACCGGAAGAGGGGAGCAGTATTCCGGGCATCCGCCGCTGGCCGGCGGAGTATATGCCGGGCATCTTTAATGCGCAGCTTGTGGACCAGGTGCTGGATATTCATCAGCGCGAGGCGGAAAATACCATGCGTGAGCTGGCCGTGCGTGAAGGTATCTTCTGCGGCGTCAGCTCTGGCGGTGCCGTAGCGGGTGCGATCCGGGTGGCTGAGTCCACGCCGGGGGCGGTGGTCGTAGCGATTATTTGCGATCGCGGCGACCGTTATCTGTCTACCGGCGTCTTTGGTGAAGAGAGTTATTCGCAGGGGGCGGGGATTTAAGCGTCATGGAGATGATTTTATTCCGGGATAAAACCCGGGCGCAGCAAACCGATATTGTCGCCGTACAGTCGCAGGTGGTGTACGGCAGCGTGGGAAACAGCATCGCGGTGCCGAATATTCGAACCCACCGGCTGAACGTTACCGCCGTGCCAACGGTGCTGTTCAGCAATACGCCGCACTACGACACCTTCTACGGCGGGGTGATCCCGGACGAGTGGTTCAGCGGCTACCTTAAGGCGCTGGAAGAGCGCGAGATCCTGCGCGAGCTTAAAGCGGTCACCACCGGCTATATGGGCAGCGCCAGCCAGATCGCGCTGCTGGCGCAGTGGCTGAAGGCAATCAAAGTGCAACATCCCGATCTGCTGGTGCTGGTTGACCCGGTAATTGGGGATATCGATAGCGGAATGTATGTGAAGCCGGATATTCCTGAAGCCTACCGTGAGCATCTGCTCCCGCTGGCCCAGGGCATTACGCCCAACGTGTATGAACTGGAAGTGCTGAGCGGCAAACCGTGCCGTACGCCGGAGAGCGCCATTGCCGCCGCGCAGGGGCTGCTGTCCGACTCGCTGAAATGGGTAGCGATCACCAGTGCGCCAGTGTCTGACGATCCGCAGAATATCCACGTTGTGCTGGTGAGCGAAGAAGGTGTTACCGTAAGCGCGCACCCGCGCGTAGAGACGGATCTGAAAGGAACGGGCGATCTGTTCTGTTCGGAGCTGGTCAGCGGCATTGTGGGAGGGAAAACCGTTGCCGATGCCATTCGCATGGCGGGCGATCGGGTGACTGACGTTATGATCTATACGCAGTCGAAAGGCTATGACGAGCTTATCCTGCCGGCATAAACAAAAATGGCGCCCGAAGGCGCCATTTTTCTGTGCGGCAAGAATTACTTCTTGATGCGGATAACCGGGGTTTCACCCACGGTGACGCTGCCAGACAGTTTGATCAGTTCTTTGATTTCGTCCATGTTGGAGATAACAACCGGAGTCAGGGTAGACTTCGCTTTTTCTTCCAGCAGCGGCAGATCGAATTCAATTACCGGGTCGCCAACTTTAACACGCTGGCCTTCTTCTGCGATACGTTTGAAGCCTTCGCCTTTCAGTTCAACGGTGTCGATACCGAAGTGAACGAACAGTTCGATACCGCTATCGGATTCGATAGAGAACGCATGGTTGGTTTCAAAAATTTTACCGATGGTGCCGTCAACTGGAGCAACCATTTTGTTGCCAGTTGGTTTGATAGCAATGCCATCACCAACGATTTTCTCAGCAAACACTACATCCGGCACGTCTTCGATGTTGACGATCTCGCCGGAGAGCGGAGCAACAATCTCAATAGTTCCGGAGTCTTTCTTGTCATCAGAAACCAGAGATTTCAGTTTATCGAACAAACCCATGATCTTCTCCTAAGCAGTAAATTGGGCCGCATCTCGTGGATTAGCAGATTGTTTTTTCTTCAATGAACTTGTTAACCAGCGTCATTAACTCGTCCGTTGTCGGTTGAGCAAGAGCCTGCTCTGCTAACACCTTCGCATCTTCGAAGTTCGTGTTACGGATAATCTTCTTAATGCGCGGGATGGAAATGGCGCTCATAGAGAACTCGTCCAGACCCATACCCAGCAACAGAAGTGTAGCACGTTCGTCGCCTGCTAGCTCACCACACATGCCAGTCCATTTACCTTCTGCATGAGAAGCATCAATAACTTGCTTGATCAAATTCAGTACGGACGGTGACATTGGCTGGTAGAGATGTGAAATCATATCATTACCACGGTCAACTGCCAGGGTGTACTGCGTTAAATCATTGGTACCGATACTAAAGAAATCAACTTCTTTGGCTAAATGACGCGCAATGGTCGCGGCTGCCGGTGTTTCCACCATCACGCCGATCTCAATGGATTCGTCAAATGCTTTACCTTCGTCACGCAGTTCCTGTTTGTAGATTTCGATCTCTTTCTTCAGTGCACGCACTTCTTCAACAGAGATGATCATCGGGAACATGATGCGCAGTTTACCGAAAGCGGAGGCACGCAGAATAGCGCGAACCTGGTCACGCAGGATCTCTTTGCGATCCATGGCGATACGCACGGCACGCCAGCCCAGGAACGGGTTCTCTTCTTTCGGGAAGTTCATGTACGGCAGCTCTTTGTCGCCACCGATGTCCATAGTACGGACGATTACAGCCTGCGAGCCGCACGCTTCCGCAACCGCTTTGTACGCTGCAAACTGCTCTTCTTCCGTTGGCAGAGCGTCGCGATCCATGAACAGGAATTCAGTACGATACAGACCCACACCTTCCGCGCCGTTGCGCTCAGCGCCGTCAACGTCACGTACGGTACCGATGTTAGCGCACACTTCAACCTGATGGCCGTCCAGCGTGATGGCTGGCAGATCTTTCAGTTTAGCGAGTTCCGCTTTCTCGGTAGCAACCTGCTCCTGAACGGAACGCAGCTGCTCGATCACATCGTTAGTTGGGTTGACGTAAACCACATTGTTTACGGCATCCAGAATCAGATAGTCGTCGTTTTTAACCTGGGAGGTAACGCTACCGGTACCCACAATGGCTGGCAGCTCCAGAGAACGCGCCATGATTGAGGTGTGGGAGGTACGTCCACCTGCATCAGTAATGAAACCCAGCACCTTGTTCAGGTTCAGCTGTGCGGTTTCAGACGGCGTCAGGTCAGCGGCAACCAGGATGACTTCGTCCTGAATCGCGCTCAGATCGATGATGGCCAGACCCAGGATGTTGCGCAGCAGGCGCTTACCGATGTCACGTACGTCAGCCGCACGTTCTTTCAGGTATTCATCGTCCAGCTCTTCCAGGGCAGATGCCTGACCTTCGATAACTTCATGCGCAGCCGCGTCGGCCGTCATGCCTTTATCTTTAATCAGGGCTATGATTTCCTGCTCCAGCTCCTCATCTTCGAGCAGCATAATGTGCCCTTCGAAGATGGCTTCTTTTTCTTCACCGAAAGTTTCGCCAGCTTTAGTTTTAATCGCTTCCAGTTGCGCAGATGCCTTGGCACGACCGCTCAGAAAACGTTCAACTTCCTGATCAACCTTGTCGGCAGAAATTTTTTTCCGGTCAATGACGATTTCGTCTTCTTTCAGCAGCAATGCTTTGCCGAAAGCGATACCCGGGGATGCTAAAATGCCTGAAATCATAACCCTACCTTACTTGTGACTGATATTGAAAAGAACCCGGTAAACTTACTCGAGTTCAGCCATCAGCTTAACCAGATGCTCAACTGCTTTCTGCTCGTCTTCACCTTCAGCGGAGATGGTAACAACGGTACCCTGAGTCAGGCCCAGAGTTTGCAGCTTGAACAGGCTTTTTGCGCTAGCGCTTTTGCCGTTGGAAGTCACAGTGATTTCAGAAGTGAAGCCTTTCGCTTCTTTAACAAACTGAGCAGCAGGGCGGGTGTGCAGACCGTTCGGAGCGGTAATGGTAACTTCTTGCTGGAACATTGTATTTCCCCAACTTATAGGTTTAGTGTTGTGGAACTAAAGTCTAGCCTGGCGACTTAACTTTAGCCTGTATAGTTAGCGCTGACGTTTCAATCGTCATTAAACATTATGCAGTGAAAGCAAGACTTGAACCAAATCATAAAATCGATTCAGCAGCGCTATTTCGTTCACCGATTAATTTCGCGCATCAAAATAATTGCTGGTTTAAATACCAGACCCAACGGGGTGAAGCAATGCCAGGAGGGGTAAAACTTTGAAGCAGGCCACAAAAAAGCACCTGAAAAGGTGCTTTTTTACGCGTTTTTAACATGCTGGCATCACTGTTGCAGTTCTTTCTCTGTGAAGAGATCGGCAAACAGTGCTGTGCTTAAGTAACGCTCACCCGAAGACGGTAGGATAACCACAATGTTCTTATTGGTAAAGGTTTCATCTTCCAGCAGTTTGAGGGCTGCCGCAACCGCCGCACCGGAAGAGATACCCGCCAGAATGCCTTCCTCGTCCATCAGGCGACGCGCCGTGGAGATGGCTTCTTCATTGGTAATGGCGACGACTTTATCGATCAGCTTCAGATCCAGGTTGCCTGGAATAAAGCCAGCGCCGATACCCTGGATTTTGTGTGGGCCAGGTTTGATCTCTTCGCCTGCCAGCGCCTGAGCGATAACCGGTGAGTCGGTTGGCTCAACGGCAACGGTAATCAGATCTTTTTTACCTTTCGTGCCTTTAATATAGCGAGACACACCGGTCAGCGTACCGCCGGTGCCTACGCCGGAGATAAACACATCAACCTGACCGTCGGTATCTTCCCAGATTTCCGGGCCGGTGGTTTTCTCATGAATTTCCGGGTTGGCCGGGTTGCTGAACTGCTGGAGCAGCAGATACTTTGCCGGATCGCTGGCAACAATTTCTTCGGCCTTCTGAATCGCGCCCTTCATGCCTTTTGCGCCTTCGGTCAGGACCAGGTTCGCACCCAGCGCTTTCAGCAGCTTACGACGCTCAATGCTCATGGTTTCAGGCATAGTCAGCGTCAGCTTATAGCCACGCGCCGCCGCAACATAGGCCAGAGCGATACCGGTATTGCCGCTGGTGGGTTCAACCAGCTCAACGCCAGGTTTCAGCACGCCACGCTTTTCAGCATCCCAAATCATATTCGCACCGATACGGCATTTAACGCTGAAGCTTGGGTTACGAGATTCGACCTTCGCCAGAATGCGTCCATTACCGATACGGTTCAGTCGAACCAGGGGCGTATGACCGATAGTCAGCGAGTTGTCTTCATAAATCTTACTCATGGCCTGTCCTTAACTGTATGAAATTGGGATACCGACCCAGCATACCTGTTGAACAGGTATGGGGAAGTAAGGAAATCGCATATCTATATGCTGCAAGGAAATAATGGGGATCAGTATGGAATAAGGGGCGGCATAAGCCACCCCTCTTTTACACATTTTTGCATTACTTCCATAACGCGTGCTTAGCACGGTAGCAGTCCACCCACATCGCCGTCGCGCCGCAAACGGCGACGGGCATGATGAACAAATTCAGGAAAGGGATCATGGTGAACAGGCTGGTCAGCGCGCCAAACTGCATGTTGGCAACCTTCTGAGTGCGCAGGGCAGTGCGCATCTCTTTAAACGGCACTTTGTGGTTATCGAACGGATAATCACAGTACTGGATAGCGAGCATCCAGGCGCTGAACAGGAACCACAGCACGGGCGCGACCGTCTGGCCAATCCCGGGTACAAAATAAAGAATAAGCAGCACAATCGCCCGCGGCAGGTACCAGGCGAACTTCTGCCATTCACGCTTCATGATGCGGGGGAGATCTTTCACGATCCCGAGTACGCCCGTGTCAGGTGGCGTCGCACCGGTCAGGCGCGCTTCCAGCTGTTCGGCCAGCAGACCGTTGAACGGCGCGGCTATCCAGTTTGCTATCGTCGAAAAGAAATAACCGAAAACCAGCAGCACGGAGATAACCGCAATCGGCCAGAGCAGGTAGTCTAGCCACTGTAACCAGTCCGGCACATAGCTCATCAGGGAAGGGATCCAGCTTTCCAGTCTGGTGAACAGCCACCAGAAGGCCCCGCCCATCAGAATAATGTTGATCAGTAACGGCAAAATAACGAAGCGTCGAATGCCCGGCAGGGAGACCAGTTTCCAGCCCTGAGAAAAGTACCAGACCCCGCTGCGTGGGGCAGAAGAAGATGTTGAAACCATACCAGGCTGTACTCCTTTTTACACAACCAGTGGAATTGCCCGCCTATATTATCCAGTTACGGGCCAATGACCAGTTCGGAAATGTTCGAAAAACCAGCAAAAAGCACGATTTAGTTCATCTTTATGCTGTGAATGCTCTGCATACACTTGCACTTGACGTAAACGGCAAATACTCTTAGTGAGTAAATGTTTGCCGTGGTGGCAAGGTGTTAGAACAACAGAGAATATAATGATGCAGGATTTGCGTCTGATATTAATCATTGTTGGCGCGATCGCCATAATCGCTTTACTGGTACATGGTTTCTGGACCAGCCGTAAAGAGCGTTCCTCTATGTTTCGCGATCGTCCACTGAAGCGCATGAAGTCCAGTCGTGACGACGATGACGTTGAAGACGACATCGACGGTCCTGACGACGACGGCGTGGGTGAAGTTCGTGTTCATCGGGTCAATACTGCGCCCGGCGCAGCGCATGGAGAGCATGAAGCCCCCCGCGCTCCGCAGCACCAGTATCAACCACCGTATGCTTCTGCCCAGCCGCGCCAGCCAGCGCCGCCGCCAGTGGAAGAACCTGTTCGTCATCCGCCGCAGCAGCCTGTGCAACAGCAGCCCGTTGCGCCACAGCCTGTACAGCCGCAACCTGTGCAACAGCCTGCACAGCCAGTGCATCAGCCACAGCCTGTTCAGCAGCCGCAGCCGGTACAACAACCGCAGCCGCAGCCTGAACCGCCTGCGCCACAGCCCGCTCCGCGCGTTGAGCCAGAGCCGGTCGCAGAGCCAGAACCGGTTGTTGAAAAGCCGCAGCGTAAAGAAGCGGTGATCATCATGAACGTGGCTGCTCATCATGGCACCCATCTGAACGGTGACGTGCTGCTTAACAGCATCCAACAGGCAGGCTTCAAGTTCGGCGACATGAATATTTTCCATCGCCACCTGAGTCCTGACGGTAGCGGTCCGGCGCTGTTTAGTCTGGCCAATATGGTCAATCCAGGCACGTTTGACCCGGAAATGACCGGTGATTTCGTCACGCCGGGGGTTACGATCTTTATGCAGGTGCCGTCCTACGGTGACGAGCTGCAAAACTTTAAGCTGATGCTACAGTCCGCTCAGCACATCGCCGACGAAGTGGGCGGTGTGGTGCTCGACGATCAGCGTCGAATGATGACGCCGCAGAAACTGCGCGAGTATCAGGACCGCATCCGCGAAGTTAAGGAAGCGAACGCGTAATCGTCGCGTTAACTTCACCTCCTCCTCAACCCCCGCCTGTCGGGGGTTTTTCTCATTGATGGTGCGATATGGACTCAATCGAACAACAACTTACTGAACTGCGAACCACGCTTCGCCATCATGAATATCTCTATCATGTTATGGACGCACCGGAAGTGCCGGATGCGGAATATGACCGCCTGATGCGTGAACTGCGCGAGCTGGAAGCGCAGCACCCCGAACTGATTACGCCCGATTCCCCAACGCAGCGCGTCGGCGCGGAACCGCTGGGCGCTTTCAGCCAGGTGCGACATGAAGTGCCGATGCTGTCGCTGGATAACGTGTTTGATGAAGAGAGTTTTCTGGCTTTCAACAAGCGTGTGCAGGATCGCCTGAAGAGCGTCGACAATCTGAGCTGGTGCTGCGAGCTAAAGCTGGATGGTCTGGCCGTTAGTATTCTTTATGAGAACGGCGTGATGGTGCGTGCCGCAACGCGCGGCGACGGCACTACCGGGGAAGACATCACCACCAATGTGCGCACTATTCGTGCGATCCCGCTGAAACTGCGTGGCGATAACATTCCCGCCCGGCTGGAAGTGCGCGGGGAAGTGTTCCTTCCGCAGGCGGGCTTCGAGAAGATCAACGAAGAAGCGCGTCGTACCGGCGGGAAAGTGTTTGCTAACCCGCGTAACGCGGCGGCAGGTTCGCTGCGTCAGCTCGATCCGCGAATCACCGCGAAGCGACCGCTTACTTTCTTCTGCTACGGCGTCGGGATCCTGGAAGGCGGTGACCTGCCAGATACCCACCTGGGTCGTTTAATGCAGTTCAAAGAGTGGGGATTACCGGTAAGCAACCGCGTGCAGCTCTGCGACTCTCCGGAGGCGGTGCTGGCGTTCTATCACAAGGTTGAAGAGGATCGTCCCACGCTCGGGTTTGATATTGATGGCGTGGTGATCAAGGTTAACTCGCTGGCGTTGCAGGAACAGTTGGGATTTGTGGCCCGTGCGCCGCGCTGGGCGGTGGCCTTTAAGTTCCCGGCGCAGGAGCAGATGACCTTCGTTCGCGACGTGGAGTTTCAGGTAGGCCGTACGGGGGCGATTACGCCTGTGGCGCGTCTGGAGCCTGTGCAGGTGGCTGGCGTGCTGGTAAGTAACGCCACGCTGCATAACGCCGATGAAATTGCCCGCCTGGGGCTGCGCATTGGTGACAAAGTGGTGATTCGCCGCGCGGGCGACGTGATCCCACAGGTGGTTAACGTTGTGGAGTCTGAACGTCCTGCCGATACCCGTGCCATCGAGTTTCCAGCCCACTGTCCGGTATGTGGTTCGGACGTTGAGCGCGTGGAAGGTGAAGCGGTAACGCGCTGTACGGGCGGGTTAATCTGCGGCGCGCAGCGTAAAGAGTCCCTGAAGCACTTTGTCTCCCGCCGGGCGATGGACGTCGACGGAATGGGTGACAAGATTATCGACCAGTTAGTTGAGAAAGAGTACGTCCATACGCCAGCGGACCTCTTTACCCTGACGGCAGGTAAGCTGACCGGTCTTGATCGTATGGGGCCAAAATCTGCCCAGAACATCGTTAACGCGCTCGAGGCGGCCAAAAACACCACCTTTGCCCGTTTCCTTTACGCGCTTGGCATTCGTGAAGTCGGAGAGGCGACAGCGGCAGGGCTGGCGGCGTATTTCGGCACGCTGGACGCGCTGGAGAAAGCCACCATCGACGAGCTACAGAAAGTCCCTGATGTCGGCATTGTGGTCGCTACCCACGTTTTCAACTTCTTCGCCGAAGAGAGCAACCGTGAAGTGATCGGTAAATTACTGGAACAGGGCATTCACTGGCCTGCACCGGTAGTGGTTAATGCCGAAGAGATCGACAGCCCGTTTGCCGGTAAAACGGTGGTACTGACCGGCAGCCTGAGCCAGCTCTCGCGCGATGACGCGAAAGCGCGCCTGGTGGCGTTGGGGGCAAAAGTGGCGGGCAGCGTATCGAAGAAAACCGACCTGGTGATTGCCGGGGAAGCGGCCGGTTCGAAGCTGGCAAAAGCGCAGGAACTTGGCATCGAGGTAATCGACGAAGCGGAAATGATGCGCCTGTTAGGAGAGTGACGTGGAAAAAGAGCAGCTCGTTGAGATCGCCAATACGGAGATGCCGTTCGGTAAATATAAGGGTCGCAGGCTGATTGATTTACCGGAAGAGTATCTGCTGTGGTTTGCCCGTAAGGATGAGTTCCCCGCCGGGCGTCTGGGCGAGCTGATGGCTATCACGTTACTGATCAAAACAGAGGGGCTGACCCAGCTGGTTCAGCCCCTGAAACGTCCTTAAACTTTCGCGGCGCGGGTCTCCTCCTGCGCCAGCTTTTCTGTCTGCGCCTTGTAACGCCGCGCCAGTACCGCACACACCATCAGCTGGATCTGATGGAAAATCATCAGCGGCAACACCATCATCCCAATGACGGACGTCGGGAACAGAATATTGGCCATCGGGATCCCGTTGGCCAGGCTCTTTTTCGATCCGCAAAATACAATGGTGATTTCATCGGCCTTATTGAAGCCGCATTTGCGGGCCACAAAGACGTTAACCGCGATGACAATGGCCAGCAAAACGATGCTTACCACCACAATAAACAGCAGCGATCCAGCGCCCACCCTGTGCCAGATGCCGTTCACCACGGCTTCGCTGAAGGCCGTGTAAACCACCAGCAGAATTGAGCTTTGGTCCGTTTTCCCGATCCATTTTTTATGTTTTGCCACAAACGCCCCAATCCAGGGACGGGATAAGTGTCCGAGCACAAACGGCAGCAGCAGTTGCAGACAAATTTTACCCACCTGCTCCAGATTACCTTCCGCCCCGTGCATATTCATCAGCAGACCGACCAGCAGCGGTGAAACAAAGATCCCCAGCAGGCTGGAAGCGGAAGCAGAACAAACCGCCGCCGCGACGTTACCGCCCGCCAGCGAGGTAAAGGCAATAGCGGACTGCACGGTGGCCGGCAAAATGCACAGATAAAGGAAACCGGTATACAGCGCCGGATCGACATTCACCGGCGCCCACCAGGCGAACAGCACGCCCAAAACCGGGAAGAGGATAAAGGTGCTGCACATTACCCACAGGTGTAGTCGCCAGTGGCTACCGCCTGCAATAATGGCTTCACGGGAGAGTTTGGCGCCATGCATAAAGAACAGCAGGGCGATGGCGGCCGTGGTCAGTCCTTCAATAACCGGAACGAAACTGCCCCGCGCCGGGAAGAACGAGGCCAGCAAGACGACACCAATCAGGGTCAGCGTAAACGGATCAAGGATACGAAAAAGTTTCATAATCACTCCTGAAAACAGATGCCGCTATTGTGCTTTCTTCCCTTTGAGAAATAAAATTGATTTATTGCATCCATTCATGAATTAAACAGATGAATTATTCGTTACGTCAGCTTCGCGTTTTCGTCACCGTCGCGCAGGCCCGCAGCTTTAGCCGGGCAGGGGAGATCATTGGCCTCAGCCAGTCGGCGGTGAGCCATAGCGTTAAGGAGCTTGAAACGCAAACGGGAGTGAAGCTGCTCGACCGTACGACGCGAGAAGTGGTACTCACCGAAGCGGGACAGCAGCTGGCAATGCGACTGGAAAGGCTGCTGGATGAACTGCACAGTACGCTCAGGGATGTCGGGCGGCTCGGACAACAGCTTTCCGGTACCGTGAGAGTGGCGGCGAGCCAGACGATTTCAGCGCATCTTATTCCCCAGTGTATCGCTGAAAGTAATCACCGCTATCCGGATATCGATTTTGTTTTGCATGACAGGCCGCAGCAGTGGGTACTGGAGAGTATCCGTCAGGGGGATGTGGATTTTGGCATCGTTATTGATCCCGGAGCGGTAAGCGACCTGGAATGTGAAGTGGTGCTCTCGGAGCCCTTTTTACTGCTCTGCCGCGATGATGATCCGCTGGCATCGCTGCCGCAGGTGGCCTGGCAGGCCTTGCAGGGGGCAAACCTGGTGTTACAGGATTATGCATCAGGCAGCCGTCCGCTGATAGATGCCGCACTGGCCGCGCAGGGCGTTAAGGCAACCATTGTGCAGGAGATTGGGCATCCTGCCACGCTCTTCCCGATGGTCGAAGCGGGGATTGGCATCAGCGTTCTGCCGGCGCTGGCGCTGCCACTGCCGCAGGGGAGTCGTTTAACGGTGAAGCGTTTCGTACCCTGTGTCGAACGCCAGCTGATGCTGGTACGCCGTAAAAACAGGTCTCTTTCCGGCGCGGCGCATGCCTGCTGGGATGTGGTGCGTATGCAGGCCGAACGTTTGATGGAGGCCCGCACACGCGATCCACTTTTTAACGAAACCAATAATCAGATGTAGATATTAATCTGATGCTCCGCGGAGGGCTTATTGATGCCTTCCGCGACTGCCTGACCTTTTTCCTTTTTTGGCATCGCCTCTTCTGCCTGCTGACGCTGCAATTGCGCCAGTTGTGCCTGCAACATAGCCAGCTGAGATTCGAGTAATTCCTGCTGCTTTTGCTTCTCTTCTGCTGTGGCATCACCCATGGCCACTTCTTTGAGCTGCTGAGTGACTTTCGTTATCTGTTTGGTCAGACGGGTGATTTGAGAAGCAATGTCGTTTCCGCCGGAGCTGTTATCTACGCTGCCGATTTCCATCGCCGACAGAGAAACGGGCTTAAGAGTTGTCATATTGAGATCCTTTTCGCCATAAAATAGAGGTATCGGCAAAGAAGGCGTGAGCTTGAGTAAAACAAGCGGTCTGGCTGCAATGGGGATGTGCTATATCGCAGATAGCAAAAAAGCGCCTTTAGGGCGCTTTTTTACATTGGTGGGTCGTGCAGGATTCGAACCTGCGACCAATTGATTAAAAGTCAACTGCTCTACCAACTGAGCTAACGACCCGAAATGGTGGGCGATGACGGGCTCGAACCGCCGACCCCCTCCGTGTAAAGGAGATGCTCTACCAACTGAGCTAATCGCCCA